>NZ_JBEXQX010000002.1:0-1067118 GCF_040612795.1 Streptomyces sp. NPDC006335
CCGGATCTGGAAGGCGGGTAACCGCTGGAGGTGACCGGTACTAATAGGCCGAGGGCTTGTCCATATTTGCTCGCGTCCACTGTGTTAGTTCTGAGGCAACGACCGTGTGTTTTCCGGTCTGAGTTTCATAGTGTTTCGGTGGTCATAGCGTGAGGGAAACGCCCGGTTACATTCCGAACCCGGAAGCTAAGCCTTACAGCGCCGATGGTACTGCAGGGGGGACCCTGTGGGAGAGTAGGACACCGCCGAACAATTATTGAGAAAACCCCCGTGCCATTCGGCACGGGGGTTTTCTGCGTTCAGGGTCGATTAGTGTCAATGACATGCGCCATGACCTCGTCATCTTCGACAACGACGGTGTTCTCGTCGACAGTGAGCCGATCTCCAACCGGCATCTCGCCGCGTATCTGACGGAGCTCGGGCACCCTACTTCCTACGAGGACTCCATCCGTGACTACATGGGCTCCGCCATGCACCGGATCCATGACCTCGTCCTGGAGCGGACCGGGCGGCGATTGCCGTCGGACTTCGACGACGTCTTCCACGCGAGGGTCTTCGCCGCGTTCGAGCGGGAGTTGAGGGCCGTGGCCGGCGTCACCGGTGTGCTGGAGAAGCTGGTCGCGGACGGGGTGCCGTACTGTGTCGCGTCCTCCGGGAGTCATGAGCGGATCCGCGTGGGGCATCGCGCGGCCGGGCTGGACCAGTGGTTCGAGGACGCGCGGATCTTCAGCTCGGAGGATGTGGGGCGGGGCAAGCCGGCTCCGGATCTGTTCCTGTACGCCGCTGAGCGGATGGGGGTCGAGCCCGGGCGGTGTGTGGTCGTCGAGGACAGTCCCCTCGGGGTGCAGGCGGCCAACGCGGCCGGGATGGACGTGTATGGGTTCACCGCGATGACTCCAGCCGCGAAGCTCGCCGGGGCCACTCAACTCTTCTCCGACATGGGTGAGTTGGCGGACCTGCTCGCCTGACATTTGTCATGCCGAGGTCCGGACGATCGTTTCTACTGGCACCCCCTCGCCGGACGAGAAGCTGAGGGCATGACGACGAAGACGAACTCGAAGCGCGCGAACCTGGTTCCTCTGATCGTGGACGTGGCTGTGCCGATCGGGGCGTACTACCTGCTCAAGGACGGGGTCGGGATGAGCACGTTGATGGCGCTGGGCCTCAGCAGTGTCGTTCCGGCCGTGCGGACCGGCTGGAGTGTGGTGAAGGAGCGGGCGGTCAACGGCCTTGCCGCGCTCATCCTCGTCGTCAACGTCGTGGGGCTGCTGCTCAGCTTCGTCGCCGGGGACCCGCGGCTGATGCTCGCCAAGGACAGCGGGGTGAGCAGTGTCATCGGGATCGGCATCCTCGTCTCCGTCGCGCTGGGGAGGCCGATGATGACCGCGGGCATGAAGCCCTGGCTGGTGAAGGGGATCGCGGAGCGGGAGGACGCCTGGACGCGGCTCCAGGCCGGGTCGGAGGACTTCCGGCGGGCCGAGCGGCGGTTCTCCGTGGTGTGGGGGGTCGTACTGCTGACGGAGTGTGTGCTGCGGGTCGTGGGGGCGTACACGCTGCCGGTGGACACGATGGTGTGGGCCGGGTCCGTGGTCATGGTCGTGTCGATGGTGGTGGCCTTCCTGGTCAGCGGGGCGATCGGGGCCGGCCCCATGGCCCGGATGCTGATCGCTGAGACCCGGGCGTGCGCTCCCGCGAGGCCCGAGGTCGCCCTCGCCCGATAAAGCTGAGGGAAACTCATCTTTGGCTGGATCTACCCACGAGTACGCCGGGGCCCTACGCTCGCCGCCATGACAGATGTGCTGCGGCGCGGTAGGGCCTCGCTGGCGTTCAGCTTCTTCGCGCAAGGTATCGCCTTCGCTCTGCTGGTGACGCGGATCCCCGCCATCCAGGACCGGTACGGGGTCTCCGACGCGCTGCTGCCCGCCTTCCTGGCCGCCGTGCCGATCCTCGCCGGGGTCGGAAGCGTCTCGACCGAGCACCTGGTGAAGCGGATCCCGCCCAGCCGGCTGCTGCGGTTCGCCCAGCCCGTCGTCCTCCTGGCGCTGCTCGGGGTGGGGGCCGGGGACACGACGGTCGAGCTGGGTGTCTCGCTCGCCGCCTTCGGGCTCGCCGTCGGCATGCTCGACGCGTCCATGAACATGCTCGGGGTGAGCTTGCAGCGGGCGTACGGGCGCAGCATCATGCTCAGCTTCCATGCCGTGTTCAGCCTCGGCGGGATCGTGGGGGCCTCGCTCGCCTGGGTGGGGGCGCACTGGCATCTGGCGCTGTTCGTGTCCTATCTGCCGGTCGTGGTGGTGCTGGTGCCGCTGTGCCTGCTGGGGAGCCGCTGGTACGTCGACGGGGGCGTGGCTGCCGTGGAGGAGAAGGCCGAAGGCGGGGACGGCGTCGTCTTCAAGCTGCTGCTGCCGCTCTGCCTGGTGATGACCTTCGCCTACATCGGCGACTCCACCGTCTCCAACTGGAGTGCCAAGTACCTCCAGGACGTGCTGGGAAGCAGTGAGCAGTTGGCGACCGTGCCGTACAACGTGTACATGGTGACGACCCTGCTGGGGCGGGCCGTCGGGGACTTCGGGGTACGGCGGTTCGGGGCGGCGGCGGTCGTACGGCTGGGGGCGCTGGTGGCGGCCGGGGGGTTCGCGGTGGTGGCCGTGGCGCCCGGGCCGTGGGTGGGGATGCTCGGGTTCACGCTGCTGGGGATGGGGCTGTGTGTGTTGGTGCCGCAGACGTTCGCGGCGGCCGGGCGGTTGTTCCCGGGGGCGTCGGATGCCGCGGTCGCCCGGCTCAATGTCTTCAACTACGTGGGGTTTCTGGTCGGTTCGCCGTTGGTGGGGGCCCTGGGGGACGCGTGGAGCTATCGCGGGGCCATGCTCGTGCCGATGGTGTTGGTGCTGGTGACGCTGGTGTACGCCAAGTCGTTCGCGGCTCAACCGGACCGATACGGTGGCGGGCATGAGCGGCCGCGCACAGCTGATGTGGGACGAGGCAGTAACGGGCTATGACTTCGGTCCGGACCATCCGATGGATCCGGTCCGGCTCGACCTGACCCGGCGACTGGTGGACGCCTTCGGGTTGGACCGTGACGTGGAGGTCGTGGCCGCGAAGGCGGCGGGCGAGTCGACGCTGCGGCTCGTGCACCGGGAGGACTACGTCGAGGCGGTTAAGGCGGCCTCCGTGGACCCGGGGGCGGCCGACCAGTCGTACGGGCTGGGGACGATGGACGATCCGGCCTTCGCGCGGATGCACGAGGTGTCCGCGCTGATCGCCGGCCAGTCGGTGGGCGCGGCGGAGGCCGTGTGGCGGGGGGACGCGCTGCACGCGGTGAACTTCGCGGGTGGGCTGCACCACGCGATGCCGGGTGGGGCGTCGGGGTTCTGCATCTACAACGACGCCTCGCTGGCGATCGCCCGGCTGCTGGAGTTGGGCGCCTCGCGGGTGGCCTATGTGGATGTCGACGTGCATCACGGGGACGGGGTGCAGGCGGCGTTCTGGGAGGATCCGCGGGTCCTGACGATCTCCTTGCACGAGCATCCCCGGACGCTGTTCCCGCAGACCGGGTGGCCGGAGGAGACGGGCGCGGACTCGGCCGAGGGCAGCGCCGTGAACGTGGCGTTGCCGGCGGGGACGGGGGACGCCGGGTGGCTGCGGGCGTTCCACGCGGTGGTCCCGGAGCTCATCGCCGACTTCCGGCCCGATGTGCTGGTCACGCAGCACGGGGCGGACACGCACTTCGAGGACCCGCTGGCCCACCTCGCGGTGTCGCTGGACGCGCAGCGGGCGGTGCAGGTCGCCTGCCACGAGCTGGCGCACGAGTACGCCGGGGGGAAGTGGATCGCGCTGGGCGGCGGGGGCTATGCCGTGGTGGACGTCGTACCCCGGTCCTGGACGCATCTGGTGGGGATCGCCGCCGGGCGGCCCATCGAGCCCGAGGCGATGGTTCCCGAGGGGTGGCGGCAGGAGGTGTTCGCCCGGACCCGGCAGTTGGCGCCGGCGCGGATGACGGATGGGCGGTGGCCGGTGTCCTACGCGTCGTGGGATGCGGGGTACGACCCTGCGGATCGGCTGGATCAGGCTGTGCTGGCCACTCGGCGGGCGGTGTTTCCGTTGCGGGGTCTGTTGGCCTAGGGCGCCCGAGGATGTGCCGCGTCCGGTCGTAGGGCGGCTGCGGGATTGTTGTGGCTGGTCGCGCAGTTCCCCGCGCCCCTTGGGCGCTACTCCGACTGTGCGGTGTTTTTCAGTTCCCCCACCTTCCTCACTCCCCATCCGCCACCATCACCCTCGTGTTGACCACCGGCGCCCTCCGCGCCCATCTGCTGGCCGCTCGTCTGGCCGGACCCGTGGCCACCTCCCGGGAGGAGAGTCTGCGGAGTTACCGGTTGTTCGCGGCTCGGGACCCGAGGGCGCTGATCGGTATTGATCCTGAGTGGGCATGGACTGAGCGGGATCTGATCGGTCTCATGGCCGACAAGTGCGGGGTTTCGGGCAATCCTCGGCATAGAACAGGCCGTGATGTGATCGATCCTGATCGGACGCTCGCCGCGCTCGACGCCTTCGCGGACCGGCTCGCGGCAGTTGCCCAGCGCAGCGGGGCCGTGCTGCTCGGCACCGGCCATCCGCACCGACTGCTCGGGTTCTACGCCGCCTTCGCGGACGCTCTCTCGGCGGCGGGATGTACCGTCCTCACCCCTGCGCATGGTCGCCGTGTCGACATAACGACCCGGTTCGGTCTACGCACGCACAACCTTGAGTACGTACGAGGAGTCGCGCTCGTGCGGGCACCGGAGGCGAAGAGCTCCGGTGGTGAGCCCGGCGCACACACGCATTCGCCGCTCCCGGTTCGTACTGCCCTGGCGGCCGCGGCGGAGAGCGGCGGGCCGCTTCCCGAGCTCGTGATCGGGGATCACGGATGGGTCTGCGGGGCAGGTCAGCTCGGGTTTGAGGCCATGGGGCCCGCGGATACGAATGACCCCGCGCCCTTTGTGGGGGAGGCCGAGGGGGTCGTGTCCCTCGTCGTTCCACTTGATGACGCTGTGCGGTCTGATTACTACCGTCCGCTGACCCGCTACGTACTCAATCGAGCGTGTCTGTCACAGTAGGCCGCCGATGGGTGCACCTCTTCCCCACTTGCATCACCCGCCCCTACATTGGGGAGTGAGCACGCAGCGACGAAGAGTCACCGGAAGGGGAAGCCGGTGGCCGTCGAGTGCGGAAGGTTCAGGTGTGTCATGGCTGCTGAACAGAGGCCTCTGAGTGAGGTTCAGTTCCTTACCGTGGCGGAAGTCGCCTCGGTGATGCGAGTGTCGAAGATGACCGTGTACCGGCTGGTGCACAGCGGTCATCTGCCCGCGATCAGGGTGGGACGGTCCTTCCGTGTCCCCGAGAACGCGGTTCACGAGTACCTCCGCGAGAGTTATGTGGGGGTGGAGACGGCCTGACGACGACCGGACTCGGGGAGGTTCCAACGGGGCCTCAGGGCACTCGTGGACCCCTGCCGGATCTCCCCGGTTCACCTCGATTACGACCTCAGCGCTCGGGCGGGTAGGCTAGCCCCTCGTAGGTCGTATGGGCCCATGGCGCCCAGCACCGAGTGATGAGAAGTGAGCGAGGGTAGTCGTGGGCTCTGTTATCAAGAAGCGGCGCAAGCGGATGGCCAAGAAGAAGCACCGCAAGCTGCTCAAGCGCACGCGCGTCCAGCGTCGCAACAAGAAGTAAGCGGCGACGCGTAAGCGTGTTTGTGGCCCCCCACCTGATATCGGTGGGGGGCCACACGCGTGTCGGGACGTGCGTGTGGGCCGGATGTCGTCACCTCGTGCAGTGGGCGGTCATCACAGGGCAACATCGAACCGCTAAGTTGGCGGAACACGGGGAACGCGGCACAGGACCGGGCTGTACAAGGGCCCGACCAGGGCTGGACTACGGCGGGAAGGAAGGCGCTGATCTTGGGAAAGGTCGTGCTCGTCACCGGAGTGGCCCGACAGCTCGGGGGCCGTTTCGTACGACGCATACAGCGTGACCCGCGGGTGGACCGGGTGATCGCCGTGGACGCGGTGTCGCCGGAGCACCATCTGGGCGGTGCCGACTTCATCCAGGCGGACATCAGGCAGCCCGGCATCGCACGGGTCCTGGCCGAGACGGCCGCCGACACCGTCGTACACCTGGACGTGACGGCGATGGCGTTGGGCAGCGGGAGCCGGACCACGGTCAAGGAGACCAACGTCATCGGCACCATGCAGCTCCTCGGCGCCTGCCAGAAGTCGCCGAGCGTGCAGCGGCTCGTGGTGAAGTCCAGTACGAACGTGTACGGGTCCGCGCCCCGCGATCCCGCCGTGTTCACGGAGACCACCCCGCCCAAGTCCCTGCCCTCCGGCGGCTTCGCCAAGGACACGGTCGAGGTCGAGGGGTACGTGCGGGGCTTCGCGCGGCGGCGGCCCGACGTGGCGGTGTGCGTGCTCAGGTTCGCCAACATCCTGGGGCCCACGGCGGACACCCCGCTCGCCTCGTACTTCGCGCTGCCGGTGCTGCCGACCGTGTTCGGGTACGACCCCCGGCTCCAGTTCGTGCACGAGGACGACGTGATCGACGTCCTCAGGATCGCCTCGCACGAGCCGGAGCGGGGCACGCTCAACAGCGGCACCTTCAACATCGCGGGCGACGGGGTCCTGTTGCTCTCGCAGTGTTCCCGGCGGCTCGGCCGACCCACCGTGCCCCTGCTGCTGCCGGCCGTCACCTGGGCCGGGTCGCTGGTCCGTACGCTGGGGATGACGGACTTCTCGCCCGAGCAGATCCGGTTGCTCACCCACGGCCGGGTCGTGTCGACGGTCCAGATGCGCGAGACGCTCGGATTCCGGCCGAAGTACACGACGGCGGAGACCTTCGCGGACTTCGCGCGCAGCCAGGGCCCCGGGCTGCTGCCGCCGGAGGCCCTCGCGGGGGCCGTCGACCGGATCGCCGCGCTGCCCCTCGCGGGTGGCGGCAACCCCCCGACGCAGAGCGCCAACTGAGGAGCGCATCAACGATGGCGGACGCCAAGGTCATTCCGTTCGACGACGACCGGTCCCGCGCAGGCGCCGTACAGCGGCCGGCGCGGCGCCGGAGCGCGGGGAGCCGGCGCAAGGGCACCGAGCCCGGGCTGGTCCGCGAGGTCCAGCCCCTGCCCAGCGGGGCTTCCGCGCAGGATGATGATCCCGTGACGCGTGAGGAACAGCCGCCGCAGCAGGCGAACGACGAAGGCGGCCTGGAGCGGCGTATCGCCGGGGGGCTCGGCTTCCTGCGCCGCCGGCTCACCGGGGACTACGAGGTCGACGACTTCGGCTACGACGAGGAACTCACCGACCAGGTCCTGATGTCCCTGCTGCGGCCGGTGTACGAGAAGTACTTCCGGGTCGAGGTGAAGGGCGTCGAGAACATCCCGGCCGAGGGCGGCGCGCTGATCGTCGCCAACCACTCCGGGACGCTGCCGTTGGACGGCCTGATGATGCAGGTCGCCGTCCACGACCACCACCCCGCTAACCGGCATCTGCGGCTGCTGGCGGCGGACCTGGTGTTCATGCTGCCGGTGGTCAACGAACTCGCCCGCAAGCTCGGCCACACCCTGGCGTGCGCGGAGGACGCCGAACGGCTGCTGGGGCAGGGCGAGCTGGTCGGTGTGATGCCGGAGGGCTTCAAGGGCATCGGCAAGCCCTTCAGCGAGCGCTACAAGCTCCAGCGCTTCGGCCGGGGCGGCTTCGTCTCCACGGCCCTGCGCCAGCGCACCCCGATCATCCCGTGCTCGATCGTGGGCGCGGAGGAGATCTACCCGATGATCGGCAACGCGAAGACGCTGGCCCGCCTGCTGGGCTTCCCGTACTTCCCGCTGACGCCGACCTTCCCGTGGCTCGGTCCCCTGGGCGCGGTCCCGCTGCCGACCAAGTGGACGATCCAGTTCGGTGAGCCGATCCCCACGGACGGCTATCCGCCGGAGGCCGCCGAGGACCCGATGCTGATGTTCAACCTGACGGACCAGGTCAGGGAACAGATCCAGCACACGCTGTACAAGCTGTTGGTGCAGCGGAGGTCGGTGTTCTTCTGAGTTCTGTTTCGGTACGACGGTGGGGGCGCCCTTCGCAGGAAGGGCGCCCCCACCGTCGTACCGGGAGAGCTAGTTGGCGTCCTCGCCCTGGATGCCCAGGCCCGGGAGGAGGCCAGGGAGGAGGGGCGGGAGGGTGACGTCCGGGTCGGCCGAGGGGGCCGGGGACGTCGGGGTGGTGGTGCCGGTGTCCTTCGGCGGGTCGAGGAGGCCGCCGGTGTCCCCGCCGAGCAGGCCGTCGTCCTCGCTGCCGGACGGGGCCGACCTGCTGGGGCTGCCGCCGCCGCGGTCCTCGGCGGAGCCGCCGGTTCCGGGGGCCGTCGAGTGGCCGGAACCGGGCGAGGTGTCCGAAGGCGCCGAGCCGGAGCCGCCCTGCCGCCGGCCTCCGCTGTCCCCGCTCGGTGCCGGGGGCTCGGGGAGCAGGGACTGGAGCGGTGCGACCTCTTCGTCTATGGCGTCGAAGACCTCGGACACCTGGTCGCTGACGTCGCCGAGCTGCACGGGCAGCCGGTCGCGGAGTGCGCCCCACGCCTCGCGGTGTGAGCGCGAGAAGCCGGCGAGGGCCTGGATGGGGCCCAGGGAGTTCGGGTCGCGCTCGTACGCCGCGTGCAGCAGGCGGTGGCCCTCGGAGGCGTCGTGCTGCATGCCGGACAGGGCGCGGCGGATCTCGCCCACGGACTCGTGGTCGAGGTGACCGCCCCGGCCGCGCTCCATCAGGCGACGGGCCTCGTTCAGCCGGGTGGAGGCCTGGTCGAGGTAGGCGACCCCGCGCTCGTCGTCCCCGTCGGACAGGTGGTTGAGCTTGAAGTCCTCGATACCGCGCTTGAGGCCGTACAGCGAGTCCCCGGGCAGGGCGTCCGAGCTGGCCGCGGCCACGCCGCCGAAGGCTCCGGCGGCGACTCCGACGCTCAGGCCGCCCGCGGCCAGGCCCTTGGTGAGCCGGGAACGCGGTCGCAGTTTCCCGAGCGGACTCGCCCGGTGGGTGCCCTTGGCCCGATGGGAGCGCTGCTCGGGGACCGCGGGTTCCGCCCCGTCGCCCGCCAGCAGCATGGCCTCCATCGCGGCCACGAGCTGGGCTCGCTGGACGACCTTGACCTCGGGGTCCAGCTCAGGCCTGGGCAGCTCGCCGAGACACTCCGCGAGGGCCAAAAGACGGCCCGGATCGGGGTGTTCAGCGGCGGCCGACGCCTGTCCTTCGGACTGCTCGGCCGCCGGTTCCCGGTCGGACTGCTCCTCCAGGGCCTGGGCGAAGGCGTTCGCCCGCCGGTGCGCCGATACGTTCGCGATCACTGGCGGCACCTCCTCTCGTCGTGACGGTCGACTCCCCAGGGGGTCCTGAGGGTTGCACACCCTGAGCACAAGCACACGATCGGGTGATCGGAGTCGGCCAGGGAGTGACCACAGGGAGCCTGCATCCCGCACAACGAGTGGCGCGGCACTTGGGTTACGGACTGCGGATGATCGGATCGGGGAGTCAACGGACTTTCACCGAGAGCGAGTTGCCGATTACCGGGCGTGCGCCCTCAGCGGGCGTCGTCCGGCAGGAGCCGGGCCAGGGTGCGGACGGCCCGGTACTGAAGGGTCTTGATGGCGCCCTCGTTCTTGCCCATGACCCGGGCGGTCTCGGCGACCGAGAGGCCCTGGAGGAAGCGCAGGGTCACGCACTCCTGCTGCTGTGGATTGAGCCGTCGGACGGCGTCCAGCAGCGCGGCGTTGGAGAGGGACTCCAGGACGGAGTCCTCGGGCGAGCGCTCGACCTCGTTGGCGTCGAGCATCTCGCCGGTGGTGACCTCCAGCCTGAACCGGCTCGACTTGAAGTGGTCGGCGACGAGATTGCGCGCGATGGTGACGAGCCAGGCGCCGAAGTCGCGGCCCTGCCAGGTGAAGGTGCCGATCCTCCTGAGCGCGCGCAGGAACGTCTCGCTCGTCAGGTCCTCGGCGGTGGCCTTACCTCCTACCCGGTAATAGATGTACCGGTACACCGTGTCGCTGTACTGGTCGTACAGGCGGCCGAAGGCGTCGGCCTCGCCGGCCTGGGCGCGTTCGACCAGGTCCATCATGCGGGCGCTGTCGCTGTCCGCGGCGGGACGGCGGGCGGGGGCGGCGCCGGTCGAACGCCCTCGTCTGCCGACGGCCGCGGAACCGTCGGCCAGTGCGTAGCACGGGCCGATCGGTGCCGCGGCTACGGCGAGGGCGGGGACGGCGTACGCGGTGGGGACGAAGCCGCGCAACAGGTCTTGGACCGTTGCGCGCAGCGTAGCCAGGCCCGAGGCGTCAACCCCGACGTGTGGGTACACGGGACTCCCAGAGGCAGAGCTTCCATCACGTGCAGTGCGGGTCCGTTCACCCGTCGTAGCGACGGAGAGGTACCCGAATGCGTTTGAGGAGAATAACGCTTAGTGCAGGCGCTGCTACACCCAGTTGCTCTATTCATCGATTACGTCGCTTCTGTAACCGATTGGGAGCCGTTCAAGTGCCACAGAGTGACCGTTTGTTGATCGAAAACGGTCGTGATCTGTCAGGGAACGGGGCGTGTTGTGGCCGTGTGCAGCCAATGTGCCTGCACACGGAGTTACGCGTATAAAACCCGTGGATCGGTGTGTTTGCCTGGTTACCGGCGGCGCTTGTGCAGGGCGATCGCCGCCGCCGTGCCGCCCGCCACCGCTCCCACGCCCGCGGCCGCCGGGATGCCGACCTTCGCCGCCTTGCGGCCGGTGCGGTAGTCGCGCAGGCGCCAGTCCAGTTGACGGGCGTGCTTGCGGAGCTTGGTGTCCGGGTTGATCGCGTAGGGGTGACCCACCAGCGAGAGCATCGGGATGTCGTTGTGGCTGTCGCTGTACGCGGCGCAGCGCGACAGGTCGAGGCCCTCGGCCGCGGCCAGGGCCCGGACCGCCTCCGCCTTCGCGGGGCCGTGCAGGGGCTCGCCGACCAGCTTGCCGGTGTAGACGCCGTCCACCGACTCCGCCACCGTGCCCAGGGCGCCGGTGAGTCCGAGGCGGCGGGCGATCACCTGGGCGATCTCCACGGGGGCCGCTGTGACCAACCACACCTTCTGACCGGCGTCCAGGTGCGCCTGCGCCAGCGCGCGGGTGCCCGGCCAGATGCGCTCGGCCATGTACTCGTCGTAGATCTCCTCGCCGATCGACTGGAGCTCGGCGACGCGGTGGCCCTTCACGATGGAGAGCGCCGAGTCCCGGGCCTCCTGCATGTGTTCGGGGTCTTCGGAGCCGGCCAGCCGGAACCAGGCCTGCTGCCAGGCGAAGCGGGCGAGATCGCGGGTCTCGAAGAACTTCCGTTTGTACAGGCCGCGGCCGAAGTGGAAGAGGGACGCGCCCTGCATCACGGTGTTGTCCAGGTCGAAGAAGGCGGCGGCCTTTTCGTCGCCCAGGACCGGGAACTGTGACTCCGGTCCCGTACCAGGGGTCTCCTCGACCTCCTGGGAGGACTTGCGCGCAGCCTCCGCCGAGGCCTCGCCTGCCAACACGCTTCGCGCCGTGGCGGAGCGCCTACGGGGGGTGAGCCATCCGAGAGCGGCCATGGCGTGAGCATAGCCAGTTTGTTCGGTGGTTCCGGAGTCGAGAGGTTTGAAGGGTGTGAACACTCCGGGACTGTGCCGTTAAGCGGGCGGTCCGGTCGGCGTCGACGCGCGGGACAATGGCCCGCATGAGTCCCATCTTCCGCCGAAAGCAGGCCAAGGCCCCCGAGGACCGGCTCGTCACGCTGATCCGCAAACCCGGGTGCCATCTGTGCGATGACGCACAGCTCGTGATCGAGAAGGTTTGTGGAGATCTCGGGGTTCCCTGGGAGTACAAGGACATCGACCAGGATCCTCAACTCCACGACCAGTACTGGGAACAGATCCCCGTGGTGCTCGTCGACGGTGAACAGCACACCTTCTGGCGGGTCGACGAGGAGCGCCTCCGCAGGGCCCTGGCGGACTAGTCCGTCCAGGTCGGTCGGTCGCTTAGGATCGATGGCGAAGTGGTCTCGGGGGCGGGATTGATGAGGGAAGTGTGCGGTTTTGCCTCCGAGAGAGACGCGCGTGACCCCGGTCACGTTGGCCGGGCAAATCGGACACCATCTTTGTGCACGCGTTCACAAAGACATAGCCTGCATTCGACGGGGCGGTCCGGGGACGTGTGACCGCCTACAGCCCCGCTCTACCCGCAGGAGCACCGTGGCAACTGGCCGAACTCACCGACCGGCGACCCGTAGCCGAGGGATTCCCGAGGCCACCGTCGCCCGGCTTCCGCTGTACCTCCGCGCCCTGACGGCACTGTCCGAGCGCTCGGTACCCACGGTCTCCTCCGAGGAGCTCGCGGCCGCCGCGGGGGTCAACTCCGCGAAGCTGCGCAAGGACTTCTCCTACCTCGGTTCCTACGGAACCCGCGGTGTCGGCTACGACGTCGAGTATCTCGTCTACCAGATCTCCCGCGAACTCGGCCTGACCCAGGACTGGCCGGTTGTGATCGTCGGTATCGGTAACCTCGGCGCCGCTCTGGCCAACTACGGCGGCTTCGCGTCCCGTGGATTCCGGGTCGCCGCGCTGATCGACGCCGATCCGGCGATGGCCGGAAAGCCCGTCGCGGGCATTCCGGTGCAGCACTCTGACGACCTGGAAAAGATCATCGAGGACAACGGCGTGTCCATCGGTGTCATCGCGACCCCCGCCGGTGCCGCCCAGCCGGTCTGCGACCGGCTCGTGGCCGCCGGGGTCACCTCCATCCTGAACTTCGCGCCCACCGTGCTGTCCGTGCCGGACGGTGTCGACGTGCGCAAGGTCGACCTCTCCATCGAGCTTCAGATCCTCGCCTTCCACGAGCAGCGCAAGGCCGGTGAGGTGGCCGCCGCCTCCGACGGCGCCGCTCATGTCGCCGCGGGCCGCGGTGACTCCGCCGCCGACAAGGGGCCCGACGGGGACGTACCCGCCGTGATGCCGGCATGAGTCTCCTCGTCGTCGGGCTGAGCCACCGCAGCGCGCCGGTCAGTGTGCTGGAGCGGGCGGCGCTGCATGCCGATGCGCAGGTGAAGTTGCTCCAGGACACGGTTGCCGCGGAGCCGGCGGCGGAGGCCGCGGTGCTCGCGACCTGCAACCGCATCGAGCTGTACGCCGACGTGGACAAGTTCCACGCCGGTGTCGCCGAGCTGTCCACGCTGCTCGCCCAGCACAGCGGGGTGGGGCTGGACGAGCTCACTCCCTATCTGTACGTGCACTACGAGGACCGGGCCGTCCACCACCTCTTCTCCGTGGCCTGCGGGCTCGACTCCATGGTCGTGGGGGAGGGCCAGATCCTCGGGCAGATCAAGGACTCGCTGGCGCGGGCGCAGGAACTGCACACCGCCGGGCGGTTGCTGAACGACCTCTTCCAGCAGGCGCTGCGGGTCGGGAAGCGGGCGCACTCCGAGACCGGGATCGACCGGGCCGGGCAGTCGCTGGTCACCTTCGGGCTGGAGCAGCTCGCTCTGGGCGCGGAGGTGCCGGACTGGGCCCGGGGCAAGAAGGCGCTGGTGATCGGGGCCGGGTCGATGTCCTCGCTGGCCGCGGCGACGCTGGCGCGGGTCGGGGTGGCGGAGATCGTCATCGCCAACCGGACCGCTGAGCGGGCCGAGCGGCTCGCGGAGATCCTCAGGGACAGCGGGGACGTGGTCGCCCGTGCGGTACCGATGGATTCGGTGTCGGACGAGCTGACACGTGCCGATGTCGTGGTGTCGTGTACGGGGGCTACCGGGCTGGTGCTCACGGCTGAGGCTGTTGCTGCCGGCCTGGGGTTGGACACGCAGCCCGGCGCTGACGAGGTGCCGTCCTTCCGTGGGTCGGGAGCCGCCCAAGCGGCACGACTGCCCGCAGACGCCGGGACCGAAGAGAACTGCCCGCTCGACCTGGCCCCCATGCCCGCCACCGCCGGGTTCTCCGTGCTCGGGGAAGCCGCCGTCGCCGGGATCGCCGCCTCCGAGCTCGAGCAGCACGCCGCCTGGGTGGACAACGCGCCCCGGCCGCAGGGGGCCGTCGCCCTGGTCGATCCCGTCGAGGAAGCCGACGTCATCGCCGCGCTCGCCGCCACCGCCGCTGCGATCGGCCGAGTGCCCGAGCGGCGCAGGCCCGAGCCCGTCGCCGAGATCCCGCGGCCGACCCCCTCGCTCTTCCTGCTCGACCTCGCCATGCCCCGGGACATCGACCCCGCCGTGCACCGGCTGGTCGGGGTGCGGCTCGTCGACATCGAGTCGCTCGCCGAGGCTTCGGCGGACGCTCCGATGGCGGCCGACGTCGACCAGGTCCGTCGTATCGTCGCGGACGAGGTGGCCGCCTTCGGGGCGGCGCTCAGGGCCGCGCACATCACGCCCACCGTCGTCGCGCTGCGGACCATGGCCGCCGATGTCGTCGCCAGTGAGATCGCGCGGCTCGACGGGCGGCTGCCCGGCCTGGACGACAAGCAGCGCGGGGAGATCACGCAGACCGTGCGGCGCGTGGTCGACAAGCTGCTGCACGCGCCGACCGTACGGGTCAAGCAGCTCGCGGCCGAGCCCGGCGGTGCCGGATACGCGGACGCGCTGCGGACCCTGTTCGACCTCGACCCCGAGACGGTGGCCGCCGTCTCCCGCGCCGAGGACAGCACCACCGATGAGAAAGACCGAGGCTCGTCATGAGTACCAAGGCGCTACGGCTCGGGACCAGGCGGAGCAAACTCGCCATGGCCCAGTCCGGGCGGGTGGCGGAAGCCGTGAGCCAGGTGACCGGGCGGCCCGTCGAGCTCGTCGAGATCACCACGTACGGCGATGTGTCCAAGGAGGCGCTCGCGCAGATCGGCGGCACGGGTGTGTTCGTGACCGCGCTGCGCGAAGCCCTGCTCAAGGGCGAGGTCGACTTCGCGGTGCACTCGCTGAAGGACCTGCCGACCGGGCAGCCGGACGAGCTGGCACTGGCCGCGCTCCCCGAGCGCGAGGACCCGAGGGACGTCCTCGTCGCCCGGGACGCCCTGAAGTTCACCGACCTGCCCCGAGGCGCCCGCATCGGTACCGGTTCGCCCCGGCGCACCGCGCAGCTGAACGCGTACGCCCGCGCGCACGGACTTGATATCGAGACGGTTGCGATCCGGGGGAACATCGACACCCGGGTGCGGTTCGTGCGCGAGGGTGAGCTGGATGCGGTGGTGCTGGCCGCGGCCGGCCTCACTCGCATCGGCCGTATCGACGAAGTGACCGATTTCCTCTCGGTCGACACAGTTTTGCCCGCTCCCGGCCAGGGAGCACTCGCGATCGAGTGCACCGCGGACAACGCGGACCTGATCGCGGCGCTCGGCGAGCTCGACGACCCGTTCACGCGGGTCGCCGTGACCGCCGAGCGGTCACTGCTCGCCGCCCTGGAGGCCGGCTGCTCCGCCCCTGTGGGCGCGCTGGCCGACCTGCTGGCCGACGGGCAGATTGTCAAGGAAATGCGCCTGCGGGGCGTCGTCGGCACCACCGACGGCTCGCGCATGGTGCAGTTGTCCACCACCGGTCCCGTGCCCGAGTCGTACGACCAGGCAATGGCGCTCGGTCGCGAACTCGCGACCGAGATGCTCGCCCAGGGCGCGGCCGGTCTGATGGGGGAGCGAGCACAGTGAGCCCCACCACCCTTCCCGTCGGTCCTGAACACGGGCACGTCACCTTCCTCGGTGCCGGACCCGGAGATCCGGGACTGCTGACCCTGCGCGCCGTCGAGGCGCTCACGAACGCGGACGTTCTCGTCGCCGGGCACGAGGTGCTCGACGTCGTGCGCGTCCACGCTCGGTCGGGCGTCGCCGTCGTGGACACGGACACGGAGTCGCCTTCGACTCCGGTTCCGGGCACGGGCGCGCCCCAACTGACAGTCGTTGACGGCACGTCAACAACCGCTCCCGTCCCCGCTGTACGGGATGCGGCACATCTTGTCATGGAGGCCGCGCGGGGCGGCAGGCGGGTCGTGCGTGCGGTGTCCGGGGACCCCGGGCTCGACGCGTACGCCGCCGAGGAGATGCTGGCCTGCGCCCGCGCGGGCGTTCCCTTCGAGGTCGTGCCCGGTGTGGCCGCGGCCGTCGGCGTGCCCGCGTACGCCGGTGTCCCGCTGCGGGACGCGCAGGGCGCGGACGTACGGTTCGTGGACGCGCGGACGGCCTCCGACCGGTGCTGGACGGAGGTGGGGGTGTCGGACGGGACCGTGGTCGTGTCGACGACCCTGGACTCCGTGGGCGCCGCCGCCGGGGAGCTGGTCGCGGCCGGGCGCAAGCCCGACACCCCGATGACGGTCACCGTCGCCGGTACGACCACGCGCCAGCGGACCTGGACGGCCACCCTGGGCACCATCGCCCAGACGCTCAAGCAGGCCAAGGTGCTGCCCTCGCCCGAGGGCGGGCGGCCGGTGATAGCCGTGGTCGGTGAGCGGTCCGCCGCCGCACAGCGCGACCAGCTGTCGTGGTTCGAGAACAAGCCGCTGTTCGGCTGGAAGGTTCTCGTGCCGCGCACGAAGGAGCAGGCGGCCTCGCTCTCCGACCAGCTCAGGTCCTACGGGGCCGTGCCGCACGAGGTGCCGACGATCGCGGTCGAGCCGCCGAGAACTCCCCAGCAGATGGAGCGGGCGGTCAAGGGGCTGGTCACCGGGCGCTACGAGTGGATCGCCTTCACCTCGGTCAACGCCGTCAAGGCGGTCCGGGAGAAGTTCGAGGAGTACGGGCTCGACGCCCGGGCCTTCGCCGGGATCAAGGTCGCGGCGGTGGGCGAGCAGACCGCCAAGGCGCTCATCGCCTTCGGTGTGAAGCCGGACCTGGTGCCGAGCGGTGAGCAGTCGGCTGCCGGGCTCCTTGAGGACTGGCCGCCGTACGACCCCGTCTTCGACCCGATCGACCGGGTGTTCCTGCCGCGCGCCGACATCGCGACCGAGACGCTGGTCGCCGGGCTCATCGAGCTCGGGTGGGAGGTCGACGACGTCACCGCCTACCGGACCGTGCGCGCCTCGCCGCCGCCCGCGGAGACCCGGGAGGCGATCAAGGGGGGCGGGTTCGACGCCGTGCTCTTCACGTCGTCGTCGACCGTGCGGAACCTGGTCGGTATCGCCGGGAAGCCGCACAACGTGACCGTGATCGCATGCATCGGGCCGGCCACGGCCAAGACCGCCGAGGAGCACGGGCTGCGGGTGGATGTGATGGCTCCCGAGCCGTCCGTGCACAAGCTGGCCGAGGCGCTGGCCGACTTCGGGTTGAAGCGGCGGGCGGCGGCGCTCGAGGCCGGGGATCCGGTGACGCGGCCGAGCGAGCGGCGGCCCGGGGCCAGGCGGCGACGGTCGACGACCTGATCCCTCTCCGTCCTCGCTGTCCTCTCTGTACGGTGCCTCAGGCGGCCGGGGTCACGGTGTGGCCGTAGCGGAGGAGGTTCTCCGGGTCGTACGTCGACTTCGTGCGGCGCAGGCGGTCGTAGACCTCCGGGGTCCAGGCCCGGGCGCGGTCCGTCTCGTCGCCCGGGGTGCCGTGCAGGTTGACCATGGTGCGGCCGGTGCCGTACGCGGACATCGCGCCGTTGAGGGCGGTCGTGGCGCGTTCGACCGCCGCGGCCATGGGGGGTGCCGCCAGGACGCCCACCGCCTCCAGGAGGTACTCGGCGTCCCGGGCGCACACCGCGTCCGCCACGGCGGCGGGGCGGGAGAGCGCCGCGCCCATGTGGCGGATCTCCACCATCAGCAGCGGGAAGTCGCCGGCGCCCGCCGCCGGGCCCACCTGGTCCAGGAACGTGTCGATCGCCTGCGGGGTCAGCTCGCGCAGCAGGGTGCAGGACTCGCGGGCCGGCAGGGGGTCCTGGGGGTCCAGGTAGATGCGGTCGACCGCCGCGTAGTCCATCTCCTCCACCGTGTCGATCACGACCGGTGCGGCCTCGCGGAGCGGGGTCAGGAGCTCCTGGCCCGCTGCCGGGTCGCCGGTCCAGGCGAGGCAGACCCTTGCCCAGAAGCCGCCCCGGAAGGGTTCGGGGATCTCCGGGAAGGGCGGCAGGCGCAGGATGCTGAAGGTGCTGTTCATCTCCGGCGGGACGTCCTGGGTCCAGGTTGCCCACGTGGTCAGCAGGGCCTCGGCGTCCTCGCCCGCGCAGTAGACGCCGCCGCCCAGGACGCGGGCGAGGGGCAGGAGTTCGGTGACCAGGGAGGTCACCACCCCCACGTTGCCCTTGCCGCCGCGCAGCGCCCAGAAGAGGTCGGGTTCGGTGTCGGGGTCGGTGTGGTGGAGCGTTCCGTCGGGGGTGACGACCTCGAAGGAGCGGACCTTGTCGGCCGCGTAGCCGTAGGTCCGGCCGAGCACTGGGAGGCCGCCGCCGAGGGTGTAGCCGACGACGCCCGCGTCGGTGGAGGAGCCGTTGAGGGTGGCGAGGCCGTGGGGAGTGGCGGCGGCCAGGACGTCCCGCCACTTCGCGCCGGCGTCGATTGTCGCGGTGCGGGTGTCCTCGTCGACGCGTACGCCGGTCATGCGGGCGGTGTTGATCAGCAGCCCGTTCTCTATGGGGAAGTTGGCGCCGTGGCCGGTTGCCTGGACGGTGACGGGGGTGTGGGTGGCCGAGGCCCAGCGCAGGGCGGTGACGATGTCCTCGGCGCGGGTGGCGCCGACGACCACGTCGGGGGTGTGCAGGGCGGCCAGGTTGAAGCCGGTGACTTCGTCGGCGTAGCCGGGTTCGCCGGGGCGGATGACGGGGCCGTGGATCTCGTTCAGGGTGGGGTGCGTGGAGTGGGTGGCAGCCATGGGGTCCTCCTGCCTTGTTCTTTCAGCTTGGACCTGGGTGTGGGGTGGCGCATGTGGGGGTGGGGCGGGGTGCGTTGTCGGGTGCGGGGCGGTGGGGGTTGATCGCGCAGTTCCCCGCGCCCCCGAGGGGTTGCAGTCGCCCGCGCCACGACGGGCCGTTCGCTACCTCGTCCGCCACGACGGGCCCGCGGGCCGCCGCAGGCAGCAGGGGCGCGGGGAACTGCGCGACCGGCCACGACGAACCCGCACCCGCCCGGCAACCGAACCCGGCACCCCCTGGGGGCCCGGCCCGGCCGACGCCGCGTCGGCAAAGGGGTCCTCGGGGCGGGCGTAGCGTAGGGATATGACGACGTACGGATCTTTTCCCGGCACGCGGCCCCGGCGGCTGCGGACCAACCCCGTCATGCGCCGCATGGTCGCCGAGACCCGGTTGCACCCCGCTGACTTCATCCTTCCGGCCTTCGTGCGGGAGGGCGTCGGTGAGCCCGTGCCGATCGCGGCCATGCCCGGAGTCGTGCAGCACACCCGGGACAGCTTGAAGAAGGCCGCTGCCGAAGCGGTAGCGGCCGGTGTTTCCGGGATCATGCTCTTCGGGGTGCCGGAGGAGTCGAAGAAGGACGCTGTCGGGACGCCGGGGACCGATCCCGACGGGATTCTGCAGGTCGCCATCCGGGACGTGCGGGCCGAGGTCGGGGACGAGCTGCTCGTGATGTCCGACCTGTGTCTCGACGAGACGACCGATCACGGGCACTGCGGTGTGCTGGACGCCGAGGGGCGCGTCGACAACGACGCCACCCTCGAGCGGTACGCCGAGATGGCCCAGGTGCAGGCCGACGCGGGCGCCCATGTCGTGGGGCCCAGCGGGATGATGGACGGTCAGATCGGGGTCGTACGGGACGCCCTTGATCAGATCGGTCGGGAGGACGTGGCCATCCTGGCGTACACGGCGAAGTACGCGTCCGCGTTCTACGGGCCGTTCCGGGAGGCCGTCGGCTCCTCCTTGCGGGGTGACCGCAAGACGTACCAGCAGGACCCGGCGAACGTGCGGGAGTCGCTGCGGGAGCTCGCCCTCGATCTGGAGGAGGGCGCCGACATGGTGATGGTCAAGCCGGCCGGGCCCTACCTCGACGTCCTCGCGCGGGTCGCCGACGCCGTCGACGTGCCCGTGGCCGCCTACCAGATCTCCGGTGAGTACTCGATGATCGAGGCCGCCGCCGAGAAGGGCTGGATCGACCGGGACCGGGCGATCATGGAGGCGCTGACCGGAATCAAGCGGGCCGGCGCGCAGAACATCCTCACCTACTGGGCCACCGAGGTGGCGCAGAAGCTCGGCTGACGAAGCCGCCGTACGGCGTGTCACGGCAACGGTTCGAGCTCGGTCCGGATACGGGCGGAGCTCGTTCCGGCCAACGTCAGGACAACGCGCCCTGCTTGGCGTGGTGATCTTCTGGTGGTCTGTCCGTAATCCGTCCCTTGGCGTGGTGGATTTGTCGGAGTCTGGCAGGTGCGCGTCTTGATGAACCGCTTACATCCGTCGAATTGACGAGTTCCCGACATCCTCCATATCTTCTGCGCCTGGCCTGATCCAGTCGGAGCAGTTCCGAACGTCGATCCCTGGGGGGACACCACCATGAACTACTTCCTCGATGTACTGAAGAAGTACGCCGTGTTCAGCGGCCGCGCGCGCCGCAAGGAATACTGGATGTACACCCTCTTCGTCACGATCATCTACATCGTGCTGGCCGTCATCGGCGCCGTGGCCAAGCAGGCCTGGATCCCGATCGTCTTCTACGTCGCCATCCTGCTCCCCAGCCTCGCCGTCCTCGTGCGCCGCCTGCACGACACCGGCCGCAGCGGCTGGTGGGTCCTGTTCGGTCTGGTTCCGCTCGCCGGCGGCATCACCCTCCTCGTCTTCACCTGCCTCGACGGTGAGCCCGGCGAGAACAAGTACGGCTCCAACCCGAAGTTCGCCCCCGCGCACGTGTGATGCCGTAGCTCTGCTGCGAGGCCGCCCGGTCAGGTCCGGGCGGCCTTCTGGTTTTCCACGGGGGTGAGGACCGCCGCCTTGTCCTTGGCCGGGCCCTCGTCGCGCACGCCCTGGCCGTCCTTGCAGCCCGTCAGCGTGGCGAGGGCGAGGAGGGCGAGGAGGGCGAGGGCGGTCCTGGTGAGTCTGCGGGGGGTGGGGGGTCGGGTGGGCATGGGATCAGGTTGCGGGGGAGAGCGCGCGATCACCAGGC
This sequence comes from Streptomyces sp. NPDC006335, assembly GCF_040612795.1. NCBI lineage: Bacteria > Bacillati > Actinomycetota > Actinomycetes > Kitasatosporales > Streptomycetaceae > Streptomyces > Streptomyces sp. NPDC006335. The sequence continues at coordinate 21,030 of NZ_JBEXQX010000002.1, forward strand.
CTGACCGGGGATTCGGGACAGGATCGCCGCGGGGAACGCGTTCACCTGCACTGATGCCGTTTCCCGACTCTCTTGCGCGGGACGCGGGACGGGGTATCCCGGGCGTCGGGCACCATCAAGTCGCCCCGGGAGTTAGGTTCTTGACCATCGCGGTGGTTGTCCGCTGAAGGACCGAAGGACCGACACATCCACAGGGGAGACGCCCATGTCCGGTGACGCGCTGAGCCAGGACCCGGCCGAACTGGCCAAGAGGATCGACACCACCAGGGCACATCCGGCCCGCGTCTACGACGTCTTCCTCGGCGGCAAGGACAACTACCCCGCCGACCGCGCGGCCGCCGCCGCCGCGCTAGCCGCCAACCCCCGCGGCTACCTCGACGTCCGCCACAACCGCGACTTCATGCGCCGGGCCGTCCACCGGCTGACCGCGCGGGACGGGATCCGGCAGTTCCTCGACGTCGGCACCGGGCTGCCCACCGCGGAGAACGTCCACCAGATCGCCCAGCGGCTCCGGCCCGACGCGCGGGTCGTCTACGTCGACAACGACCCGGTGGTGCTGGCGCACGCCCGCGCACTGCTCACGAGCGGCCCCGAGGGGCGCACGGACTACATCGACGCCGACTTCAAGAGTCCCGCGCGGATCCTCGAACAGGCCGCAAAGACCCTGGACTTCGACCAGCCGATCGCGCTGTGCCTGGTCGCGATCCTGCACTTCGTCGAGGACGACGAGGCCTATCCGATCGTGCGGGAGCTCGTGGAGGCGTTGCCCGCGGGGAGTCGGATCGTGCTCAGCCATCTGACCGACGAGATGCATCCCGAGCCCGCCCGCGCGGTCCAGCGGACCTACACCGAGCGCGGGTTCACCTTCGTGTTCCGGTCCAGGAGCGAGGTGGAGCGGTTCTTCACCGAGGTGCCGGGTGTCTCGCTGGACGAGCCCGGTGTGGTGCCCGCGCATCGGTGGCACCCCGGGCCCGCGCCCGCGCCGCCCGCCATCGACGTGGAGGACTTCGACTCCCTCGACGACATCGAGAAGATCCGGTACCGCGACATCAACGACGTCACGGACGACGACATCAACGTCTACGGGGCGACCGGCACCAAGGCGTGAGGGAGTGACCCCGGTGAGCCGCGTCCGTATCGCGGAAAGGTGATTGTAGGCGGCATCCAATTGCTTAGGCTGCGCTGGACCCAGTCGTCGCAGTCCGCAGTCGAAGGAGCCGTGCCATGACGGTGCCCACGTTCGCTTCCGTGCCGCCGCTCGCCGCCCGGGCCCGGTCGGTCGGCGGCTCACCGGTACGGGACATCCTCGCCGTCACCGCCCGCCCCGAGGTCATCAACTTCGCGGGCGGGCTGCCGGCGCCCGAACTGTTCGACGCCGAGGGGATCGCGGACGCCTACCGGGCGGTGCTGGAGGAGGTGCCCGAGCGGGCGCTCCAGTACTCGACCACCGAGGGCGAGCCCGTGCTGCGGACCGCCCTGGCGGAGCGGACGTCGGCGCGTGGGCTCGCCACCGACGCCGACGACGTCCTGGTCACCACCGGCTCGCAGCAGGCGCTGTCGCTGCTCGCCACCGCCCTGATCGAGCCCGGGGACACGGTGCTCGTCGAGAGCCCCTGTTATCTCGCCGCCCTCCAGGCCTTCGGGTTCGCGGGCGCCCGGGTGGTGGCCGTGCCGGGCGACGACGAGGGCCCCGATCCCGTGGCGCTGGAGGAGCTCGTCGTGCGGGAGCGGCCCAAGCTGCTCTACACCGTGCCCACCTTCCAGAACCCGACCGGACGGACCATGTCCGCGGGGCGCCGGGCCGCCGTGGCGTCCGTGGCCGCGCGGTGCGGGCTGTGGATCGTCGAGGACGACCCGTACGGCGAACTCCGCTTCGAGGGCGAGCGGGTGCCGTGGATCGCCGCCCACGAGGAGGTCCACGACCGGGTCGTGCTGCTCGGCTCCTTCTCCAAGGTCATGGCTCCCGGACTGCGGCTGGGCTGGCTGCGGGCGCCCGACGCGCTGCGGCGGGCCTGCGCGGTCGCCAAGCAGGCCGCAGACCTGCACACCCCGACCGTCAACCAGCTCGCCGCAGCGCGGTACCTGGCGGACCGGGACCTCGACGCGCATGTGCGCCGTGTCGCGGGCGTCTACGGCGAGCGACGGGACGCCATGCTGGCGGGGCTGGCCGAGGCCCTGCCGGAGGGGTCGACCTGGACGCGTCCCGAGGGCGGCATGTTCCTGTGGGCACGGCTTCCTTCGTCGTACGACACCACCGCGCTGCTGCCGCAGGTCGTGGCGCGGGACGTGGCCTACGTCCCGGGGGCGCCCTTCTACGCCGGTGAGCCCGACCGCTCGACCCTGCGGCTCTGCTTCGTGACGCAGACGCCGCAGGAGATCGAGGAGGGGCTGCGGAGGCTGGGGCAGGGACTGTCGGGCTAGCCGGCGGGCTAGCCGAAGGGGGTGACGGACGGGGAGGCTTCCGGTCGGACCACGACGGCTTGCCGCTGCTCACGGGATCTTCCTGGATCAGTCCCACCAGAAGGACCAGACGCGTCGGCCCAGTACCGCGTGTTCGGCGTATGCGCGCAGGGTTTCGTGATCGCCCTGGGTGATGTTGTCCGGGCAGAACGCGAAGTGCTCGGCGGCGACTGCCTCCGCTTCCTCCCTCGTCGTCGGCGGGGCGGCGACGGACACGGTCAACTGGTCGAAGCCGAGGGCGAGTACGCGTATGCCGAAGCGGTCCTCCCAGTCACGGAGGATCGAGCACAGCCGGGCCGTGTCACCCTCGAAGTTCACCGGTCCCGTCCAGCCGATCGCCGCCGGGATGTCCGCGCTGCGGCGGGCCGGGACCAGGGCGAGACGCGGCTCCTTGAACCACGATCCCTCGTCGAGGAGCGCGTCGGCGGTCTCTGCGGCACGGGTGTCGGGGTCGGCGGGGAAGGACTCGGGGGTGGGGGCCAGGCCGGGCCAGGTCTCGTCGTAGGGGGCGATCGTCCCGTCGAGGTCGTCGGGCTCCTCGATCGCGTACGCCCAGTACTCCGCCAGCAACTCCTCCGGGTCGTGATCCCCGGGGTACGACATCTCCCCGGGCATCAACTCCCACTCCTCCGGCCCGCCTTGCGCACCGCCGACGTCTATCAGCACCGGCAGCAGACCCGCTCGCGCGGCCGGGGTGCCCAGTGCGGTCCAGGCGCCGGAGGACGCGGCGTACTCGGCATGCCACAGCAACGGCTCGTGCCACGGGCCGTCGTCGGTCGCGTCGATGAGTCGCCCGAGGGGCAGCCCGAGGCCGAGCGAACGACCGCTCGGGTCTGCCGCCAGGGTGGGCAGCGGGTTGGGAAGAGTCGCCATGTCAGTGACTGTAGGGGGCGCCACTGACAACGGGGGTCACTGCTTGAGGGCGGTGGTGAAGGCGGTCCAGGTGGTGGGGGCGACCTGGAGGGTGGGAGTGGGGTTCTTGGAGTCGCGGATGTGGATGGTGCGGGGGCAGGCGGCTACTTCGACACCTTGGCCGCCCTCATCGCCGCTGTACGTCGACTTGAAGTCGGGCAAGGCGGTGTGGTGCGAGTTCGGGCTGCCGTAGAACTCGCGACCACACCGCCTGCGGGACGGTCAGAGGCGCTCGGGGGTCCTGATGCCGAGCAGGGCCATGCCCTGGTGCAGGGTGCGGGCCGTGAGGTCGCACAGGAACAGGCGGTTCTCGACCTGGGCCGGGGTGTCGGCCTTGATCACCGGGCACTTGTCGTAGAACGACGTGTACAGGGAGGCCAGCTGGTAGAGGTACGCCGCCAGCTTGTGGGGGGCGTACTCCGCGGCGGCCTCGAAGACGGTGTCGCCGAACGCGTCCAGGTGCAGGCCCATCGCCCGCTCCGCCTCGGCCAGTTCGAGCTCCGGGTGGGCGGTCGGCCGTACCTCTCCCGCCTTGCGCAGGATGGACCGGATACGGGCGTACGCGTACTGGAGGTACACGGACGTGTCACCGTTCAGCGAGACCATCTGGTCCAGGTCGAACTTGTAGTCGCGGCTGGGGGAGGTGGACAGGTCGGCGTACTTCACCGCGCCGATGCCCACCTGCGCCGCCCGCTCCTGGATCTCGTCCTCGGTGAGGTCCAGTGCCTTTTCGCGTACGACCTCCGCCGCCCGCTGCACCGCCTCGTCCAGCAGGTCCTCCAGCTTCACGGTCTCGCCCTCACGCGTCTTGAAGGGCTTGCCGTCCGCGCCGAGCACCGTGCCGTAGCCCATGTTGTGCGCGGTGACCTCGTCGGTCAGCCAGCCCGCTCGCCGGGCCGCCTCGAAGACCATCTTGAAGTGCAGGGACTGGCGGACGTCGACGACGTACAGGAGCGAGTTCGCGTGGAGGTCGGTGACCCGGTTCCTGATCGCCGTGAGGTCGGAGGCGGCGTAGCCGAAGCCACCGTCCGCCTTCTGCACGATCAGCGGGACCGGCTGGTCGTCCTTGCCGCGGATCTCGTCGAAGAAGACGACCAGCGCGCCCTCGGAGCGCACCGCGACGCCCATCTCCTCCAGGAGGCGGGCGGTCTCCGGCATGCCGTCGTTGTACGCCGACTCGCCGACGATCTCGTCGTCGCGGATCTCCATGTCCAGCTTCTCGAAGACCGAGTAGAAGTAGACCTTCGACTCGTCCACGAACTGCTGCCAGAGGTCGAGCGTCTCCTTGTCGCCGGACTGGAGGGCCACGACCCGCTTCCGCGCCCGCTCCTTGAACTCCTCGTCGGAGTCGAAGACCACACGGGACGCCTTGTAGACCCGGTTCAGGTTCGACATGGCCTGCTCGCCGTCGACCTGGTCCGCGGGGGCCAGCTCGCCGGGGTTCTCGATCAGGTACTGGATGAGCATGCCGAACTGGGTGCCCCAGTCGCCGATGTGGTGCCGGCCGATCGTCCGCTCACCGGTGAAGTCGAGCATGCTCCGCAACGCGTCACCGATCACCGCGGACCGCAGGTGGCCGACGTGCATCTCCTTCGCCACGTTCGGCTGGGCGTAGTCGATCACCGTGACGCCGGGCTCGTCCTTGAGCGGTACACCGAGACGGTCGCCGTCCTCGTACCGGGCGGCCAGGTTCTCCGTGATCGCCCTGTCGGTGAGCGTCACGTTCAGGAAGCCGGGCCCGGAGACCTCGATGTCCTTGATCACGTCACCGGTGACGATCCGGGACACGACCTGCGCCGCCAGGTCCCGCGGGTTCGCCTTCGCCTTCTTGGCGAGCGCCAGGATGCCGTTCGCCTGGAAGTCGGCCCGGTCGCTGCGTCGCAGCAGGGGGTCCGCGGAGGCCTCCGGCAAGGAGGCGGAGATCGCGGAGCCGAGCTGCTGGTTGACGGAGTCGCTGAGGGACGTGACCGGGGCCATGGGAGTGGGTGCCGTTCTCCTCGGGGGATCAGATAGACACCGTCAGTATCCCATGGGGGGTAAAGCGGTTTTCTTCGGCGCGGTCCGGTCTGGGAGAATGAAACGTCCATCAAGCCTTCAGTACTCCAGTACTTCTGTAAAAGAGGACGTGCCGATCGTGGGTCAGAGCGCTGAGACCACCGACTGGGTCTCCCGTTTCGCGGATGAGGTCATCGAGGAGTCGGAGCGTCGGGCCCCGGGCAAACCGGTCGTCGTCGCGTCCGGGCTGTCCCCCTCGGGACCGATCCACCTGGGGAACCTCCGCGAGGTCATGACCCCGCACCTCGTCGCCGACGAGATCCGCCGCCGCGGACACCAGGTGCGCCACCTCATCTCCTGGGACGACTACGACCGCTACCGCAAGGTGCCGGCCGGAGTCGCCGGGGTCGACGAGTCGTGGGCCGAGCACATCGGCAAGCCCCTGACCTCCGTGCCCGCGCCGAAGGGGTCCGCGCACCCGAACTGGGCCGAGCACTTCAAGGCCGCCATGGTCGAGGCGCTCGCCGAGCTCGGCGTCGAGTTCGACGGGATCAGCCAGACCGCGCAGTACACCTCGGGCGTCTACCGCGAGCAGATCCTGCACGCCATGGCGCACCGCGGGGACATCGACGCGATCCTCGACCAGTACCGGACGAAGAAGGCCCCGGCCAAGAAGCAGCAGCAGAAGGCCGTCGACGAGGCCGAGCTGGAGGCCGCCGAAGGGTCCGGCGCGGCCGCCGAGGACGACGGGTCCTCCGGATCCGCCGGGTACTTCCCGTACAAGCCCTACTGCGGCAACTGCGAGAAGGACCTCACCACCGTCACCTCCTACGACGACGGCACCACCGAGCTGTCGTACACCTGCACCGCCTGCGGGTTCGCCGAGACCGTCCGGCTGAACGAGTTCAACCGCGGCAAGCTCGTCTGGAAGGTCGACTGGCCGATGCGGTGGGCGTACGAGGGCGTCGTCTTCGAGCCCAGCGGGGTCGACCACTCGTCCCCCGGATCCTCCTTCCAGGTCGGCGGGCAGATCGTCGGGATCTTCGGCGGGAAGCAGCCCATCGGACCGATGTACGCCTTCGTCGGCATCTCCGGGATGGCGAAGATGTCGTCGTCCAGGGGCGGCGTCCCGACCCCCGGTGACGCGCTGAAGATCATGGAGCCGCAGCTCCTGCGCTGGCTCTACGCCCGCCGCCGGCCCAACCAGTCCTTCAAGATCGCCTTCGACCAGGAGATCCAGCGGCTCTACGACGAGTGGGACAAGCTGGACGCCAAGGTCGCCGACGGCACCGCGCTCCCGGCCGACGTCGCCGCGCACTCCCGCGCGGTGCGCACGGCCGGCGGGGAGCTGCCCCGCACGGCGCGCCCGCTGCCGTACCGGACCCTCGCGTCCGTCGCCGACATCACCGCCGGGCACGAGGACCAGGCACTGCGGATCCTCAGCGAGCTGGACCCCGACAACCCGCTCTCCGCGCTGGACGAGGCCCGGCCCCGGTACGACAAGGCCGAGGCCTGGATCAACACCCAGGTGCCCGCCGACCAGCGGACCATCGTGCGCGACGAGCCCGACGCCGAACTGCTGAAGTCCCTCGACGAGGCCTCCCAGCAGTCCCTGCGGCTGCTCCTCGACGGACTGGCCTCGCACTGGTCGCTCGACGGGCTCACCCACCTCGTGTACGGCGTGCCCAAGGTGCAGGCCGGGTTCTCCGCGGACGCCACGCCCAAGGAACTGCCCGCCGAGATCAAGACCGCCCAGCGGACGTTCTTCGCCCTGCTGTACCGGCTGCTGGTCTCCCGGGACACCGGGCCCCGGCTGCCCACCCTGCTGCTGGCCGTGGGACAGGAGCGGGTCCGGGCGCTGCTCGGGGAGTAGGCGGTACGACGAAGGGGCCCTCCGGTATGGAGGGCCCCTTCTCCGTGTCTCATGCGATGTGGTCTTCCTGGAGTTCCGCCGTGTGGCGGTTGGTGAAGCGGTTGACCATGCGCTCGGCGTCCCGCTGTGAGAGCACGACGCCGTACGTCGCCTCCACGTCGCCCCTGAGCTGGCCGGGGGAGGGATAGCTGCCGTCTATCGACTTCTTGAAGACCTGGTAGAAGTCTTCCTCCGTCGGTTCGGGGGTGCCGCCGCCCTCGCCCAGCTCGCGGGTGCGGCCGGTGGTCACGGGGATGGGGAAGCTGCCGGTCTCCTCCATCGAGGGTTCCTGGGGAGGCTCCTCGTACTGGATCTGCTGGAGCTCGTACTGCTCGGCTTCCAACTGCTCCTCGTACCAGCGGTTGTACTGCTCCGCGGGGTCGTAGTCGGGGTTGTAGCCGCCCTGGTACTCGACCTGCTTGGGAGTCTCGAACCACGGGCTCTGCTCGGGTTCGGGCTCCGGCTCAGGCTGGGGGGCGGCCTGCGGCGGGGCGGGAGCCGCCACCGCGGGACGACTGTCCGCCGCTACGGCAGGGACGGCCGCGGGGAGTTCGGCGGGCTCCGGAGCCGGAGGCAGCAGGACCGGCTCGATGCCCGCCGCCGCCAGGCCCGCCGGGGCCGTCTCCGCCAGCGGAACCCCGTACCTCGCCAGACGGAGCGGCATCAGGGACTCCACCGGTGCCTTGCGGCGCCAGGCCCGGCCGAAGCGGGAGTGGAGACGGGCGCGGTAGACGAGACGTTCCTGTTCCAGCTTGATGACCTGCTCGTAGGAGCGCAGCTCCCACAGCTTCATCCGGCGCCACAGCAGGAACGTCGGGACGGGGGACAGGAGCCAGCGGGTGAGGCGGACCCCCTCCATGTGCTTGTCCGCCGTGATGTCCGCGATACGGCCGATCGCGTGCCGGGCTGCCTCCACCGCCACCACGAACAGGACCGGGATCACCGCGTGCATGCCCACGCCCAGCGGATCCGGCCAGGCCGCCGCGCCGTTGAACGCGATCGTGGCGGCCGTCAGCAGCCACGCCGTCTGGCGCAGCAGCGGGAACGGGATGCGGATCCACGTCAGGAGCAGGTCCAGGGCCAGCAGGACGCAGATGCCCGCGTCGATGCCGATCGGGAACACGTAACTGAAGTTCCCGAAGCCCTTTTGGATGGCGAGTTCACGGACGGCCGCGTACGACCCCGCGAAGCCGATGCCGGCGATGATCACGGCGCCGAACACGACCACGCCTATGAGCACGCGGTGCGTTCGAGTCAACTGCATGGGCGCGGACACCCGTACTCCCCTCCCTGTACCTGTTGTTGCGCGCAACAGAGTGGCACATGTGTGCTGCGCACGAATGGCCGGTACGGGCCGTCAGCTCTTCCTCAGCCCGACTTCGCGGCCGACTTGGACGGAGATGCCGACTTCGACGCCGACTTCGACGCGGAGGGGGACGGTGACGCGGACTTCGACGGGGCCTTCGAACCCGACGGCGCGTCCGAGGGGGCCGGGTTCGCCGCACCCTCGCCGTTCGCCGCCGACACCGCGGCCACCGCCTCCTTGGCGGCCTTCTCCGCGAGCTTCCCGAGCGTGTCCGCGCTCGGCGCCTTGTCTCCGGCCAGACCCGCGCCGTTGTAGTCGACGGTGACGACGACGTTCTCCACGCGCGTGACGACCGTCTGCTGCTTGAAGGCGCCTTCCTTCTTCTTCAGGTCGTACCGCACCAGCGTCGCCGCGTCACCCGTCCCGGACACCGGCTGCGACTTGGCGTTCTTCGCACCGGCCACCGACTGCGCGTCCTGGATCTGCTGCTCGTAGTACTTCTGCGCCTGCGCCTCACCCGTACCGCGCGAGGTGTCCGACTCGAACCGCAGCAGCGAGACGTTCAGCCAGCGGAACTGGGAGCCCTTCACACCGTTGTTGTCGAGGCTGCTCCAGGAGCAACTGCCGCGCGTACCCGCCTCGGACGTGCCCTTCTTGCCCGCCCTCGAGGCCTCCGGGACCAGCGACTTCAGCGTCTTCGACGACAGCACCTCGCACGACTCGGGAAGCGACTTGTACGCCGCCGCCTGCACCGTCGGCGCCGCGCTCTCCGAGGGCGACGTCGAGGCGGCGCTGTCCGCGCCCTTGGCACTGTCGGAGCCACCGCTGTCGCTGCCGGAGTCGGAGGAGCAGCCGGCGGCGATCAGCATCACCGGGACTGCGGCCGCGCAGACAAGGACGCGGTGAAGACGCTTCGCTCTCCCCCACTGCCCGAAAGACGTGGGAGGGGCCCCCAGGCCACCCTGGTCACGCTCTGCTCGTCGCTGCATGGTTCCTTCACTCATGACGCTTGTGGTTCCTGCCGTCGGATCGGGTCCGAGGGGCCACGGTACGCGGTAAGGATGCCGTGCGGGCCGGCATCGAAGGCTTTGTGCGCACGGGTGAGGGGTGTGTGGAGAGCACTCAGCCGGACAGCGACCCGGCGAGCTGAGAGGCCAGTTTCCGGGCGTTGTCCTGCATTTCCTTGCTGTCCGGGGTGACGCCGATCGTCGTCGGCTGCTCCTCGTACTCGATGGTCACGATCACGTTGGACGTGCGGAACGCCACAGTCACCTTGCGCTGCTGGGCCGTCGAACCGGAGTTGCCCAACACGTCGTTCAGGAACGCCTCGTCGCCCAGATCGTCCAGGAGGCGGGGCTGGAGATCGGAGGGGGTGGCGGAGGCCGAACCGCTCGGGCTCGCGGAACCGCTCGGGGTGGCCGAAGGGGAGCCCGTGGGACTGGCGGTCCCGCTCTCCGCCACGTCCGACGTGGCACTGGCCGTCGCTGTCGCCGCCGCCGGCAGATCGGCCTTCTCCTGGGTCTGCGCGAAGAGCTGCTGCGCCTCGGTGTCGTCGCTGACCGCGTTGTCGTAGGACACCACCCGCTCGAAGTCGACCGACAGGTACTCGGTGGCGTCCGTGGCCTCCACCTTCCAACGGCAGCCGACCTTGCGGTCCGTGTCGTAGGTGAGCGTGGCGTCGCCCTCGTAGGCCTTGGCGCGCTGGTCCGCGTCGGCGATCTGCTGGATGCCGGGCAGAAGCGCGTCGAGGGTGCTCTGACTGACCACGCCACAGGCCTCGGGGAGGGTGCGGTACTTGCCGGGCTGGGCGACGACGGAGGCGGTGCCGGCGTCGCCGGGGTTGGCGTTGTCGGTCGTGCCGTCGTCACCGGAGCTGCCGGTGCAGCCGGCCAGCAGCGCCGCGAGGAGAGCGGCGACGCCGGGTACGTAGGCCTTCCGCTGCACGGTGGGCTCCTCTCGGAATGTCTCCGGCTCGTGGGGATCTCAGCTTCCCCGCAGGTTATTCGCTTGCCGCACGGGGGCGTCCCCGGCAGACAATGTGTATCGCACGCACTGCCGTGGACGCCGGTCCGTCATCCCATACGTCGACCTTGGCACCGGTTTTGCGATTCAAGACTTCTGTTGGTTTTCCGGGGGAATGAGGACGATATGTCGTACGTGGAGATGCCGGGCGCGAAGGTCCCGATCCGTATGTGGACCGACCCGGCGACGGTGGAGGACGTGGCGCTCCAGCAGCTGCGGAACGTGGCCACCCTGCCGTGGATCAAGGGCCTCGCCGTGATGCCGGACGTCCACTACGGCAAGGGTGCGACGGTGGGCTCGGTCATCGCGATGCAGGGTGCGGTGTGCCCGGCGGCGGTGGGCGTGGACATCGGCTGCGGGATGTCGGCGGTCAGGACGTCCCTCACGGCGAACGACCTGCCGGGGGACCTGTCCCGGCTGCGGTCGAAGATCGAACAGGCCATTCCGGTGGGACGGGGGATGCATGACAGTCCCGTCGAGCCGGGCCGGTTCCATGGGCTCGCCACCGCGGGGTGGGACGACTTCTGGGGGCGGTTCGACGGGGTTGCGGAGGCGGTTAAGTTCCGTGAGGAGCGGGCGGCCAAGCAGATGGGGACGCTCGGCAGCGGCAACCACCACCTGGAGGTCTCGTTCGATACGGAGGGTTCGGTGTGGCTCACGCTGCACTCCGGCTCCCGGAACATCGGCAAGGAACTGGCCGAGCACTACATCGGTGTGGCTCAGAAGCTCCCGCACAACCAGGGCCTCGTCGACCGTGACCTCGCAGTCTTCGTCTCGGACACCCCGCAGATGGCTGCGTACAGAAATGACCTTTACTGGGCGCAGGAGTACGCGAAGTACAACCGGTCGATCATGATGGCGCTTCTCAAGGACGTGATCCGGAAGGAGTTCAAGAAGGCGAAGCCGACCTTCGAGATGGAGGTCAGCTGTCACCACAACTATGTGGCGGAGGAACGCTACGAGGGCATGGACCTGTTGGTGACACGCAAGGGTGCGATCAGGGCGGGTTCAGGTGATCTGGGAATCATTCCCGGGTCGATGGGCACGGCAACGTACATCGTGAAGGGCCTCGGTAACGAGAAGGCTTTCAACTCGGCCTCGCACGGCGCGGGCCGGCGCATGAGCCGCAACGCGGCCAAGCGGCGCTTCTCAACACGGGATCTGGAGGAGCAGACGCGAGGCGTGGAGTGCCGTAAGGACTCCGGCGTGGTGGACGAGATTCCGGGGGCCTACAAGAACATCGACCAGGTGATGGAGCAGCAGCGTGATCTTGTCGAGGTCGTGGCGAAGCTGAAGCAGTTCATCTGTGTCAAAGGGTGACGGCCGAGGCCACGGGAACGCCGGGGCCTCGGCCTGTTTGTCACTGATCAGATGGGCGGGGAACCTGGCCGGTGCGTAGGCGCCAGAGGCGTAGGCTGCAGCTCTGAGTAGTTCTGGCGAGCGTTTCTGCCGCCGCTTTGGGGCTGTTGAGCTCCAGCAACATCCGGTCTTCCCCCTCGGTCCACCGACGCTGGGTGTACGCGTTCCGCATACTGGCAGGACGCGCCCAAGCGACGAGGGAGTCGGCTGCCCTGAGCTTACGCTCCAGGGACAGACAGCCCGGGTAGTAGAGATCGGCCGCCAACTTCTGTGCCACTTCCATCATGTAGAGGATGTTGTAGACGGCGTCCCGGGTATTGCGCTTCATGCTGCGCTCGGCCCCGGTCAACTGCTGGGCAAACTGACACAGGTAAGTACCAATGGCGGTACTGGCCGTGGTGAGGGAGACGAAGGGGAATCCCTTGCTGGTGTAGCCGACTGAGCCGTCGGCGTCGATGACTCCGCGAAGGTAGTCGCGCCGAGAGAATTCAGCGAGCGGTGGGGCGATCGTCTTGGACTTGCGGCCGTAGGGAAGGCCGAGCTCATTGAGCTTGGTCCTTGCTTTGAGGGAGCACAGGGTCCAAATCGCCGAGTGAGCGCGCTCGGAGAAGTTCGTGGATCGTGTGCGCTCGGTGATGCTGCTGTTGTACGGCGTCAGCTTCTGGAACCTGCGCAGGAGATCGATATCCCGTGCGGTGATCTCGACAGTCAACCGTCCCCGTTGCCGGGACTGTCTATGGAGATGCCCATCCGCCTGCAAGAACCCGAACATGTACGCGTACTCGGGGACCGTCAGGTCCATGAACTGGGGAGCGTTAGGCTCGCGTTCGGCCACAGGGAAGCCGCTACTTCCTTGCTGGACAGGCCCTCGACTGGGTGGCATCCCGGTCGAGGGCCGTCGTGTTGATGTGGTGGCGTGAGCCTAGGTCGCCAGTTCAGGGGGTGTTCAGGTGATCGAAGAGGTTCATCCCTGTGGGTGATCTGCCGCGCTCACTTCGGGGCGTGGGTCACCGCGTAGATCATGACGAACGCCACGATGTGGATGCCGAAGAGGAAGTAGGCGAGCCACCACCACATGTGGCGTTCGTCGTGGGGGTCCTTCTGGTCTCGGGTCACAGGTCTCGGTGGACCTTGGTGTTGGAGGCCTGGGCGCGGGGGCGCAGGACCAGGAGGTCGACGTTGACGTGGCTGGGGCGGGTGACCGCCCAGGTGATGGTGTCGGCGACGTCGTCGGCGGTGAGGGGCTCGGCGACGCCCTGGTAGACCTTCTCCGCCTTCTCCCGGTCGCCGCCGAAGCGGGTCAGGGCGAACTCGTCGGTCTTGACCATGCCGGGCGCGATCTCGATCACGCGGACCGGGCGGCCGACGATCTCCAGGCGCAGGGTCTCGGCGAGGACGTGGGCGCCGTGCTTGGCGGCGACATAGCCTCCGCCGCCCTCGTAGGTGCCGTGGCCCGCCGTGGAGGAGACGACGACGATCGTGCCGTCGCCGCTCGCGTCGAGCTTGGGCAGCAGGGCCTGGGTGAGGTTCAGGGTGCCGATGACGTTGGTCTCGTACATCGAGCGCCAGTCGGCGGGGTCGCCGGTGGCGACGGGGTCGGCGCCGAGGGCTCCGCCGGCGTTGTTGACGAGGACACCGACCGTCTTGAAGGCCGTCGCGAACTCGTCGACGGCCTCGCGGTCCGTCACGTCCAGCTGGTAGGCCGTGGCCTGGTGGCCGGCCGCGTTGATCTCCTCCGCGAGCGCCTCGATACGGTCCTTGCGGCGGGCGGTCAGGACGACGCGGTACCCGGCCGCGGCGAGCCGGCGGGCCGTCGCCGCACCGATTCCGCTGCTCGCCCCCGTGACGATCGCGATCCGGGACGCGGGGGACGGGGCGGCGGATGCCATGGCTGCTCCTCGGGCGTGCGGGGGTACGGGCTCCCGTCAGGATAGGTCGGCCGCGGGCTGCCGCTCCGGGCGGTCCGGATCGCGGGCCGGTGAGAAAATGAGGTGGGTGATCCTCTGACACACGGAGGTGGACCATGGGAGAAGCGCGTGAGGTCATGGACCGGCTCACCGATGCGGTCACGCACCCGGATCTGAAGGTCATCGCCGAGCTGTACGCGGAGGACGCGGTGGCCGTCACCCCCGACGAGGGGGAGATCCACGGGCGCGACAACATCGTCGCGTACTGGCGGCAGATGACGGAGGCGGTGCCGGACGGCAGGTTCGAGACGAAGCACGCCTACGAGGCCGGGGACACGGCCATCGACGAGGGCATCTTCAGCGGGCGCAACACCGGGCCGATCCAGCTCCCCACCGGGGAGACGCTCCCGGCGACGCAGAAGGAGATCAGCATCCGCGGGGTCGACATCGCCACGGTGCGGGACGGCCGGATCGTGGACTACCGGCTCTACTTCGACGAGATGGAGTTCCTGGGGCAGCTCGGCCTGCTGCCCGACGACGCGACGTCCTGAGTACGGCCGTTCACTCGCCTCGCGGCGCGTACATGATCACCGCCATGCCCGCGAGGCAGATCAGCGCGCCCGCGATGTCCCAGCGGTCGGGGCGGTAGCCGTCCGCCGCCATGCCCCACAGGATCGAGCCGGCCACGAAGATGCCGCCGTACGCGGCGAGGATGCGGCCGAAGTGGGCGTCGGGCTGGAAGGTGGCGACGAAGCCGTAGGCGCCCAGGGCGAGGATGCCGCCCGCGGTCCACATCCAGCCGCGGTGCTCCCGTACGCCCTGCCAGACCAGCCAGGCGCCGCCGATCTCGAAGAGGGCGGCCACGACGAACAGGGCGGCGGAGCGGGCTACGAGCATGTGGGCCAGCTTCGCACGCCGGTCCGGCGGGGCCCGCGTCACCTGATGGAGGGCGCCTGCCGTTCGCCGTACGTGGGATACATCCCTGCGACCGCGGCGGTTCGGGCGGCTGGAGCGAGGAGTGGGTGGCATGCGGGTGCTTGCGGTGTGGGGTGCGGTGCTGGTGGCGCTGGTGGGCGGGGGGACCGCGGTCGCCGTGGGCGGGCCCGAGGCGGATCTGGCGTATCACGGGGCCGCGTCCATGGCGGGCGGGCGGGTGGACGTGCGGTTCACGCCGCGCAATCACGGTCCTGCCGCGGTGCCGGACGCGACCGTACGGCTGCGGTGGTCCGAGCCGCTCGTGAACGAGCAGACGTTGCCGCAGGGGTGTGCGCGCTCGGAGGAGCGGGTGGTGCTGTGCCGGGTGGGGGCGCTGGCGGCGGACGCGATGGGGGAGCGGGTCGAGCTGCGGGTGCGGTTGCGGGGGGTGCCGTCGGAGGTGCTGCTGGAGATCGACACGGTGTGGAACGGCGGCACGGTGGACCGGAACCGGGAGAACGACCGGCAGCGGGTGCTGGTCCTGGACAGCGGGGACGAGTACTACTTCTGACGGGCCGTGCTCAGTCGCTCGCGCCGTCGTAGCGTTCCCGCGCCTCGTGGACTTCCTCGATGTGGGTCTCCGCCCACGCCTTCACCGCGGTGAGCAGGCCGGCCAGGCTGCTGCCCAGGGGCGTGAGGGCGTAGTCGACGCGGACCGGGACCGACGGGGTGACCGTGCGGGTCAGGATGCCGTCGCGCTCCAGGGCGCGCAGGGTCTGGGTGAGCATCTTGGGGCTGACGCCGGCGATCTTGCGGCTGAGGTCGCTGTAGCGCATCGGGCCGGCGGAGAGGGCCGAGACGACGAGGCTGACCCACTTGTCGCTGAGCCGGTCCAGGAGCTGGTTGGTGGGGCAGCCCCTGACGAACGCGTCGTACTCCACGCGTGCCTGCTCGCGCCGCTGGGCCGCCGTCATGGTCGGCATGGCTCACCTCCGGGGTATGTACGCACCTTCAGGTAACTACTTACTGATGGATAGTAGCTCTTCCTAGGGTTGTTGCCAGCGACAGGGATACCGGAGCGAACAATGACCGATGGGGAGTGTTCAGTCATGCGTGCTGCTGTGGTGAGGACCTTCGGCGGGCCCGAGAGCGTGGAGGTGGTGGAGAGCGAACTGCCCGAGCCGGGAGCCCGGCAGATACGGATCAAGGTCGCCGGTGCCGCGCTGAACCCGGTGGACCTGGGTGTCCGGGCCGGTTTCTTCGGCGGGGCGGGCAAGCAGGTCGGCCTCGGCTGGGACGTCGCGGGAACCGTGGACGCGGTGGGCGTCGCGACGGTGTGGAGTGTCGGCGACCAGGTGGTGGCGCTGCACGGCGGTGTGGCGAAGGCGTTGGGCACGCACGCCGAGTACGTCGTCGTGGACACGGACGCGGTGGCCAAGGCGCCGGTCACGGTCGACGCGGTGCACGCGGCGACGCTGCCGCTGAACGCGCTGACGGCCGTACAGGCCCTGGATCTGCTGGAGTTGACCGAGGGGCAGTCGTTGCTGGTCACCGGGGCGGCGGGGGCCGTCGGCGGGTTCGCGGTCCAACTCGCCGCGCATCGGGGGGTGTCGGTGACCGGGCTGGCCCGGGAGGGCGACGAGGAGTTCGTACGGTCCCTGGGGGCCGCCGGGTTCACGACCACCGTCGCCGCCGGGGCCTTCGACGCCGTGCTGGACGCGGCGGTGCTCGCTGAGGCGGCGCTGGAGGGGGTGCGGGACGGGGGTGCCTATGTCGGCGTACGGCCCGGGGCCCATCCCGGGTCGGTGCGCGGGGTGCGGACGGCGTCCGTCGCGGTGAACGCGGACGGGGCGCGGCTCGCCGAGCTGGCGGGGCTGGTGGACGAGGGGGCGCTGACGCTCCGGGTGGCCGACACGTACGCCCTGGACTCGGTGTCCAAGGCGCACGCCCGGCTCGAGGAGGGCGGGGTGCGGGGGCGGCTCGTGCTGGTGCCGTAGCGCCTTCGGCCGGACGGGCGAGGGCCCTTGGCCGGGTGCGGCCCGGCAGCATGTTCCGCGGTCGGGCTCCGGGTCAGCCCGCGGCCGCCAGTGCGTACGCCGTCGGCGGGACCCCGACCGTCGCCGTGAAGTCCCGGACCAGGTGGGCCTGGTCGGCGTAGCCGAGGTCGGCGGCGAGGGCGGCCCAGGCGACCTCGCCCCGGGTGCCCGCGAGCTCCAGGGCCTCGTGGATGCGGTAGCGCAGGATGACCCACTTCGGTCGTACCCCGACGTACGCCGAGAAAAGCCGTTGCAGTGCCCGTACCGAGAGTCCGGCCGTGGCGGCGAGGTCGTCGACGCGGCGGACGGCGCGGTCGTCGCGGGCCCGGTCGGCGAGGGCCGTGGCGAGGTCGGCCCGCGGGTCGGGGGCGGCGGGGGCGAGGGGGAGCAGGAAGGCGTCGAGCGCGGCGACGCGGGCCTCGTCGGTGGCGGGGGCCACGACGGAACCGGCGGTGTCCTCCGTGATCCGCGGGAACACCTCCCGGGCCGGCAGCACCCGGCCCGTCCAGTGGGAGACCGGGTGTTCGGGGGCGTACGGCCGGAAGCCGCCGGGGCGGAACTTCACCCCGCAGACCCGGCCCCGGCCGGTGAGCCTCCTGGTGTAGAGGCCGCGGGGGATGCCGGTCAGCTCCGCGTAGGGCGCGCCCTCGTCCTGCTGGAAGGTGAGGTGGACGGACGGGTGCGGGACGACGTGGGAGACGTAGGGCTCGGGCAGGTCCCAGTCGATGAACCAGTACCGCTCGACGTACCGGCGCAGCGGCTCGGCGGGCTCGTGGCGGCGGAACCTCACCCGGGTCAGCAGCCCGGCCGGGTCGACGATCCCGCGGGTGTCGCGGCGGGGGGCGGCCATGAGGGGATCGTACGTCCGGGGCCGGGCGTCGCGTTTCTTCAAGAAGCAGGGGCGGGGGGCTTCGTACGGTCGGGGCATGGACACGAACGCGGCGAAGAAGACGTACGGCATCGGTGAGCTGCTGGGGATGGCGCGGGAGCGGGCCGTCCCGGTGGTCCGGGGGATCCCGGACGCGGCGCTCGGGGCGGCCACGCCCTGTGCGGAGTGCGACGTGAAGGAGCTCGTCAATCATCTGTTCCAGGTGATCGCGCAGTTCCAGCGGCTGGCGGCGAAGGAGCCGTCGGACTTCGGCGAGGTGGCCGCCGACCGGGTGGCGGAGGGGCCGGACTGGCGGGAGCGGTTCGCTGCGGAGGCGGACCGGCTGGTGTCGGCCTGGTCCGCGCCCGGTGCGGAGGAGGGGACGACCGGGGCGATGGACATGCCGGCGCGGCTGGTCGGCTCCATGGCGCTGCTCGACCTGACCGTGCATGCGTGGGATCTGGCGCGGGCGACGGGGCAGGAGTACGGGGCGCCCGATGAGGCGGTCACGGAGGAGCTGACGGGTGCGGTGGCCCAGCTGGCGCCCACGGCCAGGAAGATGGGGGTGTTCGGGGAGCCGGTGGGGGTGGCGGAGGGCGCGTCGGACTTCGAGCGGCTGCTGGCGGGGACGGGGCGGGACCCTGTTCGGGGCTGAGCCGGGGGGTGTGGCTTGGTCGGGGTCGGGGGGCGGGGCCGGGGCCGGGGCCGGGAGTCGTGCTTTGGCTGCGGGCCGGTGGGGGCTTGTCGCGCAGTTCCCCGCGCCCCTGGCCGGGACGTCGGGAATAGGTGGGGGGCGGGTCTCGTTCTCCAGGCACGCGGTTATAGTTGAACCGTAAACAACCTGGAGGGTGAGCGACCATGCAGTTCGGGATCTTCAGCGTCGGCGATGTCACGCCGGACCCGACGACCGGCCGTACGCCGACCGAGCGTGAGCGGATCAAGGCCATGGTCGCGATCGCGCTGAAGGCGGAGGAGGTCGGGCTCGACGTCTTCGCGACCGGTGAGCACCACAACCCGCCGTTCGTGCCGTCGTCGCCGACCACCATGCTCGGGTACATCGCGGCGCAGACCGAGAGGCTCGTCCTCTCCACCTCGACCACGCTGATCACCACCAACGACCCGGTGAAGATCGCCGAGGACTTCGCGATGCTCCAGCACCTGGCCGACGGGCGCGTGGACCTGATGATGGGGCGCGGGAACACCGGGCCGGTCTACCCCTGGTTCGGCAAGGACATCCGGGAGGGCATCAACCTCGCCATCGAGAACTACGCCCTGCTGCGCCGCCTGTGGCGCGAGGACGTCGTGAACTGGGAGGGGAAGTTCCGCACCCCGCTCCAGGGGTTCACCTCGACGCCCCGGCCGCTGGACGGGGTCCCGCCGTTCGTCTGGCACGGCTCCATCCGCTCGCCGGAGATCGCCGAGCAGGCCGCCTACTACGGCGACGGCTTCTTCCACAACAACATCTTCTGGCCCGCCGACCACACCAAGCGGATGGTCGAGCTGTACCGGCAGCGGTACGCCCACTACGGGCACGGCACGCCCGAGCAGGCGATCGTGGGGCTCGGCGGCCAGGTGTTCATGCGCCGCAACTCGCAGGACGCGGTGAAGGAGTTCCGGCCGTACTTCGACGTCGCGCCGGTGTACGGGCACGGGCCCTCCCTTGAGGACTTCACCGACCAGACCCCGCTGACCGTCGGCTCCCCGGAGCAGGTCATCGAGAAGACGCTGAAGTTCCGCGAGTACGCCGGGGACTACCAGCGCCAGCTCTTCCTGGTGGACCATGCCGGACTGCCCCTGAAGACCGTCCTGGAGCAGATCGACCTGCTCGGCGAGGAGGTCGTCCCGGTACTGCGCAAGGAGTTCGCGGCGGCACGCCCGGCGGACGTCCCCGAGGCTCCCACTCACGCGTCCCTGCTGGCCGCCGAACGCAACAAGGAGGTCGTCGCATGAAGCTCGTCGTCGTGTCCGCGGGGCTGAGCGTCCCCTCGTCCACCCGGCTGCTGGGAGACCGGCTGGCCGCCGCCGTGGGGCGTACGGCCGAGGTGGACACGCAGGTCGTTGAGGTGCGCGAGCTCGCCGTGGAGATCGCGCAGAACCTCACGAACGGCTTCCCGGGGCGTGCCCTGGCCGCGGCGCAGGAAGCGGTGGCCGGAGCCGACGGGCTGATCGTGGTGACCCCGGTGTTCTCGGCGTCGTACAGCGGACTCTTCAAGTCGTTCTTCGACGTGCTCGAACCGGAGGCGCTGGCCGGGAAGCCGGTGCTGATCGCCGCGACCGGCGGCACCGCCCGGCACTCGCTGGTCCTGGAGCACGCGCTGCGGCCGCTCTTCGCCTACCTGAAGGCCGTCGTCGTGCCGACCGGGGTCTACGCCGCCTCGGAGGACTGGGGCGCCGAGGGACTGGACGGGCGGATCGAGCGGGCGGCCGGGGAACTGGCCGCGCTGATGGCCGGACTGTCGGCCGTGCGCGGGCCGCGTACCCCCGAGGCCGACGCGTTCTCGGCGGTGGTGCCGTTCGAGGAGCGGCTCGCCGCGTTGCGTCCCACGGGGTGAGAGGCCAGTAAGAAGGGCGGCCGGTGAGCAGCTCATCACACGTACGACTCGGTGGGCACGGCACACTGAGGGTGTGCCCCAAAATGTGCTGCTCGCCGAAGACGACCGTGCCATCCGTCACGCCCTGGAGCGCGCCCTGACCCTGGAGGGCTACCAGGTCACGGCGGTCGCCGACGGGGTCGAGGCGCTGGCGCAGGCCCACAAGACGCCGCCGGACGTGCTCGTCCTCGACGTGATGATGCCCGGGATCGACGGCCTCCAGGTCTGCCGGGTGCTGCGCGCCGAGGGCGACCGCACACCGATCCTCATGCTGACGGCGCTCGTGGAGACCCAGGACCGGATCGCCGGCCTGGACGCGGGCGCCGACGACTACGTGGTCAAGCCCTTCGACGTCGAGGAGGTCTTCGCCCGGTTGCGCGCTCTGCTGCGGCGGACCAGCCCCGACGGGATGGCCCCGGTCGGCGCCCCTCCCAAGGCCGTCGTGCCCGAGCTCCCCGAGGGGCGGATCGAGGCGGCCGGGCTGCGCATGGACATCCAGGCGCGGCGGGCCTGGCGGGGGACGCGCGAGCTGGAGCTGACCCGCACCGAGTTCGAGCTGCTGGAGCTGCTCGTGCGCAACGCGGGCATCGTGCTCGACCACTCGACCATCTACGACCGCATCTGGGGCTACGACTTCGGGCCCGGCTCCAAGAACCTCGCCGTCTACGTCGGCTACCTGCGCCGCAAGCTCGACGAGCCGGGCGCGCCGCAGCTCATCCACACGGTGCGTGGCGTGGGTTACGTGCTCCGGGAGGACTGAGTGGGGCGGCTGGCTCGGCTGTGGGCCCGGCCGCGGCCCCGGCTGCTGTCCCTGCGGACCACCTTCGCGGTGTCCTTCGCCGCGGTGACGGCCGCGGTGACCGTGCTCGTCGGTGTGCTGTCCTACAGCGCCGCCGCCCGTCTGGTGCGGGTGGACCAGGAGTCCGTGTTCGACCAGGTCGTGCGGGATCTGCGGGACGAGGTGAGCCACGAGCGGATGGCACCGGAGGACTTCTCGTCCTCGGCGCCGGGACACGACCTGGTGCGGCCCGCCCGTACGGATGTGCAGGTGCTGGGGCCCACCGGGGCGATCGCCGATCCCGGGCGCCCCGGACTGCCGGTGACCTCGGGCGACCGGCGGATCGCGGCGGCCGGCCTGGCCGGACGGCTGGTGCTGCACAAGGAGGTCTCGGTCGGCAGCGACGTGTACCGGATCGCCACCGTCTCGCTGGGCGGCGGGCGGGGCGCCGTGCAGGTCGCCCAGGAGTTCAGCGACACCGAGGACCTGCTGCGGGCCCTTCAGCAGCGGACCTTCCTGCTGATGGCGGCCGTGGTGGTGGGCGCCGGGCTGTTCGGCTGGTGGCTGGCCCGGCGGATCACCCGGCGGCTGGTGATCCTCACGTCCGCCGCGGAGGACGTGGCGCGCACCCGCCGGCTCGGGATCGAGGTGCCGGTCACCGGTCACGACGAGGTGGGGCGGCTGGGGCGGGCCTTCGACCGCATGCTGGGACGGCTCGCGCAGTCGGAGGAGGACCAGCGGCGGCTGGTGCAGGACGCGGGGCACGAACTGCGGACACCGCTCACGTCGTTGCGTACGAACATCTCGCTGCTGCGGCGGATCGATGAGCTGCCGCCCGCCACACGCGAGGAGCTGGTCGCCGATCTCACGCAGGAGGCACGGGAGTTGACCGATCTGGTCAACGAGCTGGTCGACCTCGCGGCGGGGCAGGCGGACAACGAGCCCCCGCAGCGGGTGGATCTCGCCGATGTCGCGGAGGAGGTGGCGGGGCTGGCCCGGCGGCGGACCGGGCGGGAGATCGTGGTGCACGCGAGCGGGTCGACGGTGACGGACGGGCGGCCGGGGATGTTGCAGCGGGCCGTGTCGAACCTGGTGGAGAACGCGGCGAAGTTCGACCGGGACGGTACCGGCCCGATCGAGATCTCGGTGTCGGGGTTCACGGTGACCGGGCCGGTGCGGGTGGAGGTGCTGGACCGGGGGCCCGGGATCGCGCACGCCGATCTCGTGCGGGTCTTCGACCGGTTCTACCGGGCGGCGGACGCGCGGTCCCTGCCGGGGTCGGGGCTGGGGTTGTCGATCGTGCGGGAGGTGGCGCTGTCGCACGGGGGAGCGCCGTTCGCGTTTCCGCGCGACGGGGGTGGGACGGTGATCGGCTTCACCGTGGGCGGGGATGCGGTGGGTGGTTGAGGGGGTGCCGGGTCCGGTTGTCGGGCGGGTGCGGGTCGGTGGGGGCGGGCGTTTCGCGCAGTTCCCCGCGCCCCTGAAAGGCACGTCCACTGGGCCTGCTCAAGGGGCGCGGGGAACTGCGCGACCAGCCACAACTCACCCGCACCCGCCCGACAACCCCACTATCGGTGCTGGCGCAGCGGAATCGTCTCCAGTGTCGATCGGGCCGCCGCCAGGGCCGGGTGGGTCTGTTCCGCGACCCGGTGGAAGGTCTCCTGCGCGGTGCGGGCCGGCCAGGCCGGGGGGAGGTGGCGGGCCGGGAGCCTCGGGTCCGTGCGGATGGTCCGGAGCCAGTCGCTGACCAGGCGGAGCCGGGTGCCGACCGGGTCGTCGTCGGTGCCGTTGCCCAGGTGGGCGCTCCAGCGCTTGTCGAAGGCCACATAGCGGGCGGCGATGGACTCCAGGTCCCAGGTGTCGCGGATCATCTGCTCGATGTCGGTCACCTCGGCGGCCTTGGCGTGGAAGATCTTGACGTGGGCCGTGAGCCCGAGGTCGGTGACCACCGCGGAGACGTCCACGTGGCCCGGGGCGATCCACAGGCCGCTGTACAGGGCGCCGAATCCGGACCAGGTGAGCCGTGAGCGCAGGTCGTGGCGCTGGCGCTTCCAGGAGTCGGGCAGGGAGAAGCCGAGCAGGGTCCAGGAGCCGTCCCAGTCGTCGTTGACGGCGCCCTGTTCCCAGATGCGGGTGCGGCCGTCGATCAGGACGCGGGTGGCCTGCGGTGTCAGGCCGAAGAACATCTTGCGTCCCTCGCGCTGACGCTGGAGCAGACCCCGGTTGACCATGCGGGTGAGGGTGGAACGCACGGCCTGTTCGCCCACACCCACGCGGCCCAGGACGTCGATGATGCTGCCCGAGTAGACGCCCAGGACCCCCTCCTCCAGGACGTGGTTGCCGAAGAAGGTGAGCATGAGCGACTGCGGGCGCGGCTGCGGCCCGTCCGCGGTGTCCAGGATGTCGTCGTCCTCCACGGGGGCAAGGGTACGACCGCCCGCCGACCGCGCGGCAGGCGGTCGTACGAGGTCATCGGCGGTCGGCGGGGTGGGCAAGGTCGTACGGGCGCAGGTAGGGCGTCGGGCGGTACGAGACGTAGCGGGTGGGGGTGGTGGGGTCGGCCGCCGTGGCGCGGGCGTTGAGGGACGCCGGGTCGGTGCCCTGCCAGCTGCCGGTGGACAGGCGGTCCTCCAGGGTGTGGAGGGCGGCGAGTTGTTCGGCGGTGCTGAAGGTGCAGTGGCCGGCGTTGTCGACGTACGCCTGGCGCAGGAGGGGGCCGGAACCGGCCGCCGTCACCGCCCGCTTCAGGGCGCTCTCTGTCTGGACGGGGACCAGGGGGTCGCCGATGGTGTGGATGGAGAGCTGGGGCTTGGCCAGCTTGCCGGTGAAGGAGCTCGTGCTGCTCATCCACGTCACGGCGTTCCGGTCCGCCTTGATGCGCGGGGCCCGGTTGAGGGCGGTGAGGTCCTTCTTCAGCGAGAGGCCGGCCTTCTTGTAGAGCTCGGTGACCTCCTTGCGGACGGAGGACTCGGCGAGGAGGCGGGTGTAGTCGACGCCGGTGTTCCAGGACATGTTGCCGCCGGCCCGGACCTCGGCCTCCTGGCGCCGGTTGAAGGCGGCGATCTTCAGCAGGCCCTTGACGGCGTCGTACTGGTTGGCCTGCTGGGCGTCCCAGTCGGTCGCGGCGGGGCGGGTCTGGGTGGGCGCGTTCCAGACCGGGATGTTGTGCAGGGCGGCGGCCAGGGCGATACGGGCCCGGCCCTCGGGCGTCGACTGGGCGGAGTCGACCTTGGCGGTGAGGGTGTTCGCCGCGTCGGTGGCTGCCTGCTGCGTGGGGAGGCTGACCAGGGGGACGTCGGAACCCAGGAGCGTTTTGAGGGCGAAGACCGGGTCCAGGGTGTTGTTCCAGTTGGCCACGCCGCCGTGGACCAGGCCGCACATGGAGAGCGAGCCGTCGATCTCGTCCGGGTGGCGCTCGGCGATCGCGGTGGTGACCAGGCCGCCGTACGACCGTCCCCAGGCCATGGTGCGGGAGGCCTGGCCGAAGCGGTCGGTGAAGGTCTTCAGGGTGGCCATCTGGTCGGGGACCGCGTCGGTGACCGCCCAGCCGGTGCTGGCGTACGAGGAACCGATGAGGGCGTAACCCTGCTGGAGGAGAAGGGCTTTGGTGGCGGCGTCGGGGGCGTCCTGGGCGGGGTTGGCGGGGCCGCCGTTGTAGCCGTGGCTGAAGAGGAGGACGGTGCCGTTCCAGGTGGCCGGCACGTCCATCATGTACGTGGCGCCGGAGGGGAGTTGGCCGTCCACGTGGGTGGTGCCCGTGTCGGCGGTCGCCGTGGCCGCCGGTGCGGTGGTGAGGGTGAGCAGTAGGGCCGCCGCGCAGGCGATGCGGGTGCTGTGCCTCATGCGGTGATCTCCTCCGTGTGGGGGGTGGTGGGGAGTTCGGGGGCGGGGCCGAGTGACGCACGGCTGGTCTCACGGACGAACCACACCGTCAGCGCGGTGATCAGCGAGCCGCCGCACAGCAGGAGGGCGACCGGGGTGCCGTTGCCGCTGCTCGCGACCAGGCTTCCGGCGATCATCGGGGAGAAGCCGGCGCCGACCAGCGTGGCGCCCTGGTAGCCGAGGGAGGCGCCGGTGTAGCGGACCTCGGTGCCGAACATCTCGCTGAACAGGGCGCCGAGCGGGCCGTACATCAGCGACTGGGAGATGCCGTGGCCGATGACGACGGCCAGGATCAGGGCTCCCGACGACTTGGAGTCGACCAGCGCGAGGACGGGGAACGCGGTGGCCGCGGACAGGACCGCGCCGGTGAGGACGACCGGGCGGCGGCCGATCCGGTCGGAGAGCGCGGAGGCGCAGGGCAGGACGACCAGGGCGACCGCGGCGGAGACGGTGAGCGCGGTGAGCACCTGCGGGCGGGGATAGCCGATGCCGGTGGCGTACGAGATCAGGTAACTGGTCAGCAGGGACTGGGCGGTGAAGGCGCCGATGCCGACGCAGCAGGCCAGCAGCACGGGCCTCGGGCGGCGCAGGACGTCGAGGATGGGGAGCCTCGACTCGGCGCGGTCCTTCTTCACCGCGGCGAACAGCGGGCTCTCGACCACCTGGAGGCGGACGAACAGGCCGACGCCGAGCAGCAGCACGCTCAGCAGGAACGGCACGCGCCAGCCCCAGGCCGCGAACTGGTCCTTGGGGAGGGTGGAGACCGACGCGACCACGGCGGCGGAGATCAGGGAGCCGAGCGGGGCTCCCATCTGGGTGAAGCTGGACCACAGTCCGCGCCGCTTCTCGCCCGCGTGCTCGACGACCATGAGCGTGGCGCCGCCCCACTCACCGCCGATGGCGATGCCCTGGAGCACGCGCAGAGTGATCAGCAGGACGGGCGCCCACACGCCGATGGTGTCGTACGTGGGCAGCAGGCCGATGAGGAAACTGGCGCCGCCCATCAGGCCCATGGTGAGCAGCAGCATGTTCTTGCGGCCGAGGCGGTCGCCGAAGTGCCCGAAGACGATGCCGCCGATCGGGCGGGCCACATAGCCGGCGGCGAAGGTGCCGAACGCGGCGATCGTGCCCACGGCGGGGTCGGCGCCGGGGAAGAACAGTTCGCCGAAGACGAGCGCGGCGACGGTGCCGTAGACGAGGAAGTCGTAGAACTCGACTGCGGTGCCTAGCAGTCCGGAGAGGGCGACTCGGCGGAGTTGGCGGGTGCGTTCTGATGCGCTGGGGGACGGGGGCATCGCGGGCTCCCTTGAGCGGGGGAAGGACACCGCGAAATTAGGCTCTCTGGTGACTGCCGTCAATAAAGTGCACAACATTGACAGGTTCGACAGGGATGCGACAGGGGTCACCGGAACGGCCGCCGCCCGCCGCCGGGTTACCGGGGCGGGCGGCGGGTCGGTGTCCGCGTCCTGAAGCGGGAGGTGGGTCAGGCCCGTTGCAGCTGCGGGGCGGGCCGCTCGCCCGAGCCGCGCACGATCAGCCGGGTCGGCACGGTGATGGTCCGGGCCCGGGTGCGGTCGCCGTCGAGGCGGGACAGCGCTGTGGTCGCCGCCGTCCGGCCGATCTCCTCGGGGGCCTGGGCGACGACGGTCAGGGCCGGTTCGAGTGCCTCGGCGAGCGGGACGTCGTCGAAGGAGACGACGGCGACGTCCTTGCGGCCGCTGCGGGCGAGTTCGGCCACTATCCCCAGGGCGACGATGTTGTTGCCGGCGAACAGGGCGGTGGGGGGCTCGGCCAGCCCGAGCAGCCGGGCGGTCGCGGCCGAAGCCCCTTGTTGGTCATGGGCGTTGGTGACCAGGGACCGGTCGTAGGGCAGGCCCGCCCGCTCCAGGGCCTCGCGGTATCCGGCCATGCGCTCACGGCGGGTGTAGAGCTTGACGGGCAGGTCGCCGACGAAGCCGATGCGCCGGTGGCCGTGGGCGATCAGGTGGGCGACCCCGTCGTGGGCGCCGGTGCGGTTGGAGCTGACGACGCTGTCGGCGGCCAGACCCACCCCGGGGCGGTCGAGGAAGACCACGGGCAGCCCGGTCGCCCGGTGGGTCTTGAGGTGGGAGTGGTCGGCGCCGACGGACGGCACGACCAGCAGGATGCTGACCCGGCGGGCCAGGAACTTGTCCGTCAGGGCGCGTTCACGGTCCGGGTCGTCCGCCGAGGAGCCCATGAGCAGGGTCAGTCCGCGGTCGCGGACCGTGTCCTCGATACTGCGGGCCACCGCTCCGAAGAACGGGTTGCCGAGGTCGGGGATGACCAGACCGATGGTGGTGTCGGGCCCGCCCACGCGGATGTTGCGCGCCATCAGGTTCGGCTGGAACCCCAGCTTGGCCACGGCGGCGAGCACCTGTTCCCGGGTCTCGGCCGACGCGGGTCCGTCCTCGTTCAGTACGCGGGAGACCGTCTTGGCGCTGACGCCCACTTCGCGGGCGACGTCGGCCAGGGTCGGGCGGCGGTTCGCTGCCATGGAGGAAACCGTCTCCTGTGCTCGTCGTATCCGGCCGCGGCCTCGGCCGGATGCCGTCGAGTGTCGAGTGCTGTGGTCAGGTGGCCTGGACGCCCGCGGCCTTCGCGGCCTCGGAATCCGCTACGACAGTACCTCCGGCCTCGTCGACGGTGAGCGCGCCCGTCATGATGGCGACGACCTCCGCCATGGAGTAGTCGGAGGGCTTGATGAGGGCGGCTCGCCGGCCCAGCCGGTGGACGTGGATCCGGTCGGCGATCTCGAAGACGTGCGGCATGTTGTGGCTGATCAGGACGACCGGCATGCCCTTGTCGCGGACCCGTCGGATGAGGTCGAGGACCTGTCCTGACTCCTTGACACCCAGCGCGGCGGTGGGTTCGTCCATGACGACGACACTGCGGGCCCAGGCGACGGAACGGGCGACCGCCACGGCCTGCCGCTGGCCCCCGGAGAGGGTCTCGACGGCCTGGGTCAGCGACCGCAACCCGATCTTCAGGTCGGCCATGTGCTCGGCCGCCTCCTGCCGCATCCGCTTCTTGTCGAGCATGCGGAAGACACTGCCGAGGACACCGGGCCGGCGCAGCTCGCGCCCGAGGAACACGTTCGAGGCGATGTCCATCGACGCGGCCACGGCCAGGTCCTGATAGACCGTCTCGATGCCGTGGGCGCGGGCACTTTGCGGCCCCGAGAAGGTGATGGGCTCACCGTTGAGCCGGATCTCGCCCGCGTCGGGCGTCACCGCGCCGGTGAGGGCCTTGATCAGGCTGGTCTTTCCGGCGCCGTTGTCGCCGATGACGGCCAGCACCTCACCGGGCAGCAGGTCGAAGTCGGCGCCGTCGATGGCGGTGACCTGGCCGTAGCGCTTGACCAGACCGCGGGCCTGGAGGACGGGGGTGGGGGAGGCGAGGGCGCTCATCGGGCCTTCTTCCGGGAGATCTGGTCGACGGTCACCGCGAGGATCACCAGCACACCGGTGATCAGGGTCTGGTAGATCGAGGCGACACCCATCAGCTGGAGCCCGTTGCGGAAGACCCCGACGATGAGGACGCCGATGAAGGTGCCGAGGACCGAACCGCGGCCGCCGAAGAGGCTGGTGCCGCCGAGGACCACGGCGGTGATGCTGTCCAGGTTGTCGGTCTGTCCGGCCTGCGGGTCGCCGACTCCGGTGCGGGAGATCAGGAGCAGGGCGGCGACGCCGTACAGCAGGCCCGCCACCGTGTAGACGCCGATGGTCAGGCGGGAGGTGCGGATGCCGTTCAGGCGCGCGGCCTCCTGGCTGTTGCCCAGGGCGTAGACGTGCCGGCCCCAGCCGGTGCTGCTCAACGCGTAGGCGAGGAGCAGGAACAGGGCGATGGTGACGAGGGAGCCGTAGGTGATGTCGGTGTGGCCCATCGGGAAGGTCTCCCCGAGGGCGGTCAGCGGGCCCGGCAGGTTGGTGACCGTCTGCTCCTCGGAGTAGATGTGGGTCAGCGCGAACGCCACGTTGAGCATGCCGAGGGTGACGATGAACGGCGGCAGCGGGATCTTCTGCACCAGCAGCCCGTTCACCAGGCCGAAGCCGCCGCAGACGACCAGGCCCAGCGCGATGGCGACCAGCGGGGGCAGGGAGCCCTCGGCGGCCATCTTGGCGATCACGATGCTGCCGAACGCCATCACCGCGCCGCACGACAGGTCGATGCCCGCGGTCAGGATGATCAGGGTCTGGCCGATGGCGAGGGTGCCGACGACCATGACCTGCTGCACGATCAGCGAGAAGTTCCCGCCGGTGAGGAACTGGTCGGTCGAGACGGCGAAGAAGACGCACGCGAGGAGAAGGGCGACCAGCGGGCCGGTGGTCGGTGCCGTGAGCAGCCTGCGGGCCGTGGTCGGCGCTTTGAGCTCGGCGTACGGCGAGGAGGTGCTCGGAGGCGTGGACGTGGCGGTCATACGAGGTCCTTGTCGGAAGACAGAAGTCCTGGTGGGAGGACAAGGGGGCGGCCGTCCCCCGGTCGGGGAGGTGCGGGGGCCGGCCGCCCCGCTCAGGGGACGGCGGTGTCGTACGGTCCCTGGGGCCGGGCTCAGCCCCAGCAGTTCTCCAGGCCGAAGGCGGTGTCCTTGGACGCGACGCCGGCCTGGGCCTTGTCGGTGATCAGGGTGACGCCGGTGTCGGTGTAACCGGACGCCTTCTTGCCGTCCTTGGCGTACGTCACGACGGCCTTGACGCCCTCGGCGGCCATCTTCAGCGGGTACTGCTGCGAAGTGGCGGCGATCTTGCCGTCCTTGACGGCCTGGGTGCCGGTGCAGCCGCCGTCGACGGAGACGATCAGGACGTCCTTCTCCCGGCCCTTGGCCTTCAGCGCCGTGTACGCGCCCAGCGCGGCCGGCTCGTTGATGGTGTAGACGAGGTTGATGCCGGGTTCCTTCTGGAGGCAGTTCTCCATCGCCGTCTGGCCCTTGGCCTGGTCGCCGCCCGTGTCCTGGGCGCACGCCACGTCCTTCTCGGCGGCGCCGAAGCCCTTGAGGAAGCCGTTGTGCCGCTGGACGCCGACGGAGACACCGGGCGCGAGGTCGAGGGTGGCTATCTTCGCCGCCTTGCCCTTCATCGCGGCCTTGGCGTACTCGCCGATCAGCTCGCCCGCCTTGAGGTTGTCGGTGGCGAAGAGGGCGTCGACGGCGCTCTCCGGCTCGGTCGGCGTGTCCAGGGCGATGACCAGCACGCCCTTCGCCTTGGCCTTCGCGATCGCCGGCACGATCGCCTTGGAGTCGCTCGGGGTGATCAGGATGCCCTTCACCCCGGCGGCCACCATGTTCTCGATGGCGGTGACCTGACCGGCGTTGTCCCCGTCGAACTTGCCCGCCGCGGTCATGAGCTGGACGCCATCCTCCTTGGCGGCCTTCTCCGCGCCCTCCTTCATCTTCACGAAGAACGGGTTGGTGTCGGTCTTGGTGATCAGACCGACCTTGACGCTGCCGCCCGAACCGGAGCCGACGCTGCCCGATCCGGATCCGGAACCGCAGGCCGTCAGGGCGAGGGCCGCGACGGAGGTGCACGCGGCGGCTCTGAGCAGGGAGGAGGGCAGTCGAGAGGTGCGAGACATGAACGACTCCAGCGGGATTGCGGGCGAGCGGCGGGAATGCGGGCGAGCGGCGGCAGCGGAGCATGCCGTCCCCGGATGTCATCGTTGACTTATGTCATCGTTGACACTGCCGAGGATGATGACCCCGTCTCCCCGCAACGTCAATGCCCCCTGCGCGTCACAAGTCCGCAACGGTGGCGGTGGGCGCCCGTTTCGTGCCCGCCCGTTGACGGGGCGCACGGACTGCGGCCATCATCGGGGCCGTCCGATGTCAGCGATGACACAAGTCAACGATGACATCGGCCCTCGGCGTCGTGCCCGCAGCTCAGTCGTGCCCAGTTCAGTCGTGCCTCAGCTCAGCAGCGCTCCAGCTGTCGTGCCCCAGCGCCCTGGTGACCCAGCACGGTCGTGCCCCCAGCACAGGAGACCCCATGAGATCTGGACGTGTGTCCTGGCATGCCCGCACCCGGATGATCGCCGCGGCGGCGACCGTCTGCGCCCTGTCCGCGACCCCGCTCGCCCCGCGGGCCGCCGCGGCCGACACCCCGCCGTACACCGAGACCTACCGCCCCCAGTTCCACTTCACGCCGCAGCAGAACTGGATGAACGACCCCAACGGACTCGTCTACTACCAGGGCGAATACCACCTCTTCTACCAGTACAACCCGAACGGCAACTCCTGGGGAGACATGTCCTGGGGGCACGCGGTGAGCACGGACCTCGTGCACTGGAAGGAGCTGCCGCTCGCCCTGTCGCACGACGACAAGGAGATGGTGTTCTCCGGCAGCGCGGTCGTCGACCGCGACAACACCACCGGGTTCGGCACGAAGAAGAACCCGCCCATGGTGGCGATCTACACCAGCCTTGACAAGAGCACGGGCGTCCAGGCCCAGTCGCTCGCCTACAGCACCGACCGCGGCCGTACCTGGACCAAGTACCAGGGCAATCCGGTCATCGACATCGGCTCGAAGGACTTCCGCGACCCGAAGGTGCAGTGGTACGCACCCACCAAGAGCTGGCTGATGACGGTGTCGCTGTCCGCCGAGCACAAGGTGCGGTTCTACTCGTCCAAGAACCTCAAGGACTGGAGCCTGCTCAGCGAGTTCGGGCCCGCGGGCGCCACGGGCGGCGTGTGGGAGTGCCCCGACCTGTTCCCGCTCGCGGTCGACGGCGACAAGAAGAAGATCAAGTGGGTCCTCGTCGTCAACATCAACCCCGGTGGCATCGCCGGGGGTTCGGGTGCCCAGTACTTCGTGGGCGACTTCGACGGCGAGAAGTTCACCGCCGACGACAAGGGCAGCTACACCCCGCCCGCCGGCACGGTCGTCCAGGACTTCGAGGGCACCGGCTTCGGCAGTTGGACGACCACCGGCACGGCGTTCGGCGCGGCACCGGCGACCGGTGCGCTGGACGGACAGTCGGCGGTCACCGGATACGACGGCAAGGGCTTCGCCGACAGCTTCCACGGCGGCGACTCCACCACCGGCACGCTCACCTCGGCACCCTTCACGGTCACCATCCCCTACCTCAACTTCAAGGTCGGCGGCGGCAAGCACCCGCACCAGGACGGCACCGTCCTGGAACGCGGAGCCCCGCCCGAGGGGACGGTCCTCGCCGACTTCGAGGGCGGCACCTACGGCGACTGGACCCCGACCGGCGACGCCTTCGGCACCGCACCGGCCACCGGCACCCTCCCCGGCCAGCAGGAGGTCACCGGCTGGCTGGGCGACGGCCTGGTCAACACCTTCCGCGACGGCGACGCCGGCACCGGCACCCTCACCTCGCCCGAGTTCACCCTCGACAAGGACTACGTCGACTTCCTCGTCGGCGGCGGCAACCACCCGGCCGGCTCGGACCACCCCACCGCGGTGGAACTCCTCGTCGACGGCCAGGTCGTGCGCAGCGCCACCGGAAGCGACGCGGAGGCCCTGAACTGGGACTCCTGGGACGTGCGCGACCTCGCCGGGAAGAAGGCGCGGATCCAGATCGTCGACGACAACACCGGCGGCTGGGGCCACCTCAACGTCGACCACATCGTGCTGTCCGACACCCGGGCGCAACCTGTCTCCCGGGAGACCTCCGTCAACCTGCTCGTCGACGGCCAGGTCGTCCGCAGCGCCACCGGCTCCGACAGCGAGACCCTGGACTGGGCCTCCTTCGACCTGCGCCCCTACGCGGGACGGCAGGCCCGGATCCAGATCGTCGACAACAACACCGGCGGCTGGGGCCACATCATGGCCGACGGGTTCACCACCGCGTCCGCCCCCGCCAAGTCCGCCGTGCAGCGCGCCGACTGGGCCGACTACGGCAAGGACTACTACGCGGCCGTCTCCTGGGAGGACGCCCCGGACGGCGAGCGGTACATGATCGGCTGGATGAACGACTGGGAGTACGGCGGTGCCGTCCCGACCTCGCCCTGGCGCGGCGCGCAGAGCGTCCCGCGCCGGATGGCACTGCGTACCGTGGACGGCCGTGTCCGGCTGACCAGCCAGCCGGTGGCGACCCTGGCGTCCCTGCGCGAGGGGAGCGCGGCGACGGCGACCGGCGTCAACGTCACCAGCGCCTCACGGCCGCTGATCGGCCCGAAGGCGCAGGGCAGGGCGCTCGACATCGAGGCCACCTTCTCCCTCCGGGACGCCGAACGCTTCGGCCTGAAGGTGCGCACCGGCGCCGGGGGTCAGGAGACCGTCATCGGCTACGACACCACGACCGGGGAGCTGTACGTCGACCGCACCCGCTCCGGCGCCACGGACTTCAGCCCCGCCTTCCCCGGCGTCCAGCGGGCCCCGCTCAAGGCCGTCGACGGCAAGGTCAAGCTGCGGATCCTCGTCGACTGGTCCTCCGTCGAGGTCTTCGGCGGCAGCGGCGAGGCCGTGATCACCGACCAGATCTTCCCCGACCCAGACAGCCAGGGGGTGCGCGTCTTCGCCGAGAACGGCTCGGTGAGGCTGGACCGCGCAAGCGTCCGGCACCTCGGCTCCTACCGCGACTGACAAGGACACGTGACGTGAAGAAGACCCTGCTCGCCGAGTTCACCGCCCGTGAGGGGGCGCGGGACGAAGTCGCCCGCATGATCGTGGAGTACGCCGAGAAGGTGCGTGCGGAGGAGGGCAACCTCGTCTTCGACGTCTACACCAAGGCCTCGCACCCGCGCGCCTTCTGGATCTTCGAGGTGTACCGGGACGAGGACGCCTTCCAGGCGCACCTGAACGCCCCCTACGGCGGCCCCTTCAACGCCGCGCTCACCCCGCTCATCGAGGAGGACGCCTCCGTCCTGACGTTTCTCGACCCGGTGACCTGACCGGCAGGGACGTGCCGGAGGGCGGTGACGAGGCGGGCCGCCCGCCCCGGGCGAAGAAGTCGGCCAGGGTCAGGCTCGCCGCGCCGACGGTGACCGCGTCCGGGCCGAGTTCGCCCAGGTCGATGGAGACGCGTTCGGCGGGGTGGCGCAGCGAGTACGCGTCGGCGTACCGGCGCAGGGCGGGCAGGAGACGGGGGCCGAGCTTCAGGCCCGCCCAGCCGCCGATGAGGATGCGCTCGGGCTGGAAGAGGTTGACCAGATCGGACAGGCCGGCCCCGACGTACTCGGCGGTCTCCTCCAGGACGGCGAGGGCGGTGGGGTCGGCCTCGGGGTGGGCGGCGGCGAGCAGCGCGGCCAGCGCGGTCTCCTCGTCGGCGCCCTCCGGCGGGTGCCCGCCCGCCTCGCGCCAGCGGTCGACGAGCGCGCCCGCGCCCGCGTAGGCCTCCAGGCAGCCGAGCGCACCGCAGCGGCAGCGGCGCCCCCTGACCCGCACGGTCACATGCCCCCACTCCAGGGCGCGGCCGTACTCCACCCCCTCGGTGACCAGACAGGCGCCGATGCCCGAGCCGAAGAGGACGACGACCGCGTTGCGGGAGCCCCGGCCGGCGCCGAACCACAGCTCGGCCTGGCCCAGCGTGCGGGCCCCGTTGTCGATGAAGTACGGGACGGAGTCGGGGAGTTCACAGGTCGAACGCAGCAGGGACTCCAGCGGGACGGCGTCCCAGCCCATCGTCTGGCCGTGCACCACCGCGCCCTGCCCGGGGGTGCGGGCCACGATGCCGGGGACTCCGATGCCGACGCCTAGAAGCTGTTCCGGGGTGATGTCCGTGCCGGTGAGGACCTCGGCGATGCCGTCGCGGATGTGGCCGACGACGACCTCGACGTCGTAGCCGTGCCGCTCCAGGGGCCGCTCGGCGCGGGCGAGTTCGGTGAGGGTGAGGTCGAAGAGCTCGACGCGCACGCGGGTCTCGCCGACGTCGACGCCGATCATGTGGCCGCCGGTGGGGGCGACGCGCAGCAGGGTGCGGGGGCGGCCGCCGTCGGACTCGACGGTGCCGGCCTCCTCGACCAGGCCGTCCTCGACCAGTTCCGCGACCACGTTGCTGATGGAGCCGCCGCTCAGACCGGTGGCCGGGGCCAGTTCGAAGCGGCTCATGGGGCCGTCGAAATACAACCGTTGCAGTACGGCGGTCCGGTTGCCCCGTCGCAGGTCACGCACCGTCCGCCCGTTACGCCCCGCCATGTGGATCCCTTCCGACGCCGCCTCGACCTGCAAGATACCGCTGCGCCGACTCTTGACGCGACTTTCCTTCGCGTCTTAAATCACGCCATAAATTAACTCCGGGGTGGTGTTCGAGAAGCGAACGCACCGGGGGTTACTCCCTGGAAGGGACACCAGAGCCATGCGCAGAACCCGAGCCGCGGCCGCCGGTGCGGTCACCGTTTCCCTCATGACTCTCGTGACCGCCTGCGGCGGCGGCTCGTCGACGAGCGGCGGGTCCAACGACTCGCCGAAGACCCTGACCTACTGGGCCTCCAACCAGGGCGCCAGCATCGAGGTCGACAAGAAGGTCCTCCAGCCCGAGCTCGACAAGTTCGAGAAGCAGACCGGCATCAAGGTCAAGGTCGAGGTCGTGCCCTGGTCCGACCTGCTCAACCGGATCCTCACCGCGACCACCTCGGGGCAGGGCCCCGACGTCCTCAACATCGGCAACACCTGGAGCGCCTCCCTCCAGGCCACCGGCGCACTGCTGCCCTGGGACACGAAGAACTTCGCCGCGATCGGCGGCAAGGACCGCTTCGTCGACTCCGCGCTCGGCTCCACCGGCGCCCAGGGCCAGGACCCGGCCGCGGTCCCGCTCTACTCCATGGCCTACGCCCTCTACTACAACAAGGAGATCTTCACCGACGCCGGCATCAGCAAGCCCCCGGCCACCTGGGACGAACTGATCGCCGACGGCAAGAAGATCCAGGCCAAGGGCAAGTCCGCGCTCGGCGCCGAGGGCGCGAACCTCTCCGAGAACATCCACCACGTCTTCGTCTTCGCCAAGCAGCACGGAGCCGACTTCTTCACCTCCGACGGCAAGCCCGACTTCACGAACGACAACGTGGTGGCCGCCGTCAAGCAGTACGTCGACCTCATGGCCAAGGACAAGGTCATCCCGGCCGGCGACGCCGAGTACGCCCAGAACCAGTCGGTCAGCGACTTCGCCAAGGGCAACCAGGCCATGCTGCTGTGGCAGTCCGCGTCCGCCAACCTCAAGTCCCAGGGCATGAGCGAGGACGAGTACGGCATCGCGCCCGTGCCCGTGCAGTCCGGCACCCCGGGCGGCGGCACCCAGGTCAACTCGGCCGTCATGGGCATCAACCTCGCCGTCTTCAAGAACACGGACAACATCGACGGCGCCAAGAAGTTCGTGAAGTTCATGACCAGCGACGCCGAGCAGAAGATCCTCAACACCGCCTACAGCTCCATCCCGCCGGTGAAGACCGTGCAGCAGGACTCCGTCTTCAGCTCGGGCGCCAACAAGGTCCTCAAGGACACCCTCGCCACCAGCGCGGCCGCCCTGCCGCAGGTCGCCGACGAGTCGCAGTTCGAGACGGCCGTGGGGACCGCCGTCAAGGACCTGTTCGCCGACGCGGCCGCCGGACGCGCGGTCACCACCGAGTCGGTGAAGGCGGCGCTGGACAAGGCCCAGCAGCAGATGCCGACGAAGTGAGCACGATGACCACCACCGCGCCCGCGGGGACGGCCGCGCACGAAACCCCCTCCGGGGTGGAGCGGCCCGGTCCCCGCCGCCGCCCCGGAAGGATCCGCCGCATCGGGCTGCCGTACCTGCTCCTGCTGCCGGCCCTGCTCCTCGAACTCCTGGTCCACCTGGTGCCGATGGTGATCGGCATCGTGATGAGCTTCAAGGAGCTCACGCAGTTCTACATCCGCGACTGGGGCACCGCGCCCTGGTCCGGCCTCGACAACTACAAGGTGTCGGTGGACTTCGACGCCCCGGTCGGCGAGGCGCTGCTGCACTCGTTCCTCGTCACCGTCGCCTTCACCCTGCTGTCGGTCGGCCTGTGCTGGCTGATCGGCACCGCGGCGGCGGTCTACCTGCAGGACACCTTCCGCGGCCGGGGCCTGCTGCGGGCGCTGTTCCTCATCCCGTACGCCCTGCCGGTCTACGCGGCCGTCATCACCTGGGTGTTCATGTTCCAGCACGACAACGGCCTGGTGAACCACGTCCTGCACGACCAGCTCCACCTCACCGACAAGCCGTCCTTCTGGCTGATCGGCGACAACAGCTTCTGGGCCCTGCTGACCGTCTCGGTGTGGAAGGGCTGGCCGTTCGCCTTCCTCATCGTCATGGCCGGACTGCAGAACATCCCCGACGAGCTGTACGAGGCGGCGGCCCTGGACGGCGCCGGGATGTGGCAGCAGATCCGCCGCATCACGCTGCCGTCGCTGCGGCCGGTCAACCAGGTGCTGCTCCTGGTGCTGTTTCTGTGGACGTTCAACGACTTCAACACGCCGTTCGTCCTGTTCGGCAAGTCGGCTCCGGAAGCCGCGGACCTCATCTCGGTCCACATCTACCAGGCGTCCTTCGTCACCTGGAACTTCGGCACCGGCTCCGCCATGTCCGTGCTCCTGCTGCTGTTCCTGCTCGTGGTGACGGGCGTCTACCTCCTGCTGACCTCCCGGGGAAGGAAGCCGGCCCGTGGCTAGCACCAACTCGCCGATGGCACCGCCGCGTTCGTTCTTCTGGTCCCGGCGGATCTTCCTCACCCTGCTCACCGGCTTCGTCCTGCTGCCGGTCTACGTCATGGTCTCCAGCTCGCTGAAGCCGCTCGCGGACGTCACGGGCGAATTCCACTGGCTGCCCAGCCGGTTGACCCTCCGGCCGTACATCGACATCTGGTCGACCATCCCGCTCGCCCGGTACTTCGTGAACTCGCTGGTGGTGGCGGGCGCGGCGACCGTCTGCTCGGTGGTGATCGCGGTGTTCGCCGCGTACGCCGTCAGCCGCTACGAGTTCCGCGGCAAGCGCGTCTTCACGGTCACCGTGCTGTCCACGCAGATGTTTCCCGGGATCCTCTTCCTCCTCCCCCTCTTCCTGATCTACGTCAACATCGGCAACGCCACCGGGATCGCCCTGTTCGGCTCGCGCGGCGGGCTGATCCTGACGTATCTGACCTTCTCCCTGCCGTTCTCGATCTGGATGCTGATCGGGTACTTCGACTCGGTGCCGCGCGACCTGGACGAGGCCGCGCTGGTCGACGGCTGCGGGCCGCTCGGCGCGCTCTTCCGGGTCGTCGTGCCGGCCGCGATCCCCGGGATCGTCGCGGTCGCCGTCTACGCCTTCATGACCGCGTGGGGCGAGGTGCTCTTCGCCTCCGTCATGACCAACGACACCACCCGCACCCTCGCCGTCGGACTCCAGGGCTACTCCACGCTCAACAACGTGTACTGGAACCAGATCATGGCCGCCTCGCTGGTCGTCAGCGTCCCCGTGGTCGCCGGGTTCCTGCTGCTCCAGCGCTATCTCGTCGCCGGGCTGACGGCGGGCGCCGTCAAGTGACCCATCGTGAAAGGACTTTCGTGAGCATCGACCTCGCCGCACTCCCGCACGACTTCCTGTGGGGCACGGCCACGGCGGCCTACCAGATCGAGGGAGCCGTGTCGGAGGACGGCCGCTCGCCGTCGATCTGGGACACCTTCTCGCACACCCCCGGCAAGGTCGCGGGCGGCGACACCGGCGACGTCGCCTGCGACCACTACCACCGCTGGCGCGAGGACATCGACCTGATGCGCCGCCTCGGCACCAACGCCTACCGCCTGTCCGTCGCCTGGCCGCGCGTGATCCCGGGCGGCGACGGCCCGGTCAACCCCAAGGGCCTCGACTTCTACGACGAGTTGATCGACGCCCTGCTGGCCGCCGGGATCACCCCGTCCGTCACCCTCTACCACTGGGACCTGCCCCAGGTCCTCCAGGACCGCGGCGGCTGGCCCGCCCGCGACACCGCCGAGCACTTCGCCGCGTACGCCTCGGTCGTGGCCGAGCGGCTCGGCGACCGGGTCCACCACTGGACCACCCTCAACGAACCCCTGTGCTCGGCCTGGATCGGCCACCTGGAAGGCACCATGGCCCCCGGCCTGACCGACCTCACGGCCGCCGTCCGCGCCTCCTACCACCTGCTCCTCGGCCACGGCCTGGCCGCGCGGGCGATCCGCGCCGCGTCCCCCTCCGCCCAGGTCGGCCTGGTCACCAACCTCTCCACGATCCACGCGGCCACCGACCGGCCCGAGGACCTCGCCGCCGCCCGCCGCATGGACGGCCACACCAACCGCTGGTGGCTCGACCCGGTCCACGGCCGAGGCTTCCCGGCGGACATGCGCGAGGTCTACGGCGTCGAACTCCCGGAGCGCGACGGCGACCTGTCGGTCATCGCCACCCCCCTGGACTGGCTCGGCCTCAACTACTACATGCCGATCACCGTCGCCGACGACCCCACGGGCCCGGCGCCCCGGGCCCGCCAGATCTCCCGCCCCGGCGTCCCGCGCACCGGCATGGACTGGGAGATCGACGCGAACGGCATCGAGACCCTCCTGCTTCGCCTCACGAACGAGTACGGCGTCCGCAAGCTCTACGTCACCGAGAACGGCTCCGCCTACCCCGACGTCGTACGCCCCGACGGCACGGTCGACGACCCGGAACGCCAGCGGTACCTGACCGACCACCTGGCCGCCTGCGCCTCCGCCGCCCGCAAGGGCGCCCCCCTGGCCGGCTACTTCGCCTGGTCCCTGCTCGACAACTTCGAGTGGGCCTACGGCTACGACAAGCGCTTCGGCCTGGTCCACGTCGACTACGAGACGCAGCGACGGACGATCAAGGGCACGGGGTACCGGTACGCGGACATCATCCGGGCGCACGGGGAGCGGGGCCGCAAGGCGGCCTGAGCGCGGGCCGCCCGAGTGCGCCTACTCGAAGGAAGGGGCGGGGTCCTCGGACCCCGCCCCTTCCTTTGCTGTTCACGGCCACACAAGGCAGTACGGCTGATGCCCCGCCTCATGCAACCGATGACTGAAGTCCTGCCACTCGTGCAGCAGTTGGTACACGTTGAACGCGTCCCGCGGGCCGCCCCGGTCCGGGACCGTCGACCAGATGAACGCCGCCGCGCCGACCGCTTCCTCGCCTATGCCGCGCAGGGGGTCCACGACCGTCATGGGGAGCTTGACCACCGCGTAGTCGGGGTGCAGGACGACCAGTTCGAGCGGGGGGACCTTGTGGAGGGGGACGCCTTCGATGCCGGTGAGGACCATCGCCGCCATGGTCTCCGGCTTGATCTTGGTGAACATGCCGTTCATGCCGAGCTCGTCGCCGCCGAGTTCCTCGGGGCGCATCGAGATCGGGACACGGGCCGCGGTCGCGCCGTCGGGCGCGCCGAAGTACTTGTACGTCACCCCCACCCGACCACCATTCCTGCTTCCCGCCCTCAACGGATCGATCCGACGTTCGATACGTCGCTCGTCGCGTTCCGACTCATCCGGGGTGCCCGGGGCACCGCGTCCCTGACGTGTCTCGGCCGCTTCCTCCGCCTCGCGCCGGTGCCTTCCCCGCCGGGCACGTCGAGGACCCAGGTCATCAGTCCCCTCGCCCAGTCCGCCACCGCGATGCATATCTCCACCCGACTGCTTTTCTAGGACGCGCAGGCCCCGCCGCGCAACCCGATCATCGTGTCAGTGACCTCCCCCACGGCCGCCCGCCGAAACGTGCGTTGAAACACCTGTCCGCAGGATCTTCGCAGCCCCTGAACAACCGACCGCGTGCCATCGTCTCCGTGAGCTGTGTGTATCTGCATCCAGTTTCGCAGATCGTGGGGCGCCGGGGGGTTTCGAGGGCTGGCCTACCCTGAGGTAGTCACCGGCAACGGAGTCCGAGAAAGCCGAACAAACCGGAGAAGGTCGGAGAAGTCGCAGGATATGAGTGAATTGCCCTATTCATACGAGGCGCCTGTCTCGCAGGCCCTGTTCGACCGCGCGTCCGCCGTCACACCGGGCGGCGTGAACTCCCCGGTCCGCGCCTTCCGTGCCGTGGGCGGCACCCCCCGCTTCATGGTGTCCGGCACCGGGCCTTATCTGACGGACGCCGACGGGCGGGAGTACGTCGACCTCGT
This sequence comes from Streptomyces sp. NPDC006335, assembly GCF_040612795.1. NCBI lineage: Bacteria > Bacillati > Actinomycetota > Actinomycetes > Kitasatosporales > Streptomycetaceae > Streptomyces > Streptomyces sp. NPDC006335. The sequence continues at coordinate 62,009 of NZ_JBEXQX010000002.1, forward strand.
CTGCTCCTGGGGCCCCATGATCCTCGGGCACGCGCACCCCGAGGTCATCGCCGCCGTCCAGGAAGCGGTGGCGAAGGGCACCTCCTTCGGCACCCCGGGCGAGGGAGAGGTCGCGCTCGCGGAGGAGATCGTCGCCCGGGTCGAGCCCGTCGACCAGGTACGGCTCGTCTCCAGCGGGACCGAGGCCACCATGTCCGCGATCCGGCTCGCCCGCGGTTTCACCCGGCGCACCAAGGTCATCAAGTTCGCCGGGTGCTACCACGGTCACGTCGACTCGCTGCTCGCCGCGGCCGGCAGTGGTGTGGCCACGTTCGCGCTTCCCGACACCCCGGGCGTCACCGGCGCCCAGGCAGGCGACACGATCGTGCTGCCGTACAACGATCTCGAAGCCGTCCACGAGGCCTTCCACCGCCACCCCGGCGAGATCGCCTGTGTGATCACCGAGGCTTCGCCCGGCAACATGGGCGTCGTGCCGCCGCTGCCCGGGTTCAACCAGGGACTGAAGGACGCCTGCGCGCAGAACGGCGCCCTCTACATCTCCGACGAGGTCATGACCGGGTTCCGGACGAGCCGTTCCGGCTGGTACGGCATCGACGGCGTCCGGCCCGACCTCATGACCTTCGGGAAGGTCATGGGTGGCGGGTTCCCCGCCGCCGCCTTCGGGGGGCGTGCCGATGTCATGGCGCACCTCGCTCCCGCCGGCCCCGTCTACCAGGCCGGCACCCTCTCCGGGAACCCCGTCGCCACCGCCGCCGGCCTCGCCCAGTTGCGGCTGCTCGACGAGGCGGCCTACGCCAAGGTCGACGCCGTGTCCGAGCAGATCCGCTCGCTCGTCTCGGAGGCGCTCGGCAAGGAAGGCGTCGCGCACACCGTCCAGAGCGCCTCCAACATGTTCTCGGTGTTCTTCACCGACCGGCCGGTGCGCGACTACGAGGACGCCAAGGCGCAGGAGTCCTTCCGGTTCACCGCGTTCTTCCACTCCCTCCTGGAGAACGGCGTCTACCTGCCGCCGTCCTCCTTCGAGTCGTGGTTCGTCTCCACGGCCCATGACGACCAGGCGGTTCAGCGCATCGCCGACGCCCTCCCGGCGGCGGCCCGAGCGGCGGCGGAGGCCACAGCGGCATGAGCACCCCGACCAACAGCGACATCACCGTCGTCCACCTGATGCGGCACGGCGAGGTCGCCAACCCCGACGGTGTCCTCTACGGCCGTCTCGCGGGCTACCACCTCTCCGAGCTCGGGCGGCAGATGGCCGACCGGGTCGCCGAGCACCTCGCGTCCCGGGACGTCACCTACGTCTGCGCCTCCCCGCTGGAGCGGGCGCAGGAGACCGCCACGCCGATCGCCAAGGCGCACGGCCTCGACATCGCGACCGACGAGCGGCTCATCGAGGCGGAGAACGTCTTCCAGGGCAAGACCTTCGGCGTCGGCGACGGGGCCCTGAAGAACCCGGACAACTGGAAGCACCTCGTCAACCCCTTCAAGCCGTCGTGGGGGGAGCCGTACATCGACCAGGTCGTCCGGATGAAGGGCGCGCTGGACGCGGCCAGGGACCGGGCGCGCGGCCACGAGGCCGTGCTGGTCAGCCACCAGTTGCCGATCTGGATCGTGCGGTCGTACGTCGAGAAGCGGCGGCTGTGGCACGACCCGCGCAAGCGGCAGTGCACGCTCGCCTCCCTGACGTCCTTCACGTACCAGGGCGACCGGATCGTGTCCGTGGGGTACAGCGAGCCGGCGATCGACCTGGTGCCGGTGCATCTCCGCGCCGGGGCCAAGCCGGTGAAGGGCAAGAGCAAAGCGTTCGGGGCGTAGCGCTCCGCGGGGAACCGAGCAAGAAGATCGTGGGGGGCTGCGGCGCCGTCGTGGCTGGTCGCGCAGTTCCCCGCGCCCCTTGAGGGGCGCGTTCCTGTTACCGAATCCGCAAATATCGCCGGAACCTTCCCCCTCGTCACGTCCTCTGACTGGGTGACCACCGGAGAACGTGACGAATCGGGGAAGCATGCACTCTCTCACCCGAAGGGGAGCGATAGGCCTGGGCGCGGGCGCCGCGGCCGCCGTGGGACTCTCGGCCTGCGGAACCCTCACCGGGTCCGACGGGGTGACCCACGCCTCGGGTCCCAGCGCCTCGCCCAGCAAGAAGCCGGTCACCGCCCGCCCCATCGGCGACGGCTCGACCTCCTTCACCGGCAAGCAGCCCCACCAGCCCGCCAAGCCGGTGCCGCTGGAGCCCGGGCAGACCCCGCCGCAGTTCGTCGTCTTCTCCTGGGACGGCGCCGGCGAGGTCGGCAACGGCCTCTTCCCGCGCTTCCTCGACCTCGCCCGCAAGCACGACGCGCACATGACCTTCTTCCTCTCCGGGCTGTATCTGCTGCCCGAGTCGAAGAAGCGCCTCTACGACCCCCCGAACAACCCCCGCGGTGCCTCCGACATCGGCTACCTCACCGACGAGCACGTCAAGGCGACCCTGACGAACGTCCGCCGGGCCTGGCTCGAGGGACACGAGATCGGCACCCACTTCAACGGCCACTTCTGCTCCGGCCACGGCACCGTCGGCAACTGGACGCCCCAGCAGTGGAAGAGCGAGATCGAGCAGGCGAAAGCTTTCGTCAAGGAGTGGCGCACCAACACCGGCTGGACCGACCTGCCCGCGCTGCCCTTCGACTACGACAAGGAACTCGTCGGCGGCCGCACCCCCTGCCTCCTCGGCCAGGACAACCTGCTGCCCACCGCCCGCGAGCTCGGCTGGCGCTACGACGCCTCCTCGCCCGGCGGCCGCCAGATCTGGCCCCAGAAGAAGAACGGCATCTGGGACCTGCCGCTCCAGGCGATACCTTTTCCCGGCCGCGGCTTCGAGGTCCTGTCCATGGACTACAACATGCTGGCCAACCAGTCGATCAACTCGACCAACGCGCCCGCCCACAACTACCCGGCCTGGCGCGAGCAGTCCGCCGGCGCCTACATCGCCGGCTTCCAGCGCGCCTACGAGACCAACCGCGCCCCCTTCTTCGTCGGCAACCACTTCGAGCACTGGAACGGCGGCCTCTACATGGACGCCGTCGAGCAGGCCTTCAAGCACATCGCGCGGGAGAAGGAGAAGGGCGCCGACGTCCGCATGGTCTCCTTCCGCCAGTTCGTCGACTGGATGGACGTGCAGAAGCCGGAGGTGCTCGCCAAGCTGCGCACGCTCGATGTCGGCCAGGAGCCGGCGGGCGGCTGGAAGACGTTCCTCAAGGGGTCCTCCACACCGCCCTCGGCACCCTCCTCGAACGCTGCCTGAAATGCGGGTTTCCGCCCGCAAGGGGGGTGCCCAAGATCCCCGGAACGGGCATGCGAAACTTTTCACATGAGTGCCGCCAGCCGTAGCCGCTCCCGAGTCCGCACCACCCTGCTCACCGCGGGTGCCGCAGTCGCGGCGCTGACCCTGTCCGCCTGCAGTTCGGGCGGCACCTCGGGCGGAGGCGGCGACACCAACTTCATCATGGGTGCGGACGGCATCTCGACGGCCAAGCAGGGAGACCGGGGCGCCGCCCCCGACCTGTCCGGCAAGACCGTCGACGGCGGCCGGCTCGACGTCGCCGACTACAAGGGCAAGGTCGTCGTCCTGAACATGTGGGGCTCCTGGTGCGCCCCCTGCCGGGCCGAGGCACCCAACCTGGAAGCGGTCTACAAGCAGCTCAAGGACAAGGACGTGCAGTTCGTCGGGGTGAACACCCGCGACACCAGCGTCCAGAACGCCCGCGCCTTCGAGAAGGACATGGGCATCACCTTCCCCAGCCTGTACGACCCGACCGGCAAGCTGATGCTCCGATTCTCCAAGGGCACCCTCAACCCGCAGGCCGTGCCCTCCACGCTCGTCATCGACCGGGACGGGAAGATCGCCGCCCGCTCACTGGCCGCGCTCAGCGAGAGCAAGCTGCGCAAGATGATCGACCCGGTCCTCGCGGAGAAGTGACGTGAGCGCAGTCGTCACGCTCGCCGCCGAGACGGGCTACAACGGCACCGTCCTCAACGGTGCCCTGCTCGTCGCCCTGCCCATCGCGGTCCTCGGCGGCCTCGTCTCCTTCTTCTCCCCGTGCGTCCTGCCACTGGTCCCCGGCTATCTGTCGTACGTCACCGGCGTGACCGGCACCGACCTGGCCGAGGCCCGGCGCGGCCGGATGGTCGCGGGCGCCTCCCTGTTCGTGCTCGGCTTCACCGCGGTGTTCGTCTCCAGCGGGGCGCTGTTCGGCTACTTCGGCCAGACGCTCCAGGAGAACCAGGGCGTGCTGTCCAAGGTGCTGGGCGTGCTCATGATCCTCATGGGCGTCTTCTTCATGGGCCTGATGCCCTGGATGACCCAGCGGGAGTTCCGCTTCCACAACAAGCCCACCATGGGCCTGGTCGGCGCCCCGCTGCTCGGCGCGCTGTTCGGCATCGGCTGGACCCCCTGCATCGGCCCGACCCTCGCCTCGGTGATCGCCCTGTCCTCCCAGCAGGGCAGCGCGGGCCGCGGTGCCATACTGACCGTCGCCTACTGCCTCGGCCTCGGGGTGCCCTTCGTGCTCGCCGCGGTCGCCTTCCGCAAGGCGCTCGGCGCCTTCGACTGGGTCAAGCGCCACTACGTCTGGGTCATGCGCATCGGCGGCACCATGATGATCGTGACCGGACTGCTGCTGCTGACCGGCGCGTGGGACCGCCTCGTGCAGGACGTCCAGTCCTGGTCCGCCGGCTTCACTGTGGGGATCTGATCCATGAGCAAGACCGCACCCGACACCTCCGACGCCTCCGAGGCTCCCACCGGTGACCAGGACCTCGGCGCCGCCGGCTCCCAGCTCTCCACCGCGCCCGTCGAGTCCTCGCCGAACCTTCCGTCGCTGGGCGTGATCGGCTGGGCCCGCTGGTTCTGGCGCCAGCTGACCTCCATGCGGGTCGCGCTGCTGCTGCTCCTTCTGGTGGCGCTCGGCGCGATCCCCGGCTCGCTGATCCCGCAGACCGGCACCGACGCCACGAAGGTCGCCGACTTCGTCAAGAACAACCCCACCCTCGGGGACGTCTACGACAAGCTCGGCCTCTTCCACGTCTACAGCTCGGTGTGGTTCTCCGCGATCTACATCCTGCTGTTCGTCTCCCTCATCGGCTGCATCGTGCCTCGCACCTGGCAGTTCGTCGGGCAGCTGCGCAGCAGGCCGCCGGGCGCCCCCAAGCGGCTGACCCGGCTGCCCGCCTACACCACCTGGCGCACCGAGGCAGAGCCCGAGCAGGTCCGCGAGGCCGCGCTCGTCCTGCTGAAGAAGAAGCGCTTCCGCGCCCACCTCGCCGGGGACAACGTCGCCGGTGAGAAGGGTTATCTGCGCGAGATCGGCAACCTCGCCTTCCACATCGCGCTGATCGTGATGCTGACCGCCTTCGCCTGGGGTCAGCTCTTCAAGTCCGAGGGCAACAAGCTGGTCGTCGAGGGCGACGGCTTCTCCAACACCCTCACCCAGTACGACGACTTCAAGTCCGGGAACCTCTTCGACACCGGAGACCTGGTGCCGCTCAGCTTCACCCTGAACAAGTTCACCGGCACCTACGAGACCAGCGGCCCCAACAAGGGCACCCCGCGCCTCTACCAGGCCGCCATCACCTACAGCGAGGGCGCCTACGGCAAGGACCACAAGACCCTCGTCAAGGTCAACGAGCCGCTGGAGATCGGCGACGCGAAGGTCTACCTCACCGCCCACGGCTACGCCCCCCTCATCACGGTGCGGGACGGCAGGGGCAACGTCGTCTTCCACGACGCGGTCGCCCTGCTGCCGCTGGACTCCAACGTCACCTCCACCGGTGTCATCAAGGTCCTCGACGGCTACAAGAACGCCAAGGGCGTCAGCGAGCAGCTCGGCATCTCGGCCTTCTTCCTGCCGACCTACACCAAGGGCAGCGAGACGGCCTCCACCTTCCCCGCGCTGCTCAACCCGGTGCTCAACCTCACGCCGTACCACGGCGACCTCGGTGTCGACTCGGGCATCCCGCAGAGCGTGTACCAGCTCGACAAGTCGCATGTGAAGGACTTCAAGGACGCCAAGGGCCAGGAGCTCAGGGAGAACCTGAAGCCGGGCGAGACCATGAAGCTCCCGAACGGCGCCGGCTCGGTCACCTACGAGGGCACCAAGCAGTGGGCGAACTTCCAGGTCGTCCAGCAGCCCGCCAGCGGCTGGGCCCTCGCCGGCGCCCTCACCGCGATCTTCGGCCTGGCCGCGTCCCTGTTCATCCAGCGCCGCCGGGTGTGGGTGCGGGCGGTGCGCGGCGACGACGGCGTGACGGTCGTCGAGATGGCCGGCCTCGGCCGCAGCGAGTCGGCGAAGGTACCCGAAGAACTGGGAGAGCTGGCGGGAGTGCTGTACGACCAGATGCCGAGCACCGAGCAACCCACCCCCGAACCCCAAGAAGCACCCTCTGAAGGGTCTGAAAAGTGACTCTCGCCGCCGCAACCGAGTTGGCCACCGCCACCAACGAGCACCTCGCCAACATCAGCAACACGCTGATCTACTCCTCCATGGCCGTCTACACCCTGGCCTTCTTCGCGTACATCGCGGAATGGCTCTTCGGCAGCCGCAGCAAGGTCGGCCGGACCGCCGCCGCGCTCACCGCCGACGCGAAGGCCAAGGCGCCCGCGGTCACCGTGAACCAGGGCGGCAGCACCGCCGTACTGGAGCGGCCGCAGGTCGTGGTGCGGTCGGCGGCCGGGTCGCGAGACGTGCCGGACGGGCCCGGGGCACACGGCGGGGACGAGCAGGGCGACCTCTACGGGCGTATCGCCATCTCCCTCACGGTGCTCGCCTTCCTCGTCGAGCTCGCCGGGGTGATCGCCCGCGCGGCCTCGGTGGAGCGGGCGCCCTGGGGCAACATGTACGAGTTCAACATCACTTTCTCAACGGTGGCCGTCGCCGTGTACCTGGGCCTGCTGGCCCTGAAGAAGAACGTGCGCTGGCTCGGGCTGTTCCTGGTCACCACGGTCCTCCTCGATCTCGGCCTCGCCGTCACCGTCTTGTACACCGCCAGCGACCAGTTGGTTCCCGCCCTTCACTCGTACTGGCTGTACATCCACGTCTCCACCGCGATCTTCTGCGGCGCGGTGTTCTACGTCGGCGCGGTCGCCACGATCCTGTACCTCTTCAAGGACAGCTACGAGAACAAGATCGCGTCCGGCGGCACCCCCGGCAGGTTCGCGAACTCCGTCCTCGACCGGCTGCCGGCCTCCGCGAGCCTCGACAAGTTCGCCTACCGCGTCAACGCGGCCGTCTTCCCGCTGTGGACGTTCACGATCATCGCGGGCGCGATCTGGGCGGGCGACGCGTGGGGCCGCTACTGGGGCTGGGACCCCAAGGAGACCTGGTCCTTCATCACCTGGGTCGCCTACGCCTGCTACCTGCACGCGCGCGCCACGGCCGGCTGGAAGGGCCGCAAGGCCGCCTACCTGGCGATGCTCGCCTTCGGCTGCTGGCTGTTCAACTACTACGGCGTCAACATCTTCGTCTCCGGCAAGCACTCGTACGCGGGCGTCTGAGTCCCCGCTCGACGACACTGGTGTCATGACCGGATCCGTCGAACAGGGCACCAGTCAGACCCGTGGAAGCAGCCGCGTCCTGCACTTCCTGGTGCGGCTGCCGGTCCCCATGGAGGGGGTCTGGCCCGTGGTGGGCAGTGCGGACGGGCTGGCGCGCTGGTGGACCGGCGTGCAGGTGCTGGAGCCCCGGCTCGGCGGCGCGGTCGTGCTGCCGGGTCTCGGGCAGGGGCAGGTCACCGCGTGGGACGTGGACCGGGTCGCCGAGTACACCCTGGAGCGGGGCGACCGGATCAGGTTCCATCTGGAGCGGGACGGGGACCAGGGGGCCGTCCTGCGCTTCACGCACGAGTACGAGGGGGCGGGGGAGACCGAGCCCGCCTGGCGGGCCCGGTTCGAGCGGTTGCTGGAGACCCTGGACGCCTAGAAGTGCACCTCCGCGCAGGCCCGCCCGCGTGACTCGAGTCCGCCGCCGGTGTGCTCCCAGCCCTCCGCGCACAGCACCGCGCCGTTGGGCAGGTCCCGGTGGACGTGCACGACGAACTTCTGGTGGTAGCCCCAGAACTGCGTCGCGCTGTTGGTGTCGATCCCGCCGCCCCAGATGTGGAAGTGCCCGGTGAAGTCGCCGTTCCAGGTGGTCGCCGCCGCGACCGTCTCGACGCGCAGTCCGGCGCCGTCGACGATGACGCAGGTGCGCTGGTTGCACCCGGTCGCTCCGGCGGAGGCGGCCGGCGCCCCCGCGATCGTCATCGCCAGCGCGCACACCGCGCCCAGTACCAGTCTCGTGAAAGTCCCGCTGTTCATGGGCGGGATCCTGGCAGTCACGGTGGGTGACCGGCCGGTACGACGCGCTACGACGGCGGCAGGCACTCCTTCGTGGGCGGTTTCCCCTCCGGCCAGGCGATCCGCACGAAGCGGGCGGTGCCCTGCGGGGTCAGTTCCACGATGGGTACGGCCTTGTCGTACGGGTTGCCGTGGTTGTCGAGGCAGATCCAGCCGCTCGCGCCGTCGACCCGCTGCTGGGTGCCCTTGACGAGCCGCCACTCGTTGCGGACCTCTTCGAGGGTGGGGATGTCCTTGGTGCCCTTGGCGAACCGGATGCCCTGGTACGTCAGCCGCATCGCGTCGTAGGCGATGATGAGCTGGCCGTCCTCCAGGTCGACGTCACCGATCGGGCCCACCTCGTTGCCCTGGCCCTCGCGCACCAGTTCCTGGAGGACCCTCGCGTCGGCGGCCGAACCCCCGGTGGCGGGCGGCGACTTGGTCCAGGCGTCCGGGTGGGCGAGCGCGGTGTAGCGGACGGTGAGGTTGCGGTTCAGGGCGTCCCGGTTCAGGTCCTTGTCGCCGGTGAGGTAGGACGCCTCGTCGCCGGTGAGCAGGGTGAACCTCCGCTTCTGGCAGCCGCGTTCGCCGAGCGCGTTGATGAACTGGCGCAACTGCGTGTGGCGTCCGGCGAACAGGATGGTGTCGGTGCCGGCGTCCGTGTCGCAGACCAGGTGGGTGATCTGCTCGAAGTCGTTGGCGGTGCTGCCCTCCAGACTGCGGTCGTCGGGCGGGTTGAACGACCAGGGGGCGTACGGCGATCCCTTGAGCAGTTTCTCGAAGGAGCGCTGGAGGGTCAGCGAGTAGGGGTCGCCGTGGTCCTTGTCGTCCGCCTTCTGGTCGTGGACCAGGACCGCCTTGTCGGCCGCGACCTGGGCGAAGGAGGTGAGCGCGCGGGCCTCGTCGGTGTTGGTGGGGGCCACTCGGGCGAGCCCGGGGAAGGGGTCCTTGCCGTTCTGGCCGTTGGCGAGGTTGTCGGCGGTGATGGAGGTGCCGACGACCGCGATGCCGCGGGCGGTGAGCGCGGCGACGGCCCGCTTGTTGTCGGCGGTGCTCAGTCCGACCCCGGCGACCGCCCGCAGCCTGTCCTCGCCCCCGGTCATGCCCTCCAGCTGGTCGACGGTGTGCTCCCAGTGGGCTCCGGTGGCACCGGGGTTGGCGAGCACCAGCCGGATCGCGGGGACGGTCCCGTTGGACCGGTGGTTGGCCTGGTACTGCGCGAGGTACGCGCCCTGGAGCTCGTGCAGCACGTCCCCGAGGTTGTCGGCGTCGGTCGCGGTGAAGGGCTCCAGGAGGGCCACGGTGACGTACGGGCCCTTGATGGACCGGTTCTCGCGGTCGATCGCGCGGACCACCGGCCGCAGCGGGGCCCGCCCCCAGTCGTAGTCGGTCGCCGAGACGCCCACGCACTCGTCGCTGCCCTCCGGTCTGACCACCCCGGCCGCGCAGGAGCGGTCGTCGTGGGCGAGGGTGCGGACGGCGAGGACCAGTGCCGCGGTCACCGCCACGCCGAGCACGATCGCGATGTACCGGCGCAGCGGGATCTCCCACACGCCCTCCCGCAGCCGTGCTCCGAAGCCCCGTCCGGCCATCACGCCTCCCCCTCGCCGTCGTCGCCGTCGTCGTTGCCGTCGGGGACCCGCAGGGGGCGCCCCGCGAGCGCGTCCTCGGGCCAGTCCCGGGAGGCCCGCCACAGCAGCGCGTTGCCGGCCGGGCGCAGGTTGGAGAGCTGCTCCAGCTCGAAGCGCAGCCGGTCGCAGACCCTCGGGTCGGGCAGCGCGAGCGGGTCGGTGAGCTGCCACACGGCGTGCAGCAGCCGTCGTACCCGCAGGTGCAGTGCGGGATCCGCGTCGCCCATGGGGTCCGGCATCCGCTGGGCCGCGTCCGTGTGGCCGAGCGCGATCGCCGCGCGCCGGTCGTCGCGGGCGGCGAAGTCGTGGCCCTCGGCGTCGTGCGCGTGGAAGTAGGGCGCCGAGGCGACGAAGCGCAGGGTGCGCAGCCAGGTGCGGGTGTCCAGGGCGGTGAAGGTGTCGCGCAGGTGGGCGACGGCCGACTCCGTGGCGCCGAGGGCGAGTTCGTGGTGCAGGCGGTAGCGGGCGTGGTGCTCGTCCGCGTCGGTGGGCGCGTAGTGCGCGATCAGCGTCTCGTGGGCCTCGCGCCAGCGCCCGTGGTCCGGGGAGCGGTGGTGCAGCCGGAGCAGCAGCAGCGTCCGTACGAAGGGGTCGCCGACGAACCGGCCCGGCACCTCGGGCAGCCCCTCCTCGACGAGCCTGGTCTGCAGGGCCCGTACGTCGGCCGGGCCGAAGTCGTCGGGCAGGAGGGCCTCGGCCAGGGCGGTGGCGGAGTCGTGGTCGTGGGCGGCGGCCAGCACCGTCAGTTCCTCCAGCCGGTCGGCGGGCACGAGCCGGTCCAGGAGTTCGACGTAGGTGGGTCTGCCGTCGCGGTCCTCGTGCAGCCGTACGTCCGAGGTGAGCAGTTCGCCGAGGGAGGCCGTGCCGTTCTGCGCGGCGGACTCGGTGAGCAGGGTGATACCGAGCGGGTTGCCGCCGGTCAACCGGTGGACGGCGTGGGGGAGTTGGGGCGGCGCCTGGTGTTCGTCGACGATGTGCAGGGTGTCGTCGGCGGTCAGCGGCGGCAGGGAGACCAGCAGGGCGCGGGAGGAGGGGGAGGCGGGGTCGGGCGTCCAGTCGGTGCGCCGGGCGACCTCGGGGAGGGTGTGCCGTACGGCGTTGCGCAGGGCGGGGCGTCCGGTGCCGCGCAGCGCGGTGATGAAGACTGCCTGGTCGGCGATGCCCTCGGAGCGGTCGCGCAGGACGGGGTCGGTGAGGCCGGGGCCGGGCGCGGACTGCGCGTTGTCGACGAGGACGAGGGGGCGGCCCAGGCGCCGCATGCGGGGCAGCACGCCGGTGTAGGCGTCGGTGAGGTCGGCGAGCAGGGCCCGGACCAGATGGCGCTCGGCGTGTTCGCGGGAGGTGCCGCCGGCCCTGAAGTGCCCGGACAGCAGCATGAGTCCGCGCCGGGCGTTGCGGCCGGCGTTGGGGTAGTCCCGCCACCAGGTGGCGGCCCGCTGCTGCCGGCGGTGGACGAAGTTGTCGGAGATGGACTCCAGGGTCGCCTCGATGGCGGACGACAGCAGCGGCCCGGTGCCGGTCGCGGCGGCGGCGACGTTGGCGGCGACCCCGCCGGCCCAGCGCCCGGCGAACGCGGCGACCCACGACCCGCTCTCGTTGAGCAGCAGGATCCGCTCGACCTCGCGCCGGATCCGCTCCGAGTCGGTGTCCCGCCACCCTCCGGCGGCGACCGCGACCAGGCCCGACATCAGCCGCGGGAAGGGGAGCCGTCCGGCGCCGGTCACCGGCTCCGCGAGCTGCTCGGCGATCACCAGCAGGGCCTGTGACACCGGCGACCAGGCCTCGGCGTCCCGGCCCGCGGGCGGCGCCGCGAACTCGGCCGCCTCGCAGTCCACCAGGGCGACCGGGGTGTGCCCCTGGTAGGCCTCCCGCAGCTCGGCGAGCAGGGCGCTCTTGCCCGTTCCGCGCGCGCCGGTGAGCACGACGAAGGGGATGTCCTGCGGGTGCTCCACCGCGGTGGCCCGGTGCTGGTGGGGCCGCAGCCCCACGAGCCGTGGTGCGAGCCCCGCCGGGTCCGTGTCGAACAGCGCTCCGCGCCCGTGCAGCCGTCTGTGCACCCGCATTCCCCCCATGCGCGCTGTTTATCAATACCAGGGTAGGGAGGGGGAGTTGGTTCGGACTAGATCGCGTGATGTCCGTTGGGTTACGAAAATGTCGGCACAGGACCGTCACCAGCACGAGCTGCCCGCGTCCTGGACATTCGGCGGCGAATTTTGACACGGTGGGGTGCGCCGGCCCGTAATCGAACACGTGGTCGATGACGCCTTTCGGGAGGCCCGTCGTGTCCCTCTCCTTCTACGCCGAGCAGAGCACCTTCTCCGACCCGGGCGACCTCGTGTCCCTGTACGGCGACCTGCCCCGCGACCCCGCTCGACTGGCCCGTGTCGCACGCGATGTGATGATCCATCGCGTCGAGGGCCACCTCTTCGACCACACCCACCCGACCGACCGGCTCCACGACGACGCCGAGTCCCGCTACATGGACGCCGTCCTGCGGATCGTCGTCGAGCGGAACGACGCCCCCCTGACCGTGCGGCGCGAGCCCGGTGACCGGTTCGTGGGGACCTGCCGGGACTTCACGCTGCTGCACGTCTCGCTGCTGCGCCACGCCGGCGTCCCGGCCCGGCTGCGGTCCGGGTTCGCGGACTACTTCGGGTCGGACGGCTTCCACCACGACCACGTGGTCACCGAGTACTGGGACGGGGAACGGGGCTGGCTGCTGGCGGACGCGCAGCTGGCCGACCCCGCGATCACCGCCAACTGGCCGGTGGACTTCGATCCGATGGACGTTCCCCGTTCACGGTTCCTCGTCGCCGGTGAGGCCTGGCGGGCGATCCGCGAGGAGGGGGCGGACGAGAAGACCTTCGGTCTGCATCCGCCGACGGAGGGGCCGTTCTTCGGGGAGCGGTTCGTGGCGGGCAACATCCGGCTCGACCTCGCCGCGCTGAACAAGGTGGAGACGCTGCTGTGGGACGTGTGGGGCGAGGACGACGGTGAGCCGGGGACGCCGTTGCCGCGGGGTGCGCGGGAGCTCTACGACCGGGTGGCGCCGGTGGTCAGCGGGGAGGTGTCGTTCGAGGCCGTGCGGAAGGTGTTCGCGGAGGAGGACGGGCTGCGGACCCCGCCCACGGTCACGTGTTACGCGCCCTTCAACGGGCCGCATGTCGTCGCACTGCGCTAAGCGGTCTGCTTGAAGCACGGCGCCGTCGTGGCTGGTCGCGCCCGCGCGGCGGTAGCCGCAGATGCAGCACCGCCCCGCGCAGAGCGGCCGTGCGGGTCGGGGAGCAGCCGTTGCGCGGAAAGGGCTCCAGGGTGCCCTGCACCAGGGCCGACAGGCGTTCTCTGTTGGCGGCCCCCCGCCCCTCGTCAGCTCCCGTTCCAGGGTCAGTGCCCGTCGGAGGCGGAGACCGCCTGGCCCACGGCGACCGTGAGGCCGGGGGCGGCTCGTCCGGCTGCGGGCTGCCGGGAGAGTACTTTCCGCACGTTGCCCTCGTGTTTCGGCCACAGGAGAGTGAGAGGCATGGACCCCATGGATCACGCACAGGCCCGGGCGTGGCTCGCCACCGCCGTCGAGGAGGCCCGCGCCGGGCTCGCCGAGGGCGGCATCCCCATCGGGGCCGCGCTCTACGGCGCCGACGGCACCCTCCTCGGGCGCGGGCACAACCGGCGCGTCCAGGACGGCGACCCCTCGGTGCACGGCGAGACGGACGCCTTCCGGGCGGCGGGACGGCAGCGGTCGTACCGTGGCACGACCATGGTGACCACCCTCTCCCCGTGCTGGTACTGCTCAGGGCTCGTCCGCCAGTTCGGCATCTCGCGTGTGGTGATCGGGGAGGCCGCCACCTTTCACGGCGGGCACGACTGGCTGGCCGAGCACGGTGTGGAGATCGTGCTCCTCGACGATCCCGAGTGCGTCCGGATGATGACCGACTTCATCGAGAAGAACCCGGCACTGTGGAATGAGGACATCGGTGAGTAAGCCCCGCATCCCCACCATCGATCTGCGCCCCTGGGTGGACGGCGACGCCGAGGCCCGCGCCGCGATCGCCAAAACCGTCGACGAGGCGCTCCAGAGCGCCGGATTCCTGCTGGTCACCGGGCACGGCGTCGACCCCGGCCTGCGCTCCGGCATCCGGGAGGCGGCGCGGACCTTCTTCCGGCTGCCGACGGAGACGAAGCAGGCGTACGAGGCGAAGGTCGGCGGCCGCGGCTGGCTCGGTCCCGGCGCCGAGGCCAACGGCTACTCCGAGGGCACCGAGACCCCGCCCGACCTCAAGGAGTCGCTGACCTTCGCCACCCACGAGCCCTTCGAGGACCCGGTCGTCAACGCGGAGTGGTACGCGCCGAACGTCTGGCCGGCCGAGGTCCCGGCACTGCGTGAGCTGTGCGAGGAGTACCTGGAGCGGATGGCCGAGCTGGAGAAGCGGCTGCTGTCCCTCCTCGGCGAGGCCCTCGGGCTCGAACCCGACTTCTTCTCCCGGCACATGGACCACCCGACGTACGGCTTCAACATCAACTGGTACCCGGGCACCGAGGTGATCGGGGAACCGCAACCGGGACAGTTCCGCATCGGCCCGCACACCGACTTCGGCACGGTCACCATCCTCGACCGGCAGGCCGGCAAGGGCGGGCTCCAGGTCTTCACGGACGAGGGCGGCTGGGAGGACGCCCCCTTCGACCCGGACGCCTTCACCATCAACATCGGCGACCTGCTGGCCCGTTGGACCGGTGACCGCTGGCGCTCCGGCCGCCACCGGGTACTGCCGCCGCCGGTCGACGCGCCCGCCGAGGAGCTGATGTCCCTGGTCTACTTCGGCGAGTGCACACCCGGCACGATCGTCGAGTCCGTGCCGGCACCGGTCGGACGGGTGGCCCACGAACCCGTCGACTCCCACGTGTACCTGAGGGCCAAGCTGGACTCGATCACGGTCGACTGAAGGGCTCCTCGCAGGCCTTCCGGCCACGGTGGATACAGTGCGACGGCCGCTTTCCCGGGGCGGCCGTCGAAGCTGGGGGAGACATGAGGAAGCGTGCCGTCGCGCGAGGCCTGCTGTATGGGGCGATCGCCCTGGTCGCCGGGGCCGCGGGCGTGGGAGGCACCCTGCTCCAGCAGCGGCTCACCGCCCCCGACACGACGGCCGTCGACGCGCAGGCCGCCGCCCTCGCCCAGGATCTGCGCCAGGACCTGAACGCCGGTTTCCACTCGGCGGGCGGCGGCACCTACGGCGGGCCTTTCACCGAGGGCACGCTGGTCGCCCAGACCGAGGAGCACGGCGGGGCGCTGCTGAGCGTCCGGTCCGCGGGCCTGACCCACACGGCCGAGGTGATGCTGGGCCTCGTACCGCCCGGCGGGACCACCGCCGTCGACGCCGACGCCTACCCGGTCCGCTGCTACCGCATCGCTTTCGCCCGCGGTTCCTACAGCGTGCAGCGGACCACCATCGCTTGCCCGGCCACCCGGCCGGACGGCCAACCCGGCAGTCTCGCCGCGCAGTTGGGCGGGCTGCTCGCGCGACAGCCCGACACCGCGAGCGACCACCGGACGATCTCGGCCGCCGGCTACGACCACACACCCAAGGGCGCCGCGCAGTTCCTGCACGGCAAGGGGCTGGTCTCCGCCGAGGACACCGTGACCGAGGTCGCGGGCCACGAAGCGGGCGACGACACGTACGCCGTCGCCCTGCGCGTCAACGGTGTCTGCCAGTACCTGCGGATGTCCTCCGAGGCCGACCTGGTCCCGCTGTGGACCGCCCCGGCCGCCGAACAGAAGACCTGCACGGCCCGACAGGCGGTCACCGCCTCCGCGTTGTACGGGACCGACCCGGCGAAGGAGGGCTGAACCGGCGGCGGGCGCCGGGTCAGTCGGTCCTGGGGTCCTCGCCCTGCTCCCGGCGCTTGAGCTCCTCCTCGCGGCGGCGCAGGTCGGCCTCCCAGTCCTTCAGGAGGGCCTCGTCCTTTTTGTTCTCCGCCTTGAGGGAGTTCAGGAACTCGGGGTTGTCGTCGGGGGCGACGTACTCCGTGCGGTGGTTGCGGTGCCACTCCGAGGGGGTGCGGCCGTTCGCGGGCGGGGTGCGCAGCTTGCCCGCGGCGAGCCAGGCGATCGGGCCGACGATCCAGAACAGCAGGATGATGAAGACCCAGGCGATCTTGGGAAGGTGCTTCGCCTCGTCCTCGGGGGTGTTGAGGCAGTCGATGAACGCGTAGATCGTCAGCGCCAGCGGGATCAGGTACATCAGCAGCCGGAACATGTGCTTTTGGCCCCCCAGGGAACGTGGTGTGGAGCCTGTGGCGGGCCCCTGACGGGGTCAGGGTAGCGGCTCGGGGATACTTGACCCCATGGCTTACGACGATCTTCGCTCCCTGCTCAGGGCACTGGAACGCGAGGGAGACCTCAAGCGGATCAAGGCCGAGGTCGACCCGTATCTGGAGGTCGGGGAGATCGTCGACCGGGTGCAGAAGGCGGGCGGCCCCGCGCTGCTCTTCGAGAACGTCCGCGGGTCGGCCATGCCGCTCGCCATGAACGTCTTCGGGACCGACCGCCGACTGCTGAAGGCCCTGGGCCTGAAGTCGTACGGCGACATCTCCGACAAGATCGGCGGGCTGCTCCGTCCCGAGCTGCCGCAGGGCTTCGTGGGTGTGCGCGAGGCCTTCGGGAAGCTCGGCGCGATGACCCACGTGCCGCCGAAGAAGGTGAAGTCGGGGGACGCCCCGGTCCAGGAGGTCGTCCTCACCGGCGACGACGTGGACCTCGACCGGCTGCCCGCCCTCTTCACCTGGCCCAAGGACGGCGGGTCCTTCTTCAACCTGGGGCTCACCCACACCAAGGACCCGGAGACCGGGATCCGCAACCTCGGGCTCTACCGGCTCCAGCGCCACGACAAGCGCACGATCGGCATGCACTGGCAGATCCACAAGGACAGCCGCAACCACTACCAGGTCGCCGCGCGGCGAGGTGAGCGCCTGCCGGTCGCCATCGCCTTCGGCTGCCCGCCCGCCGTCACCTACGCCTCCACGGCCCCCCTGCCCGGGGACATCGACGAGTACCTCTTCGCCGGGTTCATCGCGGGCAAGCGGATCGAGATGGTGGACTGCAAGACGGTCCCGCTCCAGGTCCCGGCGCAGGCGGAGGTGGTCATCGAGGGCTGGCTGGAGCCGGGCGAGATGCTGCCGGAGGGGCCCTTCGGCGACCACACCGGCTTCTACACCCCGCAGGAGCCGTTCCCGGCGCTGAAGATCGACTGCGTGACCATGCGGAAGCGGCCGCTGCTCCAGTCGATCGTCGTGGGCCGCCCCCCGACGGAGGACGGACCGCTGGGCCGCGCCACGGAACGCTTCTTCCTCCCGCTGCTGAAGATCATCGTCCCGGACATCGTGGACTACCACCTGCCCGAGGCGGGCGGCTTCCACAACTGCGCGATCGTCTCGATCGACAAGAAGTACCCGAAGCACGCGCAGAAGGTGATGCACGCGGTCTGGGGGGCACACATGATGTCGCTGACCAAACTGATCGTGGTCGTCGACGCCGACTGCGACGTGCACGACCTGCACGAGGTCGCCTGGCGGGCGCTGGGCAACACGGACTACTCCCGTGACCTCTCGGTCGTCGAGGGCCCGGTCGACCACCTCGACCACGCCTCCTACCAGCAGTTCTGGGGCGGCAAGGCGGGCATCGACGCGACGAAGAAGTGGCCCGAGGAGGGCTACACCCGGGACGGCGGCTGGCCGGACATGGTGGAGTCCGACCCCGAGACGGCGGCGAAGGTCGACCGCCGGTGGAAGGAGTACGGCCTGTGAGCCCCATCGCGGTGGGCGGCCCGGCCCTGTTCATCGGCACCGACACCGACTACGTGGCGCTGGTGCGTCCCGCGCTGGACCCGGCCGACCCGGGTGTCCGGCTGGCCGCCGAACAGGCGGGCGTCACACCGGAGGAGCTCGCAGGGCCCGGTGACACCTGGGCGGTCCTCTTCGAGCGGGACGGCGACGGCGACGGCTTCGAGCTGCCCGGTGTGCGCGACACGGAACCCGCCGACTTCGCGGAGCGGCTGCGCGCGGAACTCACCGCGGCGGACGGTCCGTTCACGGTCGACGGCGGAGCGGCACTGCGGCTGGACGCCCGCCCGGCCGGCGCGGACTCATACGCCTTCACGGCACACGTCACCCCGCCCGACGACACCGGGACCACGCTGACCGTGGAGACCGGGCCGCTGCCCGCCGCCGCACTCCTGACCGACCTCGACGCCTTCCTCGGGAGCCTCGCATGATGACCACCGCCGACGGGGTCGTGGGCCCGGGCCCGGCGCCGCAGCCGACCGGGAAGGTGAAGGGCTTCCTGCGCCTCGTGATGATCGAGCACTCGGTCTTCGCGCTGCCCTTCGCGTACATCGCCGCGCTGACCGCGATGTACGAGTGGGACAAGAACATCCACTGGGGGCGGCTGCTCCTGGTGACGATCTGCATGGTCGGCCTGCGCACCTTCGCGATGGCGGTCAACCGGATCATCGACCGCGAGATCGACGCGCGGAACCCCCGGACCGCACAGCGCGAGCTGGTCACCGGGGCGATGTCGGTGAAGCACGCCTGGACCGGGGCGCTGGTCGCGGTCGTCGTCTTCCTCGGCTCGGCGGCGCTGCTGAACCCGCTGTGCCTGGCCCTGGCCCCCGTCGCGGTGATCCCGATGGTGGTCTACCCGTACGGCAAACGGTTCACGAACTTCCCCCAGGCCATCCTCGGTCTCGCCCAGGCGATGGGCCCGGTCGGCGGCTGGCTCGCCATCACCGGGTCCTGGTCCTGGGACGCGGTCATCCTCGGCCTCGCGGTCGGCATCTGGATCGGCGGGTTCGACCTGATCTACGCCTGCCAGGACGTGGAGACGGACCGGGAGATCGGCGTCATGTCGGTGCCGGCGCGCTTCGGCATCCCGGCGGCGATCCGGGGCGCGCGGGTCTGCCACGCCCTGACGACGGCCCTCCTCGTCTGGTACGCCGTCGCCACGGACGCGGGTGGCTTCTTCTGGGTGGGGCTGATGATCGTCGCGGGCGCCTTCGTCTACGAGCACTCGATCGTGCGGCCGCACGACCTGTCCCGGCTGAACCGGGCGTTCTTCAGCGTGAACGGGTTCATCGGGATCGCCCTGTTCGTGTGTGCGCTGCTGGATCTGCTGGTGCGGGGGCTGACGGTCTGAGCCCGGGTCCGCAGGTTCATTGCGGGCTGCGAGTCGTGGGGGGTGCTCGCGCAGTTCCCCGCGCCCCTAGGTGGGGACAGGTCCCCGGCGTTTGAAGGCGAACGCCGTCGCCACCCCCGCCACCAGTCCCAGCAGGTGTGCTTGCCAGCTCACGCCCGACTGGATCGGTAGCAGGCCCACCACGATCGACGTGCCCCAGACCGCGGCGACCAGGAGGCCCACCAGCACGCCCAGGGGGCGGCGCTCCACGAAGCCCGTCACCACCAGGTAGCCGAACAGGCCGAAGATCAGGCCCGACGCGCCCGCCGTGTTGGTGTGCGCCGGGGCTATGAGCCAGACGCCCAGGCCGTCGGCGACGATGATCAGGGCGCAGACGGCGGCGAAACGACGGATACCGCCCAGCGCCGCGAGGAAGCCCATGACCAGCAGCGGGACGCTGTTCGCCGCCACGTGGGCGAAGCCGAAGTGGATGAAGGCGGCCGGGACGACGTCGACCAGCTCGGACGTGGTGCGGGGGGTGATGCCGAGGCCGTCGAGGGCGTGGCCGCTCGCCACGTCCACCACTTCCAGGAGCCACAGCAGCGCGACCCAGCCCACCATCAGCTTGGCCGCGGCCTTCGCACGGTCACCGCGCGACCACTCGAGTTCTCCGCCTGTCATGGCAAACCCCCATCCCCTCATACGAACGCCCCGACCCCCTTGGCCGGTTCCCACCCTGCGACGCCGGATAGGCTCGGGGGTGTGAACCCAGTCAAGCCAGGAGAGACGCGGCGTACGCCTTGGATCGTAGGGGTGTCCGGCGCCTCCGGCACCCCGTATGCCGCGTCCGTGCTGCGCGCGCTGCTCGCCGCCGGGGAGAGCGTAGACCTGGTGGTCTCGCGGGCCTCGCGGCTCACCCTCCTCGACGAGACGGGGATCTCCTTCCGGGACGCGCACTGGCGCGAGGACCTGCGGGAATGGCTGGGCCGGGGGGCCGACGGCAAGCCGGCTTTCGACGTCGACACCGACGCCGTGCGGTACTGGCCCGCCGGGGACCTGGCCGCGGGGCCGTCCTCGGGGTCGTATCCGAGCAAGGGGATGCTGATCGTCCCCGCCTCCACGGCCTGCGTCGCCGGAGTCGCCCTCGGCCTCTCCAAGGACCTGCTCCAGCGGGCCGCGAGCGTCACGCTGAAGGAGCGGCGGCCGCTGGTCGTGGCCGTACGGGAGACTCCCCTGAACGGGCAGACCCTCCGGCACCTCGTCGCGCTCGACGACGCCGGCGCGAGCGTGGTCCCGGCCTCGCCGGGCTTCTACGCGGGCGCCACCCACATCCAGGACCTGGTGGACTTCGTCGCCGGGCGGGTGCTGGACGCGGCGGGCGTGGAGCACGACCTGTACCGGCGCTGGCAGGGGGAACTGGGCGGCGGCACATCGGGTCAGTAGGACAAGTGGCAGTACCGGCAGTACCTCTCATCACTTCAGGCACTTTTCAGCGGAAGGCTTCGATCCCATGGACGCGGTGGACAGGCAGCTCATCCAGGCCCTGAGGGAGAACGGCCGGGCCTCCTACGCGGAGCTGGGGCGCCTCGTCGGTCTGTCGGGACCCAGCGTCACCGACCGCATCAACCGGCTGGAGGCGGCCGGTGTCATCACCGGTTACCGCGCCACCGTCGACGCCGCCTCGCTCGGCCTCGGCGTGACCGCGCTGATCGGTATCTCGCTGTCCGACGCGGTGGACCACGAGGACGTGGCGCGCCGGCTCAGGGACCTCACCGAGATCGAGGACTGCTGGTTCATCGCGGGCGACGACTCGTACATGCTGAAGGTCCGGGCGCCGGACGTCGACGGCCTGGAGAAGATCATCCGGCGGCTGTCCGGGACCGAGGGGGTCTCCCGGACCCGTACCACGATCGTGCTCTCCACGAAGTGGGAGAACCGGGTCGGCGAACTGCCCGAAGAGGCGTAGACGTACGGTGGGACAGGTTGTCGGAGAAAGGTGTGGGCATGGACGTCGGGCTCAAGCGCGAGCTGGAGGAGAAGGTCAGGGCCGGTGAGCGGCTGACCCGTGAGGACGGCATCGCGCTGTACGAGTCGGACGACCTGGCCTGGCTCGGTGGCCTCGCGCACGAGGTGCGGACGCGGAAGAACGGCGACGTCGTCCACTTCAACGTCAACCGCCACCTCAACATGACCAACGTGTGCACGGCGTCCTGCGCCTACTGCTCCTTCCAGCGCAAGCCGGGCGAGAAGGACGCGTACACGATGCGCATCGAGGAGGCGGTCAAGCTCGCCAAGGCGATGGAGGGCGAGAACCTCACCGAGCTGCACATCGTCAACGGCCTGCACCCGAACCTGCCGTGGCGTTACTACCCGAGGTCGCTGCGCGAGCTGAAGGCGGCGCTTCCGGGCGTCTCCCTGAAGGCCTTCACGGCGACGGAGATCCACCACTTCGAGACGATCAGCGGTCTGTCGGCGTCCGAGATCCTGGACGAACTGATCGACGCGGGCCTGGAGTCGTTGACCGGCGGTGGCGCGGAGATCTTCGACTGGGAGGTCCGCCAGCACATCGTGGACCACCGCACGCACTGGGAGGACTGGTCCCGGATCCACCGCCTGGCGCACGAGAAGGGTCTGAAGACCCCGAGCACCATGCTGTACGGCCACATCGAGGAGCCCCGCCACCGCGTGGACCACGTCCTGCGCCTGCGTGAGCTCCAGGACGAGACCGGCGGCTTCCAGGTCTTCATCCCGCTGCGCTACCAGCACGACTTCGTGGACGTGAAGGACGGCAAGGTCCGCAACAGGTTGCAGGCCCGCACCCAGATGGCGACCGGCGCGGAGGCCCTGAAGACCTTCGCGGTCTCCCGCCTGCTCTTCGACAACGTCCCCCACGTCAAGGTCTTCTGGGTCATGCACGGCGTCCAGACCGCCCAGCTCGCCCTCCAGCACGGCGCGGACGACATGGACGGCTCGGTGGTCGAGTACAAGATCACCCACGACGCCGACAACTACGGCACCCCGAACAAGCTCACCCGCGAGGACCTCCTGGACCTCATCCGCGACGCGGGCTTCCGCCCGGTGGAGCGCAACACCCGCTACGAGATCATCCGCGAGTACGACGGCCCCGACCCGGCCCGCCGGGAGGCCCCCCAGCCGATGCGCCTCTGAGCACCCGGCCACCGGCCACCAGGCGCACGGGCAACTCCGCACCCAGCCCCCACCGACCGGATCGTTCACCGCCCCTACCTACGGGTCCGTGAACGCCGCCAGGGGCGCGGGGAACTGCGCGCCCAGCCCCCACCGCCCGCACCCGGGACCGACACCGCACCCCACCCCGAGCCTCCGTTCACCCCCCACCCCCACGGGTACTCGGCCACCATGGTGAGCGCCAACGCACCTGAGGACGCCTACACAGCCGAACCCTTCCTCCCGGACCGCGGCGGCCTCCCAGCTCTGCGCCGGGCCGCCGCCGACTGCCGTGGCTGCCCCCTGCACAGGGATGCCACCCAGACCGTCTTCGGCACCGGAAACCCCCACGCGCGCGTGATGCTCGTGGGGGAGCAGCCCGGTGATCAGGAGGACCGGCAGGGGAAGCCGTTCGTCGGCCCCGCGGGCAAGCTGCTCGACCGGGCGCTCGCGGAGGCCGGGATCGAACCGGCGGACGCCTACGTCACTAACGCGGTGAAGCACTTCAAGTTCACCCAGGCCGAGCCGAAGAAGCGCCGGATCCACAAGGCGCCGAGCCTCCGCGAGATGACGGCCTGCGGACCCTGGCTCGCCAAGGAGCTGGAACTCGTCGAACCCGAGTTGATCGTCGTGCTCGGCGCCACCGCGGGCAAGGCGCTGCTCGGGTCGTCGTTCCGGGTGACGCAGGTGCGCGGGACCGTGCTGGAGGAGGAGATCCACGGCAGACGGGAGCGGCTCGTACCGACCGTGCATCCCTCGGCCGTGCTGCGGGCCGAGGACAGGGAGGCGGCGTACCGGGGCCTGGTCGCGGACCTGGAGGTGGCGGCCCAAGCGCTCGGGTGACGCAGGTGACGTACGTGACGCCGGAACCCACTTGAGGCGAGGGAGACGTAATGTCTAGCCTCGCCCCATGCCCCTTACCTTCACCCTCGACCCGGCCGTCACCCCCACCCTCCGCGACGGAATCCTCGACCTGTGGACGGACGTCTCGAACGCCGGCGGAGCCGTCGGCTTCGTCGCCCCGGTGGAGCGGGAGACGATCCGCCCCGAGCTGGTGAAGCACTTCGCGGGCATGGCGGAGGGGCGGACGCGGCTGCTCGTGGGACACGACGAGGACGGACGGGTCGCCGCCACCGCCTTCTTCAGCTTCAACACGCACCGCCTGATGACCCACTGGGTGTGGCTGTACACGGTGATGGTCCACCCCCGCCACCAGGGCCGGGGCTACGGCCGCGACCTCCTCGCGGCGGCCGCCGACGAGGCCCGCGCCTTCGACGGCATCGAGGCGATACGGCTGACCTGCCGCGGCGGCCTCGGCCTGGAGCGTTTCTACGGCTCCTGCGGTTACAAGGAGGTCGGCCGCATACCCGACGCCATCCGGGTCGCGCCGGGTGACGACCGGGACGACGTGATCATGCTCCTGCCGCTGGGCTGACCCCCTTCGACGACCGGGGCGCCCGGCGTGCTTCACTGGACAGTGCCCCTTTGGGGGGTTCAGGCCGTTCGATACGGATACGGAAGAGTGGATTGACATGCTCCGCTACACGCTGATGCGCCTCGGGATCTTCGTGGGCTGCCTCGTGGTCGTCTGGGGCCTCGTCTACTCCGGCCTCGCCCCGCGCGGCCTGGGCGACTCCAACGGCATGTGGATCGTCCTGCTCTCCCTGCTGCTCTCGGCCCCCATCAGCTTCGTGGTTCTGCGCAAGGAGCGCGACCGCGCCTCCATCCAGGTCGCCCAGCGGGTCGACCGCATGAAGACCAACCTGGAGGCCAATCGCAGCCAGGAGGACGAGGCGGTCGACGAGGCGAGCCGTACCCAGGGCCAGGCCCCGCAGACCTCCTGAGCCCTCCTGGGCCCAACGCCCCCGCCGCCGTGCCCGCGTGACCGTACGCTTTGGGCATGGGTGTCGTGAAGAGCAAGCGGATGCCGCGTGCCGTGCGGGAGCAGCAGATGCTGGACGCCGCCGTGGAGATCTTCGGGCGGCGCGGGTACATGGCCGCCTCGATGGACGAGATCGCCGAACTCGCGGGTGTGTCCAAGCCGTTGGTCTACCTGTACCTGAACTCCAAGGAAGACCTCTTCACCGCGTGCATCCGCCGGGAGGCGGCCGCGCTCACCGAGGCCGTGCGGACGGGCGTGCGGACCGACCTGCCCGCCGACCGTCAGCTGTGGGACGGGCTGCTGGCGTTCTTCACGCACACCTCGCAGAACCCGCCCGCCTGGTCCGTGCTGCACCTCCAGGCCCGTATCCACGGTGAGGCGTTCGCCGCCGAGGTCACCGCGATGCGCGAGGAGATCGTCGCTTTCGTGACCCATCTGATCGTGGTCGCGGCCCGCGAGGCCCACCGGGATCCGGACCTGCCGGAGCGTGAGGTCGCCGGTCTGGCCGAGGCGCTCGTGGGCGCCGCCGAGTCCCTCGCCGCCTGGGCCAACGCGACCCCGGGCGTGACGGCGAGGCAGTCCGCGGCGACCCTGATGAACTTCGCGTGGGCCGGACTCGGCAACCTCATGGAGGGCCGGCCGTGGACCCTCAAGGACACGCCGTCCGGGAGTGCCCCGCTCCAGGTCAGCTAGCGGGGCCTGCCGCGGCGGGCCCGGTCAGCGGGTACACGCCCCCGGTCACGTGCACGCGCTCGCCGTCGCACAGCTCGAACCGCTCCCCGTCCGCCGCGTACGTCACCGTCCCCGGCAGCAGCACCGGGGCCCTGAACTCGGCCCGCACCAGCGCCGCTTGAGGTGTGCCGTGCGCGGCCAGACAGCGGGCAGCCGTCCACATGCCGTGCGCGATGGCCCTCTTGAACCCGAAGAGGCGGGCCGTGAGCGGGTACAGGTGGATCGGGTTGCGGTCGCCGGACGCGGCGGCGTAACGCCGTCCGACGTCCCCGGCCAGCCGCCACTCGTCGACCCCGGGCAGCGGTCCGTGTTTCTCCGGCTCCCGGCTCCTGTCCCGCTCCCCGCCGGTCTCGTTCGTCCGGTGCCGGGCCAGGTACGTGCTCACCGACTCCCATACGACGTCCTCGCCCACCCGCAGCTCGGTGACGACCGAGACCTCCGTGCCGCGCCGGTGCGGTGCCAACCCGTCGACGTACACGGTGAGTTCGTACGCGCCGGAGGCGGCCAGCTCCCGGTACCGGGTGATCTCGATCGACGTGTGCACCAGCCCGAGCAACGGCAGCGGGAAGTCGCGCCCGCTCATCAGGCTCATGGCCAGGGGGAAGCCCAGCACGTGCGGGTACGTCACCGGCAGCGCGTCCTCCCCGGTCGGGAACCCGCACACCCGCTCGTAGGCGGCCAGTCGCGCGAGGTCCACTCGCAGCCGGGGCAGCACGAGACGGGTCCGGGGGAAGTCCGCGGTGGCCGAGGGCCGTTTGAAGGGGGAGCGCAGGGCGCCCGCGGCCAGGAGGGGGAGGAGGGCGGGGGACCGGGTGAGAACGGTCCGGGGGGCGCCGTGGGACCGCTCGGCCCGTGTGTCGTCGGAGTACATCCGCCCTACGCCCCCAACAGGCTCTGGCCGCACACCCGCACGACCTGCCCGTTCACCGCGCCGGAGGCCGGATGGGCCAGCCATGCCGTGGTCTCGGCCACGTCGACGGGCAGGCCGCCCTGTCCGAGGGAGTTCATGCGCCGGCCCGCCTCCCGGATGAACAGCGGGATCGCCGCCGTCATCCTCGTCTCGATGAATCCCGGGGCGACGGCGTTCACCGTGACCCCGTGCCCGGCCAGCGCCCGGGGCGCCAGGGAGCGCACCAGTCCGACGACTCCGGCCTTGCTGGCGCCGTAGTTCGTCTGACCGGCGTTCCCGGCGAGCCCCGCGATGGAGGCGGTGGCGACGATCCGCCCGCCCCGCCGCAGCGTGCCCGTCTCCAGCAGGGCGTCCGTCGTGCGCAGCACGCTCGCCAGGTTCACTTCCAGCACCGAACTCCAGCGCTCGGCGGGCATGTTGGCCAGTCGCCGGTCCCGGGTGATGCCCGCGTTGTGGACCAGCACGTCCAGCCCGTCCGGCAGCGCCTCGGCGATCCGCGCGCCCGCGTCCGGGGCCGTGATGTCCAGCGCGAGCGCGCTGCCCCCGAGCCGAGCGGCGAGCTGCTCGGCATCCGCCGACGCCCCCGGCACATCGAGGACGACCACCCGCGCCCCGTCCCTCGCCAGCGTCTCGGCGACCGCCGCGCCGATGCCTCGCGCACCGCCGGTCACCAGGGCCGTCCGCCCGGCGAGCGGGAGGTCCCGGTCGTAGTCGGCCTCCTGCGGCTGCCCGACCTCGATCACCTGGCCGCTGACGTAGGCCGACCTGGGGGAGAGCAGGAACCGCAGGGTCGACTCGGCGGCGGACGCGTCGGTCAGCCGTACGAGGTTGACCGTCCTGCCCCGCCCGATCTCCTTGCCGAGCGAGCGGGTGAACCCTTCCAGCGCCTGCTGGGCGGCGGCCTGGTGGTGGTCGGCGGGGTCGAGCGGCGCGCCCAGGACGACGACCCGCCCGCTCGTGGCGACCGACCGCACCACCGGGTGCAGTGCCGCGTGCACCTCGGCGAGTCCTTCGACGTCCCGGACACCGGTGGCGTCGAGGAGGACCGCGGCGGGCGCGTCCGACGGGGCGGGGAGCTCCAGGGCGGAGAGCTGGGACTTCCCGGCCGTGAGGTGCAGCACCCCGCCCGCGAACTCCGGGGACTCCGACGACCACCGGCGCAGCACGGCCGGCTGCGGGAGGCCGAGGCGGCGGGTGAGGAACCGACCCGGCGCGGTACCGGTGAAGCTCAGATAGCGGTCGGCCATGTCCATCTCCCGGGTCGGTCGCAGATTCCTTACTCTGGAGTAAGGTTACCGTAGGTAAGTCGATTTTCGAGGTGAGGAGCTGGTGGAGATGAGCCCCCTGAAGCCGCCGGTGGCCCGACGCGTGGCGGTCGTCGCCGGGAGCCGCGTCCCCTTCGCCCGCTCCGACGGCCCGTACGCCACCGCCTCGAACCAGGAGATGCTCACCGCGGCCCTCGACGCCCTCGTGGAGCGCCACGGGCTCCAGGAGCCGGGCGCCGTCGGGGAGTTCGTGGCCGGTGCCGTCCTCAAGCACGCCCGCGACTTCAACCTCGCCCGCGAGACGGTCCTCGGCTCGAAGCTGGACCCGCGCACCCCGGCGTACGACATCCAGCAGGCCTGCGGGACCGGACTCCAGGCCGTCATCGCCGCCGCCAACAAGATCACCCTCGGCCAGACCGAGTCAGCCGTCGCGGGCGGCGCCGACACCGCGAGCGACGCGCCCCTCGGCGTCAACGACGCCCTGCGCCGCATCCTGCTGGAGGCCCGGCGCGCGAAGTCGGCCGGCGCCCGCCTCAAGGCGCTCGCACGCATCCGCCCCACCCACCTCGTGCCCGACATCCCGCGCAACGCCGAACCCCGCACCGGTCTGTCGATGGGCGAGCACGCCGCCGTCACCGCCCGCGCCTGGGGCGTGAGCCGCCAGGCCCAGGACGAGCTGGCGGCGACGAGTCACCAGCGGCTGGCGGCGGCCTACGAGCGGGGCTTCTTCGAGGAACTGGTGGTCCCCTTCCGGGGGCTGGCCCGCGACCAGAACCTCCGCCCCGACTCGACGGCCGCCAAACTCGCCGCGCTCAAGCCGGTGTTCGGCCTCAAGGGCCCCGAACCGACCATGACGGCCGGGAACTCGACCCCGCTGACCGACGGCGCGGCTCTCGTCCTGCTCGCGTCGGAGGAGTGGGCGAAGGCGCGCGGCCTCGAAGTGCTGGCCTACCTCACGGCCTACGAGACGGCGGCCGTGGACTTCGTCCAGGGAGATGTCGCGCACGGTGAGGACGGGCTGCTCATGGCCCCGGCCCACGCCGTCCCGCGCATGCTGGAGCGGGCCGGGCTCGGCATGGAGGACTTCGACCTGGTCGAGATCCACGAGGCCTTCGCCTCCCAGGTCCTGGCGACCCTCGCGGCCTGGGAGAAGCGGGGCCTGGCCCCGGTGGACCGGGCCCGGCTCAACGTCACCGGGTCCTCCCTCGCCACCGGGCACCCCTTCGCCGCGACCGGCGCGCGGATCGTGGCCACGCTCGCGAAGCTGCTGGCCGAGCGGGAGGGGCCGGGCCGCGGACTGATCTCGGTGTGCGCGGCGGGCGGACAGGGGGTGACGGCGATCCTGGAGCGGCCGTAGGGATAGCTGACAAACTCTCACTTTGCGGTCGAGGTTGCACAGTCCTGGCTCCGGACCATCAACGAACCCGCACAGACTCGCCACTTGAGCCACTTAGGATCACCGTCCTACCCCTGGTAACCCTTCCCGGCGCACTCGCGGGTGAACGCCCCGGTACGTCCTCTGCGTACCTCATGCAGCGGAGCGGTACCGAGCTGCACGTCCCAGGAGCTGACCATGTCCCTCTCGTACGTGTCCGGCCACGACTACGACGGCGCACCCGTGCTCGTGGAACCAGAGATCGTGCGGCTGGACGGTGAGGTCCGTGAGGTGTCGGTGCCGCCGCTGGTCCCGCCGGTGACCCACGGCTCGCTCGCCGACCTGCCGTTCGACAACGCGGAGGCGGCGCCGGAGCAGCGGGTGATGAGCCGCCGTACCGAGGACGGCCGCTGGGTCGACCTCACGGCGGCCGAGTTCGCCCGGCAGGTGCTGGCCGTGGCCAAGGGGCTGATCTCCGAGGGCCTGATGCCGGGCGACCGGGTCGCGATCATGGCCCGCACGACCTACGAGTGGACGCTCCTGGACTTCGCCGCCTGGGCCGCGGGCCTGGTGACGGTCCCCGTCTACCCCACGTCCTCCGTCTTCCAGACCCGGTTCATCCTCCAGGACTCCGGCGCGGTCGCCCTGGTCACGGAGACGGCCGCGCAGGCCGCCGCCCTGGGCCCCGAGCTCAGCCGGCTGCCCGACCTGCGCCACATGTGGATCATGGAGAAGGGGCACGTGGAGCGCCTGGGCGAGCTCGGCCAGGCCGTCCCGGACCAGGAGATCGGTGTACGGCGGGGCATGCTGGGGCCGGGCACGGTCGCCACCGTCGTCTACACCTCCGGCACCACAGGGCGCCCCAAGGGCTGTGTGCTCAGCCACGGCAACTTCCTCGCCGAGATCGACAACGCGATCGAGCTCCTCTACCCGGTCTTCAAGTCGAAGTCGGACGACACTGACCTGGCGACCCTTCTCTTCCTGCCCATCTCGCACGTCTTCGGCCGCATGGTCGCCGTCGCCTGCGTACGCGCCCGCGTCCGCCTCGGCCACGCGCCGAGCCTCCAGGCCGAGGACCTGCTGGCCGACCTGGCCAGCTTCAAACCGACCTTCCTCCTCGTGATCCCGTACATGTTGGAGAAGGTCTTCAACAACGCCCGCGCCAAGGCGGAGAGCGGCGGCCGGGTCACCGTCTTCGACCGCGCGACCAACGTCGCCGTGCGCTACGGCGAGGCGACGGAGGCCCGCCAGGCGGGCACCGGCTCCGGCCCGGGCGCGGCCCTGAAGGCGGCCCGCACCTTCTACGACCCGCTGGTGTACCGCCGTATCCGCAACGCCATGGGCGGCCGGATCCGGCACATCATCTCGGGCGGCTCCCCGCTCGGCCGCCGTCTCGCCGCCTTCTACGCGGGCGCGGGCATGGAGATCTACGAGGGCTACGGCCTGACGGAGTCGACGGGGGCCGCCACCTGCACCCCGCCGCTGAAGCCCCGCCTGGGCACGGTCGGCTGGCCCCTCCCGGGCACCCGGATCCGCATCGCGGCCGACGGCGAGATCCTGCTGAACGGCGGGCAGGTGTTCCGCGGCTACTGGGACCCGTTCGGCGAGGGGGTGGCCCCCGCCTCGGCCGACGGCTGGTTCCCGACCGGTGACATCGGGCAGCTGGACGACGAGGGCTATCTGACGATCACGGGCCGCAAGAAGGAGATCCTGATCACCGCAGGCGGCAAGAACGTCGCCCCGGCCCCGCTGGAGAACTGGCTGCGCTCCCACCCGCTGATCTCGCAGTGCATGGTCCTCGGCGACCGCCGCCCCTACATCTCCGCGCTGATCAGCCTCGACATGGACGGCGTCCACCACTGGCGCCAGATGAACGGCAAGCACCCCGTGCCCGCCGAACTCCTCGTCAACGACGAGGAGTTGAGGCAGGTCCTGCAACGCGCGGTGGACGAGGCGAACAAGATGGTCTCCCGACCCGAGTCCATCCGCCGCTTCACCGTCCTGCCGACCGACCTCACGGAGGCGGCCGGCCACCTGACCCCGTCGATGAAGCTGCGCCGGGAGGCGGTCATGCGGGACTTCGCGGGGGAGATCGAGAAGCTCTACGAGCGCTGAGCGCAGTGCGGGGGCGGCCTCGCCCGGGTGCTGCTGATGTTCCGCGGGACGGCGCGAGTCCGCCGCCGGTGGCCCCGGCACCGGGGTCCACCCGGCAGCAGACGGCCGCGCACGGCCCCGACCGGCAGAACCCGGCCGTCCGTCAGGGCATGCCCAAACGCTGGCGGTAGGACGGGAGAGGGCCGGCGTTCGCCAGGACCGCGGCGCAGATGGAGTTGGCGGCGCAGGCCCGGCCGGGGTGGCGGGGCGGCAGCAGGGTGTTGTCGGTGAAGGTCAGGCGGTGGGGGTTGCCGCATCCTTCCTCCGGGTTCTGCTCGTTGGCCGGGGGCCAGGCTCCGGGGAAGTCCCGCCGTGCGACCCATTCGGGTACGGCGTCGTCCCAGAAGTTGCCGCGGTAGCGCACGTTCTGGACGGGTCGGTCGCCCCATTCCTCGCTGCAACCGCCGATGGAGGCCACGTAGTCGTAGACCGTGTTGCCGTCCACGGTGGCCCAGTTGGTGCTGTCGTCGGTGTAGATCCCGACCTTCCAGTCGCCGTGTTCGCTGTCGGTGACGGCGTTGCCGCTGATGACGGCCCCGTCTGCGAAGGAGGTGCCCTGTTCGCCGCGCAGGTAGATGCCGCCTCCGTCCTCGAGGAGCTGGTTCGTCGCGAAGACGCGGTTGTCGAGGATGCGGTTGCGGCGCATGATGCCCCGCAGGTCGTCGCCGGGCCCGGACAGGATGCCGGAGTAGGGCACGTCGTTGACCTGGTTGTGCGCGATGGTGGTCTGCTGGGTCGCGGTGTCCCAGATACCGGAGGCCGCGTGGTACTCGGCGCCGACGTGGTGAATCCAGTTGTTGGTGATCCGGTTGCCGCGGTTGGTCCCCTTCTGGTCGGGCGGGACCACCCCCATCAGGATGCCGCCGTCGGAGACATCGCTGATGACGTTGCCGTCGACGACGTTGTGCGAGCTGTTCTCGGACAACTCCAGCGCCTGGGCGCCCAGGTGGGTGAACCGGTTGCCCTCGAAGGTGATCCGCTCGGCCGTGCGGAAGGCGACCGTGCCGGGCACCGTGAGCAGTGCCGCGTCATCGCCCTTCCCGGGCCTCAGGTACATGCTCCACGCGGAGGGGAACCCGGCGGGTTCGCTGGGCGCCAGCCAGGTGGCGTACGCGAATGTCAGGCCGCGGAAAGCGATGTCGTGGAGCGGACGGCCGGGGCGGCCGGTGCCGGTGACCAGGTTCTCCAGGACCGGGGCGACCACCTGGGCCCGGCGCATGTCCTCCCCGGGCCGAGGGAGGTAGAGCACCTCGTGGTGCCCGGGCCGGGAGCGGTCGAGGTACCAGCTGCCGGGCCTGCCCGCGAAGCTGGGGGAGTTCTCCACACTGCTCGGGGCTTCGAGCAACTCCGTTCCCCCGTAAAGCTGTTGGGCCAGAGTCCAGCACGGCTGGTCCATGGTGATGGTCGTCCGGCGGGCGTTCCCGGAGACCGACGCGACTCCGCAGCGGCCCTCGAGATAACCGGCTCGGTAGACGAACTCGATGTCGCCGGGGTTCCGCCAGGTTCGAGGGACGGCACTGGTGGTGACGTAACCGGTCCTGGTCGCCTGCAACGCGCCCGGAAAACCGACGCCGTCGCGTGTGAGGCGTGTGGCGCGCCGGTCGTCGACGTAGAGCTGACGGGTCTCAAGGCCGCCCACGTCCGCGCGCCAGAAGCCCCTGAGCCGTTGGTCCGGCCGCCACTGGGAGATCCGACGGCCGCCACTGATCGTCACCCGCTCCTGTCGCGGTGTCCCGTGGCCGTACGCCTGGTAGATCACCCGGTGCCCGCTCCGGCCGGAGTCCCCCGCGGCCTCCGACAGGCGCAGCGGCGCCTTGAGGCGGTACGTCCCACCGCGCAGGTTCACCACCAGGTCCGACGTCATCCGCGGCACCCGGGCGCGTACGGCCTGTTGAGCGCGGGCGGGTGTGGCGAACGGCCGGTCCAGGGTGCCGGGCCAGGAGTCTTTGCCCCAGGGGGCGACGTACAACTGTGCGGGAGCCGTCGCCGGAACCGGTAAGGCCGCCGCCGCAGACGGTACGGCGGCCACCGAGAGCCCGATCGCCATCGCCGCCCGCGTCGCGACGCCTGTCCTTGTCCGTGTACGGAACATCGCCATGCTGCCTCCTCGATGTACGGAGTTCCACCGTGGGGCAGCACGACAGGGTACGCAGTCGTCCTGAGGTAGCCGCGTCGTCGACCAAAGTCGCAGTCGCCGGCCCCCAGTCGGTGCAGCGGCCAAGGGGACTTGGAGAGGTCCTGACTACAACCATGCCGCTCCACCGTGAGTCTTCTCCCCGCCGGACTCAGATCACCGCAGGAGACTCATGTTCACCCGAAGCACCTTCCGCCTGGCACTGGCCACGGCCACGGCCGTGTCCCTGACCGGCGGACTGCTCACCCTCAGTGTGAGCACCGCGAGCGCGGCCACCCCGGCGAAGTACGCCGACGACTTCAACGGGGACGGCTACCGCGACTACGCCGTCGCCGGCCTCGGCGGTGAGGTCACCGTGACGTACGGGACGGCCACCGGCGTCGGCTCGACCACCAAGACGTTCACCCAGTCCAGCGCGGGCATCCCGGGCACCGCCGGTGACGCGGGCGGCTACGCGGACGCGTTCGGCGAGGACGTCGCCACCGCCGACCTCAACCGCGACGGCTACGCCGACCTCGCCGTCGCCGACTTCACCGAGAAGGTGAGCGGCAAGGTGAGCTCCGGCGCGGTCACCGTCCTGTGGGGCAGGAAGACCGGCCTCACCGGTACCGACGCCACCCGTCTCAAGGTCACCGCCCGCTCCCACCAGGGCTTCGGGAAGGCGATCGAGACCGGCGACTTCGACGGCGACGGCAAGGCCGACCTGGCCGTCGCCGACGCCTTCAAGTCCGTCTACGTCTACCGCGGCGGCTTCGCCAAGTCCGGTACGACGGGCAAGGTCACCAAGCACACCCGCGACGCCACCTTCGAGACCACCGGCCTGGTCGCCGGCAAGGTCACCAAGGACAAGGCGACCGATCTCTACCTCCTCGGCCAGGGCTACCACAGCGACAAGATGACGCAGGACGCGTGGTTCCTGCGGGGCGGCTCCACCATCAAGCCCGGCAAGGCCACCGTCATCAACAGCTCGACCCCGGACTACAGCCCCACCGGTGTCGTCGCCGACTTCGACAAGAACGGCTACGGCGACCTCGCGGTCAGCGACA
This sequence comes from Streptomyces sp. NPDC006335, assembly GCF_040612795.1. NCBI lineage: Bacteria > Bacillati > Actinomycetota > Actinomycetes > Kitasatosporales > Streptomycetaceae > Streptomyces > Streptomyces sp. NPDC006335. The sequence goes on from NZ_JBEXQX010000002.1 coordinate 95,828, forward strand.
CCCGCCACAACAACAAGGCGGGCTCGGTGGTCGTCTGGCGCGGCGGCAGCACCGGCCCGACGACGAAGTACCGGCTCACGCAGTCCACCGCGGGCGTGACCTCGGCCGCCACGGCACGCGACTACTTCGGCTCGTCCCTCTCCGCCGGGGACACCAACCGCGACGGCTACCCGGACCTGGCGGTCGGCGTGCCCTACGAGACGGTCAGCTCGGTCGACGACGCGGGCGGCGTCCACGTCCTGCGCGGCGGCAGGTCCGGCCTGACCGGCCAGAACTCCCAGTGGTTCTCCCGCGCGACGGCCGGCGTCCCCGGGAACCCCGCCCAGTACGAGAACTTCGGCTCCCTCGTCCGCCTGCGCGACATCGACCGCGACGGCGACCAGGACCTGCTGGTGTCGAGCGACTACTACGGCCCGGGGGTGCTGCTTCCCGGCACGGGTTCCGCCATCACAGCGACCGGCGCCCGGGAGCTGAACGTGGTGGCCGCGTTCCCGCAGTAGGGGAGAGGAAGGCCGACCAGGCCGTGGGGGAGAGGGCGAGGTGAGGGCCGGTGGGGTGCTTGGAGTCGCGGAGGTGGATGGTGTCGGGGGTGACGGCGACTTCCAGGCACTGGCCGCCCTCGCCGTCGCTGTAGCTCGACTTGAACCAGGTCAACTTCTCTATGGTCATCGCTCTTCCAGCATCTTCTCGATCAAGTCCAGGGACTCGTACGGGTTGAGGGCCTGAGCTCGGATGATCCCATAGCGGGCAGCGAGGACGCGCACCTCTTCTCGGTCGGTGATCAGGCGTGGATATCCCTGGATCTCCATGTACGCGACCTGCTCCTTCCCCTTGGGGATGAGCAGCGTGAACGAACCGCCCAGGCTGGGGTGTTCGACCCGAGTAGTCGGCATCACCTGAAGCTGGACGTTCCGCATACGCCCGAGGTCCAGCAGCCGTCGCAACTGACCCGCGTGCACCGAGGGGCCGCCGATCGGCCGTTCCAGCACGGCCTGTTCGAGGACGAAGCTGCATTCCGGCGGCGGCCACTTCTCGAAGAGCTGCTGGCGGGAGAGCCGGTCGGCGACACGCTTCTCGATGGTCTCCTCGTCGAGCGGTGGGTGCCGTTGCGTGAACACGGCCCGGGCGTAGTCCTCCGTCTGGAGCAGGCCCAGTACGCCCATGGTGCTGTAGTCATAGAGCGACACCGCCTCCGCCTCCAGCCCCGCGTAGTTGCGGTACCACTCCGGATGCCGGGTCCGAGACTTCGCCATCGCCTCCTCGACCTCCGGGACGACCTCCTTCAACAGACCCCCCGCGTCGAGCAGTTCGTCCGCCTTCAGCAGGACCTCGGGCCGGAGTGTCCGTACGCCCCGCTCCATCGCCGAGACCGCGTCGGGGCCGTACCCCACCAGCTCCCCGAACTCCTTCTGTGTGAGCCCCTTCCGCTCACGCAGCAGCTTCACCATCTTGCCCAGCGCGACGAACAGCCCCGCCGTGCCGTCCGCCTCCGCAGGCGTCTCCGGCCTCCGCTCACCCACGCGCCCCACCTCTCCCACGCGACAACCCGTACACCGAACCCACCGCACCCGTACAGCTACTCAGCGTCGCCAAGTCGCTCCTGGTCAGCGTAGATTCAACCCAGCACGCTGAGGCACGTGAACGCCGAAATCTCCACCCCCACCGACGAACTGACCCAGCGTCTGTCGGCCACCCCGCGAGGTGCCCGCCTGGCCCGCAGGCTCACCGCCACGCAGCTCGCACAGTGGGGTCATCCCCACGACAGCGAGGTGAACGACACCGTGCAGCACCTCGTCGCCGAGCTCGCCGCCAACGCGGTGACCCACGGCCGCGTCCCCGGAAGGGACTTCGAGCTGCGCCTCTTGCTGCTGCCGGGGAACACGCTGCGTATCGAGGTGAGCGACCCGCGAGGCGACCGCCGGCTCAGGTTCGTCCGGGACGAGGACGGCGAACACGGCCGCGGCCTGATCCTCGTCACCCTCCTCGCCGACACCTGGGGCGTCGCGGAGCGGGACGTCGGCAAGACGGTGTGGGCCGAGATCGGGCTCGGGTGATCACGCCGAGGAGAAGTGCTCCGAAGCACTCCGACTGCGTGAGCAGCGGGGCGAGGGGAAAGAAATGGTGACGGTCCGGCGTGGGGCACATGACGAGGCAGGCTGGGCCGACCTCTTCGATCGGTACGGCCTCGACCTGCCCCGGCAGCGGTGCCACCTCTCCGTCGTCGATCTGGTCGGGAGAAGTACGAAAGTCGGCAGTGATGGGGAGAGTATGCGTGAGCGGCGACTTCACGGATGTTTCGGAACGGCGATGGGGCTTGCTCTCGCGGTGCTCGCTGCCATGCTTCTCGATAGAGCGCTGAGTGCCTGCGACGCCGGCGTCAACAGTGCGGCGAACAGTACCTTCCTTGTCGTTCTTTTCATCCCGTCCCTGTGGGGCCTTCTGACCCTGAGTTGGGTGATGGTGGGAGCTCTTTTGGGGAAACTACCCCTCCTCCATGCCCTTGCTCTCATGGTGGTGCTCCCCGCTCTGTGCTGGTGTGCTGTCTCCTTCTTCTGGAGCGGCGCCACGTACGCATGCCCCAGTGGCGTACCACCGTGGTGGCCGGGGTTCGTCCCCGCTCCCGGATTCTGAGCTGAGCTCGGTGGAACCTTCGCGTGGTGTGGCCGGGGACCGAGTGCCTGTAGCAGCCCCTGCCTGGCGGGACACCCTCGACGTCCTCCACACCCCTTGACTTCTCAAGACCCCCGCGCGACGTTCCGGACCTCTTCGTCCATACCGACCGCGGGGGGACCCGACCATGAGCGTGACGCGAAGACATCTGCTGGCCGCCGGAGCCGGGGCGGCCGTCGCCGCCGGGGTTCAACGGGGCGCGAGTGCCGCGGACCTGCCACCCCTCGGCACGTACGACGTCGTCGTCATCGGTTCCGGCGCCGCCGGCATGACCGCCGCGCTCACCGCCGCCAGGCAGGGCCTCACCGCCGTGGTGCTGGAGAAGGCGCCCACGTTCGGCGGGTCCGCCGCCCGGTCCGGGGCCGGGATCTGGATCCCCAACAACCCCGTCATCCTGGCCGCCGGTGTCCCCGACGCCCCCGCCAAGGCGGCCGCCTACCTCGCCGCCGTGGTCGGGGCGGACGTCCCCGCCGCCCGGCAGCGGGCCTTCCTCACCCACGGCCCGGCGATGATCTCCTTCGTCCTGGCCAACAGCCCGCTCCGCTTCCGCTGGATGGAGGGCTACAGCGACTACTACCCCGAGCTCCCGGGCGGCCTCCCGAACGGCCGCTCCATCGAGCCCGACCAGCTCGACGGCAAGCTGCTCGGCGCCGAACTCGCCCACCTGAACCCGCCGTACCTCGAAGTCCCCGCCGGACTGGTCGTGTTCAGCGCCGACTACAAGTGGCTCGCCCTGGCCGCCGTGAGCGCCAAGGGGGCCGCCGTCGCCGCCGAGTGCCTGGCGCGGGGCACGAAGGCGGCCCTGCTCGGGCAGACCCCGCTCACCATGGGACAGTCGCTGGCCGCCGGGCTGAGGAAGGGCCTCCTGGACGCGAACGTGCCCGTCCGGCTCAACACCCCCCTCACCGAGCTCTACGTCGAGAACGGCACCGTCGCCGGAGCGGTCACCCCCGCCGGCCTCTTCCGTGCCCGCCGGGGCGTGATCGTCGGGTCCGGAGGCTTCGAGCACAACGCGGCGATGCGGGCCCAGTACCAGCGACAGCCCATCGGCACCGGGTGGACCGTGGGCGCGAGGGAGAACACGGGGGACGGCATCCGGGCCGGGCAGCGACTCGGCGCCGCCGTCGCGTTGATGGACGACGCCTGGTGGGGCCCGGCCGTCCCGCTCCCCGACGAGCCGTACTTCTGCCTCGCCGAACGCACCCTCCCCGGCGGCCTCGTCGTCAACGCGGCCGGCCGGCGGTTCGTCAACGAGGCCGCCCCTTACAGCGATGTCGTCCACGTCATGTACGACCGCGACCCGACCGACCCCGACATCCCGTCCTGGCTGATCGTCGACCAGAACTACCGCAACCGGTACCTCTTCAAGGACATCGCCCCGACCTTCGTCCTCCCCGACGACTGGTACCGCTCAGGCGCCGCCCACAAGGCCTGGACGCTCGACGCCCTCGCCGGGTCCATCGGCGTCCCGGCCGCCGCCCTCCGCGCCACCGTCGACCGCTTCAACTCCCTCGCCCTGAAAGGCGACGACACGGACTTCGGACGCGGTGACAGCGCCTACGACCACTACTACACGGACCCGTCCGTCCTCCCGAACTCCTGCCTGGCCCCGCTCTGGCTGCCCCCGTACTACGCCTTCCGGCTCGTCCCGGGAGACCTCGGGACCAAGGGCGGCCTGGTGACCGACGCCCGCGCCCGCGTCCTGCGGCCCGACGGCTCGGTCGTCCCCGGCCTGTACGCCGCCGGGAACGCCAGCGCGGCCGTGATGGGCCACAGTTACGCGGGCGCGGGCTCGACGATCGGCCCCGCGATGACCTTCGGGTACATCGCGGCCCGGGATCTCGCCGGGGTGCTCTAGTCGCGGCGGACGATCAGGGCGGCCTGCCGGGTCGACTCGTTGGCGTGGGGTTCGCGCACCGTTCGGGACACTGGCGCGAACCCGGCCGCCGTGAGCAGCTCGCCCATGTGATCCGGCTGCCGCCGCAGGAAGTCCAGCGTCACCGGGTGCCCCCAGGGATTCTCGTGGCGGCGGGGCTCGTCACCGATCTGGAACGCCAGGAGCAGATGTCCGCCGGGGGCCAGGACCCGCCTGAACTCGGCGAACAGAGCGGGGAGTTCGTCCACAGGGGTGTGGATGGAGGAGTACCAGGACACCACGCCCGCGAGCGAACCGTCGGGCAGGTCGAGCTCCAGCATCGAGCCCTGCTCGAACCGCAGCCCCGGGTTCTCCCGGCGGGCGATCGCCAGCATCGACTCCGACAGGTCGAGCCCGAAGACGGACAGTCCCAGGGAGGCGAGGTGGGCGGTGACCCGGCCGGGTCCGCAGCCCAGGTCGGCGACGGGTTTACCCGGTCCGACCAGGTCGGCGAACGCGGCGAACACCGCCCGGTCCAGCGGCTTGCCGGTGATCTCGTCCGGGAAGCGCTCGGCGTAGTCCTCGGCGACGGCGTCGTAGAAGGTGCGGGTGGCGGTCACGAAATCGGTCATGGGTGGGGACGGTAGTGGGTGGGTGCGGGTGTGTGGGGGCTGGTCGCGCAGTTCCCCGCGCCCCTGGCTGGGTCACGCCAGACCCAGTCCGCGCAGTACCGCTGTTGTCGCAGCCGCCCCGAGCACCACCACCACGAACGGCGCCCTCCGCCACGCCAGCGCGGCTCCCGTCAGGACCCCGGCCGGGCGGGCCCAGCCCGCGAAGCCGCCGCCCTCCGTCAGTGCCCCCGTCGCCAGCAGGGCCACCAGCAGGACGATCGCGCCCGCCGACAGCAACTCCCGCATGCGGTCCGGCAGTTCCACCCGCCCGTGCAGCACCGGCCCGACCAGCCGGAAGGCGTACGTCCCGACCGCCAGCGCCAGGATCATGGCGACCGTCGCGTTCACGCCCGCCTCCTGTCGCCGTGGACGACCAGCCCGGCCAGTGCCAGCAGCACCGGCACCCCCGCCGGGACCGCCGGGGTCACCGCGAGGGCCAGCCCGGCGCCGAGCAGCGCGGACCGCCGTGTCGCGGGGGACTCGCGCAGCGCCGGCAGCACCAGGGCGACGAGCACGGCGGGGAAGGCCGCGTCCAGACCGTAGGTGCCGGTGTCGCCCAGCGCGCCCCCGGCGAGGGCCCCGGCCAGGACGCCGAGGTTCCAGACGGCGAACAGGCCGATCCCGGAGATCCAGAACGCCGCCCGGCGCCGCGCCGGATCCGGCTGGGCGAGAGCGAAGGCCACCGTCTCGTCGGTGACCAGGTGGGCGCCGAGGAGACGGGCGAGCCGGCCCCGGCCGAGGATGTCGGCGACGGCGAGGCTGAAGGCCGCCGTGCGGGTGTTGAGCAGCAGACCGGTGGCCGCCGCGGCGACCGGCCCGCCCCCGGCGAGCAGCACGCCCACCGCGCTGAACTGGGCGGAGCCCGCGTACACGACCAGGGACATCACCACCGGCACCCACACCGGCAGGCCGCCGGTGACGGCGATCGCGCCGAAGGAGACGCCCACGACCCCGCTCGCGAGCCAGACGAGCGCGCTGTCACGGACCAAGGCTGTTCGCTCTGCCGTACGCATGTTCACTACAGTGGACGGTAGGAGTCGTGTTCGTCAAGGCGAACGATCGTACCGATGGAGCGAACAGCATGCCCGAACGCCCCCTGGAGTGGATCGCCGCCGCGCTCCGCCGCGAACGCACCCGCGCCGGTCTCTCCCTGTCCGAGCTGGCCAAGCGCGCCGGAATCGCCAAGTCGACGCTGTCCCAGTTGGAGGCGGCTAGCGGCAACCCGAGCGTGGAGACGCTGTGGGCGCTGGGGGTGGCGCTCGGCGTGCCGTTCAGCGCGCTGGTGGAGCCGCCGGTGTCGTCCGTGCAGGTGGTCAGGGCGGGGCAGGGGCCGACGGTGGCCTCGGAGAAGGCCGACTACGCGGCCACCCTGCTCTCCGCCAGCCCGCCCGGGGCGCGCCGGGACATCTACCACCTGCGGGCCGAACCGGGCGCGGTACGGGAATCGGATCCGCACATTCCGGGCTCCGTGGAGCATCTGATCGTGAGCACGGGGCGGCTGAAGGCCGGGCCGGCCGGGGAGACGGTGGAGCTGGAGCCCGGGGACTACATGGCGTATCGCGGGGATGTGCCGCACTCGTACGAGGCGCTGGTCCCCGGGACGACGTTCGTGCTGGTCATGCAGCACGTCTGACGCTCACGGAAAAGGCAGGAGCCCCGCTGCCGTGCGGCGCGGGGCTCCTTGGGTACTGCATTCAGGTCCGGATCAGAGGCTGGAGCGCCTGTGAGACGGGATCACTATGAGACGAGATCGCTCAGACGGGGGTGACGTTCTCCGCCTGCGGGCCCTTCGGGCCCTGGGTCACGTCGAAGGAGACCTGCTGGTTCTCCTCCAGCGAACGGAAGCCGCTCGCGTTGATCGCGGAGTAGTGGACGAAGACGTCGGGGCCGCCGCCCTCCTGGGCGATGAAGCCAAAGCCCTTTTCGGCGTTGAACCACTTCACGGTTCCGGTAGCCATAAGCCCTCCTTGGGCCCAAAAGGGTTGCCCTGCTCCAGAACCTGCAAGTGTGAAAACAGTGCCGCACAACTGCATTCTTCTGAAAACGACTAGAGCCTGCGGTTACATGCTCCGCAGGCTCTGTACTGCAAGGGAAACCAAACTGCAACTTGCGGCGAGCCTAGCATGTGGGCAGCCGAAAGCAATAGAGGCCAAGATCACGTCACCCGGATGTTTGAAGATCGCAAAGGGGTTGACCCCGGGGCCGGAGTCCGAAGCGTACCCCAAGGGGTCTAGTGTCGCGATGTGGACAATTCTCGCACCCGGCCGCGCGTCGGCCACATCCAGTTCCTGAACTGCCTGCCCCTGTACTGGGGGCTCGCGAGGACGGGCACGCTCCTCGACTTCGAGCTCACGAAGGACACCCCGGAGAAGCTCAGCGAGAAGCTGGTGCAGGGAGATCTCGACATCGGGCCCATCACCCTGGTCGAGTTCCTCAAGAACGCGGACGACCTGGTCGCCTTCCCCGACATCGCCGTCGGCTGCGACGGCCCGGTCATGTCCTGCGTCATCGTCTCGCAGGTCCCGCTGGACGAACTGGACGGAGCGAGGGTGGCCCTCGGGTCGACCTCGCGCACCTCCGTACGCCTCGCCCAACTCCTCCTCGCCGAGCGCTACGGCGTCCGGCCCGACTACTACACCTGCCCGCCCGACCTCAGCCTGATGATGCAGGAGGCGGAGGCGGCCGTACTCATCGGAGACGCGGCGCTGCGGGCGAACCTCCTCGACGGCCCGCGCTTCGGCCTCCAGGTCCACGACCTCGGCTCGCTCTGGAAGGAGTGGACCGGGCTGCCGTTCGTCTTCGCCGTGTGGGCCGCCCGCCGGGACTACCTCGAACGCGAACCGGTCATCACCCGCAAGGTCCACGAGGCCTTCCTCGCCTCCCGGAACCTCTCCCTGGAGGAGGTCGGCAAGGTCGCGGAGCAGGCGGCCCGCTGGGAGGCCTTCGACGAGGAGGTCCTGGAGAAGTACTTCACGACCCTGGACTTCCGCTTCGGCGGCCCGCAGCTCGCGGCGGTCACGGAGTTCGCCCGGCGGGTGGGCCCGACGACGGGTTTCCCCGGGGACGTGAAGGTGGAACTGCTTCAGCCGTAATCTGCATCTGAACCTGACGGGGGACCCACGGGGACTCCCGGGGCTTACGGGGGAGGCAGGATGCAGCCGCTCGGCGTCGACGAACCCACCGCCGTGGGCCCCTACCGGCTGCTCGGCCGACTGGGCTCCGGCGGCATGGGCCGGGTCTACCTCGGCCGCAGCGCCGGGGGCCGCACGGTCGCCGTCAAGATCGTGCACCCGCACTTCGCGCTCGACGAGGAGTTCCGCGCCCGCTTCCGGCGCGAGGTGGACGCGGCGCGCAGAGTCGGCGGGGCCTGGACCGCGCCGGTCCTCGACGCCGACCCGGACGCGGCGGTGCCCTGGGTCGCGACGGGGTACGCGGCCGGTCCCTCGCTGGCGACAGCGGTCACGGACGGGGGCCCGCTGCCCGAGCATTCCGTACGGGTGCTGGGCGCGGGGCTGGCCGAGGCGCTGGCCGCCGTGCACGAACTGGGGCTCGTCCACCGGGACGTGAAGCCCTCCAACGTCCTGCTCACCGTCGACGGCCCCCTCCTCATCGACTTCGGCATCGCCCGCGCCACCGACGGCACCGCGTCCCTCACCTCCACCGGCGTCTCCATCGGCTCACCCGGCTACATGTCCCCCGAACAGATCCTCAGCAAGGGGGTGTCGGGGGCGGCGGACGTCTTCTCCCTCGGCGCGGTCCTGGCGTTCGCGGCCACGGGGACACCGCCCTTCCCCGGGGACTCCTCGGCCTCCCTCCTCTACAAGGTCGTCCACGAGCAGCCCGAACTCGGCTCCCTGAGCGGCGAGTTGCGGGACGTCGTGGCGGCGTGCCTGGACAAGTCCGCTCAGGAGCGCCCCACTCCGGGCGAGGTGGCCCGGCGGCTGGCTCCGCAGGGCGCGGCGCGGCTGGTGGCGGCGGGGTGGCTGCCGGGGGCCCTGGTCGAGCAGGTGGGGCGCAGCGCCGTACAGCTGCTGAATCTTGAGGCGGTGGGGGAGCAGCCCTCCGGACCGGTGGGGTTCAGCAGTCCTTCGGTGGGCGGCGGTTCGGCCGGTCAGGGGGGTGCGGCGGGTCCGGTCGGCGCGTTCGGACCGCCGCCGGTGATGCCGGCGGTGTTGCCGGGGGCGCCTCCGGCTCCCACGGGTCTCCCCTCCGTGCCCGAGCCCCGGGACGCGGTGCCGCGGGAAGGCGCGGGGCACGAGACGGTGGTGCCCTCGGACCGGCGACCCGGTGACGGTGCCGGTTCGGGCCCCGGCAGGCTCTCCGTCTCCGTGGCCGCCACCGCCGTACCCGGGGACAACGGGCGCGGCCGTCGGCTGAGTTGCACCGTGGCGCTCGCCGTCGCGGGGGCGCTGGCCGCGGTGACCGTGGGGTCGGTGTTCCTGTTCGACCTGCTGCCGGAGCGGGGCGACGACGACTCGGCGAGTTCCCCACCCGGCAGCGACGCGTACTCGTCGGCGCCGACGTCCGTACCGTCCGCCTCCGCGCCGTCGGCGGCTTCCCCCTCCGTCTCCCGGTCGCCGTCGGACCAGGTGTCCAGCGAGCCGTCCGGCGCAGCGGCCGACGTCCCCGCCCGTTATCTCGGCACCTGGGAGGGTGAGGGCACGGGTCTCGGCGGGAGCCTGCCGATGGGGACCTTCCGTATCACCGTCAAGGAGGCGGCCGTCGGCGAGGAGTTGGGCCGGCTTCAGCAGACCGACGCGATCGGCGCGGTCTGCACCGACGTCCTCACCCTGAAGAAGGTCACCGACTCGGAGCTCGTCACCACGGCCGTGGGCGCCGAGGACAACCACGCCGGCTGCAACCCCACCGCCCACACGGTCCGCCTCACCACCGTGGGCGACGACCTGAAGTACACCTCGGAGAGCGAGGCCGAGGGCTACCCGGAGGCACGGATGTCGAAGGTCGGGCGGTGACGGAACTGCTCGTCGTCGTGGCCGCCCTGTGGGGAGCGGCGGCGGGCGCGCTGCTGCCGCGCGCGGCCTACCGCTTCTCCGTCCCGCCCGAGACCCCGTGGCGCGGGACATGCCCCGCCGGGCACCCCCTGAACGGCTGGCTCGGACGGGGGAGATGCGCAAGCTGCGGCCCCGAGCGGTCGTACGGTCCCGGCGCCCCCCTCCTCCCCACCGTCACCGCCCTGCTCTGCGCCGTCCTCGCCGCGGCCACCGGCACCCGCCCGGAGATCGCCGTCTGGCTGCTGCTGGCCCCCGTGGGAGTCCTGCTCGCCGTGGTCGACCTGCGCGTACGTCGGCTGCCCGACCCGCTCACCCTCCCCCTCGCGGCCGCCGCGCTCGCGCTGCTCGGAGTCGTCTCGTTCGTCCCGGAGCACACCGGGACCTGGTCGCACGCCCTGTTCGGCGCCCTCGCCCTCGGCGCCGGCTATTACGTGCTGTGGCGCATCAACCCCGGCGGCATGGGCTTCGGCGATGTGAAGCTGGCGCTCGGGGCGGGGGCGGTCCTGGGCTGGTACGGCTGGGACACCGTGCTGCTGGGCACCTTCGCCGGCTTCCTGCTCGGCGCGCTGTACGGCGGAGCCCTGGTCCTGCTGGGGAAGGCGGGCCGCAAGACGGCGATCCCGTTCGGGCCGTTCCTGATCGCGGGGGCGTACGCGGGGCTGCTGATCGGTGCGTACACGGCCTGACATCCGGCCTGTCACAGGGCTGGCGTAGGCTGGCCCAGACCGCCCGAACCCTTGACGAAAGGCACGCCCCGGTGACCGAGAAGGCCGACCTTCAGTCCGTCCTCGACCGTGCCGCCGAGGGTGGGCGCATCACTCCTCAGGAGGCGCTCGACCTCTACCGCGACGCCCCGCTGCACGCGCTGGGCTCCGCCGCGGACGCCGTGCGCCGCCGCCGGTACGCGGGCACGGAGCACATCGCGACGTACATCATCGAGCGGAACATCAACTACACCAACGTCTGCGTCACGGCGTGCAAGTTCTGCGCGTTCTACGCCCCGCCCACCGCCAAGGACAAGGGCTGGACCCGCGACCTGGACGACATCCTGCGCCGGTGCGCGGAGACCGTCGAACTCGGCGGCACTCAGATCATGTTCCAGGGCGGCCACCACCCGGACTACGGCGTCGAGTACTACGAGAAGCACTTCGCCGCCATCAAGAAGGAGTTCCCCCAGCTGGTGATCCACTCGCTGGGCGCCTCCGAGGTCGAGCACATGGCCCGGATCTCCAAGGTGAGCGTCGAGGAGGCGATCCAGCGGATCCACGCGGCCGGCCTCGACTCCTTCGCCGGCGCGGGCGCGGAGCTGCTCCCCGAGCGCCCCCGCAAGGCCATCGCGCCGCTCAAGGAGTCCGGCGAGCGCTGGCTGGAGATCATGGAGACGGCGCACAACCTGGGCGTGGAGTCCACCTCCACCATGCTCATGGGCACCGGCGAGACCAACGCCGAGCGCATCGAGCACCTGCGGATGATCCGTGACGTCCAGGACCGCACGGGCGGCTTCCGCGCCTTCATCCCGTACCTCTACCAGCCGATGAACAACCACCTGAAGGGCCGCACCCAGGCCACGATCTTCGAGTACCTGCGGATGATCGCGATCTCCCGGCTCTTCATGGACAACATCGCCCACATCCAGGGCTCCTGGCTGACCACCGGCCAGGACGCGGGCCAGCTCACGCTGCACTACGGCGCGGACGACCTCGGCTCGGTCATGCTGGAGGAGAACGTCGTCTCGGCGGCCGGCGCCAGGCACCGCTCCAACCTCCAGGAAATGATCGACATGATCCGCACCGCGGGCCGTGTCCCGGCCCAGCGCTCCACGACGTACGAACACCTCGTCGTCCACGACGACCCGGCGAACGACCCGGTCGACGCGCGCGTGCAGTCCCACATCTCCTCCACAGCCATCGAGGGCGGCACGGCACACCCCGAGCTGAAGATCCTCGCGTCCAACTAGGTGCGCGGTGCTGACGATCCACACGGCCGACCTCGTGGTCTTCGGGGACGGCCGTCCGTCCCTGCCCGGCGGCGCGGTACTGGTCGAGGGGCGAGCGTTCGCGGCCGTGGGGGCGTACGAGGATCTGGCGGCCGCCCATCCGACGGCACGGGTGCGCCGCTGGCCGGGAGTTCTCACCCCGGGCCTGCTCAACCCGCACGGCCCCGAGCTCCTGGAGCGGTCCTACCACCCGGATCCCCGGGAGGACTTGGGCAGCGAGCCCCTCACAGGCGAGGCCCTGTCGGCCCTCGACATGACCGACGCGCGGTGGGGCGCGAGCGCGCGGCGGGGGGTGCAGCGGTTGCTGGCGCACGGGGTGGTGGCGGTGGCGGGTGACCTTCGACGCCCTGCGGTGGCGGACGCCGTGCACCGGGTGGGGATGACGAGTGAGGAGCGCTTCGAAGACCCTCCCGGCCCGCCCGCCTTCGACCCGCTGATCGGGCGGAGCCTGGCGGAGGCGATCCTGACACCCCTGCTGCCGCACATGGGCATGGACGCGACCTTCGCGGTCTTCGACCTACCGGACGAGGCGGCGCTGACGAAAAGCGGCGCGACGGCCTGCGTGGCTACGGTGATCCAGGGCCGCTTGCTGCACCGGCGCAGGTGAAGTCTTTGGGGGCGCGGGGCCGTAGCGATTCTGCGGCTCCGCCGCGGGGCGCGACCAGCCCCCACAGAGCCGCACCCGAAACTCAACCCGCCAACGCCTCCCCGAACGCTCCGGCATCCTGAGCGACCCCACTGCAATTCGTCAGGGCGTCATCCTCATCGGCGTCCCCCTCCTCGCACTCCTGATCCCGAAACGTCGACCACATCGACACCCACGCCACCTCCTTCGCCTCGGCGAACTCCCTCACCTGCGCCGCGTCCGACAACGTGAACGTCTCCCCGTCCACGTCATTCGTCCCGATCATCGAAGTGAGCGCCATGGCCCGCCACGCGGTGGAGTCGCCGGTGCCGAAAACCTCCTTCAACTGACGGTGCGCCGCCTTCGCCGAAGTGATCGCGTAATCCCCCATGTCCCCGTCGTACGACTCCCCGTAGTTCATCGTCATGATGTTGACCGTCGACACCTGAACGGCGTTGTCGTTCGCGGACTCCAGCAATGCCACGCTGTCGTCGTCGAGCCCGGACGGCATCACGGGAAGCGTGAACGAGACGGCGAGATCGGTCCGTTCCTCCTGGAGCAACGCGATCGCCTCGGACCGCAGGTCCACCGAGCCGGAATCCGTCAGCGCGTCCCCCTCGATGTCGAAGTCGGCGAGAGAGGAACCGGCCGCGTCCAGCGCGGAGCCGTACGCCGCGGCCAGCTCCGCCGCGCTGGAGCAGGTCTCTGCCAGCTCCTTCCCGGACGCCCCTCCGAAGGAGACCCGCACCTCGGCCCCGTCCGCCTTCAGCGCGCTGACGCGGGACGCGACCGACGAGTCCCCGATGGCGGACGTGCCGTTCCAGGACGGCGTGCAGTCACCGCCGTCGGCGATCACGAACGCGAGGTTGTACACCGAGGGCGAGCCGGCTGAGTCGTTGGCGGAGGCCTCGGTCGCGCTGACGTAGGGCGCGTACGAAGTGACCGCCTCCGATTCGCTGGAGCACCCCGCCGCGGCCAGGGCCAAAAGACACATGACCCCGGCCGTCGGCTTCAGGAAACTCCGCATGCGCTTGCACCCGCTCTCGTGAGGACGTTTTCGGGGAGCGAATGTCTCACACGGACCTGAGCCTCATGACGACGGTTTCGTGGACTTCTCAGGAAACAGACAGCCCTAGAGCTTTCTCATATGCGCCTCACAACAACGCCACATGTGGACACATAAAGACTGCCTAACGTCTGGGGAATGCATTCCGAGCCTGCCACCGAAAACCGCGCCGAAACGCGCGGTCGCCGCCGCAAACGCGGAAGTAACGGGTCCGCCGAAGGTCCCGTGTTCGTCGACAACTCCGGACGCCGCTCCAAGCTGCTGCGCCGGATAGGGCTTCTCCTCGGCGCCCTGTCCCTCGGCTACGCCGTCGTGCTGGGCCTGGCCTTCATGGGCATCGGCGTCTCCAGCACGACGCTGCTGCCCTTCGCGGGCGGAGGCCCTGGCGGTTCCTCGAACACCGGCCCCGGCGGCATCCGGCCGCAGGGCGGAATCGGCACCCCGCCGGCGCTGCCCACCGGTACCCCGCCCGCCGGCACCGCCACAGGCGCTCCGCCGAGCGCCACCGCGACCCCGACCGCCTCCGCGACCGCCAACTGACCGGAACGGCCCACCACATGACCACGACGACGCCCTCCCGTGGCCGCCGGCGTGCCCCCTCCCGCATCGAGCGGGCGGCGGGCAAGGCCGCGGCGTTGCAGAAACCGCGGGTCATCCTCGCCCTGCTGCTCCTGCTCGGTCTAACCAGTGTGATGCTGCTCGACGGCTATCTGCGTGCCGAGGTCGGCGGCGACCAGCGGGTACGCGACGGTGCCAGCTCCAGCGAGGTCCCCGACAAGATCATCAACGGCGGGCCGATCATCAGCTTCCGGGGCGGCCGGGCGACCACGATCTCCGTGCCGTCCAAGACGATCGCGCTCACCTTCGACGACGGCCCGAACCCGACGTACACGCCCCAGGTGCTGGACATCCTGGAGAAGTACGACGTCCCGGCGACCTTCTTCGTCGTCGGCTCGATGGTCTCGCGCTACCCCGGCATCGTGAAGGGCATGGTCGACCAGGGCAACGAGGTGGGCATCCACACCTTCACCCACGTCGACCTCTCCTACCAGAGCGACGCCCGCGTCCGGCGCGAGATGACCCAGACACAGCTCGCCCTCGCGGGCGCGGCCGGCATCACCACCACGCTGTTCCGGGCGCCGTACTCCTCGGAGACGGACGCGATCGACAACTACAGCTGGCCCGTCTACAAGAAGCTCGGCGAGGAGGGCTACACCAGCGTCTTCGTCGACACCGACAGCGACGACTGGAAGAAGCCGGGCGTCTCGAAGATCGTCAAATGGGCCACCCCGTCCGGGACCTCGGGCGCCTCCGTGCTGATGCACGACGCCGGTGGCGACCGCGAACAGACGATCAAGGCGCTACCGAAGTACATCGAGAAGATGAAGGCGAAGGGCTACACCTTCACCACCATCAGCGGGGTGCTGGAGGCGCAGAACGCGAGCACCGGTCCGCAGGGGCAGCAGCAGGTGGGAGGCGTGACCGGCCGACAGGGGCAAGGACTGACGAACGCCCAACGCCTCCAGGCCGCCCACCGCGAGGCCACCGGCACCACCCTCTACGAGGGCAAGGCACTCATCGCTGCCGTGGCCGTCGCCGAGCTGACGGTGCCCACCCTGTCGGTCGGACTGGTGATCGTGGGCGTGGCCGTCATGGGCCGGTTCGGGATGATGCTGATCCTCGCCCGCCGCCACTACAGACAGCGCAACAAACGTCGCTTCAGCTGGGGGCCGACGGTCACCAGGCCGGTCAGCGTGATCGTCCCGGCGTACAACGAGAAGGAGTGCATCGCCAACACCCTGGAGTCGTTGTCGAAGAGCACCCACCCGATCGAGGTCATCGTCGTCGACGACGGCTCCTCGGACGGCACCTCCGAGATCGCCCGGGCCGCGGCCGACAAGCTCGGCATGACGAACGTCCGTGTCATCCGCCAGGAGAACGCGGGCAAGCCGGCCGCCCTCAACAACGGTGTCCGCAGCGCCAGTCACGACATCGTCGTGATGATGGACGGCGACACCGTCTTCGAACCGGACACCGTACGGCAGCTCGTACAGCCCTTCGCCGACCCCGCGGTCGGCGCGGTCGCCGGCAACGCCAAGGTCGGCAACCGCGACACAATCATCGGCGCCTGGCAGCACATCGAGTACGTGATGGGCTTCAACCTGGACCGCCGGATGTACGACCTGCTGCGCTGCATGCCCACCATCCCGGGCGCGATCGGCGCGTTCCGCCGCGAGGCGGTCCTCCAGGTCGGCGGCATGAGCGAGGACACCCTCGCCGAGGACACCGACATCACCATCGCGATGCACCGCGCGGGCTGGCGGGTCGTCTACCAGGAGCACGCACGCGCGTGGACCGAGGCGCCGGGCTCCCTGAAACAACTGTGGTCCCAGCGCTACCGATGGTCGTACGGCACCATGCAGGCGCTGTGGAAGCACCGCAAGTCCCTCACCGACAAGGGCCCCTCGGGCCGCTTCGGCCGGGTCGGCATGCCGTTGGTGGTGATCTTCCAGATCGTCACGCCGGTCTTCGCCCCGCTGATCGACGTGTTCACCGCCTACTCGATGATCTTCGTCGACTTCCGGGCGGCGCTGTACGCCTGGCTCGCGGTCCTCGGGGTCCAGCTCGTGTGCGCGGCGTACGCCTTCAAACTGGACAAGGAGCGGTACCGGTATCTGCTGATGATGCCGCTCCAGCAGCTCGCCTACCGCCAGATGATGTACCTCGTCCTCATCCATTCCTGCATCACCGCGCTCACCGGCGGCCGCCTGCGCTGGCAGAAGCTGAAGCGGACCGGCGAGGTCGGCACCCCGGCGGGGGTGGGCTGATGAGCTGGGAGCAGCAGGGGTATCAGTCGCAGGGGTACGGGGGGTACGGCCAGGAGTACGGGTACTCGGGGTTCGCGGAGCAGCCACGGGTTCTCGAAGCCCCCGCTGACGCCGAGGCGGAGGAGGAGAAGCCTCCGTCTCGGCCCTCCCGGCTCTCTCGCTCCTCCCGGCGCTCTCGCCCCTCCGGCCGTGACCGTTACTTCGACACGCTCCGGGCCGTCGCCCTGATCCGGGTCGTCGCGTATCACACGTTCGGGTGGGCCTGGGCCGGCATGGTCTTCCCCTCCATGGGCATCATGTTCGGCCTGGCCGGGTCGCTGATGGCGAAGTCCCTGGAGCGGCCCGCCCTGACGGTGATCAGGAGCCGGATGCGCCGCCTGCTGCCGCCGTTCTGGTTCTGGGGCGTCTTCGTGGTCCTCGCGATGCTGGTCCACGACTGGATGCCGGGCTGGCAGATCGTCTTCTGGGTCGTGCCGCTCGGCGACCCGCCGGGCAACGCGTGGGGCGAGCAGGCCTGGGAGATCCTCTGGTACCTGCGGACGTACCTCTGGTTCGTCCTGCTGTCCCCGGTGCTGCTGAGGGTGTTCCGGCTCGCCCCGGTGCCGGTCCTGCTGCTGTCCCTGGCCCCGATCGTGGTCTTCCAGTTCCTGTGGGAGCCCCCGGACAACCGCCTCGGCGGCGCGCTGACCGACCTCGCGACCTTCCTGTTCTGCTGGCTCCTCGGCTTCGCCCACCGGGACGGGGTCCTGGAGCGGCTGAAGCCGGTCGCTGTCGTCGTGGCCTCGCTCGCCGCGACCGGGTTCGGCGGCTGGTACGCCTTCACCCACCAGGCCGAGACGGGCTCGTACGACCTCGACGACATCCCCCTCGCGCAGGCCTTCTGGTCCGCCGGTTACGTGACGGTGCTGATGTGGGCGAAGTCGTACTTCGGGATCGACTTCGCCCGGCTCACCCGCTTCCGGCGGACCGACCGTCTCGTCACGGTCTTCAACTCCCGTGCGGTGACGATCTACCTGTGGCACGAGATCGCGCTGATCCTCGCCGTGCCGCTGATCGACCGGTTCTGGGACGTGCCCGCGTTCGAGAAGTGGCTGCCGTTGGAGAGCCAGTGGTTCATGTTCGGCGTCGGGTGGGTCCTGATCGCGGTGTTCGTGCTGCTGTGCGGATGGGTGGAGGACGTGGCCGGGAAGAAGAAGCCGCAGCTCCTTCCGGGAGGGGGGCCTGCAAGAATGGGGACGTGACCCGCGCTTCCCTGAACAAGCAGCCGCACGAAGTCGCCTCGATGTTCGACGACGTGGCGGAACGGTACGACCTGACCAACGACGTGCTGTCGCTGGGCCAGGACCGGGTGTGGCGCAAGGAGGTCGCCCGGGCCGTCGACGCCCGCCCCGCCCAGAAGATCCTGGACCTGGCGGCGGGCACCGCCACCTCCTCGCTGCCCTTCGCCCGCACCGGCGCCTACGTCGTGCCCTGCGACTTCTCGCTCGGGATGCTCCAGGTCGGCAAGCGCAAGCACACCTGGCTGCCGTTCACCGCGGGCGACGCGACGAAGCTGCCCTTCCAGGACGACACCTTCGACGCCGTCACGATCTCCTTCGGGCTGCGCAACGTCCAGGACACCGACTCCGCGCTGCGCGAGATGTACCGGGTGACCAAGCCCGGCGGCCGGGTCGTGATCTGCGAGTTCTCCCACCCGACCTGGGCGCCCTTCCGCACGGTCTACACCGAGTACCTCATGCGCGCCCTGCCGCCGGTCGCCCGTGCGGTCTCCTCCAACCCCGACGCGTACGTCTACCTCGCCGAGTCCATCCGCGCCTGGCCCGACCAGCCGGCCCTCGCGGAGCGCCTCCAGAAGGCGGGCTGGTCAAAGGTGGCGTGGCGAAACCTGACGGGCGGCATCGTGGCCCTGCACCGGGGCGTCAAGACGGCCTGAGCGGCTCGGACGGGACGGGGCGTACGCCGGCCCCGTCCGAGCCAACGTCAGAGCCCCGTCACACAGCGGACCACGTACGGGTCGCCCGGCTCGTCCAGTTCGCGCTGGAGGCCGCCGCTCGGGGGTCTGGGGACGCGCGGCTCGCGGATGCCGCCGCCGCCCTCACCCGGGCCGAGGTCGAACCACACGTACACCACCGAGTCCCGCGGCACCTCCGCACCGGCCTGCGGGTACTGGCGTACGACATAGTCGACGACCGCCTGGTGGAAGTCCTTGCGATCCGGCGCGTTGACGAACAGGCCCTGCGCCTGGGCCGTCTCGCGCGCGTCGACGGCCATGAGTCCGACCAGACGCGGTACGCGCACTTCGGGCGTCTTGGGTGTTATGTGCACAGATGTCACCCCCAGCGGTACTGGAAGGGTAACTCCGGCCCGGTGGCGCCCGGAAGTGCCGCGTGTCTTTCTGTAACAGACCGCTACCCTGCGTCACTTCCTTGCAGGGTGAGCCGGAAGCACAGCGCCTCTTCCGGCAGCAGTGGGTGCGGATAGGTCTCCGCGAGTTCCATTCCGAGGCGCTTGGTGACCGCTATCGACCGTTCGTTGCCGGGTCTGACCATCGCCACCACGTCCTTGACGCCCGCCGCCCTGAGCCGCTCCAGGGTCATCCGCGCGGCCACCGTGGCGTACCCCCGGCCCCAGTACGCACGCCCGAGCCGCCACCCGATCTCGATCTCGCCCGTCGGCCCCCAGTCCCGCGGCCACGGCTGGGCACCGGTGAAACCGATGACCTGCCCGTCCTCGTCGACCATGGTCCACAGGCAGAAACCCAGCTCGGCGTCGTGCCGGCGCTGGCGCGCGGTGAGTTCCTCGTAGACGTACAACTCCGCGGACTTGCCACCATGGAACTCCATGACGTCCGGGTCGTCGAAGACCCGGTGCCAGGCCACGGCGTCCTCGTCGGTGGGGACACGCAGCCGTACCACGGGCAGAGCTCGGTTCACTGGGGCAGCCCTTCAGCCGGGTGATCAATTCTGCTGAATAGACTGCCCATGTCCAGTGCCGGTCGGCACGCGGATTCAGAACTTGATTCCGAACTTGATTCCGAGCCTGGGGAGATCCCGCCGTGACCGAGCCCCTGTCCGAGAACACCGCCGATGTCATCGTCGTCGGCGCGGGGCCGGCAGGCTCCACGACCGCCTACCACCTCGCCAAGTCCGGACTCGACGTGCTCCTCCTGGAGAAGACCGAGTTCCCGCGCGAGAAGGTCTGCGGCGACGGCCTCACCCCGCGTGCCACCAAGCAGCTGGTGGCCATGGGCATCGACATCTCCGAAGAGGCCGGCTGGCTGCGGAACAAGGGCCTGCGCATCATCGGCGGCGGCGTACGCCTCCAGCTCGACTGGCCGGAACTGGCCTCCTTCCCCGACTACGGCCTCGTCCGCAAGCGCGACGACTTCGACGAGCAGCTCGCCCGCCAGGCCCAGAAGGCCGGGGCGCGGCTCTACGAGCGCTGCAACGTCGGTGCCCCGATCGTCGACGACCGCACGGGCCGCATCACCGGCGTCCACGCGAAACTCGGTGAGGAGAAGCGCGAAGTCACCTTCCACGCGCCCCTCGTGGTCGCCGCCGACGGCAACTCCACGCGGCTCTCCCTCGCGATGGGCCTGCACCGCCGCGAGGACCGCCCGATGGGCGTGGCCGTACGGACGTACTTCGAGAGCCCCCGCCACGAGGACGACTACCTGGAGTCCTGGCTGGAGCTGTGGGACCGCCGCGGTCCCGGCGAGGACCGGCTGCTGCCCGGTTACGGCTGGATCTTCGGCATGGGCGACGGCACCTCCAACGTCGGCCTCGGCGTGCTCAACACCTCCGACTCCTTCAAGGAGCTCGACTGGCGCGAGGTGCTGAAGGCCTGGTGCGCCTCCATGCCGGAGGACTGGGGCTACACCCCGGACAACATGACCGGCCCGATCCGCGGTGCCGCCCTCCCCATGGCCTTCAACCGCCAGCCGCACTACACCAAGGGCCTGCTCCTGGTCGGCGACGCCGGCGGCATGGTGAACCCCTTCAACGGCGAGGGCATCGCCTACGCCATGGAGTCCGGCCAGATCGCCGCAGACGTCATCGTCCAGGCCCACGCCCGCGCGACGCCCGCCCAGCGCGAGATCGCCCTTCAGCGCTACCCGCAGGTCCTCAAGGACACCTACGGCGGCTACTACACGCTGGGCCGCGCCTTCGTGAAGCTCATCGGCAACCCGAAGGTCATGAAGATCGCGGCCCAGCGCGGCTTGACCCACCCGCTGCTCATGAAGTTCACCCTCAAGATGCTCGCGAACCTCACCGACCCCACGGGCGGCGACGCGATGGACCGGATCATCAACGGGTTGAGCAAGGTGGCGCCGAAGGCGTGACGGGAGCCCCTTCACCGGAGCACCGTGGAGGGATGGACGCAGGGATCGCGTTACCCGTGTTCGTCATCCTCATCGCGGTGTCGGTGTGGGCGCTGGTCCACTCCCTCAGGCGCTGAAGGTGCCCGGGGCGCTGACGGTGCCCTGGGCGCTCTCCGTGCCCTGAGGGCCCTGGCTGCCCGGGGACCTCTGGCTGCCCTGAGTGCTCCGAGCGCCGTTCAGCGCCTCGACGTTGGCCGCCCGGCGGGCGAACACCTCCTCCCGCCGGTCCGCCATCTGCCGCAGCGCCTCCTTGCGGTCCCGCTTGGACAGCCGGTCCAGATACACGTGCCCGTTCACATGGTCCGTCTCGTGCGCCAGGCACCGCGCGAAATAGCCGGTCCCCTCGATCACGAGGGGCTCGCCGTCCCTGTCGAACCCGCGGACCACGGCCCGGTCCGGACGCGGTACGTCCATGACGGCGCCCGGCACCGACAGGCACCCCTCGCTGTCGTCGAGCAGCCTGCGCCCGGCCGGGTCGAGCTGGTCGAGCACCGGGTTGACGACGTGTCCGACATGCCGGACCCCGTCGTCGTCCGGGCAGTCGTACACGAAGAGCCGCAGACCGACGCCGACCTGGTTCGCCGCGAGGCCCGCCCCTTCGGCGATGTACATCGTGAGGAACATGTCGTCGATCAGCGCGGCGAGGTCGGGCCCGAACTCGGTCACGTCCCGGCACGGCTTGTGCAGCACCTCCTCGCCGACCTCGGTGACGCGCCGCACCTGCCCGCGCCGGGCCTCGGGGGCGAGCCGAGGGTACGAGTCGGTGGGCCTGCCCTGGACGAACACACTGGGCATGGTGATGTCTCCTGTTCGATGCGGTTGTTGAGGGTGCCGCTGTGCGCGGCGGGTCCAACAGAACACATCAAACAGCCCCGGGAGCGGAGCGGCCACAGTCGCGGGCGGTGCCGGGCGGGGGTGGTGGGCGAGAGCTGAGGCGGGGGCGAGGGCGAAGGCTGAGGCGAGGTCGGGGGCGAGGGCTGAGGCAGGTCGGGGGAGCGGCGGTCGGGTCAGGGGCCGTGGGTCGGGCTCGCGGTCAACCCGGTGCCGGACGCGGACAATTCGGGCGCCGTTCGGCGGACGTGCCGGAGGAGCCCCACCTGCCCCCGGCGAGGGAAGCACCCGCGACCCGGGAAGAACCAGCAGGGCCGCAGCCCCCGAGCGGCTGCGGCCCTGCCAAGCTGATCCGTCGTCCCGTCAGAGCACCCGCACCGCGCCGGTCGGCGGGTCGTAGGACATCGGCTTCTCGGCGACACCCGTCGAGGGGTTCTGCGCGCCGACGAACATGCCGTCACCGACGTACACCGCCACGTGGTACGCGCTGCCCGCGCTGCCCCAGTACAGGATGTCGCCCGGCTGCAGATTGCTCAGCGAGACCTGGGTACCCGCGGTCGACTGGTCCTGCGAGACACGCGGCAGGTCGACGCCGATCTGGCTGAACGCCGCCTGGACGAGGCCGGAGCAGTCCCAGGAGTTGGGGCCCGTGCCGCCGGAGACGTAGGCGTCACCGATCTGCGCCTTCACGAAGGCGATGACGGCCGCGGCCGAACCGGTGGCCGTGGACGAGCTCGTGGAGACACTGGCGCTCGCCGAGGCGGACAGGGTGGCCCGCTCGGAGCTGCGCGAGGCGGCCTCCTCGGCGGCGGCCCTGCGAGCCTCCTCGGCCTTCTTCTTGGCCTCCGCCTTCTTCTTGGCCTCCGCGAGGTCCGCCTTGGCCTGCTTCGCGGCCTTTGCGGCGGCCGCGTCACGCTCGGCCTGAAGCTGGTAGTTGGCGGCCGCCTGCTGCATCGCGTCGGCGGACTCGGCGACCTGGCTGCCCAGGTCGGCCGAGAGGGTGGGCAGTTCGAGGGTCTGCGTCGTCGACTCGGCGGCGAACGCCGAAGCCGACGCGCCCGCCGCTGCCATGCTGAGCACGCCACCGGCGACTCCGGCACGCACGGCGATCGAAGTCGTCGCGCTGCGGCGGGGTTTCCGGTGGCTGCGTATGTGAGCGGTGTGGGACATGAGACCAACTGGTATCAGGGGCTCCTCCATACCTTCAAGAAACGTGTGCTGCGCCACAGTTGTTCAATCGGCGGCCCGAATCCCGGGCGTGGCGTTCTTTATTGACGCCGTAACGGACATTGCGGACTCTCGTGATCATGGCTGTGATCATGGACTTTCGCTGTTACGCCCGAATTGCCCCGCAGCTACCATCCGTTGGGGCCGATGGCCAAGCCCCCTTCTTATGGATCTCTCATGGGTGTGGCGGAGGTCACGCAACGGTTACGACGACGGCTGCGTCCGGAGCCGTCCGGCACTCGTGAATGTGTGCACGCGTCCACATCCGTCCTCCTGCCTCCCCCTGATGTGTGAACGCGGGTCACTACCAAGCGGCCGCGTCCAGCGCCAATTTGCATGCAGAAGAAGTCTCTTGATATGGAGACGCCTGCCGCGACCTGCGCCGACTAGCGAAAATGTCACCTCTGGTGATCACTCGGACGCTTCTCGTATGAAGATCACCGCTGATCCGACTTCATGATCCTTCGTCTGGTGGTGGAGATCACAAAGCTTGTGCAATACCCCGTGTCGCAGATCACAGACCGGCGGGCATAAGATGCGGGTCAGTTGGGCTTGTGACCTGCTTCACATGTTCGCGATCTTCGTCGGGACGGACGGAGGTCAGAGGGACGTATGAGTCGGGTGTGAGTCCGATGCCATCGCCAGCAGTCAGTGCCGACTGAGAGGAGCGAGGAGCGGTGAACGCTTATGCGCCCATCCTCGTACTGGGAGCCCTCGGGGCAGGCTTTGCGATCTTCTCCGTGGTCATGGCCACGCTGATCGGTCCGAAGCGGTACAACCGGGCCAAGCTCGAGGCCTACGAGTGCGGGATCGAGCCGACCCCCACGCCGGCCGGCGGCGGGCGCTTCCCCATCAAGTACTACCTGACGGCGATGCTCTTCATCGTCTTCGACATCGAGATCGTCTTCCTCTACCCCTGGGCCGTCACCTTCGACGCCCTGGGTGTTTTCGGGCTCGTGGAGATGCTGCTCTTCGTGCTCACCGTCTTCGTCGCGTACGCGTACGTATGGCGGCGCGGCGGCCTGGAATGGGACTGAGGGGCCTTTAACTCATGGGACTCGAAGAAAAGCTGCCGAGCGGCTTCCTGCTGACCACCGTCGAGCAGGCCGCGGGCTGGGTGCGCAAGGCGTCCGTCTTCCCGGCCACCTTCGGCCTGGCCTGCTGTGCCATCGAGATGATGACCACAGGAGCCGGACGCTACGACCTGGCCCGCTTCGGCATGGAGGTCTTCCGCGGCTCACCCCGCCAGGCGGACCTCATGATCGTCGCCGGCCGGGTCAGCCAGAAGATGGCGCCGGTGCTCCGGCAGGTCTACGACCAGATGCCGAACCCCAAGTGGGTCATCTCCATGGGGGTCTGCGCCTCCTCGGGCGGCATGTTCAACAACTACGCGATCGTGCAGGGCGTCGACCACATCGTCCCGGTCGACATCTATCTGCCCGGCTGCCCGCCACGGCCGGAGATGCTGATGGACGCCATTCTCAAGCTCCACCAGAAGATCCAGTCCTCCAAGCTCGGCGTGAACGCCGAGGAGGCGGCCCGCGAGGCGGAGGAGGCGGCGCTCAAGGCCCTGCCCACGATCGAGATGAAGGGGCTGCTGCGGTGAGCGACGCGAACGGCACCAACGGAGCCAACCCGGAGAAGGAACTGAGCGGCTCCAACCTCCCCGGCCAGCGCGGCGACGGCGGCGAGGAGATCCGCGTCCAGCGCGGCATGTTCGGCGCCAACAACGGCGGCGACACCTCCGGGTACGGCGGCCTGGTCCGCTCGGTCCGCCTCCCGGGACCGGCGGCCCGCCCCTACGGCGGCTGGTTCGACGAGGTCGCCGACGAGCTGGAGGGCGCCCTGGAGGAGCAGGGACTGCTCCCCGACAACGCCATCGAGAAGACGGTCGTCGACCGCGGCGAGATCACCTTCCACATCGAGCGCGAGCACCTGCTGCGCGTCGCACAGACCCTGCGCGACGACCCGGCCCTGCGCTTCGAGCTCTGCACCGGCGTCAGCGGGGTCCACTACCTCCACGACAAGGGCCGCGAGCTGCACGCCGTCTACCACCTGCGCTCGATCACCCACAACCGGCTGATCCGCCTGGAGGTCAGCGCGCCGGACGCCGACCCGCACATCCCGTCCCTGGTCTCGGTGTACCCGACCAACGACTGGCACGAGCGCGAGACCTACGACTTCTTCGGGATCGTCTTCGACGGTCACCCGGCCCTGACGCGGATCATGATGCCGGACGACTGGCAGGGCCACCCGCAGCGCAAGGACTACCCCCTCGGCGGCATCCCCGTCGAGTACAAGGGCGCCCAGATCCCGGCTCCGGACCAGCGGAGGTCGTACTCGTGAGCACTTCGCATGCCTCCCCTCGGGAGACCACAGAGGGCACCGTCTACACGGTCACCGGCGGCGACTGGGACGAGATCGTCCAGGCCGCGGCCCGCGCCGACGACGAGCGCATCGTCCTCAACATGGGCCCGCAGCACCCCTCCACCCACGGGGTGCTCCGGCTGATCCTGGAGATCGACGGCGAGACGGTCACCGAGGCCCGCTGCGGCATCGGCTACCTGCACACCGGCATCGAGAAGAACCTCGAGTTCCGCACGTGGACGCAGGGCACCACGTTCGTGACGCGCATGGACTACCTGACGTCCTTCTTCAACGAGACCGCCTACTGCCTCGCCGTCGAGAAGCTCCTCGGAATCGAGGACCAGATCCCCGACCGGGCCGAGATCATCCGGGTGCTCCTGATGGAGCTGAACCGGCTCTCCTCGCACCTGGTGTGCATCGCCACCGGCGGCATGGAACTCGGCGCCACCACGATCATGATCTACGGATTCCGTGATCGTGAAATGATTCTCGACATCTACGAGCTCATCACGGGCCTTCGGATGAACCACGCGTACATCCGCCCCGGCGGACTCGCGCAGGACCTGCCGCCCGGCGCGGTGGACCACATCCGCGAGTTCGTGAAGAAGATGAAGAAGAACCTCCCGGAGTACGACAAGCTCGCCACCGGGAACCCCATCTTCAAGGCCCGTATGCAGGACGTCGGCTACCTGGACCTGGCGGGCTGCATGGCCCTCGGCGCCACCGGCCCCATCCTGCGCTCCACCGGCCTGCCGCACGACCTGCGCAAGGCCCAGCCCTACTGCGGCTACGAGACCTACGAGTTCGACGTCCCGACCGCCGACACCTGCGACTCCTACGGGCGCTTCCTGATCCGCCTGGAGGAGATGCGCCAGTCGCTCAGGATCGTCGAGCAGTGCCTGGACCGGCTCCAGCCGGGACCGGTCATGGTCGCCGACAAGAAGATCGCCTGGCCCGCCCAGCTCGCGCTCGGCCCCGACGGGCTCGGCAACTCCCTCGACCACATCAAGAAGATCATGGGCACCTCCATGGAGGCCCTGATCCACCACTTCAAGCTGGTCACCGAGGGCTTCCGCGTCCCGCCGGGACAGGCGTACGCGGCCGTCGAGTCGCCCAAGGGCGAACTCGGGGTGCACGCCGTGTCCGACGGCGGCACCCGCCCCTTCCGGGTCCACTTCCGCGACCCGTCCTTCACCAACCTTCAGGCCATGGCGGCGATGTGCGAGGGCGGCCAGGTCGCCGACGTCATCGTCGCTGTCGCGTCCATCGACCCCGTGATGGGAGGCGTCGACCGGTGACCACCAGTTCTTCCGAGCGGGGCGTCAGCCTGGGCATGCCCGAACTGCCCGCACCCGCTTACCCGGACGACGTCCGAGCCCGGCTGGAGGCCGACGCGCGCGAGATCATCGCCCGCTATCCGGACTCCCGCTCGGCCCTGCTGCCGTTGCTGCATCTCGTGCAGTCGGAGGAGGGCCATGTCACGCGCACCGGCATGCAGTTCTGTGCCGACGTGCTGGAGCTGACCACGGCCGAGGTCACGGCGGTGGCCACCTTCTACACCATGTACCGGCGCAAGCCGTCCGGCGACTACCAGGTGGGGGTCTGCACCAACACCCTCTGCGCGGTGATGGGCGGCGACGCGATCTTCTCCGAGCTCCAGGAGCACCTGGGCGTCGGCAACGGCGAGACCACCGACGACGGCAAGGTCACCCTGGAGCACATCGAGTGCAACGCGGCCTGCGACTTCGCGCCGGTCGTGATGGTCAACTGGGAGTTCTTCGACAACCAGACCCCGGCGACGGCCAAGCGGCTCGTCGACGACCTGCGCGCGGGGCGCCCCGTCGAGCCCACGCGCGGGGCGCCGATGTGCACCTTCAAGGAGACCGCGCGGATCCTCGCCGGCTTCCCCGACGAGCGGCCAGGGGCCGTCGAGGCGAGCGGCGGGGCCGGACCCGCGTCGCTGGTGGGACTCCGCCTGGCCAGGGGAGAGGCCGCACCCGCGCGCGTGGTCCATCCGCGTGACGGCGCACCGCAGGACCGGGACGTCCACGAGCCGTCCCCGTCGGAGCACCTGAGTTCGCACGACGCGCCACAGGACACGTCGGCCTCCGACCCGGCCCACCCGGCCGGGCCCGCCGCCGAGGAGGGGGAGTGATGACCTTGGCACCCGAACTGAAAGACACCAGCCCCGAGAAGCTGCTCGCACCCGTGCTGTCGGCCTTCTGGGACGAGGACAAGTCCTGGACGCTGGACGTCTACAAGAGGCACGAGGGGTACGAGGGACTCCGCAAGGCGCTCGCGATGTCGCCGGACGACCTGATCGCGTACGTCAAGGACTCCGGTCTGCGCGGCCGCGGCGGCGCCGGGTTCCCCACCGGGATGAAGTGGCAGTTCATTCCGCAGGGAGATGGAAAGCCGCACTATCTAGTTGTCAACGCCGACGAGTCGGAGCCGGGGACCTGCAAGGACATCCCGCTCCTCTTCGCGAACCCGCACAGCCTCATCGAGGGCATGATCATCGCGTGTTACGCCATCAGGTCTTCGCATGCGTTCATCTATCTGCGTGGTGAAGTCGTCCCTGTGCTGCGGCGGTTGCACTCGGCCGTGAGCGAGGCCTACGCGGCCGGCTACCTCGGACAGAACATCCTGGGCAGCGGCCTCGATCTCGACATCACCGTGCACGCCGGGGCCGGGGCGTACATCTGCGGTGAGGAGACCGCACTGCTCGACTCGCTCGAAGGCCGCCGTGGTCAACCGCGGCTCCGTCCCCCCTTTCCTGCGGTCGCGGGCCTCTACGCCTGCCCGACTGTTGTAAATAACGTGGAGTCGATCGCGTCGGTTCCCGCGATTCTCCAAAGGGGGAAAGACTGGTTCAGGTCGATGGGCAGCGAGAAGTCCCCGGGCTTCACGCTCTACTCGCTCAGCGGCCACGTCGCGAACCCCGGCCAGTTCGAGGCCCCGCTCGGCATCACGCTCCGCCAGCTGCTGGAGATGAGCGGCGGGATGCGGCCGGGCCACCGGCTGAAGTTCTGGACGCCCGGAGGTTCCTCCACGCCGATGTTCACCGAGGAGCACCTCGACGTCCCCCTCGACTACGAGGGCGTCGGCGCCGCCGGCTCGATGCTCGGCACCAAGGCGCTCCAGTGCTTCGACGAGACGACCTGCGTCGTGCGCGCCGTCACCCGCTGGACCGAGTTCTACGCCCACGAGTCCTGCGGCAAGTGCACCCCCTGCCGTGAAGGCACCTACTGGCTCGTGCAGTTGCTGCGGGACATCGAGGCCGGCAAGGGCGTCATGTCCGACCTCGACAAGCTCAACGACATCGCCGACAACATCAACGGCAAGTCGTTCTGCGCCCTCGGTGACGGCGCCGCCTCGCCGATCTTCTCCTCGCTCAAGTACTTCCGCGAGGAGTACGAGCAGCACATCACGGGCCGTGGCTGCCCCTTCGACCCGGCCAAGTCGACGGTCTGGGCCGACTCCCGCACGGAGGTGAACGCATGACCGTGACCACCAACGCTCCCTCCGGTGGGGGAGAAGCGGCGGTCCCGCCGGAGGATCTCGTCTCGCTGACGATCGACGGCGCCGAGATCAGCGTGCCCAAGGGCACCCTGGTCATCCGGGCCGCCGAGCAGCTCGGCATCGAGATCCCCCGGTTCTGCGACCACCCCCTCCTCGACCCGGCCGGCGCCTGCCGCCAGTGCATCGTCGAGGTCGAGGGCCAGCGCAAGCCGATGGCCTCCTGCACCATCACCTGCACCGACGGGATGGTGGTCAAGACCCACCTCACCTCGCCGGTCGCCGAGAAGGCCCAGCACGGTGTGATGGAGCTCCTCCTCATCAACCACCCGCTGGACTGCCCGGTCTGCGACAAGGGCGGCGAGTGCCCCCTGCAGAACCAGGCCATGTCCCACGGGCAGGCGGAGTCCCGCTTCGAGGGCAAGAAGCGGACCTACGAGAAGCCCGTCCCGATCTCCACCCAGGTGCTGCTCGACCGCGAGCGCTGCGTGCTTTGCGCCCGCTGCACCCGCTTCTCCAACCAGGTCGCGGGCGACCCCATGATCGAGCTGATCGAGCGGGGCGCGCTCCAGCAGGTCGGCACCGGCGAGGGCGACCCCTTCGAGTCGTACTTCTCCGGCAACACCATCCAGATCTGCCCGGTCGGCGCGCTCACCTCGGCGGCGTACCGATTCCGCTCCCGCCCCTTCGACCTGGTGTCCTCCCCGAGCGTGTGCGAGCACTGCTCCGGCGGCTGCGCCACCCGCACCGACCACCGGCGCGGCAAGGTCATGCGCAAGCTCGCGGCCAACGACCCCGAGGTCAACGAGGAGTGGATCTGCGACAAGGGGCGCTTCGCCTTCCGGTACGCGCAGCAGCGTGACCGGCTGGAGCACCCGCTGGTGCGCAACCCCGAGGGCGAACTGGTCCCGGCTTCCTGGCCGGAGGCGCTCCAGATCGCCGCCCAGGGTCTGCTCGCCTCCCGCGGCCGGGCCGGAGTCCTGACCGGCGGCCGCCTCACCATCGAGGACGCCTACGCGTACAGCAAGTTCGCGCGCGTGGCGCTCGACACCAACGACATCGACTTCCGCGCGCGCGTGCACAGCGGCGAGGAGGCCGACTTCCTGGCCGCGCGGGTCGCGGGCCGCGGCCGTGACCTCGACGGTACGGGCGTCACGTACTCGGCGCTGGAGAAGGCACCGGCGGTGCTGCTGGTCGGGTTCGAGGCCGAGGAGGAGGCGCCCGGCGTCTTCCTGAGGCTGCGCAAGGCCTGGCGCAAGCACGGCCAGAAGGTCTTCTCCCTCGCCACGTACGCCACGCGCGGTCTGGAGAAGGCCGGCGGCACGCTGCTGCCCGCCGCCCCCGGCACCGAGACCGAGTGGCTGGACGCGCTGGCCGGCGGAGTCGGCCTGGAGGGCGACGGCAGCAGGGCCGCCGAGGCGCTGCGCACCGCGGGCGCGGTGATCGTCGTCGGCGAGCGGCTTGCCGCCGTGGCCGGGGGCCTCACCGCCGCCGTGCGGGCCGCCTCCGCGACCGGCGCGCAGCTCGTGTGGATCCCGCGGCGGGCCGGAGAGCGCGGCGCAGTCGAGGCGGGCGCGCTGCCGTCGCTGCTGCCTGGCGGCCGTCCGGCCACCGACCCGCGCGCGCGTGAGGAGGTCGCCTCGGTCTGGGGCGTGGCCGAACTCCCGCACCGCTACGGCCGGGACACCGGGCAGATCGTCGAGGCCGCGGTGTCCGGCGAACTCCAGGCCCTCGTGGTCGCGGGCGTCGAGATCGCGGACCTGCCTGATCCGGCACGCGCGCGTGAGGCGCTCCAGGAGGTCGGGTTCGTGGTGTCGCTGGAACTGCGTCCCGGCGAGGTCACCGAGCACGCGGACGTCGTCCTGCCGGTGGCCGCGGTCGCCGAGAAGGCCGGCACCTTCCTCAACTGGGAAGGCCGGGTGCGCTTCTTCGAGGCCGCCCTCAAGCCCGACCAGATGACCCGCCGCCTCGCGCCCACCGACGCACGGGTGCTCCAGATGCTGGCCGACGCCATGGACGTCCACCTGGGGCTGCCGGATCTGCGCACCGTGCGCGCGGAGATCGACCGGCTCGGCCCCTGGGACGGGCCGCGCGGCACCGAACCCTTCGAGACCGGGGCCCAGTTGCCGCGGCCCGCCGCCGGAGAGGCCGTTCTCGCCGGGCACCGGCTGCTGCTCGACCAGGGCCTGCTCCAGCAGGGCGACGAGGCGCTCGCCGGGACCCGGCACGCGGCACGCGCGCGTGTGTCGGCTGCGACGGCCGCCGAGGTGGGCGTCAAGGAAGGCGACCTCCTCGCCGTGACCGGCAAGACCGGGGTCGTCGAACTGCCGCTCCAGATCACCGAGATGCCCGACCGCGTGGTCTGGCTGCCGCTGAACTCCCTCGGCGGGGGTGTCGCCTCCGACGCCGGGGCGCGGCCCGGCTCCCTCGTCCACATCGGCCCGGCGACGCTCGCAGCCGAAGCTCCCAAGGAGGTGGAGGCATGAGCCCGTACCTCGCCGCGGAAGACCTCTCGATGTTCGGCACCGACCCCTGGTGGCTGGTCGTCGTCAAGGCCGTCTTCTGCTTCGCGTTCCTGATGGTGACCGTGCTGTTCTCCATCGTGTGGGAGCGCAAGGTCGTCGCCTGGATGCAGCTGCGCATCGGCCCCAACCGGCACGGCCCCTGGGGCATGCTCCAGTCGCTCGCCGACGGCATCAAGCTGATGCTGAAGGAAGACGTCATCGTCAAGCGCGCGGACAAGGTCGTCTACGTCCTCGCGCCGATCGTCGCGGCCATCCCGGCCTTCATGGCGATCGCGGTGATCCCCTTCGGCCCCTCCGGCAACGAGATCTCGATCTTCGGCCACCGCACCGCGATGCAGCTCACCGACCTCCCGATCGCGATGCTCTACATCCTCGCGGTCGCCTCGGTCGGCATCTACGGCATCGTCCTCGCGGGCTGGAGCTCCGGATCGACGTATCCGCTCCTCGGCGGCCTGCGCTCCTGCGCGCAGATGATCTCGTACGAGATCGCCATGGGCGCCGCCTTCGCCTCGGTGTTCCTCTACTCCGGGTCGATGTCCACCTCGGCGATCGTCGAGGCCCAGCAGGACCGCTGGTACATCATCCTGCTGCCGGTCTCCTTCATCATCTACGTCATCACCATGGTCGGCGAGACCAACCGCGCCCCCTTCGACATGCCGGAGTCCGAGGGCGACCTGGTCGGCGGCTTCAACACCGAGTACTCGTCGATCAAGTTCGCGATGTTCATGCTCGCCGAGTACGTGAACATGGTGACGGTCTCGGCCGTGACGACCACGCTCTTCCTCGGCGGCTGGCGGGCCCCCTGGCCCATCAGCACCTTCTGGGAGGGCGCGAACCACGGCTGGTGGCCGCTCCTCTGGTTCGTGATCAAGGTGCAGCTCCTGCTGTTCTTCTTCATCTGGCTGCGCGGCACACTTCCCCGGGTGCGCTACGACCAGCTGATGAAGCTCGGCTGGAAGGTCCTCATCCCGGTCTCCGTGGTGTGGCTGATGCTCGTCGCGACCGTGCGGACCCTGCGCAACGAGAACTACGACTTCGCCGACATCGCCCTGTACGTCGGCGGCGGAGTCCTGGTCCTGCTGCTGCTCTCCTTCGTCGCCGACATGTTCCGCGAGAAGTCGAAGGCGGCCGCGGAAACCGCCGCGGAACCGGCCGGATTCGACCCGATGGCGGGCGGGTTCCCCGTGCCACCGCTGCCCGGACAGGAGGTGGCGCCCGTGCCGAGGCGCCGCCCCCGACGGGAGCGCGAGCTGATTGTCAGTGGTGGGTCCGATACTCAGAGTGACGGCGCATCTACGGATGGAAAGGAGGCGTCCGATGGCTGAGGAACCGAAAGAAACCAAGCCCGGTTTCATGAACCCCGTCGCCGGCTTCGGCGTGACCTTCAAGGCCATGTTCAAGAAGCGGCTGACCGAGCAGTACCCGGAGCAGCAGAAGACCACCGCTCCGCGGTTCCACGGACGGCACCAGCTCAACCGCCATCCGGACGGCCTGGAGAAGTGCGTCGGCTGCGAGCTGTGCGCCTGGGCCTGCCCCGCCGACGCCATCTACGTGGAGGGCGCCGACAACACCGACGAGGAGCGCTACTCCCCGGGCGAGCGGTACGGCCGCGTCTACCAGATCAACTACGCCCGCTGCATCCTGTGCGGGCTGTGCATCGAGGCGTGCCCCACGCGCGCGCTGACGATGACCAACGAGTTCGAGCTGGCCGACTCCAGCCGCGCCAACCTCATCTTCACCAAGGAGCAGCTGCTCGCCGGCCTCGAAGAGGGCATGGTCGACTCGCCCCACGCCATCTACCCCGGCACCGACGAGCAGGACTACTACCGGGGCCTGGTCACCGAGGCCGCGCCCGGCACTGTCCAGCAGGTCGCCGTCTCCAAGGGCGAGGTGGTCCAGGAGGCCGACTCCACCTTCGGTGCGGACGAACCGGCCTCGGAGAAGGTGATCGGGCGATGACCGCACCCCTCCAGCTCGCCACGGCCACTCTGGCCGCCGACACCTCCACCGGCGAGGCCTTCCAGTTCTGGGTCCTCGGCACCGTCGCCGTGATCGGCGCCCTGTGCACCGTCTTCATGAAGAAGGCCGTGCACAGCGCGCTCTGTCTCGCCGGCACCATGATCATCCTGGCGGTGTTCTACCTCGCCAACGGCGCCTACTTCCTCGGCGTCGTCCAGATCGTCGTCTACACCGGCGCGATCATGATGCTGTTCCTGTTCGTGGTGATGCTCGTCGGCGTGACCGCGGCGGACTCCCTCAAGGAGACCATCAGGGGCCAGCGCTGGCTCGCCCTGCTGTGCGGGCTCGGCTTCGGCATCCTGCTGTTCGCGGGCATCGGCAACGCCTCCCTCCACCAGTTCAACGGCCTCACCCAGGCCAACGCGGGCGGCAACGTGGAGGGCCTCGCGACCCTCATCTTCACCAAGTACGTCTTCGCCTTCGAGATCACCGGCGCCCTGCTGATCACGGCCGCCGTCGGCGCCATGGTGCTCACCCACCGCGAGCGCACCGAACGCGCCCTGACCCAGCGGGAGATGGCCGAGCGGCGCGTCCGCGAGGGCAAGCACGTCCCGCCGCTGCCCGCCCCCGGCGTCTACGCCCGGCACAACGCGGTGGACATCGCGGGCCTGCTGCCCGACGGCACCCCCTCCGAGCTCACGGTCAGCAAGACCCTGCGCGACCGCGGCCAGATCCGTGACGTGTCCGCCGAGGCGCTGGGCGACCTCAAGGCGCTGGAGCAGCGCGCGGAGGAACGCCTGGAGCGGACCGAGATCGAACCGGCCACCTTCAAGAGGGAGGCGTCGAAGTGAACCCGGTCAACTACCTCTACCTCGCCGCCCTGTTGTTCACGATCGGCGCCACCGGCGTCCTGATCAGGCGCAACGCCATCGTCGTGTTCATGTGCATCGAGCTCATGCTCAACGCCTGCAACCTCGCGTTCGTCGCCTTCTCCCGGATGCACGGCAATCTCGACGGCCAGAT
This sequence comes from Streptomyces sp. NPDC006335, assembly GCF_040612795.1. Taxonomy (NCBI): domain Bacteria; kingdom Bacillati; phylum Actinomycetota; class Actinomycetes; order Kitasatosporales; family Streptomycetaceae; genus Streptomyces; species Streptomyces sp. NPDC006335. The sequence continues at coordinate 130,383 of NZ_JBEXQX010000002.1, forward strand.
CATCGCCTTCTTCACGATGGTCGTCGCCGCCGCGGAGGTCGTGGTCGGGCTCGCGATCATCGTGTCGCTGTTCCGTTCCCGCCACTCGGCCTCGGTCGACGACGCCAGCCTGATGAAGCTGTAAGGGGTCGCTGAATCGTGGAAAGCCTCATCGCGCTGCTCATCGCGGCGCCCCTGCTCGGAGCGGCGGTCCTGCTGACCGGCGGCCGGCGGCTGGACGCCGTCGGCCACTGGATCGGCACCCTGCTCGCCGGCGCCTCCTTCGTCTTCGGCGCCATCCTCTTCGCCGATCTGCTCGGCAAGGACGCCGAGCATCGCACGCTCACCCAGCACCTGTTCAGCTGGGTGCCGGTCGAGGGCTTCCAGGCGGACGTCGCCTTCCGCCTCGACCAGCTCTCGATGACGTTCGTGCTGCTGATCACCGGCGTCGGCTCGCTGATCCACCTGTACTCGATCGGGTACATGGAGCACGACGAGCGCCGCCGCCGCTTCTTCGGCTATCTGAACCTGTTCCTCGCGGCGATGCTGCTGCTCGTCCTCGCCGACAACTACCTTCTGCTGTATGTCGGCTGGGAGGGCGTCGGTCTCGCCTCCTACCTGCTGATCGGCTTCTGGCAGCACAAGCCCAGCGCGGCCACCGCGGCCAAGAAGGCCTTCCTGGTCAACCGCGTCGGCGACATGGGCCTGTCGATCGCGATCATGCTGATGTTCACGACCTTCGGCACCTTCGCCTTCGGCCCGGTCCTCGGCAGCCACGAGGAGCCCGGACTCGTCACCGGCGCCTCCGAGGCCACGCTCACCGGCATCGCCCTGATGCTGCTGCTCGCCGCCTGCGGCAAGTCCGCCCAGGTGCCGCTCCAGTCCTGGCTCGGGGACGCGATGGAGGGCCCGACCCCGGTCTCGGCCCTCATCCACGCGGCGACCATGGTGACCGCGGGCGTCTACCTGATCGTCCGCTCCGCCAACATCTTCAACCTCGCCCCGGACGCCCAGCTCGTCGTCACCGTCGTCGGCGCGGTCACGCTCCTGTTCGGTGCGATCGTCGGTTGCGCGAAGGACGACATCAAGAAGGCGCTGGCCGGCTCGACCATGTCGCAGATCGGCTACATGGTCCTCGCCGCGGGCCTAGGCCCCATCGGCTACGTCTTCGCGATCATGCACCTGGTGACGCACGGCTTCTTCAAGGCTGGGCTGTTCCTCGGCGCCGGTTCGGTCATGCACGGCATGAACGACGAGGTCGACATGAGGAAGTACGGCGGCCTCAGGAAGTACATGCCGGTCACCTTCGTGACGTTCGGCCTGGGCTACCTCGCCATCATCGGCTTCCCGGGCCTGTCCGGCTTCTTCTCCAAGGACAAGATCATCGAGGCGGCCTTCGCCAAGGGCGGCACCGAGGGCTGGATCCTCGGCGCCTGTGCCCTGCTGGGCGCGGCGATCACCGCCTTCTACATGACGCGCGTGATGCTGATGACGTTCTTCGGAGAGGAGCGCTGGAGGAACCAGCCCACCCGCTCCCCGGAGGCCCCGAGCGCCGAGCCCGCCGCCGAGCACCACGGCGAGCACGCGGAGCCCCACCCGCACGAGTCCCCCAAGTCCATGACGATCCCGATGATCGTGCTGGCCTTCGGATCGGTCTTCGCGGGCGGCCTGTTCAGCATCGGCGACCGGTTCCTGAACTGGCTGGAGCCCATCACCGGCCACGACCACGGCCACGCGCCGATCGGCGCCGCCACGGTCACGGCGGCCACGGTCACCGTGATGGTCATCGGCGTCGCGATCGCCTGGCTCCAGTACGGCAGGCGCCCGGTCCCGGTCGTCGCCCCGCGCGGGTCGCTGCTCACCCGGGCCGCCCGCCGCGACCTGCTCCAGGACGACTTCAACCACGTCGTCCTGGTCCGTGGCGGGGAGCACCTGACGCGGTCCCTGGTGTACGTCGACCACACCCTGGTCGACGGAGTGGTCAACGGCACGGCGGCCTCGGTCGGCGGTCTGTCCGGGCGGATGCGCAAGCTGCAGAACGGCTTCGCGCGGTCGTACGCGGTCTCGATGTTCGGCGGCGCGGCGATCCTCGTCGCCGCGACCCTGCTGATGAGGGCGGTCTGATACCGATGTCCTTTCCTCTGCTGACAGCGACGGCGGTGCTCCCGGCGATCGGGGCCATCGCCACGGCCGCCGTGCCGGCCGCGCGGCGCACCGCCGCCAAATGGCTGGCGCTGCTCGTGTCGCTCGCCACCCTCGCCCTCGCGATCACCGTCCTGGTCCGCTTCGACCCGGACGGCGAGCGCTACCAGCTCACCGAATCGCACGCCTGGATCGCGGACTTCGGGGTCCGCTACGAACTGGGCGTGGACGGCATCGGGGTGGCGCTGCTCGCGCTGACCGCGCTGCTGATCCCGTTCATCATCCTGGCGGGCTGGCACGACGCCGACCCGCTGGAGACCGGCAACAAGCGGTGGCGGCCGACGCAGGGCTTCTTCGCCCTGATCCTGGCCGTCGAGGCGATGGTGATCATCTCCTTCGAGGCCACCGACGTCTTCCTGTTCTACATCTTCTTCGAAGCCATGCTCATCCCGATGTACTTCCTCATCGGCGGCTTCGGGGACCGGGCCCACGCCGGCTCCGACGAGAAGGCGGCGGCCCAACGCTCGTACGCCGCCGTGAAGTTCCTCCTCTACAACCTGGTCGGCGGCCTGATCATGCTGGCCGCGGTGATCGGCCTCTACGTCGTCGCCGGGAACTTCAGCCTCCAGGAGATCGCCGAAGCGCGGGCCAACGGCACGCTCGACATGGCGACCAACACCGAACGCTGGCTGTTCCTCGGGTTCTTCTTCGCCTTCGCGGTGAAGGCGCCCCTGTGGCCGCTGCACACCTGGCTGCCCAACGCGATGGGGGAGGCCACCGCCCCGGTCGCCGTCCTCATCACGGCGGTCGTCGACAAGGTGGGCACCTTCGCGATGCTCCGCTTCTGCCTCCAGCTCTTCCCGGAGGCCAGCAAGTGGGCGACGCCCGCGATCCTCGTCCTGGCGGTGATCAGCATCATCTACGGGGCGCTGCTCGCGGTCGGCCAGCGGGACATCAAGCGCCTTGTGGCGTACGCGTCGATCTCGCACTTCGGCTTCATCATCATGGGCATCTTCGCGATGACCAGCCAGGGCCAGTCCGGCGCGACGCTCTACATGGTCAACCACGGGATCTCGACGGCCGCGCTGATGCTGGTGGCCGGCTTCCTGATCTCGCGGCGCGGCTCGCGGCTCATCGCCGACTACGGCGGTGTCCAGAAGGTCGCCCCGGTGCTCGCCGGCACCTTCCTGATCGGCGGCCTGGCCACCCTCTCGCTGCCCGGGCTCGCGCCCTTCGTCAGTGAGTTCCTGGTCCTGGTCGGCACCTTCGCGCGCTACCCCGTGATCGGCATCATCGCGACCTTCGGCATCGTGCTCGCCGCGCTCTACACCCTCGTCCTGTACCAGCGGACGATGACGGGCCCGGTGAAGCCGGAGGTCTCCGCGATGCCCGACCTGCGGATGCGGGAGCTCGTGGTGGTCGCCCCGCTGGTCGTCCTGCTGATCTTCCTGGGCGTCTATCCGAAGCCGGTCACGGACATCGTGAACCCGGCGGTGAAGTCGACCATGTCCGACGTACACAAGAAGGACCCCAAGCCCGAGGTGGAGGCGGCCAAGTGAGCGCAGTAGCCGTCCACAGCCTGTGGACAACCGCGGCCGACCCGATCTCGAAGATCGACGCGCCGAAGATCGAATACGGGCAATTGTCGCCCACCCTGATCGTCGTGGGCGCGGCGATCATCGGAGTGCTGGTCGAGGCCTTCGTCCCGCGCAAGTCCCGTTACTACGCCCAGCTGTTCGTGTCCGTCGTAGCCCTGTGCGCCGCCTTCGCGGCGGTCGTCGCACTGGCCGCCGACGGCTACGCCACCACCAAGGCGGGCATCGCCGCCATGGGGGCGATCGCCGTCGACGGACCGGCCCTGTTCCTCCAGGGCACGATCCTGCTGGCGGCCCTGGTCGGCCTGTTCACCTTCGCCGAGCGGCGGCTCGACCCCGAGACGCACGGCAACCGCGTCGACTCGTTCGCCGCGCAGGCCGCGTCCGTGCCGGGCAGCGACAGCGAGAAGGCGGCCGTGAAGGCCGGGTTCACCACCACCGAGGTGTTCCCGCTGCTGCTCTTCGCCGTCGCCGGCATGCTGATCTTCCCGGCCGCCAACGACCTGCTGACGCTGTTCGTGGCGCTGGAGGTCTTCTCGCTCCCGCTGTACCTGCTGTGCGCCCTGGCCCGCCGCAAGCGGCTCATGTCGCAGGAGGCCGCGGTCAAGTACTTCCTGCTCGGCGCGTTCGCCTCCGCCTTCACCCTGTTCGGCATCGCGCTGCTCTACGGCTACGCGGGCTCGGTGTCGTACGGCACGATCGCGCGGGTCGTCGACGGCACCGTCGGCACCGTGGACCCGGCGCTCGCCGACACCATGGGCAACGACGCGCTGCTGCTGATCGGCGCCGCGATGATCGTCATGGGGCTGCTGTTCAAGGTGGGCGCGGTGCCGTTCCACATGTGGACGCCGGACGTCTACCAGGGCGCGCCGACCCCCGTCACCGGTTTCATGGCGGCGGCGACCAAGGTGGCCGCCTTCGGCGCGCTGCTGAGGATCCTCTACGTCGTCCTGCCGGGCCTGCGCTGGGACTGGCGGCCGGTCATGTGGGCCGTCGCGATCGTCACCATGCTGGGCGGCGCCATCGTCGCGATCACGCAGACCGACATCAAGCGGCTCCTCGCGTACTCCTCGATCGCGCACGCCGGGTTCATCCTCGCCGGTGTCATCGCGACCACGCCGGACGGGGTGTCGTCGGTCCTCTTCTACCTGGCCGCGTACTCCTTCGTGACGATCGGCGCGTTCGCCGTGGTCACGCTGGTCCGCGACGCCGGTGGTGAGGCCACGCACCTGTCCAAGTGGGCGGGACTCGGCCGTCGTTCGCCGCTGGTGGCCGCCGTGTTCGCGGTGTTCCTGCTGGCCTTCGCCGGTATCCCGCTGACCTCCGGCTTCGCCGGGAAGTTCGCCGTGTTCAAGGCGGCGGCGGAGGGCGGCGCCGCGCCGCTCGTCGTGGTCGGTGTGATCTCGTCGGCCATCGCCGCGTTCTTCTACATCCGAGTGATCGTGCTGATGTTCTTCAGCGAGCCGCGCCCGGAGGGACCGACGGTCGCGGTGCCGTCACCGCTGACGATGACGGCGATCGGGGTCGGTGTGGTAGTCACCCTGGTCCTCGGTGTCGCGCCGCAGTACTTCCTGGACCTGGCCAACCAGGCGGGAGTGTTCGTGCGCTGACCCGCGGCGCCTGAACCGTTCATGCGGCGGGCCCCGGTCCCCTTCGAGGGACCGGGGCCCGCCGCATGCGGTCACACATCCAGGTCCAGATCCGGGATCAAGTCCAGGTCCGGGAACGAGTCCGCCTCTGTGTCCGCGTCCGCCGAGCACGTCACATCGGCGTGTGTCGGGCTGAAGAGACCGCTGGGGTTCGTCTTGTAGATCCAGGCGCGGAGCGTGTAGCTGGAGCCCACCTCCGCCAGATCGACCGGCTGCTGGAACGTCTGACCGAACATCGACGGCGCGGCCGCGTCCGACTCGGCCTTCACAACCCACTCCACCCCGACGAGCCTGCGCCCGTACGGGCCGTCCTCGTAGAGGAGAGCCGCGGGCTTCTCCGCGTCGGTCTGCCCGACGTTCTCCTGGTTGACGTAGCGGTAGCCCGTGCCGGCCACGCAGGGTGTCGGGGCGAAGCCGTCGGCGACGGCGAACGGCTCGTAGGCGTACGTGCCGGTGGCCCCGTACGTGCGGGACAGCTCCGTCCAGACGGACGGGTCCAGGTCGGCTGCCTGCGCGGGCACGGCGGTCAGTGAGAAGGCCGCTGCCGCCGCGACGGTGAGCACTGCCTTCAGGGGCCGAGAGGCCATGGTCGTTCTCCTTGAGGCGCTTGAGGCGGAAGAGGCGCGCGGGTGAGGCGCCGTCCGTCGGAGGGCGGGCCTCCCCAGCCCGCCCCAGCAGCATGTCCCCGTGTCGAACGAGTGCGCCATGTGACATCCGCCGTTCGCATGAGCACGGAACGTCACCGGCCCGGCCTGTGGATAACTCCGACGCTGTCGGTGCCGGCCCCTATCGTGGAGGCAGTGGTCGAGGGACGACGTACGGGGGACGGGACTATGGGCGGGATGGGCGGTATCAGCGAGATGCCAGGGATCACCGGGACACCGGACGCGAGCGACAGCGAGGCACTGGCCACGCTGCACCGGGTCTTCGGATACGACGCCTTCCGCGGCGAGCAGGAAGAGATCATCGAGCATGTGGTGGCCGGCGGGGACGCAGTCGTCCTCATGCCGACCGGCGGCGGCAAGTCGCTGTGCTACCAGATCCCGTCCCTGGTCAGACCTGGCACGGGCATCGTCGTCTCACCGCTCATCGCGCTCATGCAGGACCAGGTGGACGCGCTCAGGGCGCTCGGCGTGCGCGCCGGGTTCATGAACTCCACGCAGGACTTCGACGAGCGCCGCGTGGTGGAGGCCGAGTTCCTGGCGGGAGAGCTGGACCTGCTCTACCTCGCGCCGGAGCGGCTGCGCCTCGACGCCACGCAGGACCTCCTCTCCCGGGGCAAGATCGCCGTCTTCGCCATCGACGAGGCCCACTGCGTCTCCCAGTGGGGCCACGACTTCCGCCCCGACTACCTGACGCTGTCGGTGCTCGGCCGGCGCTGGCCCGACGTCCCGCGGATCGCGCTCACCGCGACGGCCACCCGTGCCACGCACGAGGAGATCACCCAGCGGCTGGACATGCCGACGGCCCGGCACTTCGTGGCGAGCTTCGACCGGCCCAACATCCAGTACCGGATCGTCCCCAAGGCCGACCCCAAGAAGCAGCTCCTCGCCTTCCTGCGTGAGGAGCACCCGGGCGACGCGGGCATCGTGTACTGCCTCTCCCGCAAGTCGGTGGAGGCCACCGCCGAGTTCCTCTCCCGCAACGGCATCGAGGCGGTCCCGTACCACGCCGGTCTGGACGCGGGGACCCGCGCCGCCCACCAGTCCCGCTTCCTGCGCGAGGACGGCCTGGTCGTGGTGGCGACCATCGCCTTCGGCATGGGCATCGACAAGCCGGACGTCCGCTTCGTGGCCCACCTCGACCTGCCCAAGTCGGTCGAGGGCTACTACCAGGAGACGGGCCGCGCCGGGCGGGACGGGCTGGCGTCCACGGCCTGGATGGCCTACGGCCTCAACGACGTCATACAGCAGCGCAAGATGATCCAGTCGAGCGAGGGCGACGAGGCGTTCCGGCGCCGGGCCGCAGCCCACCTGGACTCGATGCTCGCGCTGTGCGAGACCGCCCAGTGCCGGCGCGGGCAGCTCCTGAACTACTTCGGCCAGGAACCGGGGCCCACGGGATGCGGCAACTGCGACACCTGCCTCACCCCGCCCGAGACCTGGGACGGCACCGTCGCGGCCCAGAAGGTGCTGTCGACCATCGTGCGGCTCCAGCGGGAGCGGGGGCAGAAGTTCGGGGCGGTGCAGATCGTCGACATCCTGCTCGGCAAGCGCACCGGCAAGGTCATCCAGTTCGACCACGACCAGCTCTCCGTGTTCGGCATCGGCGAGGAGCTCTCCGAGGGCGAATGGCGGGGTGTCGTACGGCAGTTGCTGGCCCAGGGGCTGCTAGCGGTCGAGGGGGACTACGGCACGCTGGTGCTGACCGAGGCGAGCGGCGCGGTGCTGCGGCGGGAGCGGGAGGTCCCGCTGCGCAAGGAGCCCAAGAAGCCGGTGAGCGCCAAGTCGGCCTCGTCGTCCTCGTCCGGGCGGGGCAAGGCCAAGGCGGTCGTGGCCGAGCTGCCCGAGGCGATGGTGCCGGCGTTCGAGGCACTGCGGGCCTGGCGCGCCGAACAGGCCCGTGAGCAGGGCGTCCCGGCGTACGTCATCTTCCATGACGCCACGCTCAGGGAGATCGTCACGGTGTGGCCCACCTCGGTGGCGCAGCTCGGGAGCGTCGGCGGGGTCGGCGAGAAGAAGCTCGCCACGTACGGGGAGGGTGTGATCGGGGTGCTCGCCGGGCTGGCCGACGGCGGCGCGGCCCCGAAGGCACCGAGCCAGGGGGGCGACGTCGATCCCGGTGCGGCGGATCTCGGTGCGGATCGAGGTGCCGACCCCGGCGCGGATCCGGGCGCCGATCACTGGCCCGAGATGGACGCGGATCCGGAGCCCGAGGACGACTGGATATAGCCGCCGCCGGGCCCCGGTGCGGGACGCGGGGTGCGGTGGAGTGCGCGCGGGGCTTAGGTCACGTCACGGAATGCGCGTCGCACAGGCCCTGCCTCTCGTGGCACAGGGCTTGTGCCGCGCAGGTCTTGCCGTTCATCTGACACGGTCCGCGCCGCGTCACGTCGCAGGCCTGCGCCGCGCGATCCCCGCCTCTCACGTCACAAGGCCCGCGCCGCGTACGCCCTGACGTCCGCGTCCGAGTCCGTCGTCGCCGTGCCCAGGGCCGCCCGGGCGTCGTCGGTGCCCGAGTGGCGGGTCAGGGCGAGGACGGCGGCCTTGCGGACATCGGCGTTGGGGTCGGCGAGGGCCTTGGCGAGGGCGGGCACGGCCACGTCCGGGTCGGCGGCGGACAGCGCGGTCGCGGCACCCGACCGGACCTGCCAGGCGGTGGCCGACAGGGCGGTGACGGCTCGGGAGGCGAGCGGCGCGGGGCAGCCGGTGGTGCCCAGTGCTCCGTAGGCCGCCCCCCGCACCAGGGCGTCGGGGTCCTCGGTGAGACGGGCCAGGGCGTCGAGGACGGCGTCCAGCGGGCGTTCCGCCGACACCGTCGCCAGCGCCTTGGCGATCGTCACGCGGACCTCGCGGGACGGGTCGGCGGTGGCCGCGCGGGCGAGCTGTTCGGCGGCGTCCACGGAGACGAGGGCGCGGACGGCCTCGATGCGGACGGCGATGTCCGTGTCGGTGAGGGACCCGGCGAAGAGTTCCGTGTCACCGAGGCGCAGGGCCCGCAGGACGTCCAGGGCGGCGGCGCGGACGACCGGGTCGGACACGTCCAGGGCTGCGGCGAGCCCCTCGCGGAGGGCGGGTTCGGGCGGGAGCGTCTCGACGAGTTCGCGCAGGGACGCGGCCGCGACGGCGCGGACACCGGGGTCGTGGTCGGTGAGGGACTCCGCGAGGACCGGTCCGGTCCCCGTGGGCGTGGTCTCCGTCAGGACGCTGACGGCCGTGCGGCGGACTGCGGGGTCGGGATCGGACAGGTAGGAGCGGAGGGCGGAGAGTTCGGGCTCCTGCTCGGCGAGGGCGAGGAGGTCGAGCAGACGGGGCGAGACAGAGGCGTCCGTCAGGGTGCCGGTACCGGGGCGGTCGGCGGTGCCGCCCTCCCCGCCGGTGGCACCGAGCCCGCCGGCGGCGACCGGGGCCAGCTCGCGCGCCCCCGCAGTCGCCACTTGCTCGGCGTGCACCTCGCCGATGTGCCGGGAGGGGCCGCCGACCGGGGTGAACTCGTCGATCGGGACCAGGTAGGGAGCCACGGGACGGGCCGTGAACTCCATCGCACCGGAGGGGGACTTGTGCAGGTCGAGATGGTGGAACCAGGAGGTGTCGTCGCGATGGGGGTGGTCGAGGCGGTCGTGGTAGAGGCCCCAGCGGGACTCCGTGCGGGCCAGGGAGGCGCGCGCGGCCATCTCCGCGCAGTCGCGGATGAAGGAGACCTCGGCGCAGCGCATGAGCTCGTGCGGGGTGCGGGCGCCCATCGCGGCGATGTCGTCCCGCATCCGCTCGAAGGACTCCAGGGCCAGCGAGAGACGTGCGCCGGACTTCGGCGGGGCCACGTAGTCGTTCACGAAGCGGCGCAGCTTGTACTCGACCTGGGGCTGCGGAGGGCCGTCCGGGTTGCGCAGCGGGCGGTAGATCAGTTCGTGCGCCTCGCGGAGCTGGTCGAGCGGCAACTCCCCTTCGTACGGCGCGTACTGGGAGGCGTCCGCGCCCGCGAGGTCGCCGAAGACGAACGCGCCGATCATGTAGTTGTGCGGGACGCAGGCCAGGTCGCCGGCGGCGTAGAGACGGGGGACGGTCGTACGGGCGTGGTCGTCGACGCGGACGCCGGAGGCCGAGTGGCCGCCGCACAGGCCGATCTCGGAGATGTGCATCTCGATGTCATGGGTGCGGTAGTCGTGCCCGCGGCCCTCGTGGAAGGTGCCTCGGGTGGGCCGTTCCGTGGAGTGCAGGATCGACTCCAGGGACGAGATCGACTCCTCGGGGAGATGGCTCAGCTTCAGGTACACCGGGCCCCGGTCGGAGGCGACCTCGGCGGCGAACTCGGCCATCATCTGGCCGGACCAGTAGTCGGAGTCGACGAAGCGCTCGCCGTGCCGGTTGACCTGGTAGCCGCCGAAGGGGTTGGCGACGTACGCGCAGGCGGGGCCGTTGTAGTCCTTGATCAGCGGGTTGATCTGGAAGCACTCGATGCCGGTGAGCTCGGCGCCGGCGTGGTAGGCCATGGCGTAGCCGTCGCCCGCGTTGGTCGGGTTCTCGTACGTGCCGTACAGGTAGCCGGAGGCGGGCAGGCCCAGGCGGCCGCAGGCGCCGGTCGCGAGGATCACCGCGCCCGCGCGGACCGTGACGAAGCCGCCCGTACGGGTGTTGAAGCCGACCGCCCCCACGGCCCGTCCGTCGTCCGGGGACGTCAGCACCCGTACCGGCATCACCCGGTTCTCGATGCGGATCTTCTCCCGCATCTCGCGGCGCCGCAGCTGCCGGTACAGGACCTTCTTGACGTCCTTGCCCTCCGGCATCGGCAGCACGTACGAGCCGGAGCGGTGGACCTGGCGGACCGCGTAGTCGCCGTGCTCGTCCTTCTCGAACTTCACGCCGTACGACTCCAGGCGCTGCACCATGCCGAAGCCGCGGGTGGCGGTCTGGCGGACGGTGGACTGGTCGACGATGCCGTCGTTGGCGCGGGTGATCTCGGCGACGTAGTCGTCGGGTTCGGCGCGGCCGGGGATGACCGCGTTGTTGACGCCGTCCATGCCCATGGCGAGGGCGCCGGAGTGCCGGACGTGCGCCTTCTCCAGCAGCAGGACGTTCGCCCCGTGCTCGGCGGCGGTCAGGGCGGCCATGGTGCCGGCGGTGCCGCCGCCGACGACGAGGACGTCGCAGCGGATCTCCTCGGCGTCGGTCAGGGCGGGGATCTCGAGCGGCGTGTTCAAGGAGGGCGTGGTCACCGGGGGGCCTTTCAGGTACCGAGCGAGGAGAGGACGTCGCGCCGCAGCGCCACACGCGCGGGATGGTCGTGCGCCGACCGGTCGCGCGGGCGCGGTACGTCGCGTACGGCGGTCAGACGGCCGCCTCCGAGGAGCGCCACGCGGTCGCCGAGGAACAGCGCCTCGTCCACGTCGTGGGTGACGAAGACGACGGTCGCGCCCGTCCCCTTGAGCACCTCCACCAGCAGGTCCTGCATGCCGGCGCGGGTCTGGGCGTCGAGGGCGCCGAAGGGTTCGTCCATCAGGACGGCGCGGGGTGCTCCCGCGAGGGCGCGGGCCAGTTGGGCGCGCTGGCGCTGCCCGCCGGAGACGCGGTGCGGCAACTGCCGGGCCTGGTCGGCGAGTCCGACCCGGTCCAGCCAGGACTCGGCCTGTGCGCGGCGCTCGGTGCGCGACACGCCCTTGATGGCCAGCGGGAGTTCGACGTTGGCGCGCAGGGTGCGCCAGGGCAGGAGGGCGTCCTCCTGGAAGACCAGGGCGCGTTCGGCACCCGGGCCGGTGAGGGGCCGGCCGTCCTGGGCGACCTCGCCCGAGAGCAGGGGGAGGAGGCCGGAAAGGGTGCGCAGCAGCGTGGACTTGCCGCAGCCGGAGGAGCCGACGACGGTGAGGATCTCGCCGGGGGCGATGTCCAGGTCGACGCCGGTGACGACGGGGGCGCCGGGGCGGCCGAGGATCGCGTCGCGGAGAGTGAGTCGGGTACCGCGTGCGGCGGACGGTGCCTGGGCAGCCGTGTCGACGAAGGTGTCAGACGAGGTGCTCATGGCGTGCCTCCCCGGCCTCGGATGTGGTTGCGCTGCGAAGGGGCGTGGTCGCGGCGCGCGGTGCCTTGGGCCGGGGCCCGGTGACGGACGACGTCCTCGGCAGCCACCGGGTGAGGCGGCGGCCGAGGAGTTCCACGGCCGTGGAGGTGAGCCAGCCGAGGACGCCGATGGTGACCATGCCGACGAAGACGCCCGCATAGTCGACGACGGTGTAGTCCTGCCAGGTGCGGTAGCCCACGCCGTACTGGCCGGAGATCATCTCGGCGGAGATCACACAGATCCACGAGACGCCGATGCCGACGGACAGACCGCCGAAGATGCCCGGCAGGGCGCCGGGCAGGACGACCGAGGCGAGGATCCGCCACCGGCCGCCGCCCATGGTCTGCACCGCCTCCTCCCACACGGGGGTCAGCGCGCGGACCGCGTGCCGGGTGGAGACCAGGACGGGGAAGAAGGCGGCGGCGAAGGTGATGAAGACGATGCCCTGCTCGTTGGAGGGGAAGAGCAGGATCGCGACGGGGACCAGGGCGATCGCCGGGATCGGGCGGACGACCTCCAGGACCGGGCCCAGGAGGTCCTCGGCGAGGCGGGAGCGCGCGATGAGCACGCCCGTCGCGACGCCGAGCACCGCGGCGAGCAGGAAGCCGGTGAGGATGCGGGCGAGGCTGTCGGTGAGGTCCGTCCAGTAGTCGGGACCGGTGAGGCGGTCGGCGAAGGTGCGCGCCACATCGGTGACCGTGGGGAACTGCGAGAAGCGCAGCCACAGGTCGATGTCCAGGCTGGTCAGCAGTTGCCACAGGCCGAGAGCGACCGCCAGCGACGCGGCCCTGAGCGCGTACCGGCCGGCTTTCGGCAGGGGCCGGCTCACGACGCCCGCTCCAGCGCGTCGGCGTACGTGACGATCCGGGCGCCGCTGTGGGCGGAGACGTAGGCCCGCGCGGTCTCCGGGGCGACGAAGGGCAGGAGCCGGCCGCCGTCGGCCACCCAGACCGCCTTGTCGGCGAACCAGAGGGTGCCGGTGGTGGCGTCGGGGACGTAGGCGGCACGGATGCCGTCCTTGTGCGCGGCGACGTAGGCGAGGAGTTCCGCGGGCGTCTTGAAGCTCCGGGTCGCGGAGGCGCCCTTGGGCCAGACCTCGCTCGCGGCGGCGGCCGGAGCGGCGGCGAGGCGTTGCGCGTAACCGGCCCCGAGGGCCTTCTTGACGTACTGGTCGTCGACGAAGGAGTCCACGTCGATGTCACCGGTCAGCTTGGCCGCCTTCAGCACCGAGACGTCCTGCTTCAGGGCGGAGACCAGTTGCGGCTTGATCGCGGGGTCGAAGGTGGCGATACCGTGGGCGCCGTTGTAGAGGTAGACGACCTCGGCGGGCAGGCCGGTGGCCTTCGCGACCGACTCGGCGGCGGCGACCGGGTGGTCGTCGAGGTAGTCGGTGGCCTCGGCCTGGGCTTTCAGGAAGGCATCCAGGACCGCCGGGCGCTGCTTGGCGAAGTCCTCGCGGGCGGTGACGCCGTGGAAGGTGGGCAGGTTCAGCTCGGCACCGTCGTACAGGGCCTTCGCCTTGCCCTGGTAGGTGAGCAGTCCGGGCCAGGCGACGAACTGGGACAGCGCGTCCGTACTGCCCGACGTCAGGGCCGAGGCACCCACCGCGGGCTGCTGGTTGAGCTTCTCGATGCCCTTGTCGGGGTCGATGCCGGCCCGCTGGAGGGCGCGTACGAGGGTGCCGTCGGCGGCGGAGCCGACGCTGGTGGAGACCTTCTTGCCGCGCAGGTCGGCGAGCGAGGCCAGCTCGGAGTCCGGGGAGGTGACGATGGTGTTGAGGCCGCCGCGGAGGTTGTAGCCGGTGACGGAGACCAGACGGGTGGGCTTGCCGAGCTGCTTGCCGCGGGCCGCGTTGATGAGGAGCGGGAAGTCGCCCATCGAGCCGATGTCGATCTTCCCGGCGGTCATCTGGGCGGTGATGGGGGCGCCGGTGGCGTAGTCCTGCCAGTCGACCTTGTAGGTGTGGCCGTCGTGCAGGGAGTTGAGCTGCTTCTCGAAGTAGCCGAGGGAGCGCAGCAGGGTGCCGGCGGTGACCGTGTTGATGGTCCTGGACTGGTAGCCGACGGTGACGGTGACCGTGGAACCGTCGCCGGCCTGGGCGCTGCCGCAGGCCGTCAGCGGCGCCAGCAACAGCAGGGTGGCGACGACTGGTTTGTGTTTCATGGGAGTTCGGGGCCTCTCACCGGAGCAGATAGGGCATGTTGACCGTGACGGCTCCGGTGGGACAGCGGGCCGCGCACGGGCCGCAGTACCAGCACTCGTCGACGTGCATGTAGGCCTTGCCGCTGCTGTTGTCGATGGCCAGGGAGTCCAGCGGGCACATGTCCACGCAGAGCGTGCAGCCGTCGATGCACTTCGACTCGTCGATGGTCACGGGCACGTCGGCCCGCTGGGGCGCCAAGGGCATGGCTGTCTCCGGGAAGCGGCTCGGGAAGAGGGCAGAGGGATCAGAGGGAGCGGTGCAGCAGGCCGCTCATGGTGATGCGGTCGCCGCGGAAGCGGATGAACTCCAGGTCGACCGGGCGGCCGTCCGCGAGGTGCGTGAGGCGTTCCAGCATGAGGACGGCCGCACCGCGCGGGGCCTCCAGTACGGCGGCGGAGTGGGCGTCCGCGTTCACCGCCTCCAGGGTGATCTCGGCGTGGCCGAGGCCCTGGCCGGTGATCGTCTCCAGGAGGCGGAAGACGTCGGTGTTCTCCAGGTCGGCGCCGAGCAGGGCGGTGCCGAGGTCGAGCGGGACGTAGGTGAGGTCGAGGGAGAGGGGGAGGCCGTTGAGGCGGCGCAGACGCTCGATGTAAAGGACGTCGGTACCGGGGTCGACCTGGAGCCGCCGGGCCACCGGGTGCGGGGCGGGGGCGGGGCCCATGGTGCGGACCTCGTTGGTGACCGTGCCGTGTTCGCGCAGGGTTTCCGCGAGACCCATCAGACGGTCCAGGCCATGGGGGTACTTCTGGCCGACGACCACGGTGCCGACGCCGGGCAGGCGTTCGACCAGGCCTTCCGCGCGGAGCAGGTCCAGGGCTTGGCGGACCGTGTTGCGGGAGGCGCGGTAGTCGGCGGCGAGGGTCGTCTCGTGGGGCAGGGCGCCGTTCTCGAAGCCGCCGGCGAGGACCTGGTGGCGCAGGAGATCGGCGAGTTGTCGTGCCTGGTCCGCACGCAGCCGGCGCCTGGCGCGGGCGGCGACGGTGGTCGCGCCCTGGCCGGCGTGGTCCCGGATGCGGTCGGTGGGTGGCATGGCTGGAACCATACCTAGCTGGTAGGAAAAGCTGTGTTGCTGGATTGTTGCGCCACCTGACGAGGTGACGGATATGGGGCTGACCTGCGGTTTCTATATTTGTGCGGTGAGATGTGCCACCTGCACGGGGAAGCCCGCGTGAGTGAACCCACCCAGGGGCGCGGGGCTGTGTCGATATGCGGCTCCGCCGCGTAGGCGCGACCGTCCCCCACCGGCCGATGGCCGAAAACCAACCGTCCTACGCCAGCGCCGACAACCCCGGCCCGAAGACGATCAGCAACGGCAACAACGGCACCAGCGCAGCCGTCGCAGACGTCAGCGCCCGCTGACGGCGCAGCAACCGCGGCGGCGGCTCCAGCAACCGGTCCACCCGCTCACCCAGCAACCGCTGACTGGACGCGCACGACAGCACCCCCCGGTGCTGGTTCAGCTCGATCAGCGCCAGCGCGGTCGTCAGGTGACCGCACCGCCGCGACGCCGTGTCGTCCGCCGCCAGCTCCACCAGCCGGTGCGTCTGGTCGCAGAAGTGGGCGAACAGCGGCACCCGCGGGAACCCCGTGGCCAGCGCGGTCGAGAGGTGGAGCAGCCAGTCGTGGCGGGCCCGCGCGTGCCCGCGCTCGTGGGTGAGGACCGCGTCGAGCTGGTGATCGGTCAGCCGGTGCAGCGCGCCGGTCGTCACGATGAGCTGCGGCGGGTTCCCCGGCATCCACCACGCGTCCGGGTACTCGTCCTCCAGCACCAGCAGCGGACCGCGTGTCGCCGCCCCCAGCCCGGCCGGCAGATCCGGCGCGCGTTCCCGCAGGTGCTCGCGGGCCGCGCCCCGGCGCCGACGGGCCTCGACCAGTTCACGCGCCAGCATCGCCGTGGTCCACGCGGCCCCGGCCGCCAGCAGGACGGTCGAGGCGACCGCCCAGACCGGCGCGGCCGACAGGTCGTACGCCGCGGTCACGGCCGGCGGCGCCGGGGCGAACACATGGTCGCGGACCGTGTGGAAGACCGCCGCCGCGCCCAGCACCAGCGCGGTCAGACAGCACAGCAGCACCGTGGCGACCAGGCACTGCCACACCCACAGCCCGACCACCGGTTCCCGTTCGGGCCACGCGGCCCGGGTGAGCGCGCGCGGCACCGGCACGGCCGCCGCCACGGCGACGGTGCTCAGCAGGAGCAGGCAGAGTGTCATGCCACGGGCTCCGGATCCTGATCGGAGACAGGGGAGGGTGGGGCTGTGGTGAGGTGCTGCGGGGGCCGGTACGTCGTCCCACGCAGGCCGCCCGCCGCCAGTATGCCGTGAGCGCAGGCCCCGTGGCAGGGCTCGGACGGCACCGGATGCCTCACACGCCCCCGGAGACCACCCGTCCCACCACGTCCCCCAGCCCCACCCGGACCCCGTCCGGACCGGGAGCCCACGCCGACAGCGTGACCACGTCCCCGTCCTCCAGGAACGTCCGCTTCCCGTCGGGGAGTTCCAGCGCGTCCCGTCCGTTCCAGGTCAGCTCGAGGAGCGACCCCCGCTCGCCCGCCGAGGGCCCGCTCACCGTGCCCGAGCCGTACAGGTCGCCCGTCCTGAGCGAGGCCCCGTTCACCGTCATGTGCGCCAACTGCTGGGCCGCCGTCCAGTACATGGTGGAGAAGGGCGGCTCCGAGACCACGTGGCCGTTGATCGCGACGGACATCCGCAGGTCGTAGCCGCCCGGTTCCACGTCGGAAGCGGTGTCGTCCAGATACGGCAGCAGCTCGTGCGTCCGCTTCGGCGGCGCCACCCGCGCCTCCTCCAGCGCGTCCAACGGGGTGATCCACGCCGACACCGACGTGGCGAAGGACTTGCCGAGGAACGGGCCGAGGGGGACGTACTCCCAGGCCTGGATGTCCCGCGCGGACCAGTCGTTGAGCAGGCACAGCCCGAAGACGTGCTCCCGGAAGTCGCCGAGCGGCACCGGCTTGCCGAGCGAGGACGGCACCCCGACCACGAAGCCGACCTCCGCCTCGATGTCGAGCCGCACGGACGGTCCGAACACGGGAGCCGCGTCGGTGGGGGCCTTCCGCTGCCCCGACGGCCGTACGACATCCGTCCCCGAGACCACCACCGTGCCCGAGCGGCCGTGGTAACCGATCGGCAGGTGCTTCCAGTTGGGCGTCAGGGAGTCCGCGGCGTCCGGGCGGAAGATCTGGCCGACGTTCCGCGCGTGGTTCTCGGAGGCGTAGAAGTCGACGTAGTCCGCGACCTCGAAGGGGAGGTGGAGGTCGACCGAGGACAGCGGGTGGAAGAAGCCCGCGATCGCCTCCTGGTGGGCCGGCACCGTCACCCACGCGGTCAGCGCGCGCCGCACGTCCGACCAGGCGGTGCGGCCGGCGGCGAGGAGCGCGCCCAGGGACGGCCGGGCGAGCAGGGAGACGTACGGGGAGCCGAGGGCAGCGGCGGCCGCACCCGCGTCGAGGACGTGGTCGCCGAGCCGGACGCCGACGGTCCGCTCGGACGAACCCGAAGGCGAGAAGACGCCGTACGGAAGGTTGTGCGGGCCGAAGGGGTCGCCCTCGGGCAGGTCGAAGGGGACTTCGAAGGGGGGCATGGGGTGCTGCCTCACTCTCGCGCGTGCCGTGCGGACCGGCTGGTCGCGGCACACGTTGCGGTCCGGGTGGTCGCGCCACACGTTACGGCCGGGACGCCGGTCACGGGAGTGTCTGAAGGGCCGACGATGTGGCTAAAGAGTTAGCAATGTCCGGTTAAGGGACGGTCGGAGGCTTCCATTCCGGCTTAGCGTCCTTTGCGAGCACGGACGGGACGGGTGGGGGCGCGTCCGTGGGGGGACGCGTGGGGGGACCGTGGCCAGGAGCGCGAGCAGTGTGCCATTCGAGGCCGACCGTGAGGTCCCGGCCCTGATCGTCAAGTTCGGCGACTATCCGCTGCACCACGGCGGAGTCGGCGCGATCCGCAGCCTGGGCCGCCTCGGCGTACCCATGTACGCCATCACGGAGGACCCCTACACACCCGCGGCCGCCTCCCGCTACCTCACGCGCGCGTTCGTCTGGCCGACGACCGGCACCGAGGACCCGGGCCGACTGGTCGAGGGGCTGATCCGGATCGGGCGCCGCATCGGCCGCCCCGCCGTCCTCGTGCCGACCGACGAGGAGGCGGCGGTCCTGATCGCCGAGCACCAGAGCGACCTGTTCGGCCGGTTCCTCTTCCCGCGCGTGGAGCCCGGCCTCACCCGCCGGCTGGCCAGCAAACAGGGCCTGCACGAACTGTGCGCGGAACACGGGATCGCGAGCCCGCAGACCGCCTTCCCGCGGTCGTACGACGACATCGTGGCCTTCGCCGAGAAGGCGCGCTTCCCGGTGGTGGCCAAGAACCGCGAGGCGTTCGTACGGCGCCGGCGGCCCGCGGTGGGCGGCACCACCCGCATCGCCACCCGTGAGGGGCTGCTCGCCCTCGCCCGTGACTGGGGCGAGCAGCCCGGGGTGATCCTCCAGGAGTACCTGCCGCGAGAGGAGGCCGAGGACTGGATCGTGCACGCCTACTTCGACGACAACTCCGCCCCGCTGGCCCTGTTCACCGGCGTCAAGGTGCGCTCCTGGCCGCCGCACGCGGGCATGACGGCCAACGCGTACGTCGTCGACAACCCGGAACTCGCGGACCTCGCCGCACGTTTCGTCAAACAGATCGGCTACACCGGCATCATCGACCTCGACCTGCGCTTCGACCGGCGCGACGGCCAGTACAAACTGCTCGACTTCAACCCCCGCATGGGCGCCCAGTTCCGGCTCTTCGAGAGCGAGTCCGGGGTGGACGTCGTCCGCGCCATGCACCTGGACCTCACCGGGCGGGCCGTCCCGGAGGGGGAACAGCGGGCCGGCCACCGCTATGTCGTGGAGAACATCGACCTGCCCGCCCTGCTCGCCTACCGCCGCAGCGGCTATACGACCCCGCACGCGCCGACGCGGCCCAGCGGGACCGAGCTGGCCTGGTTCGCGGGTGACGACCCGCTGCCGTTCCTCACCATGCTCGGCCGGTTCGTGCGGCCCGGCGTGATCCATCTCCACCAGCTGTGGCGGGCCAACCGCCGCGGGAGCGCGACCAGTTGACCATCGGTACCACCGCGAAGTGACGAAGTGACGTCCTGGGGAGGGACTTCGTGATCCAACCGGTAGCAGCCGTCCAACCGGTAGCAGTCATCGGCGCCGGGCCCTTCGGCCTGTCGACCGCGGCCCATCTGCGGGCGCGCGGCATCCCCGTGCGCGTCTTCGGCGATCCCATGGTGAGCTGGCGCGACCACATGCCCGCGGGCATGCTGCTCAAGTCGACCCCGGCCGCCTCCAATCTCGACGCGCCGCAGCGCGGGCACACCCTCGTCGACTACTGCGACGCGGCGGGGATCCCCCGGCTGGTGACGGACGAGGACATCGTCCCCG
This sequence comes from Streptomyces sp. NPDC006335, assembly GCF_040612795.1. NCBI lineage: Bacteria > Bacillati > Actinomycetota > Actinomycetes > Kitasatosporales > Streptomycetaceae > Streptomyces > Streptomyces sp. NPDC006335. The sequence goes on from NZ_JBEXQX010000002.1 coordinate 150,099, forward strand.
TCAAGACCTTCATCGCCTACGGCCAGTGGTTCCAGCAGCAGTTGGTGCCCGACCTGGAACAGGTGCGGGTCGTGTCCGTGGACCGCAGCGAGCGGGGCGGCTTCCAGCTCAAGCTGGACTCGGGGGAGTCGTTCACCGCGCGGGCGGTCGTCGTGGCCACCGGTCTCTCCGGGCTCTCGCACCTGCCCCGGGAGCTGGCCGACGCGGCCCCCGACGGACCCGCCCCCACCGGCCCCCTGTCCCACAGCTCCCAGCACCACGACCTCACCCGCTACTCCGGCAAGGAGCTGATCGTCGTCGGCGCCGGCCAGTCCGCGCTGGAGACGGCCGCCCTCGCGGCGGAGGCGGGCGCCCGGGTCAGGGTGGTCGCCCGCGGACGCGGCAGCGTGGCCTTCGGCGCACCGCCCTGGAAGCAGCCGAGGCTGCGCCCCGAGTCGCCCTTCGGTCGCGCCTGGTCGCTGTGGGCCCTGACCTACTACCCGCACCTCTACCGCCGGCTCCCCGCCGGCACCCGCCACTACCTGGTCCGACGGGTCCTCGGCCCGCTCGGTGCGTGGTGGCTCCGCGACCGCTTCGAGGGCAAGGTGCAGGTCACCGAGGTGAACCGGATCCTCGCGGCGGACACGTCCGACGGCCACCCGACCCTGGAGGTCCTCACCCACACCGACACGCGGGACCGCCTCGACGCCGACCACGTCATCGCGGCCACCGGCTACCGCGTCGACCTCGCCGCGATGGACTTCCTCGGCCACGAACTGCGCACCGCCCTCGCCGTCAGCCGGGGCACGCCCAGGCTCGGCGCCGGATACGTCTCCTCCGTACCGGGCCTGTACTTCACCGGCCTGCCGGCGGCGGCGTCCTACGGCCCGGTGATGCGCTTCGTGTGCGGCACGGAGTTCGCCTCACCGAGGCTGGCGCACCACCTCGCGGCGGCCCACGGCTAGCCCGCCCGACGCCCTCGGCGACCCCGCCGTCGCCCACCCACCCTGGCCCTCGGCGACCCTGCCGACGTCAGCATCGACCGCTGGGAGGCATTCGTCTGCCTCCGAGGAGTCCGGCGGGAGGTGGGTGGGCGGGCGGCGGAATCGTGGCAGGCATCGACTCCCGCCTTCTCTGGAGCGGGCCGGCCCCGGCCATACGCCCGCCACGAACTGCCCGGCATGTGCAGGGGGGCTTCCCGCACCCCCGCCTACGCCCGATAACACCCCAGCGTCCGCAACCCCGGCAGCGCCCTGTCCTCGAAGTCGAAGAGGGCCAGGTTCTCCCACGCGTTGCCCGAGGCGGGGTCCGTCGGGTCCCAGCCGCTGCCCGCGCGGTAGGTCCACAGGCCCTCCCAGTAGCAGTAGCCGAGACCCTGCCCGTCCGGCACTCCCGCGGCGAGGTCGGCCACCGTGCGCAGCCAGGCGGCCTGGCCCTCGGGGGTGGCGGGGTAGCCGTCGGTGAGCTGCGAGGGGCTGTTCATGATGTCGTTGACGTCGTCCTCGCTCTCCAGCGTGAACGGGTACGCCGTCTCGGCGATCACACACGGCTTGCCGTAACGCGCGGTGACGTCGGCCATGTTGGCGGCCGCGTCCGCGAGCGGCCCGTGCCAGAACGGGTAGTAGGAGAGCCCGATGATGTCGAAGTCGACGCCGTACGACACCACGTTGTCGAACCACCAGCGGTACAGCCCGTTGTCGCCGCCGTTCGCCAGGTGCAGGATCGTGCGGACGCGCGGCGTGGTGTCGCGGGCCGCGCTCAGACCGGCCTTGAGGAAGGCGGTCATGTTGTCGAAGTGCTCCCAGTTGCCCTCGGGCCAGATCAGACCGCCGTTCAACTCGTTCCCGATCTGCACGAGTTGAGCCGGGGTGCCCTGCCGCCTCAGCGCGCCGAGGACGTCGGCCGTGTGGTCGTACACCGCCCTCGTCAGGCCCGCCACATCCAGGCCCGCCCAGGCGGCGGGCTTGGTCTGGTGCGCCGGGTCGGCCCAGCTGTCGGAGTAGTGGAAGTCGATCCAGATGCCGACCCCGGCCCGCTTCAACCGTCGTGCCAGCGGCAGGATGTGCGCCTTGTTGTTGTAGCCGTCGGCCGGGTTCACCCACACCTTGAGGCGGGCGTGCGTGACGCCGGCCCGGGCGATCAGGCGGACCGGGTCCGCGCGGTGACCGTCGGCGGTGCGGTACACCGCCCCGTGGGCCTCGTTCTTCGGCAGTGACGAGATGTCCACGCCCCGGATCCCCAGACGGCCCCGCCGCGTCCCGGCCGGCGCGGCGGCTGCCGACGCGGCCCCCGGCGCGGGCACGACCGACGCGGGCACAGCCGACGCGGGCACGCCCAGCGCGGGCACGGCCAGCGCGGCGGCTCCGGCGGCGGTGAGAACACTGCGTCTGCGCATGTCAAAGAGTCCTTTCGCGGACGGTCACGGGGATACCGGTTCTGCGGTGGCCTCGGCGGCCAGGGGGCCGGGGCGAAGGCGACGAGCCAGGTGGGGAGCGGGGCGAGGAGCGGGGTGAGGGGAGCCGTGAACGCCGGACGACCCAGAAAACCCTCATTTTCTGTGATCGTGCACAGCTCCCCTCACCCCTGTCAGTGGCGGGCAACAAGTAGATAACCGCACGCTCACGGCATTGACAAGGGCCCGAAACAATTCTCTACTGTGCACGATCACAGAGCCGCGCGGCCCTCGCGCACAGCCTCTCGATCACGTCCGCAGAACCTCCCCCCACGGCGGTTGCCGCGAACGCGAGACGTCTCGAGACCGGCTGGTTCCAAGTCAGGGGAGATGAAGATGTCGATCAACCGCCGCCAGATCAGCAGGCGCAGCATCCTTGCCGGGGCCGCAGCCCTCGGCCTCACCAGCACCCTCGCCGCCTGCGGCGGTTCCGACGACGACTCCGGCGACAGCGACAGCGGGCCGGTCAAGCTGACCTACTGGTCGTGGGCGCCGAACATGGAGAAGGTCGCCGCGATCTGGAACAAGAAGAACCCGGACATCACGGTCACCGTGTCCAAGCAGGCCAGCGGCGGGGAGATCGTCTCCAAGCTGATCACCGCCAAGAAGGCAGGCAACGCCCCCGACCTCATCCAGGTCGAGTACCAGTCGCTGCCCACCCTGGTCTCCAACGACGTCCTGGCCGACATCACCAAGTACGCCGGTGACACCAAGTCCCAGTTCGCCGAGGGCCTGTGGGGCATGGTCACCCTCGGCACCGACGCGCTCTACGCGATCCCGCAGGACGCCGGGCCGCTGATGTTCTACTACCGCGAGGACCTCTTCAAGAAGCACGGCCTCACCGTCCCGAAGACCTGGACGGAGTTCGCCGAGACCGCCCGCGCCGCCAAGAAGGCCGTACCGGACGCCTACCTGACCACCTTCTCCGCCAACGACCCCGGCCTGTTCGCGGGCCTCGCCCAGCAGGCCGGCGGCAAGTGGTGGACCGTCGACTCGGGCGGCAAGTGGACCGTCGGCATCGACGACGCCGCCACCCGGCGGGTCGCCGAGTTCTGGGGCGGCCTGGTGCAGGAGGGCGTCATCGACAACCAGCCGATGTACACCCCGGCCTGGAACAACGCCCTCAACAAGGGCACCCACCTGGCCTGGGTCTCCGCCGTCTGGGCGCCCGGTGTGCTGGTCTCCTCCGCGCCCGACACCAAGGGCAAGTGGCGCATGGCCCCGCTGCCGCAGTGGAAGTCCGGCGACAACGTCACCGGCAGCTGGGGCGGCTCCTCCACCGGTGTCTCCACCGACTCCAAGCACGCCGAGGCCGCCACCAAGTTCGCCACCTGGCTGAACACCGACCCGGAGGCGCTGGCCGCCCTCGTCAAGGAGGCCGCCATCTACCCGGCCGCCACGAAGGGCCAGTCCGGCTCGGTCCTGGCCACGCCGGAGTTCTTCTCCAACCAGGCGGACTTCTACACGACGGCCGGTGAGATCGCCGCGACCACCGCCGCCGCGGCCTGGGGCCCCAACGTCAACACGGCGTACACCACCTTCCAGGACGCGTTCGGCAAGGCCAGCAAGGCGAAGAAGGAGACCCAGTTCGACTCCGCCCTCGCCACCATGCAGGCGAAGACCTTCGCCGACATGAAGAAGCAGGGCTTCGAGGTGACCGAGGCATGACCAGCGCTCCGCTCAAGGGCGCCGACCTCCCCGAGGTCGGGCCCTTGGCGGACGGCACCGGCACCGCCCAGTCCGTCCGCCCCAGCCGCCCCCGCCGCCGTGGCCGCAGCGCACCGTACTGGTTCCTGGTGCCCACCCTCACCCTCTTCGCGGCCTTCACCGTGGTGCCCATCGGGTACGCGATCTGGCTGAGTCTGCACAGGGTCCGGGTCAAGGGCATCGGCCTCGGCAAGGGCGCCCGCGAGCAGGTGTGGAACGGCATCGGCAACTACACCGACGTCCTGAAGGACTCCGAGTTCGGCCACAGCGTCCTGCGCGCCTTCGGCTACGGCCTCATCGTCATCCCGACCATGCTGGGCCTCGCGCTGCTCTTCGCGCTGATGCTGGACACGCCCAAGGCGCGCAGCGCGCCCTTCGCCCGGCTGATGATCTTCCTGCCGTACGCGGTGCCGGGCATCATCGCGGCCCTGATGTGGGGCTTCCTGTACCTGCCGGACGTCAGCCCCTTCTACTACCTGCTCGACAGGTTCGGCCTCCCGCAGCCCGACCTGTTCGACGGCGGCAACCTCTACCTCTCCTTCGCGAACATCGCGGTCTGGGGCGGCACCGGCTTCAACATGATCGTCATCTACACCGCGCTCAGGGCGATCCCGCCGGACATCTACGAGGCGGCCAGGCTCGACGGCGCGACCGACCTGAAGATCGCCCTGAGGATCAAGATCCCGATCGTGCTGCCCTCCCTGGTGCTCACCTTCTTCTTCTCGGTGATCGCCACCCTCCAGGTCTTCACCGAGCCCATGGCCCTCAAGCCGCTCACCAACGGCCTGCCCAGCTCGTGGAGCCCCCTGATGGCCATCTACGACAAGGCCTTCCTCCAGTCCGACATCTACGGCGCCTCCGCCACCGCGGTCGTCCTGGCCCTGGCCACGTATCTCCTCTCCTTCACCCTGCTGCGCGTCTCCGACCGCTACACCCGGGAGGACCGGGCATGACCCCCCTCACCCTCAGCGCCGACACCACCGCGAAGGCGCGCCGCACCGCCTGGGTGCCCACGATCGTGCTGGTCCTCGGCGCCCTGTACTGCCTGATCCCCATCGCCTGGGTGGTCGTCGCGGCGACCAAGGACCGCTCGGAGCTCTTCTCCACCTTCACCTTCGCCCCCGGCACCGGCTTCCTCCAGAACCTGAGCGACCTGACCGCCTACCGGGACGGCATCTTCTGGAGGTGGATGGCCAACTCGGCCTTCTACGCCGGTCTCGGCGCCCTGCTCTCCGCCGCGGTCTCCGCCGCCGGCGGCTACGCGCTCGGCCGGTTCGCCTTCCGCGGCCGTGAGGCCGTCTTCAAGATGATCCTGGCCGGCGTCCTGGTGCCGTCCATCGTGCTCGCCGTACCGCAGTACCTGCTGCTGGCGAAGCTGGGCATGGCCGACTCGTACTGGTCGATGCTGCTGCCGTCGATCCTCTCGCCGTACGGCGTCTACCTGGTCCGCATCTACGCGGCCGCGTCGGTACCCGCCGAGCTCATGGAGGCGGCCCGCATGGACGGCGCGAGCGAGTGGCGGATCTTCTCGCGGATCGCCGTACCGATGATGATGCCGGGCCTGATCACGGTGTTCCTCTTCCAGTTCGTCGGCATCTGGAACAACTTCCTGCTGCCCTTCGTCATGCTCGCCGACGACGAGAAGTTCCCGATCACCCTCGGCCTGTACACCCTGCTCGCCCAGGGCGCCTCGCAGCCCGCGCTCTACACCCTGGTCATCACCGGGTGCCTGCTCGCGATCCTTCCCCTGATCGGGCTCTTCCTGGTGATCCAGCGGTTCTGGTCGCTGGACCTGATGAGCGGCTCGGTCAAGGCCTGAGGCCCCGGGCTCCCCTTCACGAACGTCTCCGAACGAGGAACATGACCACCAGCGCGAACGGACGCCGCAAGCCACCGACCATCCACGACGTGGCCAGGGAGGCGGGCGTCTCGCGGGGCACCGTCTCCCGCTTCCTGAACGGCGGCCACTACGTCTCGCCCGCCGCGCGGCGGTCCGTGGAGGCCGCCATCAAGAAGACCGGGTACGTGGTCAACCGGCATGCCCGCAGCCTCAGTACGGGCCGGTCGGACTCGGTGGCGTTCCTGCTGACCGAGCCGCAGGAGAAGTTCTTCGAGGACCCCAACTTCAACATCCTGCTGCGGGGCTGCACCGAGCGGCTCGCCCAGCACGACATCCCGCTGCTGCTGATGCTGGCCGAGAGCGACGACGACCGGCGCCGGCTGACCCGGTACATCACTTCGGGTCACGTCGACGGGGTGCTGCTGCTGTCCAACCACAGCGGTGACCCGGTGGCGGCCGAACTGCACGACGCCGGGATCCCGTTGGTGGTCTGCGGCAAGCCGATCGGGCGGGGCACCAAGGTGAGTTACGTGGCCGCCGCCGACCGGGAGGGTGCGCAGGACATGGTCCGCCATCTCCTCGCGGGCGGCCGCCGGCGCGTCGGCATGGTCACCGGGCCGCTGGACATGCCGGGTGGCCCCGACCGGCTGGCCGGGTACCGGGACGTGCTCGCCGAGGCGGGCCTGCCCTACGACCCGGCGCTCGTCGTCGAGGGCGACTTCCGGCGCAGCGGCGGCGAACGGGCGGCCCGCCGCCTGCTGGCCCAGGCCCCGGACATGGACGCGGTGTTCGTCGCCTCGGACCTGATGGCCCTGGGGGTCGTGGGCGTCCTCCAGCAGGCCGGGCGCTCGGTCCCGGACGACATCGCCGTCGGCGGCTTCGACGACTCCCCGGCGGCCACCGCGATCACCCCCGCCCTCACCACCATGCGCCAGCCCTTCGACCGCATCAGCGCAGAGATGGTCCGCATGCTCCTCGCCCAGATCGCGGGCGAGGACACGGCAGGCGTGATCCTCCCCACCGAACTGGTGGTCCGGGACTCGGCGTAGCGCTCCGTGGGCCGCGCCGGAAGACGGTCAGGGACTCCACGGGCAGCCCCGGAAGACGGCCGCGCCACGGCACCGTTCGCGGACCGCTCGCCCGCCGCGGGGATCGGGGCCAGTGGGTCGACGGCCCGAGTGAATTTCCACCAACTGGTGGTCCGGGACTCGGCGTAGCGCTCCGCGGGCCGCGCCGGAAGACGGTCAGGGACTCCGCGGGCAGCCCCGGAAGACGGCCGCGCCACGGCACCGTTCGCGGACCGCTCGCCCGCCGGGGGGATCAGGGCCAGTGGGGTCGACGGCCCGAGTGAGCTTCCACCGAACCGGGGGTCCGCGACTCGGCGTGACCGCTCCGCGGGACGCGCCGAGAGGTCGCCCGGGCCGGACCGTGTCGGACGACGGATCGTGTCGGCGCCTTCGTGCAAGGCGCCGCCCGCCGCGCCGGCGCCGATCGGGCACGTGCAGCGGCCGCGCCACCGGGGTGGCGCTTCGGCGATGATCGCCTGCACACCGCTCATGAGGCCGCCCGCGCCGGCGCCCCGGACCGCGCGGAAGGCGAGCAACTGGCCCATGGTCGCGGCCCGTCCGGCGAGTACCGGGCCGGCCACGAAGACGATGACCCCGCCCCGCCCGCCGACGGCGCCCGCGCCCCGGAACCGGAACTGCCGTCAACGGATGTGAAAGCAGCAGCCGTCCGGTTCGCGTCGAGTCGCAGGGGCCAACCATCCGTATTCTCTGATCATGGCCGCCTCCCCCGCATATTCACTCGTCGCCACCGACCTGGACGGCACGCTGCTGCGCGCCGACGACACGCTCTCCGACCGGTCGTTGGCCGCGCTCGCGCGGGTGGCCGCCGGTGGGGCCCGGCATCTCGTGGTGACGGGACGGCCGGCGCCGAGAGTGCGGCCGCTGCTCGACGACCTCGGCAGCACGGGGCTCGCGGTGTGCGGACAGGGCGCGCAGGTGTACGACGCCGGCGCGGACCGTCTGCTCTGGTCGGTGACCCTGGACCGGGAGCTGGCCGAGACCGCGCTCGGCAAGATCGAGGCCGAGGTCGGGCAGGTGTACGCGGCCGTGGACCAGGACGGTGTCGACGGGCTCACGCTCATCGAGCCGGGCTATCTGATGCCCCATCCGACCCTGCCCGCCGTGCGGGTCGACCGACGCGACGACCTGTGGTGCGAGCCGATCAGCAAGGTGCTGCTGCGCCACCCCTACCTGTCCGACGACGAGTTGGCGGTCACGGCACGGTCGGTGGTGGGCTCACTGGCGACGGTCACCATGTCGGGGCCCGGGACCGTCGAACTCCAGCCATGCGGCGTCACCAAGGCGACCGGCCTCGCGCTGGCCGCCGAACACCTGGGCCTGGGGCCCGAGGTGACGATCGCGTTCGGGGACATGCCCAACGACATCCCCATGTTCGACTGGGCGGCCCGCGGGGTGGCGATGGCCAACGCCCACCCCGAACTCAAGGCCGTGGCCGACGAGGTGACCCTGTCGAACGAGGACGACGGCATCGCCGTCGTCCTCGAAGGACTTTTCGCGCGGGGGTAGTTCCTAGTACGCGCCGAACACGTTGTCGATGGACCCGTACCGCTGGGCCGCGTAGTTGCAGGCCGCGGTGATGTTCGCCACCGGGTCGTACGGGTCCCACGAGGTGTTGGCCACGTGGTACGCGTTGAAGGTCGGGTCGATCACCTGGAGCAGGCCCTTGGAGGGCGTGCCGGCGGCCGCGTTGGAGTCCCAGAGGTTGATGGCGTAGGGGTTGCCGGAGGACTCGCGGATGACGTTGCGGTAGATCCCGTCGTAGGAACCGGGGATCCCGTGCTCCGCCATGACGGCGAGGGAGGCCCGGATCCAGCCGTCGAGGGTGTTGGGGTAGCCCAGCGTGGTCGCGGTCTGAAGGGGCGGGGTGGCCGCGGACGCGCTGGTCGCGCCGAGGAGCGGGAGGGCGAGGACGGCGGCTCCGGTGCCGACGACGGCGAGCCTGCGGGCGAGACGGCTGGTGCGGGTGCGGCGGTGCTGAGCGGCAGCGGGCATGGCGAAGTTCCTCTCCGTCGCCTGCGAGGTGAGCTGTCGGGTTCGGGCGGGAGATGCCCGGCCACGCCCACGAAAGGCGTGACTTCACCCCAAGCCGTACCGGTATGTCCGAAGACGACCGTTCCGGCGACTTACCTGGTTCCCCCGCTCCTGCCGTGGTTCTCGGTGGGTGTACGGGCGGTGGCAGGATTCGGCGTCCGCCCGACAGGCCGGGAACGTATGCGAGAGCACATGTCCGGAACAAGTGGCGAATTCACATGGCGTGCCTATTGACCTTGGTAAGAGGCATTTGGGGTGCTTGATCCTTTGCGTTCGCCAAGCCTCAACTCGCGCGCGGGAAAAGGCGGATCGATGGATTCCGGAAAGCCGCCGATCCGTACGCCTGAGTGGGCCAAGTCACAGCCGAGCGCAAGAGGTGTAAAACGGTCAAGAAGGCTCAACTCATGTTCAACCGGCCGTTCGTGGGATCCGCTTCTCCCACGTCCGGTGGAAGACCACCTCGCCGCCGTCGGTGCACACGACCTCGTCGGAGGTGACGAAGTCCGTGCCGTCACAGGTGATCTCCGAACGGGTCCGGACGGTCGCGTCCCAGGCGAGCTCGGGGCGGTGCAGCCGGACCGACCAGTCCGAGCGGATGCGGGCGGACAGGGGGTCCTTCTCGTCGATCGTGTACGTCTCCAGCACGTCCTCGGCGCACTCCAGCCCGTCGGGGTACACGCGCGTGCCGCCGTACCGGGGGTCGACCTCCAGACGCCACTCGCCCTTGGCCACGTCACGGACGACCAGCCGCTCGGGGCGGGGTTCGTCCAGGGTGGCGGGGCTCCATCCATCAGCGGCCACGGCGCGGTCGACCCCGAGCGGCCCGGACTGCTCCGGCTCCTCGAAGGCGATGTCCGAGTCCGCCTCACGCGCGCGTACCGGCAGTTCGAGGAAGCTCCCCGCAGGCTCCAGGGTGAAGCCCGCCTGCGACCCGGGCTGCGGCCAGACCCACGGCCAGTACGCCGAGGAGACGGCGAGCCGGATGCGGTGGCCGGGCGGGAAGGCGTGCCCGGCGCCGTTCAGCTCGAAGGCCAGCTCCTGGGTGGCCCCCGGCTCCCAGGGCACCGCCCGGTCCGGCCCGTGACGGGCCGACAGATTCAGCACGCCCCGCGTGACGAGCGTCGACGACCCGTCCGGGGCGACATCGCAGAGGCGGGCGACCACCTGCCCGCGCGACACCTCCGAGGTCACCCGGAGCCGCACCCGCGGCCGCCCCAGCACCCAGGTCTCCTCACCCACCGCGAACTCGAAGCAGGCCGAACGGGCGTCCTCCTCCCGCTGGTCCGGCGGCAGGTCGGCGTCGTTGCCGGAAGGAACGAAACGGCCGGCGTCCACGCCCGTGTGCTGTGGGGAGCGGACCAGGACGGGGGCGCCCTGGAGGCCGTACGCCACCGTCGTCACGTGCGGGGAGGGCCAGGCCGGCTCGCCGACCCAGCGGCCGGGCAGGGTGTCGTGGACCGTGGCCGGGGGGTGGGAGTCGCTGACGTACGCCCTCAGGAGGGGTTCGCGCATGACGCCGGTGTCGACGCCCTTGAGGTGCTGGTCCCACCAGCGCAGGGTCTCCTGGAGGAAGCCGATCGCCGGGCCGGGCGGCAGGCCGCGGTCCGGGTACTGGTGGGACCAAGGGCCGACGATCCCCCGCACGCGGTCGGCCGGGAGGTTCTCGACCAGCCGCAGGACCGTGTCGCGGTACGGGTCGTGCCAGCCGCCCACCGCGAGGACGGCCGCGCCGATCGTGCCGTGGCCCTCGCGGACGCTGCCGTGCCGCCAGTAGTCGTCGCGCGTCTGGTGGTCGAGCCAGGTGTGGAGGAACGGGGCGACGGCTTCCAGCCGCGTCAGCCACATCTCCCGCCAGGCGTCGCCGAGATGGAGCGGATCGGGCGGGAGGCAGGCGGAGGCGAGCATCGTCGCGGCCCAGGCGTGCATGCCCACCGCGAGGACGGATCCTCCCGTGTAGTGCGCGTCGTTGTCGTAGCGGTCGTCGGTGGCGCAGACGGTGACGACCGCCTTGAGCGGTTCGGGTGCGAGGGCCGCGATCCGGAGGGAGTCGAAGCCGCCCCCGGCGATGCCGAACATGCCGACCCGGCCGTCGCACCAGGGCTGCGCGGCCAGCCAGTGGACGACCTCGACCCCGTCGGCGATCTCGGTCGCCGAGTGCGCGTCGCCCGGCACGCCCCCGCTGTTGCCGTGCCCGCGCACGTCGACGCGGACGGAGGCGTAGCCGTGGCCCGCGTACCAGGGGTGGCGCTGCCGGTCGCGGGGCGCGGTCCGGTCGCTGAGGCGGTCCGGCAGGTATTCGAGGATCGCGGGTACCGGTTCCTGGGTGAGGGGCCGCCACACGCGTGCGTACAGGAGCGTCCCGTCCGGAAGCGGGACACGGACGTCCTCGTGGGCCGTCTCGTAGGGGAAGGACGTAGCGATGCGCATCGGTGGGGTCCCGTCGGTCTCAGTGCACCTGGTGCGTGCTGCGGCGCGGCCGGGGCGCGGCGGCCGCGATCTCGGCTCCGGTTCGGGACACGGGCGGCTACTTCCCTACAAGTCGATAGATATCCATCCTTTTCAGGTGATCAAAAACATACCGGTCGTGATCCGATACCGCCTGGCATGGACGGGGCGGGCGCTAGCGGTGATCCAAAGGTGACCGGATACGCTGACTTGAGTGATGGCAGCGACCTATCGACATTTCGCGTAACCGCCAGTAGACACCAGCAGACAGGAGACCCCTCGTGACCGTCGTCGGGCCGTTCGGGCTGAGCGTGCGGGACCAGGCTCTGGAAGCCGATGTCCAGGCCGGATTGGCGGCTGTCGAGGAGGGACTGCTCGAGGCCACCAAGAGCGAGGTCCCCTTCATCACGGAAGCCGCCCAGCACCTGGTGCGGGCGGGCGGAAAGCGGTTCCGGCCGCTGCTCGTGATGCTCGCCGCCCAGTTCGGGGACCGCTACGCGCCGGGCGTCGTGCCGTCCGCCGTGGTCGTGGAGCTGACCCACCTCGCGACGCTGTACCACGACGACGTCATGGACGAGGCCGAGGTCAGGCGGGGTGTGGACAGCGCCAACACCCGCTGGGGCAACTCGGTGGCCGTCCTGACCGGTGACTTCCTGTTCGCGCGCGCCTCGCACATCCTGGCCGACCTCGGGCCGGAGGCGGTCCGGGTGCAGGCGGAGGCGTTCGAGCGCCTGGTCACCGGCCAGATCCTGGAGACGGCCGGGCCGCAGGACGGCCGGGACCCGGTCGAGCACTACCTGGACGTGCTCGGCGGCAAGACGGGCTCGCTGGTCGCGGTCTCGTGCCGCTTCGGGGCGATGATGTCGGGCGCCGACGAGACGGTCGTGGACGTCCTGACCCAGTACGGCGAGCGCCTCGGCGTCGCCTTCCAGCTCGCCGACGACGTCCTGGACATCGCCTCCGACTCCCACGAGTCCGGCAAGACACCGGGCACGGACCTGCGCGAGGGCATCCCGACCCTGCCGGTCCTGCGGCTGCGGGAGCGGGCCGCCCGGCTGGGGCTGGCCGAGGACGTCGCCCTGTGCGAGCTGCTCGACTCCGACCTCACGGACGACGCCCGGCACGCGGAGGCGCTGGCCGCGCTGCGTGCGCACCCGGCGCTGGAGCAGGCCCGCCGGGACACCGTGCGCTACGCGGAGGAGGCTCGCGCGGCCCTGGCCCCGCTGCGGGAGTGCGACGCGAAGGCGGCGCTGATGGAGCTGTGCGACGCGGTGGTCCACCGCGCCGGCTAGCGACCCGGCCAGTGACATGCGTCACTGCTCAGGCCGTCGTAGTCGTCAGAGCCCCGCTCGTCGCCGGTGGTGTCCCCTACGGGTCGTAGGGGGCGCCCGCATGTCGTGTCATACCCCAGGTGTACGCGGAGTTGGCCCCGAGGGCTGACGCATGCTCATGGCCGATTTGGTCAGATGGACACCACAGAAAACACCACTCCTCACCGATTCGGGTGAGAATGGCGGCTACGGGGTGGACGCACGGGAGTTGACAGCCGCCGCCGACGACGGAGGTAAGGCACACATGGCACCGTACGAATCCGACGACAGCGCGACCGCCGCGGACGCCGAAGAGCTGCGTTCCGCGCGCCGACGCAAGGCCGCGCGGTACATCGTGCCGGCCACGGTGGTGGGAGTCGCGGCGGCGACCATCGGGCTCGTCCCGGCACTCGCCGACTCCGGCGACCCCGACCTGCCGAAGATCAGCGCACAGGAACTCATCGAGAAGATCGCCGCGTCGGACGTGCAGCAGCTGTCCGGCACCGTGAAGATCACCACGGATCTCGGCCTGCCGGACCTCGGCGGCCTGGAGAGCTCGCTCGGCTCCGCCGCCGGGCCCTCCGGATCGGGCGACGGCTCGTCCGCCGACCCCTCCACCAAGCTCACCGAACTCGCCTCCGGCACGCACACGCTGCGGGTGGCGGCCGACGGCGAGGACAGGCAGAAGGTCTCGCTCCTTGAGGACGCGGCCGAGTACAGCCTCATCCACAACGGCAAGGACGTCTGGGGCTACGACAGCAAGTCCAACTCGGTCTTCCACACCACGGCCTCCGAGAGCGACAAGAAGCACGAGGAAGAGCTCCCGGCCACGCCCAAGGACCTTGCCGAGGAGGCGCTCAAGGCCGCCGACAAGACGACGTCGGTCACGGTCGAGGGCACCGCGCAGGTCGCCGGGCGGGACGCCTACCGCCTGGTCGTCAAGCCCAAGGACGACGGCTCGACGGTCGGCCAGATCACCGTGGCGGTGGACGCGAAGACCGGCCTGCCGCTGAAGTTCACCCTCACCCCGGCGAGCGGCGGCGCGGCCGTCGTGGACGCGGGCTTCACCCAGGTCAGCTTCACCAAGCCGGCCGCCTCCACCTTCGACTTCACCCCGCCCAAGGGCGCGAAGGTCGAGGAGGGGGACGCGTCGAAGGCACCCGAGCACGCGAAGGGCTTCGGCAAGGAGCAGTCCGGGGAGCTCGGCAAGGAGCAGTCCGGGGACCTCGGCAAGGGCGTGACCGGCGAGTTCGGCGAGAACGGCCCCGAAGGGCTGAGCGTCATCGGGGACGGCTGGGACTCCATAGCCACCTTCGACACCGGCGGCCAGGGCGTCCCGTCCGGCTCCGAGGTCGGAGGTGACGTCGGCGGCTTCCTGGACTCGCTCGGCGACAAGGTCTCCGGCAAGTTCGGCGAGGGCACCGTCTTCAAGACCCGCCTGATCAACGCCCTGATCACGGACGACGGCAAGGTCTACGTCGGCGCGGTCACCAAGGACACGCTGGTGAAGGCGGCCGACGCGGCGAAGTAGGTCCCCCGCGGGGCACGACGAATCGAGGGAGCCGATGGAGCAGCCGTCCGCCACGGAGCCGGACCCGCAGGGGTCGGGTGACAGCGCAGACGGTGGCGCGGGCGGGGACGAGGCCGTCATCCACACCCGCGCCCTCACCAAGCGCTACCGCGGCGGACAGCTCGCCGTGGACGGTCTCGACCTGACCGTCCCGGCGGGCAGCGTCTTCGGCTTCCTCGGCCCGAACGGCTCCGGCAAGACCACCACCATCCGCATGCTGATGGGCCTCATCGAACCGACCTCCGGCTCGGCGCGCGTCCTGGGCCGCCCCATGCCGCGCGCCTCCCGGACCGTACTCCCGCACGTCGGCGCGCTCATCGAGGGCCCCGCCCTCTACGGCTTCCTCTCCGGCCGCGACAACCTCGTCCGCTACGACGCCGCGGACCCCACCGCCGACCCACGCACCCGGCGTGCCCGCGTGGCGGCCGCCCTGGACCGGGTGGGCCTGGCGGCCGCCGCCGGCAAGAAGGCGAAGGCGTACTCGCTGGGCATGAAGCAGCGCCTGGGCCTCGCCGCGGCCCTCCTCCAGCCCCGCAGACTCCTGGTCCTGGACGAGCCGACCAACGGTCTCGACCCGCAGGGCATGCGAGAGATCCGTTCCCTGATCAGGGAGCTGGCCTCGGACGGCACCACCGTCTTCCTCTCCTCCCACCTCCTGGACGAGATCGAACAGGTCTGCACCCACGCGGCGGTGATGGCCCAGGGCCGCCTGATCACTCAGGGCCCGGTGGAGGACCTGGCGGCGGGGGCGAGGGGGAGGCTGGTGGTGACGACTCCGGACGGGGCGGACGCGGCTCGCGTTCTGAAGGAGCAGGGCGTCGGCGACGTGGTCGTGGAGGGGGACCGCGTGACGGCCGAACCCCCGGATCGCGAACTGGCCGACATCAACGCCGCGTTGGTGAAAGCAGGGGTACGGGTGCGGGCCTTCGGAGTGGAGAGGGCCTCCTTGGAGGACGCCTTCGTGGCCCTGACGGGGGAGGGCTTCGATGTCGCAGGCTGAGGAGACCGCTTTCCAGGGGCGCGGGGAACCGCGCGCCAAGCCCCCACGAACCGCAAGCCGCCGTACGTCCTTCTACGGCACCCTCTTCCGCAACGAACTCCACACCACCTTCCGCCGCTGGCGCACCCTCGCCCTGCTCGCCGTCCTCGCGGCCGTTCCGATCCTCGTCGGGATCGCGGTGAAGATCGAGACCGGTGACGGCTCCTCGTCCGGCGGTGGAGGCGGCGGCCCCGCCTTCATCTCCCAGATCACCAACAACGGCCTCTTCCTGGTCTTCACCGCCCTCGCCGCGACCCTCCCCTTCTTCCTGCCGATGTCCATCGGCGTCATCGCGGGCGACGCGATCGCGGGCGAGGCCAACGGCGGGACCCTCCGCTACCTGTTGGTCGCTCCGGCCGGCCGCACCCGGCTGCTCCTCACCAAGTACGCGACGGTGATGACGTTCTGCCTGGTCGCCACCCTCGTGGTCGCCCTCTCGGCCCTGGCGGTCGGCGCCGTCCTCTTCCCGCTCGGCGACCTGACGACGATCTCCGGCACGCAGATCACCTTCGCGGAGGGCCTGGGCAGAGCCCTGCTCATCGCCCTCGTGGTGGCGGCGTCACTGACCGGCGTGGCGGCCCTCGGCCTGTTCGTCTCAACCCTCACGAACAGCGGCATCGCGGCGATGGCCACGACGGTCGGCCTGCTGATCACGGTCCAGATCCTCGACCAGATACCCCAACTGCACGCGCTCCAGCCGTACTTCTTCTCCCACTACTGGCTGTCCTTCGCCGACCTCATGCGCGAGCCGGTCTACTGGGACGACCTGGTGAGGAACCTCGGCCTCCAGGCGCTCTACGCGGCGGTGTTCGGCTCGGCCGCATGGGCGAGGTTCACGGTGAAGGACATCACGGCGTGACCTGCTCGTAGGGGAACCGCGCGAGCGGCGCCTCCTGGTCGAAGAAGGTCTTCGCCCGGGCGAGCGCGTCGGTGTCCCGCAGGACGTCACCGGGCTTGCTGCCGTTGCCGAGGAGCACCCCGCCGAAGCGCATCCCCATGTACGCGGCCGAGTTGTTCAGGGTGCCGATCAGCGGCTCGGCGACCTCGAACTCCTCGTGCGCCAGTGCGGTGACACCCCACAGCGTGCGCCCCGCCATGGTCGCCTTGAACTCGACGCCCGGTGTGCGCAGCCAGCCCGACCAGTGGTCGAGGTAGCGCTTGACGTGCGCGGAGACCGAGTACCAGTACAGCGGGGAGGCGATCACGATGTCCGTCGCCGCGAGCGTCGCGTCGAAGAGCAGCGCCGTGTTGCCGATGGTCGGACGCGTGTGGTCGGTGTCGTGGCGCAGGTCTTCGAAGTCCGGCAGCGGATGCTCCGCGAGGTCGATCCACTGCTGCTCGACGTCCGGCGGCAGTTGCTCGGCGGCCCGGCGGGCCAGCAGTTCGGTGTTGCCGTCGTTGCGGCTGCTGCCGAGCACGAACAGGAAACGGCGCGTCATGGAGCTCTCCCGGCTGATCGGCGTACGGTAAATACTCGCACGTGCATTATATGCGTGCGCATTTACATGTCCAGGGGTGAGCCTCAGGCCGTCGCCGGTGCCCCCTGTGTCGCCCCGGCCCCCGCCCGCACCACCTCCAGCAGCAGCGCCTCGCCGCCGTGCCGGGCCACGAGCTGGAGTCCGACCGGGCAGCCGTCGGGACCGAAGCCGGCCGGCAGGCTGAGCGCCGGGTGGCCGGAGAGGTTGAACGCCCAGGTCAGAGCGGTGGAGAAGCGGTCACCAGGCCCTTCGTGACCGTGCGGCGGGTACGGGGTCGTGGGCGTCAGCAGCAGGTCGGTGCCTGCGAAGACCTCGTCGAGGAGACGGTCGTTGGCGGCCCGGATCCGGTCGGCGTCCCGCAGATCGGAACCCGGCGTGCGCAGGGCGAGCCAGGCGGGGGCGGGGTCGTACAGGCGCGGCGGGGTGCGGGGCCGCGTCAGCCGTACGACACCGGCGTCGGCCAGCCGCCCGGCCGCCGCGCGGGCGATCCGGACGATCCCGGGGTCGGGATCGGCGAAGCCGAGGTCGGGGGACCAGACGGCGGTGACGGGGAGGGCGGGGGGCGGTGCCGTGCCGTGTCCGTGTCCGCGTCCGGCCCCGTCCCTGGAGTGGCTGCCGTGCCCGTCCCCGGAATGGCTGCCGGCCCCGGTGCCGGTGACCGCGTGCCAGTAGGCGGCCGCGTCACCGGGGTGGCGGACGAGGATGCCGGGGGCGGTGAGGTCGGGACGGGGGGAGGCGGGTCGGCCGGGGTCGGCGCCCTCACCGGTACCGATGGCGGCGCCCGCACCGCCGCTACCGGTGGGGGCGCGGTCCGCGCCTCCGTGGCCGGCGTTCGTGGTCTTGAGACCGATCACCCCGCACCAGGCCGCCGGGAGCCGTACCGACCCCGCCCCGTCGCTCCCCGTCGCCATCGGGACGAGTCCCGCGGCCACCGCGGCCGCGGAGCCCGCCGAGGAACCGCCCGGGGTGCGGTCGGCGCGCCAGGGGTTGACGGTACGGCCGTGGGCGCCGAGTCCCCAGGTCTGCCAGGGCGTTCCGGGACCGGGCACGGAGGTCGCGCCGACCGGTACGCACCCGGCCGCGAGGAGCGGTGCCGCAGCGCGCAGCCCGTGCCGCCCCTTCACCCCGATCGGCACCCCGGCGAGCGGCGGCCGCTCACCCGCGGCGACACGGACGTCGATCTCGCGGGCCCGCCGCAGCCCCTCCTCCTCCCACACCTCGGCGAACGCGCACAGCTCCCGGTCCACGCGCCGGATCCGTTCCAGGGCTTGGGCGACGACGTCGACGGCCCGCAGCGAACGCGAACGCACCGCCGCGGCCAGGTCCACGGCGGACAGGTCGGCGGTGGCCGTCACGGGGCGGTGGCGCGGGTGAGCCGGGCCAGTGCCCCGGTGGCCCGCGGGGGCGTCCCGGCCAGGTCGCCGAGGCGCCACGCGGGCACCCAGGGCACGCGGTACACGTCGACCGTGGACTCGATCTCCTTGACCTGCTGGGCGAGCGGGCGCGGGAGCCGGCCGGGAGCGTCCGCGACGAGGACGACGGCGTCGAGGTCGAGCCCCCGCGGGTGCTCCCCGCGCCGGAACAGCTCCAGGGCGCGACGGGCGGCGCGCAGGCCCGTGGCGTGCGTACGGGCGACCAGGAGGACGGAGGTCGGGGCGCCGGGACCGGGCCAGTCGCGTCCGCAGTCGTGACCGCCGTAGACGGCGGCCAGGGTGGAGACGCCGGCGCCGCCGTGCGTGCCGACCCACGCGAACCGCCTCCCGGTCGGGGCCACCGGCCCGCGGATCCAGATCTCCGGCCCCTGCTGCACGCTCTCCGCCTTTCTCCGCACGGCAGTTCGCCTGCCCGTGCTCCGACCCTGTCATCCCACCCGCCCACCGCCTCCTGGAACAGGCCTGTGACATCACGGTGACGTGAGAACCGGGGGCGAGCGGAGAGACTCGACAGTACGTGCACGACCGTGAGGGATGAGATGTCTCGACTGAGCCGCGACAAGAAGCGGGACCACCAGCGGGGGGCCGCCCCGATCGACGTCCACGTCCCCCTGGCGGGTGAGTCGGCGACGGTGGCCGGAACACCGGTCACCGCGCCGCCCGGCGAGGAACTCCACCAGACCGTCCTGACCCACCTCCACGACCTCGCCCGCACCAGCGGCCACCCCGTCCACGCCACGATCCACGACGCCCGCATCGGCTATGTGGTCCCGCTGGAAGTCGCGACGGACGGCGCCAGCCGCTTCACGGCGGAGCCGGTGCGGATGGCTCCGCGGGGGCCCGCCGAGCAGGGGGACCGTCCGGAGCCGTCCGGCGAGGGTGAGGAGCCGGTGGTGCGGCCCTGGCCGCCCGCTGCCCCCGCCGCCCCGGAGGGCACCGGCTATGTGGTCCCCCTCGATGTAGCGCCGAGCGCCGGCCGCTTCACGGCGGAGCCGGTACGGAAGGCCTCGCAGGGGCCCGCCGAGCAGGGGGACCGTCCGGAGCCGTCCGGCGCGGGCGAGGAGCCGGTGGCGCGGCCCTGGCCGCCCGCTGCCCCCGCCGCCCCGCACGAGCGGCCCACCCGTCTCCTGCGGCGACTCGACGACCCCGCGCAGGACCCCGCCCCCGCCTTCCGGCCGCCGAACCCGCCCGAGCCGCAGCCGACGGACACCGAAGCGCCCCCGACCCAGGTCCTGCGGAAGCTGCCGGACCCGCAGGCCACCGGCCCGGCTCCGGCTCAGGCCCCCGGGACGGTCGTACCCCCGACGGGCGAGTTCGGCCCACCGCCCGTGATGGACTCGATCCCGTCCTCCACCCCGGCCCCGCAGCCACCCACCGACCTCGCCTGCACGTCCGGGCCCCTGCCGCCGACCGGCCCTGTCCGGACACCGTCCGGGCCGCAGTCCGGTCCGGTCCACACCCCCGCGACGCCGGCGTCGGGCACCCCTGCGTCGCCTCCTCCGTCCGACCCCGGCCCTGGTCGCGAGGCCGAGGCCGAGCCCGCGCCCACACCCATGCCGACGTCCGGTTTCGCCGCCGTCGTGCCCCAGCCGCTGCCGTCGGCCGCGCCCGCCCCGCGGACCACCGCGCCCCTCATCGATCCGGTCCCGCTCCTGGACGACCCCGGCCGCGAGCCGACCCCCGTGCGGGGGTTCGACGCCGTGGCCGAGGCCCTCCTGGGGGAGGGTCTGGTGGTCGAGGAGAGCGCGGTGCTCGCGGAACCGGTCGGCCGGATCAGCGAGGCCGTACGGGAGGGGCGGACCGACGTGGCCGCGGAGCTGGCGGAGCAGGTGGTCGGCGAGGCGTCCGAGACCCTGGGCGCCGAGCACCCCGACGTGCTGCGGGTGCGTGAACTCGCCGCGTACATCGCCTACTTGGGCGGAGAGCCGGTCCAGGCCGCGGAGATCTCCCTCGACCTGGCCGGCATCCTCCACCGCGCCGGGGACGCCGAGGCGGCCTACGGCAACGTGCAGAGCGCGGCCACCGCGTGGAAGGCCGTACGGGATCCGCTGCGCGGCCTGGCCCTCGGGCGCGAACTGCTCACCCTGTGGACGGAAATGGCCGCCGGGGAGGGCCCGGCGGCCGAGGACCTGGACAAGCTGGAGTCGGCCCGCACCCGGATGCTGCGCCTCGCGGAACGCGCCCGGAAGGCCGATCAGTAGCCGGGGGCCCGTTCAAGTAGCCGGGAGGGCCGTTCAGTAGCCGGGAGGGCCCGTTACCGCGACAGCTCCCACACCGCGTACGCCACCGCGTCGCTGTTGCGGTCCAGGGCCGTGTCGTTGATGTTGGCCGTGGTGTCGCACGACGAGTGGTAGCAGCGGTCGAAGGCCAGCCCCGAGGTACCGCCCCACTTGGCGGCCTGCGCCGCCGTCTTGACGTAGTCGGCGCCACTGAACAGGCCGCCCACCGGCACGCCCGCGTTCTTGAACGGCGCGTGGTCGGAGCGGCCGTCGCCCTCGGTCTCGATCTCGGTCGGGACGCCGAGGCCGGCGTAGTACGTCTTGAAGGTCTTCTCGATGGCCGGGTCGTCGTCGTAGACGAAGTAGCCGGGGTTCGGCGAGCCGATCATGTCGAAGTTGAGGTAGCCGCTGATCCGCGAACGGTCCGTGGTGGACAGGCGGTTGACGTAGTACCGGGAGCCGACCAGGCCCAGCTCCTCGGCGCCCCACCACGCGAACCGGAGGTGCTTGGCGGGGTGGTAGCCGGCCCGTGACACGGCGAGCGCGGTCTCCAGGACGGCCGCCGAACCGGACCCGTTGTCGTTGATGCCGGCGCCCGCGGTCACGCTGTCGAGGTGCGAGCCGGCCATGACCACCTGGCCGGTGTCGCCGCCCGGCCAGTCGGCGATCAGGTTGTAGCCGGTGCGTCCGGAGGACGTGAACTGCTGGACCGTGGTGGTGAATCCGGCGGCGTCCAGCTTGGCCTTCACATAGTCGAGCGAGGCCTTGTAGCCGGCGCGGCCGTGCGCGCGGTTGCCGCCGTTGGCGGTGGCGATGGACTGGAGCTGGGTCAGGTGCGCCTTCACGTTGGCCACCGGGATGTCCGGGGCCGCGGCCACCGCGGGCTGTCCCGCGGGGGCCGCGCCGGCTATGGATCCGCCGGCCAGGAGGGAGACGGTGGCGACGACGGCGGTGGCCGTGACGCGTCCGGGAACCGAGAGCTTCATGTGGGGGGCTCCGAATTCCGTGGGAACCCCTGAAGTCACAGGGATTCCACAGCGAATGGGTGCCTGGATCGTGAAGCTGAGGTTGACTCACCGTCAAGGGCGGAATCCGGTCAGCCCGTTCGTATAGCGGACCCCTGGGCCCGCCCGCGCTCACTGCACGCAGAACTCGTTCCCCTCAGGGTCCGCCATCACGACCCACTCGCCGCCCCTCTCCCTCACCTCGCGCAGCACGCTCGCCCCGAGCTCCGTCAGCCGCTCGACCTCGGCCGCCCGCCGCCCCTCCGGCGCGTGCACGTCCAGATGGAGCCGGTTCTTGACGGTCTTCGCCTCCGGCACCCGCTGGAACAGCAGCCGCCGCCCCAGCCCGGTCCCGGTGTCCTTGTCGTACGGGTCGTCGGGATGCCGTACGGCCACCAGGTCCCGGAAGGCCAGCCGCGCGTGGTACTCCACGGTCGCCTCGCGCGGCAGCGCGCCGAGCTCCAGCAGCCGCTGGATCAGGGCGTCGTTGTCCTCGGTCTCGTAGTGCAGCGCGGCGGCCCAGAAGTCGGCCTGGGCGTGCGGGTCGCCGGCGTCGACGACCAGTTTCCAGTGCAGGGGTGCGGGTGCGGTCTGCGTCATGGAGCCACTTATAGCGGCGAAAGAGGTCACGTGCCGTCCTAAAGGGCGCGGTCGCCGAGTCCGAGCAGGGCTCCGCTTCGAGCGGGCTGCCGCATACGGCGACCCCGTACGGCCCGGCGGTGGGGATCTCGGCGGTGGGATCTAGACGGTTGGGATCGGCGGTTGGGATCGGCGGTCGGAGCTCGGCGGCGGGATCTAGGCGGTCGTGAGCTCGGCGGCGGGATCTCGGCGGTGGGATCTCGGCCGTTGGGATCGGCGGTCGGGGCTCGGCGGTCGGGAGCTCCGTGGTTGGGATCGGCGGTCGGGAGCTCTGCGATCGGTTCCTGCGGCGCTCGCGATCCACGGCGATCGGGATCCACGGCGCTCGGTATCCGCGGCGATCGGGATCAGAGGGCGACCGCGGTCTACGGCCGGGCGGCGGGCGAGTCCAGCGGCTCCGGCTCCGCACCCGAGGCCAGGCTCTCCGCCTTCCGTACGGGGCCGACCGTGCCTGTGGGCATGGTGGTGCCGGGCCTGCCGATCTCCCTCCTGTGCGTCCGCGCGGTGCGCAGGGCGTCCCAGGTGAGCAGCGTCAGCGCCAGCCAGACCAGCGCGAACCCGGCCCAGCGCTCGGGCGGCATGGCCTCGTGGAAGTAGAAGATGCCGAGCAGGAACTGGAAGACCGGGGCCAGGTACTGGAGCAGTCCCAGCGTGGACAGCGGCACCCGGATCGCGGCGGCGCCGAAGCAGACCAGGGGGAGCGCGGTGACCACGCCGGTCGAGGCGAGCAGGGCCGCGTGCCCCGGGCCCTCCGCGGCGAAGCTGAGGTCACCCCGGCTGCTCAGCCACAGCAGATACGCGAGGGCGGGCAGGAACTGGATCGCGGTCTCGGCGGCCAGCGACTCGACTCCGCCCAGGTTGACCTTCTTCTTGACCAGGCCGTAGGTGGCGAAGGAGAAGGCGAGCGTGAGGGAGATCCACGGCGGTCGCCCGTACCCGACGGTGAGGACGACCACCGCGGCGGCGCCGATCCCGACCGCCAGCCACTGCACGCGCCGCAAGCGCTCCTTCAGCAGCAGGACGCCCATCGCGATGGTGACCAGCGGATTGATGAAGTACCCGAGCGAGGCCTCGACCACATGGCCGCTGTTGACGGCCCAGATGTAGACGCCCCAGTTCACGGTGATGACGGCGGCGGCCACGGTGACGAGCGCCAGCCTGCGGGGCTGCCGCAGCAGCTCACCGGCCCAGGCCCAGCGCCGTACGACGACGAGCGCGACGGCCACGAAGACCAGCGACCACACCATCCGGTGGGCGAGGATCTCGGCGGCTCCGGCCGGCTTGAGCAGGGGCCAGAACAGGGGCACGAGCCCCCACATCCCGTACGCGGCGAAGCCGTTCAGCAGACCTATGTGCCGCTCGCCTCTCGACTTCACGGGCTCTCCTCCTCGCACTGTGCTCGCCTGCACGAAGGTAACGCCGAGCACCCCCGACTGTCATGCCCGTATCGCCATACGGTCATGACAGTCGGGGGTGGGGCGCCCAGGGCCCGCCGGGGGAGTGTCAGCCCTTGAGCGCGGCCTCGATGGAAGCGGCGATCGGAGTGGCGGGACGGCCGGTCAGCCGGGCCAGGTCGCCGGAGGAGATGACGAGCTCGCCCTTCTCGATGGAGGCGTCGACACCGGCGAGGATCCCGGCGAAGGGCGCGGGCAGCCCGGCACCGGTCAGGATCTCGATGTAGGCCTCGACGGGGACGGCGTTGTAGACGATCTCCTTGCCGGTCTGCCGGCTCAGCTCGGCCGCGTACTCGGCGAAGCCCCAGGGCTCGTCGCCGCCGAGCTCGTACGTCGTGTTCTCGTGGCCCTCGCCGGTCAGTACGGCGACGGCGGCGGCCGCGTAGTCGGCGCGCGAGGCGGTGGAGACACGGCCGTCACCGGCGGCCTGGACGACCGCGTTGTACTGCAGGACGGGGGCGAGGTTCTCGGTGTAGTTCTCGTTGTACCAGCCGTTGCGCAGCAGCGAGTACGGCAGACCGGAGGCGAGCAGCGCCTTCTCGGTGGCCCGGTGGTCGTCGGCGAGCGCGGCGGTCAGGGCGCCGGGGGCGCTGGTGTACGCGAGGAGCGCCACGCCCGCGGCCTTGGCGGCGTCGATGACGACCTGGTGCTGGGCGGGACGGCCCTTGTCGAACTCGTTGCCGGAGATCAGCAGCACCTTGTCGCCGGCCGCGAAGACGCTGTCGAAGGTCTCGGGGCTGTTGTAGTCGGCGACCGCTATCTTCACGCCCTTGGCCGCGAAGTCGGCGGCCTTCTCCGGGGTGCGGACGACGGCGGTGACCTGCTCGGCCGGAACCTTCTCGAGCAACTGCTCGATGACGTGACGGCCGAGGTTTCCGGTGGCTCCGGTGACGACGATGCTCATGGTGTGCGATCTCCTTGTGGGGTGCGTTGGCACTAACCCTAGAGGAGGCGCTAACTCTGCGAAAGTACCCACTTTGAAGTAAGGTACTGGCATGACGGTAAGTGTTGAGCGGATTCCGGTGGACGCGGCGGCGACGGAGGCGGCGGGCGAGGCGATGTGCCCCCACCGTCTGGTCCTGGAACACGTGACGAGCCGCTGGGGCGTCCTGGTCCTGATCCACCTCCTGGACCGTCCCCACCGCTTCAGCGAGCTCCGCCGGGCGATCGGCCGGGTGAGCGAGAAGATGCTGACCCAGACCCTCCAGACCCTGGAACGCGACGGCCTGGTCCACCGTGACGCCAAGCCGGTGATCCCGCCTCGGGTGGACTATTCGCTGACGGACCTGGGGCGCGAGGCTGCCGAGCAGGTGCGGGGGCTGGCGGAGTGGACCGCGCGGCGGATGGCGGCGGTGCAGGAGGCGCGGGAGGCGTACGACGCGCAGAAGGGGGACGCCGGGCAGGGGTGAACGCGAGCGGCGCGGCCTGACACCTCTTCCTCGTCACCGGTGGAAGTGAACCGACACCCTCCACGTGCCCACGCGTCGGGGGCGTCCCGCGGGGAAAGGGCCCGGAAGCAGAAGTCGCCTCCGGGCCCTCCGTGTGCCGCGCGCCGCTCAGCCCAAGACCGTCCAGGTGTCGCCCCCGGCCAGCAGCGCCCCCAGATCCCCCTTGCCGTTCTGTTCGATCGCCGCGTCGAGCTGATCCGACATCTGCGTGTCGTACACCGGCCGGTCCACCGACCGCAGCACCCCGATCGGCGTGTGGTGCAGCGTGTCCGGGTCGGCCAGGCGGGACAGGGCGAACGCGGTGGTCGGGGAGGCCGCGTGGGCGTCGTGGACGAGGACCTGGTGCTCGTTGTCCGGCGTCACCTGCACCACCTTCAGGTCCCCCGTCGCCGGATCCCGCACGACCCCCTTGGACAGCTCCGCCCCGAAGCGGATCGGCTGCCCGTGCTCCAGGCGGATCACCGCCTCCTCGGCCTGCTGCTTGTCCTTCAACGCCTCGAAGGCACCGTCGTTGAAGATGTTGCAGTTCTGGTAGATCTCGATCAGGGCCGTGCCGGGGTGGGCGGCCGCCTCCCGCAGCACCGACGTGAGGTGCTTGCGGTCCGAGTCCACCGTCCGCGCCACGAAGGACGCCTCCGCGCCGAGGGCGAGGGACACCGGGTTGAACGGGGCGTCCAGGGACCCCATCGGCGTCGACTTCGTGATCTTGCCGACCTCGGAGGTCGGGGAGTACTGCCCCTTCGTGAGGCCGTAGATCCGGTTGTTGAAGAGCAGGATCTTCAGGTTCACGTTCCGGCGCAGGGCGTGGATCAGGTGGTTGCCGCCGATGGACAGGGCGTCACCGTCACCCGTGACCACCCACACCGACAGGTCGCGCCGCGAGGCCGCGAGGCCCGTCGCGATCGCCGGCGCCCGCCCGTGGATGGAGTGCATGCCGTACGTGTTCATGTAGTACGGGAACCGCGACGAGCAGCCGATGCCCGAGACGAAGACGATGTTCTCCTTGGCCAGCCCCAGCTCCGGCATGAAGCCCTGGACGGCCGCGAGGATCGCGTAGTCACCGCAGCCGGGGCACCAGCGGACTTCCTGGTCGCTCTTGAAGTCCTTCATGCTCTGGCGCGCCTCGGCCTTGGGGACGAGTGAGAGTGCCTCGATCGTGCCCGTGCCTTCCGTGGACGTCTCAGCCATCGATGGCCTCCTTCAGAGCCGTGGCGAGCTGTTCGGCCTTGAACGGCATGCCGTTGACCTGGTTGTAGCTGTGCGCGTCGACCAGGTACTTCGCCCGCACCAGAGTGGCGAGCTGCCCGAGGTTCATCTCGGGGATCACGACCTTGTCGTACGCCTTCAGCACCGCGCCCAGGTTGCGCGGGAAGGGGTTGAGGTGGCGCAGATGGGCCTGCGCGATCGACTCACCGGCCGTCCGCAGCCGCCGTACCGCCGCCGTGATGGGCCCGTACGTCGATCCCCAGCCCAGCACCAGCGTGCGCGCCTCGTGCGGATCGTCTACCTCGAGATCCGGTACGTCGATCCCGTCGATCTTGGCCTGGCGGGTGCGGACCATGAAGTCGTGGTTGGCCGGGGCGTAGGAGATGTTGCCCGTCCCGTCCTCCTTCTCGATGCCGCCGATGCGGTGTTCGAGACCGGGTGTGCCGGGAACGGCCCACGGGCGGGCCAGGGTCTGCGGGTCGCGCTTGTACGGCCAGAAGACCTCGGTGCCGTCCTCCAGGGTGTGGTTCGGGCCCTGCGCGAACTGCACGGTCAGGTCCGGGAGTTCGTCGAGCTCGGGGATGCGCCAGGGCTCCGAGCCGTTGGCCAGGTAGCCGTCGGAGAGCAGCATCACCGGGGTGCGGTACGTCAGCGCGATCCGGGCCGCCTCCAGCGCCGCGTCGAAGCAGTCGGCCGGGGTGCGCGGGGCGACGATCGGCACCGGCGCCTCGCCGTTGCGCCCGAACATCGCCTGCAACAGGTCGGCCTGCTCGGTCTTGGTCGGCAGACCGGTCGACGGCCCGCCTCTCTGGATGTCGATCACGAGGAGCGGCAGCTCCAGGGAGACCGCGAGGCCGATGGTCTCCGACTTCAGCGCCACGCCGGGACCGGACGTGGTCGTCACGGCCAGCGAACCGCCGAAGGCGGCCCCCAGCGCCGCGCCGATGCCCGCGATCTCGTCCTCGGCCTGGAAGGTCCGCACGCCGAAGTTCTTGTGCTTGCTCAGCTCGTGCAGGATGTCCGAGGCCGGGGTGATCGGGTACGAGCCCAGGAACAGCGGCAGGTCCGCCTGGCGAGACGCGGCGACCAGCCCGTAGGACAGCGCGAGGTTCCCGGAGATGTTGCGGTAGGTCCCGACCGGGAAGGCCTTCGTCGCCGGGGCGATCTCGTAGGAGACGGCGAAGTCCTCGGTCGTCTCGCCGAAGTTCCAGCCCGCCCGGTAGGCCGCGAGGTTCGCCTCGGCGATCTCCGGCTTCTTCGCGAACTTCGTCCGCAGGAACTTCTCCGTGCCCTCGGTGGGCCGGTGGTACATCCACGACAAGAGGCCGAGCGCGAACATGTTCTTGCTGCGCTCGGCCTCCTTGCGACTGAGGTCGAAATCCTTGAGGGCCTCGACGGTCAGCGTGGTCAGGGGGACCGGATGAAGGCTGTAACCGTCGAGCGATCCATCCTCCAGCGGCGAGGCCGCGTACCCCACTTTCTGCATCGCCCGTTTGGTGAACTCGTCCGTGTTGACGATGATCTCCGCACCCCGCGGCAGATCGGCGATGTTGGCCTTGAGAGCGGCCGGGTTCATGGCCACCAGCACGTTCGGCGCGTCGCCCGGCGTGAGGATGTCGTGGTCGGCGAAGTGGAGCTGGAAGGAGGAGACACCCGGCAGGGTTCCGGCAGGGGCCCGGATCTCGGCGGGGAAGTTGGGAAGGGTGGACAGGTCGTTGCCGAAGGACGCGGTCTCCGAGGTGAAACGGTCCCCGGTGAGCTGCATCCCGTCACCGGAGTCGCCCGCGAAACGAATGATCACCCGGTCGAGGCGGCGGACGTCCTTCGCGCCGGCCCCTTTGCGCTGCTCTCCCACGACGGCTTCGTCGGCCTGCTCCGCTGGGCTGCTGACCTGACTGGTCACTGAACTGGACCTCCCTCTGGGCGGCTGTTCGGGAGCGGCCTTCCCGCAGGCCTTCCCAGGATCAACCCTACGACCGCAAGGGTCGCCTTCCCTCGGCCATTCGCATGATGGACGTGGATTTGAGACGGTACGACGCCCTGACTTGTCACCATTTGCTCGCCCCCCGGCGCTTTCCTCGAAGACGCTCCCTCGTCGTGCTCTGGTTCTCGGTCCGTCCTGATCGTCTGGACCGATCGTCGTCTGGCGCGGTGTCGGACGATCAGGAGTTCAGGTAGGTCAGCACCGCCAGCACCCGCCGGTGGTCCCCGTCGCTCGGTGACAGCCCGAGCTTCGAGAAGATGTTGCTGACATGCTTCTCCACGGCCCCGTCGCTCACGACGAGCTGCCGCGCGATCGCCGAATTGGTACGCCCCTCGGCCATCAGTCCCAGGACCTCCCGCTCCCGGGGCGTGAGATGGGCGAGCACATCCTGCTTACGGCTGCGCCCCAGCAGCTGGGCGACCACCTCGGGGTCGAGGGCCGTGCCGCCCTCGGCCACCCGCACCACCGCGTCCACGAACTCACGCACCTCCGCGACCCGGTCCTTGAGCAGGTACCCCACCCCGCGACTGGACCCGGCCAGCAACTCGGTGGCGTACCGCTCCTCCACGTACTGCGACAGTACGAGTACCCCGAGTCCGGGATGTGCCTTGCGCAGTTGTACGGCGGCTCGCACGCCCTCGTCCGTGTGCGTCGGAGGCATCCGCACATCGGCGACCACGACGTCGGGCAGCTCGCCCCCGGCGTCCAGCTCGGCGATGGTCTTGATCAGTGCCTCCCCGTCGCCCACCCCGGCCACGACGTCGTGCCCGCGGTCGGTCAGCAACCGGGTCAGGCCCTCCCTCAGCAGCACTGAATCCTCGGCGATGACCACCCGCACCCTGTCCTCCACGACTCTCGGCCCCCCAGCCCACTGCCTGCCCACCCGCTGGACAAGTCCAGCATTCCAGCATTCGGATGCGGAGGGGCGCGGGCAACGGGATTAGGGGGCCGCAGATACGAACAAAGGCCCGAGAACGGCGGCTGGACCACGAAATCCAGCCACGTCTTGGTGCCGGGCTCAGGCGAAGTCAGCCCGTCCGGCGTTGGTCAGCCCGTCCGGCGTTCGAGGACGAGGCCCCTTCAGGGCTGGTGGGGGTCTGGGGGGGCGCAGCCCCCAGGGGCCGGCCGGCCGGGGTCGAAGGGGTGGCAGCCCCTGGGGAGGAGACGGGTAGGGGCGGCGGGGCGAAAACCCCCACCGCCCGCTCACACCCGCCGGCTCAAACGCCCCGGCTCAAACGCGCCCCGTCATACCCGCTCCCCCCGCCACGGCAACTCCGCCGTCACCCGGGTAGGCCCCCCGACCGGCGAATCCACCACCAGGATCCCGTCCACCGCGTCCAACCGCTCCGCAAGACCCGCCAGCCCCGACCCGCCGGACACATCGGCCCCACCCACACCGTTGTCCACGACCTGGAGCAGAAGCCGGTCCTCCACCCGCCACACATCCACCCCGGCCCACGTCGCCCGAGAGTGCTTGCTGATGTTCTGGAGCAGCTCGGAGACGGTGAAGTACGCGATCCCCTCGATCGCCGGCGCCGGCCGCGACGGCAGATCCACCTCCACCTGCACCGGCACCGTGCACCGGGAAGCCACCGCCGACAGCGCCGCGTCCAGCCCCCGGTCGGTCAGCACCGCCGGATGGATGCCCCGCGCCAGATCCCGCAGTTCCTGAAGCGCCGTCTTCACCTCACCGTGCGCCTCGTCCACCATCCGAGCCGCCGCCTGCGGATCCTCCGAGAGCTTCTCCTTCGCCAGCCCCAGATCCATCGCCAGCGCCACCAGCCGGGCCTGCGCACCATCGTGCAGATCACGCTCGATCCGACGCAGATCCGCAGCGGCCGTGTCCACCACGACCCCCCGGTCCGACTCCAGCTCCACCACCCGCGCCGACAGCCGGGTCGGCCCCAGCAGCCCGTGCACCATCACCCGGTCCACCGTCGTCAGCGCCCGTACGATCCACGGCGTGGCCAGCGTGAACAACAGTCCCACCAGCGCGGTCACGCCGATCTCGAACGGGTTGTCCAGATAGACGTGGTGGGTCTCGTCACCGTAGAGCTGGAGCCCGTCCTGACCGACGTAGGCCGGGAAGACCCAGAACCACAGCGGATACGTCAGCAGCGCCCAGCCGTACACCCAGAAGTTCACGGCGACGACGAACGAGAACAGGGCCCACGGCAGGTGCACCACGGAGTACAGCAGCGTCCGCCAGGACGTGCCGCTCTTGAGGACCGCCCCGATCCACGCCATGAAGCCGGACTTCCGCATCCTGAGCGGTTCCGGATCGCCGATCTCGAGACCCAGCAGACCCCGCGCCCGGGCCCGCTCCAGCGCTCCGAGCCCCCGGCACCCGGCGAGCCCGGCCGCGAAGACCGGGATCCCCAGGAAGGTCACGAGGAGGCCGGCCCCCAGCGAGATCATCGTGATGGCGTAGGTGAACATCAGGACACTGATCGGCAGGCTCAGCAGCACATAGCCGAACTCCCGCCACGTCCGCCCCTCGAACGGCGCCCGCAGTCCGGCCGGCACCCGGTGCCGCCGTACCGCCTCGGGGAACCCGAGCCCACTGTCGTACCCGTAGTCCGTGGCCATCGACGTCGTCCTTCTTCTCTCGTCCCGCGCCTGTGGTGTCGTACCTCCACCCTGCTGGGCCGCAGCTCAGCGGACCATGGAGGCCGTCGGCCTCTTGGAAGGGGGGTTTTCCCTACCTCCTGTCCGCGGCCCGGTCCCGCCACGGCAGCTCCGCAGTGACGACCGTCGGGCCGCCCGGCGGCGAGTCGATGACGAACAGCCCGTCGACCGCGTCGAGACGCTCCGCGAGCCCGCGCATACCGGTGCCGCCGTCGAGCCGGGCGCCGCCGCGGCCGTCGTCCCACACCTGGATGAGCAGCCGGTCCTCCGACCGCCACACGTCGACGGAGGCCGACCGCGCCCCGCTGTGCTTGCTGACGTTCTGGAGCAGCTCGGAGACGGTGAAGTACGCGATCCCCTCGATCGCCGCGACCGGCCGCGCGTCGAGGTCGGCGGTCACCTTCACCGGCACCGTGCAGCGCGAGGCCACCGACGAGAGGGCGGCGTCGAGCCCGCGGTCGGTCAGGACGGCCGGATGGATGCCCCGAGCCAGGTCCCGCAGCTCCTGAAGCGCCAGCTTCACCTCGCCGTGCGCCTCCTCGACCATCGCCTGCGCGTACTCCGGGTCCTCCAGGAGCTTCTCCTTCGCGAGGCCGAGCCCCATGGCCAGGTTGACGAGCCGGGCCTGCGCCCCGTCGTGCAGGTCCCGCTCGATGCGGCGCAGGTCGGAGGCGGCCGCGTCGACCACGACCCCCCGGTCCGACTCCAGTTCGGCGATACGGCGTTCCAGCTCGTCGGAGGGCGACAGCAGACCGCGCACCATCGCCCGGTCGACGTTGGCGAGGCCCCGCGCGATGAACGGCAGCACCGGCCACAGCACGAACAGCGACGTCAACGTGATGGTGAAGGTGAGCACCCCCCACGGCAGCCGGATGAAGTCGTACAGCGCGGTCCGCCAGCCCACGGGGTCCTTCACCCCCAGCCACAGCTGCGCGAAGAAGCCGTTGCCGCCGTTCTTGGCGCGCCACGGCAGGGGGCTCGGCTCGTCCACCCGCACACCGAGCAGCGCCCGGGCGCGCGCCCGCTCCAGCTTGCCGAGTTGCCGCGCGCCCAGCAGACCCGCCGCGAGCAGCGGGAACCCGATCACCGTGACGGTCATCCAGAAGCCGATGGACAGCACTGTCACGACGTAGGTGAAGCCGAGGAGGGACACCGGAAGGTTCGCCAGGAGATGTGCGATCTCCTTCCAGGTGTGCGCGTCGTAGGCGAGACGTGCCGGCGGCGGCCGGCCGTCGTCGGATGTGCCGTCTCTGCCGCTGATCACGGCACGGCTCGGGGACGAGTGGCGTTCGGTCATACGGGTTAGCGTGCCGGGCGAGACCGCCGCGCGCCATGAGGCGGACCGCCGCGGTGTGCTGGGGAAAACCCCACCCCGGGCTTTCGGATGGTTTTCCTCGGGTGACGGGCTGCTTACCGTCCCTTTATCAGGGCCTAGACTCCCGTGCGTACAGATCGAACAGTGGTGTTCAGCGTGGCCATGGTGTTCAACGTGTCCAGCACGTGCAGCGTGTCCAGCACGTGCAACGTGCTCAGCATGTTCA
This sequence comes from Streptomyces sp. NPDC006335, assembly GCF_040612795.1. Lineage (NCBI taxonomy): Bacteria > Bacillati > Actinomycetota > Actinomycetes > Kitasatosporales > Streptomycetaceae > Streptomyces > Streptomyces sp. NPDC006335. The sequence goes on from NZ_JBEXQX010000002.1 coordinate 182,594, forward strand.
GCGTGTTCACAGGGAGCGAGGGGCGGACGTGCCGGAACCGATCGTCGTCGATGCAGCCGTCGTCGATCCGACCGTCGTCGCGGCGGACTACTTCCAGTCGTACTCGGTCGTCGGACTGCTCGCCGTCGTCGGCGTGCTGTTCGTCGCGGTCGCCTTCGGCGCCGGACGACTGCTGCGACCCGTGGTCCCCACCCCCGAGAAGCTGCTGACGTACGAGTGCGGAGTCGACCCCGTCGGCGAGGGCTGGGCCCACACCCAGGTCCGCTACTACGTCTACGCCTTCCTCTACGTCATCTTCGCCGTCGACTCGATCTTCCTGTTCCCGTGGGCCACGATCTTCGCCGCCCCCGGCTACGGCGCGACGACCCTCGTCGAGATGTTCATCTTCCTCGGCTTCCTCGCCGTGGGACTGCTGTACGCGTACAAGAAGGGTGTCCTGGCATGGACGTGAACCCCACGGCCGACTCCCGTACGACCTCCGCCGCCGGTTCCGCCGGTTCGGCTGCGAGCTTCGCCGCCACGGAGCCCGTTCTGCTCCCGGAGCCGAAACGGCTGGGCGCCCTCGCCCGCCTGGCCCCCGAGCCGATGAAGGTGATCCTCAACTGGGGCCGCCGGTACTCCCTCTGGGTCTTCAACTTCGGCCTCGCCTGCTGCGCCATCGAGTTCATCGCCGCGTCCATGGCCCGCCACGACTTCATCCGCCTCGGCGTCATCCCCTTCGCCCCGGGCCCCCGCCAGGCCGACCTGATGGTCGTCTCCGGCACGGTCACCGACAAGATGGCACCGGCGGTGAAACGCCTGTACGAACAGATGCCGGAGCCGAAGTACGTCATCTCCTTCGGCGCGTGCAGCAACTGCGGTGGCCCGTACTGGGACTCCTACTCCGTCACCAAGGGCGTCGACCAGATCATCCCCGTCGACGTCTACGTCCCCGGCTGCCCGCCCCGCCCCGAGGCGCTGCTCCAGGGAATCCTGAAGCTCCAGGAGAAGATCGCGAGGGAGTCGCTGGGGGAGCGGTACGGCACTCCCGCGACCCGCCCCTCGACGGCCGCGCTGCAGAGCGGGCTGGTCAGGCCGCCGGCGCCGGTCTCGGACGAGGGGGACGCACAGTGACCGCCGTCGGCTGGCTCCCCGCCCCCGCCGAGGAACTCTTCGGCCCCGAGGCCACCGCCGAGGAGTCCTACGAGGTCCTGACGGTCGACGTCCCGCCCACCACCTGGCTCACCGCCCTGCGCGCCGCCCGCGACGAACTGGGCTGCACCTACTTCGACTGGCTCAGCGCCGTCGACGAGCCCGGCACCGGCTTCCGCGTGGCCGCCCACGTGGCAGCCCTCGCCCCGGTACGGCGCCTGCTCCTGCGCACGACGATCTCCCACGAGACCCCGGTGCTGCCCTCCGCGGTCGACATCTACGCGGGCGCCGCCTGGCACGAGCGCGAGACCCACGAGATGTTCGGCGTCACCTTCGAGGGCCACCCCTGCCTGGACCACCTCCTCCTGCCGGAAACCTTCGAGGGCCACCCCCTCCGCAAGGACTTCGTCCTGGCCGCCCGCGTAGCCAAGGCCTGGCCCGGCGCCAAGGAACCGGGCGAGTCCGAACACGGCGGCCCCAAACGCCGCCAGATGCTCCCCCCAGGCGTCCCCGACCCGAACGAATGGGGCCCCCTGAAGGGCCAACTCCCCCCCGCCCCCACCCGCGGCCCGGCCCGCACACCGGCAGAACGCCCACCCCGAGCCACAGGCGACCGCCCAACCCGCCGCACCCGCACGGCCGGCCAGGGCTCAGCGAGCCAGACGGAGAGTGCCGGTGCGTCGGGTCCGGCGGGTGCGTCCGGTACCTCGGGTGCGGCGGGTGCGGCGGCTGCCTCGGGTACGGCGGCTGCCTCGGGTACGGCGGGTGCCTCGGGCACGGCGGGTGCGGCGGGCGCTGGCCCGCGTCGGGCACGTTCGGCTGCGGAGGGGTCGGTGAGCCAGGCGGAGTCGTCTGCCGCGTCCGCCGGGGCTGGGGCTGCGGCTGGGGCTGGGGGCAGCGGTCCGCGTCGGGCACGTTCGGCAGCTCAGGGCTCGGCGAGTCAGACGAGGGCGTCCGGGAGCGCGGGCGCGGAGGGCTCGGCGAGTCAGACGGAGGTGTCCGGGAGCGCGGGCGCGTCTGAGGCTGGTCCGCGTCGAGCGGGCGCGGCGGGCGCGGCGGGCGAAGGCTCGGCGAGCGAGACCGCACCCGGGGCCACCGAGGATGCTGCCGCAACCCCCTCGACGAAGGGGCCCCGTCGGGCACGTACGGCCTCGGGCGGTTCCGCGAGTCAGAGGGCCACCACGACCGGCTCCGATCCGTCGACCGACGACACGAGCACGAACCCCGCGTCCCCGAAAGCCCCCGTGGCTCCGCGCAGCCCAGACGCGCCGTGGCACCACGCCCGCCCGGCCTTCGACGACCCGGAACCCAAGCGGACGGCCACACCCGAGGACACCGGAGCCTTCGAACACCCCGCCGAGCTCACGGACACCGGAGCTTCCGAACGCCCCTCCACGCCCAAGGACAGCGGAACCTCCGAACGTCCTGAGGAACCCGGCGCTCGCAAGACCTCCGGGGAGCCAACGGCGTCAGGAGCCTCGGCCCCCGCAGAACTCGCGCCCGCCGAAGAACCCACGGGCGCCGAAGAACCCACGGGCGCCGAAGAACCCACGGGCGCCGAAGGCCAACAGGTTCGGGAGGAGCCAACGGCTCTCAATGAGCTGCCCCCCGGAGACTCCGCGACCCCTGATCCCACCGCCCCGACCCCTGTAAACCCGGCTCCCGAGAACCCGGCTCCCGAGGACCCCACCCCGGACCAGCCCTCCACACCCGAAACCCCCACCCCCGACAAGCCCGCAGGAGGCCCGCAGTGAACGACGCTCTCGACGTCGCCCTGCGACTCCTGATCGTCTTCGTCGTCTTCCTCACCTTCCCCCTGATCATCGGTCAGACCGAGCACAAGGTGATGGCCCACATGCAGGGCCGCCTGGGCCCGATGTACGCCGGCGGCTTCCACGGCTGGGCCCAACTCGTCGCGGACGGCGTGAAGTTCGCCCAGAAGGAAGACGTCGTACCGGCGGGCGCGGACCGCCGTGTCTTCCAACTCGCCCCCGCCGTCGCCCTCCTGCCCTACCTCATCGTCCTCCTCGCCATCCCCATCGGCCCCGGCGAGGGCGCCGTCGGCGAGGTCGTCGACGCCGGCGTGTTCTTCGTGCTCGCCGTGATGGGCGTGGGCGTCCTCGGCTCCCTCATGGCAGGCTGGGCCTCCGCCAACAAGTTCTCCCTCCTCGGGGGCCTGCGCACCGCCGCACAGCTCCTCGCCTACGAACTCCCGATGCTCCTCACCGCCGCCTCGGTGGCGATGGCGGCCGGAACCGTCTCCCTCCCCGGCATCCTCGACGCCTTCGAGTGGTGGTGGCTGCCCTGGCAGATCGTCGGCGCGATCGTCTTCTTCGTGGCCGGACTCGCCGAACTCCAGCGCCCTCCCTTCGACATGCCGGTCGCCGACTCGGAGATCATCTTCGGTGCCTACACCGAGTACACCGGCCTGCGCTTCGCCCTGTTCCTCCTCGCCGAGTACGCCGGAATCGTCGTGCTGTGCGGCCTGACCACCGTCCTCTTCCTGGGCGGCTGGCACGGCCCCTGGGGCGCCGACGGTCTCGGCTGGGTCTGGACCCTCCTCAAGACGGCCGTGCTCGCCTTCGTCGTCATCTGGCTCCGCGTGACCTACCCCCGCCTGCGCGAGGACCAGCTCCAGAAACTCTCCTGGACCCTCCTCGTCCCCCTCTCCCTCGCCCAGATCGCCCTCACCGGCATCGTCAAGGTGGTGATCCAGTAGCTATGGCCCCGATTCCCGGCAGTGGCCTCGCCAAGGGCCTGGCCGTCACCCTGCGCACGATGACGAAGAAGACCGTCACCGAGCAGTACCCCGACGCCCAGCCCGACCTCCCGCCCCGCACCCGCGGGGTGATCGGCCTGTTCGAGGAGAACTGCACGGTCTGCATGCTCTGCGCCCGTGAGTGCCCCGACTGGTGCATCTACATCGACTCCCACAAGGAGACGGTCCCGGCGGCGACCCCTGGTGGCCGCGAACGCAGCCGCAACGTCCTCGACCGCTTCGCCATCGACTTCTCCCTCTGCATGTACTGCGGTATCTGCATCGAGGTGTGTCCTTTCGACGCCCTGTTCTGGTCACCGGAGTTCGAGTACGCCGAGACCGACATCCGCGACCTCACCCACGAGCGGGACAAGCTCCGGGAGTGGATGTGGACCGTCCCGGCCCCACCGGCCCTCGACCCCGGCGCCGAGGAACCGAAGGAGATCGCCACCGCCCGCAAGACCGCCGAGAAGCTGGCGGCGGCCCGGGCCGAACCGACCGCGCCGGCCGACCCGCAGGGGGACGAGTCGTGAACCTCGCCCAGGAGGCGCACGGCTTCCTCTCCCCTACCGGCGTCGAGATCGCCTTCCTCCTCGTCGGCCTGGTCACCTTCGGTGCCGCGATCGTCACCGTCACCACCAAGCAGCTCGTGCACGCCGCCCTGTGGCTGGTGGTGGCCCTCGGTGGCCTCGCCGTCGAATACCTCCTGCTCACCGCCGAGTTCATCGCCTGGGTGCAGGTCCTCATCTATGTGGGTTCCGTCGTCGTCCTCCTCCTGTTCGGTCTGATGCTCACCAGGGCCCCCATCGGCCGCTCCCCGGACGCCGACTCCGGCAACCGATGGGCCGCCCTCGTTGTGGCCCTAGCCGCAGCGGCCGCTCTGGTCTGGGTGGTCGTCGACGCCTTCCGCACCACCTGGATCGATCTGGACGGACCCGCCGCCGGCTCCACCGAGGCCACCGGCGCGAGCCTCTTCCAGAACTGGGTCCTCCCCTTCGAAGCCCTCTCCGTCCTCCTCCTCGCGGCACTGGTCGGCGCGATCGTCCTGTCCCGCAAGGCGAAGGCCGAGTCGAGCTCTCCCCCTGTGAACTCCCGAGCTGCGACCGGTGGTTCCCCATCCGTCCCGGATTCCCGTAATCACCCGATAGGGCGAAATGGGTCGGTCGCGGGAACCGAGACGGCCAAGGAGAGCGAGACGGCCGAGGAAACGCCCTCGAAGGGCACGGCCTCGAAGGGAACGGCCTCGGCCGACGGAACCGAGTCCGCCGAGCAGGAAGGCGCCCGCTGATGCACCTCGCCTATCCCGCCGTACTCTCCGCCCTCCTCTTCTGCACCGGCCTCTACGGCGTCCTCGCCCGCCGCAACGCGATCCTCGTCCTGATGTCGGTCGAGCTGATGCTCAACGCCGTCAACCTGAACCTGGTCGCCTTCGACGTCTGGCTCAGCAAGGCCGCCGAGGAGACCCTGCACTCCGGCCAGGCCCTCACCCTGTTCACCATCGCCATCGCCGCCGCCGAGATCGGTATCGGCCTGGCGATCGTCCTCGCCGTCCACCGCAACGGCGGCACCGCCGACATCGACAAACTCCGCGACACGGCCGAGGGCCACGACCTCGACGACCGCGACGACTCCGACAGCGAAGCCCCCCGGGCCGAGCAGGCCGCACGATCCGGGCGGACCGGGAAGGCTGAGGCCAGCGCGTGACCACGACCACCCTCGCCGTCCTCGTCCCGCTCCTTCCCTTCCTGGGCGCCGCGGCCGGCCTGCTCCTGGGCCGTACGGCCCCCGGCTTCGTCCGCCCGCTCGCCGTCCTGCCTCCCCTGGCCGCCCTCGCGCTCGCCGCGGTGGTCGCCGTACGCCAGGGCGGCGACCAGGCGGTGAACGCCGCCACCGAACTCACCCCGACCGGCTCGGTCCCGATCGAACTCGCCCTGCACATCGACGGCTTCGCCGCCCTCGTCGCCATCCTGGTCGGCCTCGTCGCCACCTGCGTGCAGATCTACTCGACGGGCTATCTGCGCGACGACCCGCGCTACCCCTCGTACGCCGCTCTCGTCTCCCTTTTCACCTCAGCGATGCTGCTCGTCGTCTACTCCGGCGACCTGATCGTGCTGCTGGTCGGCTGGGAGATCATGGGCATCTGCTCGTACTTCCTGGTCGGCCACTACTGGGAGACCCCGGAGGCCCGCGCCGCCTCCCTCAAGGCCTTCCTGGTGACCAAGCTCGGTGACGTCCCCTTCCTGATCGGCCTGTTCGCGCTGGCCACGGACGCCGGCTCGTTCCGGATCACGAAGGTTCTCGACGCCGTCGCGCACGGCGGACTCGACCACCCGACCCTGATCGCCCTGCTGCTCCTCGCCGGCGTGGCCGGCAAGTCGGCGCAGTTCCCCCTGCACACCTGGCTGCCGGACGCGATGGCCGGCCCCACGCCCGTCTCCGCGCTGATCCACGCCGCGACGATGGTCGCCGCCGGTGTCTACTTCATCGCCCGTCTCCTCCCTGTCTTCGAGGCGTCCCGGGCCGCGATGGTGGTCCTCGCCGTCATGGCCGCCGTCACGATGCTCGGCTCCGGTGTCGCCGCGCTCGCCCAGGACGACATCAAGCGCGTCCTCGCCTACTCGACGATCGGCCAGCTCGGCTACATGACCGGCGCCCTCGCCGTCGGCGACCGCGGTGCCGCCGTCTTCCACCTCCTGTCCCACGGTGCCTTCAAGGCGCTCCTGTTCCTCGCGGCAGGCGTGATCATCCACGCCTCCGGCACCAACTCGCTGGCCGCCATGTCCCGCATGAAGGACCTGCGCGCCCGCGTCCCCGACGCCTTCTGGACGATGACCGTGGCGCTCCTCGCGCTCGCCGCGATCCCGCCCTTCAGCGGCTTCTTCTCCAAGGAGTCCGTCCTCGGCGCCGCCGAACACGTCGCCACCGGCCACACCGAGCACGCTCCCGGAGCCGCGGGCTGGATCACCCTGGTCGCCGGCCTCCTCACGGCCCTGCTGACCGCCGCGTACGCGACCCGCCTGTGGCTGCTCGCCTTCCACGGACGCGGCGCCGAGGCCCCCGACCACGGCCGTCAGCCGCTGACGATGAACGTGGTGCTGTGGGTCCTCGCGGCCCCCTCCCTGGCCCTCGGTGCCTTCGCCTACCGCGTGCTGCCCGACTGGTTCGACGGCCGTGACCTCACCCCGACCCTCACCACGTCCGTCGTCGGCACGGGCGTGGCCCTGATCGGTGGCATCGTCACCTACGCCGCCTGGCGGCACACCAGCGCGGTCGCGGCCCGCGTCCCGCTCGGTGCGGTCGCCGCCCACCCCGAGGGCGACGCCGGACTGGTCGAGGCCGAGGCCATCGCCACCCACGAGCCCGCCTACGGAGACGTGGCCCACGCGCCCGACCCCGCCGACCCCGGACGACTGATGCTCGGCCCGCTGCACCGCCACGCGGCCGCCGGCTTCCACCTGGACGCCCTGTACACGGCCCTGTTCGTCCGCCCGGTCCAGTCCGGAGCCACCCTCGTCCGGTTCCTGGACCGCGAGGTCGTCGAGACCTACGTACGCGGCGCGGGAGCACTGCCCCGCTGGCTCGGCACGGCCGTACGACGCGCCCAGACCGGAAATCTCCAGACCTATGTGAGCGCGCTGCTCGCCGGCACCGTCGTCCTCGCGGTCGCCGTCGTCCTCGTCGCCACGGGAGCGTGAGCAGGCGTGATCGATATCAACGAGTCCGTGATGCAGTTCCTTCTGGCGTTCGTCGTGGCCGGCCCGCTCCTCGGCGCCGTCACGGCCCTGCTGCCCGCCCCGCCCGGGCTGAAGGGGAAGTCACCCGACCAGGCCGTACTGCGGCACGGCGTGACCGTCACCGGCGTGATCCTCATCGCCGCGATCGTCCTGGCGCTCGGTTTCGACCACGACCATCCGTCGAAGATGCAGGCCACGACCGACATCAGCTGGATCCCCGCACTCGACGTGCGCATCCACCTCGGCATCGACGGCATCTCCCTCCCCCTTCTGGTCCTGACCGCGCTGCTGACCTTCCTCTGCGCGCTCTACTCCTATTTCAAGATGCCGTCGGGCCCCTCCCCGAAGGCCTTCGTCGCGCTGCTGCTGGTCCTCGAGTCCGGCACCCTCGCGACCTTCGCCGTCCTCGATCTGCTGCTGTTCTTCCTCGCGTTCGAGATGGTGCTCATCCCGATGTACTTCCTCATCGCCCGCTGGGGCGGCGCGGACCGCCAGGCCGCCGCCTGGCGCTTCATCCTCTACACACTGCTCGGCTCGGTCGTCATGCTGCTCGGCCTGCTCCTGATCGGGATCAAGGCGGGCACATTCGACATGGTGGCACTCGCCACTGACAACGGCCGGTCGCTGACCACATCCGTGCAGGTCATCGCCGTTCTGGCGATCGGGATCGGCCTCGCGGTCAAGACCCCGATGTGGCCCCTGCACAGTTGGCTGCCCGATGCCCACACCGCCGCCCCGACCGTCGGCTCGGTCCTGCTGGCCGGCGTCCTGCTGAAGATGGGCACGTACGGGTTCGTCCGCATTCTGCTGCCGATCGCGCCCGACGGCTTCCGCGACTTCGCGCCCTATCTCGCCGCCTTCGCCGTGGTCGGGATCATCTACGGATCACTGGCCTGCCTCGCCCTCGCCAAGCGGGGCGCGAAGGGTGACCTCAAACGCCTCATCGCCTACTCCTCCGTCGGCCACATGGGCTTCGTCCTGCTCGGCATCGCCACCATGACCCCGACCGGCGTGAACGGCGCCCTGTTCGCCAACATCGCCCACGGCCTCATCACCGGACTCCTGTTCTTCCTGGTGGGCGCCCTGAAGGACCGCACCGGCACCACCGACCTCGACACCCTGGCCGAGGAGACCGGCGCCGCCCTGTACGGCAAGGCCCCCCGCCTCGGCGGTCTGCTGGCCTTCGGCGCGGTCGCCTCGCTCGGCCTGCCCGGTCTCGCCGGATTCTGGGGCGAGATGCTGGCGCTCTTCGGCGCCTTCAAGCCCGCCGACGAGCTCAGCCGCCCCGCCTTCCTCACCTTCATGGCGATCGGCGCGTTCGGCACCCTCCTCACGGCCGCCTACATGCTCGTCGTGGTCCGCCGCGTCTGCATGGGCGCCGTACCCCAGGACGCCCCCCGGCTCGCCGACGTCCACACATACGAATTCGCGGCATGGACGCCGCTCGTCGCCCTCACCGTCGTGGCGGGCCTGTGGCCGAAGGCCCTCCTCGGCCTCACCGACCCGGCCGTCCAGCAGCTCCTCGCAGGAGGCAACCGATGAGCACCCTGGCCGCCATGGCCCCGCCATTGGCTTCGTCGGCCGAGCCGCTGACCACGACAGCCGCGAACCTCGTCCAGTCCGTCGACTGGCTCGCGATCGCCCCGCCGACCGTCGTGGCGGTCGTCGGACTCGTCGTTCTCGTGGCCGACCTGTTCGTCGGTGAACACAAGAAGGCCCTGCTCGGGTGGGTCTCGGTCGCGGGCCTGGCCGCCTCCGCACTCCTGCTGCTGCCTCTCCTGGACGGCGACCGCAGCACGTTCTGCCTGACCGGCGACGACGGCGTCTGCAGCTACACGGCCGACCGCTTCACGCTCGTCATCCAGGTCCTCGTCCTCGGCGGAGCCCTCCTGGCCGCCCTCCTGTCGGTCACCACCCTCAAGGACGCCGAGAAGAGGCTCCCCGAAGGGGAGTACTGGTTCCTGCTGCTCTCCTCCGCGGCCGGTGCCGCCCTCCTGCCCGCCTCCCGCGACCTGGCCACCCTGATCGTCGCCCTGGAAGTCGCCTCCCTGCCCGCCTTCGCCCTCGTCGGCATCCGGCACGGCGACAGGAAGTCCTCCGAAGCGGCCCTCAAGTTCTTCCTGTCCTCGGTCACCGCGACCGCGGTCAGCCTCATGGGCATCAGCTTCGTGTACGCCTCCACGGGCACCCTCTACCTCACCCAGGTCGCCGACCGCATCCAGCACGTCGACGGACAGCTTGAGACCCTGGCCCAGACCGGCGTCGTCCTCACGCTGGTCGGCTTCGCCTTCAAGACCGCCGCCGTGCCCTTCCACTTCTGGGTGCCCGACACCTACGTAGGCGCGCCCCTCCCGATCGCCGCCTACTTGTCGGTCGTCGGCAAGGCGGTCGGCTTCTCCGGCCTGATCCTCGTCACCGTCGTCGCCCTGCCGTCGTACGCCGACGTCTGGGGCCCCGCGCTCGCCGCGCTGGCCGCCCTCACCATGACCGTCGGCAATGTCGGCGCCCTCCGACAGCAGGCCACGCGCGCGTACAGCGCGGTACGGCTGCTCGCCTGGTCCTCCGTCGGCCAGGCAGGCTACCTCCTCGTCCCGATCGCCGCCGCCGCGTACTCCGACGACGCCGAGCGGTCCATCGGCTCCACCGTCGCCTACGCCCTCATGTACGCCGCCGTGAACCTCGGCGCCTTCGCGGTGGCCGCGCTGGTGGGCCGTACGAAGACCGCGAACCGCATCTCCGACTACCGGGGCCTCTACGCGACCAACCCCCTCGCAGCCCTCCTCCTGGCTTTCTTCCTGCTCTGCCTGGCCGGCCTGCCGCCGGGCATCATCGGTCTGTTCGCCAAGGTCACCGTCTTCTCGGTGGCCGTCGACGCGGGCCTCGGCTGGCTCGCCGTGGTCATGGCCGTCAACGTCGTGATCGCGCTGTTCTACTACCTCCAGTGGACGACCCTGCTGTTCCGGGCCCCGGAGGGCGAACCCGCCGCGCACCGCGTCCCCGCCCCCCTCACGATCGCGCTCACCCTGACCGGCGTCCTGGGCGTCGCCCTCTCGGGCGCGCCCCAACTCGTGCTGCGCTTCGCCGACACCGGACTCTTCTGAACCCGCCCCTTCCCGAACTGAACCGCCTCCCCGAACCCTCACCCGGACGGCCCACCTGGGCCTCCGTACGCACAAGGGAACTAGTGGCACTCGCCTGGCGTTGAGCAAGACGGGAAGGTCCACTGGACGTGACACCACGGACCGGTGACACCGGAAGACATCGGAGACCAGCAAGCAAAGGGTTCCCCTGCTGCACCACTTGGAGGGCGTACCGTGCACCGCCGGCACAACGGGCTCAGGACCGCAGTCCTCCTCGGGGGACTGTCCGCACTCATCATCGTCATCGGCAGCTTCTTCGGCCGTATGGGATTGGTCGTGGCCGTCCTGATCGCGCTGGGCACCAACGCGTACGCGTACTGGAACAGCGACAAGCTGGCTCTACGCGCGATGCGTGCCCGCCCGGTGAGCGAGTTCGAGGCACCGGCCCTGTACCGCATGGTCCGCGAACTCTCCACCCAGGCCCGTCAGCCCATGCCGCGCCTGTACATCTCGCCCACCGAGGCACCCAACGCCTTCGCGACCGGCCGCAACCCGCGCAACGCCGCCGTGTGCTGCACCGACGGCATCCTGCGCATGCTGGACGAACGCGAACTGCGCGGTGTCATCGGCCACGAGCTCAGCCATGTCTACAACCGCGACATCCTGATCTCGTCGGTCGCCGGCGCCCTCGCCTCCGTGATCATGTTCCTGGTCAACTTCGCCTGGCTCATCCCGATCGGCCGCTCCGACGACGATGACGGCCCGGGGCTCCTCGGCATGCTGATGATCATGATCCTCGGACCGCTGGCGGCCACTCTCATCCAGATGGCCATCAGCCGCTCCAGGGAGTACGAGGCGGACGCGTCCGGCGCCCAGCTCACCGGCGACCCCCTCGCGCTCGCCAGCGCTCTGCGCAAGCTCGAAATGGGCACCAAGCAGCTGCCGTTGCCTCCCGAGCCGCGCATCGAGACCGCGAGCCATATGATGATCGCCAACCCGTTTCGCCCTGGCCAGGGACTGTCCAAGATGTTCTCGACGCACCCGCCGATGGCGGAGCGCATCGCCCGGCTCGAGAAGATGGCAGGTCGCTCCCAGTGAAAACGATCCTGAACGTCATTTGGCTCGTCCTGAGCGGCTTCTGGCTGTTCCTCGGCTATCTGGCAGCGGGCGCGCTGCTCTGCATCACGATCATCGGCATCCCGTTCGGCATAGCGGCCTTCCGTATCGGCGTCTACGCCCTGTGGCCCTTCGGGTACACCACGATCGAGCGTCGCGACGCGGGCGCGCCCTCCTGCGTGGGCAACGTCCTGTGGCTGGTCCTCGCCGGCTGGTGGCTGGCCCTGGGTCATATCGCCACGGGTCTCGTCCTGTGCATCACGATCATCGGAATCCCGTTCGGCATCGCCAACTTCAAGCTGATCCCCGTGTCCCTGTTCCCACTGGGCCGCGAGATCGTCCCCACGGACGAGCCGTTCGCGACCCGCTGACTTACGCGCCGGGGGAGCGGGGCGCCGAAGTACGCCCCGCTGCCCTGGGCGAAACCGTGAAGGGCCCGGCGGCTGCTTCGGCCGGGCCCTCGCCGCCCTGGACGACTGTCCGGCGGGCCACCGAGGCGCCGCCCCACCCCTCAGCCTGGTCCGGCACGACTCCGAGGCCGTCCGCAGAAGCCTTGGCGTCACCCCGCAGGCCCCTCACCGCCCTTCGGCCTACGAGGAACTCCTCGCCTCTCTCACCGAGGGCGGACGCGTCGGCATCCACCTCGTCCGAGCCGAGGTGAGCCCGGAGTTTTCCACAACTCGGAGGTTGTCCACAGGCCTGCCCCGCTGTCAGTGCCGCCCTGCATCATGAATGCATGACCGAGAGCGAGCAGTTGCTGGCACGGGTGGCGGACAAGGCCCGCAACACCCGTCCGTGGGGCTGGCCTTCCCTCCCCGAGCCGGTGGACCCGGACACCCTGGCCCGTGCAGAGGCCGCGTTGGGCTTCCGCCTGCCCCGGCTGCTCGCCGACCTCTACCTGCGGATAGGAGACGGCGGATTCGGCCCGGAGTACGGCCTGTTGCCCCTGCTCGACAGTCCTCCGGCAGGCGAGCCCGCAGCCGTCGTGCAGTACCTGGCCAACCGCAAGAGCGGCCGCAAGGACCCCGACTGGCCCTGGCCCGAGGGTGTCCTGCCGATATCCCACTGGGGCTGTGCGATGTACGCGTGTGTGGACTGCCACAGCCCGGAAGCCACCGTCCTCCTCTTCGAGCCGAACGGCGGCGACCGGGACCACTCCTGGTTCGTGGACGCCCGCTCCCTCACCGACTGGCTGCGCGCCTGGGTCGACGGCACGGGCTGGTACGAGGAGATGAACGAGGAGCTGGAGATGGCTCCTTGGGCGGAGTTCCGCATACGCACGGCACCGCCGACCCACGCGACCTGATTGCCCCTTCCGGGGCGCGACCTACCGCCCCGCCAACACCTTCCGCACCCCGTACGCCACCACCCCGACCGCCAGCACTCCCGCGCCCACGACGACGGAAACGCCCGGCAGGGCGAACGCCAGCACCACGCACCCCAGCAGTCCCACGACCGGCACCACTCGGGCCGCCGGAGCCGAACCGAGTGTCCAGGCCGACGCGTTGGCCACCGCGTAGTACGCGAGCACACCGAAGGAGGAGAAGCCGATCGCGCCCCGTACGTCCACCGTGGCGGCGAGGACCGCGACCACCGCACCCACGGCCAGCTCCGCCCGGTGCGGCACCTGGAACCGGGGATGCACGGCGGACAGAGCGCCCGGCAGATGCCGGTCCCGGGCCATCGCCAGCGTCGTCCGGGAGACGCCCAGAATCAGGGCGAGCAGCGAGCCGAGCGCGGCCACGGCGGCACCCACCCGCACCACCGGCACGAGTCCCGGCACCCCGGCCGCCCGCACCGCCTCGGCCAGCGGCGCGTCCGCACGGCCCAGAGCACCGGCGCCCAGCACGGAAAGGACAGCCACAGCCACACCCGCGTACACGACCAGCGTGATGCCCAGAGCAAGGGGGATCGCGCGGGGGATGGTGCGCGCGGGGTCCCGTACCTCCTCACCGAGGGTCGCGATACGCGCGTAGCCCGCGAACGCGAAGAACAGCAGACCGGCCGCCTGCAACACCCCGCCCGCACCGCCGGAGACCCCGGCGTCCAGCCGCCCGGCCTCAGAGGCCCCGGACCCCAGACACACGACCACCACGGAAGCGAGGACAGCGAGAACCACCGCCACGATCGCCCGGGTCAGCCAGGCGGACTTCTGGATCCCGCCGTAGTTCACCGCGGTCAGCGCCACCACGGCCGCGACGGCCACGGCATGGGCCTGCCCCGGCCAGACGTACGTGCCCACCGTCAGCGCCATCGCGGCACAGGATGCCGTCTTCCCGACCACGAACGACCAGCCCGCGAGATAACCCCAGAAGGGTCCGAGTCGCTCCCGCCCGTACACGTAGGTGCCGCCGGAGGCCGGGTAGAGGGCCGCCAGCCGGGCCGAGGACGTGGCGTTGCAGTAGGCGACCACGGCGGCGACCGCGAGTCCGAGCAGCAGCCCCGATCCGGCCGCGCGCGCTGCCGGCCCGAGGGCGGCGAAGATCCCCGCGCCGATCATCGAGCCGAGCCCGATGACGACGGCGTCCCCTACCCCCAGCGTGCGCCGCAGTTCGGCACCGGAATGCGTCATGTGCCGCACCCTACTGATCCCGTGCAACCGCGGGACGCGCGCCTGACGTCCTGTTCAGCAACAAGACGCGAACACTCGCTCGACGAACACCGCACAAGCCGCACACGAACGATGTACGACCCACGTGCACGAGCGCGAGTCCGGACTGCCGGGACGTAGATCACAGTTCTCGGACAGTACGGGCACAGCGCGGAAGGGCAGGTTCAGGGCATGAGCATCATCGGCTGGATCATCCTGGGGCTGTTGGCCGGAGCCATCGCCAAGTTCCTGCTGCCGGGCCGCGACCCGGGCGGCTTGATCGGGACGACCCTCATCGGCATCGCCGGCGCGTTCACCGGCGGCTGGATATCGGCCCGCTGGCTGGACCACCCGGTCACCAAGAGCTTCTACGACGGGCCGACCTGGGCCGCCGCGATCGGCGGCTCCCTCGTGCTCCTGATCGCCTACCGTCTCGTGTTCGGCAACTCGCGCGACTGACCCTGAACCGCAGCCAGCAGGCGAGAAGGGTGGGCACCGGCCAGGTGCCCACCCTTCCTCGTGGATCGGTGCCGATCGGTGAATCAGCAGCTCACCGGTAGTTCACGAACTGGATCGCGAAGTCGAAGTCCTTGCCCTTGAGCAGGGCGATGACGGACTGCAGGTCGTCACGGCTCTTCGAGCTGACCCGCAGCTCGTCGCCCTGGACCTGGGCCTTCACGCCCTTCGGGCCCTCGTCACGGATGATCTTCGCGACCTTCTTGGCGTTGTCCTGGGAGATGCCCTCCTCGATCGACGCGAAGATCTTGTACTCCTTGCCGGAGAGCTGCGGCTCGCCCGCGTCGAGTGCCTTCAGCGAGATCCCACGCTTGATCAGCTTGGACTGGAAGACGTCGAGGACGGCGTTGACCCGGTCCTCGGAGTTCGCCTCCATCAGGATCTTGTCGCCGGACCACGAGATCGAGGCACCCACGCCCTTGAAGTCGTAGCGCTGGGAGATCTCCTTGGCGGCCTGGTTGAGGGCGTTGTCGACCTCCTGCCGCTCGACCTTCGAGACGATGTCGAAACTGGAGTCGGCCATGTCCTGTGGCTCCTTGTATCGGGGTGCGTATCGGCGTGCGTACGGATGCGTATCGGCGTACGTGGGGGCGGCGCCGAGCCCGGCGTGAACCCGGGCCGCATCCGCCCAAGCCTAGTCACCCCATGCCCCCAGGGCGCAGATCAATCGGGTGGCGAAGCACCCCTCGGCATCGGGTATTGTTTACGTCGTTGCCACGGAGCACCGCCGAAAGACGGTTCGAAGGGCAGCAACCCCGGCGGTGTGCCCGAGCGGCCAAAGGGAGCAGACTGTAAATCTGCCGGCTCAGCCTTCCCAGGTTCGAATCCTGGCGCCGCCACGCTGAGAGAGACCCCCTCCGAACTGCGGAAACGCAGAGCGGAGGGGGTCTCTTCGTGTGTTCACTCGTCGGTGCGGCGGAGTCAGGGCACGCGTTCGTGTTCCTCCCGCAGTGCTGTGCGCATGAAGTGGAAGCGGTCCAGGGCCCGCCGTCGCAGCCAGGCGACCCTGCCGCAGAAGCCGATCATGCCGACCGCGAAGACGAGCGGGAAGACCACTGATCCTTGGCCACCCCGAGGGCGAGCAGGGCTGCCGCAACCAGGCCCACGAAGCCCAGCCAGTACGGCAGCCATCGACCCTTGCGTTCCAGCAGGTTCAGCTGGTCGTCGACCAGCCGGCGCATGGACTCCCGTTCCTCGGGGTCGCGCGGCACGTCGTGATGCCGGATCCTGCGGCTGAGCTCGACGAGTCCGCGCGGGTCGGTGCCTGCCGCACGGTTCGCCCGACGACGCTGCACGGCCACGAACGTGACGCGATGACGGTGCAGAAGTCAGCGCTTGAAGGAGCGCACGGCGCGTACCTCCTCGGCGCGGCGGAAACCGCTGTTGCCTTCGAGTACCCCTTCGGCAGCGGCGTATTGGCGGCGGCCAGAGTCGGCAGAAAGCCCCTGCGCACAGCCCGCTCCCATGGACCGCGACGGCATCAACCCGCCCCGGCCCCCCACGCCCCGTCGGCCCAACCGCCCACTTCAGACGCACGAACCCCGTCCGTCCGGGGCACACTGACTGCATGTCCAGTCGCCGCAGGCTCTGCCCCGAATGCCGTCGCGAGATCGCCGTCGTCGCCGGCCGCTTCGCCCGGCACGACCCGCCCGGCGCGCGCGAGAGAGGCCAGCTCGTCTCGTGCCCGGGTTCTCGCAGACAGGCGGAACTCGGGGCCGTGCAACCGTCGTTGGACGGGTACGCAGCCCCTGTCGTGCCCGGCCAGTTGCCGCTGTTCTGACGCACCTACGCGCCCATACGCACCCCTACGCCCCCGCCCGCACGTCCATTCGCGTGACCAGCCCGTCCGCCCCGAACGTGTACACGTGCTCGACCGTTTCCTCGGCCCACTGCTCGCCCGACGTGTCGCGCAGCCCGAGTCGTACGGTCACCACCACCGTCCCGGCAGAGCCGCCAGGCCGCAGCCCCTCCAGTCGTACGAGGGGGTGACCCGCCGCGAACTGCCGTGCCCAGTAAGCCCGTACTGCTTCGTGTCCGTGCAGCCGGCCGCCGTCCAGCATGTTCGGCCAGTCCACGTCCGGAGCCAGGCAGTGCGGTACGAAGGCGTCCCGTTCGTCCGTCGCGAAGACCTCGTACATCCGCCGCAACAGAGCCTCCCGCGCGGCCGGCACACCCTCGCTCGGCACCCCCTCGACAGACATCCTCAGTTGCCCGCCACCGACTTCACCGCCACCGACACCGGCACGGAGCCGCTCACCAGCTCCAGCGTCAGCCCGGCCGTCGCGGGCGTGTCCAGCAACTCCGCCAGTACGGCGGCCACGTCGTCGCGCGGGATCGGACCACGGCCGGTGTGCGCCTCCAGGCGGACGAGGCCCTGGCCGGCGTCGTCCGTGAGCGCGCCGGGACGCAGGATCGTCCAGTCCAGGGCGTCCAGGCCGCTCACATGGGCGTCGGCCTCGCCCTTGGCACGCAGATACGCGTCGAAGATCTCGTCGCCCTCGTGCCCCGGGTCCGCGCCCATGGAGGACACGATCACGAAGCGTCGTACGCCCGCCCGGACCGCCGCGTCCGCGAACAGCACCGCGGCGGCCTTGTCCACGGTCTCCTTGCGGGACGCGCCGCTACCGGGGCCCGCGCCCGCCGCGAAGACCGCAGCGTCCGCGCCCCGCAGAGCCTCCGCGACCTCTTCGACCGAGGCCGACTCCAGGTCCAGCAGGACCGGTTCGGCACCGGCGTCCCGCAGGTCGTCGCCCTGTTCCGGGCGGCGGATGATCCCCGCGACCTCGTCCCCGCGCGCGGCGAGCAGCCGCTCCAGCCGCAGCGCGATCTGACCATGACCACCAGCGATGACAATGCGCATGCCTTCGACCGTACGCCGGAACGCCCGCGAACGCCGTGTCGGAGGAGCACCCTGAGTCAGAAGGGGCCCCTACGACACGTCCCCCCTCCCCTGCCGAGGCAACCCCAACTCCTCGGCCGCCGCAGAGTTGCAGTACTCGCGCACCGCGCTCGTCCGTGCCACCACGCGCCCCCGGTGCACCACGATCCGGCTGTACGCCAGGGACAGCGCGCCGGCCAGGCGGTCGCCGCGTACCGCGAGTAACTCGGCCGGAAAGCCTGCCTCCACGCGGACTTCGGGCAACCCGAGGACGGCTCGCGCCGACGTGCTCACCGCGTCGTAGGCGTCCTCCGGCCGCAGTCCGTACCGGGAGGCCAGCAGGTACGCGGCCTCCAGCGGGTCCCCGCGGCCCACCGGGTTGCAGGCGTCCCGCAGCGCGCCGCTGCCGGCGGCCACCCGGACCCCGGCCGCGCGCAGCAGCCGTACCGGAGCCGTGCCCCGCCCGTCCACGCCCGCGCAGCCGCCCTGCGGCAGGCACACCACGGCGACCCCGGCCGCGGCGAGTTGGTCGGCGGTGCGGGAGACGACCTCCGAGGGGAGCCGGTCGAGGCCCGCGCAGGGGCCAAGGGTCACCCCGGGCCGCAGCCCCCCGGCCATGGCGGCGAGGCGGGCGAGCCGGGCCGGGTCGGTGGCGTCGGTGTGCAGGTCGACGGGGCAGCCGTGCTCCGAGGCGACCTCCAGGACCGCCTCCGCGTACCCGGTCGGATCGGGGTCGAGATCCGGACAGCCGCCGACCACCGACGCGCCCATCTTCAGCGCGTCCCGCACCATGGCGAGCCCCTCCGCCCCGGCCGTCCCGGTCAGCACCCTGGGCATCGCCACGGCCGTCAGCTCGGTGAGCCCGCGCAGCGACCGCCGCGCCTGGAGTACGGCGGCCAGCGCGCCCAGCCCTTGGACGTCACCCACGCGCACGTGTGCCCGCAGCGCGGTCGCCCCGTGCCCGAGCTGGAGGAGAGCGGCCTCCGTGGCCCGGCGCTGGATGTCCCGGGGGTCGGGGGAGACCGGCCCCTCGGCGTCGGCCGACAGCGCGGTGTCGCCGTGGGCGTGCGGCTCGGCCGGGGCCGGCAGGAGCAGGTAGCCGCTGAGGTCCACGCGCGCACCGCACGCGCGTGTGCCGCCCCCGGCCGGGGTCCCGGCCAGGCTCCCGGCCGTACCGACTGCCTCGATGCGCCCGCCGCCCAGCCGTACGTCCACGGTCCTGCCGTCGGTGAGCCGGGCCCCGCACAGCAGGACACCGGCCCCCTCGGCGCGGCCCGACGACGCGGCACCCGACGAGGACGAGGAGTGGGGCGGCTGCGGCTGGCTGTCGGGCATCGCGCTCCAGGGGCTCGGGGCTGCGCAAGCCCGGAGCCGCCGGAACCGCGCAAGGGACGAAAGATCACGCAGAGTGAGTCGAGCCTAGGGTGGCAGCGCGGCCGTGACGGGGAGGAGCGCAATAGTCGTACCGGTGTGGCCCGCCGTACGGGAGGGGCTGTCGAGGCCTCGGAGAACCCCGTCGATCAAGGCACCCAGGGCGCCACGAAACGGATTTGGGTGAACGGCGGCGGAGCGTGTAATGTCTTCATCGCTCGCCCCAATAGCTCAGTCGGCAGAGCGTCTCCATGGTAAGGAGAAGGTCTACGGTTCGATTCCGTATTGGGGCTCTGGTGTGTGAGGTTCCCGTCGCGAGGCGGGAACGGATCGCATCACAGCGGTGTAGCTCAGTCGGTAGAGCAAGCGGCTCATAATCGCTGTGTCACCGGTTCAAGTCCGGTCACCGCTACAGACAGTAGCCGATTGTGGGGTCGGTCCTTCGATCGGCTACTCTTCTATGCGTTAATCGTCCCATCCGTTCGTCAAGGAGCACTCCTGTGGCTGCCACCGACGTCCGCCCGAAGATCACGCTGGCCTGCGTGGAGTGCAAGGAGCGGAACTACATCACCAAGAAGAACCGGCGTAACAACCCGGACCGACTGGAGATGAAGAAGCACTGCCCGCGTTGCAACGCGCACACCGCGCACCGCGAAACGCGATAAATCAGGCTCGTACACGAGGCCGTCCCCGAGAGATCGGGGGCGGCCTCGCGTCGTTGAGAGACCCGATACCGGTCAGTAAAACAGCGCAGAGCTACCAGGAGGTGCCGAGGCCCATGGCGCTCGACCAGTCCTTCGTGGGGCGGACCTACCCGCCCACCGACCCCTATGAGGTGGGCCGGGAGAAGATCCGTGAGTTCGCCGAGGCGGTGGGGGACACCAACCCCGCGTACACGGACCCGGAGGCCGCCAAGGCACTCGGCCACCCCGATGTCGTCGCCCCGCCGACCTTCGTGTTCTCCATCACCTTCAAGGCCGCGGGACAGGTCGTGCAGGACCCGCAGCTCGGCCTGGACTACAGCCGCGTGGTGCACGGCGACCAGAAGTTCGCCTACGTCCGCCCCGTGCGCGCCGGTGACCGTCTGACCGTCACCTCCACCATCGAGGCGATCAAGTCCATGGCGGGCAACGACATCGTGGACATTCGCGGCGAGGTCCACGACGAGGCCGGCGAGCACGTCGTGACCGCCTGGACCAAGCTCGTCGCGCGCGCGGCCGAGGGGGCGTGAGAAGAAGATGACGGCGAAGATCGCATACGACGACGTCGAGGTCGGCACCGAGCTGCCGGCCGGGACCTTTCCCGTGACCCGCGCCACGCTCGTCCAGTACGCGGGCGCCTCCGGGGACTTCAACCCCATCCACTGGAACGAGAAGTTCGCCAAGGAGGTGGGTCTCCCGGACGTCATCGCGCACGGCATGTTCACCATGGCCGAGGCGATCCGCGTGGTCACCGACTGGGTCGGCGACCCGGGCGCGGTCGTCGAGTACGGCGTCCGCTTCACCAAGCCCGTCGTCGTCCCGAACGACGACCAGGGCGCCACGATCGAGGTCAGCGGCAAGGTCGCCGCCAAGCTCGACGACAACACCGTGCGCGTCGACCTCACGGCGACCAGTGCCGGCCAGAAGGTGCTGGGGATGTCGCGGGCGGTCGTTCGACTGGCCTGACCGCCGGATACGGCTGTCGAGGTAAGGGGCGCCCTCCATGGTGGGGCGCCCCTTACTAGTCGCAGGCTTGTTCCACCGCATCTCGGTGCAGCCCATGACGGCCTAACCGCACGCGCTGCACAAACCCCCACCGAACCGCACCGCCCGCAGGCGCCCCCGCCCCACCGCCGAAGGCCCCCGTAGGCTGTACCGCGTGCAGGAACGACACGACGCCCCCCTCGCCCCGCTGACCACCTTCCGCCTCGGCGGCCCCGCCACCCGGCTCGTCACGGCGACGACCGACGCCGAGGTGATCGAGGTCGTCCGTGAGGCCGACGCCGCCGGCACGCCGCTGCTGGTCATCGGCGGCGGGTCCAACCTCGTCATCGGGGACAAGGGCTTCGAGGGCACCGCGCTCGTCGTCGCCACCAAGGGCTACGAGCTCACCGGCACCCACCTCGCCCTCGCCGCCGGCGAAGTGTGGAGCGACGCCGTCGCCCGCACCGTGGACGCCGGGCTCGCCGGGATCGAGTGCCTCGCCGGCATTCCCGGCAGCGCGGGCGCGACCCCCATCCAGAACGTAGGCGCCTACGGCCAGGAGGTGTCCTCCACCATCACCGAGGTCATCGCCTACGACCGCCGCGACGGCGAGACCGTCACCCTCACCAACGACGACTGCGCCTTCTCCTACCGCCACAGCCGCTTCAAGGAAGACCCCGCCCGCTACGTCGTCCTGCGCGTCCACTTCGAGCTGGAGGACGCCGACGGCCTCTCCGCGCCGATCAAGTACGCCGAGACCGCCCGCGCCCTGGGCGTGGAACCCGGCGACCGCGTTCCCCTCACCGACGCCCGCGCGACCGTCCTGAAGCTGCGCGCCGGCAAAGGTATGGTCCTGGACCCCGACGACCACGACACCTGGTCGGCGGGCTCCTTCTTCACCAACCCGATCCTCACGGCCGCCCAGTTCGCGGAGTTCCACGCGCGCGTGAAGCAGCACCTCGGCGAGGACGCCGAGCCCCCCGCCTTCCCCGCGGGCGAGGGTCACACCAAGACCTCCGCGGCCTGGCTCATCGACAAGGCAGGCTTCACCAAGGGCTACGGCACGGGCCCGGCCCGCATCTCCACCAAGCACACCCTGGCCCTGACCAACCGGGGCCACGCCACCACGGAGGACCTGCTCGTCCTGGCCCGAGAGGTCGTGGCGGGCGTACGGGACACGTTCGGGATCACGTTGGTCAACGAGCCGGTGACGGTGGGCGTAAGCCTGTAGCCGACCGGGCCCGAAAGGCTCAGTAGGCCACTCCCACCCCCTGCTTCACCACCCCCGCGTCCCCGACCATCCCCAACATCGCGTGCGCCACGTCCGCCCGCGAGATGAACCGGCCCCGTGCCGGGAACCCGCCGGTCACCACCCGGTACACGCCGGTCACCGGCTTGTCCTGAAGGCGCGGCGGACGTACGGCCGTCCAGTCCGTACCGCTCGCCGCCAACTCCGCCTCCATCTCGCTCAGGTCGGCGTAGACGTCCTTCAGCACGGCGGACACGAGCCCCCGCATCCACCGGTCCAGGACCCCTTCGGGCACCGGCGGCGGCCCGACCGGCCCCGCGCTGACCACCAGCACCCGCCGCACCTGCTCCGCCTCCATCGCGGCCAGCAGGACCCGGGTCAGCCGTGCCGCGATCCCGGCGTCCTTGCGGGCACGCGGACCGAGCCCGGACAGCACCGCGTCCCGCCCGGCCACGGCGGGCCGGAGCACCTCCGGGTCGGTGAGATCGGCACGGACCACCTCCAGCCGCTCACCCGTGACGGTCAGCCGGGCAGGGTCCCGTACGACCGCCGTGACCTCGTGTCCCGCCGCGAGGCCCTGTCGAACCAGCTCCCGCCCTATGCCCCCGGTGGCGCCGAAAACGGTCAGTCTCATGGGCACTCCCACACATGAAGAGGGGTGGGTGAGTATTCACTCACCCTGCTTTCCTCTAGGGTGGGTAAGCACTCACCCACTCGTCAAGCCCGCCGCCCGACCCAAGGGGACGAACCAGCGATGGAGCCCAAGCCCGCCCCGGCCCGCGTCCGCATCCTCGACGCCGCCCACGAGCTGATGCTCACCGTGGGGCTGGCGCGGACCACGACCAAGGAGATCGCCAGGGCGGCCGGATGTTCCGAGGCCGCGCTGTACAAGCACTTCGAGAGCAAGGAGGAGGTGTTCATCCGCGTCCTGACGGAACGCCTCCCGAGACTCGCCCCGCTCCTGCACGCCCTCGCCGCCGAACCGGGCCGTCACACCCTGGAGCACAACCTCACCGAGATCGCCCGCCAGGCCGCCCTCTTCTACGAGCAGAGCTTCCCGATCGCCGCCTCGCTGTACGCCGAGACCCAGCTCAAACGGCGCCACGACGACGCGATGCGCGAGCTGGAGTCCGGCCCGCACAAGCCCATCGAGTGGCTCGACGCCTACCTGCGCGCCGAGCAGTCCACCGGCCGCGTGGCCCCCGACGCCGACACCTTCGCCGCCGCCTCCCTGCTGCTCGGCGCCTGCGCGCAGCGCGCGTTCGCGTACGACGCCACACAGGACGGCGTCCGGCCCCCGGTGGACGACTTCGCCGCCCGGCTGGCCCGGACCCTGCTGGGCGGAATCTCGGTTGCCGGGGAATCGCCGGGCCCGACACCCTGAACCCATGACGACCTGGGCGCCCGCATGCGGCTGAGACTCACCGAGTTCAGACCCCGCAGCGGCCCCCACGAACACCGCGTCGTCCAGCCCCGCCACACCCTGCGCCACACCTCGCTGACCGCACCGGAACCGATCGGCCTGCTCCTCGGCGACCACGAAGGACTGAACCGGCTCGCCGGCCTGTTCTCCTTCGCCGCCTACTCGCGCCACACCATCGTCCACATACCGCTACGGGACGGGGTCCCGCCGGACGAGGGCTGGGGTGAGCGCGTCGACCTGGTCCTCGCACACCACTCGTACGGCCTACGCCCCAGCAAGTGGCCCGAGCTGCGGCGCGCGCTCAAGGCCGGCGCCCCCCTGTCCGTGGGGACGGACGAATCCCGTACCCGGAGAGACGCCGACGCCTGGCG
Organism: Streptomyces sp. NPDC006335; assembly: GCF_040612795.1. Taxonomy (NCBI): domain Bacteria; kingdom Bacillati; phylum Actinomycetota; class Actinomycetes; order Kitasatosporales; family Streptomycetaceae; genus Streptomyces; species Streptomyces sp. NPDC006335. Next base: position 206,496 of record NZ_JBEXQX010000002.1, read on the forward strand.
GCAGCGACAGACGCACGCGGACTTCCGGGACGAGCTGCGGCACGCCACGCACGCGCGTACGGTCTTCCTCTTCGGCAGCCGGGACGCGTTCGCCCTGACGGCTGTGAACCTCTCCTACGCGGCCGGCTGGGGACCGCGGCAGAAGGGCGTCACCGAAGGACGCTCGGCGATGATGACGGGCATCTGGCTGAAGGACAGGCCCCGCGGCGGACACCCCGACGAGATCCTCATCTGCTTCAAGCCCCATCCGCCCTACGTCCACTTCAGGAGGCCAGGCGTCAGGAGACCGGGCCGTTGAGCCAGTCGTCCACGCCCGACAACAGCTTGGTCTTCACGTCCTCCGGGGCCGCCGAGGCCCGTACCGACTGCCGGGCCAGCTCCGCGAGCTCCGCGTCCGTGAAGCCGTGATACCGCCGGGCGATCTCGTACTGCGCGGCCAGCCGGGACCCGAACAGCAGCGGGTCGTCGGCGCCCAGCGCCATCGGCACCCCCGCCTCGAAGAGCTTCCGCAGCGGCACGTCCTCATGCTTCTCGTACACGCCGAGGGCCACGTTCGAGGCCGGGCACACCTCGCACGTCACCTGCCGGTCCGCCAGCCGCTTCAGCAGCCGAGGGTCGTCGGCCGCGCGGACCCCGTGCCCGATGCGGTTCGCGTCCAGGTCGTCGAGACAGTCCCGTACCGACGACGGTCCGGCCAGCTCACCGCCGTGCGGCGCCGACAGCAGCCCCCCCTCACGCGCGATGTTGAAGGCCCGGTCGAAGTCCCGCGCCATGCCCCGGCGTTCGTCGTTGGAGAGTCCGAAGCCGACCACGCCCTTGTCCGCGTACCGCACCGCGAGCCGGGCCAGGGTGCGCGCGTCCAGAGGGTGCTTCATCCGGTTCGCGGCCACCAGCACCCGCATCCCGAGCCCCGTCTCGCGCGAGGTCGTCTCCACCGCGTCCAGGATGATCTCCAGCGCCGGGATCAGCCCACCGAGCCGGGGCGCGTACGACGTCGGGTCGACCTGGATCTCCAGCCACCCCGAACCGTCGCGCACGTCCTCCTCGGCGGCCTCCCGCACCAGTCGGCGGATGTCGTCGGGCTCCCTGAGACACGAGCGCGCGGCGTCGTACAGCCGCTGGAACCGGAACCAGCCCCGCTCGTCCGTCGCCCGCAGCCTCGGCGGCTCCCCGCTGGTCAGCGCGTCGACCAGCGCCTCGGGCAGTCGTACACCGTACTTGTCGGCCAGTTCCAGAACCGTCCCCGGGCGCATCGAGCCGGTGAAGTGCAGATGCAGATGGGCTTTCGGCAGCTCAGAGACATCACGTACACGCTCCATTCCGGAATCCTGCCGTACGCCACTGCCGTCCCGGTACCACTTTCCCCTTTAGTGGTCTTGCTCGCACAGAAAAAGCACCCCCTCACGGGAGGGGGTGCTTCCGGTGCTTGCGGTACGGCGACCTCAGTCGCGCGCCTCCGCCAGCAGCTTCTGGATCCGGCTGACGCCCTCGACGAGATCCTCGTCACCCAGCGCGTACGACAGCCGCAGGTAGCCCGGCGTGCCGAAGGCCTCGCCGGGGACGACCGCGACCTCGGCCTCCTCCAGGATCAGCGCGGCCAGCTCGACGGTGTCCTGCGGGCGCTTGCCGCGGATCTCCTTGCCGAGGAGGTCCTTGACGGAGGGGTAGGCGTAGAAGGCGCCCTCGGGCTCGGGGCAGAGCACGCCGTCGATCTCGTTGAGCATGCGGACGATCGTCTTGCGGCGGCGGTCGAAGGCGGTGCGCATCTCCGCCACCGCGTCCAGGTTCCCGGAGACCGCGGCGAGGGCGGCGACCTGGGCGACGTTCGACACGTTGGACGTGGCGTGCGACTGGAGGTTGGTCGCGGCCTTGACGACGTCCTTCGGGCCGATGATCCAGCCCACCCGCCAGCCCGTCATGGCGTACGTCTTCGCGACACCGTTGACCACGACGCACTTGTCGCGCAGCTCGGGCACGAGCGCGGGCAGCGAGGTGAACTTCGCGTCGCCGTAGACGAGGTGCTCGTAGATCTCGTCGGTCAGCACCCACAGGCCGTGCTCGACGGCCCAGCGGCCGATCGCCTCGGCGTCGGCCTGGCTGTAGACGGCACCGGTCGGGTTGGAGGGGGAGACGAAGAGGACGACCTTCGTCTTCTCGGTGCGGGCCGCCTCCAACTGCTCGACGGAGACCCGGTAGCCGGTCGTCTCGTCGGCGACCACCTCCACCGGGACACCGCCGGCCAGCCGGATCGACTCCGGGTACGTCGTCCAGTACGGCGCCGGGACGATGACCTCGTCGCCCGGGTCGAGGATCGCGGCGAACGCCTCGTAGATCGCCTGCTTGCCGCCGTTGGTGACGAGGATCTGGGACGCGTCGACCTCGTAGCCGGAGTCGCGCAGCGTCTTGGCGGCGATCGCGGCCTTCAGCTCGGGGAGGCCGCCGGCCGGCGTGTAGCGGTGGTACTTCGGGTTCGAGCAGGCCTCGATCGCGGCCTGGACGATGTAGTCCGGGGTCGGGAAGTCGGGCTCACCGGCGCCGAAGCCGATCACCGGACGACCTGCGGCCTTGAGGGCCTTGGCCTTGGCGTCCACGGCGAGGGTGGCGGACTCGGAGATCGCGCCGACTCGGGCGGAGACCCGGCGCTCGGTGGGAGGGGTTGCAGCGCTCATGGGGCCCATCGTTCCAGACCGGAAACTTCCCCGGCACACGGGTTTCACGGACTGAACAACCGCTGAACAACCGTCCGGATTCGCCCCGCACGCTGGGCGATCTTGCGTCCCCAAGGCCCCTACGGGCGCTTTCTGTTCGACGAGGGGCCGTGGACCACGTACACTCTCACCTCGTTGGCCTTCAGCAGCCGCCCGCCCAGGTGCACACCGAGCACCCGGTTGGATGCGGTACGTTGGGGGACACACAAAGGGTCGTAGCTCAATTGGTAGAGCACCGGTCTCCAAAACCGGCGGTTGGGGGTTCAAGTCCCTCCGGCCCTGCTACACACACCTTCGCCAGGATGTGTGCGCATGTACGTACAGCAATGCACCGCCGTGCGGCTCCAACCGGGCGCGGCACGGCCACGACCCGGGAACAGGTGAGGACGAATGGCGGATGCCGTGGGCTCCATCGACACGCCTGGCGCCCAGGACGAAGTGCCGGAGTCCAAGAAGAAGGCCCGTAAGGGCGGCAAGCGTGCCAAGAAGGGCCCGCTGAAGCGTCTTGCGACCTTCTACCGGCAGATCGTCGCAGAACTCCGCAAGGTCGTATGGCCGTCGCGGAACCAACTGACGACGTACACGACCGTGGTGATCGTCTTCGTCCTCGTCATGATCGGCCTGGTGACCGTGATTGACTATGGACTCAACCACGCCGCCAAGTACGTATTCGGCTGAGCACAGAGCGAAGGGCGCCGAGGTTACCGGCGCCCCTTTTCGCATGTTCCACCCCATGTATCCAGGAAGAAGCAGCCACCGTGTCTGACCAGAACCTGAACGACGCCATCGAGCCCGACGAGTCTGTCGACGACGAGCTCGACATCGTCGAGGGCGCGGACGAGGACCTGGACGAGGTCGAGGCTGCCGACGCCGAGGCGGGCGAGCCCGCCGAGGAAGCCGCGCTCCACACCGAGGACGAGTCCGAGACCGAGTCCGGCGGCGACATCGAGGCCGTCGAGGACGAGGACGAGGAAGAGCTCGTCGAGGAGGAGCCGGCCGAGCCGGTCGACCCCGTCGCCGCCCTGCGCGAGGAGCTGCGGACCCTTCCCGGCGAGTGGTACGTCATCCACACCTACGCCGGTTACGAGAACCGCGTGAAGACCAACCTCGAACAGCGTGCCGTCTCGCTGAACGTCGAGGACTTCATCTTCCAGGCCGAGGTGCCGCAGGAAGAGGTCGCGCAGATCAAGAACGGCGAGCGCAAGACCATTCGCCAGAACAAACTCCCCGGCTACGTGCTGGTGCGCATGGACCTGACGAACGAGTCCTGGGGCGTCGTCCGCAACACCCCCGGCGTCACCGGCTTCGTGGGCAACGCCTACGACCCGTACCCGCTGACCCTGGACGAGATCGTCAAGATGCTCGCCCCCGAGGCCGAGGAGAAGGCCGCCCGCGAGGCCGCCGAGGCCGAGGGCAAGCCGGCTCCGGCCCGCAAGGTCGAGGTCCAGGTCCTGGACTTCGAGGTCGGCGACTCGGTCACCGTCACCGACGGCCCCTTCGCCACGCTCCAGGCCACGATCAACGAGATCAACGCCGACTCGAAGAAGGTCAAGGGCCTCGTCGAGATCTTCGGCCGCGAGACCCCGGTCGAGCTGAGCTTCGACCAGATCCAGAAGAACTAGTTCTTCGCAGAAGGCTTCCGACCAGGTCAGGCGGGCTGTTCCTAGCTTGCCTGACCTGCTCGGTTTTTGGCCGCGCATCTATACCCGCTATCGTTGTGCGGTATGCCTGCGTTCGGGTGGTCCCCGTACGCGGGCAGGACCCGAATCGAAAGGACCCGGAGAGCTATGCCTCCCAAGAAGAAGAAGGTCACGGGGCTCATCAAGCTCCAGATCCAGGCCGGTGCCGCCAACCCGGCTCCGCCGGTCGGCCCCGCGCTGGGTCAGCACGGCGTCAACATCATGGAGTTCTGCAAGGCCTACAACGCGGCCACCGAGTCGCAGCGTGGCTGGGTGATCCCGGTGGAGATCACGGTCTACGAGGACCGCTCCTTCACCTTCATCACCAAGACCCCGCCGGCCGCGAAGATGATCCTCAAGGCCGCGGGTGTGGAGAAGGGCTCCGGCGAGCCGCACAAGACCAAGGTCGCCAAGATCACCCAGGCGCAGGTCCGCGAGATCGCCACCACCAAGATGCCCGACCTCAACGCCAACGACCTGGACGCCGCCGCGAAGATCATCGCCGGTACCGCGCGTTCCATGGGCGTCACGGTCGAGGGCTGAGCCCCACCCCCCCGTACACCAAGCAGAAGTGGCAGGGCCTGCTCGGCCCGTACCACGACTCCTTTCAGAACACACAGGAGCAGTTGTGAGCAAGCGCAGCAAGGCCCTTCGCGCTGCGGACGAGAAGATCGACCGGGAGAAGCTGTACGCCCCGCTCGAGGCCGTCCGTCTCGCCAAGGAGACCTCCACGTCCAAGTTCGACGGCACCGTCGAGGTCGCCTTCCGTCTGGGTGTCGACCCGCGCAAGGCCGACCAGATGGTCCGTGGCACCGTGAACCTCCCGCACGGCACCGGTAAGACCGCCCGGGTCCTGGTCTTCGCGACCGGTGACCGTGCCGAGGCCGCTCGTGCCGCGGGCGCCGACATCGTCGGCGCCGACGAGCTCATCGACGAGGTGGCGAAGGGCCGTCTGGACTTCGACGCCGTCGTCGCCACCCCGGACCTCATGGGCAAGGTCGGCCGCCTCGGCCGCGTGCTCGGTCCCCGTGGTCTCATGCCGAACCCCAAGACCGGCACCGTCACCCCCGATGTCACCAAGGCTGTCAACGACATCAAGGGCGGCAAGATCGAGTTCCGCGTCGACAAGCACTCGAACCTGCACTTCATCATCGGCAAGACGTCGTTCGACGACACCAAGCTGGTGGAGAACTACGGCGCCGCGCTGGAGGAGATCCTCCGTCTGAAGCCGTCCGCCGCCAAGGGCCGCTACATCAAGAAGGCCGCCATCAGCACCACGATGGGCCCCGGCATTCCGCTGGACTCCAACCGCACCCGCAACCTCCTCGTCGAGGAGGACCCGGCCGCGGTCTGAGCCACCGGCAGGTTCACGGGCCCCACACCTTTCGAGGTGCGGGGCCCGTTCCCATGTGCGGGGACTGTGCTCTGAGTTAGCGTGCGAGCAGGGCACTTGCACCAGGGGGACGCATGAAGAGGACGACGGTCTGGCTCACCACGGCCGCCGCACTGGCGGGACTCGCCGCCTGTACGTCCTCCGGCTCCTCCGACCGGTCGGGCAAGGAGACGCCCACGGCCTCGGCCCCCGCCTCCCTCCCGGCCCTGCGCAGCGCCGAGCACGCCACCGAGCGGGCCCGGAGCGCCCGGGTGAGGTCCACCACCGTGATGGGCACCCAGCTCTCCCTCACCGCCGACGGCGTCCTCGCCTGGCGCGACGGCCTCTCCGGCGCCCTCACCATCCACTACACCGGCGGCACCGCCGCCGAGACGATGCGCGACCTCGGCGTCACGTCCATGGAGGCCCGCTACCTCTCCGACGCCTACTACGCGCGCATGGGCGACACCTTCGCCGCCAAGACCGGCGGCAAGCACTGGCTCAGGTACGCCTACGACGACCTGAAGACCCTCGGCGGGGGCGCCGACCTCGCCGACCAGATGCGCTCCACCACCCCCGGCCAGTCGGTGCGGCTGCTGCTGGACTCCGACGACGTGCGCGAGCTCGGCCAGGAGACCGTGGACGGCCAGAGGACCACGCACTACGCCGGCACCGTGGACGTCCAGGACGTCACCGACAGCGAGCTCCGGCAGCGCCTGCAGGCCGCCGACGTCACCGCGGAGACCGTCGACATCTGGATCAACGAGAAGAACCTGCTGGTCAAGAAGGTCGAGAAGACCAGCACGGCGAACGGCAGGGTGACCCAGACCGCCCACTACGGCGACTACGGCGTCAAGGTGGCCGTACAGAAGCCGCCGGCCGCCGACACGACGGACTTCAAGACCCTCCTGTCACAGTCGGGCACCAACTCCTCCTGAGCCCCCAGGAATTCAGGGACCGCTCCCGTCCCTCTCGGTTAAGCTCGCGGTCTTGCTGTGAATCGACCATGTGTTCCTTGGGGGGAATCAATGGCTACTTCTGTACGACGTTCCGCGCACCGCCGTGTCATGGGCGCCGGCCTCGCCGCCGTGGCGCTCGCCGCGGGTGCGGTGAGCTGTTCCAAGGGGGGCGAGGAATCGCCGAAGATGACCCCCGCGGCGGCGGTCGCCAAGGCGGCGAAGAACACGGAGGACATCACCTCCTTCCACTACCGCATGAAGGGCGAGATGCCCGGCCAGGGCAAGGTCCAGGCCGAGGCCGCCATGCGCACCAAGCCCGACATCGCGATGAGCATGAAGATGACCGCGGCCGGCCAGGGCTCCGCGGAGATCCGCCTCGTCGACAAGGCCATGTACATCGGCGGCAACGCCGAGATGGCCAAGGAGATGGACGGCAAGAAGTGGATGAAGTTCGACCTGTCCTCGCTCGGCAAGGACGGGGACCTCGGCGCGGCCGCGTCCGGCGCCGGCCAGGCCGACCAGAACCCGGCCTCCATGTCCTCCTTCCTCAACGGCGCCAAGGACGTGAAGAAGGTCGGCACCGAGACCGTCGACGGGGTCGAGACGACCCACTACGCGGGCGACGTCACGCTGGCCGAGCTCAAGGCCTCCTTCAAGGACGCCGACAAGTCGGTCCGTGAGCAGCGCGAGAAGAGCACCGAGCAGCTCGAGAAGCTGGGCCTGGACAAGTTCACGATGGACATGTGGGTCGACGGCGAGGACCACGCCAAGCAGTTCCGCATGCAGGGCGACGCCGACAAGGGCAAGTTCGACATGACCTTCACCTTCCTCGACTACAACAAGCCGGTGACCGTCACCGCGCCGCCCGCCAAGGAGACCGCGGACCTGGCCGCGATGATGAAGGAACTCCAGAGCAGCTGAGCGTCGTGAGGACCGGATTTGCTTGACAGGGATCCGGTCACGTACGCTCCTACAGAAGCCAAAGACCGCTGGTCGTTGCCGTGTCCTCGTTGGAGGGGGCGGTGGCCGAAGGATCCGCTGAAGACTGCGGACGACCCGCGCAGGTGACTGTGGATGTGCTCCCGGAACACGTGCCTCGTGTATGTGACTGCGGTCGAGCTACGCCCCGTGCGCCTGCGCCGGGGCGTTTCGTTTTGTGCAGCCCCTTCTGAGCGGTCCTCATCACCCGGAAGGAGGCCGACGCTCTATGGCAAGGCCCGACAAGGCTGCCGCGGTAGCCGAGCTGACGGAGCAGTTCCGCAGCTCGAACGCCGCCGTGCTGACCGAGTACCGGGGTCTCACCGTGGCGCAGCTCAAGACGCTGCGTCGTTCGCTCGGTGAAGACGCCCAGTACGCCGTGGTGAAGAACACGCTGACCAAGATCGCGGCCAACGAGGCCGGGATCTCGACGCTCGACGACCTGTTCAACGGTCCGACGGCGGTTGCCTTCATCACCGGTGACCCGGTGACGTCGGCGAAGGGTCTTCGTGACTTCGCCAAGGACAACCCGAACCTCGTCATCAAGGGCGGTGTCCTTGACGGCAAGGCGCTGTCCGCCGACGAGATCAAGAAGCTTGCGGACCTCGAGTCCCGCGAGGTTCTGCTCGCCAAGCTGGCGGGTGCCTTCAAGGGCAAGCAGACTCAGGCTGCTCAGGTCTTCCAGGCGCTCCCGTCGAAGCTCGTCCGCACCGTGGACGCGCTCCGTGCCAAGCAGGGCGAACAGGGCGGTGCCGAGTAACTCGGCTCGCATCATGACCGCCGCCTGAGGCAGCCCGCCCCAGGAAGCGGTCGTAGCGGGCCGAACGTACGCCCGCCAGACATGTACATCCGGCACCAGCCGAATTAGTGGAAGGATCGCCCTCATGGCGAAGCTCAGCCAGGAAGACCTGCTCGCGCAGTTCGAGGAGATGACCCTCATCGAGCTCTCCGAGTTCGTGAAGGCCTTCGAGGAGAAGTTCGACGTCACCGCCGCCGCCGCGGTCGCCGTGGCCGCCCCCGCCGCCGGCGGTGCCGCCGGTGGTGCCGAGGCCGCTGAGGAGCAGGACGAGTTCGACGTCATCCTCACGGGTGCCGGCGACAAGAAGATCCAGGTCATCAAGGTCGTGCGTGAGCTGACCTCCCTGGGTCTGAAGGAGGCCAAGGACCTCGTGGACGGCGCCCCGAAGCCCGTTCTCGAGAAGGTCGCCAAGGAGGCCGCCGAGAAGGCCGCCGAGTCCCTCAAGGGCGCCGGCGCCTCGGTCGAGGTCAAGTAACACCTCACAGGTCCCGCTGGACCTGTAACGCGCAAGCACCGAAGAGCGATCATCCATCCGGGTGGTCGCTCTTCGGCGTTCCTGGAGGCGCGCTCACGGTTGCCTTGCGGCCTCGAGGGCGAGGGGTATGGTGATCTTCGTCGTGTCTCCCGGAACCTACGGTTCCGGCAGGGGGGCCTTGACGAACCGCACGCAGCGCGCAATTCTCAGGACGCGTCGCCAGAACGGTCCGAATCCGAGGCATGGATCGGCGACGAAGAGGGCAGTATCAACGTGCGTTGAGGGCACCATGCCGAGGACGTTGAGGGCAGCGAGAGTTTTTGAAGACTGGGCAGAAAAGCAGGGCTGGACATCAGTGCGCCAAGTGGCTACACTGACCCTTTGCGCTGCCTGTTAGCTGTCCCCTGCCCGTCACCAGGGGTCTGCCCTCGCCTCAGCATCGACGACCGGATCATCTTCGACCTGGCCTTTTGGCCAAATCGGAGAGACCTGTCCTCTGTGCCGCGGAGGAGGGCCCGGGGAGCGCGTAGTGAGTCCGAGCCCTCGGAAGGACCCCCTCTTGGCCGCCTCGCGCACTGCCTCGACCGCGAATACGAACAACGCCGCCAGCACCGCCCCGCTGCGCATCTCTTTTGCAAAGATCAAGGAGCCTCTCGAGGTTCCCAACCTGCTCGCGCTGCAGACCGAGAGCTTTGACTGGCTGCTCGGGAACACCGCCTGGCAGAGTCGGGTCGAGGAGGCTCTGGAGTCCGGTCAGGACGTCCCCACCAAGTCCGGTCTGGAGGAGATCTTCGAGGAGATCTCCCCGATCGAGGACTTCTCCGGGTCGATGTCGCTGACGTTCCGCGACCACCGTTTCGAGCCGCCGAAGAACAGCATCGACGAGTGCAAGGACCGCGACTTCACGTACGCGGCCCCGCTCTTCGTGACGGCCGAGTTCACCAACAACGAGACCGGCGAGATCAAGTCCCAGACGGTCTTCATGGGCGACTTCCCGCTCATGACCCACAAGGGCACCTTCGTCATCAACGGCACCGAGCGTGTCGTGGTGTCGCAGCTGGTCCGCTCGCCGGGCGTCTACTTCGACTCCTCCATCGACAAGACGTCCGACAAGGACATCTTCTCGGCCAAGATCATCCCGTCCCGGGGTGCCTGGCTGGAGATGGAGATCGACAAGCGCGACATGGTCGGTGTCCGCATCGACCGCAAGCGCAAGCAGTCCGTCACCGTGCTCCTGAAGGCTCTCGGCTGGACCACCGAGCAGATCCTGGAGGAGTTCGGCGAGTACGAGTCGATGCGCGCCACCCTGGAGAAGGACCACACCCAGGGCCAGGACGACGCGCTGCTCGACATCTACCGCAAGCTGCGTCCGGGCGAGCCCCCCACGCGTGAGGCCGCGCAGACGCTTCTTGAGAACCTGTACTTCAACCCGAAGCGCTACGACCTCGCCAAGGTCGGCCGCTACAAGGTCAACAAGAAGCTGGGTGCGGAGGCTCCGCTCGACGCGGGCATCCTGACCGTCGAGGACATCATCTCGACGATCAAGTACCTGGTGAAGCTGCACGCGGGCGAGACCGAGACGGTCGGCGACAGCGGCACGAACATCGTCGTCGAGACCGACGACATCGACCACTTCGGCAACCGTCGTCTGCGCAGCGTCGGCGAGCTCATCCAGAACCAGGTCCGCACGGGTCTGGCTCGTATGGAGCGCGTCGTCCGCGAGCGCATGACGACCCAGGACGTCGAGGCGATCACGCCGCAGACCCTGATCAACATCCGGCCGGTCGTCGCCTCCATCAAGGAGTTCTTCGGCACCAGCCAGCTGTCGCAGTTCATGGACCAGAACAACCCGCTGTCGGGTCTCACCCACAAGCGCCGTCTGTCGGCTCTTGGCCCGGGTGGTCTCTCCCGTGAGCGGGCCGGCTTCGAGGTCCGTGACGTGCACCCCTCGCACTACGGCCGCATGTGCCCGATCGAGACGCCCGAAGGCCCGAACATCGGTCTGATCGGTTCGCTCGCCTCCTACGGCCGCGTCAACGCGTTCGGTTTCGTGGAGACGCCGTACCGCAAGGTCGTCAACGGTCAGGTCACCGACGAGGTGGACTACCTCACGGCCGACGAGGAGGACCGCTTCGTCATCGCGCAGGCCAACGCCACGCTCAACGACGACATGCGGTTCGAGGAGTCCCGGGTCCTGGTCCGCCGTCGTGGCGGCGAGGTCGACTACGTCCCCGGTGACGACGTCGACTACATGGACGTCTCGCCGCGCCAGATGGTGTCGGTCGCGACCGCCATGATCCCGTTCCTCGAGCACGACGACGCCAACCGTGCCCTCATGGGCGCGAACATGATGCGTCAGGCCGTGCCGCTGATCAAGTCCGAGGCCCCGCTCGTCGGCACCGGCATGGAGTACCGCTCCGCCGTCGACGCCGGTGACGTGGTCAAGGCCGAGAAGGCGGGTGTGGTCCAGGAGGTCTCCGCGGACTACATCACCACCGCCAACGACGACGGCACGTACATCACGTACCGCCTGGCCAAGTTCGCCCGCTCCAACCAGGGCACCTCGGTCAACCAGAAGGTCATCGTCAACGAGGGCGACCGGATCATCGAGGGCCAGGTCCTGGCCGACGGTCCGGCCACCGAGAACGGCGAGATGGCGCTGGGCAAGAACCTGCTCGTGGCGTTCATGCCGTGGGAGGGTCACAACTACGAGGACGCGATCATCCTGTCGCAGCGCCTCGTGCAGGACGACGTCCTCTCCTCGATCCACATCGAGGAGCACGAGGTCGACGCCCGTGACACCAAGCTCGGCCCCGAGGAGATCACCCGGGACATCCCGAACGTCTCCGAGGAGGTCCTCGCCGACCTCGACGAGCGCGGCATCATCCGTATCGGCGCCGAGGTCGTCGCCGGCGACATCCTCGTCGGCAAGGTCACGCCCAAGGGTGAGACCGAGCTGACGCCGGAGGAGCGCCTGCTGCGCGCGATCTTCGGTGAGAAGGCCCGTGAGGTCCGTGACACCTCGCTGAAGGTCCCGCACGGCGAGATCGGCAAGGTCATCGGCGTCCGCGTCTTCGACCGCGAGGAGGGCGACGAGCTTCCCCCCGGTGTGAACCAGCTGGTGCGCGTGTACGTGGCGCAGAAGCGCAAGATCACCGACGGTGACAAGCTCGCCGGCCGGCACGGCAACAAGGGTGTCATCTCCAAGATCCTGCCCATCGAGGACATGCCGTTCCTCGAGGACGGGACCCCGGTCGACATCATCCTCAACCCGCTCGGTGTCCCGTCCCGAATGAACCCGGGACAGGTCCTGGAGATCCATCTCGGCTGGCTCGCCAGCCGCGGCTGGGACGTCTCCGGTCTCGCCGAGGACTGGGCGCAGCGCCTCCAGGTGATCGGCGCCGACTCCGTCGCCCCGGGCACCAACGTCGCGACCCCGGTCTTCGACGGTGCCCGCGAGGACGAGCTGGCCGGTCTGCTCCAGCACACCATCCCGAACCGGGACGGCGAGCGCATGGTGCAGCCGACCGGTAAGGCGAGGCTGTTCGACGGCCGCTCCGGTGAGCCGTTCCCGGACCCGATCTCGATCGGGTACATGTACATCCTCAAGCTGCACCACCTGGTCGACGACAAGCTGCACGCCCGCTCGACCGGTCCGTACTCGATGATCACCCAGCAGCCGCTGGGTGGTAAGGCCCAGTTCGGTGGCCAGCGCTTCGGTGAGATGGAGGTGTGGGCGCTGGAGGCATACGGCGCCGCGTACGCCCTCCAGGAGCTGCTGACCATCAAGTCCGACGACGTCACCGGCCGCGTAAAGGTCTACGAGGCCATCGTCAAGGGCGAGAACATCCCCGAGCCCGGCATCCCCGAGTCCTTCAAGGTGCTCATCAAGGAGATGCAGTCTCTCTGCCTGAACGTGGAGGTGCTGTCCAGCGACGGTATGTCCATCGAAATGCGTGACACCGACGAGGACGTCTTCCGCGCGGCGGAGGAGCTCGGCATCGACCTGTCCCGGCGCGAGCCGAGCAGCGTCGAAGAGGTCTGACGGGAGTCCGGCCGGAGGCCCTGGTGAGGAACCTCCGGCCGGCCCCAGGACCCCCGTATCAGACCCCTAAGACTTACAACCCTGAGAGGGATTGACGCATAGTGCTCGACGTCAACTTCTTCGATGAGCTCCGGATCGGTCTGGCCACCGCTGACGACATCCGTCAGTGGAGCCACGGCGAGGTCAAGAAGCCCGAGACCATCAACTACCGCACCCTCAAGCCCGAAAAGGACGGACTCTTCTGCGAGAAGATCTTCGGTCCGACCCGGGACTGGGAGTGCTACTGCGGCAAGTACAAGCGTGTCCGGTTCAAGGGCATCATCTGCGAGCGCTGCGGCGTCGAGGTCACTCGCGCCAAGGTGCGGCGTGAGCGGATGGGCCACATCGAACTGGCCGCCCCCGTCACGCACATCTGGTACTTCAAGGGCGTCCCGTCGCGTCTGGGCTACCTGCTCGACCTGGCTCCCAAGGACCTCGAGAAGGTCATCTACTTCGCGGCGTACATGATCACGTACGTCGACGAGGAGCGCCGCACGCGTGACCTGCCCTCCCTGGAGGCGCACGTCTCCGTGGAGCGTCAGCAGGTCGAGAACCGTCGCGACGCCGACCTCGAGGCCCGCGCCAAGAAGCTGGAAAGCGACCTGGCCGAGCTGGAGGCCGAGGGTGCCAAGGCCGACGTGCGCCGCAAGGTGCGCGAGGGTGCCGAGCGTGAGATGAAGCAGCTGCGCGACCGTGCGCAGCGCGAGATCGACCGTCTCGACGAGGTGTGGACCCGCTTCAAGAACCTCAAGGTCCAGGACCTCGAAGGTGACGAGCTGCTCTACCGCGAGCTGCGTGACCGCTTCGGCACGTACTTCGACGGTTCGATGGGTGCCGCGGCGCTGCAGAAGCGCCTGGAGTCCTTCGACCTCGACGAGGAGGCCGAGCGCCTCCGCGAGATCATCCGTACCGGCAAGGGCCAGAAGAAGACCCGTGCGCTGAAGCGGCTGAAGGTCGTGTCTGCCTTCCTGCAGACCTCCAACAGCCCCAAGGGCATGGTTCTCGACTGCGTCCCGGTCATCCCGCCGGACCTTCGCCCGATGGTGCAGCTGGACGGTGGCCGCTTCGCGACCTCCGATCTGAACGACCTGTACCGCCGTGTGATCAACCGCAACAACCGTCTCAAGAGGCTCCTCGACCTCGGCGCTCCCGAGATCATCGTCAACAACGAGAAGCGCATGCTTCAGGAGGCTGTTGACGCCCTCTTCGACAACGGTCGTCGCGGCCGTCCGGTCACCGGTCCCGGTAACCGCCCGCTGAAGTCCCTCAGCGACATGCTGAAGGGCAAGCAGGGTCGATTCCGTCAGAACCTGCTCGGCAAGCGTGTGGACTACTCCGCGCGTTCCGTGATCGTCGTCGGTCCGCAGCTCAAGCTGCACCAGTGCGGTCTGCCGAAGGCGATGGCGCTGGAGCTCTTCAAGCCGTTCGTGATGAAGCGCCTGGTCGACCTGAACCACGCGCAGAACATCAAGAGCGCCAAGCGCATGGTGGAGCGCGGCCGCACGGTCGTGTACGACGTCCTCGAAGAGGTCATCGCCGAGCACCCGGTTCTCCTGAACCGTGCTCCCACCCTGCACCGCCTCGGCATCCAGGCCTTCGAGCCGCAGCTGGTCGAGGGCAAGGCCATCCAGATCCACCCGCTCGTCTGCACCGCGTTCAACGCGGACTTCGACGGTGACCAGATGGCCGTACACCTGCCGCTGTCCGCGGAGGCGCAGGCCGAGGCGCGCATCCTGATGCTGTCCTCGAACAACATCCTCAAGCCCGCCGACGGCCGTCCGGTGACGATGCCGACCCAGGACATGGTTCTCGGTCTGTTCTTCCTCACCACCGACGGCGAACTGCGTGACACCAAGGGCGAGGGCCGCGCGTTCGGCTCCACGGCCGAGGCGATCATGGCGTTCGACGCCGGCGAGCTGGCGCTCCAGTCGCCGATCGACATCCGCTTCCCGGTGGGCACCATCCCGCCGCGTGGCTGGACGCCGCCGGCGCAGGAGGAGGGCGAGCCGGAGTGGCAGCAGGGGGACACCTTCCGCCTGCGCACCACCCTGGGCCGCGCGCTCTTCAACGAGCTGCTGCCCGAGGACTACCCGTTCGTCGACTACTCGGTGGGCAAGAAGCAGCTCTCCGAGATCGTCAACGACCTGGCCGAGCGCTACCCCAAGGTCATCGTGGCGGCGACGCTCGACAACCTGAAGGCGGCCGGCTTCTACTGGGCGACCCGTTCCGGTGTCACCGTGGCCATCTCCGACGTCGTCGTTCCCGAGGCGAAGAAGGAGATCGTCAAGGGCTACGAGGCGCAGGACGAGAAGGTCCAGAAGCAGTACGAGCGCGGTCTGATCACCAAGGAAGAGCGCACTCAGGAGCTCATCGCGATCTGGACCAAGGCGACCAACGAGGTCGCCGAGGCGATGAACGAGAACTTCCCCAAGACGAACCCCATCTTCATGATGGTTGACTCGGGTGCCCGAGGAAACATGATGCAGATGCGGCAGATCGCCGGTATGCGTGGTCTGGTGTCGAACGCCAAGAACGAGACGATCCCGCGTCCGATCAAGGCGTCCTTCCGTGAGGGCCTGTCCGTGCTGGAGTACTTCATCTCCACGCACGGTGCCCGTAAGGGTCTCGCTGACACCGCCCTGCGTACCGCCGACTCGGGTTACCTGACCCGTCGTCTGGTGGACGTCTCGCAGGACGTCATCATCCGCGAGGAGGACTGCGGCACCGACCGCGGCCTCAAGCTCGCGATCGCCGAGCGCGGCGCCGACGGCGTCCTGCGCAAGGCGGACGACGTCGAGACCTCCGTGTACGCGCGCTGCCTCGCCGAGGACATCGTCGTCGACGGCAAGGTGCTGGCCCCGGCCGGTACCGACCTCGGTGACGTGCTCATCGACGAGCTGGTCAGGCACGGTGTCGAGACGGTCAAGACCCGCTCGGTCCTGACCTGCGAGTCCGCCGTCGGCACCTGCGCCATGTGCTACGGCCGCTCGCTGGCCACCGGCAAGCTGGTCGACATCGGTGAGGCGGTCGGCATCATCGCCGCCCAGTCCATCGGTGAACCCGGTACCCAGCTGACGATGCGTACCTTCCACACCGGTGGTGTGGCCGGTGACGACATCACCCAGGGTCTGCCGCGTGTCGTCGAGCTCTTCGAGGCCCGTACCCCGAAGGGTGTCGCCCCGATCTCCGAGGCCCAGGGCCGCGTGCGGATCGAGGAGACCGAGAAGACCAAGAAGATCGTCATCACGCCGGACGACGGCAGCGACGAGACGGCGTTCCCGATCTCGAAGCGCGCCCGACTCCTGGTCAGCGAGGGCGAGCACGTCGAGGTGGGCCAGAAGCTCACCGTGGGTGCCACCAACCCGCACGACGTGCTGCGCATCCTGGGCCAGCGTGCCGTCCAGGTCCACCTGGTCGGCGAGGTCCAGAAGGTCTACAACTCGCAGGGTGTGTCGATCCACGACAAGCACATCGAGATCATCATCCGGCAGATGCTGCGCCGCGTGACGATCATCGAGTCCGGCGACGCCGAGCTGCTGCCCGGCGAGCTGGTCGAGCGCTCGAAGTTCGAGACCGAGAACCGTCGTGTGGTCCAGGAGGGCGGTCACCCGGCCTCCGGTCGTCCGCAGCTCATGGGTATCACCAAGGCCTCGCTGGCCACGGAGTCCTGGCTGTCGGCGGCGTCCTTCCAGGAGACGACGCGAGTCCTCACGGACGCGGCGATCAACGCCAAGTCCGACTCGCTCATCGGCCTCAAGGAGAACGTCATCATCGGTAAGCTCATCCCGGCCGGTACGGGCCTGTCCCGCTACCGCAACATCCGGGTCGAGCCGACCGAGGAGGCCAAGGCCGCGATGTACTCGGCCGTCGGCTACGACGACATCGACTACTCGCCGTTCGGCACGGGCTCCGGCCAGGCCGTTCCGCTGGAGGACTACGACTACGGTCCGTACAACCAGTAAGCGGGTTGCTTGAGTTGGAGGGCGGTCACCTTTGGGTGGCCGCCCTTCGGCGTGCTCGCACGTGGTGATCCGACGGGATCGTCCGCGAACTGCCTGGCAGGCGAAAGGTGTTGCTCACCGCTCGCCGGTATCGCAGGCTTGGGCTCCTTCACCTCGTGTTCTCTGGGAGACCTCTTGGAGCTGAGCGAACACCCCCTGATGCGCAAGTTGTTGTCCCTGGACCTGCCGCCCACGGACTACGTGACGGCCGGGAGCGGCCCGCTCCTCGCGCACGGTCTCCGGGACACGATCGGCGATCTGGACCTGGTCGCCAGGGGGGCCGCCTGGGAGATCGCCGCAGGGCTCGCGGACCCGGTGGTCGCGTCCTCGGGCTGCGGCCGCGTGGTGTCCCTCTTTCAGGGGGACATCGAGGTCTTCGACCGCTGGGTGCCCGGGACGCGTGAGCCGGACGCGATGATCGACGGCGCCGAGTGGATCCAGGGCATCCCGTTCAGTCCGCTGTCCGAGGTGCTGGCCTGCAAGGAAAGGCTCGGCCGCGAGAAGGATCAGGAGGACATCCGGCTGATCCGGCGGCATCTGCGCGCGGCCCGTGAGACCTGATGTGCCGAACCCACCTCGGGGCCGATCCGCCCGGGCGGCTCCGGTTGGGGATGCGGGAACCTGTCCCGGTATCGCAGCGTTGGAGCATCATGGAGGCATTCGACCGCCCAGGGGGTGCTCCTGTGTCGCAACCGTCGTGGCAGCCGTGGCAGGGCAATGACGAGTCGTCGTCAGGGCCGGGCAGGGACGGCCCGGCAGCGGGGCCCTGGTCCGGCGCGCACGCGCCCGTCGCCCGCCCGTGGCCCGGGTACGCCGCCCCGCAGCCCGTGGGCTCCGCCATGCTCGCCTCCCACGCCGACCGTGAGCGCGCCGTGGACGTGCTGCGGGCCGGGTACGGGGAGGGGCGGCTGGAGAAGGGCGAGTTCGACAAGCGCGTGGAGCGGGCGTACGGCGCGCGTACGGTCGGGGAGCTGGCGCTGCTCGTGTCCGACCTGCCGCTCGGCCCTGTGCCGCAGCCGGCGCCCGTCACGGCCGTACCGCGGACGTTCCTGCCCGCCCCGCGGCCGCGGGCGAACGGGAAGGCGGTCGGAGCCGCGGTGTGCGGGCTGCTGTGCGTGCCGACCTTCGGGTTCACCGGGATTCCGGCGGTGATCCTCGGGCACGCGGCGCGGGCGGAGATGGAGCGGACCGGAGAGAGCGGCGATGGGTTGGCGCTGACCGGGCTGGTGTTCGGCTGGCTGTCCATCGCTGCCTGGTCGGTCCTGGTGACGCTGCTGGTCGCGGTGGGGCTCGCCTCGGGGTGAGCGCCGCAAGAGGCCGCGCCCAGGGGCCTCTTGAGCGTGTGCGCCGTGTGAAATCGAAGATCGTCCACGGCGTAGGGGCTTGACATCGACCGCTCCGCGAGGGTGCCGTCGTCCATCTGTTTTGACCGCAGCGAATGAGCTGGGTACGCTCAGACCTTGTGCCTGGGGTGTGCCCTGGCTTCCGTGCGTGCCTTGAACCGCACTAGGGGAGCCTTGAGCGGCCACCGTAATCTGCGCCCTTTTCGCCTTGCGGCGGGAGTCCGCCGGATTCGACACACCCGACCGCGTGGGTCGGCGACGTTCCAGGTTAGCTTCACCATTCGGCACACAGAAACCGGAGAAGTAGTGCCTACGATCCAGCAGCTGGTCCGCAAGGGCCGGCAGGACAAGGTCGAGAAGAACAAGACGCCCGCACTCGAGGGTTCTCCTCAGCGCCGTGGCGTCTGCACGCGTGTGTTCACGACCACCCCGAAGAAGCCGAACTCGGCCCTGCGTAAGGTCGCGCGTGTGCGTCTGACCAGCGGGATCGAGGTCACTGCTTACATTCCGGGTGAGGGACACAACCTGCAGGAGCACTCCATCGTGCTCGTGCGCGGCGGCCGTGTGAAGGACCTGCCCGGTGTTCGCTACAAGATCATCCGCGGTTCCCTCGACACCCAGGGTGTCAAGAACCGCAAGCAGGCCCGCAGCCGCTACGGCGCCAAGAAGGAGAAGTAAGAATGCCTCGTAAGGGCCCCGCCCCGAAGCGCCCGGTCATCATCGACCCGGTCTACGGTTCTCCTCTTGTCACCTCCCTGATCAACAAGGTGCTGCTGAACGGCAAGCGCTCCACCGCCGAGCGCATCGTGTACGGCGCCATGGAGGGCCTGCGCGAGAAGACCAGCAACGACCCGGTCATCACGCTGAAGCGCGCGCTGGAGAACATCAAGCCCACGCTTGAGGTCAAGTCCCGCCGTGTCGGTGGCGCCACCTACCAGGTGCCGGTCGAGGTCAAGCCCGGCCGCGCCAACACGCTGGCGCTGCGCTGGCTGGTCGGTTACTCCCGCGCCCGTCGCGAGAAGACCATGACCGAGCGTCTGCTCAACGAGCTTCTCGACGCCTCGAACGGCCTCGGTGCGGCCGTCAAGAAGCGCGAGGACACGCACAAGATGGCCGAGTCCAACAAGGCCTTCGCGCACTACCGCTGGTAGTCGCAGACCCCATCGAGACCGAGAGAAGACTGAAGCCTTATGGCTACCACTTCGCTTGACCTGGCCAGGGTCCGCAACATTGGGATCATGGCCCACATCGACGCGGGCAAGACGACCACCACCGAGCGGATCCTGTTCTACACCGGCGTTTCGTACAAGATCGGTGAGGTCCACGACGGCGCCGCCACCATGGACTGGATGGAGCAGGAGCAGGAGCGTGGCATCACGATCACCTCTGCTGCCACCACCTGTCACTGGCCGCTTGAGGGCGTCGACCACACCATCAACATCATCGACACCCCGGGTCACGTCGACTTCACCGTCGAGGTGGAGCGTTCGCTCCGCGTCCTCGACGGTGCCGTGACGGTGTTCGACGGCGTCGCCGGCGTGGAGCCGCAGTCCGAGACGGTGTGGCGTCAGGCCGACCGTTACGGCGTGCCCCGCATCTGCTTCGTCAACAAGCTGGACCGTACCGGCGCCGAGTTCCACCGCTGCGTGGACATGATCTCGGACCGTCTGGGCGCCCAGCCGCTCGTCATGCAGCTGCCGATCGGCGCCGAGGCCGACTTCAAGGGTGTCGTCGACCTCGTCACCATGAAGGCGCTCGTGTGGTCCGCCGAGGCCGCCAAGGGCGAGATGTACGACACCGTCGACATCCCGGCCACGCACACCGAGGCTGCCGAGGAGTACCGCGGCAAGCTCATCGAGGCCGTCGCGGAGAACGACGAAGAGATCATGGAGCTGTACCTGGAGGGCGAGGAGCCTTCCGTGGAGCAGCTGTACGCCGCGATCCGTCGCATCACCATCGCGTCCGGCAAGTCGAAGGACACCACGGTCACCCCGGTGTTCTGTGGCACCGCGTTCAAGAACAAGGGCGTCCAGCCCCTGCTCGACGCGGTCGTGCGCTACCTGCCGACCCCGCTCGACGTCGAGGCCATCGAGGGCCACGACGTCAAGGACCCCGAGGTCGTCGTCAAGCGCAAGCCGTCCGACGACGAGCCGCTGTCCGCGCTGGCGTTCAAGATCATGAGCGACCCGCACCTCGGCAAGCTCACCTTCGTCCGGATTTACTCCGGTCGCCTGGAGTCCGGCACCGCGGTGCTGAACTCCGTCAAGGGCAAGAAGGAGCGCATCGGCAAGATCTACCGCATGCACGCGAACAAGCGTGAGGAGATCGAGTCGGTGGGCGCCGGCGACATCGTCGCCGTCATGGGCCTGAAGCAGACCACCACCGGTGAGACGCTGTCCGACGACAAGCAGCCGGTGATCCTGGAGTCCATGGACTTCCCGGCGCCGGTCATCCAGGTCGCCATCGAGCCCAAGTCCAAGGGTGACCAGGAGAAGCTGGGTGTCGCCATCCAGCGTCTCGCGGAGGAGGACCCCTCCTTCCAGGTCCACTCGGACGAGGAGACCGGCCAGACCATCATCGGTGGTATGGGCGAGCTGCACCTCGAGGTGCTGGTCGACCGTATGCGCCGTGAGTTCAAGGTCGAGGCCAACGTCGGCAAGCCGCAGGTCGCCTACCGTGAGACGATCCGCAAGGCCGTCGAGCGCGTCGACTACACGCACAAGAAGCAGACTGGTGGTACCGGCCAGTTCGCCAAGGTGCAGATCGCGATCGAGCCGATCGAGGGCGGCGACGCCTCGTACGAGTTCGTGAACAAGGTGACCGGTGGCCGTATCCCGAAGGAGTACATCCCTTCGGTGGACGCCGGTGCGCAGGAGGCCATGCAGTTCGGCATCCTCGCCGGGTACGAGATGACGGGCGTTCGCGTCACGCTTCTCGACGGCGCCTACCACGAGGTCGACTCCTCCGAGCTCGCGTTCAAGATCGCCGGATCGCAGGCCTTCAAGGAGGCCGCGCGCAAGGCGTCCCCCGTGCTGCTCGAGCCGATGATGGCCGTCGAGGTCACCACGCCCGAGGACTACATGGGTGAGGTCATCGGCGACATCAACTCCCGCCGTGGTCAGATCCAGGCCATGGAGGAGCGGGCCGGTGCCCGCGTCGTGAAGGGCCTCGTGCCCCTCTCGGAGATGTTCGGCTACGTCGGAGACCTCCGCAGCAAGACGTCGGGTCGCGCAAGCTACTCGATGCAGTTCGACTCCTACGCCGAGGTTCCGCGGAACGTCGCCGAGGAGATCATCGCGAAGGCCAAGGGCGAGTAACGCACCGCGTTCGCACGCTTTAGGCTTGACTCCGGAGCCCGGAGGGGCATTCACCCGCATTCGTGGGGGAGTGCCCCCGGGCCGAGGCTTTCCAGCAAAGATCACCTGGCGCCGATGAAGCAAGGCGTTCAGAACCACTCCACAGGAGGACCCCGTGGCGAAGGCGAAGTTCGAGCGGACTAAGCCCCACGTCAACATCGGCACCATCGGTCACATCGACCACGGTAAGACGACCCTCACGGCCGCCATTACCAAGGTGCTGCACGACGCGTACCCCGACCTGAACGAGGCCTCGGCGTTCGACCAGATCGACAAGGCTCCCGAGGAGCGCCAGCGCGGTATCACCATCTCGATCGCGCACGTCGAGTACCAGACCGAGACGCGTCACTACGCCCACGTCGACTGCCCCGGTCACGCGGACTACATCAAGAACATGATCACGGGTGCGGCGCAGATGGACGGCGCCATCCTCGTGGTCGCCGCCACCGACGGCCCGATGCCGCAGACCAAGGAGCACGTGCTCCTGGCCCGCCAGGTCGGCGTTCCCTACATCGTCGTCGCCCTGAACAAGGCCGACATGGTGGACGACGAGGAGATCCTGGAGCTCGTCGAGCTCGAGGTGCGTGAGCTCCTCTCCGAGTACGAGTTCCCGGGCGACGACGTTCCCGTCGTCAAGGTCTCGGCGCTCAAGGCGCTCGAGGGCGACAAGGAGTGGGGCCAGTCGGTCCTGGACCTGATGGCCGCCGTCGACGAGGCGATCCCGCAGCCCGAGCGTGACGTCGACAAGCCGTTCCTGATGCCGATCGAGGACGTCTTCACGATCACCGGTCGTGGCACCGTCGTCACCGGTCGTATCGAGCGTGGTGTCCTCAAGGTCAACGAGACCGTCGACATCATCGGCATCAAGACCGAGAAGACCACCACCACGGTCACCGGCATCGAGATGTTCCGCAAGCTGCTCGACGAGGGCCAGGCCGGTGAGAACGTCGGTCTGCTCCTCCGTGGCATCAAGCGCGAGGACGTCGAGCGCGGCCAGGTCATCATCAAGCCGGGTTCGGTCACGCCGCACACCCAGTTCGAGGCCCAGGCCTACATCCTCTCCAAGGACGAGGGTGGCCGCCACACGCCGTTCTTCAACAACTACCGTCCGCAGTTCTACTTCCGTACGACGGACGTGACCGGCGTCGTGACCCTCCCCGAGGGCACCGAGATGGTCATGCCGGGTGACAACACCGAGATGAAGGTGGAGCTCATCCAGCCCGTCGCCATGGAAGAGGGCCTGAAGTTCGCCATCCGTGAGGGTGGCCGGACGGTCGGCGCCGGCCAGGTCACCAAGATCACCGCCTGATCTTGACCTGACAGGTCTCCGAGACCCGTAGGTCTCTGAAGGGGCCCGTACGACTTCGGTCGTACGGGCCCTTTCGCCCGTCCGGCCTCGGATGTGGGCTTCGCCTGTCGGCCTCAGATACGGGCGCGGATCTGCCGGACGGGATGCCCGAGGACCTCACCGACGGCGGCCAACTCCCGCTCGTCGAAAGGCTCCCGGGCCGGATTCCACACGGCGATCTCGAACCGGGCGAACCCGCAGGGCCAGTCGTACTCCAGGGCGTCCAGCGAGGTGGCCGCCCCGCAGCAGGGGACCGTGACGGCGAGGGTGGCGAAGCCGTCGTCGCCGTGGGCCTCGATCAGATCCCGGTACCACTCGGGGTCGATCGGCGCCCCGCAGGCCGGGCAGCTGATCCGTGTCAGGTTCTCGCCGCAGTCGACGGCGGTGACCGTGTCGTACCAGTCGGTCTCGATCTCGGTATCGAACCCGCCGTCGTCCTCGGGGGCGAGGCGGGTCACGAGCGCCGTGGCGCGGTCGCCGGCATCGCGGTCGGGCAGCCAGTGGGGGTCGGTCGGGATGACCGAGTAGACGGTGTCACTCATGGCCGTGATCATCGGGGCGGACGTGGCGCCGAGGCAAGACGTCAAGTGAAGCCCCGGGGAACTCTTCGAAGCGGTGCGGCGAGCGTTGTGGCAACTCCCCGGCGCCGGTGGGGGAAATGTTCCTGTCCGGTCGCTGTGGGGTGGTTGTGAGGGTCGTAGCCTGAGGCGTCCGGTGGCCACTCCCGGCCCGGGACTCCCCTCGCGAGGACGGACGGACCCGCAGGTGTCGATGCAGGACGCGGAGAGCAGAAGGTCGATACCGCGACGGGTCGTCGGCGGCCTCCAGCAGCCGCTGCCGCCGCTCGCCGCTCCCGTCCCGCCGGGACAGCCCGCGCACGCCGCCCGGCGGTCCGCCGTACGGGACCGCGCCGGCCGTCGGCTGTACGCCATCGACGGCATCCGGCTCCTGGCCGCCCTGATGGTCGCCGTGCACCACTACGCCGGCACGAACCGCGTCGACCAGCCCGGCAACCGCGTCTGGGACCGCCCGGTCTCCGACATCATGCCGACGGTGTTCCGGTTCGCCTCCTACGGCTGGATCGGCGTCGAGATCTTCTTCGTGATCAGCGGCTTCGTGATCTGCATGTCCTGCTGGGGCCGTACCCCCCGGCAGTTCTTCACCTCACGGGTGATCCGGTTGTACCCGGCGTACTGGTTCGCCGTCGTCTTCACCACGGTCGTCCTGGTGGCCCTGCCGGGCGTGTGGGACCGCCTGCGCACCCGCGACGTCCTCCTCAACTTCACGATGCTCCAGTCGGGTTCGGGCGTCATGAACGTCGACGGCGTCTACTGGACCCTGTGGTCGGAGCTCCGCTTCTACCTCCTCTTCCTGGTGGTCGTGTGGAGCGGCCTGACCTACCGCAAGGTCGTCGTCTTCTGCTGCGTGTGGGGCGCCGCGGCCATGCTCGCCCCGATCTCCAAGCTCCCGCTGCTGGAACTGGTCGCCAACCCGGAGGGCGCCTGGTACTTCATCGCGGGACTCTCCCTCTACCTGATGCACCGCTTCGGCCAGGACCTGCTGCTGTGGGGCATCCTCGCGATGGCCTGGCTGATGGGCCAGCGCGAGCTGGGCCTCCGGATCGACGAGGTCGAGCACGTGTCGGGGTGGCGGGGGAGTGTCCTGATCTTCACGGTCTTCCTGCTGGCCATGGTCGCCATCGCCCTCGGCGCGACGGACCGCGTCCGCTGGAAGTGGCTGGTGACGGCGGGCGCGCTGACGTACCCCCTCTACCTGACGCACTACGCGGCCGGCACGGCGGTCATCAACCGCCTGCGCGACACGATGGACGCCCGCCTGCTGGTGGTGTCCGTCATCGCCGCGTTCATGCTGCTGAGCTGGCTGGTGCACCGGTTCGTGGAGCGGCCGGCGGCACGGCTGCTGAAACGGGGCCTGGACACGTCGTTCGCGCGGCTGCGGAACGCGAGCGGCTGACGTCCGTACGGCGACCGTGCTGTCTGAGCGTGCTTTCTGAGTACGAACGCCCATGCGGCCGCGGATGCCCGCGCGCTGTGATGGACCCATGCCGGACCTCACACTCGACGACGACCGCGCGACCGGTGCCTGGGTCGCCCCGCTGCTCTCGACGCTCCTCACCCTGCCCGCGGGTCTGCTGGCCTACGTCCTGGGCGGCCTCTCCGTGATGGCCTGCGACTCCTGCGCGGGCCCCGAGGCCGACCGCTTCGAGTCGAGCTTCGACACCGCCTTCCCGGTGCTGCTCGGAGGCCTGGGCATCGCCCTGTTCCTGCTGGCCGCCGGATGGGCCCTGCCGTGGGAGCGCCGCAACTCGGCCCGCCGGGTGGGGCTCGCCCTCGCCGCGCCGCTGATGGTGGCGTGCGTGTACGTCGTGTTCACGGTGCTGGTCGACTGGCCGTAGCTCAAGTGACGGTCATGTTCAGGTCATGGGATAGTCTGCCCGCTTCTTTCCCGCACCACGAAAGAGTGTCACCGGGAACGCCTCACCGGAGCCGACGACGGGCGGCGCGTCAAGTGGTGGGGATCACGTGGACGTGCGCTGACGAGGGGCTGGCCGCCACGGTCCGGTGCGGCCATGTGTTTGACCTGCGTCACTCTCGGGGTATTGTCTCCGGCTCGATTGGCCAGGCCCCTGCCCCGTATGGCAGACTAGCGGGGTTGCTCGGTCGAGTGTTGATGCTGCGCGCCTCCCGCCGGGAGGACCGGAAGCGAGTCCCACAGTACTCGTCGTTCCAACTGCCGTAAGGCAGCGCTGGGGCGGACGTACGGGAATCTTTCGGGAAGTGTCAGTGCGGCACCGGCCAGGCACCCGGTGGGCTTCTGCCCCCGGCCTGCGGTTCCGGAAGGGCCGTGTTCATTCCCAGCAGGGATGTTCGAACAAGGGACATCTGTGTCAGTGGAAGTGCGACACGCCCGACCGCGTGGGTCGGAAGAAGTGAACGGAACACCGGGTTCCAGAGCTGTAGAGAGACAGGACTACTGAGTAGCCATGGCGGGACAGAAGATCCGCATCCGGCTCAAGGCCTACGACCACGAGGTCATCGACTCCTCGGCGAAGAAGATCGTCGAGACGGTGACGCGCACTGGTGCGTCGGTCGCGGGCCCGGTGCCGCTGCCCACTGAGAAGAACGTGTACTGCGTCATCAAGTCGCCGCACAAGTACAAGGACTCGCGCGAGCACTTCGAGATGCGCACGCACAAGCGCCTGATCGACATCCTCGACCCGACCCCCAAGACCGTTGACTCTCTGATGCGACTCGACCTCCCGGCCGGTGTCGACATCGAGATCAAGCTCTGAGGCCGGTGATCTGAACGATGGCTAAGCAGATCAAGGGCATCCTGGGCGAGAAGCTCGGCATGACGCAGGTGTGGGACGAGAACAACCGTGTTGTTCCGGTCACCGTCGTCAAGGCCGGCCCCAATGTCGTGACCCAGGTCCGTACGAACGACGTCGACGGCTACGAGTCCGTCCAGATCGCGTTCGGCGAGATCGACCCGCGCAAGGTGAACAAGCCCCTCAAGGGCCACTTCGCCAAGGCCGACGTCACTCCCCGCCGCCACCTCGTCGAGATCCGTACCGCTGACGCCAGCGAGTACACCCTCGGCCAGGAGATCACCGCCGAGGTGTTCGAGGCCGGCATCAAGGTCGACGTGACCGGCAAGAGCAAGGGCAAGGGCTTCGCCGGTGTCATGAAGCGTCACAACTTCAAGGGCCTCGGCGCCGGTCACGGCACCCAGCGCAAGCACCGCTCTCCCGGTTCCATCGGTGGCTGCGCCACCCCGGGCCGCGTGTTCAAGGGCCTCCGCATGGCGGGTCGCATGGGCAACGAGCGGGTCACCACCCAGAACCTGACCGTTCACGCCGTTGACGCGGAGAAGGGCCTGCTGCTCATCAAGGGCGCGGTTCCTGGTCCGAACGGCGGCCTCGTCCTGGTCCGCACCGCGGCCAAGGGGGCCTGAGGACTATGAGCACCATTGACATTCTGTCGCCCTCCGGCGACACCGCCGGGACCGTCGAGCTCCCGGCCGAGATCTTCGACGTCGAGAAGGTCAGCATCCCGCTGATCCACCAGGTCGTCGTCGCGCAGCTGGCCGCCGCCCGTCAGGGCACGCACAAGGTCAAGACGCGTGGCGAGGTCCGTGGTGGCGGCAAGAAGCCGTACCGCCAGAAGGGCACCGGCCGCGCCCGTCAGGGTTCGACCCGTGCGCCGCAGTTCGCCGGCGGTGGCGTCGTCCACGGCCCCGTGCCGCGTGACTACTCGCAGCGGACCCCGAAGAAGATGAAGGCCGCGGCCCTGCGCCACGCCCTCACCGACCGGGCCCGCCACAACCGCATCCACGTCGTCTCCGGCGTGGTCGAGGGCGCGACCCCCTCCACGAAGGCCGCCAAGTCGCTGTTCGGCAAGATCTCGGAGCGCAAGAACCTGCTCCTGGTCGTCGACCGCGCCGACGAGGCCGCGTGGCTGTCCGCCCGCAACCTGCCCCAGGTCCACATCCTGGAGCCGGGCCAGCTGAACACGTACGACGTTCTCGTCTCGGACGACGTGGTCTTCACCCAGGCCGCCTTCGAGTCCTTCGTGTCCGGCCCGAAGGCCAACGACACCGAAGGGAGCGAGGCCTGATGGCTACGCGTCACCCGAGCATCGCCTCCAAGGCTGCGAAGGCCGCCAAGGCCGCGCGCGTCGCCAAGGCGCGCCGCCACGCCGCCGAGGGCAAGAACACCGTCGTCACGCCGGCGAGCAAGGCCTTCACGGACCCCCGTGACGTCCTGCTGAAGCCGGTCGTGTCCGAGAAGAGCTACGCGCTTCTCGACGAGGGCAAGTACACGTTCATCGTGGCCCCCGGCGCCAACAAGACCCAGATCAAGCAGGCCGTCCAGGCGGTCTTCTCGGTCAAGGTCACCGGGGTGAACACGATCAACCGCCAGGGCAAGCGCAAGCGGACCCGCACCGGCTTCGGCAAGCGTGCCGACAGCAAGCGCGCGATCGTGACCCTTGCCGAGGGCGACCGTATCGACATCTTCGGCGGTCCGACCGCGTAAGCGGGTCGGATCGTCCGATATCGGACGAGGACTGAGAAATGGGAATCCGCAAGTACAAGCCGACTACGCCGGGCCGTCGCGGCTCCAGCGTCGCCGACTTCGTCGAGGTCACGCGGTCCACGCCGGAGAAGTCGCTGGTCCGCCCGCTGCACAGCAAGGGCGGCCGTAACAACGCCGGTCGTGTGACCGTTCGCCACCAGGGTGGCGGACACAAGCGCGCCTACCGTGTCATCGACTTCCGTCGCCATGACAAGGACGGCGTGCCGGCGAAGGTCGCGCACATCGAGTACGACCCCAACCGCACCGCGCGCATCGCGCTGCTGCACTACGCGGACGGCGAGAAGCGCTACATCCTCGCCCCGCGCAACCTGCAGCAGGGTGACCGCGTCGAGAACGGTCCCGGGGCCGACATCAAGCCGGGCAACAACCTGGCGCTCCGCAACATCCCGGTCGGTACCACGATCCACGCGATCGAGATCCGTCCCGGTGGCGGCGCCAAGTTCGCCCGCTCCGCCGGTGCCTCCGTGCAGCTGCTGGCGAAGGAGGGCACGATGGCCCACCTTCGTATGCCGTCCGGTGAGATCCGCCTGGTCGACCAGCGCTGCCGCGCCACGGTCGGCGAGGTCGGCAACGCCGAGCAGAGCAACATCAACTGGGGCAAGGCCGGCCGCAAGCGCTGGCTGGGCGTCCGCCCGACCGTTCGCGGTGTGGCGATGAACCCGGTTGACCACCCCCACGGTGGTGGTGAGGGCAAGACCTCCGGTGGTCGCCACCCGGTCAGCCCCTGGGGTCAGAAGGAGGGTCGTACTCGTTCGCCGAAGAAGGCTTCGAACAAGTACATCGTCCGCCGCCGCAAGACGAACAAGAAGCGCTAGGAGCGGGTTTAGATGCCGCGCAGTCTCAAGAAGGGGCCCTTCGTCGACGACCACCTGATCAAGAAGGTGGACGCCCAGAACGAAGCCGGCACCAAGAACGTCATCAAGACCTGGTCCCGTCGCTCCATGATCGTGCCGGCCATGCTCGGCCACACGCTCGCGGTGCACAACGGCAAGACCCACATCCCGGTGTTCGTCACCGAGTCGATGGTCGGCCACAAGCTCGGCGAGTTCTCGCCGACGCGCACCTTCCGGGGTCACGTCAAGGACGACCGGAAGTCGAAGCGCCGCTAAACGCGGATCGCATTCAGACACGTAAGTAACTGAGAGGGACAACCATGGAAGCCAGGGCCCAGGCGCGGTACATCCGCGTTACGCCCATGAAGGCCCGCCGCGTGGTGGACCTTATCCGTGGCATGGACGCCACGGAGGCTCAGGCGGTCCTGCGATTCGCTCCGCAGGCCGCCTCAGTGCCCGTCGGCAAGGTGCTGGACAGCGCCATCGCCAACGCCGCGCACAACTACGACCACACCGACGCCGACAGCCTCTTCATCTCCGAGGCGTACGTCGACGAGGGCCCGACCCTGAAGCGGTTCCGGCCGCGCGCCCAGGGCCGTGCCTACCGGATCCGCAAGCGGACCAGCCACATCACCGTGGTCGTCAGCAGCAAGGAAGGAACCCGGTAATGGGCCAGAAGGTTAACCCGCATGGGTTCCGGCTCGGTGTCACCACGGACTTCAAGTCCCGGTGGTACGCCGACAAGCTGTACAAGGACTACGTCAAGGAAGACGTCGCCATCCGTCGGATGATGACGTCCGGCATGGAGCGCGCCGGCATCTCGAAGGTGGAGATCGAGCGCACCCGTGACCGTGTGCGTGTGGACATCCACACCGCTCGTCCGGGCATCGTCATCGGCCGCCGTGGCGCCGAGGCCGACCGCATCCGCGGTGACCTCGAGAAGCTCACGGGCAAGCAGGTCCAGCTGAACATCCTCGAGGTCAAGAACCCCGAGACCGACGCTCAGCTGGTTGCCCAGGCCGTCGCCGAGCAGCTCTCCTCCCGCGTCTCCTTCCGTCGCGCCATGCGTAAGAGCATGCAGTCGGCGATGAAGGCCGGCGCCAAGGGCATCAAGATCCAGTGCGGTGGCCGCCTCGGTGGCGCCGAGATGTCCCGCTCGGAGTTCTACCGCGAGGGCCGCGTGCCCCTGCACACGCTCCGCGCGAACGTGGACTACGGCTTCTTCGAGGCCAAGACGACCTTCGGCCGCATCGGTGTGAAGGTCTGGATCTACAAGGGCGACGTCAAGAACATCGCCGAGGTTCGCGCCGAGAACGCTGCCGCCCGTGCGGGTAACCGCCCGGCTCGCGGTGGCGGCGCCGACCGCCCGGCCCGTGGTGGCCGTGGTGGCGGCGGCGAGCGGCGCGGTCGCAAGCCGCAGCAGGCTGCCGGCGCCGAGGCCCCCAAGGCCGAGGCTCCCGCCGCCGCCGCTCCGGCTGAGAGCACCGGAACGGAGGCCTGACCGACATGCTGATCCCCCGTAGGGTCAAGCACCGCAAGCAGCACCACCCGAAGCGCCGCGGTCAGGCCAAGGGCGGTACGACGGTCGCGTTCGGCGAGTACGGCATTCAGGCCCTCACGCCGGCGTACGTGACCAACCGCCAGATCGAGGCGGCCCGTATCGCGATGACCCGCCACATCAAGCGTGGCGGCAAGGTCTGGATCAACATCTACCCGGACCGCCCGCTCACGAAGAAGCCTGCCGAGACCCGCATGGGTTCCGGTAAGGGTTCGCCGGAGTGGTGGATCGCGAACGTGCACCCGGGCCGGGTCATGTTCGAGCTGTCCTACCCCAACGAGAAGATCGCCCGTGAGGCCCTGACTCGCGCAGCCCACAAGCTGCCGATGAAGTGCCGGATCGTCAAGCGCGAGGCAGGTGAAGCGTGATGTCGGCCGGTACCAAGGCGTCCGAGCTGCGCGAACTGGGTGACGAGGAGCTTCTCAACAAGCTCCGCGAAGCCAAGGAAGAGCTGTTCAACCTCCGCTTCCAGGCGGCGACGGGTCAGCTCGAGAACCACGGTCGGCTCAAGGCCGTCCGTAAGGACATCGCGCGGATCTACACCCTGATGCGTGAGCGCGAGCTGGGCATCGAGACGGTGGAGAGCGCCTGATGAGTGAGAGCAACGTGACTGAGCAGACTGCAGAGGCCCGCGGCTTCCGCAAGACCCGTGAGGGTCTCGTCGTCAGCGACAAGATGGACAAGACCGTCGTCGTCGCCGTCGAGGACCGCGTCAAGCACGCGCTGTACGGCAAGGTCATCCGCCGTACCAACAAGCTCAAGGCGCACGACGAGCAGAACGCTGCCGGCGTCGGCGACCGGGTCCTCCTCGCGGAGACCCGCCCGCTGTCGGCGACCAAGCGCTGGCGCGTCGTCGAGATCCTCGAGAAGGCCAAGTAATTCCTGCGGCCAACCCCGCAGGTCAGTTCCGCCAGGCTCGGCGAGCTCCGTAAGTCACTTACGGAGCTCGCCGGGAACCGGCAGACAAACAGGAGATAGACGTGATCCAGCAGGAGTCGCGACTGCGTGTCGCCGACAACACTGGTGCGAAGGAGATCCTTTGCATCCGTGTGCTCGGTGGCTCCGGTCGCCGCTACGCGGGCATCGGTGACGTCATCGTCGCCACCGTCAAGGACGCGATCCCCGGTGGCAACGTGAAGAAGGGTGACGTCGTCAAGGCGGTCATCGTTCGCACCGTCAAGGAGCGCCGCCGTCCGGACGGCTCGTACATCCGCTTCGACGAGAACGCCGCCGTCATTCTGAAGAACGACGGCGACCCTCGCGGCACCCGTATCTTCGGCCCCGTCGGCCGTGAGCTGCGCGAGAAGAAGTTCATGAAGATCATCTCGCTCGCGCCGGAGGTGCTGTAAGCATGAAGATCAAGAAGGGCGACCTGGTCCAGGTCATCACCGGTAAGGACAAGGGCAAGCAGGGCAAGGTCATCGCGGCCTTCCCCCGCGAGGACCGCGTCCTGGTCGAGGGTGTCAACCGGGTCAAGAAGCACACCAAGGCCGGCCCGACCGCTCGCGGTTCGCAGGCCGGTGGCATCGTCACGACCGAGGCGCCGATCCACGTCTCCAACGTCCAGCTGGTCGTTGAGAAGGACGGCAACAAGGTCGTCACGCGTGTCGGTTACCGCTTCGACGACGAGGGCAACAAGATCCGCGTTGCCAAGCGGACGGGTGAGGACATCTGATGGCTACCACCACCACTCCGCGTCTCAAGACGAAGTACCGCGAGGAGATCGCGGGCAAGCTGCGTGACGAGTTCAAGTACGAGAACGTCATGCAGATCCCCGGCCTCGTCAAGATCGTGGTCAACATGGGTGTGGGCGACGCCGCCCGCGACTCCAAGCTGATCGAGGGCGCCATCCGCGACCTCACCACGATCACCGGTCAGAAGCCGGCCGTCACCAAGGCCCGCAAGTCCATCGCGCAGTTCAAGCTGCGTGAGGGCCAGCCGATCGGTGCCCACGTCACGCTTCGTGGCGACCGCATGTGGGAGTTCCTGGACCGCACCCTGTCGCTCGCGCTGCCGCGCATCCGCGACTTCCGTGGTCTGTCCCCCAAGCAGTTCGACGGCCGTGGCAACTACACCTTCGGTCTCACCGAGCAGGTCATGTTCCACGAGATCGACCAGGACAAGATCGACCGCACCCGGGGCATGGACATCACCGTGGTCACCACGGCGACCAACGACGCTGAGGGCCGCGCGCTCCTTCGTCACCTCGGCTTCCCCTTCAAGGAGGCGTGAGCGAGATGGCGAAGAAGGCTCTGATTGCCAAGGCTGCTCGCAAGCCCAAGTTCGGCGTACGTGGCTACACGCGCTGCCAGCGCTGCGGCCGTCCGCACTCCGTGTACCGCAAGTTCGGCCTGTGCCGCGTATGCCTTCGTGAGATGGCTCACCGTGGCGAGCTGCCGGGCGTGACCAAGAGCTCCTGGTAATCCCCTACTTGGGGATACCCGAAGCTCTCGGTAAGTAAAGGGTGGTGTCAGGTGCCCACCCCTCCATGGCTTAGGCTAGGAGGGTTGGGCGCCTGGACGCCCATACGACTTACTACGCCGTAGGTCCACCGCACCGCACCCGCCTCGTCTCGGATCGAGGAGAGGGATGGGCACCTGGAAACCCCGGCGAGAGAGGCCGAAGGCCAATTCATGACCATGACTGATCCGATCGCAGACATGCTTACGCGTCTGCGGAACGCGAACTCGGCGTACCACGACTCCGTGACGATGCCGGCGTCCAAGATCAAGTCTCACATCGCGGAGATCCTCCAGCAGGAGGGCTTCATCACGGGCTGGAAGGTCGAGGACGCCGAGGTCGGCAAGAACCTCGTCCTCGAGCTGAAGTTCGGCCCGAACCGTGAGCGCTCCATCGCGGGCATCAAGCGGATCTCCAAGCCCGGTCTCCGGGTTTACGCGAAGTCCACCAACCTGCCGAAGGTGCTCGGCGGCCTGGGCGTGGCGATCATCTCCACGTCGCACGGGCTCCTCACCGACAAGCAGGCCGGCAAGAAGGGCGTGGGTGGGGAAGTCCTCGCCTACGTCTGGTAGCGGAAGGGAACGGAGGAAACAGCTATGTCGCGTATTGGCAAGCTCCCCATCACGGTTCCCGCCGGCGTGGACGTCACCATCGACGGCCGTACGGTCTCGGTCAAGGGCCCCAAGGGCGAACTGACCCACACCGTCGCTGCGCCGATCGACATCGCCAAGGGTGAGGACGGCGTTCTCAACGTCACCCGCCCCAACGACGAGCGTCAGAACAAGGCCCTGCACGGCCTGTCCCGCACGCTGGTGGCGAACATGATCACCGGCGTGACCCAGGGTTACGTGAAGAAGCTCGAGATCAGCGGTGTCGGTTACCGCGTGACGGCCAAGGGTTCGAACCTCGAGTTCGCTCTCGGCTACAGCCACCCGATCACCGTCGAGGCCCCCGAGGGCATCACCTTCAAGGTGGAGGCCCCCACCCGGTTCTCGGTCGAGGGCATCGACAAGCAGAAGGTCGGCGAGGTTGCGGCCAACATCCGCAAGCTGCGCAAGCCCGACCCGTACAAGGCCAAGGGCGTCAAGTACGAGGGCGAAGTCATCCGCCGCAAGGTCGGAAAGGCGGGTAAGTAAGCCATGGCATACGGACAGAAGATCCTCAAGGGCGACGCCTACAAGCGCGCCGCGATCAAGCGCCGTCACATCCGGATCCGGAAGAACATCTCCGGTACGGCGGAGCGTCCCCGTCTGGTCGTTACCCGCTCCAACCGCCACATCGTGGCCCAGGTGATCGACGACATCAAGGGTCACACCCTGGCGTCGGCGTCCACCCTGGACACCACGGTCCGCGGTGGCGAGGGCGACAAGTCCGCGCAGGCCAAGCAGGTCGGTGCCCTGGTCGCCGAGCGCGCCAAGGCCGCCGGTGTCGAGGCCGTCGTATTCGACCGTGGTGGCAACCAGTACGCCGGGCGCATCGCTGCCCTGGCGGACGCCGCCCGCGAAGCCGGGCTCAAGTTCTGAGCCGCTCGAAGCTAGCGGAAAGAGAGAGGTAATCCAATGGCTGGACCCCAGCGCCGCGGTGGCGGTGCCGGTGGCGGCGAGCGGCGGGACCGTAAGGGTCGTGACGGTGGCGCAGCCGCCGCCGAGAAGACCGCTTACGTTGAGCGTGTCGTCGCGATCAACCGTGTCGCCAAGGTTGTGAAGGGTGGTCGTCGCTTCAGCTTCACCGCGCTGGTCGTGGTGGGCGACGGTGACGGCACCGTGGGTGTCGGTTACGGCAAGGCCAAGGAGGTGCCGGCCGCCATCGCCAAGGGTGTTGAGGAGGCCAAGAAGCACTTCTTCAAGGTCCCCCGTATCCAGGGCACCATCCCGCACCCGATCACGGGTGAGAAGGCTGCCGGCGTCGTTCTCCTCAAGCCGGCTTCGCCGGGTACCGGTGTTATCGCCGGTGGTCCCGTGCGTGCCGTCCTGGAGTGCGCCGGTATCCACGACGTGCTGTCGAAGTCGCTCGGCTCGTCGAACGCGATCAACATCGTGCACGCGACCGTGGAGGCCCTCAAGGGCCTGCAGCGTCCCGAGGAGATCGCGGCCCGCCGCGGTCTGCCCCTCGAGGACGTCGCTCCCGCGGCTCTGCTGCGTGCGCGTGCCGGGGCTGGTGCTGCGTAATGGCTCAGCTCAAGATCACGCAGACGAAGTCGTACATCGGCAGCAAGCAGAACCACCGTGACACCCTGCGCTCCCTTGGTCTCAAGGGCATCAACACGCAGGTCGTCAAGGAGGATCGTCCCGAGTTCCGCGGCATGGTGCACACCGTCCGCCACCTCGTGACGGTCGAGGAGGTCGACTGATCATGGCGGAGAACAACCCGCTCAAGATCCACAACCTCCGTCCCGCCCCGGGCGCCAAGACCGCCAAGACCCGTGTGGGTCGTGGTGAGGCGTCGAAGGGTAAGACGGCCGGTCGTGGTACCAAGGGCACGAAGGCCCGTTACCAGGTTCCGGAGCGCTTCGAGGGTGGCCAGATGCCCCTCCACATGCGTCTCCCGAAGCTGAAGGGCTTCAAGAACCCGTTCAAGACCGAGTTCCAGGTCGTGAACCTCGACAAGCTGGCCGCGCTCTACCCCGAGGGTGGCGAGGTCACCGTCGAGGGTCTGGTGGCCAAGGGTGCCGTTCGCAAGAACAGCCTCGTCAAGGTCCTCGGCCAGGGCGAGATCTCCGTGGCGCTGCAGGTGACGGTCGACGCCGTCTCCGGCTCCGCCAAGGAGAAGATCACCGCCGCCGGCGGCACGGTCACCGAGCTCGTCTGAGCACGATGACCTGAAGCAGTACCCACCGGGGATACCTCACAACGAGGTATCCCCGGTTGGTCGTTCCACGGCAGGCGGCGGCCCGGGTAAGGTGGCCTGCACTGCTTTCCCACATATTCGTCGAACCTCAAGACCGTCACCCTTGACGCAGTAGCGCGGGGGTCGCAGGAGGCACCGTGCTCACCGCGTTCGCCCGGGCGTTCAAGACGCCCGACCTGCGCAAGAAGCTGCTCTTCACGCTCGCCATCATCGTGGTGTACCGCGTGGGTACCCACATCCCGATCCCCGGCGTCGACTACAAGTCGGTCCAGGAGTGCGTGGACCAGGCGTCCGGCAACCAGGGACTCTTCGGTCTGGTCAACATGTTCAGCGGCGGCGCGCTGCTGCAGATCACGGTCTTCGCGCTCGGCATCATGCCGTACATCACGGCGAGCATCATCCTTCAGCTGCTCACCGTGGTCATCCCGCGTCTGGAAGCCCTCAAGAAGGAGGGCCAGGCCGGTACGGCGAAGATCACGCAGTACACGCGTTACCTCACGGTGGCGCTCGCCATCCTGCAGGGCACCGGCCTGGTGGCCACCGCCCGCAGCGGCGCCCTCTTCTCCGGCTGCACCGTCGCGTCGAGCATCGTCCCGGACCGCGCGATCTTCACCACGATCGTCATGGTCATCACGATGACCGCCGGTACGGCCGTCGTCATGTGGCTCGGTGAGCTCATCACCGACCGCGGCATCGGCAACGGCATGTCGATCCTGATGTTCATCTCGATCGCCGCCACCTTCCCGTCCGCGCTGTGGGCCATCAAGAAGCAGGGCACCCTGGCGGACGGCTGGATCGAGTTCGGCACGGTCATCGCGGTCGGCCTGGTCATGGTCGGTCTGGTGGTCTTCGTCGAGCAGGCCCAGCGCCGCATCCCGGTGCAGTACGCGAAGCGCATGATCGGCCGCCGGTCCTACGGCGGTACGTCGACGTACATCCCGCTGAAGGTCAACCAGGCCGGTGTGATTCCCGTCATCTTCGCGTCGTCGCTGCTCTACATCCCGGCTCTGATCGCGCAGTTCTCGAGCGGCAACTCGGGCTGGAAGACCTGGATCGAGGCCAACCTCGTCAAGGGCGACCACCCGATCTACATCACGCTGTACTTCTTGCTCATCGTTTTCTTCGCGTTCTTCTACGTGGCGATCTCCTTCAACCCCGAGGAAGTCGCCGACAACATGAAGAAGTATGGTGGCTTCATCCCGGGCATCCGGGCTGGCCGACCGACCGCTGAGTACCTCTCCTACGTACTCAACCGGATCACCTGGCCGGGTTCGCTGTACTTGGGTCTGATCGCTCTTGTGCCAACGATGGCGTTGGTCGGCTTCGGGGCAAGCCAGAACTTCCCGTTCGGTGGCACCAGCATCCTGATCATCGTGGGTGTGGGTCTCGAGACGGTGAAGCAGATCGAGAGCCAGCTCCAGCAGCGCAATTACGAAGGGTTCCTCCGCTGATGCGTATCGTCCTCGTCGGGCCGCCGGGTGCCGGCAAGGGAACGCAGGCCGCGTTCCTCGCCTCGAACCTGTCGATC
This sequence comes from Streptomyces sp. NPDC006335, assembly GCF_040612795.1. Classification (NCBI taxonomy): domain Bacteria; kingdom Bacillati; phylum Actinomycetota; class Actinomycetes; order Kitasatosporales; family Streptomycetaceae; genus Streptomyces; species Streptomyces sp. NPDC006335. Next base: position 243,940 of record NZ_JBEXQX010000002.1, read on the forward strand.
CCGCACATCTCCACGGGCGACCTGTTCCGCGCCAACATCAGCCAGCAGACGGACCTCGGCAAGCTCGCGAAGTCCTACATGGACGCGGGCAACCTGGTTCCGGACGAGGTCACCATCGGGATGGCCAAGGACCGCATGGAGCAGCCCGACGCCGAGAACGGCTTCCTGCTCGACGGCTTCCCGCGCAACGTCTCGCAGGCCGAGTCGCTCGACGAGATGCTCCAGACCGAGGGCATGAAGCTGGACGCGGTGCTGGACCTCGAGGTACCCGAGGAGGAGGTCGTCAAGCGCATCGCCGGCCGCCGCATCTGCCGCAACGACTCGGCGCACGTCTTCCACGTCTCGTACAAGGCGCCGAAGCAGGACGGCGTCTGTGACGTCTGCGGCGGCGAGCTGTACCAGCGCGACGACGACTCCGAGGAGACGGTCCGCAAGCGCCTGGAGGTCTACCACACCCAGACCGAGCCGATCATCGACTACTACAAGGCCCAGGGCCTGGTGGTCACGATCTCGGCGCTCGGCAAGGTGGAGGACGTCACCGGCCGTGCCATGGAGGCCCTCCAGCACGAGGACGACGCCGCGTAGCGGTTTCACCGAGTACGACAGCCGCGGTTCCCTTCCGAGGGGGCCGCGGCTGCTGTGTGGGTGCACGTATCGTTGATGGCACCCGTCCCCTCCTCCTTCGAAAGGCTCCCGCCGCATGGTGCAGATCAAGACCCCCGAGCAGATCGCCAAGATGCGCGAGGCGGGGCTGGTCGTCGCCGCCATCCACGCGGCGACCCGAGAGGCCGCGGTGCCCGGGGCCACGACCAGGGATCTCGACCAGGTCGCGCGCAAGGTCCTCGCGGAGCACGACGCCAAGCCGAACTTCCTGGGCTACGGCGGCTTCCCGGCGACGATCTGCACCTCGGTGAACGAGGTCGTCGTCCACGGCATCCCGTCCGACGAGGTCGTCCTCAAGGACGGCGACATCATCTCCATCGACTGCGGCGCGATCATCGACGGCTGGCACGGGGACGCGGCCTACACGGCGTTCGTGGGCTCGGGCCACGCCCCCGAACTGATCGAGCTCTCCCGGGTCACCGAGGAGTCGATGTGGGCCGGCATCGCGGCGATGAAGCAGGGCAACCGGCTCGTCGACGTCTCCCGGGCCATCGAGACGTACATCCGCCGCCAGCCGAAGCCGGGCGGCGGCCGCTACGGGATCATCGAGGACTACGGCGGCCACGGCATCGGCACCGAGATGCACATGGACCCGCACCTGCTGAACTACGTCGACCGGCGCCGTGGGAAGGGGCCGAAGCTGGTCACCGGGTTCTGCCTGGCGATCGAGCCGATGGTGTCCCTGGGCACGCCCAGGACGGAGGTCCTGTCGGACGACTGGACGGTCATCACGACGGACGGCACGTGGTCCTCCCACTGGGAGCACTCGGTGGCGCTGACCGACGAGGGCCCGCTGGTGCTCACGGCTCCCGACGGCGGCAAGGCGAAACTCGCGGAGCACGGGGTCGTCGCGGCTCCGGACCCGTTGGCTTAAGGATCTCCTTCTCGGGGCATGAATCCTCGATTCGTGTTTCTGAGGCCCCTGACGTAGACTGACTCGTCGGCTCTCGTGCACCCGCATGTCCGCATGCGCCCTTCAGGGAAATGCAGGGGAGTCGATCAAGGTAGTCGATTCGAAGGGCGAAGCGTGGCCAAGAAGCAAGGTGCCATCGAGATCGAGGGCACTGTCGTCGAGTCTCTTCCGAACGCCATGTTCAAGGTCGAGCTCCAGAACGGCCACCAGGTCCTGGCTCACATCAGCGGAAAGATGCGTATGCACTACATCCGTATCCTCCCTGACGACCGGGTCGTGGTGGAGCTGTCTCCGTACGACCTGACGCGTGGCCGGATCGTCTACCGGTACAAGTAGATCTTGCCCGCATCCCGTTGCGGCGGGGTGGTGGCACTGACCCGGAGAACCTCAATCCCATGAAGGTCAAGCCGAGCGTCAAGAAGATCTGCGACAAGTGCAGGGTGATCCGCCGTCACGGTCGGGTCATGGTCATCTGCGAGAACCCGCGCCACAAGCAGCGCCAGGGCTGACGCAGGACCGAACCCTCTGCTCTCGCAGGGATTCGCGCGACGCAAGCTGAATATGTTCATACGCAGAGCCCAGACGTGCTTCGTCTGACACCCCCGGTTCGGAGGCCGGGGACCCAGTTCGTACCTGGTACGGCGGCTGGGAACCGGTTCTGCGGAAGACCTCCGAAGATCACCAGGAGCCATTGAAGTGGCACGCGTTTCCGGTGTTGACATCCCGCGCGACAAGCGCGTGGAGGTCGCCCTGACCTACGTGTTCGGCATCGGCCGGACCCTTTCTCAGCAGACGCTGGCCGAGACCGGCATCAACCCGAACACCCGCGTTCGCGACCTCTCCGAGGAGGAGCTCGTCGCGATTCGTGAGTACGTGGACGCCAACCTCAAGACCGAGGGTGACCTCCGTCGCGAGGTCCAGGCCGACATCCGCCGCAAGGTCGAGATCGGCTGCTACCAGGGTCTGCGCCACCGCCGTGGGCTGCCCGTCCGCGGTCAGCGCACCAGCACGAACGCTCGTACCCGCAAGGGCCCGCGTCGCGCCATCGCCGGCAAGAAGAAGCCGGGCAAGAAGTAGTCCTCAGCGGACAACGCTTCATCAGCGGTCTTCGCTGTAGGACCGACCACCTCCCCGTAGGAGTTTGTAGATGCCCCCCAAGGGTCGTCAGGGCGCTGCCAAGAAGGTGCGCCGCAAGGAAAAGAAGAACGTCGCTCACGGGCACGCCCACATCAAGAGCACGTTCAACAACACGATCGTCTCGATCACGGACCCCTCGGGCAACGTGATCTCCTGGGCCTCCGCCGGCCACGTCGGCTTCAAGGGCTCGCGCAAGTCCACCCCCTTCGCCGCGCAGATGGCCGCCGAGTCGGCCGCCCGCCGCGCGCAGGAGCACGGCATGCGCAAGGTGGACGTGTTCGTCAAGGGTCCCGGCTCCGGCCGTGAGACCGCGATCCGCTCCCTCCAGGCCACCGGCCTCGAGGTCGGCTCGATCCAGGACGTCACGCCCACCCCGCACAACGGCTGCCGTCCGCCGAAGCGTCGTCGCGTCTGACGTCACGGTCGCTTCGACCGGCTGCGGTTTCGGGCGGTACGGCTCTGTAAAGGGCCGTACCGCCCGTACCCTTGAAACACCACCGTCAGGCTCTGCCTGACGGCCTCAGGGCATCAAATAGTGGGTGCCCCTGAACTGAAGGATTCACATGCTGATCGCTCAGCGTCCCTCGTTGACCGAAGAGGTCGTCGACGAGTTCCGCTCCCGGTTCGTGATCGAGCCGCTGGAGCCGGGCTTCGGCTACACCCTCGGCAACTCCCTCCGCCGCACCCTCCTGTCGTCGATCCCCGGCGCTGCTGTCACCAGCATCCGCATCGACGGCGTCCTGCACGAGTTCACCACCGTGCCGGGCGTCAAGGAGGACGTCACCGACCTGATCCTCAACATCAAGCAGCTGGTCGTCTCCTCGGAGCACGACGAGCCGGTCGTGATGTACCTGCGCAAGCAGGGCCCGGGTCTGGTCACCGCCGCCGACATCGCGCCCCCGGCCGGTGTCGAGGTGCACAACCCCGACCTCGTCCTCGCCACGCTCAACGGCAAGGGCAAGCTGGAGATGGAGCTCACGGTCGAGCGTGGCCGCGGTTACGTCTCCGCCGTGCAGAACAAGCAGGTGGGCCAGGAGATCGGCCGTATCCCGGTCGACTCCATCTACAGCCCCGTGCTCAAGGTCACGTACAAGGTCGAGGCGACCCGTGTCGAGCAGCGCACCGACTTCGACAAGCTGATCGTCGACGTCGAGACCAAGCAGGCGATGCGTCCCCGTGACGCCATGGCCTCCGCCGGTAAGACCCTGGTCGAGCTGTTCGGTCTCGCCCGTGAGCTGAACATCGACGCCGAGGGCATCGACATGGGCCCGTCCCCCACGGACGCCGCTCTCGCCGCCGATCTGGCGCTGCCGATCGAGGAGCTGGAGCTCACCGTTCGGTCGTACAACTGCCTCAAGCGTGAGGGCATCCACTCCGTGGGTGAGCTCGTGGCGCGCTCCGAGGCCGACCTCCTGGACATCCGCAACTTCGGCGCGAAGTCCATCGACGAGGTCAAGGCGAAGCTGGCCGGCATGGGCCTGGCCCTGAAGGACAGCCCGCCCGGATTCGACCCGACCGCCGCCGCGGATGCCTTCGGCGCGGATGACGACGCCGATGCCGGGTTCGTCGAGACCGAGCAGTACTAAGAGCTCGGGACCGACTGCCGGTTCCTGGCTGCCGGCCCGCTGTGGCTGGTCGCGCAGTTCCCCGCGCCCCTTGGGGCGCGGGGTCTCCGACGAGCAAACCCGCTCGCTCGGATACTGACCCCGGTACCTGATACGGCCGGGGCAGACATCTAGGAGAAACACCATGCCGAAGCCCACCAAGGGTGCCCGTCTGGGCGGCAGCGCCGCGCACGAGAAGCTGCTCCTCGCGAACCTCGCGAAGAGCCTCTTCGAGCACGGCCGCATCACCACCACCGAGGCGAAGGCGCGCAAGCTGCGTCCGTACGCCGAGCGTCTGATCACCAAGGGCAAGAAGGGCGACCTTCACAACCGCCGTCAGGTGCTTCAGGTGATCACGGACAAGAGCGTCGTGCACACGCTCTTCACCGAGATCGGCCCGCGCTACGAGAACCGTCCCGGTGGCTACACCCGCATCACCAAGATCGGTAACCGTCGTGGCGACAACGCGCCCATGGCCGTCATCGAGCTGGTCGAGGCGCTGACGGTCGCGCAGGAGGCCACGGGCGAGGCCGAGGCCGCCACCAAGCGTGCCGCCAAGGACGCCGAGGCCGCCCCGGCCACCGAGGAGACCAAGGTCGACACGACCAAGGACGCCGAGGCGGAGGACGCTGCCGAGGAGTCCAAGGACGCGTAAGCGTTCCGCGCCCCTGGCGTGATTGCGGGCCCGTTCCTTTCGAGGAGCGGGCCCGTTCGCGTTGTGGCGCAAAGGGACCGCAACCTCACAGCGGACTCACAGGTCATGCATACGGCGTCGCCGATCCGGTGCGCCTGATGTCCGAGTCACGGGGGGTTCCATGACCAGTCTCGCCGCCGTGCGGCGTACCGTCTCCGCTCTCGCGCTGGCCGCCCTGGCCGCCGGCGCGCTCGCCGGGCCCGCGCGGGCCCAGGAGGAGCCGTTGCCGGTCTCCGTCACCGGCCCCGACAACGTGAACCTCTCGCTGCAACCGGATCCCGGTGAGCCGGGTGAGCCGCGCGAGCCGCAGATCGAGCTCGGACTGCGGGCGCCCGGCGAGCCCGTGCCGGACGAGAACGGGGTCATCTATCCGATCCACCAGGGCGACTACACGGTCACGGTGGACGCCAGCTCCCTGGCCGGTGTCGCGGCCGTCGACTTCTCCCGCCTCGGCGGGTGGCAGGGCTGCTCCGTCGACGGGCTGGTCGCGACCTGCCACGACTACGAGATCTACGCCGGCCAGGATTACAACGACCTGGGCGGCATCAGACTCGACGTGACCGACGAGAGCGCCGCGGGAGACTTCGGCACCATCGAGGTCACGGCCGCGGGCGAGGGCCTGGCCTTCACCGGGCACACGGTGGACGTGCTGGTCGGCGGTCCCGAGCTGCGGATGAGGCAACTGTCCGAGCCCGAGGGCTTCAAGGCGGGCGACACCTTCCAGGCCCCGCTGGGCTTCCGCAACCTGGGCGGGCTGGGCGGCAAGGGCGTCGTGCTGCGGATCTACGGCAGCCGGGGCCTCTCCTTCCCCAGCACCTTCTCGAACTGCTGGTACGACCCGCGCGACCCCGACGACCTGCGCGGAGGCTCCAAGGCGCTCTGCGTCTTCGACAGCGAGTTCGCCGCGCAGACGGCGTACGGGCTGAGCTCTCCCTTCCCGATCGAGACGGCCGGCTTCGCCCTCTACGACGTGATGTCCTACTCCTTCAGCGCGGTCCCCGCCGACCAGGTCGGGAAGCTGCTGGCGGAGGGCGACTACCGAGCGGGCACCGGGCCCGAGCTGGGGCTGGTGCGGCTGCCGGACGCCGATCCCGCGGGCTACACCCGGAACGCGGAGATGGACTTCCCGACGAAGAACACCTTCGACCTCGACCTGACCGGTGAGCGGCTGCGGGCCCGCAAGGGGCAGACGGTGTCGGTGGACGTCGGCTTCGCCAACCACGGCCCCGCCTGGCTGGCCATCCTCCGCTCCGGCGGCGAGCCGATCTCCTTCTGGGTCGACCTTCCGCCGGGAACCACGACCACCACGGCCCCCGAGAGCTGCCGGGCCGCCGACTGGGAGGGCGCCGAGGGCGACTACCTCTGCTCCATCGACACCCCGATCCTGGAGGACGCCTCCCGCACCTTCACCTTCGGCCTCCGCGTCGACGAGGTGATCAGGAACGCCACCGGCCGGGCGTTCTTCGCGTACACCATGCCGAACGAGGGCAACCCGGCGAACGACTCCGGCACGATCGTGCTGAACCCGAGGGGCCGGCACTGACCGTCCGCAGCGCGGGCCCGCCCCTCGGGGCGGGCCCGTTCCGCGTTCCTGAGAGGATCGGGGGGTGAGCGACGAAGTACAGCCCGGTCAGGTCCGTGTCCGCCTCGACCTCTCCTACGACGGCACCGACTTCTCCGGATGGGCCAAGCAGGCCGGCGGCCGGCGGACCGTACAGGGCGAGATCGAGGACGCGCTGCGGACGGTCACCCGGTCCAAGGACGTGACGTACGAGCTGACCGTGGCGGGACGGACCGACGCGGGGGTGCACGCGCGGGGGCAGGTGGCGCATGTGGATCTGCCCGAGGAGCTGTGGGGGGAGCATCGGGAGAAGCTGCTGAAGCGGTTGGCGGGGCGGCTGCCGAAGGATGTGCGGGTGTGGTCGCTGCGGGAGGCCCCGGCCGGGTTCAACGCGCGGTTCTCCGCGATCTGGCGGCGGTACGCCTATCGCGTCACCGACGATCCCGGGGGCGTCGACCCGCTCCTGCGCGGACACGTCCTGTGGCACGACTGGCCGCTGGACGTCGACGCCATGAACGAGGCGGCGGCCCGGCTGCTCGGGGAGCACGACTTCGCCGCGTACTGCAAGCGGCGTGAGGGTGCGACGACCATCCGCACGCTCCAGGAGCTGAGCCTGGTGCGCGGTGACGACGGGATCGTCACCGCCACCGTGCGGGCCGACGCCTTCTGCCACAACATGGTGCGCTCGCTGATCGGGGCGCTGCTGTTCGTGGGGGACGGGCACCGGGGCCCGGACTGGCCGGGCAAGGTGCTGGCCGCCGGCGTACGGGACTCGGCGGTCCATGTCGTACGGCCGCACGGGCTGACCCTGGAGGAGGTCGGGTATCCGGCCGACGACTTGCTGGCGGCGCGGAACAAGGAGGCGCGGAACCGGCGGACGCTGCCTACCGCGGGATGCTGCGGTTGACGAGCCTGGCGGTGGGAGTGGGCCAGAGGTTCTGCGCGGCAGTGCCTCTGGCCCCGTGCGCCGGTGACGTCACGAAACGGCCCGTCGGGACCTGCTCCGTCCTTGGGCCGCCCGGCGGTCGTGGCGGCGCCGCTTGAGGGACAGCAGATAGGTGATCACACTGGCGGTGACGATGGTGACCGTGATGGCCAGCACGAACTGGTCGAAGTCCGTCACCTTGGTCACGGCGTAGGCGATGCCGGCGAGAATCGCGCAGGCACCCAACCCCCTGAGGGTGTTCATTTTTCTCCCCCGCCTACTTCCAGGCGGACACGCGAGTCACATAGGACTTCAGAATGGACGAAACGAGCCAGTATCCCCGCACGACGGTGTAGACGAGCTCGGGGATCAGCACGGCCTCGACGAGCATCGCCTTCCAACCGAGGTTTCGTACGCGCAATGCGGGATAGACGATCCAGAACGCGAAGAGGGACAACAGCAGGGGGTGCTGGGAGAAGCCGTGCTGAGCCGCCACGGCGAGCTGCGGAGCGCCCCAGACGCAGATGTACGCGATGCCGATGAGCCCCATGATCATCGTGCTGATCGAGTGCCAGGTGAACTTCGTCCAGCCGCGGCGACGCAGTGTGTCGACGGTTCCCCGGCTCCACCGCTCCCGCTGCTGGATGAGCTCGCGCAGCGTGGGCATGAGGTCGGTGTAGGCGATGCAGAGCTGGTTGGCGGTCACCTTCCAGCCGGACTCCTTGAGCGCCAGCGTGGTCTCGTAGTCCTCGACCAGGTTGCGGTGGTCCTCCCAGAAGACCTCGCCCCGCCAGTCGATCAGGCCCTGAAGGGCCTCGGCGCGGTAGAAGGAGCCGGCGCCGGACATCGTGTGGACGTCCTTGCGGTAGCGCGCGTTGGCGGCCCGGCCGTACTCGATGATCTGCATGCCGAGCAGGTACCGCTGCCAGGGATTGCGCCACAGGTCGGTACGGCCGAGGCAGGCGGCGCTGACGCCGCCGAGCTCGGGGTCGGACGCGATGACGTTGCGGGCCCGCTCGATGAACCTCGGGTGCAGTTCGGTGTCGGCGTCCATGACGAGGACATGGCCCACCCGGCCGTTGAGCCGGCCGCCCACGTGCTCCCGGAGCCGGTGCAGACCGTAGTTGAGGGCACCGGCCTTTTTGTGCGGGTTGTCGTCGAGGGTCAGGACGACGGTCGCCGGAGTGCGCGGGTCGTCGGCGAAGGTGCGGGCGAAGTCCTCGGTGCGGTCGGTCGAGTTGTTGACGACCACGATGATGAGGTCCGGCCGCCGAGTCTGCCCGGCCAGCGATTCCAGGGAAGTGAGTACCCCGACCTCCTCGTTCCGCGCGGGAACGAGGACGACGGTCTCGTAGAGCATCGTGTCCGTGGTCGCGACGGCGCCTTCGTAGGCACCGCGGCCTCTTCGATGGCGGCTGCGCGCAGCGCGCGCCGAATCCGCGCGCTCTTCGCGCGCAATCGTGCCTGACAAAACGATTCTCCCCACCCCAAGCGTCTCCACAACGACCCCACCGTTGTGCGAGCACCGCGAAACTCTGGGGAAGATACCGCACGAATGTCCGCCCGACCCATGGTCATCCAGGCAGTGAACGCGCCCGCGTGGGCGCGCGAGATGGCGCCCGAGGGCTCTCTCGCGCCCTCTTCGTGTGGTAAAGGCTGATAATTCCGGCAATCGGTAGCGATGGCTCCGATGGTGGTCGTGTTCAAGGTCACACATGAAGCTGCAGAAAAGAACATCTGGTGAAGATGTGCCTAGGATGCGCTGCGATGTTCACCGATAGACTCTGGGGCCTTTCGTGACCCGCCGCCGCCGCTCATCGTCCCCTCGGGGACGCAACGCGCTCGTACTTGTTCTCGTGGTGGGCCTGCTCGTCGCAGGTGGCACCGTGCTCTACTCCTGGTGGCGGTCGGCCGAATCCTCTCCCGTCCTCACCGTCCGCTACCGGACGGACGCTCCCGCCAGGACGGGCGTGGCGAAACCCTGGCTGGAAGTCATCAACACGTCCGACCGGACCGTGAAGCTCAGTGACGTCACCCTGCGGTACTACTACACGGCGGACGGTGACACCGCGTACGGGTCCAACTGCGTCCAGACGTCCCTCGGCTGTTCCCGCATCACCGGGAGGACCGTCGCCGCGGAGGACCCCGCGCCCAAGGCCGACCACTACCTGCTCATCGGCTTCACCGAGGCGGCCGGCACCCTGAAGCCCGGCGGGACGACCGAGGGCATCGGGATCCAGCTCTACCGCGTCGACCACGAGAAGCTGAACCAGGCGGACGACCGCTCCTTCGATGCCGAGGACACCACCTACCAGGAGTCCAAGCTGGTGACCGCCTATCTGGGCGGCACGCACGTCTGGGGTGAGGAACCGGACGGCGACACCCCGTCCTCCGGACAGACCTCGCCCGGCACCCCCGGCGCGTCCGCGTCGCCGGTGGCCGCGCCGCCCGCCGGAGTCCTCTTCGACGACTTCGACTACACCGGTCCCGACGATCCCGCCCTCGCCGCCAACGGCTGGGCGGCCCGCTCCGGTGAAGGCGGCCCGGGCATCGAGGACAGCTGGTCGGCACAGGGCGTCGACTTCCCCGCCGCGGGGGACGGCGGCACGGGACAGGCGCTCCGGTTGCGAGCCAGCACGGACGGCACCGAGTCAGGCACCCGGCAGGCCGAGTTCCACAGCTCCCGGCCGACGTTCTTCACCGGCACCCTCGTCGCCCGCGTGCACCTCAGTGACAAGCCCGTGAGCGGCGCCGACGGCGACCACGTCTCCCAGTCCTTCTTCACCATCTCGCCCGACCACGAGTCGCCGAAGTACAGCGAACTCGACTACGAGTACCTGCCCAACGGAGGCTGGGGCCGGTACGGGCCGCTGCTCGACACCACCAGCTGGCGCAGCAGCGACCAGGGGGACCGGGTCACCAGCTCCCAGAACCAGAAGCTCGGCGGCTGGCACACCATGGTCATCACCGCGACCGACGACAAGGTCGTCTACTCGCTGGACGGCCGCAAGCTCTTCACCAGCGGCAAGAAGTACTTCCCGCGCGAGCGGATGACCATCAACTTCAGCGCATGGTTCATCGATCTCCCCTTCAAGGGGTCGCGCGCCTGGGAGATGAAGGTCGACTGGCTGTACTACCAGGCCGACAAGGCGGTCTCCGCCAAGGACGCGGAGAAGGCCGTGACCGGCTTCGCGGCCGACGGGACGCCCTACGTGAACACCCTGCCGAAGGCGTGAGGGCGGGGCACCGGCGAGCGCCCGGCACGGTGCCCCGAGAAGACGGCAGGCGGTGCCGCTACTCGCTCGCGGCCGCCGAAGCCTGGGCCTCGCCGCGACGGTGGATCTGGCGGAAGGTGAACTCGGCCAGGTTGTTGCCGATGCTGAAGACCGGGGTGTCCTGCTCCGTGACGTTCTTGCCGCTCGCGAAGCCGGCGATGGTGAAGTAGGCGTAGCGGCCGTAGGAGTTCGAGGTCGTGCGGCAGATCGCGGAGTTGCAGAAGGGCTTGACCGCACCGCCGGACAGCGACTTGACGATGTCCCTCTTGGTGTTGACCTGCCCCTTCGCCTTCGCCGCCTGGGCCTCCGTGTCGAAGACGGCCACGCCGACCGTCACCGAGACACCGTTCTTGGTGTAGCTGACGCGCATGAACTGGGTGCAGCCGTTGGCGTTGAGGATCTTGCCGAGGCTGGCCTGGACGGTGTCCGCGGCGGCGCAGTTCTTCGTGTCGGAGGTCGTGCCCTTCTTGTACACGGTCGAGCCCATGGTGAGCTGGGTGCCCGGGTACAGGATCCGCGCGCTGAGCGGGGCCGAGTCCTTGGCCTTGCTGGCGATGAAGTCCTTCGGGTCCAGCGGCGGCGGGACGCTGGTGGGTGCGAACGACGGGGCGGTTCCGGTGGCGCTGGGGATCGCGGCGGACGACAGCGAGGACGTCGGCTTGTTCGCCTCGTCGCCACTGCCGTTCGCCGACACGACGGCCATCGCCACGGCCGTGCCGATCCCGACCGTGGCGAGCGCGCCGCCCACGATGAAGAACAGCCGACGCCGTTTGTTGCGGATCTCGGAGGCCTCGGCGAGCGCGGCCCAGTCCGGAGTCTGCTCGCCCCCGCCGCTGCTCCACGGCTGCTGCGACTGCGGTTTCCAGGGATCCCACTGGGACGGGGGTCCCCCCTGCTGCCCAAAGCTCATGGGGCGCATCTTAGACGGGGCACACGGGGTACTGCTCCGTCCCAACAAGCCCCTCAGCCCCCGGCGTTCAGGGAAGAAGCACGGCCAAACATGACATCTCCGGGTGATTGGTGTGGCGTTCTGCCTGGCCGTCGGTTTCGAGCCGGTGAGGATGTGGGGCGCGCCCATGGCACATGTGGCGCCGGCCACGCCGGGGGCGTACCGGACGACCTGTGACATGTCCGCGACCGCCGGGGGCACCGGCGGTTCGGCTGCCCAGGTGGATGGCGGGGCCGTACGCTGGAGGGCTCGTTTTGACCCGCCCGTGGGGGCGTGGGTATCCTGCTTCTTCGTTGTGTATTGGCTCGCTCGTTCTCATGCGAGAGGCCTCTACCTAGGTTCCCTGGAGCAGTTACCAGTGGGCGGCATACGGGCAGTGCCCCGGCCATTGTCGTCCCCAGCTGCACGATCGCTTCAGTGATGCCATGTGTCAGCACCCATCCACTGAAGAAGAAGGCTGCGAAGTGCGTACGTACAGCCCCAAGCCCGGCGATGTGACTCGCCAGTGGCACGTCATTGACGCTCAGGACGTCGTCCTGGGTCGTCTGGCTACCACTGCCGCGAACCTCCTCCGTGGCAAGCACAAGCCGACCTATGCCCCGCACATGGACATGGGCGACTTCGTCATCATCATCAACGCCGACAAGGTTCACCTGTCCGGCAACAAGAAGACCCAGAAGCTGGCGTACCGCCACTCCGGTTACCCGGGTGGTCTGCGCTCCGTCCGCTACGACGAGCTGCTGGCGAAGAACCCCGAGAAGGCCGTCGAGAAGGCCATCAAGGGCATGATCCCCAAGAACAGCCTGGGCCGTCAGATGCTCACGAAGCTGAAGGTCTACTCGGGCGACCAGCACCCGCACGCTGCCCAGCAGCCGGTGCCGTTCGAGATCACCCAGGTCGCGCAGTAAGTCCGGCCACCCCCTAAGACTGAACAGAATCTGAGGAGAATCGTGGCCGAGACCACCGTCGAGACGCCCGTCGAGGGCGAAGAGATCGTCGACATCGACAGCTACACCACCGAGTCCGAGGTCCCCGTCGAGGGCGAGTACACCTCGGAGTCGCTCGCGTCCCGCTTCGGCGACCCGCAGCCGGCCGCCGGCCTGGGCCGTCGCAAGAACGCCATCGCCCGCGTCCGGATCGTCCCGGGCACCGGCAAGTGGAAGATCAACGGTCGCACCCTCGAGGACTACTTCCCGAACAAGGTGCACCAGCAGGAAGTCAACGAGCCCTTCAAGGTGCTCGAGCTCGAGGGCCGCTACGACGTCATCGCCCGCATCGCGGGTGGCGGTGTCTCCGGCCAGGCCGGTGCGCTCCGTCTCGGTGTCGCCCGCGCGCTGAACGAGGCCGACGTGGACAACAACCGCGGCGCCCTCAAGAAGGCCGGCTTCCTCCGTCGCGACGACCGTGCGGTCGAGCGCAAGAAGGCCGGTCTCAAGAAGGCCCGCAAGGCTCCGCAGTACAGCAAGCGTTAATCTTCGCTGCCTGTTCTGCTCGTACCTGCTCGTTCCCGCGAGTCAGTAGTACGTCCGTTCGCCCCGGCGGCACGCCACAGTGCCGCCGGGGCGTTCGTTTATCACAGCCCTGGGCGTATAACGGCACAAGGCGCTCAAAGGCTCATGTGATCGGATGATCTCCGTAACTGACGCTTCCTCAGGAGGACAAGTGGGACGACTCTTCGGCACGGACGGCGTGCGCGGCGTCGCCAACGCGGATCTGACGGCCGAGATGGCGCTCGGTCTGTCCGTCGCGGCGGCACACGTGCTGGCCGAGGCGGGTACGTTCCAGGGCCACCGGCCGACGGCGGTGGTGGGACGGGACCCGCGCGCGTCCGGGGAGTTCCTGGAGGCCGCCGTCGTCGCGGGCCTCGCGAGCGCCGGCGTGGACGTCCTGCGCGTCGGAGTGCTGCCCACGCCCGCGGTGGCGTACCTCACCGGTGTGCTCGGCGCCGACCTCGGCGTCATGCTCTCCGCCAGCCACAACGCCATGCCCGACAACGGCATCAAGTTCCTCGCGCGCGGCGGGCACAAGCTCGACGACGAGCTGGAGGAGCGCATCGAGGCCGTCTACGAGGAGCACAAGGGCGGCGAGCCCTGGGAGCGGCCGACCGGCGGCGGTGTCGGCCGGGTCCGTGAGTACACCGAGGGCTTCGACAAGTACGTGGCGCATCTGATCGCCGTACTGCCGAACCGCCTCGACGGGCTGAAGATCGTCCTCGACGAGGCGCACGGCGCCGCCGCCCGGGTGTCGCCGGAGGCGTTCTCGCGGGCCGGTGCCGAGGTGATCACCATCGGTGCCCAGCCGGACGGGCTCAACATCAACGAGGGCTGCGGCTCCACGCACCTCGGGCTGCTGAAGGCCGCCGTCGTCGAGCACGGTGCGCATTTCGGCATCGCGCACGACGGGGACGCGGACCGGTGCCTGGCCGTTGACCACACCGGTGAGGAGGTGGACGGCGACCAGATCATGGCCGTGCTCGCGCTGGCGATGAAGGAGCGGGGCGCGCTGCGGGCGGACACCGTGGTGGCCACCGTCATGTCCAACCTCGGGTTCAAGCTGGCGCTGGAGCGGGAGGGGCTGCGGCTCGTCCAGACCGCGGTGGGCGACCGGTATGTGCTGGAGGAGATGAAGGCGCACGGGTACGCCCTCGGGGGCGAGCAGTCCGGGCACGTCATCATCCTGGATCACGCCACCACCGGCGACGGGACGCTGACCGGGCTGATGCTGGCGGCTCGCGTCGCGCAGAGCGGGCGGTCGCTGAAGGAGCTGGCTTCCGTGATGGAGCGGCTTCCGCAGGTGCTGATCAACGTGCCCGACGTGGACCGCTCGCGGGTCGCCACGTCCGGGGAGCTGGCGGCGGCGGTCACTGAGGCCGAGCGTGAACTCGGGGCCACCGGGCGGGTGTTGCTGCGGCCGTCGGGTACCGAGCCGTTGGTTCGGGTGATGGTTGAGGCGGCGGATATCGATCAGGCTCGGTCTGTCGCGGGGCGGCTCGCGGATGCTGTGAAGTCGGCGTTGGGCTGATGTCCGGGTTCGGGGTGGGGGTCCTGTGCGTTGGGGCTGCGGGTCCGTTGTGCCTGGTCGCGCCCACGCGGCGGAGCCGCCTGTCGGACAGAGCCCCGCGCCCCTAGGCTCGTTTCCAGAGCCACTTCTGAAAGAGCAGCGTAAGAGTGCCTGCCAGCACGATGCCCAGTAGGTTCAGCAGGAGCTGTTCAGTCGAACCCCAGGCCTGCTTGTACTCGCTGTAGCTGAAGGCCACGGCGGCGTTCGCGGCAGCGGGGACCGTGGTCACCGAGATCGCCACGCCCACCAGGGCGCCCGACTTGGCCGAGGTCAGGGAGAGGGTGCCCGCGCAGCCCGCGAGGACGGCCACGACGAAGGAGAACCAGTCGGGCCGGTAGATGAAGTTGGTGTTGGGGCGTTCGGCGTCGAGTTGTGCCGCGCTGAACAGGTGCACCGCGTCCATGAAGTAGCTGAACCCCACCGTGACGACCATTGCCGCCACGAAACCCACCAAGAGCGCGATCACCGAGCGGCCCGCCAGACGCGGGTTGCGCTGGACGATCGCCGTGCTGAAGGCCGCCAGGGGGCCGAACTCCGGGCCCACCGCCATCGCGCCCACGATCAGGATCGCGTTGTCGAGGACCACACCGCAGGCCGCGATCATCGTGGCCAGCGTGATGAACGCGAGATAGGTGATGGAGAGGGTCGACTCCTCGTGCGTCGCCTCCGTCAGGTGCTCCCACAGGACCGCGTCCACGCCCTCGCCGGGTGCGTCGTCCTCGGCCTTGTCGGCGCGCTCGGAGAGCGACAGGTCGATGTTCTCGACGGCGATGGAGCCGGTCTTGTCGAGGTCCAACTTCCGCAGCTCGTCGATGAGTTCGTCACCCGCCTCCCGCGCCACGTCGCACATCACCACGTCGCCGGCCGGATCGCGGGCGGCGCCCGGCATC
The DNA here is from genome assembly GCF_040612795.1 of Streptomyces sp. NPDC006335. Lineage (NCBI taxonomy): Bacteria > Bacillati > Actinomycetota > Actinomycetes > Kitasatosporales > Streptomycetaceae > Streptomyces > Streptomyces sp. NPDC006335. Next base: position 259,611 of record NZ_JBEXQX010000002.1, read on the forward strand.
ACGACGAGGTGGGTGGTGCCGACCGTCCTCTCGATCAGGCGGACCACGTCGTCGGTCTTCTCGGCCGGGGCGATCAGGCGCAGATGCAGCATGACGCCTTTCTAACAGGCGCCGTCGCTCAGAGTTTGCGGAGGCTGAGCTTGCGCACCTTGTGGTCCTGGCCCTTGCGGATGACGAGGGTGGCGCGGCCACGGGTGGGGGCGATGTTCTCCACCAGGTTGGGCTTGTTGATGGTGCGCCAGAGGGTGCGGGCGTAGTCGACGGCCTCCTCCTCCGAGACCTGGGTGTACTTCCTGAAGTACGAGTCGGGGTCCTGGAAGGCGGTCTGCCGGAGCTTCTTGAACCGGCTGAGGTACCAGCGCTCGATGTCCTCGGCGCTCGCGTCGACGTACACGCTGAAGTCGAAGTAGTCGGCGAGACCGACGCGGGTGCGGCCGTCCGTGCCGGGGAGGGCGGGCTGCAGGACGTTGAGGCCCTCGACGATCAGGATGTCGGGGCGGCGCACGGTGAGCCGCTGGTCCGGGACGATGTCGTAGATCAGGTGGGAGTAGACGGGGGCGGTGACCTCGTCCTTGCCCGCCTTGATGTCGGCGACGAAACGGGTCAGCGCGCGGCGGTCGTACGACTCCGGGAAACCCTTGCGGGACATCAGCCCGCGCGCCTCCAGCTCCCGGGTGGGCAGCAGGAAGCCGTCGGTGGTGACCAGCTCCACGCGCGGGTGCTCGGGCCAGCGGGAGAGCAGGGCCTGGAGGAGACGGGCGACGGTCGACTTTCCCACGGCGACCGATCCCGCGACCCCTATGACGAACGGGGTGCCCGCCTGGGAGCCCTGCTCGCCGAGGAAGGTGTTCAGGGCGCCTCTGAGGCCGTCGGTGGCGCCGACGTAGAGATTGAGCAGCCGGGACAGCGGGAGGTAGATGTCCCGCACCTCGTCGAGGTCGATGACGTCACCGAGGCCGCGCAGCTTCTCGACCTCTTCGGCGTTCAGCGGGAGCGGCGTCTTCTCGCGCAGAGCGCTCCACTCGGTGCGGGTGAGGTCGACGTAGGGAGTCGCCTCCGGCTTGTGCCGGTGGGCGCTCCGGGGCATCGGGGAGACCGGAGAGATCACAGTCCATTGTTAACGGAGTTTGAACGGGGTGGGGGGTGGGGTGCGTCACGCGGGCTTCGGGCGCGGGCTCGGCGGCGGGGCTCGGTACGGCACTCGTCAGGTGGAGTCGGCGTAGGCGAGGTGGGTGGCGCAGCGGCGGCAGCGGAAGAGGTACGCGGTGGGCTGGTCGTCCTTGTCGAGGGAGCCGAGGACGTCCTCGACCTCGTCCGGCGGCAAGGTCCGCGCGGCGCAGCGCCGGCGGAGGTCCTCGACGGCGTCCGGGTACCTCTCGAGCTCCCGCGCTCCGGCGAGACCGAGGAACTCGGCGCCGTCGCCGCAGTGGGTGAGCCAGGTCGGGGACTGCCAGGCGAGGAACCCCGGTGTGTGCCGCAGGATCGCGGTCACGACGGCTTCGGGTACGTCCCCCTCGACGCCGTCGGCGAAGGTGGCGTCGTAGCGCTCGGCGGCCTTGCCGAAGGCGACGCAGTACGGGCAGACGCCGCTGGCCGGGGCGTCGGCGGCGTAGAGGGGGCCGGTGTAGACCCAGCCGCGTTCCTGTCCGCAGCATGCGCAGAGCTCGTCGGAGACGGTGACGGAGCCGGTGGCGACGGGGTCGGGGTGGTAGGGGAACCGGGGGAGGGCGGGGCGTCGGCGGGGCTCCGGCTGCGGGGAGATCAGGAGCTGGATCGCCTGGCCGGTCAGGGCCTCCGGGGCCACGACGACCGCTTCCGCGCGCAGGCTCTCCGGGAGGTGTCTCCGGTCGGCCTCGTTCGTGAGGACGGTCGGGCACTCAAGAGGGAGGACGGCGGCGCCGGTACGGCGGGCGAGGTCGGCGACGCGGTCCATGATCTGCCCGGGAGAGAAGCGGTTGAAAGTGAGCCCGAGGGCGTCACCGTAGACCTCCGATCCTCCACCGTCCCCGGCTTCGAGGTCCCAGGACTCCGGGAGGCCGGTGGGTGGCAGTCCGCCCACGGTGACGGGGCCGAGGACGTCGCGTATCGCGGATACGTCCATGGGGGCGGGGTGTCCGCCGGCGAAACGGCAGACGTACATGCTGTGACTCATGGGGTTCCTAGGGATGCGGTAGGCCTGCTCGGATTCGGCGGGCCCGACCAGGGGGTGATCAGGGCTGGAATCCCCTCACCTGGATCATGCTCCTGTGCCCGTGCCCGTGCCTGCCCGGCTCGGACACCTCGAATGGGGTTGGCTCGTTCTCACCGATGCTCCGATATCCGAATTCGGGCACGAAGTGCCGTGTTCCGGTGCCCCTCGCCCCCTAGGCTGCCGCGCATGTGCGGAATCGTGGGATACGTGGGGTCGCAGTCGGCGCTCGATGTCGTGATGGCCGGGCTGAAGAGGCTGGAGTACCGGGGGTACGACTCGGCAGGCGTCGCCGTGCTGGCGGACGGCGGGCTGGCGGCGGCGAAGAAGGCCGGGAAGCTGGTCAATCTGGAGAAGGAGCTGCTGGACCGGCCGCTCCCGAGCGGACTCACCGGTATCGGGCACACACGCTGGGCCACGCACGGCGGGCCGACGGACGCCAACGCGCACCCCCATCTGGACAACGCGGGCCGGGTGTCGGTCGTCCACAACGGCATCATCGAGAACTTCGCCGCGCTGCGGGCCGAGTTGGAGGACCGGGGGCACGCGCTCGCCTCCGAGACCGACACCGAGGTCGTCGCGCACCTGCTCGCCGAGGAGTTCTCGGCGACGGCCGACCTCGCGGAGGCGATGCGGCTGGTGTGCCGGCGGCTGGAGGGGGCGTTCACGCTGGTGGCCGTCCACGCGGACGACCCGGACGTGGTCGTGGGCGCGCGCCGGAACTCGCCGCTCGTGGTGGGCGTGGGGGAGGGGGAGGCGTTTTTGGCCTCGGACGTGGCGGCCTTCATCGCCCACACCCGCTCCGCGATCGAGCTCGGCCAGGACCAGGTCGTGGAGCTGCGGCGCGACGGCGTGACCGTCACCGGGTTCGACGGGCGCCCCGCCGACGTCCGCTCCTTCCACATCGACTGGGACGCCTCCGCCGCCGAGAAGGGCGGCTACGACTACTTCATGCTCAAGGAGATCGCCGAGCAGCCGAAGGCGGTCGCCGACACCCTGCTCGGCCGCATCGACGCGGCCGGCTCCCTGACGCTGGACGAGGTCCGGATCTCCGACGCCGAGCTGCGGGAGGTGGACAAGGTCGTCATCGTGGCCTGCGGTACGGCCTTCCACGCGGGGATGATCGCCAAGTACGCCATCGAGCACTGGACCCGGATTCCGTGTGAGGTGGAGCTGGCCAGTGAGTTCCGCTACCGGGACCCGATCCTCGGACCGCGCTCCCTCGTCATCGCCATCTCCCAGTCCGGGGAGACCATGGACACGCTCATGGCGCTGCGGCACGCCCGCGAGCAGGGTTCCAAGGTGCTCGCGATCTGCAACACCAACGGGTCGACGATCCCCCGGGAATCGGACGCGGTCCTCTACACGCACGCGGGGCCCGAGGTCGCCGTGGCGTCGACGAAGGCGTTCCTCACGCAGCTCGTGGCGTGTTACCTGGTGGCGCTGTACCTGGGGCAGGTGCGCGGGACCAAGTGGGGCGACGAGATCTCCGCCGTCATCCGGGACCTGTCGCACATCTCCGGTGAGGTGGAGCGGGTGCTGGAGACGATGGAGCCGGTGCGGGCGCTGGCCCGGTCACTGGCCGACCACTTCCTTGGGCGGCACGTCGGTTATCCGGTCGCGCTGGAGGGCGCGCTGAAGCTGAAGGAACTCGCCTACATGCACGCCGAGGGCTTCGCGGCGGGGGAGTTGAAGCACGGGCCCATCGCGCTCATCGAGCAGGACCTGCCCGTCGTGGTGGTCGTGCCGTCGCCGCGGGGGCGCTCGGTGATCCACGACAAGATCGTGTCCAACATCCAGGAGATCCGGGCCCGGGGTGCGCGGACCATCGTGATCGCGGAGGAGGGGGACGAGGCGGTGGCGCCGTACGCCGACCATCTGATCCGGATCCCGGCCACGCCGACGCTTCTCCAGCCACTGGTGGCGACCGTGCCGTTGCAGGTCTTCGCGTGCGAGCTGGCGACGGCTCGCGGGAACGAGGTGGATCAGCCTCGGAACCTGGCGAAGTCGGTCACGGTGGAGTAGCGGCGGGCACCGACGTTACACGGGGTTACGGCCGCTCTTGAGGGTGTCGAGGAAGGCGGTGAAGGAGGCGAGGGGGAAGGTGAGGGTGGCGGTGGTGGGGGTCTTGGAGTCGCGGATGGATATGTGGGTGCGGGAGTTGGCTATCTCGACACATTCGTTACCGTCGCCGCCGCCGGAGTGGGACGACTTCCGCCAGTTGTCCATGAGGTCCCTCACAGCTCCTTCGCCAGCCCGTGGATGAAGTCACGAGTCTGGTCCGGTTCGAGTGATACGGCCTCCACCATATGGAAGCGCGTTCGATAACTGCCGAGCTGGGCCTCGGCGTCGATGAAGATTGAGCCATGGGGCGTGTCCCGGACCACCGTGTCCAGCTTGGGCAGAGGGCCGCCCACGTACGTCATGGTGCTTGAGGCTCTGGCGAAGCCGTCCAGGTCGAAGGGGATGGCACGCAACGTGATGTGGTCCGCCTCGGACATCTCAAGGAGCCGGGCGAGTTGGGCCTTCGATGCGGTGCGGTCGCTGACTCTGATCCGAAGCGCGGCCTCATGGATCACCGCTTTGTACGGGATGGTGATCTGCTGCCGTGCCTTCCGGTGCTGGATGCGCACCTCCATCTCGTCATCGGTGAGTTCGGGCAGTCTGTCCGAGAAGACGGCGCGGGCGTAGTCCTCCGTCTGTAGCAGCCCCGGCACGTACAGGACGGCAACGTGGTGCTGGAACCGGGCATGGTGCTCCAGCTCGGACAAGTCCAGGAAAGACGTGGGCAGGCGGCCCCGATACTCCTCCCACCAGCCACGGGTCCGGTCGGTGGCCATCGCGACCAACGCTTCGATGAACTCCTTGTCCGTACAGGCGTAGTGGCTCGCGAGGCGGCGTAGACGATCCTCGCTCACGCCTGCGAGCCCGGATTCGATGTGGCTCATCTGGGCGCGGTTCGCCCCGAGCAGTGCTGCGGCCTCGATAGCGGTGAGTCCCGCCGCTTCGCGGAGTCTGCGCAGTTCGGTCCCCAGCCGCACCTGGCGTGCGGTGGGTTCGCGCCTCAGGACCATGGGTTGCTCCTCGTTCGGGGGCGGCTCACGTGATCCGCTTGCTACGGTCCACATGTTAGCCCTACCGTCGGTGACGCAGCCGTCACTCTGCGGAAGAGCACCGCTCCGTCATGCCATCACGGATGCGACACCGCCACCGCAACCAACCCTCATCTGAACGGAGTTCTTCGCATGCCCGAAAACGATCCCTGGGAGTACACCCTGTACATCCCGAACGACGTCAGAGCCGTCACCGTCGCCCGCCGTACCCTCCGGCTCATCCTCACGATGCACGGCCTGATCCGCCTGACCGACACCGCGGAGCTCCTCGCGGCGGAGTTGGTCTCGAACGCCGTACGGCACACGAAAGGGCCGGCCGCGCTGCGGGTGCGCTGGTCGGTGGGAGTGCTGCGGATCGGGGCGTGGGACGCGGAGCCCGAACCTCCCGAGCCGCCAGGGGAGTTGGATCTACTGGAGGAGGCTGGGAGAGGGCTGGCGTTGGTGAAGGCGTGTGCCGACCTGTGGGGGTGGCAGCCGTTGGCCAGACACGGCAACCGGGGGAAGTACGTGTGGTGCGAGCTCGCCGCGGCCTGACCGGCGCGGTCAGACGTGCAGCTCCCGAGGGAAGCCCGTCCAGCGCAGTTCCGTGGGCAGGTGTCGCATGTCGTTGGAGACGAGGACGGAGGCCGCTCGGCCGGGCGCGTAACGGATGACCGTGAGCGCCGCGTTGGCGTGGTTGAGGCCGAGCCAGCGCCACTTCGGGGCGTGCAGGGCATCCCGGACGAGCCAGGCGACGAGGAAGTTGTGGGTCACGACCAGCTCGTGCCGGTCCTCCTCGCCGTCCACCGGGCCGGTGAACAGGTCGAGTGCACGGCGGGCCAGCGCGGCGCCCTGTTCCCGTTCCTCGTCGGTGGTGTCGGCGAGGAAGCGGAGGTAGAAGTCGGCTGAATCGGGCGGGAGTTCGGCCTTCTGGGGGACGTAAGGCACGTAGTCGCCCGCCGCCTCCGAGACGCGCAGGGGGACGTTCTTCAACTGGTCGTGGATCAGACGGGCGGTCTGTGCCGCCCGCGGCAGCGGGCCATGGTGAACGGCCGTGAACGGGATGTCCTGGAGGCGTCGACCGAGCAGAGTGGCCTGCTGACGGCCGGCCCCGGACAGTTCGCTCTCGTCCGGCAACGCCTCGCCGTGCCGTACGAGATAGAGGTAGCGGGTGGCTGTGCCGGTCGTCTCAAGCTGCACGGTGAGCGGTCTCCTCGACATGGACATCTGGCGTGATCATGGTCACTTCGGCCTGTGTGAGTCATGAGGCTCTTGTGGACGGTGTAAAGACGGCTTAAAACTCTCCTTGCTCTGGTTCATGAACATGGGGGTCCCGTGCGTCCGGCACGTCCACTTGGTGTCTTCGCCGCCTTCGGGCCGGCCACGGTCCTGACCGTCCTGTGCGTGGGCGGATGCTCGGCCGACTCGGAGGGCGCGGAGCGTTCGCCGGTGAGCTCGGCGTCCCCGACCGCGGATGCCCTCAAGGCCAAGCCCTCGGCGTCCCCCTCCCCTGGTGAATCCCCCTCCGCGTCCCCCACGCCTTCGAAAACCCCGACGTCCGCGCCGACGCGCAAGGCGCAGACCTCCTCGTCCCAGGGGGGGTGGGTCCGTGGGATCGACCCGTACCGGTGGTTCCAGTGGCTCCAGTACGACCGCGGGCGGCTCGGGCGGCGGATCCGGCACCCTCCCCCAGAACCCCAACCGCGGCCCGACGCCTCCCCCCGCACCGCCCCGGCCGACCCCCACCCCGGAGTGGACATCGGGTGCCTGGAAGCCCGGTGATCCCGTGCAGACGACCGCTCCGGTGATGACGCCCGGTCAGAGCTGACCGCGACGGTGCCGAGAGGATCGTAAAGTGCCCGGATGAGCATCATCGGGGTCGGAATCGACGTCGCCGAGATCGAGCGGTTCGCGGCGTCGCTGGAGCGTACGCCGGGGATGGCCCGGCGGCTGTTCCTGGACAGTGAGTTGACGCTGCCCAGCGGGGAACGGCGGGGGGTCGCCTCGCTCGCCGCCCGGTTCGCCGCGAAGGAGGCCCTGGCCAAGGCCCTCGGGGCTCCGGCCGGGCTGCACTGGACCGATGCCGAGGTGTACGTCGAGGACAGCGGGCAGCCGCGGCTGCGGGTCACCGGGACCGTCGCCGCGCGGGCTGCCGCGCTCGGGGTGCGGTCGTGGCACGTGTCGCTCAGCCATGACGCCGGGGTCGCGTCGGCCGTGGTGATCGCGGAGGGGTGACCAGGGAGGTCACCGAGGTCACCGACGCCTCCCCGTGTCGGCCGTGGTGATCACGGAGGGGTGACCACCGACTTAACCGAGGTCACCGAAACCTCCCCGCGTCGGCTCTCAGGCCGCCTGGTCCCAGTCCGTGTGGACGTCCTGTTCGCTCAGGGGATCGCGGCGACCGCCGCCGGTCGACTTCTCGCGAGCGCGCAGCGCGGCCCAGGCGACGGCTGACGCGCAGGTGAGGTACCAGGGCAGCGGCCAGAGGGTGTGCCACCAGCCGGCGTGCGGGGAGGCGGTGACGTCGACCGCGGCCGTGGCCATGGCGGCGGCCAGGCTCCAGCACAGCAGGCGCCCGGCCCAGCGGACGGCCAGGGCGAGGGGCCCGTCGGGTCTGTCCGGATCGATCATCGCGGGAACGTCCTCCACGGGATGGGCGACGGCCGCCGCCAGGGATGCGGATGCGGCTGCGCTCGCCGAAACGCCCTCAGTGTGCGGTTTGTAGGGCGTTCCGCACAGGGGTGGGATGGGGCGGCCGTGACGTCTGAGACGACCTCAGGTCCGGGCATATGCCCACAAGTACGTGAAGGTGCCAGGTGAGCGCTTTCGTTTCGGGTGGGGAACGGGACTGAATTTGGCCGGAAGTGAACGCCCTGGGCCTTCTTTCCTGGCCTGACCTGGCCTGAGCCTGGCCAAGATTGCGCTTTCGGACAAGCGCGCTGCCCCCTCACGGGCCGGAGCTGATCGTTCCTCGCCACTTCCCGGCCCGACGAGGTGCTTTCGTCCCGGTATTCCGCACCGAAGAGGTGGGACTGATTCCACCCCGCATGCACAGGACCTTCCGGGGCACGGCGGGCCGACCTGTGTGCTCCTTACGCACAACGCGGACGGCGAGGTCACCAAGGTCACCGACCCGCTCCAGCACTCCCGCCACAGCAAGTACGTCAACCACCTGGTGCAGACCGCCACGGACGCGATGGGCAGCGGCAGCGACGGCACCGGCGGCAACACCACCACCTACGGCTGGGACTCCCGCAACAACGCCACCTCCGCCAAGCTCCCGCTGGGCGCGACCGCGTCGGTGACGGCGTACCAGACCACCTCCGGCACCGCGGGCGCCACCCCGACAACTCCGAGCGCGCCAAGCTCGGTTCGCCCTGGTTCCACCAGACGGCACTGGGGCTCGCGTCCACGACCGCCAACGGCGTCGACACCGGATTCATCCGGGAACCGGCGGGCACCTGGAACTCCATGACGACTGGGGGAAGTCCTACTACTACCTCACCGACGGCACCGGCAACGTCACGGGCCTGGTCGACGACGCGGGCAAGCGCACCCACACCTACGCCTACGGCCCCACCGGCCTGCCCCGCGGCACGACCACCGAGGCAGCCCCGCAGTCGTGCCGCTACAGCGGCGCCTACCTCGACCCCACGGGCCTGTACAAGATGGGCGCCCGCTACTACGACCCCCAGCTCGGCCGCTTCACCCAGCCCGACCCCTCCGGAGAGGAGACCAAGTCCGGGGGCGCCGGCGCTGTCACCAAGAGTTTGAAGGCGGCCCGCACCGGGGCGTGACCGTTGCCTCCCCGGACCCGGTGCCGTCGGCTCCTGGGAGGTCCCCGCAACGCCTCACCGGGAGGTCCGCATGAACTCTTACCGTGGTCGCCTGACGGTGGTCCTGGCAGGAATCGCCGCCTTCTGCGTGGTGCTCTTCGTGTTCGTGCCCTGGGCTCAGGACAGCATGAACGGCGCCGCACGCACCGTTCTCGGCATCGTGCTCCTGGTGGCGCTCCTCGTCCCCCTCTTCTTCGGATGGTCCTGGGCGAACCGGGCTCGCCACGGTCGACCGGACCCGCGGTGACGATCGGCCGCACGAACGCGAGGCTCGGCCGTTCCCGACCCTCACGACATCGACATCGCCTCCCCCGGCAAAGGAGGAACAGGTGAACCAATTCGGCCTCGTCGTACTCATCGTCGTCGTGGCAGCGGTGGCGGTACTGGGCATGTGGTTGCAGGGCACGGGATTCCGGGACTATCTGCGCCGCAGGCGAGGGGAGAGGTGAGGAGCCGACGCGGGTGCGGGGCGATCTGCTGGTGCGTCAGGCGCAGGGGCCATGGGACCGGGCCAAGAGGGAAGTCGGCTGTATGGCGGCACGTCCCGCCGGGCCGGTTCGCCCTTGCTGAGGAGGTATTCCATGGCGGCTGCGACAGACGGCGTCGCCCTGGCCTACAAGGGCCTGGGCGGAGTTCCCACCTGGGTGATCGTCGCGGTGATCGTGTTCGTCGTGGTCTGGATGCTGGTGACCGCCGCCCGCCGCAAGCGCTCCCGGTGACAGACATCGACCGGTGACAGACATCGACATCGACGGGGGAGACTCGACCCCATGCGTACTGCGTACAACGTGGAGACGGTCAGGGCCGCCGAGCGGGAGCTGATGGCACGGCTGCCGGAGGGCACGCTGATGCAGCGGGCGGCCGCCGGGCTCGCCGCCGCCTGCGCGGACTTGCTGGGGCGGGTGTACGGCCGCAGGGTCGTGCTGCTCGTCGGGAGCGGGGACAACGGCGGGGACGCCCTCTACGCGGGGGCCCGCCTGGCGCGCCGGGGCGCCGGGGTCGCCGCCGTGCTGCTCGCGCCCGAACGCGCCCACTCCGCGGGGCTGGCCGCGCTGCGGCGGGCCGGGGGGCGGGCCGTGGGGGTCGACGGCGCCGAGCGGCTGATCGAGCAGGCCGACCTCCTCCTCGACGGGATCGTGGGGATCGGCGGCAAGGGCGGACTGCGACCCGACGCGGCCCGGCTGGCCGAGGCGGCCGAGCGGTCCCGCGCCGCCGTCGTCGCCGTGGACCTGCCCAGCGGGGTCGACGCGGACACCGGGGAGGTGCGCGGCGCGGCCGTGCGGGCCGACCTGACCGTCACGTTCGGGACGCACAAGCCGGGGCTGCTGATCGATCCCGCGCGGGAGTACGCCGGATCGGTGCGGCTCGTCGACATCGGGCTCGCCCTCCCGGCCCAGGCCGAGCTGGAAGCCCTCCAACACGTCGATGTACGGCGGCTGTTGCCCGTGCCGAGCGGCGAGAGCGACAAGTACCGGCGGGGCGTCGTCGGGATCGCGGCCGGGTCCGCGCGGTATCCGGGAGCCGCCGTGCTCGCCGTGTACGGGGCGCTGCGGGGCGGCGCCGGCGCCGTACGGTACGTCGGGCCCGCCGCGGACGCCGTGATCGCCCGCTTCCCCGAGACCCTCGTCTCCGACCGGGGGCCGAAGCAGGCCGGGCGGGTGCAGGCGTGGGTCGTCGGACCGGGGGCCGGGGACGACGCCTCCGCCGTGGGGGAGGTGCTGGCGTCGGACGTGCCGGTGCTCGTCGACGCCGACGGGCTGCGGCTCGCCGACCGGGACGCCGTACGCGCGCGTACCGCGCCGACCCTCATGACCCCGCACGCCGGAGAGGCCGCCGCGCTCCTCGGGGTGCCGCGCGAGGAGGTCGAGGGGGCCCGGCTCGCCTCGGCTCGAGAACTCGCCGGGCGCTACGAGGCGACCGTGCTGCTCAAGGGCTCGACCACGCTGGTCGCCGACGCGGGCGGCGGGGCCGTACGCGTGAACCCGACCGGCACGGCATGGCTGGCCACCGCCGGCAGCGGGGACGTCCTCTCGGGTCTCGCGGGGTCCCTGCTCGCGTCCGGGCTGAGCGCTCTGGACGCCGGCAGCGTGGGCGCCTACCTGCACGGGCTCGCCGGACGGTTCGCGGCGGACGGGGCCCCGGTGGGCGCGCACGACGTGGCCGAGGCCGTACCGGCGGCCTGGCGGGACGTGACGGACGCCTGACCGCGCCCGGCAGACGGGTGCATGGGCGCGAACTAGTACCTGATGGGACCAATACCGGTCGGTCGAATATGCGGAGCCGAAAGGGCGATGTTTCGCTGGCCGCATGGATGAGCCAAATATACGCGGCACCACCCGGCGTGAATTGCTGGGAGGAGCGGCAGTCGTTCTGGGGAGTCCCGTTCTCGGTTTCCGCGGGGACGACCCGGAACCATTAGAGGAAGAGTCCGGCGGCAACTGCGGCAGCGACTTCGACGAGGAATTCGAGGAACTGCTGGCGGCCGCCGAGGACGTCGAGGTCAGCGACCGCTCCCTCGCACCGGCCAAGTGGTGCCGCCCCATCCGGAAGCGGGCCAGGGTGACCATGCGCTACCGGGTGCGGGGGAACTGGCTGGCCGGTTACCACACCGGAGTGGATCTTGCGGTGCCGAAGGGCACCCCGGTTTACGCGGTGGGCACCGGCGTCGTGGTCCTCGCCAGCTGGTCGGGGTCGTACGGAAAGGCCGTGACGATCAAGCTGAGCGACTCCCGGTACGTCGTCTACGCCCACCTGTCGCGCATCTCGGTCGCGCGGGGCGCCAAGGTCAAGGCCGGCACCCGGCTCGGGAGCAGCGGCGCCACCGGGCGCGCCACCGGCCCGCACCTGCACTTCGAGGTGCGCTCCCGGCGCCCGTACGGCTCCGACATCGATCCGGTGAAGTACCTGGCCCGGCACGGTCTGATCCTTTGACCCGTGTGACACACGCACGCGTGGAGGCGTCCCGGGACGTGCTCATCGGCGGTGTCGGTCGCCTCTGAGACACTGGGGGCGCCATGAACGAGACAGCAACCGCCCCGACCGCACCGCTGCGCGCCCGCGCCGAGATCGACCTGGCCGCGCTGCGGGCCAATGTGCGGACCCTGCGCGCCCGCGCGTCGGGATCCGAGCTCATGGCCGTGGTCAAGTCCGACGCGTACGGCCACGGCGCGGTGCCCTGTGCCCGCGCCGCGGTCGAGGCGGGCGCGCGGTGGCTCGGGACCGCCACGCCGGAGGAGGCTCTGGCGCTGCGGAAGGCAGGGCTGCCGGGGCGGATCATGTGCTGGCTGTGGACGCCCGGCGGCCCCTGGCGGGAGGCGATCGAGGCCGACCTCGACGTGTCCGTCAGCGGGATGTGGGCGCTGCGCGAGCTCGTCGCGGCGGCCCGCGACGCCGGCGTCCCCGCGCGCGTGCAGCTCAAGGCCGACACCGGCCTCGGGCGGGGCGGCTGCCAGCCGGGCGAGGACTGGGCCGAACTGGTCGCCGAGGCCCTGCGCGCCGAGTCCGAGGGGCTCCTGCGCGTCACCGGGCTCTGGTCGCACTTCGCCTGCGCCGACGAGCCCGGGCATCCCTCCATCACCGCCCAGCTCGCCCTCTTCCGGGAGATGCTGGCGTACGCCGAGGACCGGGGCGTGCGCCCCGAGGTGCGGCACATCGCCAACTCGCCCGCCACGCTCACCCTCCCGGAGAGCCACTTCGACCTCGTCCGCACCGGCATCGCGACCTACGGCATCTCGCCCAGCCCCGAGCTCGGCGTCCCCGCCGACTTCGGACTGCGCCCGGTGATGACGCTGTCGGCGTCGATCGCGCTGGTCAAGCGGGTCCCGGGCGGCCATGGCGTCAGCTACGGCCACCGCTACGTCACCCCCGGCGAGACGACCCTCGGCCTGGTGCCCGTCGGCTACGCGGACGGCATCCCGCGGCACGCCTCCGGCGCCGGACCGGTGCTGGTCGACGGCAAGTGGCGCACGGTGGCCGGGCGGATCGCCATGGACCAGTTCGTCGTGGACCTCGGCGGCGACGAGCCCTCCGCCGGCACCCGGGCCGTGCTCTTCGGCCCCGGTGACCGGGGCGAGCCCACCGCCGAGGACTGGGCGCAGGCCGCGGGCACCATCGCGTACGAGATCGTGACCCGCATCGGAACACGCGTTCCGCGCGTCTACGTGAACGAGCAACAAGCGGGGTAACCGCACAGTGCGTGCGAGAACAGCGAGTCCCGCGACACCGGTATGACCTGACCGTCACCCGACCCAGCGAACAGGAGCGGTACGTGAGCGAGAGCAGTGCGGAGGCCGTCGTCGACGCCGCCGCGTCGGTGGCCCTCGCCTCCGCCGCGGCGGCGGGGGGCGGCTGGCGCCGGGCGACCGGCATCGCGGGCGCCGCGATAGGCGTGGTCGCCGCCGGAGCCGCGGCCGGGGTGGCCATCGAGCGGCTCACCGTCGGACGCGGAATGCGGCAGCGGGCGCGGCTCGCCCTCGACGCGACCGGGCCGTACGGCGCCCTGCGCGGCACCCCCGGCAAGGCGTACGCCGACGACGGCACCGAGCTGTACTACGAGGTCGACGACGTCGACCCGGAGGCCGCGCCCGCGCTGTCACCGCGCCGGCGCCGGCTGTTCGGACGCAAGGCCCCGGCTCCCGTCACGGTCGTCTTCAGCCACGGCTACTGCCTCAGCCAGGACTCCTGGCACTTCCAGCGCGCGGCGCTCAGGGGGGTCGTACGGACCGTGCACTGGGACCAGCGCAGCCACGGGCGGTCCGGGCGGGGGGTGCGGCAGGTGCAGGACGGGGTGCCGGTCGACATCGAGCAGCTCGGGCAGGACCTGAAGGCCGTCATCGACGCGGCCGTGCCGCAGGGGCCGATCGTGCTCGTCGGGCACTCCATGGGCGGGATGACCGTCATGGCCCTGGCCGACCAGTACCCCGACCTGATCCGCGACCGGGTGGTCGCGGTCGCCCTGGTCGGGACGTCGTCCGGGCGGCTCGGCGAGGTCAACTTCGGGCTGCCCGTCGCCGGCGTCAACGCCGTACGGCGGGTGCTGCCGGGCGTCCTCAAGGCGCTGGGGCAGCGGGCCGACCTGGTGGAGAAGGGGCGGCGGGCCACCGCCGACCTGTTCGCCGGGATCATCAAGCGGTACTCCTTCGCCTCCCGGGACGTGGACCCGGCCGTCGTCCGGTTCGCCGAGCGGATGATCGAGGGCACCCCCATCGACGTCGTCGCCGAGTACTACCCGGCGTTCGACAACCACGACAAGACCGCCGCCCTCGCCCACTTCGCGGACAAGCCGGTGCTCGTGCTGGCCGGCGTGGGCGACATGGTCACGCCCAGCGAGCACAGCGAGGCGATCGCCTCCCTGCTGCCGGAGGCGGAGCTGGTGCTGGTGCCCGACGCCGGGCACCTCGTCATGCTGGAACACCCGGAAGTGGTCACCGACCGCCTCGCCGACCTGCTCACCCGCGCGGGTGCCGTGCCCGCAGGGGCTACCGTTGGCGGTTATGGAAGCAGTACCGCGCAACCCGGTTGAGACCGAGCTGACCGTCACCTCCCCCGAGCAGATGCGCGAGCTGGGCCTGAAGCTCGCCAAGCTGCTGCGCGCCGGGGACCTCGTGATGCTCAGCGGGGAGCTCGGCGCGGGCAAGACGACGCTGACCCGCGGACTCGGTGAGGGGCTCGGGGTGCGGGGTGCCGTCACCTCGCCGACCTTCGTGATCGCCCGCGTGCACCCGCCCCTGGGGGACGGTCCGCCGCTGGTCCACGTGGACGCGTACCGCCTGGGCGGCGGGCTCGACGAGATGGAGGACCTCGATCTCGACGTCTCGCTGCCGGAGTCGGTGATCGTCGTGGAGTGGGGCGAGGGCAAGGTCGAGGAGCTGACCGAGGACCGGCTCCAGGTGCGGATCCACCGGGCGGTCGGCGACACGACCGACGAGGTGCGGCACGTGACGCTGACGCCGGTCGGGGAGCGGTGGGCCGCTGCGGACCTCGGCGTGCTCACGGCCTGAGAGCCCGGTGCCCCGTCCGGCGGGCGGTTTCCGTGAACGTTCCGACAATCGGTCGGCAAGATATTGCATTGGACGTGTCGTGCGTGGTCACATGGTACCCAGCTCGTAGTTAGGTCTACCTAACTACGCCGCCCCCGAACTTCAGGAGGCGTCCATGTCGGCCACCGGGAACCGGCCCCAGCCGCAGCCGTACGCGATCGTCGGCGGCGTGTCCATGCGCGATCTGCTGGCGTCCTGCGCCGCGGCGGAAGCCGTCTCCACACCGCCTCGGGTGCCCGACCCGGGGACCGCGCGGGCGGCTGCCACCGGCACGGCGCGGGAGGCCGCCGCCGAGCGCCCGAAGGCGGCCTGAGCGGGGTCGGTGGATGACCGGCGGGGTCAGTGGATGACCGCGACCTTCGCGCCGATCGTCGCGAAGGCCCACATCGCGTCGCCGTCCTCGCGTGACTCCCGGATGCCGCCCGTCGGTACGGCGGTCATGGGGGCGGGAGGCCCCGCCTTCTCCACGGCCGCGCTGAACCCGATCGCCACACCGTCGACGCTGGTGAAGCGGACCACGTGCTCGATGGGCGTGCCGTCGGTGCCGGTCACCGAGTTCGAACGGGACGTCACCGTGTAGACGCCGGGGGCGGGGTCGATGGTGCCGGGAATGACCTTGAAGGTGCGGGTGACCCGGTCGCCCGGGCCGACCAGCCAGACGCGGTTGTCGTCGAGGGAGTACACGACGCGCTCGCCGGCGCCCGAGCCCGGCGGCAGGGCGGCGGGGTCGCGCTGGTCGCGGGGGACCTTCGAGGCGACGGCCGCGGGGGTGCCACCGGTGTGGGCCCTGCCGGGGACCGTCGCGGACGCCTGGTAGGCGAGGAAGCCGACCGTCGCGAGGGCCGCCGCGGTGAGGGCGGTCACGAAAGCCGCGTTGCTGGTTGCCACCGGTCACCTCTGGAGTGCTTGGTCCTGATTTGTGGCGACCGTAGCAGCTCGCCGGGTGCGTTCCGCGCCGTCGCGCCCGGCCGCGCGCGAGCGGACGGGCCGGGTGCCGCCGGTACACCCCCGAGTGCCTCTGGCGGCCTGCGGCCACCCGGGACCTCCCGGAGCCGTAGGCTGTTTGCGTGCTCTTGCTCGCTCTGGATACCGCCACCCCCGCCGTGACCGTCGCCCTGCATGACGGGCGGGACGTCGTCGCCTCGTTCAGTCAGGTGGACGCGCGTCGGCACGGGGAGCTGTTGTTGCCGGCCGTCGACCGGGTGCTCGCCGACGCGGGGGTGAAGCTGGACGCGGTCACCGGGATCGCCGTGGGAATCGGACCCGGGCCCTACACCGGGCTGCGCGTCGGCCTCATGACCGCCGACACCTTCGGGCTCGCGCTCGGCATCCCCGTGCACGGGGTGTGCACCCTGGACGGACTCGCCTACGCGGCCGACGTCGAGGGCCCCTTCGTCGTGGCGACCGACGCGCGGCGCAAGGAGGTCTACTGGGCCACCTACTCCGACCCCCGCACCCGCGTCGGCGATCCCGCGGTCGACCGACCCGCCGACATCGCCGAGCGGGTGCAGGGGCTGCCCGCCCTCGGCGCCGGGGCGCTGCTCTACCCGGACACCTTCCCCGACGCCCGCGAGCCCGAGCACGTGTCCGCCGCCGCGCTCGCCGCCCTGGCCGCCGAGCGGATCGAGGCCGGGGAGGAGCTGCCCGCCCCGCGGCCGCTGTATCTGCGGCGGCCCGACGCGCAGGTCCCCAAGAACTACAAGGTGGTCACCCCCAAGTGACCGCACCCGTGAGTCCCGTACTGCGCGAGATGCGCTGGTGGGACATCGACCCCGTCCTGGAGCTGGAGAAGGACCTCTTCCCGGAGGACGCCTGGTCCCGGGGCATGTTCTGGTCCGAACTCGCCCACTCCCGCGGGCCCGAGGCCACCCGGCGGTACGTGGTGGCCGAGGAGGGCGAGCGGATCGTCGGGTACGCCGGGCTCGCCTCCGCCGGTGAGCTGGCCGACGTCCAGACCATCGCCGTCGCCCGCGACCACTGGGGCACCGGACTCGGGGCGACCCTGCTGACCGAGCTGCTGAGGGCCGCGACCGCCTTCGAGTGCGCCGAGGTGATGCTGGAGTGCCGGATCGACAACATCCGCGCCCAGAAGCTCTACGAGCGCTTCGGCTTCGAGGCCATCGGGTTCCGGCGCGGCTACTACCAGCCGGGCAACGTGGACGCCCTGGTCATGCGACTGACCACTGCATCCGACAGCGGCTCCGCCGCGGGTTCGACATCCGAACGAGGAACTGAGATCAATGGCTGATGAACCGCTTGTCCTGGGTATCGAGACCTCCTGTGACGAGACCGGCGTCGGCATCGTCCGGGGGACCACCCTGCTGGCCGACGCCATCGCGTCCAGCGTCGACGAGCACGCCCGGTTCGGCGGTGTGGTGCCGGAGGTCGCGAGCAGGGCGCACCTGGAGGCCATGGTCCCCACCATCGACCGGGCGCTGAAGGAAGCCGGGGTGAGCGCGCGCGACCTCGACGGCATCGCCGTCACCGCGGGCCCCGGGCTCGCCG
This sequence comes from Streptomyces sp. NPDC006335, assembly GCF_040612795.1. NCBI lineage: Bacteria > Bacillati > Actinomycetota > Actinomycetes > Kitasatosporales > Streptomycetaceae > Streptomyces > Streptomyces sp. NPDC006335. Next base: position 277,270 of record NZ_JBEXQX010000002.1, read on the forward strand.
GCGCGCTCCTCGTCGGGGTCTCCGCCGCGAAGGCGTACGCCTACGCCCTCGGCAAGCCCCTCTACGGCGTCAACCACCTCGCCTCCCACATCTGCGTGGACCAACTGGAGCACGGGGCCCTGCCCGAGCCGACGATGGCGCTGCTCGTCTCCGGCGGGCACTCGTCCCTGCTGCTGTCCTCGGACATCACCTCCGATGTCCGTCCCATGGGCGCGACCATCGACGACGCGGCCGGCGAGGCCTTCGACAAGATCGCCCGGGTGCTGAACCTCGGCTTCCCGGGCGGCCCGGTCATCGACCGGTACGCGCGCGAGGGCGACCCGTCGGCGATCGCGTTCCCGCGCGGCCTGACCGGGCCGCGCGACCCGGCGTACGACTTCTCCTTCTCCGGCCTGAAGACGGCGGTCGCCCGCTGGATCGAGGCCAAGCGGGCCGCGGGGGAGGAGGTGCCGGTGCGTGACGTGGCGGCCTCCTTCCAGGAGGCGGTGGTGGACGTGCTGACCCGCAAGGCCGTACGGGCCTGCAAGGACGAGGGCGTCGACCACCTGATGATCGGCGGCGGTGTGGCCGCGAACTCGCGGCTGCGGGTGCTGGCCCAGGAACGCTGCGAGGCGGCGGGTATCCGACTCCGGGTGCCCCGGCCCAAGTTGTGCACCGACAACGGCGCGATGGTGGCCGCCCTCGGCGCCGAGATGGTGGCCCGGGGCCGCCCCGCCTCCAGCTGGGACCTCTCCGCCGACTCCTCCCTCCCGGTGACCGACCCGCACGTGCCGGGCCACGACCACGTGCACGAGGTCAGCAAGGAGAACCTCTACTCGTGACGGTCGCGTTGATGTGGGAGGCCCGGGCGGTCGAGGGCCGCGGTGAGGACCTGCTCGCCTGGGCCCGCCGACAGGAGCTCCCGGTACGGCCGGTGCGCCGCGAGACCCTCCGGGGACCGCAGGACCGCGTCCTCGTCATCACGTGGTGGGACGCGGCCTACGACGCCGAGCTGCCCGAACTCCCGGAGCCGGGCGGCGAGTTGGTCGCGCGGGCGGTGCACCGGTGGCGGTTCGAGTCGGTGGAGTGACGGCGGCTCCTACGACACCCGCGTCTCGCAGCGCAGCCGTCGGTCCGGGCCCACCTCCCGCACCGGGCCCGTCAGGTGCAGCCTGGTCGTGTGCCGGGTCTCCGCGCTCGACGCCGACAGCCGTAGCTCCAGGTCGCCCGGTTCGACGATCCGGCGGCCCTTGCGGTCGGTGAAGGCGGACAGGTCGGCGTGGAAGCGGAAGGTCACCCGGCGGGACTCGCCCGGGTCCAGCTCCAGCCGCCGGTAGCCGATCAGGCGGACGTCCGGGCGGGTCACCGACGCCACCGGGTCGTGCAGATACAGCTGGACGACCTCGGCGCCCGCGCGGTCGCCCGCGTTGCGCACGGTCAGTGACACGTCGTACGTGCCGTCCGTGCCGATCTCCGCCGGTGCCTCACCGGTGAAGTCCTCCCACGCGAACTCCGTGTAGGAGCGCCCGTGTCCGAAGGCGTACAGCGGGGTCGGGTCCAGGTTGCTGACCCCGCCCGCGAGGCCGAGCGGCGGCTGGAGGTAGGTCCAGGGCTGGCCGCCGGGCACCTGCGGGACGCTCACCGGGAGGCGGCCCGAGGGGTTGACCCGGCCCGAGAGGACTCCGGCGACCGCAGGGCCGCCCTCCTCGCCGGGGAAGAAGGCCTGGACGACCGCGCCGAGCCGACCGTGCCAGCGGCCGAGCGCGTAGGGGCGGCCGGTGAGGAGGACCAGGACGACCGGGACGCCGGTCGCGACCAGGGAGTCCAGCAACGCGCCCTGGACGCCCGGGAGTTGCAGGTCCGTCACATCGCAGCCCTCGCCCGAGGTGCCCCGGCCGAACAGGCCCGCCCGGTCGCCGAGGACCGCCACGCAGACGTCCGCCTCGGCCGTCCGGGCCACCGCCTCCTCGAAGCCGGCGGTGTCCGGGTCGTCGACCCCGCAGCCCTCGGTGAACGTCACCTTGGCGTCGGGGAGTTCGGCGCGCAACGCCTGAAGGACCGTGGGGACCTCGATGCCCATCGGGATGTCGGGGTGGTGGGTGAGCACATGGGAGGGGAAGGAGTAGCAGCCCAGCATGGCCAGGGCGTCGGCGGCGCGGGGGCCCACGACCGCGATCCGGGTGTCGGGGGCCAGCGGGAGCAGGCCGTCCGGGTTGTCGAGGAGGACCACCGACTCCTCGGCGAGGCGGCGGGCCAGCGCGCGGTTGGCCGTCGAGTCGAGGTCGATCCGCTCGGCGGACTCCGGGGCCCAGTCCTCGTCCAGGAGGCCCAGCTCGCACTTCTGGAGCAGGACCCGGCGGGCCGCCCGGTCGATCAGGGACTCGGGGACCTCGCCCGCGCGGACGGCCTCGATCAGGGGGGTGCCGTAGCACTTGAGGGTGGGCAGTTCGACGTCGAGGCCCGCCGCCAGGGCCGCGTGCGCCGCGCCCGCCTCGGTGCCGGCGATCCGGTGCTGCGTCTGCAGGAAGCCGACGCCGAAGTAGTCGGCGACCACCGTGCCGGTGAACCCCCACTCCTCGCGCAGCAGTTCGGTCAGCAGGCCGGGGTCGGCGGAGGCCGGGACACCGTCGGTGTCGGTGTACGCGGCCATCACCGAGCGGGCCCCGCCCTCGCGCAGGGCGAACTCGAAGGGCGGCAGGGTGATGTCGGCGAACTCGCGCACGCCCGCCCGCACGGGCGCGAGGTTGCGGGCGCCGGCCGAGGAGGCGTACCCGGCGAAGTGCTTGAGCGTGGCGACGATCCCGGCCGACTCCAGGCCCCGGACATAGGCGGCGCCGATCGTGCCCACCAGGTACGGGTCCTCGCCGATCGTCTCCTCGACCCGTCCCCAGCGCGGGTCGCGGACGACGTCCAGGACGGGGGCCAGTCCCTGGTGGACTCCGACCGCGCGCAGGTCGCGGCCGATGGCGCCGGCCATCTCCTCGACCAGCTCGGCGTCCCAGCTCGCGCCCCAGGCGAGCGGGACCGGATAGGCGGTGGCACGCCAGGTGGTGAAGCCGGCCAGGCACTCCTCGTGGGCCAGCGCCGGGATGCCGAAACGGCCCGCTTCGGCGATACGGCGCTGGGCGCGGGCCAGTGCCTGCGCGCCCAGCGCCGGGTCCACGGGGGCGGTGCCGAAGGGGCGGGTGAGCTGGCCCAGACCCCGGGTGATCAGCTCGTCCCAGTCGTAGTCGGCGGTCATCTCGCGCTGGAGGGGGGCGACTCCGTCCCCGTCCGTGCTGGCGCCCACCCACACGCCGTAGAGCTGGGCGGTCTTCTCCTCCAGGGTCATCCGGGAGAGGAGGTCGTCGACGCGGGCGGAGGCGGTCAGGGCGGGGTCACGCCAGGGCGCGGTGGTCATGTAACTCCTGTCGGGCTCGACTGTCCGGTCGACGACCTTCGCGAATGTTTCGATGCTAAATCCGAATGTTTTGGGAACCTAGGGCTGTCAGGAGGGTTCGTCAAGAGGTCGCGCAGGGATACGATCGCCGCCATGACACCCCCGGAGCCCGCTGAAACCCGGACGACTTCCCCGACTTCCTCGACGGCCGGCCGGTCGCCGCAGACCGCCACGCTCGCCGAGATCGCCCGGGAGGCCGGCGTTTCGGCGCCGACAGTTTCGAAGGTCCTCAACGGGCGGGCCGACGTCGCGCCCGCGACCCGCGCCCGCGTCGAGGACCTGCTGCGCGCGCACGGCTACCGGCGCCGGCGTGCCGAGGCCAGCCGCTCCCCCCTGATCGACCTGGTCTTCCACGAGCTGGAGAGCGCGTGGGCGATGGAGGTCATCCGGGGCGTGGAGAACGTGGCCCGCGACGCCGGGCTGAGCGTCGTCCTCAGCGAGAGCGCGGGACGGCTCACCCCCGGGCGCACCTGGGCCGACCAGGTCGCCGCCCGGCGCCCCTACGGGGTGGTCCTCGTGCTGTCCGGGCTCGACGAGTCCCAGCGCGCGCTGCTGGGCAGCAGGTCGATCCCGTTCGTGGTGATGGACCCGGCCGGCGATCCGGGCGCCGACGTGCCCTCCATCGGCGCGACCAACTGGCAGGGCGGGCTCGCCGCGACCCGGCACCTGGTCGAACTGGGCCACCGCAGGATCGGCGCGATCAGCGGGCCCTCCCGCATGATGTGCAGCCGCGCCCGTGTCGACGGCTACCGGGCGGCCCTGGAGACCGCGGGGCTGCCGGTCGACCCCGAACTGATCATGGCCGGCGACTTCCACCACGAGACCGGCTACCGCCAGGGCCTGGAACTGCTGCGCCGCCCCGACCGGCCCACCGCGGTCTTCGCCGGCAACGACCTCCAGGCGCTCGGCCTGTACGAGGCGGCCCGCGAACTGGGGCTGCGCATCCCGGAGGACCTGAGCGTGGTCGGCTTCGACGACCTGCCGGTGGCGCCCTGGGTGGGGCCGCCGCTGACGACCGTACGACAGCCGCTGACGGAGATGGCCGAGGCCGCGGCCAAGCTGGTGCTCGACCTGGGCCGCGAGGGCGGAAACCCGGCGGCGACCCGGGTGGAACTGGCGACGACCCTGGTGGTGCGCAGCAGCACGGCACGCTGCGCTGGGCTTGAGCGGGGCGCCTAGGGGGGTGCCGGGTCAGGTGGTGGGGCGGGTGCGGGTTGGTGGGGGCTGGTGTTTTGCGCAGTTCCCCGCGCCCCTGAATGCCTGCGGCGGCCCGTTGCGGTTCGGTGGGGGCCCTTGAGCAGTACTGGACAACGCACGCCGGCCGCTGCGGGCGGTGCGCGGCGCCACTGCCGTGGCCGGAAGGTGGCCTATTGACGGGTGGGGTGCCTGCGCCCACACTCCTCCGAAGCCAATCGGTTGTACGACCGAAACTTTCGGAGGCACCCGCATGAGATCTCTGAGAACCGGCTTACCCCTCCTCGTCCTGGGCGCGCTGATGACCGCGGCGCCCGCCGCACACGCTGCCGACACCCCGCTCCGCGACCTCGCGGCCGCCAAGGGCAAGGTCATCGGCACGGCCGTCACCGGGTCCAAGCTCACCGGCACCTACGGCGACCTCGCCGGGACGCAGTTCAACTCGCTGACCCCCGGCAACGCCATGAAGTGGGGCTCCGTCGAGCCGACCCGCGGCAGCTACGACTGGGCCGAGGCCGACCAGATCGTGAACTTCGCCGAGGCCCACAACCAGCAGGTGCGCGGCCACACCCTCGTCTGGCACAGCCAGAACCCGAGCTGGCTGACCAACGGCACCTGGACCCAGGCCCAGCTCAGCCGGCTCCTCAACGACCACATCGCGCTCGAGGTGGGCCGCTACAAGGGCCGGCTGGCCGCCTGGGACGTCGTCAACGAACCCTTCAACGAGGACGGCACCTACCGCCAGACCCTCTGGTACAACGGCCTCGGCACCGGCTACATCGCCCAGGCCCTCACCGCCGCCCGCGCCGCCGACCCGGCCGCCGAGCTGTACATCAACGACTACAACGTCGAGGGCGTCAACGCGAAGAGCACGGCCCTGTACAACCTGGTCAAGTCCCTCAAGCAGCAGGGCGTCCCCATCGACGGCGTCGGCCTCCAGGCCCACCTCATCGTGGGCCAGGTGCCCTCGACCCTCCAGCAGAACATCCAGCGCTTCGCCGACCTCGGCGTGGACGTGGCGATCACCGAGCTGGACATCCGGATGACGCTGCCCTCCGACAGCGCGAAGCTGACCCAGCAGGCCGCCGACTACAAGGCCGTCATGAACGCGTGCGTGGCGGTCACGCGCTGCGTCGGCGCCACCGTCTGGGGCTTCACCGACTCCGACTCCTGGATCCCGAGCACCTTCCCGGGACAGGGAGCCGCGACCCCGTACGACGACAACTACGCGCCGAAACCGGCGTACCACGCGATCGCGGAGGCGCTCGGCGGTACGACCACGCCTCCGCCGACCGGCGCGTGCAGCGCGGTCTACAGCGTGACCAGTCAGTGGAACACCGGCTTCACGGGCCAGGTGAAGATCTCCTGCTCGGGTGCCGCGCTGTCGTCCTGGAAGGTCGGCTGGACGTACGGCGCCGGGCAGCAGATCACCCAGGCCTGGAACGCGACCTGCACCCAGTCCGGGACCGCGGTCAGTTGCACGAACGCCGCCTACAACGGGACCGTGCCGGACGGCGGCTCGGTGACCTTCGGCTTCAACGGGTCCTGGAGCGGGGCCAATCCGGTGCCGGTGGTGACGCTGGGCTGAGAAGTCTGAGATTTTCCGAAGAAAGCCGTCCGGGAGGCGTTCCTCGTAATAATTCGGACTTATGTTCCTCTCTGTGAGCGGAGACGACGAGGACAGACGAGTGGGTCGGCGGCCGAGAGTGCTGAAGGCCGTCGGCCTCACACTCGCGGGCGCGCTGGTCGCGGGATGCGCGGCGGCGGGCTGGGCGTACTGGCACCTCAACAGCAACATCAAGAGCGTCGACATCGACAGCGCGCTGGGCGACGACCGCCCCGCCAAGGCGACCCCGACCCCTTCGGCCTCGCAGGAGGCACCGCTGCCCACCGAGGCCGTCAACATCCTGGTGCTGGGCTCCGACTCGCGCAGCGGCAAGGAGAACCAGGCGCTCGGCGGCGGCAGCAGCACCGGGGCCCGCTCCGACACCGCGATGGTCGTCCACATCGGCGCGGGCCGCACGACGGCCACCGTCGTCAGCATCCCGCGCGACACCCTCGTCACCCGCCCGTCCTGCCCGCTGAAGAGCGGGGGTTCCACGGCCGTCTCGTACGGCGCGATGTTCAACAGCGCGTACTCGGTGGGCGGTCCGGTGTGCGCGGTCAAGACCGTCGAGTCGATCACGGATGTCCGCATGGACCACTACGTCGAGATCGACTTCTCGGGCTTCGCGAAGCTGGTGAACGCCCTCGGCGGGGTCACGGTGACCACGGACCAGGACATCGACGACGACGACAGCCACCTGCGGCTGAAGGCGGGCACCCACCACCTGGACGGCAGGACGGCCCTCGCGCTCGCCCGCACCCGGCACGGCATAGGCGACGGCAGCGATCTGGGCCGGATAGGCCTCCAGCAGAAGCTGGTGAAGGCCCTGCTGGAGCGGATCTCCTCGACCAGCCTCCTGACCAGCCCCGCCAAGCTGTACTCCGTCGCCGACGCCATCACCGGCAGCCTCACCACCGACACGGGCCTCGACTCGCTGACCGAGCTGATGAGCCTCGGCGAGAGCCTGAAGGGCCTCTCCGCGGACGACGTGAAGACCGTGACCATGCCGGTCGTGACCGCCCCCTCCGACCCCAACCGGGTGGTGGCGGAGGAGCCCGCCGCGCGCGAGCTGTGGGAGTCGCTCCGCTGAGTTCCAGCTGACGTGTTCACTGAAAAACTGGACGCCTGCTGCAACCAGCGGGCGTCCGGGGGTGTCTGTTGCGGTGACCACACTGCAGTAACCAGGGGGAACACCGATGTCCAACTCGCGTTCGTACAAAGCTTGGTCCGTACCGCTGATCGCCGGAGTGCTCGCGCTCACCGGGATTCCCGCCCTCGCCGGCAGCGCCTCGGCCGCGGAATCGAAGGCCGTCCAGGACGACTTCAACGGCGACGGTTACAAGGACCTCGCCGTCGGCGCCCCGATCGCCACCATCGACGGCAAGCGGGGAGCGGGCTACGTCACCGTCATGTACGGCGGCCCGCACGGCCTCACCAAGGACCACCGCACCACCATCAGCCGTTCCACCAGCGGCATCCCGGGCGATCCCGCCGCGGGCGAGAACTTCGGCTACCAGCTGTCCACGGGGGACCTGGACGGCGACGGGCGCACCGACCTGATCATCGGACACGCGGACCCGAAGCGGGACGCGGTCGTCGTCTGGGGCTCCAAGGAAGGCCTGTCCGGCGCGGTGTCCGTGCCCGCGGCGACCACCCAGGCGGGCGACTTCGACGGTGACAGCTGGCCGGACCTGGTCCTGTTCCGCGGCGGCCGTTCCCCGGGCGACGACCCGATCGGCACCGAGGTCACCGTCTGGCAGGGCCCGATCTCCCGGGACGGGAAGCCGACCGCCACGCGGGACTTCGGCTCGCCCAGGCTGGAGCCCTTCGACCTGATGTACGCGACCGCCGGTGACGTCAACGGCGACGGCCGCGACGACCTCGCGACGACCGTCTACCTCGGCGACGGCGGCTTCGGCTCCCAGCTCTACCTGGCCAACGCCTCCGGAGGCGCCTTCACCTATGCCGACTCCGCCCCGCAGGGCACCGGCCAGGTGGCCTTCGGCGACGTCAACGGCGACGGCTTCGACGACGTCGTCCAGGGCGTCCCGAACGACTCCACGGTCACCGTGGCCCTCGGCTCGGCCTCCGGTCTGAAGCCGGAGTCGACCTGGAAGTCGTACAGCCAGGACACCGCGGACGTCCCCGGCGCCAAGGAGGAGGAGGACCGCTTCGGCGACGCGGTGGCGGTCGGTGACGTCAACAACGACGGCTACGCCGACGTGGCCGTGGGCTCGCCCGGCGAGAAGCTGGGCGACAAGGCCGGGGCGGGCATGGTCAACGTCCTCTACGGCAGCCGCGAGGGCCTGACCGGCAAGGGCTCCCAGGGCTTCACCCAGGACACCGACGGCGTCCCCGGCGCGGTCGAGTCGAGCGACAACTTCGGCGACTCGGTCAGCATCCACGACATCAACGGCAACGGTTACGCGGACCTCGCGGCGGCGGCCTCCCGCGAGAACATGGTGGAAGGCGGGAACACCGGTGAAGGCGCGGTCTGGTCGCTGCGCGGCCGTCCGACCGGCATCGTGACGGACGCGGCGTTCACCTTCGGACCCCGCACGGTCGGGGCGCCGATCGAGCGGGCGACGTTCGGCGGCTCGCTGTCGTAGCAGGTCAGGCGCATGCTTGAGGGCCCGGGAAAAATTCTCCGAAGAAATCCGCGGAGTCTGTCGATCCCGGGCCCTTCCGATCGACGCACTGGTGAGAGGCCGGGAAGGACCGGCCCCGCACCGACCGAGGAGTCACCATGCCGCGTTACCTGTCGATGGTCCGGATCGACGAGCAGAACGCCCCCGCCGAGGGCCCCAGCGAGGCGCTGATGCAGCGCATGGGCGAGCTGATCGAGGAGATGACGAAGGCCGGGGTGCTGCTGGACACCGCCGGGCTCACCCCGACCGCGCAGGGGACCCGGGTCCACTGGGAGAAGGGCGAGCTGTCGGTGACCGACGGGCCCTTCACCGAGGCGAAGGAGGTCGTCGGGGGCTACGCGATCGTCCAGGCCAAGGACATGGCCGAGGCGATCGAGTGGACCAAGCGCTTCCTGAAGGTCCACGAGGAGCACTGGACGGTCACCTGCGAGGTGCGGGAGATCATGGAGGGCTGAGCCCCGGGGGCGCATCGCCTTCCTTGGCCATACGGCCGTAACGGTGTCGAATGGGGGGCTGTGACCACCTCACAGCCCTCCCGCACCGATGCCCGCACCTCCGTGGAGACCGTCTTCCGCATGGAGTCGCCCCGGATCATCGCCGGTGTCACCCGTGTCGTCCGGGACGTCGGCATCGCCGAGGAACTGGCCCAGGACGCCCTGGTCGCCGCGCTGGAGCAGTGGCCCCGCGACGGCGTCCCCGACAACCCGGGCGCCTGGCTCATGGCCATCGCGCGCCGCAAGGCCGTGGACCTGGTCCGCCGCCGCGAGAACTACGCCCGCAAGCTGGCCGAGATCGGCCGGGACCTGTCGGAGACCGCCCCGCCCGAGGAGCCCGCCGACCCCGAGGACATCGACGACGACCTGCTCAGGCTCGTCTTCACCACCTGCCACCCGGCGCTTTCCGCCGAGGCCCGCACCGCCCTCACCCTGCGCCTGCTCGGCGGTCTGACCACCCCGGAGATCGCCCGCGCCTTCCTCGTCCCGGAGGCGACGGTCGCCCAGCGCATCGCGCGCGCCAAACGGACCCTCGCCACGAAGAACGTCGCCTTCGAGGTCCCCTACGGCCCCGACCGCGAGGCCCGCCTCGGCTCGGTCCTGGACGTCATCTACCTGATCTTCAACGAGGGCTACGCGGCCACCGCCGGCGACGACTGGCTGCGCCCGTCCCTGTGCGAGGACGCCCTGCGCCTGGCCCGCCTGCTGTCCGCCCTCATGCCCAAGGAACCCGAAGTGCACGGCCTGGCGGCCCTGTTGGAGTTCCAGGCCTCCCGCACGGCCGCCCGTACCGGACCGCGCGGTGAACCCGTCCTGCTCAAGGACCAGAACCGCAGCCGCTGGAACCGCATGCTCATCGCCCGCGGCATCAAGGCCCTGGCCCGCGCCGACGCCACGGCCACCGGAGCGCCCGGCCCCTACGTCCTCCAGGCCGCCATCGCCGCCTGCCACGCGCACGCGTACTCCTACGAGGAGACCGACTGGCGGGCCATCGCCACCCTGTACGCCCTGCTCGCCGCCCGCAGACCCTCCCCGGTCGTCGAACTCAACCGGGCGGTCGCGGTCTCGATGGCCGAGGGCCCCGGCCCGGCCCTGGAGATCGTCGACGCGCTCACCGGCGAACCCGCCCTGCTGGACTACCACTTGCTGCCGAGCGTGCGCGGCGATCTCCTGGCCCGTCTCGGCCGTACGACGGAGGCGCGGGCCGAGTTCGAACGGGCGGCAGCGCAGACCCGCAACGAACGGGAACGGGAGCTGCTGCTGGACCGGGCGCGGGAGTGCGGTCAGTGATCGGTTGTGGGGGATGACGACGTGAGACTGTCCACGCGCCGCCGCGCCGCGGCGCTCGCCTAGGTGGGCACCCGGGCCGCCGCGCCCGGCGCCGCCGCCAACGACGCGGGACCCCGGCCGGGCACCGACGGCCGGCTCCTCACCGGCCCGGTGCTGGTCATCCCGGTCGCCTGCACGCCGTACTGCAACGGTGACGAGCCCGTGAGCACCCGGGTGAGCAGCCAGGCCCTGCGCGCCGACGCCGGCCCAGGAGGCGCCGACCCGCACCTGGGGCCGCTCAGGACGGTCCAGCACCGGTGACGGCCCTCGCCGGGGCGCCGATCAGCATGGTCGGCGCCCCCGCGACCCGGGTCAGGAACACGGTCGCCGAGTGCGGCCCCTGCGGCTTGGGCAGCGCCTTGCGCCGCAACTCCTCCGGCTCCACGGCCGACCCCCGCTTCTTCACGGTCAGGATCCCGACCTCGCGTTCCCGCAGCAGCGCCTTCAACTTCTTCACGTTGAAGGGGAGTCGGTCGGTGATCTCGTAGGCGGTGGCGTACGGCGTCACCAGCAGGGCGTCCGAGGTGACGTAGGCGATGGTGGGGTCGACGAGCCCGCCCTCGACCTCCTCGGCCACCTCGGCGACCAGGTGGGCGCGGATGACGGCGCCGTCCGGTTCGTACAAGTACCGCCCCACGGAACGGACTTCCGGGTCGGGGAGCCCCCGCCCGAGCAGCGTCCGCGGTCCCGGCAGCAGCGTCGCCCGGACCGCCCCCGGCGCGGTGCCGAACCACAGCACCGCCTCCTTCACGTCCCCGCCGTCCGAGATCCACTCCGCCTCGGCCTGAGCCGGGACCGCCTCGTGCGGGATGCCGGGCGCGACCTTCAGCGCCGCGTGCGGGGCCTTGAGAGCGGCCCGCACGGCCCACGACAGCGGTGGCGAGTAGGCCTCCGGATCGAAGATGCGGCCCCGCCCGCCCCGCCGCGCCGGATCCACGAACACGGCGTCGTACGCGGCCGTGTCGACCTCCGTGACGTCCGCCTCCCTTACGTCGATCAGGTCGGCGAGTCCCAGCGCGTCCGCGTTCGCCCGTGCGGCCGCCGCCGTCAACGGGTCCCGGTCGACCGCGAGGACCCTGATCCCGGCCCGGGCCAGCGCGATCGCGTCACCGCCGATCCCGCAGCACAGGTCCGCGACGGAGGTGACGCCCATCGCCTTCAGCCTGACGGCCCGGTAGGCGGCCACGCTCGCCCGCGTCGACTGCTCGACCCCGTCGGGCGTGAAGAACATCCGCTCGGCGTCCCCGGCGCCGAACTTCGCCACCGCCCGCTGCCGCAGCCGGGCCTGGCCGAGCGCCGCGGAGACCAGTGCGGCCGGGTGCTCGCGGCGCAGCCGGGTGGCGACGGCGAGTTCGTCGGCGGGGGCGGTGCCGCGCACTTCGTCGAGGAGGGCACGGCCCTCGGGGGTCAGGAGAGGGGCGAGGTCGTTCACCGGGTCATTGTGGGCCAGTCGGTGGACGGTCCGCTCCCGAGCGGCGGTGTCGGCCCGGGTGCGACGCCGTGACCTGCGAGGATCCGGCGCCATGGGAACAGTAGGACAAAACTACAAAAATGGTGCGTTGAGGGTGTCGATCCACGGCGGACTCGTCCTCCTGGCCGTGGCCGCCCTGGTCTCCGGGTGCGCCCGCCCGGCCGGGACCGACGCGGGGAGCCGGCCGCCCCTCAAGGCGCCCCCGGCTCCCGCCGCCGAGCTCCAGGCCGACAAGACCGCCATCCGGGCCGCCAGGCTCCGCGCCGAACAGACCCGGATCGCCGCCGCCAGGCGCTGGGGGCTGAAGAGGGTCCCGCTGACGGCCCCGCCGGCGCCCGTGACCAAGCCCCGCGTCACCACCCGCGAGGGCTTCGAGGTCGACGGCCACGAGGAGAAGGGGCTGCCGCCGGTCTTCACCACCGTCCCCACCGAGCAGAAGATCGTCTTCCTCACCATCGACGACGGCGCCGAGAAGGACCCCGCGTTCCTGCGGATGATGAGCGAGCTGCGGATCCCCTACACCGCCTTCCTCAGCGACTACCTGGTGAAGGAGGACTACGGGTACTTCCGGAAGATGCGGGACAGGGGGGTCGCCCTCAACAACCACACCCTCCACCACCCCTACCTGCCCGCGCTGTCGTACGCCCGCCAGAAGCGCGAGATCTGCGGGATGCAGGACGTCATGGAGAAGCGGTACGGCACACGGCCCGCGCTCTTCCGGCCGCCCTACGGCAACTACAACGAGGACACCCTGCGCGCGGCGAAGTCCTGCGGCATCAGGTACGCGCCGATCTGGAACGAGGAGGTCTTCGTCGACCACTGGGAGTACCGCGAGTGGGACCGGGAGATCCACCCCGGCGACATCGTGCTCAGCCACTTCCGGGGCCGGGAGGACTGGAAGGGCACGATGACCGACATGGTCCGCCGCTTCCTGGACAAGGTCACGGCCGAGGGGTACTCCGTCGCACGCCTGGAGGACTACCTGTGAGACCGCGGACCCTGGTCGCCGCGGGGCTGGCGGCCGCACTCCTCGCCGGCTGCGCCCAGTCCGTCGACCCCATCGAACGGCTGGGGAAGAAGGCGGCCCAGCGGGTCGGGTCGCACGGCCCGGTGCAGGCGGACGGACGGCCGTACCGCCACTGGGGGCTGACGGCCCCGCTGCCCGCGCCCCCGCGGATGCCGGCCCGCGCGCCGGTGGGCCGCGGCGGCCTGCCGCCGGTGGCGAAGCGGGTGCCGACGTCCGACCGGGTCGTCTTCCTCACCTACGACGACGGCGCGGAGAAGGACCCGCGGTTCGTCGAGCTGGTCCGTGAACTGCGGCTGCCCGTCAGCATGTTCCTCACGGACAGCGTCGTCGGCCCCGGGTACGGCCACTTCGCGCGCCTCCAGTCGGTCGGCGCGAGCATCCAGAACCACACCCTCGACCACCCCGCCCTGCGCGGCCTGCCGTACGCCGGACAGCGCGCCGAGATCTGCGGCCAGCAGGAGAAGGTGCGCTCCCGCTTCGGCATCCGCCCGCGGCTGTTCCGGCCGCCCTACGGCACGTACGACCGCACGACCCTGCGCGCGGCGGCCGACTGCGGGCTGTCGGCGGTGGTGCTGTGGAGCGTGTCGGCGCAGGGGGAGAGACGGGGGCTGAGGGCGGGCGACATCGTCTCGGTGACATCGGCGGAGACGACGGGTCCCACCCTGACGGAACGCACGACGAGGCTGCTGAGGGAGATCCAGCGGCGCGGGCTGACGGTGGGGCGGCTGGAGGACTACCTGTAGGGGTGCTCCGGAGGCCACGGCCGGAGACGCGATTGGCACTCCGCTTGACCGAGTGCTAATCGCGGTCATAGTCTCAGGTCTGGCACTCCCCCCTGGAGAGTGCCAACACAGCGACGGGCAGGTCCGGCACCCGCGACGACGGATCCACCTGGTCGCCACCTCAGACAGTTAACCCCGTGAGATCTCCGAAGGGGGAGGTCGGATCGTGACGACCACCAGCTCCAAGGTTGCCATCAAGCCGCTCGAGGACCGCATTGTGGTCCAGCCGCTCGACGCCGAGCAGACCACCGCCTCTGGCCTGGTCATCCCGGACACCGCGAAGGAGAAGCCCCAGGAGGGCGTCATCCTCGCCGTGGGTCCGGGCCGCTTCGAGAACGGCGAGCGCCTGCCGCTCGACGTGAAGGTCGGCGACATCGTGCTGTACAGCAAGTACGGCGGCACCGAGGTGAAGTACAACGGCGAGGAGTACCTCGTCCTCTCGTCCCGCGACGTGCTCGCGGTCATCGAGAAGTAAGACACCTCAAGCACATTTTGCTTGTGAGCTGCGCCCCGGGCCCCCGCCACCTTATGAAGCCGGGCGTCTGGGGCGCAGTTCGTTTCACCCACATTTTCCGAGAGGGCTGAACCGCTCCCATGGCGAAGATCCTGAAGTTCGACGAGGACGCCCGTCGCGCCCTCGAGCGCGGCGTCAACAAGCTTGCCGACACGGTCAAGGTGACGATCGGCCCCAAGGGCCGCAACGTCGTCATCGACAAGAAGTTCGGCGCTCCCACCATCACCAACGACGGTGTCACCATCGCCCGCGAGGTCGAGGTCGAGGACCCGTACGAGAACCTCGGTGCCCAGCTGGTGAAGGAGGTGGCGACCAAGACCAACGACATCGCGGGTGACGGCACCACCACCGCCACCGTGCTCGCCCAGGCGCTGGTGCGCGAGGGCCTGAAGAACGTCGCCGCGGGTGCCTCCCCGGCCGCCCTGAAGAAGGGCATCGACGCCGCGGTCAAGGCCGTGTCCGAGGAGCTCCTCGCGACCGCCCGCCCGATCGACGAGAAGTCCGACATCGCCGCCGTCGCCGGTCTGTCCGCCCAGGACGCGCAGGTCGGCGAGCTCATCGCCGAGGCGATGGACAAGGTCGGCAAGGACGGTGTCATCACCGTCGAGGAGTCCAACACCTTCGGTCTGGAGCTGGACTTCACCGAGGGCATGGCCTTCGACAAGGGCTACCTGTCCCCCTACATGGTCTCCGACCAGGAGCGTATGGAGGCCGTCCTCGACGACCCGTACATCCTGATCAACCAGGGCAAGATCTCCTCGATCCAGGACCTGCTGCCGCTCCTCGAGAAGGTCATCCAGGCGGGCGCCTCCAAGCCGCTGCTGATCATCGCCGAGGACGTCGAGGGCGAGGCCCTGTCGACCCTGGTCGTCAACAAGATCCGCGGCACCTTCAACGCGGTCGCCGTCAAGGCCCCCGGCTTCGGCGACCGTCGCAAGGCGATGCTCCAGGACATGGCCACGCTGACCGGCGCCGAGGTCATCTCCGAGGAGGTCGGCCTCAAGCTCGACCAGGTCGGCCTGGACGTGCTGGGCTCCGCCCGCCGTGTCACGGTCACCAAGGACGACACCACGATCGTCGACGGCGCCGGTGACTCCGCCGCCGTCCAGGGCCGGGTCGCCCAGATCAAGGCCGAGATCGAGAACACCGACTCCGACTGGGACCGCGAGAAGCTCCAGGAGCGCCTCGCGAAGCTGGCCGGCGGCGTGTGCGTGATCAAGGTCGGCGCCGCCACCGAGGTGGAGCTGAAGGAGAAGAAGCACCGTCTGGAGGACGCCATCTCCGCGACCCGCGCCGCGGTCGAGGAGGGCATCGTCTCCGGTGGTGGCTCCGCTCTGGTCCACGCCGCCAAGGTGCTCGAGGGCGGCCTCGGCAAGACCGGCGACGAGGCCACCGGTGTCGCCGTGGTCCGCAAGGCCGTCGTCGAGCCGCTGCGCTGGATCGCCGAGAACGCCGGCCTGGAGGGCTACGTCATCACCTCCAAGGTCGCCGAGCTCGACAAGGGCCAGGGCTTCAACGCCGCGACCGGCGAGTACGGCGACCTGGTCAAGGCCGGCGTCATCGACCCGGTCAAGGTCACCCGCTCCGCCCTGGAGAACGCCGCCTCCATCGCCTCCCTCCTCCTGACGACCGAGACCCTGGTCGTCGAGAAGAAGGAAGAGGAGGAGCCGGCCGCCGGTGGTCACAGCCACGGCCACTCCCACTGAGCGAACCGCTCGTAAGGAGGCCCCCGTTCCCTCGCCAGGAGGGAACGGGGGCTTTCCCCTTCGCGGGTCACCAGGTCTTCGGCGTCACTGACCGAGTACCCCGAGCTGCTCCATCAGCCCCGCACGGTCGTACTGCCACCATCCCTCGCAGATCCGCCCGTCCCGGAACCGGTGCCAGGTCGTCCCGGTCATGGTCACGTTCTGCCCGGTCGCCGGGATGCCCACGAACTCGCCGGTGTGCTTCCCGGCCCAGGTCCAGCGGGTGCACACCCGGTCGCCCTGGGCGATCTGGTCGTCCACCCGGAAGGTGAACTCGAAGGACCGCCGCCACCCCTCGTACTCCTCGCGCGCCGCCGCGAGCCCCAGGTCCCCGGGGTTGGCGGGATCATGGTCGAGGTAGTCGTCGGTGAACCGCTCGAACAGCTCCGCCGTCCCGGCCCGCCCGGCCTGCTCGAAGAACTCCCGCGCCACCGCCGGATCCAGCTGCTCGTCCCGCACCACGTCCAGATCCGTGAAGGTCGGCACCTCGTCACACAGTGCGACCATGTCCTCGAAGATCCGCTCGGTCTCCGGCAGCCCCGAATTGCGCATCGCCTCCTCGTACGACGGGAACTCCACGATCTCGACGAAGTGCGACGCGTCGGACCGGTCCTTGCCGACCACCGCGTGCGTCGCGGTCCGCTTCCCCTTGGTCTGCTCGACCCACGTGTCCATCAGCCGGTTCATCTCGTCGAAACGGCTGGTCCTGCAGTCGATGAGCTGTACGAACGTCATGCGCGATCGCCTCCGGCCCCCCTGGGTCCGGCATTACGCCACCATTGTCCGCCCGGCGGCACCAGGACGGCATGCGCTCACCGGGCCGGTCACTGCGGCCCGTACTTCCGCCCCGTCCTCGACGAGATCCCGCCCAGCAGACCGCGGGGCGCCACCTTCACCAGTCCCATGAGCGCCTTGTACCGCGGGTCCGGGATCGACAGGGTCTTGCCGTGGGACAGGTCGGTGAGCGCCGC
Source organism: Streptomyces sp. NPDC006335 (assembly GCF_040612795.1). Classification (NCBI taxonomy): domain Bacteria; kingdom Bacillati; phylum Actinomycetota; class Actinomycetes; order Kitasatosporales; family Streptomycetaceae; genus Streptomyces; species Streptomyces sp. NPDC006335. The sequence continues at coordinate 294,469 of NZ_JBEXQX010000002.1, forward strand.
GGCGACCAGCTTGTCCGCGTCGAGCCACATCCAGCCGGGGATGTTGTCCGTGCCCATCCCGGCCCGCTGGTGGAACTCGGTCCGCACGAAACCCGGGCACAGGGCCATCAGCCGGACCCCGCTCCCCGCCAAATCCTTCGCCGCGCCCTGGGTGAACTGCACGACCCAGGCCTTCGAGGCGCCGTACGTCCCGCGCGGCACGAACGCGGCCACCGAGGCGACGTTCACGACACCCCCGCGCCCCCGCTCCCGCATCGCCTCCGACGCCGCCGACGTCAGCCGCAGCACCGCCTCGCAGTGCACCTTGAGCATCTTCAGCTCGTCGGCCATGGAGACCTCGAGATAGCGGCCCTTGTTGCCGAAGCCGGCGTTGTTGACGAGGAGGTCCACGGGGGACCTGCGGTCCGACAGACGGGCGGCGACCGCCTCGATGCCGGTGTCCGTGGCGAGGTCGGCGGTGAGGACCTCGGCCTCGATGCCGTGGCGGTCGTGGAGTTCGGTCGCCTGGTCCTGGAGCCGCTTGGTGTCGCGGGCCACCAGCACCAGGTTGTGCCCGTCAGCCGCCAGCCGTCGTGCGAACGCGGCACCGATGCCCGCGGTCGATCCCGTAATCAATGCCGTTGTCATGGCGCAAGGTTAATGACCGGGACCGACAGCGTCCGCTCGCCGAGGGCCCGTCAGGCGCCGTGCTTCTCCACATACTCACGCGCCCACTTCCGCAGCTCCGGATGGAGCGCCTCGCCCGCCGCCAACAGCCTTGGCTGGAGCGGCCGTTCGGTGGTCATCGCCCGGAACGCCAGGGCGACCGTCACGTCGTGGTCCGGCCGGTGCACGATCTCGACCGGGTCCCCGGTACGGATCTCGCCCGGCTGTATCACCCGCAGGTACGCGCCCGGCGCGCCCTTCTGCGTGAACCGCTTCACCCAGCGCTGCTCACCCATGTGTCCCTGGAAGGTGCCGCACGGGATCCGCGCGCTGGTGACCTCCAGCACCACCTCCGGCCCGATGCGCCAGCGCTCACCGATCCGCGCGCCGGAGACGTCGATGCCCTCGGTGGTGAGGTTCTCGCCGAACGCGCCGTTGGCCAGCACACGGCCCAGCTCGCCCTGCCACTCGTCCAGGTCCTCGCGCGCCATCGCGTACACGGCCTGGTCGTCACCGCCGTGGTGCTGCCTCTTGCACACCGCGTCCCCGGCGAGGGCACTGCCGCCGATGCCCTTGGGGCCGGGCGCGGACACCCGCACCGGCCCGTCGACCGGCCGCTTGTCGATACCGGTGACGCCCTCCGGGTTGTCCGTGTACGTGACGGCCTTCTCGCGGCCCAGATTCACCGACAGAAGCTTCATAGCGGCACGGTAGGGGACGGCCCCCAAAGGTGCCACGCATTATTCGGCGGGGCATCAAAGCACGGCTTATCCTTGCGGGGTGATCGAGGCCCGACATCTCCGTGTCCTGCGCGCCGTCGCCGCCACCGGCTCCTTCTCCGCCGCTGGGCGCGAACTGGGCTGCACCCAGCCCGCCGTCAGCCAGCAGATGAAGGCCCTGGAGACGTCCGTCGGCACCCCGTTGCTGGTCCGCAGCGGGCGCGAGATGCGGCTGACCCAGGCCGGCCAGGCCCTGGTGCGGCACGCCTCCGGCATCCTGGCGGGCCTCACGGCGGCGGAGGAGGAGGTCGCCGCCATCGCCGGGCTGCGGGCCGGGCGGGTCCGGCTCGTCTCCTTCCCCAGCGGCAGCTCCACCCTCGTCCCCACCGCCCTCGCCGCCCTGCGCGCCGCCCACCCCGGCACCCGGGTCTCCCTGGAGGAGGCCGAACCCCCGCACTCCGTCGGCCTGTTGAGGGAGGGCGACTGCGACATCGCGCTCGCCTTCCGGTACGAGGGGGCCGCGGGCGGCGACGAGTGGGGCGACCTCGTCGTACGGCCCCTGCTGACCGACCGGCTCGTCGCCCTCGTACCGGAGCGGCACCGGCTCGCGCGCGCGGGGTCCGTGGCCATCGGGGAGCTCGCCGGGGAGTCGTGGATCGCCGGATGCCCGCGCTGCCGCGGCCAGTTGGTGGAGGTGTGCGAGAGTGCCGGCTTCACGCCCCGCATCGACTTCGCGACCGACGACTACCCGGCGGTCGTCGGCCTGGTGGGCGCCGGCCTCGGAGTCGCCGTCCTGCCCCAGCTCGCCGTCGAGTCCGTACGGCCGCGCGGCGCGCGCACGGTGACGCTGGAACCGGCGGTGCGGCGGGAGATCGTCGCGCTCACCCTGCCCGACCTGGCGCAGGTGCCCGCGGTGGCGGCGACGCTGGACCAGCTCGCGATCGCGGCGGGACGAAAGTAAGGAAGGGCACGCGCGCGCGTGCCCTTCCCGAAGAAACGTTCCTTCAATTGTTCGACGCGTCGCTCCCGACGGAGGACGCCGACACCAGCCGGTGCCGCGCCCGCCCCATGAGCTCCTCGCGCTCGTCCTCGGTCAGCCCGCCCCACACGCCGTACGGCTCTCTCACCGCGAGCGCGTGCGCCGCGCACTGCGCGCGCACCGGGCATCTCATGCAGACCTCCTTGGCCGAGTTCTCGCGAGCGCTCCGGGCCGCACCGCGCTCGCCCTCCGGATGAAAGAAGAGCGAGCTGTCCACTCCGCGACAGGCGGCCAGGAGCTGCCAGTCCCACAGGTCCGCGTTCGGTCCGGGAAGGCGGGAGAAATCTGCCATTGCGTGACCCCTTGTAGCCGTTCTGGGCGGATACGGTGTCCACGACCGTACATCTACGATCTAAGGAGATGAAAATATGACTCATTGCGAATCTAGCCTCAGACACCAGGAAATGGGAAGAAATGGGTCTGAATGGGGCATGGGTTGTGATGAAACGTTGTGGGTCCGTCGTGCATGTCTGCACCGTGTCCGCGCCCTCACGTAGAGTGCCGAAGACAGTGCGCAGCCCCGTAACTCTTTCGGGTGACCGTCGTTGAGAGTGCGGAGGCGGTTGAAGCAACAAGTGCTCGGGCAGGCGTCCGAGACGGTCGACCGCACAGGTGACGATTTCGTACCAGCCTGGAGGCTCAAGGTGACGTGCATCAGCTGCGGAGGGCGGCCATGACATCCGTCCTCGTCTGCGACGACTCCCCGCTTGCCCGAGAGGCGCTCCGCCGCGCGGTCGCGACCGTGCCCGGCGTCGAGCGCGTGACGACCGCGGCCAACGGCGAGGAAGTCCTCCGCCGCTGGGGCGCGGACCGTTCGGACCTGATTCTGATGGACGTACGCATGCCCGGTCTGGGCGGCGTCGAGACCGTGCGGCGGCTGCTGTCCGCCGACCCCGGGGCCCGCATCATCATGCTCACGGTCGCCGAGGACCTCGACGGGGTCGCCCTCGCGGTCGCCGCCGGTGCGCGTGGCTACCTCCACAAGGATGCCTCCCGCGCGGAGTTGCGAGCCACGGTGACGCAGGCGCTCGCCGACCCGACCTGGCGGCTCGCCCCGCGCCGGCTGCGGTCCGCGGAGATGGGCGCGGCGCCCACGCTCACCGCGCGTGAGATCCAGGTGCTCGAGGGCATGAGTCACGGCCGGTCCAACGCGGAGATCGGGCGCGAGCTGTTCCTGTCCGAGGACACCGTGAAGACGCACGCGCGGCGGTTGTTCAAGAAGCTCGGCGCGTCGGACCGGGCGCACGCTGTGGCGCTCGGGTTCCGCTGGGGCTTGGTTCGCTGAGAGCTCGGTCGTACAGGTTGTCGTCTTGGTGCGGGCCGATCGTGGCTGGTCGCGCCCACGCGGGAGCCGCAGATCGGTGCCGCCCCGCGCCCCTGAGGGGGCGCGGTCCGCGACGTCGGTCAAGCAGCCCGCTCGGCGCCCGCTGCTCGTTTCGGCGCGGATGCCGCATCCTTGAGATGTGGAGTCTCTCGGGGACGAGTCGGTCGAGCGGAAGGGGAGGGCGCAGGGTATGAGTTCCAGCGCACCTGCTCATAACGCTTCGGTGCACAACGACCAGCGCGATGTCACGGATCCAACGACGCCAGGGCACCATGGACCGATGCGTGACGACGAGGCGGCTCATCCCCATGGGGCGATCGGTGCGCTCGTCCACAGCGCGGTGGAAGGGGACGAGCAGGCCACGCACGACCTGCTCGCCCATGTCCACCCGCTGGCCCTGCGCTACTGCCGCACCCGGCTGTCCCGTCTGCCCGGCGACGCCCGGCACTTCGTGGAGGACCTCGCGCAGGAGGTCTGCGTAGCCGTCCTCCTCGCGCTGCCGCGCTACCGCGACACCGGGCGCCCCTTCGAGGCGTTCGTCTTCGCCATCGCCGCGCACAAGGTCGCCGACCTGCAACGTGCGGCGATGCGCCATCCCGGTTCCACGGCCGTCCCCTCGGACGAGATGCCCGAGCGGCCGGACGACTCGCTCGGCCCCGAGGAGCGGGCACTGCTCAGCAGTGACGCGGAGTGGGCCAAGAAACTCCTGGCCAACCTCCCCGAGAACCAGCGTGAACTGCTGCTGCTGCGCATCGCCGTGGGGTTGACGGCGGAGGAGACGGGTCAGATGTTGGGAATGTCACCCGGTGCGGTCCGTGTGGCCCAGCATCGGGCACTGAGCAGGCTGAGGGCGCTGGCCGAGCAGTAGGGCGCGCTGGACAAGGGCGCCCTCCTGAACGGGCGGCACCCTGTTTCGTACGAACATACGAAGCCCGGAGCAGATCCGAGCCGTGGAATCCGTGGAATGTGACGCCCCTGCTTCCCGTTAGCATGGACATCCGCACCGATCAAGGCCATTTGGGGAAGGTGTCATGACTGCAAACGTCGACGGAGTGCCCGGTAAATTCGCGACGCTCGGGCTCACCTACGACGACGTGCTGCTGCTGCCGGGAGCGTCCGAGGTGCTCCCCAACGCGGTCGACACCTCGTCCCGCATCTCCCGCAACGTCCGGGTCAACATCCCGCTGCTCTCGGCCGCCATGGACAAGGTGACCGAGTCCCGCATGGCCATCGCGATGGCCCGCCTCGGCGGCGTCGGCGTGCTGCACCGCAACCTCTCCGTCGAGGACCAGGTCAACCAGGTCGACCTGGTCAAGCGGTCCGAGTCCGGCATGGTCACCGACCCCATCACCGTGAACCCCGAGGCCACCCTCGCCGAGGCCGACGCGCTGTGCGCCAAGTTCCGCATCAGCGGCGTCCCGGTCACCGACCCGGCCGGCAAGCTCCTCGGCATCGTCACCAACCGTGACATGGCCTTCGAGTCGGACCGCAGCCGCCAGGTGCGCGAGGTCATGACGCCGATGCCGCTGGTCACCGGCCAGGTCGGCATCTCCGGCACCGACGCCATGGAACTGCTGCGCCGCCACAAGATCGAGAAGCTTCCCCTCGTCGACGAGGCCGGTGTCCTCAAGGGCCTCATCACCGTCAAGGACTTCGTCAAGGCGGAGAAGTACCCCAACGCCGCCAAGGACTCCGAGGGCCGCCTCCTCGTCGGTGCCGCCGTCGGCGCCAGCCCCGAGGCCCTGGAGCGCGCCCAGGCGCTCGCCGAGGCCGGTGTGGACTTCCTGGTCGTCGACACCTCGCACGGTCACAACAGCAACGCCCTGAGCTGGATGTCGAAGATCAAGTCGAGCGTCGGCGTCGACGTGATCGGCGGCAACGTCGCCACCCGCGACGGCGCCCAAGCGCTCATCGACGCCGGTGTCGACGGCATCAAGGTCGGTGTCGGACCGGGCTCCATCTGCACCACCCGTGTCGTCGCCGGCATCGGCGTCCCGCAGGTCACCGCGATCTACGAGGCCTCCCTCGCGGCCCGCCCGGCCGGCATTCCGCTGATCGGCGACGGCGGCCTGCAGTACTCCGGCGACATCGGCAAGGCGCTCGCCGCGGGCGCCGACACCGTGATGCTCGGCAGCCTTCTGGCCGGCTGCGAGGAGTCGCCCGGCGAGCTCCAGTTCATCAACGGCAAGCAGTTCAAGTCGTACCGCGGCATGGGCTCGCTGGGTGCCATGCAGTCGCGCGGCCAGGCCAAGTCGTACTCGAAGGACCGCTACTTCCAGGCCGAGGTCGGTTCCGACGACAAGCTCGTGCCCGAGGGCATCGAGGGCCAGGTGCCCTACCGCGGCCCGCTCTCCAGCGTCCTGCACCAGCTCGTCGGCGGGCTGCGTCAGACCATGGGCTACGTGGGCGCGGCCACCATCGACGAGATGGAGTCCAAGGGCCGCTTCGTACGGATCACCTCGGCGGGGCTCAAGGAGTCGCACCCGCACGACATCCAGATGACGGTCGAGGCGCCGAACTACAGCCGCAAGTGAGCCTTCGCTGAGAGCCACGCGCGCGTGAGGGCGGTCCCGGGGCATCCGGGGCCGCCCTTGTCGTACCCGTCGGGGATACTGGAAGGCGCTGCAACGCATCAGGGAAAGGCCACACATCGTGACTGAGATCGAGATCGGGCGCGGCAAGCGCGGCCGCCGGGCGTACGCCTTCGACGACATCGCCGTCGTCCCCAGCCGTCGTACGCGCGACCCGAAGGAGGTCTCGATCGCCTGGCAGATCGACGCCTACCGCTTCGAGCTGCCGTTCCTGGCCGCTCCCATGGACTCGGTCGTCTCCCCGGCCACCGCGATCCGCATCGGCGAGCTCGGCGGCCTGGGCGTGCTGAACCTCGAAGGCCTGTGGACGCGGTACGAGGACCCGCAGCCGCTGCTCGACGAGATCGCCGGCCTGGACGTGGACGCCGCGACCCGCCGTCTTCAGGAGATCTACTCCGCCCCCATCAAGGAGGAGCTGATCGGCCAGCGCATCAAGGAGGTGCGCGACTCGGGCGTGGTCACGGCCGCCGCGCTCTCCCCGCAGCGCACCGCCGAGTTCTCCAAGGTGGTCGTGGACGCGGGCGTGGACATCTTCGTCATCCGCGGTACGACGGTCTCGGCGGAGCACGTCTCCGGTTCGCACGAGCCGCTGAACCTGAAGCAGTTCATCTACGAGCTCGACGTCCCGGTGATCGTCGGCGGCTGCGCCACCTACACCGCGGCCCTGCACCTGATGCGCACCGGCGCGGCGGGCGTCCTGGTCGGCTTCGGCGGCGGCGCGGCGCACACGACTCGGAACGTGCTCGGCATCCAGGTCCCGATGGCGACCGCGGTGGCCGACGTGGCCGCGGCCCGCCGCGACTACATGGACGAGTCCGGCGGCCGGTACGTGCACGTGATCGCCGACGGCGGTGTGGGCTGGTCCGGTGACCTCCCCAAGGCGATCGCCTGCGGCGCGGACGCCGTGATGATGGGCTCCCCGCTGGCCCGCGCCACGGACGCGCCGGGCCGCGGCCACCACTGGGGCATGGAGGCCGTCAACGAGGAACTGCCGCGCGGCAAGAAGGTCGACCTCGGCACGGTCGGCACCATCGAGGAGGTCCTCACCGGCCCGTCGCACATCCCCGACGGCTCGATGAACTTCTTCGGCGCGTTGAAGCGGGCGATGGCCACGACCGGGTACAGCGAGCTGAAGGAGTTCCAGCGGGTCGAGGTGACGGTGGCGGACTCGCAGCACAAGCGGTAGCGGCAGGGCTTATGGCGGATTGAGGGCCGGTCACCCCGGGTGGGGCGGCCGGCCTTTTGCGTGCCCGAAAGGGCTGGTGGGGGCGCGTTCGGCGGCGTGGGGGCGTGCGGGTGCGTTCGGGGCGAATGTGGGCCGAACGGGCGTAAGCGGGCGGTAGTGTCCTTGATCGGCGACCCAAGCTCTTCGGGCCGCCCCCTTCCAAGGACACCGGTTCCGGACCCCGCCGTCGGGGCCCGGCCCGAGTTCCGACGTGCTGCCCACCGGGTCAACTGGGTGGCGTCGTGGAACGGGGCGTGCCGATGGGCCGTCACCGCAAGCCCACCCGCTGGGATCGCAAGCCCACCCGCTGGGATCGCATTCGGCTTCGGCTGGTGAAGTTCCGGAGGAGGTGTGTCTTGTGGATCCACAGCTGGTGAGCGGCCGCCCCCAGAGAGCTTAGGGGCGGACACCCGTGAACCAGCCCGGAGCCCGCTGCAGTGACCGCTGCGGTGGGCTCCACCTTGTTGGCGTGATGGTGAGCGGCCGTCCCCACAAGGGCTAGGGGCGGACACTCCCTGATCCATCCATGGGCCCGCCGTAGTACCCGCTACGACCGACCCCACCTGTCTCCGCAAGGTACCCGCGCCGCGCCCCCATGCCACCAGCCCCGGAGGCCGCCGCACCCACGCGCCCCCTTTACCACCGATGCGCCGCCCCTTCGCCGGGCACCGGCAGTGTCAGAGCGCCGCCTTCCTGGCGCCGGTGAAGGCGACGTACGCGGCGATCGCGAAGAACACGAACGTCAGCGGGTCGGCGTCCGCCTTCCAGGCCTCCTGGAGGACGTCGAAGTGCTGGAAGAAGAGTTCGCTGAAGCTCAGCGAGGTCTCCTTGGCGCCGATCATGGCCTCGCCCACCAGCTGGCCGACGTAGACGGAGCCCAGCGACAGGACCGCGCTCGCGACCGGCAGCACGGGGTTGCGGCCACCGAGACGACCCGCGGCGAGGCCGACCAGGAAGCCGACGCCGACCGCCGCCCAGCCGATCTCGTGCTTGGTCAGGCCGATGATCGCGCCGTACACACCGCCTGCGACCACGGCGGCGACGAAGGCGGCCAGCAGACCGAGGCCGAGGTTGTTGCGCACAGGAGCGGGTGCCGGGACGGCCCCGTACGGGACCCCCGGCGCCGGAGGCGGGGGTACGGCGCCCGGCTGCTGCGCGTACGGGTTGCCGTCGACCGGCTGGGGCTGGGCAGGCGGCTGGGCCTGCGGCTCGGTAGGCGGCTGGGCAGGCGGCGGAGCTGACTGGCTCATGACAGGAATCCCCCCACGGGATGGAACGAGCGGAATGGTGAAGCCGAGAAGTGTGCGCACGACTGTGCGACGAGTGAGGGGAGATTAACAGGTGGGTCCGACAGAGCCACCGGCCTTTTGACGTCAGAGGCGGTGCGCCGCCCCCGTGGGCGTGGCCCCCCGCGTGTCCAGCAGCAGCTGGGCCTTCACCGACAGGCCCTGGAGGTCGTACGTCCGGTGCTGCTGGAGCAGGATCGTCAGGTCCGCGTCGGCCGCCGCCTCGTAGAGGGAGTCCGCGCGGGGGACCGGGCGGTCCAGGACGCTCCAGGACGGGACGTGGGGGTCGTGGTAGCTGACGGAGGCGCCGAGTTCCATCAGGCGTACGGCGACCTCCTGGGCGGGTGTGCCCTGCTGGTCTGCGAGGTCGGGCTTGTAGGTGACGCCGAGAAGGAGGATCCGGGCGCCGCGCGCGGACTTGCCGTGCTCGTTGAGGAGGGCGGCGGCGCGCTGGACGACGTAACGGGGCATCTGGTCGTTGACCTGCCGGGCGAGCTCGACCATGCGCAGGGAGCGGCCGGCTCTGCTGAGGTCGCGGGGGATCGTGTGGCCGCCGACACCCGGGCCGGGGCGGAACGCCTGGAAGCCGAAGGGCTTGGTCTCCGCGCAGCGGATGACGTCCCACAGGTCGACCCCGAGGTCGTGGCAGAGGACGGCCATCTCGTTGACGAGGGCGATGTTGACGTGGCGGTAGTTGGTCTCCAGGAGCTGGACCGTCTCCGCCTCGCGCGGGCCACGCGCGCGTACCACCTTGTCGGTGAGGCGCGAGTAGAAGGCGGCTGCTGATTCGGTGCACGCGGGCGTGAGGCCGCCGATCACCTTGGGGGTGGTGGCGGGCGTGAAGTCGCGGTTGCCGGGGTCGACGCGGGTGGGGGAGTAGGCGAGGTGGAAGTCGCGGCCCGCGCACAGGCCCGAGCCCTCTTCGAGGAGCGGGCGCAGGAAGTCCTCGGTGGTGCCCGGCGGGACGGGCGACTCCAGGATGACGGTGGTGTGCGGGCGCAGGTGTGTGCTCAACGTGCGGGCGGCCGCCTCCACCTGGCTCAGGTCCAGGCCGCCGTCCGGGCCCGCCGGGGTCGGCGCGCAGATGACCGCCGTACGCACGCGACCGAGTTCGGCGGGGCCCGCGGCCGTCCGGAAGCCCCCCGAGAGCATCCGGCGCAGTTCGGCGGGGCTGAGGGAGCCGGCCTCGGGGCCGGTGCGGTAGCCGAGCGTGGAGATGCCGGCGGCGACAGCGGCCTGGGCCAGGGGCAGTCCGTAGGGACCGAGTCCGATCACGGCGAGATCTGCGGGCATGGCGTGGGCCGTCCTTCCCAGTAACCGAAGCGGGACAGGTGCGCAAGCCCTGTGGACTGGACGAGCGAGCGCAATGTCAGACTAGGAGTAAATATGACCGATATACGGGATTGATTCCGTGTGTCTTCGTGTGGGGTTGTGAGCTTTGGCCTGTGCAGCGGTGAAAGTTATCCACAGGCTGAGGGTGACTGGTGGCCGAAGTCGGGCAACCCGGTCAGGATTGGGCATGGGGGATACGGACCGGGCCACTAGTCATGGAAGATCCGGCCCGCGACGGTGACCGGTTCGACCGACAGCTGGAGGCAGCAGTGGTGAGGACAGCGACACTGGGGCCGGCGCAGCGCGCCGAGTCACTCGCGGCGATGGCCGAGCGGGAACTGGACATCCTGGTGGTGGGAGCCGGCGTGGTCGGTGCGGGTACCGCGCTCGACGCGGTGACCCGGGGCCTGTCCGTGGGACTGGTCGAGGCGCGTGACTGGGCGTCGGGCACCTCCAGCCGCTCCAGCAAGCTGATCCACGGCGGCCTGCGCTATCTGGAGATGCTCGACTTCGCCCTCGTCCGCGAGGCGTTGAAGGAGCGCGGACTGCTCCTCGAGCGGCTCGCCCCGCATCTCGTGAAGCCCGTGCCCTTCCTGTACCCCTTGCAGCACAAGGGCTGGGAGCGGTGGTACGCCGGCTCGGGCGTCGCGCTCTACGACGCCATGTCGATGGCCCGGGGACACGGCAGGGGTCTGCCCACGCACCGGCACCTGAGCCACCGTCACGCCCTGCGGGTCGCGCCCGCCTTGAAGAAGGACGCGCTGGTCGGGGCGCTTCAGTACTACGACGCCCAGATGGACGACGCCCGCTTCGTCGCCACCCTGGTGCGCACCGCGACCGCCTACGGCGCCAGGACCGCCAACCGCGCCCGGGTGACCGGGTTCCTGCGGGAGGGCGAGCGGGTGGTCGGGGCCCGGGTGCAGGACGTCGAGGCGGGCGGGGAGTACGAGATCCGCGCCAAGCAGGTGGTGAACGCGACCGGGGTGTGGACCGACGACACCCAGGCGATGGTCGGCGAGCGCGGGCAGTTCCACGTCCGCGCCTCCAAGGGCATCCACCTCGTCGTGCCCAAGGACCGCATCCACTCCTCCACGGGGCTGATCCTGCGCACCGAGAAGTCCGTGCTGTTCGTCATCCCCTGGGGCCGGCACTGGATCATCGGCACCACCGACACCGACTGGGACCTGGACAAGGCCCACCCGGCCGCCTCCAGCGCGGACATCGACTATCTGCTGGAGCACGTGAACTCGGTGCTCGCGGTACCGCTGACCCGGGACGACGTCCAGGGCGTGTACGCGGGCCTCCGGCCCCTGCTCGCCGGTGAGTCGGACGCCACCAGCAAGCTCTCCCGCGAGCACACCGTGGCGCATCCGGTGCCGGGACTCGTCGTCGTGGCGGGTGGCAAGTACACGACCTACCGGGTGATGGCCAAGGACGCCGTCGACGAGGCGGTGCACGGGCTCGACACCCGGGTCGCCGAGTGCGTCACGGAGGACGTACCGCTGCTGGGTGCCGAGGGTTACCGGGCGCTGTGGAACGCGCGGGCGCGGATCGCGGCGCGCACCGGGCTTCATGTCGCCCGGGTCGAGCATCTGCTGAATCGGTACGGCAGCCTCGCGGAGGAGGTCCTCGAGCTCATCGCCTCGGACGCCACTCTGGGTGAGCCGATGCAGGCCGCCGAGGACTATCTGCGCGCCGAGATCGTCTACGCCGCCTCGCACGAGGGGGCGCGGCATCTGGACGACGTGCTGACCCGGCGCACCCGAATCTCCATCGAGACCTTCGATCGGGGGGCGCGCTCCGCCCGCGAGGCCGCCGAGCTGATGGCGCCGGTGCTCGGCTGGGACAAGGACCAGATCGAGCGCGAGGTCGAGCACTACGAGAAGCGGGTGGAGGCAGAGCGCGAGTCGCAGCGGCAGCCGGACGACCTGACGGCGGACGCGGCGCGGTTGGGGGCGCCGGACATCGTGCCGCTCTGAAGGCCATGAGTTCGAGTCCGGCCGGGGCCTGACCGAGCGTCACTCGAACGAGTGTCGCGAGCCGGGATCTTCGTTCGGAACCGGCTCGTTCTACGAGGTGCGGGGGCAGAACTCGGCGGCGAGCAAGGCCGGTTCGAGGTCGGGGTCTGCCACCGACGTTGTGTTCACGCGGAAGGTGAGGACGCGACGGCCGCCGACCGTGGCCGCGGTGCGCACGTAGCTGCCGGTGATGCGGCCGTTGTGCCCCCACACCGTCGTGCCGCACGGCAGTTTCACCGGGAACAGCCCCATGCCGTACAGGCCGTGTGCGGCGCGGGTGTCCGTCATCTCGTGCAGCCAGTACGGGGACAGCAGCCGGCCGCCGAGCAGTGCCGCGTAGAAGCGGTCCAGGTCGGTGAGGGTGCTCACCAGCTCGCCCGCGGCTCCGGCCACCCGCGGGTCGAGCGCGGTGACGTCGGATCCGTCGGTGGTGAAGGCACGGCCGTGCGGGGAGGGAAGAGAGGTGCGCGAGCCAGGAAAGGAGGTACCGGTCAGACGCAGCGGGGCGATGATCCGCCGCTCGGCCTCGGTGGCGTAGGAGTCCCCGGTGACCTGCTGGATCACCATGCCGAGCACGACGTAGTTGGTGTTCGAGTAGGAGTAGCGGCCACGGTCGGCCGGAGGGTGGGTGAGCGCGATACGGACGGCTTGGACAGGAGTGAGGGGGACCAGGCCCCGGGTGTCGGTGGTGAAGTCGTGCAGGCCGCTGGTGTGGGTGAGCAGGGCGCGCAGGGTCAGCGCGCGGCCGTCGTTGCCCGCTCCGCGCACCAGGCCGGGCAGGTGCTGCTCCACCGTGTCGGACAGCTTCAGTCGCTGTTCCGCGGCCAGTTGGAGGACGACCGTCGCGATGAAGGTCTTGGTGACGCTGCCGGCGCGGAAGTGGTCGGCGCGGGCGATTCCCGGGCCCGCCTCGGTGTAACGGGTCCCGCTCTCTTCCTGGGCGAGGAGCGCGGCGGCGGGAGCGCCGCCCCGCGCGACCAGCAGCGGCAGCAGCGCGTCCGTGGACCGGGTGGAGGGGGCCGGCGGGACCGAGGGGGCCGGGGAGGCTGCCGGGGCCAGAGCGAGCAGCGCCAGGGACACCGGGACGGCCAGTAGTGCCCGAAGTGGCGCCATCGCGGATCCTCCCTTGTCAGGGCCATCATGCAGGGTCGCGGAGAGGGCCGTTCACCCGGTCCGCGAGGGGCTGCGTGGCGTGGGGTCGGAGGTCGGGTTCCGGCGGGGTGCGAGGGGCTCGCCGGGGCCGGGTGCGCAAGGGGGTGGAGGGCGGTCGGTATCTCCGGGAGGTGAGGGAGCTGTAAGCGGACGGGAACTGTGCGTTGACGGGGCCGTGTGCCGGCGGGACCTGTGTGCCGACCTCGCCGGGTCGTGCCGCGGGCGAGGCGGAGCCAGGGGCACCCTGGGCGTCGGGCACTTGTCGGGTGAGGGACAATGGAGGCTCTGTCAGGGCGGGTTCATGAGGGGACGCATGTCGGACGCGGAGCGGGCGGGAGCATCCCGGCAGGACGAGAGCGAGCGTCTCCTCGCCGGGCGGTACCGGCTGGGAGGAGTGCTCGGCCGCGGAGGCATGGGCACGGTGTGGCGCGCCGAGGACGAGACCCTGGGCAGGACGGTGGCCGTCAAGGAGCTCCGGTTCCCGTCCAGTATCGACGAGGACGAGAAGCGCCGGCTGATCACGCGCACGTTGCGTGAGGCCAAGGCGATCGCGCGGATCCGCAACACCAGCGCGGTGACCGTGTACGACGTGGTCGACGAGGACGACCGGCCGTGGATCGTGATGGAGCTCGTCGAGGGCAAGTCGCTCGCCGAGGTCATCCGGGAGGACGGACTGCTGGAGCCCAAGCGTGCGGCGGAGGTGGGCCTCGCGATACTCGACGTGCTCAGGTCCGCCCACCGCGAGGGCATCCTGCACCGGGACGTGAAGCCGTCCAACGTGCTGATCTCCGAGGACGGCCGGGTCGTGCTCACCGACTTCGGCATCGCCCAGGTCGAGGGCGACCCGTCCATCACCTCCACCGGCATGCTCGTCGGCGCGCCCTCGTACATCTCGCCGGAGCGGGCCCGTGGGCACAAGCCGGGACCCGCGGCCGACCTGTGGTCGCTCGGCGGGCTGCTGTACGCGGCGGTCGAGGGTGCCCCGCCGTACGACAAGGGCTCCGCGATCGCGACGCTCACGGCGGTGATGACCGAGCCACTGGAGGAGCCGAAGAACGCGGGTCCGCTCAGGGACGTCATCTACGGCCTGCTCACCAAGGACCCCGCCCAGCGGCTCGACGACAGCCGAGCGCGGGCCATGCTCACCGAGGTGATCCACGCGCCCCGGCCGAAGGCGGCCGAGCCGGAGCCGGCGGGTGACGCGACCCGGGTCGTGCCGTTGCCGGCACAGCCGCAGGAGCGTGCGGGCGGGGAGCGGCTGCGCGGGGCACTGCGTTCCGTGCGCAAGGCCGCCGGGGCGGCGGCGACGTCCGCGGCCGCGTCCCGCACCAAGTCCGGGAGCGGGACGGCGGGTTCGGGTGCGGCGGGTTCCAGCGGCGGGCAGGTGTCCGCCCAGGGGGCCGAGGCTTCGGCGGCTCCGGCCTCCCCGGCTGCCTCGACCTCCCCGGCCTCTTCGGCCCCTCCGGCTGCTTCGGCCACTCCGGCTTCCTCGGCGTCTTCCGTGTCTCGGGGGAAGGGCACCGGGAGCGTGTCGTCCGGGTCGGCGGCTGCATCGGCCTCGGCTTCGACGGCGGCCGCGAAGTCGGCTTCGGGCGGGGCGGCCGGAGTCCGGGACGGGAAGACGCAGCAGACCGACGCGGCCTCGGCCGGGCGGAGTTCGGGGTGGCCCGTGATGACGCCGCCGCCGGACCTGGCGCCGAGGCCGGTGCCCCGGGCACCGCTGACCGACGTCGTGCCGCGGCGGACGCTGGTGATCATCGCGGTGGTCGTGGCGCTGGCGGTCATCGGTACCGTGCTGGCCCTCACGCTCGGCGGGGACGACGGCAGCGACGGGGCGAAGGGCGGCGGCGCCGAGGTGACGGCGAGCGCGAGTACCAGTGCCGGCACCAAGGAGGACAAGAGCGGGGGCACCCGCACCGACGGGTCCACCGCCGGGTCCGCTTCCTCACAGGCGGGCGCGGGGTCCGCGAACACGCCCAGCACGGAGGAGAGCGGCCGGAGTTCGGAAGGGTCCTCCGGTTCGGGCAGCTCCTCCGGCGACGGCGCGGTGGCCTCGACGTACAGGGGGAGCCAGGGGTATGCGATCGGGCTGCCCGAGGGGTGGAAGTTCCAGACCAGCAGCTCCGCGGGCGACCGGTTCACCGGCCCCGACGGACAGAAGCTGCTCGTCGCCTGGACCAGCACGCCCAAGGGGGACCCGGTGGCGGACTGGGAGAACCAGGAGCGGGGCATGCGCCGCGCGCAGTACACCAAGATCCGAATAGCGGAGGTGGACTACCGGGGCTGGAACACGGCCGACTGGGAGTTCACCTATGTGGAGAGCGGGACGAAGTACCGGACCATCGACCGGGGCTTCGTCGTCAACGACCATCTCGGATATGCCTTGATGTACACCGCGAAAGCCGCGAACTGGGGCACTGAGCTGCGCAAGGACACATGGCAGACGCTCGCTCGCACCTTCGAACCGAAGTCGTGAAGCGCGCTGCCGTAAACGGTCATGTGTTTGGACCCTGAGATATGGAATCCCCTCTTTGCGGGTTGCCTCCGGCACGTATCGTGAGTGTTCGTGGACCGTCCGCATCCAGGTTCGGATAAGGAACGGGCCACTAGGCGAACGGAATTGACCAACCGGGCGGCCGGGGGAGGCAACGTGGACGACTATGCGGGTCGGGTGCTCGCCGACCGCTACCGCCTGCCGCTGCCTCCGTCCGACGAGTACGAACTCCGTGAGACGCGCGCCTTCGACACCTACAGCGGGCAGGAAGTCCTGGTCAGGCAGGTTCCGTTGCCCGAGGTCGTCGAGGCGGAGGTGCTCGACGCGGAGGGGCTGCCCGACGGGTTCACGGCCCGGGAGCCCCAGGGGGCCCCGCGGACCCCGGGGCGGCGCGGTGCACGCCGGCCCACCGAACCCGCCGTACGCCGGGCCGTCGAGGCCGCGCAGGCCGCCGCCCGGATCCCCGACCACCCGCGCCTCGACCAGGTCTTCGACGTGTTCGCCGAGGGCGGTTCGCTGTGGATCGTCAGCGAGTTGGTGGCCGCGCGGCCGCTGGCGGCACTGCTCGCCGAGAAGCCGCTGACGCCGTACCGGGCGGCCGAGGTCGCCTCCGACGTGCTCATGGCCCTGCGGGTGCTGCACGCGCACGGCTGGGTGCACCGCAACATCACCGCCCGCACCGTGCTGGTCTGCGACGACGGCCGGGTCATGCTGACCGGCCTCGCGGTCGGCGCGGCCGAGGAGGCACTGTGCGGCTACGACCCGGTGCCGGTCGAGGCGGGTGAATGGGGCGCCGGGGGCGGGGAGTTCGGGGTCCGCGCGGGAGAAGGTCCGGACAGGGGGAGCGACGGGCGTGGGGCACCTGGCGGGCACACGGTTCCCGGGCAGTCGACGGGCCCGGCCGGTGGGCCCGGGACCAGGGGCCCGGCCGGCGGTGCCGGAGTGCCCGGCGGGGCGGGTGGCGCTCGTACGGCTCCGGGGAACGGCGGCGCCGGTGCCGCATTCGGACTGGGCGCCCAGAGCCCCGGACCGGGCCCGGGCGGTGCGGTCACCTTCGGCGGAGGCGATCCTGAGGCCGCCCGGCGGGCCGCGATCGAGGCGCGGGAGGCCCGCGGGCTGCCCAGCGCCGGGGTGGAGGCGGCGAACGGAGCCGGGGCGTCGGCCGAACTCGTCCGCAGGGAACCCGACGGCGGTACGGACATCAGGGCGGCGCGGGCCGGGGCGATCGCCGCGTATCGCGCGGGCGCACGAGCCGCGGCCCGGGTCCAGGAGACGCAGAACGGCAGGGCCGCCCTGCCCGGAGCCCGCCCGGCACCGGAGGCCGACCCCTCAGCCCGCACGGGGGGCACCGACTCCGGCGCACGCACGTGGGGCGCCGAACCCGTCGTACAGAACAACGGCATGCCGCAGTCGCCGTATCCCTCGGCCAATGGTCTCGCGCAGCCGCCGTATCCGGCTGCGGACGGTGTCGAGCAGGCGCCCGGTGCCGGGGCGCCGGGGCGGATGGCCGACCCCTACGGTGTACGCCCCGCCCCCTGGCACGGGGCCGTGCCGCGCGGTGGGGGCGCGGGGGCCGTGGGTGAGGGGCCCGTTGCCGACGCCGTGCCCGCCGGCCATCAGGCGTCCGAGCCCGCCCGCTGGGAGGACCTCCCGCCGAGTGATGCCCCCGCCCGCCGAGGCCCCGCCACCGCGCTCGCCGCCGAGCGGGCACGGCAGGCCCGGATGGCCGTGGTGGGGCCCGTCACCGAGCGCTGGGCGCCGGAGCAGGCCGGACCGGTGCACGAGAACTGGCAGCTCGCCGCGCCCATCGGACCCGCGACCGATCTGTGGGCCCTCGGGGCGCTGCTGTTCCGGGCGGTCCAGGGGCACGCGCCCTATCCCGAGGAGTCCACGGCCGAGCTGGTGCAGTTGGTGTGCGCCGAGCCGCCCGCCTTCGCGGAGGAGTGCGGACCGCTGAGGCCGGTCGTGGAGTCGCTGCTGCGGCAGGACCCGACCGAGCGGCTGGAGTTCGAGGAAGTGCGCGGCTGGCTGCGCTCCCTGGTGCGGTCCGCGCCCGAGCCGGAGGCCGGCGCCCATGTCGTCGCCGTCCCGCCCGTGGACGCGAGCCGGCTGCCGATCGTGCGGCGCCGGGGCGAGTTGGTGCGCAGGCGGCGCGCCGGGCTGCCCGCGACGCACGGACGGCACAAGCGGGCCCGGGACGAGGCCGCCCCCTCACCGCGCCGCCTCGGCCGCAATCTGCTGCTGCTCATCCTGCTGGTGATGGCCGCGGCGATCGCGTACGCCATGTACTTCATGCCGAAGACCGACCCGGACGACCAGGGCGCCGCGCAGAAGACGGGTGCCACCGGTCATGCCGGTCCCGCGCAGTCCCCAAAGCCCAGCAGTGAACCGCGGCCCGAGCAGACGACCCCCGAGGCGTCCAGCTCCAGCGGTGCCGCCGAGACCCAGACCGCCGGGCCCGAGGTCGCCGACGGGTTCACCCTGCGCACGGACCCCGAGGGCTTCAAGATCGCCGTGGCCAACGGCTGGGACCGCACCCCGCGCAACGGCCGCGGCCAAGTGGTGTACGCGCAGGGCAACTTCGAGCTGATCGTCGTACCCGGGCGGGACACCTCGGCCGCCAACGGCGGCGATCCGATGGTCTACCAGCGGGAGAAGGAGCCCGAGCTCCAGCCGTACCGCGACTCGAGCTGGGCCACCGCCACCGGGCTGAAGTCGATCCAGGTGGGCACCAGGAGCATGGCCGAGGGGCAGTTCACCTGGACCGGCGACGACGGGCGCGAGCTGTACGTGCGCAATGTGGCGATCCTGATCGGCGGGAAGTACCACGTGCTCCAGGTGCGCGGGCCGGAGGCGGAGCGGGACGAGGTGACCCGGCTGTACGAGCAGGCGTCGGCCACCTACCAGGTGACCGGCTGAGGGACGCCGTACCGGCGGCGCGGGTTCACTCGTACTTCGCGGAAGCGACAACCGTCACAGTGAGGTCTCCTTGACGCCCCCCTGGTTCCCCTCGGCGCGGGCCGGTCCTTAGTCTGACTGCGTCAAGAGCATTGCGGGGAAACGTGAATCAGATGCAGGGCCTGCTCCTCGCGGGGCGCTACCGGCTCGCCGACCCGATAGGCAAGGGCGGCATGGGCCGGGTCTGGCGTGCCCACGACGAGGTGCTGCACCGGGCCGTGGCGATCAAGGAGCTGACCGCGGCGCTCTACGTTTCCGAGAGCGACCAGGCCGTACTGCTGGCCCGTACCCGCGCCGAGGCGCGCGCGGCCGCCCGGATCAACCACTCGGCCGTCGTCACCGTGCACGACGTCCTCGACCACGACGGCCGGCCCTGGATCGTGATGGAGCTGGTCGAGGGCCGCTCGCTGGCCGACGCCGTCAAGGAGGACGGCCGCATCGAGGCGCGCGAGGCCGCCCGGATCGGGCTGTGGGTGCTGCGGGCCCTGCGCGCCGCGCACTCGGCCGGAGTCCTGCACAGGGATGTGAAACCCGGCAACGTCCTCCTCGCGCGGGACCGCCGCGTCCTGCTCACCGACTTCGGGATCGCCCAGATCGAGGGCGACACCACCATCACCCGCACCGGAGAGGTCGTCGGCTCGGTCGACTACCTGGCCCCCGAGCGGGTCCGCGGCGCCGACCCCGGCCCGTCGGCCGACCTGTGGGCGCTCGGTGCCACGCTGTACACGGCGGTCGAGGGACGGTCGCCGTTCCGCCGTACGACCCCGCTGACCACCATGCAGGCCGTCGTCGACGAGGAACCCGCAGAGCCGCGTCACGCCGGTCCGCTCGGGCCCGTCATCGCCGCCCTGCTGCGCAAGGACCCCGCCGTGCGGCCCGGCGCGGCCGAGGCCGAGCAGATGCTCGCCGAGGCGGCGGAGGGGCGGCGGCCGAGCGCGGCACAGGCGTATGTGCCGACGCAACATGGGGGTTCCCGCCATGAGTCGGGGGCGTACATCGGTGCACACGGTGGAGTCCACAGCGGCTCCCACAGCGGGCTCAGCACACCCGTCACGGGCACACAGGGCACGGCCACACCTGTCAGCGGAACGGCGTATCCCTCCGTCACAGGACCGTCATACGGCTCGGGCTCGGGCCCGACGTACCACTCGGGTGCCCCGTACCCGCAGGCCACCGGCCCCACGGCCCCGGCCGCCCCGTCCAGGCGCCGTCGGCTGCGCTCCGTCGCGCTCGTGGTCGCGCTCGCCGCGGTCTTCAGCGCCGGGACCGTGGTCGCGCTGCAGAAGTGGGACGAGGGGCGGGACCAGGGCGGCGGCTCCGCCTCGCCGAGCACCTCGCCCAGCACCACGCCGAGGGCGGGCGGGGTCCGGGACGGCTGGATCCGGTACCCCGACCCCGTGGGCTTCAGCGTCTCCCTGCCCAAGGGCTGGAAGCGCTCGGTCTTCACCCCTCTGGCCAACGGCCTGACCCAGATCGACTACTCCCCGGACCAGGGCAAGCACTTCCTGCGGATCGCCGTCGACACCGCGCCGGACTTCGACGACCCGCTCCTCCACCAGCAGAACCTGGAGAAGCAGATCGACGGGCTCAAGGACTACCACCGCGTGAGCATGGGGGAGAACACCTACCGGGACCGGCCGGGCGCCCGCTGGGAGTACACCTGGACCGCGCTGGCCAAGGACATGGCCTTCCCCGGGCCGCGCCGGGCCGTGGAGGAGACGTACATGTCCCGCGACGGCGTCGAGTACGCGCTCTACATGTCGGCGCCCGCCACGAGCTGGCCGACCACCAGCAAGCAGTTCACGGCCGTGCTCCAGGGCTGGCGAGAGCCGAACAGCTGACGGAGTTGGCCGGTCACGGTCCCGGAGGGCGTCCGTCCGCTGCGGCATGATGGGGCGCATGGGGACCGAGGGGGAGACCTTCCGTGTGATCGCGGGCCGCTACCGGCTGGAGGCCAGGATCGGGCGCGGTGGCATGGGCGTGGTGTGGCGGGCGACCGACCAACTGCTCGGCCGGCAGGTCGCCGTCAAGGAGATCCCCCTCGACGAGACACTCTCCGCCGAGGACGCCCGGCTCCAGCGGGACCGCACCCTGCGCGAGGCCGGCGCGGTCGCCCGGCTGAGCCATCCGCACATCATGGTGGTCCATGACGTCGTCGAGCAGGACGAACGGCCCTACATCGTCATGGAGTTGATCGACGGCGGCTCCCTCGCCGACCGGATCGCCGCGCACGGCCCGGTCGACGCCGCCGAGGCCGCCCGGATCGGCGCCGATCTGTTGAGCGCCCTGCGCGCCGCGCACGCGGCCGGGGTGCTGCACCGGGACATCAAGCCCGCCAACGTCCTCGTCGAGTCCGGCACCGGGCGGGTCGTCCTCACCGACTTCGGTATCGCCCAGGTCGCGGGCGCCACCACCCTCACCGAGACCGGCTCCTTCGTCGGCTCGCCCGAGTACACCGCGCCCGAGCGGATGTCCGGGGTCAGGACCGGCCCGGAGGCCGACCTGTGGTCCCTGGGCGCACTGCTGTGCACGGCCCTCAGCGGCGAGTCGCCGTTCCGCCGCGACTCCCTGGGCGGCATCCTGCACGCCGTCGTCATCGACGAGATCCGGCCGCCCGCACAGGCCGGGCCCCTCCTTCCGGTCGTACGGGGCCTGCTGGAGCGGGATCCGGAACGGCGGCTGGACGCGGTGGAGGCCGAACGGATGCTGCGGGCCTTCCTGGAGACGGGCCGCACGCCTCCGCGCCCGGCGCCCGAGCGGGCGTACACGCCGACCCGGCGGGATCCTCCGCCACGGCGGTCCCCGGCGGCGGAGCGGTCGAGGAGCCGTGGGCTCATGACGGCGGAGCGGTCGACGAGCAGGGGGCTCACGGCGGCGGCGCGGTCGAGACGGGGTGTGCTCACGGCGGCGCTGCTGGTCGCCGCGCTGGTGGGAGCGGGAGTGTCGGCGGCGGTGCTGCTGGCGGACCGGGGTGGGCGGGACGGCCGTACGACGGAGGGCAGTCCGGCGACGCGCACTTCTGCGCCCGGGACACCCGCGAGCGGCTCCACCGGAACGGCCGAACCCACGCCCACCGCGACCCTGCCCTCCGCCCCCTCCGGCTACCACGTCGCCGCGGACCCGGCCGGGTTCGCGCTCGCCGTGCCCGACGGGTTCAGGCGCGAGCCGCAGGGGGAGCGGGTCTTCTACCTGTCGTCCGGGGAGACCTTCCGCCTCGGTGTCAAGGTCACCGACCCCCGACCCGGCGGCCCGCTGGGCGTGATGCGGCGCGCGGCCGCCAAGGGGCCGGAGGCCAACCCCGGTTACCGCGACGGCCGGGTCACCTCGGTCACGCATCGCGGACTGCCCGCCGCCTTCTGGGAGTTCACCTGGGACGGCTTCAGCGCGGCCGAGGGCGCCCGGCACACCTACGACGTGTGCTGGGAGGAGAACGGGCGGCTGTACGACGTGTGGGTGTCGGCGCCGGTCGGGAAGGCGCGGGAGGCCCGGGAGTACTTCGACGTGGCCGTCGACACGTTCACGCTGCCGTAGGGATACGTCACGGGTGTGTGACCGGAACGCGTCACCTCTGGCTGCCTGCGTGTCTGGCGCGATATGGATGAACCCATGAGCAGCAGCGGGGGAGTCGGCCACGAGTCCGACGAAACGACGAGTTATGTTCTGCAACCTCCCAGGCCCCTTCAGGAGGAGCCGGGTGTCGGCCGGCTCATCGCGGGCCGTTACCGGCTGCTCGCCAAGCTCGGGCACGGTGGCATGGGCACGGTGTGGCGGGCCAAGGACGAGACGGTAGACCGCGAGGTGGCCGTCAAGGAACCCCGCGTCCCGGATCATCTTCCCGAACGCGAACGGGCGAACGCCTTCGAGCGGATGCGCCGCGAGGCACGTGCCGCGGCCCGGCTCGACCACCCCTCCGTCGTGAACGTGCACGACGTGGCGGTCGTGGACGGCCGGCCGTGGATCGTGATGGAGCTGGTGCAGGGCCGTTCGCTGGGTGACGTGTTGCAGGAGGGCACCCTCGGGGCGCGGGAAGCGGCGAGAATCGGCCTCGAAGTGCTCGGCGCGCTGGAGGCCGCCCACGCGGCGGGCATCCTGCACAGGGATGTGAAACCGGACAACGTCCTGCTCGGCCGCCACGGCCGGGTCGTCCTCACCGACTTCGGCATCGCCCAGATCGAGGGCGAGACCAATCTGACCGACACCGGCGGCTTCGTCGGCTCGCCCGAGTTCATCGCCCCCGAGCGGGTGCTGGGCCAGCGCCCGGGACCGGCCTGCGACCTGTGGTCGCTCGGCGTGGTCCTGTACGCGGCGACGGAGGGCGTGTCGCCGTTCCGCCGCAGCAACACGCCCGCGACCCTCCAGTCCGTCCTCAACGCCACGCCCGCGCCGCCCGCCGCCGCGCGGGGCCCGCTGGCCGACGCCATCAACGGCCTCCTCCAGAAGGACCCGGCGCGACGGCCGAACGCGTCGCAGGTCCGGGCGCTCCTGGAGGCCACCGCCACCCCGCCGGTCCCGGAGCCCACCCAGATCGTGCGGACCGTGGAGGTGCCGGTCGGCGGCGGTCTCCGGCTGGGCCGCAAGGCGTGGTTCGGACTCGGCGCGGCGCTCGTCGCGGCCGCGGTGGCGGCGTACCTGGTGATCGCGGACCCGTTCGCGGGGCCGCTGCCGGACGGCTGGACGAAGAAGCACACCAAGGACGTGGCCGCGACGCTGGCGGTGCCGAAGGACTACCAGCTCACCACGCCCGACCGGAAGACGGACAAGAAGCACTGGATCACGTACACCGACTACAGCGGCAGCATCTGGATCGGTCTGAGCCTGGACCGGAAGGCGGAGGACACCGCGAACAACATCGCGGGTTCCGCGGCCGCCGAGATGTACGACGACGACAGCAAGTTCAAGGAGAGCGGCGACTACGACCTCGGCATGCCGGACACCGCGAAGACCCGCCCCGAGGAGAAGACGTACCAGGGCGGCAAGGCCGCCCAGAACACCGTCACGTACACCACCACGGACAGCCAGCACCCCCGCCCGCGCGAGATCCAGATCCTCTACTACCGGACCTCCACCGGCGACATGTACAAGCTCACCGTCAGCTATCCGGGCAAGGGGGACTTCACGGGGCGGGGGCGGGAAGTGGCGCGGACGGCGATCGCGAATCTGGAGGTGGACAAGCTCTGACGGCGGTGCGGCTGTACGGCGATCGCGTTGTCAGTGGCGGAAGTTAAGGTCATTCTCCTCTGGGACCGATGGGGGCCGACGGGGTCCGACGGGGTCCGATCGTGGGGGAGGGACCGTGAAACAGTTCGTGTTCCGGCGTGCCGTGACGGTGGGGACCGCCGCGTTGCTCGCCGTCGGCGGGGCGGACGGCGTGGCGGCCGCCGGGGACGACGCGGCGCCCGAGGCTCCCGTCGTCACGTCGGTGGAGTACCCGGACGACGACAACTGGCATGACGGTGTGGGCAATTACGGCACCTTCGTGATCGACTCGGCATCCGACGACGTGGTGGCCTACCGCTACACAGTGCTCGGCGAGACACCGCAGACCCTCACCGCGGCCGAGCCCGGCGCGGCCGTCTCGCTGCGCTGGATGCCGGTGCGGGAAGCGCCCAGTCGCCTCGAGGTCGCGGCGGTCGACGCCGCCGGCCACGTGAGTGGCACCACCGTCCACCGGTTCCTGGTCAGCGACGGCCGCGCGGCCGTCACCCACTGGGACCCCGACAGCCCGTCAGACGCGGTCACCGGCCCCGGCGTCTCCCTCGGCGCCCCCGGACCCTCCGGCACCGCGGTTGCCTCGGCCGCCGCCTTCGACGGCACGGACGAGGCGTACGCGAGCCTCCACGCCTCGGCGGACCTCTCACGGAGCTTCTCGGTCGACGCCTGGGTGCGCCCGGACCACCTCGACGGCTCCACGACCGCCGTCAGCCACGCCGGCTTCTCGCTGGGGACGGCGGGCCGCTCGGCCTACCTCTTCGAACTCCCCAACCCGGACGGCGGCGACACGATCCGCGTGACCGGCGGCGCCCCGGAGGAGGGCGAGTGGGCGCACCTCACCGGCGTGTACGACGCCGAGCAGAAGACGGCGAGCCTGTACGTCGACGGGGTGTCCGTGGGGACGGTCGTGGGCGCCGTGGCCCCGGGCGGCACGGGCGCGCTGCGGCTGGGCGCGGACGGTGACGGTGGCCACTGGAACGGACTGCTCACCGGTGTGAACGTCTGGGACCGCGTGTTCGTGCCCCGGGAGATCACCGCGGCGGCGGCTCGCAAGGCCCAGCGCCTCGGCTACTGGGACCTGGAGTCGGCGACCGACGGCAAGAGCCCGGCGTACGCGGGCGGGGCGCCGCTGACCCTGGCGGGAGACGCGTCGATCTACGCGGCCACGGACGACTGCCCCTGGAACCCCGACTGCACACCGGTGACCTACCCGATGGTGGGCGACGGCGACCTGCTGCTCGACGGCGACGGTGACCACGCCACCACGCCGACCGCGCTCACCCCGACCGACGCGGGCTTCTCGGCGGCCGTGCATGTCCGTCTCCCCGAGGATCCCCCGGCCCACGACATGACGGTGCTGTCCCAACCGGGCGAGCACACCGACCTGTTCACCCTGCGGTATGTCGCCGCCTCGGGAACCTGGCAGGCCGAGGTGGCCCACGAGGACCGGGCCGACGCGCCGACCACGACGGTCAGCGCGCCGCTCGATCCCAACACGCCCGAGGGCGACCAGTTCCTGGCCGTGGTCTACGACGAGAGCACCGACCGACTGCGGCTGTACGCGGGCGATGCCCACGCCGCCGACACGGCGGACGTGACGGGGCTCGACACCTGGACGCCCACCGGTGACCTCCAGGTCGGCCGCACCCTCACCGCGGACGGTGGTACCGACCACCTCGCGGGCGAGGTCGACGACCTGCACACCTACGCCGGCGTACTCACCACCGCCCAGCTCACGACGCTGCGAGGGGGCGGCATCGACGCCTGAGCTCGCACCGAAGCCGTCCTGCCGGGGCTGCGCGCGGGGCCGCCCGGTGCCCGGGCAGGACGAGGAGTTGCCGGGGCTGATGGTCGGGATGCTGGCCATCCGCGGCCGGCCGGCGATCCAGCACGGCCACCGACACCCTGACCTCCTTCACCGGCCGGAGTCCGGTGTCTGAGCCCGCCGCTTAGACAAGGGCATGACGCGCACGGTACTCATGTGCCATGAGTGAAGACGGCGAACTCCCGTCCGGCGGACGTCTGATCGGTGGCCGGTACCGGCTCGTCGAGCAGGTCGGGTCCGGGCCGAGCGGCACGGTGTGGCGGGCCCGCGACGAGCAGGACGAGCGGTATGTCGCCGTCAAGGAGCCCCGGTTGACCGGGGATCCGGAGGACGAGGACCGGCGGCGGGCCGTGCACCGGCTGCCGCACGAGGCGCGGGCCGCGGCATGGGTCGACCATCCGGCGGCCGTCGCCATCCACGACGTACTCCTCGAAGACGAACTGCCCTGGATCGTCATGGAGTTGGTGGAAGGCGAGTCGCTGGACGCCGCTCTCGCGGGGCGGGGGCCGCTGCCGGACGCCGAGGCCGCCCGGATCGGGCTCGCCGTGCTCGGCGCGCTCAACGCCGCCCATGGGGTCGGCATCGTCCACCGGGACCTCAAGCCGGCCAACGTCCTCCTCGAAGCGGCGACCGGACGCGTCGTCGTCACCGACTTCGGGATCGGCGGCGCCGGGCACGCCGGTGGCCGGGAGGCCTCCGCCGGGTTCGTCGCCCCGGAGTGCGCGTCGGGGCCCGGTGCGGGACCGGCTTCCGATCTGTGGTCGTTGGGGGCGGTGCTCCGGGTGGCCGTGGCCGACGCCCGGTCCGGTCCCCTGGCGTCGCTGCTGGAGAGACTCCTCGTGACCGACCCTGAGGAGCGGCCCTTGGCGGCGGAAGTCGCCCGGGTGCTGGCCGGGATCGCCGGGGCGAGTCTGCCGGACTGGGCCGTGGAGGCGGAGGCACCCGAAACGGCCGGGGTGGGCGCCGGCGCGGAAGCCACGACGCCGGACCCCGCACTGCTCGCTCTCGACGCGGACCCCGCCCCCCACGCGGACCCCGCCCACCCCGCCCCCGCCGCGAAAGCCACGTCAGCGCACCCCCCGAACCCCCCGCACCCCCCGCTTCCCGCCGCCGACCGCCACGACCCGTCCGCCCCTTCGCCGGCTGCCGTTCCGGCGACCACCCCCGAGCCCCGGCGCCTCACCGCCCTCTCCGCCTTCGGTCTCCTCCTCCAGAAAAAACCGGAGCGCGGCTGACCAGGGCTGATCATCGCCGCACGACGCCCTGATCAGCACATTCGCTGCCAGTCATCACTGGCGGTGTGTGCGTACTCCGTGAACGCCTGTTACCGACGGGTACCCAAAGCGCCCCGTCCCGAATACCCTGCGGCTCATGACGGACGCGCAGGCCCAGGCCAAGACCGGCACGAACCCCCTCGCCCCCGCCCCGGAGGGCGCCCGTACCGCGGCCGACGTGGTCACCCCGGAGCTGGTCGCCCAGCTCACCAAGGGGGTGACCGGGTCCGGCCGTACCGCCAACCACACGCCGTTCACCGGCGAGAAGCTGGCCGACCTGCCCGAGTCCACCCCGGAGGACGTGGAGAAGGCCTTCGAGGCGGCCCGCCGGGCGCAGGCGGTGTGGGAGCAGACTCCCGTGCGGCAGCGCGCGGCCGTCCTGCTCCGCTTCCACGACCTGATCCTGGAGCGCCAGGCCGAGGTCCTCGACCTCATCCAGCTGGAGACCGGCAAGGCCCGCCTGCACGCCCACGAGGAGGTGCAGGCGGTCGCCGTCGCGGCCCGGCACTACGGCCGCAAGGCGCCCGCCTACCTGCGGCCCAAGCGGCACACCGGGGCCGTGCCCACCCTCACCAAGGTCACCGAGCTGCGCCACGCGCGCGGGGTCGTCGGCCAGATCGCCCCCTGGAACTACCCCCTCGAACTGTCCGTCGGCGACGCGCTCCCCGCCTTCGTCGCGGGCAACGCCGTCGTCATGAAGCCGGACACCGAGACCTGCCTGACCGCTCTGTGGGCGCGCGATCTGCTGGTCGAGGCCGGCCTGCCCGCCGAGGTCTTCCAGGTCGTCCTCGGTGAGGGTCCGGTCGTCGGGCCCGAGGTCGTCCGGCACGCCGACTACGTCTCCTTCACCGGCTCCACCCGCACAGGGCGCGAGGTCGCCCAGGGCGCCGCCGCCCGTCTGGTCGGCGTCTCCCTCGAACTCGGCGGCAAGAACGCCATGCTGGTCCTCCAGGACGCCGACATCGAGAAGGCCGCCGCAGGTGCCGTCCGCGCCTGCTTCTCCTCCGCCGGCCAACTCTGCATCTCCATCGAGCGGTTGTACGTCCACGAGTCCATCGCGGACGCCTTCCTGGAGCGCTTCGCCGCCCGCACGAGGGCCATGCGCCTCGGCAAGTCCCTCGCCTACGGCGCCGACATGGGCTCCCTGGTCGGGGAGCGGCAGCTGGAGACCGTCACCCGGCATGTCGAGGAGGCCGTGTCCAAGGGGGCGAAGGTCGTCGCCGGTGGTGTCGCCCGCCCGGACATCGGCCCGTACTTCTACGAGCCGACCATCCTCGACGGCGTCACCGAGCCGATGGCCGTCTGCACCGAGGAGACCTTCGGCCCGGTCGTCTCCCTCTACCGCTTCAAGACCGAGGACGAGGCGGTCGAGCTCGCCAACTCCACGCCGTACGGCCTGAACTCCTCGGTGTGGACGAAGGACGGCAAGCGGGGCCGCGAGATCGCCGCCCGGGTGCGCGCCGGCACCGTCAACGTCAACGAGGGATACGCCTCCGCCTACGGCAGCGTCCAGTCCCCGATGGGCGGCATGAAGGACTCCGGCCTCGGCCGCCGCCACGGCTCCGAGGGCATCCTCAAGTACACCGAGGCCCAGACGATCGCCCAGCAGCGGCTGCTGCCGATGGCGCCCTCGCTGGGGATGGACGACGAGAAGTACGCCCAGTTCATGAGCCGGAGCCTGAAGGTGATGAAGGCGTTCCGCTTCAAGTAGCAGCGCCCGTTCCGAACGACGTTCTCAACGAGGAGAGCACGTGCCACAGGACACCTACGACTACGACGTCATCGTCGTCGGCTCCGGCTTCGGCGGCAGTGTCACCGCCCTTCGCCTCACCGAGAAGGGCTACCGCGTAGGTGTCCTGGAAGCCGGGCGCCGCTTCACCCGCGAGACCCTCCCCAGGAACTCCTGGGACCTGAAGAACTACCTCTGGGCGCCGAAGCTCGGCATGTTCGGCATCCAGCGCATCCACCTCCTGGGCAACGTCATGGTCCTCGCGGGGGCGGGCGTCGGCGGCGGCTCCCTCAACTACGCCAACACCCTCTACGTCCCCCCGAAGCCCTTCTTCGAGGACCCGCAGTGGCGTGACATCACGGACTGGCAGGAGGAGCTGGGGCCGTACTACGACCAGGCCCGGCGCATGCTCGGCGTGCGGCTCAACCCGACGATGACCCCCTCCGACGTCCACCTCAAGGCGGCGGCGGAACGGATGGGCGTCGGCGACACCTTCCACATGGCGCCGGTCGGTGTCTTCTTCGGCGACGGCGAGGACGCCGGGGGCAGGAGCAAGGCGGCCCCCGGCCAGCAGGTCGAGGACCCCTACTTCGGCGGCGCGGGTCCCGCCCGCAAGGCCTGCATCGAGTGCGGCGAGTGCATGACCGGCTGCCGGCACGGCGCCAAGAACACCCTGAACGAGAACTACCTCTACCTCGCCGAGAAGGCCGGCGCGGTCGTCCACCCCCTCACCACCGTCGTGTCGGTCACGGACGACTCCCAGGGCGGCTACGCGATCGCCACCCTCCCCACCGACGACCGCCGCAAGGCGAGAGGCCGCACCTTCAAGGCCCGCCAGGTCGTCATCGCCGCCGGCACCTACGGCACCCAGACCCTGCTGCACCGCATGAAGGCCGGCGGTCAACTGCCGTACATCTCCGACAAGTTGGGCGAGCTCACCCGCACCAACTCCGAGGCCCTGGTCGGCGCCCAGACCGACAACCGCCGCTACCGCAAGGCGACCGGCGTGCCGAAGGTCGACTTCACCCGGGGCGTCGCCATCACCTCGTCCATCCACCCGGACGAGAACACCCACATCGAGCCGGTCCGCTACGGCAAGGGCTCCAACTCGATGGGCGGCCTGTCGATCCTCCAAGTGCCGTACGCCGAGGGCTCGTCGAGGGTCATGGCCTGGCTGGCGAACGCCGTGAAGCACCCGCTCCTCGTCCTGCGCTCCCTCTCCAACCGGCGCTGGTCGGAGAAGACCATCATCGGCCTGGTCATGCAGTCGCTGGACAACTCCCTGACGACGTACCTGAAACCGGACGGCGTCGGCAAGGGACTGCTCACCGCCCGCCAGGGCCACGGCGCCCCCAACCCCAAGCAGATCAGGACCGCTTCGGAGGCCGCGTCCGCGATCGCCGCCGACATCAACGGCTTCGCCGGATCCAACGTCGGCGAGCTGATGGGCGCCCCGCTCACCGCCCACTTCCTCGGCGGCTGCCCCATCGGCTCCTCCCGCGAGACCGGCGTCATCGACCCGTACCACCGGCTCTACGGCCACCCCGGCATCTCGGTCGTCGACGGCGCCGCGGTCTCCGCGAACCTCGGCGTGAACCCCTCGCTGACGATCACCGCGCAGGCCGAGCGCGCGATGTCGTACTGGCCCAACAAGGGCGAGGAGGACCCGCGTCCGGCGCAGGGCGAGGCGTACGTCCGTCTCGCCGCCGTCGAGCCCAAGTCGCCGGCGGTCCCGGCGGAGGCCTTCGGCGCGCTGAAGCTGCCGTTCCTGGGGATACCGGCGGTGCCGAAGAAGTCGTAGAGCCCGTCGTAGAGCCCGGGAGGCCAATAGGGCCGTAACGGCACAAGAGAAGGACCCGCACCCCCCTCCGAGTGCGGGTCCTTCCCTTGTCCTGCGTCAAGCCGTGCCTACCGCGCTACGCCTCAGGCGTGGGCGCCGGCCACACCCTTGCGCCGCTTCACCGCGAAGACCACACCGGTACCGGCGACGACGGCGAAGCCGCCGACGAGGCCGATGACCGGCAGGGCCGAGCTCGAACCGGTCTCGGCGAGCTGGCCGTCCACGTCGACGCCGTTGACGTCGGAGATGGGGTTCTTGCCACCGGTCTGCGGCTTGGTGTCCTTCGGATTGCCGGCGTCGGAGCCGGCCGGCAGGACCTCGAAGTAGTAGACGCCCATGTTCTCGTCGGCGGAGACCCAGCAGCCCTTGTCGTCCGAGTACTCGGCGAGACCGATGGCGATGCCGATCGAGCTCGGGACCTCACGGTCGACCTTCACCCGCAGCTGGTAGCTGAGGGAGTCGCCGGCGTCGAGGTCGAAGGCGTTGAACGAGCCGCCCTCACCGAACTGCGTGGCCACGTCGACCCAGGTGCCGCCCCGCTTCACCTGCACGGTGACCAGGTCGCTGTAGTCCGGCTCGAAGTCCCAGTCGACCGCCAGGACACCGACGATGGGCTGGATGTCCTTGATCGTCTCGTCGCCGGAGTTGCTGACGTTGAACTTGAAGTTCGTCCAGCCGCTGCCCGCCACGATGCTCTCGGGCAGACCGGTCAGCGAGCTGTGCAGCACGTCGCTGGAGTTGACGATCGGGTCGTCGTCCTCGTCGACCTCGCACTCGTCGACGGGCTTGTCGCTCCCGCTCGGGGAGGGGCTGGCGCCGGTGGAGCCGGACGGGCTCCCGGACGGGCTGCTGGTGGAAGGGGCGGAGCTGGACGGGGCTGCGGGGGAGCTCCCATCCGGGGCGGGCGTGGTCTCCGGGGCGGCCGGCGTGGTCTCCGGCGCCGCCGGGGTGCTCTCGGGGGCCGTCGGGGTGCTCTCGCCGGTCGGCGTGCTGTCGGCCGCGGTCGGCGTGGGGGACTCGTCCGCGAAGGCGCTCGGCGCGGCGAACAGGGCGAGCGGCGCTATCGCGGCGGTCGCGGCGGCGGCGGCCAGTGCACGACGAAGCTTCATGAAGACCTCGGAAGTCAGGTGTGCCGCACGTCCGCGGCACGCGTCTCGGAGAGGCCTCCGCGTGTGGGGCGCGGGTGGGGCCCGTGATTCGTGAGGTTTGATTCACGACCCCTGTGAATGGTTGTGCGGGCATTCACAGAAAACTTATGTGTGCTGAGTCACAGATCCAGGTTCGCCTTGTGAACACGCTTTCCAAGGCCCTAGAACTGACCCACGTGTCAGAAGACCCCAAGATCCCGGACGACGTCTGGGAACAGTTCGCCCGTGACACCGAACGGGACATCCGAGCCTCCGCCCCCAAGGAGCCCTCCGCGAGGGCCCGCGAGGTGACGGAGCGGTTGCGGCGACAGGAAGCGCGCGGCGAACTGCCGGAGGGCTGGCGTACCGGGCCGGTCCGGCAGGAGAAGAAGAGCCGGCGGGGCCTGTGGGGCGTCCTCGGTGTCGCCGTCGCGGTCGTGCTGGCCGTCGTCGCGGTGAAGCCCTCGCTGCTGCCGGGCGACCCCTTCGGCGGGCGCACCTCCGCCGAGGCCGCGACCTCCCCGCTCCCGCAGGAGACGGCCGCGCCGACCGCCGCTCCCTCCGCCGAGGCCTCCCGGATCCCCACCCTGGACGACCCGTTCGCCGGCTCGCCCGCCAAGCGCTGGGCCGACGGCGCCGCCGGGATCGCCGTACCGAAGGCGAAGGCCGTCGGCGGCCGGTCCGAGGCGAAGGTCGAACAGGCCCTGGAGCTGACCAGGAAGCTCCTCGTCGAGTCCAACCTCGACCCGGCGACGCTGCGCGGCGAACGGCCGAAGGCGGCGCTCGACGTACTGGACCCGGTGCAGAAGAACGTCCACGGGCTCCTGGAGACCGCTCTGCGCAAGCCGGATAAGAAGCACGACCCGCTGTGGATGTTCAGCCGCTTCGACCCCGAGCAGGTCCGGCCGGTCGGCGACGTCGTGAAGACCCGCGGCCGTATGACCTTCAAGGCCGGCGAGCACGCCTCCGTGCTCGTGCACGCCGACTACACCTTCGTCTACCCGGTGGTGCAGACCAACGGCTCCACCGAGGTCACCCGCACCATCATCCGCCGGATCCTCGACGTGGAGCTCTCCGACCCCGCGAAGTACCAGGTCACCCCGGGCAAGCTCACCGTCGTCAACTGGGACCAGGACATCAACAACTCGGCCTGCGAGGTGTACGACGGCTATCTGCACCCGTCGTTCAACTCGTCCGAACCCACGGGAGCGGCCCCCAGCGGACCGACCACGGACCCGTACGACCGCAGCAAGCCCCTCGACCCCGACCGCGACACGGCCTGCGGCACGGTCTCCCGCGTCTGAACTGCGAACCGGGCATGCGAAGGGCCCCGCGGGACGGAGCCGCGGGGCCCTTCTTTCGTCAGCACCGACGTCAGGGCAGCGCCGGTGCCTGGGAAGCGGCGCCGGGGGGTTGCGCCGCTTGCTCTGTGGGTCGTTGTGCTCGGTGACCGTCGAGCTCGGGGCCGCGCCACCGGTCGTGCCCTCGGTCGGCGCCCCGGCGCACCAGGGGCGCACGGATGGTCTGGACCTCTGGCAGTACGGTGACGCAGGACTGATGCGGTTGTCTGCGGAGGGACTTGGGGGCTTTGTAGGCATCGTGCTGGATGGACGCGGCCTCCGCAACCGTTTGACCCAGCCTTGTACCGGTCTTGCCCCGCCGGCCGGCCCCGGGCGTCCCCGGAGCCGGCCGTTCTCTTGGGTGACCGGGCTGCTGTCCCCTGCCGTCCGGTCACTTCCTGGAGCGAGGTCCCACGGCGCACGGCGTGATCCGTACGCCTCATCGCTCCAGCGAGCCACGCGTGGTTCTGTCGGGCCCGCCCCTGGCTGGCACGGACACCACCACCAACGAGGCGGTGCGCACAGCGGTCACGCGCCGTACGGGTGAGGCGGCGCCCGAACTCAGATGCGACCGCGGCACAGTTCGAGGAGCGTCATGGCGAGGGAGGTGCCGGGCCTGCCGAGGACCTCGCGGTAGCGGCCGAGGATCTCCATCTCGCGGGCGAGGTGGACCCGTCGGCCGCCGGAGGCGATACGGGTCTGCTGGACGACGGACGAGACGGCGATCCGTTCCTGGATCAGACCGATGATCCGGTCGTCGAGCGCGTCGATGCGCTCACGGGCGTCCGCGATGGTCGCTTCCGGTGTGGTGGTCGTTTCCGGTGTGGTGGTCATGCAGGGCTCCTGGATGGGTTGGTGCCCCGGAGCGGCAAGGTCCGGAAAACACCAGGCGCCCCGGACCTTGCCGGCCCGGGGCGCCTGGGAAGTCGCTTGTCAGTAGCTCAAGCAGCACGACCATGGCAGCCGGCGGGCCGGGTGCCATAGGTAAAGAGGAAGGTCGTCTGCGTGCGCATGGCAGCAGTATGCCGGGCCCGGTGGGAGGGGCCAACCCGGTTCGCATCCTGAGACGGAGCGCGGCCCGGAAGCGGCCCCGCGGCTCCCGGTAGACTCGGTACCACACACACCTCGCTCACCGCCGGAAGGCAACCCGTGTCATCAGCGAACCCCGCCGCCGCCCCCGACACCGTCCTGGTCGTCGACTTCGGTGCGCAGTACGCCCAGCTCATCGCCCGTCGCGTCCGCGAGGCCCGGGTCTACAGCGAGATCGTGCCGAGCACCATGCCGGTCGCGGAGATGCTCGCCAAGAACCCGGCGGCGATCATCCTCTCCGGCGGCCCCTCGTCGGTGTACGCGGAGGGCGCCCCGCGCCTGGACCGCGAGCTGTTCGAGGCCGGCGTCCCGGTCTTCGGCATGTGCTACGGCTTCCAGCTCATGGCCACCACGCTCGGCGGCACCGTCGACAACACCGGCGCGCGTGAGTACGGCCGCACGCCGCTCCACGTCTCGAAGTCGGGTTCCACCCTCTTCGAGGGCACCCCGGACGAGCAGTCGGTGTGGATGTCCCACGGCGACGCCTGCTCCGCCGCCCCCGAGGGCTTCACCGTGACCGCCTCCACGGACGTCGTCCCGGTCGCCGCCTTCGAGAACGACGAGAAGAAGCTCTACGGCGTCCAGTACCACCCCGAGGTCATGCACTCCACGCACGGCCAGCAGGTCCTGGAGCACTTCCTGTACCGGGGTGCCGGCCTGAAGCCGGACTGGACCACCGGCAACGTGATCGAGGAGCAGGTCGCCCTGATCCGCGAGCAG
This sequence comes from Streptomyces sp. NPDC006335, assembly GCF_040612795.1. Classification (NCBI taxonomy): domain Bacteria; kingdom Bacillati; phylum Actinomycetota; class Actinomycetes; order Kitasatosporales; family Streptomycetaceae; genus Streptomyces; species Streptomyces sp. NPDC006335. The sequence continues at coordinate 329,407 of NZ_JBEXQX010000002.1, forward strand.
GTCGGCGACAAGCGCGCGATCTGCGGTCTGTCCGGCGGCGTGGACTCCGCGGTGGCGGCGGCGCTCGTCGCGCGTGCCATCGGCGACCAGCTGACCTGCGTGTACGTCGACCACGGTCTGATGCGCAAGGGCGAGACCGAGCAGGTCGAGAAGGACTTCGTGGCCGCGACCGGCGTCAAGCTGGTCGTCGTCGACGCGGAGGAGCGCTTCCTGACCGCGCTGAAGGGTGTCTCGGACCCCGAGGAGAAGCGGAAGATCATCGGCCGGGAGTTCATCCGGGTCTTCGAGCAGGCCCAGGCCGAGATCATCGCGGACGAGGGCCCGGCGGTGGAGTTCCTCGTCCAGGGCACCCTCTACCCGGACGTGGTCGAGTCCGGTGGCGGCACCGGCACCGCCAACATCAAGTCCCACCACAACGTGGGCGGCCTCCCCGAGGACCTCGAGTTCCAGCTCGTCGAGCCGCTGCGCAAGCTGTTCAAGGACGAGGTCCGCATGGTCGGCCAGGAGCTCGGGCTCCCGGACGAGATCGTCCAGCGCCAGCCCTTCCCGGGCCCCGGCCTCGGCATCCGGATCGTCGGCGAGGTCACCAAGGAGCGCCTTGACCTGCTGCGCGACGCCGACGCCATCGCCCGCGAGGAGCTGACCGCGGCCGGCCTCGACCGCGACATCTGGCAGTGCCCGGTGGTCCTGCTCGCGGACGTCCGCTCCGTCGGCGTCCAGGGCGACGGCCGCACCTACGGCCACCCGATCGTCCTGCGCCCGGTGTCCAGCGAGGACGCCATGACCGCCGACTGGTCGAGGCTGCCGTACGACGTCCTCGCGCGGATCTCGACGCGGATCACCAACGAGGTGGCCGACGTCAACCGGGTGGTGCTCGACGTGACGTCGAAGCCGCCGGGCACGATCGAGTGGGAGTAGGACTCCCCTGAGGCTCAGGTGCGCTTGATCGTGCGCACCGGCTCACCGGGCTTCCAGATCTGGAGGACCAGGTACTTCTCGTCCTCGACGTAGGTCCGCACGACCTCCGTCAGCTCGGTACGGAAGAGGTGGAACGGCTCCGGCGGTTCCACCTCTTCGACGTACGCGGCCTTGGCTCGCGGGTCCTCCACCTCGATCGCCCGCCCGGCGATCCGTACGTCGCCGCCCCCCATGGACTGCCCCTCCCCGGGGTTCGCCTGGAGCGCGAACCGCGGGTCCCGGCGCAGGTCGAGGGCCTTGAGCGAGTCCGGCATCATGCCGAGCCAGAGCTCGCCGCGCAGGAAGCGGACCTCCAGGCCGGTGGTGCGGGGGGAGCCGTCCTTGCGGAGCGTGGCGAGGACATGGTGGGTGAAGGCTCCGAAGCGGGCCTCGACGGCCCTGGCCAGGTCGGGTTCCGCGGAGCTGAAAGCTGCCCAGTTCATGCCGGTCAGTCTTCCGCGGATACCCGACATCTGCTGTCCGGTATCCGCTGTGTGCGCCATCTTTACAAACCACCCCTGTTCACTGGCGCTGACCGACGGTAACTTCCGCCCCGTAAAGCAACCCAGTGCTGGAGGAGCACATGCACGGGACGCCCCTCGGGCCCACTCCACCGACGCCGCTGCCCACCGAGAAGCTGCAGTTCGCGATGCCGCCGATGCACGACTCCGTCGAGGAGGAACGCCGGCACCGCAAGGAGCGGCTCGCCGGCGCGCTGCGGATCTTCGGCCGGCTCGGCTTCGAGGACGGGGTGTCCGGGCACATCACCGCCCGCGACCCGGAGTTCACCGACTGCTTCTGGGTCAACCCCTTCGGCATGCCGTTCAAGCACGTCACCGTGAGCGACCTCGTGCTCGCCAACTCCGAGGGACAGGTCCTCGACGGCCGCTACCACGTCAACCAGGCGGCCTTCACCGTCCACTCCCAGGTGCACGCCGCCCGCCCCGACGTCGTCGCCGTCGCCCACTGCCACTCCGTGCACGGCCGGGCGCTGTCCGCCCTCGGCGAGCTCCTCGACCCCCTCACCCAGGAGAGCTGCGCCTTCTACGAGGACCACGCGCTGTACGACGCCTACACCGGGGTCGCCGTCGACGCCGACGAGGGCCGCCGGATCGCCGCCGCACTCGGCTCCCGGAAGGCGCTGGTACTGCGCAACCACGGCCTGCTGACCGTCGGGGACTCGGTGGACGCGGCCGCCTGGTGGTTCCTGTCGATGGAACGCTCCAGCCAGGTGCAGTTGCTGGCCCGGGCTGCGGGACGGCCCGTCCTCATCGACCACCGGGCGGCGGTGGCGACCTGGGAGCAGCTCGGCGGGGACCTGGTGGCGTGGATCAACTACCAGCCGTTGTGGCAGGACATCAGCCGGAGCGAGCCGGACCTGCTGACCTAGAAACCCCGCAGCACCGCGGCCTTCGTCCTCGCGAACTCCTCGTCCGTGAGCACCCCGTCGCGGTGCAGCTCGCCCAACTCCCGCAGCCGGCGCAGCAGGACGTCGTGATGGTCGGTCGGCGGGGGAACGGCCGACGCGCTGAGCCGGGAGCGCCGGGCGCGCTCGTCGCCGTACGCGATGTCACCACGGGTGGACGGGTGCGGCAGCCGGGCCGTGACCGCCGTCGCGACGAGGGCCGTGAGCAGGTCACGGCGGGTGCTGCCCCACAGGTCCAGGGCGTACGGGTCCTTCTCCGGCGGCAGTTTCGAGAAGGACGTCTCGCGCGTCACGAACCGCATGAAACCGTCCTCGTAACCGGAGTTGGGCAGCCACTCGACCTGGACGAGGTCGCCCACGTCGATGATCCGCGGGCCGGTCGCCCGCTTGACGCGGTCGGAGGTCTCGGCCCAGTCGATGCGGACCTGGGTGCCGTCGAAGGAGACCGTGCCGTCGGAGGAACGCACCGAGACCGGGACCGGCGGGCCGGGCAGCAGATACGTCTTCGTCGGCTCCTTCGGGATCTGGTCGAGGAGGAGGGCGCGACGGATCTCCTCGGCCACATACTCGGCGACCCCGGCGCGGTCGACGTCCACGACCAGCCGATACGGATCGGCCGGGTCCGGCAGGCGTCCGCCGGTCGCGTGCAGCAGCGGGTCCGCGCCCTCGCGCAGCCGCATCCGCAGCCGGCCGCGCTTGCGCTCCGGCTCGAACGCCACGCCCGCGATGGCGTCCAGCGGCACGGCGACCTCGCCGTACGTCTGCCGGAACAGCGGCACGGAGCGGTGGAGTCCCGGCGTGATGCGGACCGTTGTGCCGTCGAAGGCCCAGGTCCCGTCACGCTGGATGATCTCGGCCATACGGAAATTCTCGCAGCCGGGTCAACACGGCGGGCCCTGCTTCACCCGCGCTGACCAGACCTGCCGGACGGGGGAGGTGTGCTGTAGGGCACAATTCGCTGTCATCACGGGGGAGTTGTCCGGGGTTCTTCGTGGGGCGCGGGGCCCCAGGGCTCGCAGGTTCCGCGGTCGGTCGGCCGGTCCTGCGGGTTCGCGGGTTGTGCGGACGGTCGGCCGTGAGGTCATCTGGGTCCAGAGGTCGGAAGTCATGGGAAGGCGGGCGTCGGGCGTGGCGGTGCAGGAAGCGAGACAGGGCGCGACCGGGGGCGTGCCCACAGGTACGCACGAGGGTGGCTGCACTTGCGGGGACTGTCCGCACGGGGCGCGGGCCGGGCATCGGCGGGCGGTGGCCGAGTTCCTCCTCAAGCGGGACGAGTTCGCCGCAGGACAGGGCCTGCCCGCGGCCGTGGCGCACTCCGCGTCGGCCTCCCGGCAGTGGGTCTCGGAGGAACTGACCCAGTCCGCCGAGGCCGTGGCCGAACGGGGGCGGGCCGAGGGTGCCGCGTGGCTCGCGCGGCTGTGGCGCCGAACCTCCTACGCGGTGTGGGCCGCCGTCGTGGTGCTGCTCCTCGTCCAGGCGCTGACGGCGATCGGGGCGGGATGGACCGCGGCGCGGACGGCCGGGCTGGTGGCGGCGCTCGTGGTCGCGGGTGCGCTGACCGCGGCGTCCTGGGCCCACCGGGCCCGGGGCGGGGTGCTCGCGCCGGTCATCGGCGAGGACAACCGGCTGTCCACCTCGCGGGCCGTCGCCGTGGCATGGGTGCTGTTCGTCGCCTACGCGGTACTGGTGCTGGTGGGCCGACTGGCCGCGGCCTCCGACAGCCGTGAGCGGGACGCGCTGATCTCCGGGCTCGAACTGGCCCGCGGCGCGGGCGTCGTGACCGTACTGGCCGTGGTGTGCGGGATCGCCGTGCTCGTGCGGCGGGTGGTCGGGCTGCGGGTGCTCGGACAGCGGCTCCAGAAGGTGCGGGCCGACCGGCCTCGCGCCGCCGACCTGCTGACCGACGACTCCGGACGCGGGGCCTTCGCCGACATCCAGTACGTCGTCATCGGCGCGGTCGCCCTGCTGTTCGCGGGGGTCCGGCTGGCCCGGCGGCCGGATCAGTTGCCGGACCTGCCGTGGGGGCTGGCGGTGGTGGTGCTGGTGTCCGCGGCGACCTACGTGGCGGGCAAGTACGCGGAGGGCGGCCGGCCGGTCATCCTCTCCGTGGTGCGGTCGCGCGAGGCCGGTGACCTGGACGGGCCGGTACGCACCGGGGACGACATCGAGATCCGGGGCGCGGGATTCGTGCCGCCGGGCGCGCAGCGGGCGGACCGGCTGTCCCGCATGGTGGTGCGGATCGGGCCGGTCAACGTACATGTGCCGTTGGTGCCGGTGGCCGGGGGATTCAGCAACCCCACGGACGAGGTGCTGACCGTGCCGGTGCCGGCGGATGTGGAGCCGGGCCGGGTGGAGGTGCAGGTGGTGACGGCCGCCGGGGTGGAGACGAACCGGTACGCGATCGACGTGACGGACTGACGGCGCGGGCTCGCGTCGCCACGGGCGCGGGGAACCGCCCACGAACTCGACATCGCTTTGAGCACCGCCGCCCCTTCGTGCGTATCGTCTTCTGAGGGGTCTCGGCACGCTGGTGAGAGGCGGCTCGAAGCGATGACTCACAGTTTTCGTACGGACACCCACGCCCCCTATTACGACGAGGAACGGTCCTGGCGGGACAGCATCGGGCAGTACGCCCTGCTGCCGCTGCGGCTCTTCCTCGGTGTCACATTCGTCTACGCCGGTCTGGACAAGCTCACCGACAGCGCCTTCATGAAGGGCTCCGGCTCGGGCTCCATCGGCGACATGATGCGCAGCGTCCGGGACTCCTCGGCCATCCCCGCACTGGTCGACCTGTCCCTGAAGAACCCCGTCGGCTTCGGCTACGCCATCGCCTTCGGTGAACTCGCCGTCGGCATCGGCACCCTGCTCGGCATCCTCGCCCGCCTGGCCGCGCTCGGCGGTGCGCTGATCTCGCTCAGCCTGTGGCTGACCGTGAGCTGGGCCTCCGACCCCTACTACTACGGCAACGACCTCGCCTACCTGATGGCCTGGCTGCCTCTCGTCCTCGCGGGGGCCTCCATGTTCTCCGTGGACGCGGCCTTGCGCTCCCGACGACGACGGCGGTGGGCGGGCGATTACCGGTAGCCCCGGCCGGCCTGGCTCACGGCGCTACCGAAGTCACCGGTGGCGGGCGAGCGGAGGTGGTCCGGTGCGGGGTTGCCGCCCGTCGGCGATCAGTCCCGTCGGCGATCAGTGGGGCACGGGCGGCTGGGGCGTGTGACCGACCTCCGACGGGGTGCTCGTACGGCGTCTGTCGCGGCGCTTGCGCACGGACCGGGCCAGCAGGCCCACCACACCCGCGAGGCAGAGGCCGCCGACGACCGTGGGGATCACCGCGAACCACGGGGTGTCCCAGGCGCCGCCCGCGTCACCGGCGTAGGTGATGCCCGCGAGGGTCAGGAAGAACCCGGCGACCAGTTTTCCCGGCCGGAACTCATGACGCAGCACGGCTCACCTCCGCCTGACCGATGCCCACCCGCAGGTCGATGTCGAGGGTGGCGGTGTTCTCCGTGCCCGAGACGGGTTTCAGGGTGACCTCCTTGCGCTTGCCCGGTGCCACGTCCACGTCCTGCTGGTCGTCGCCCGGCAACTGGATGTCGCCCACGCCCACGTCGATGACCGCCTTCACGGTCACGTCCGGCGGCACGATCACCAGGAGTCGGCCCACTCCGACGTCCGCCTGGGTCGTCACCGTGCGGCCCTTGGTGAAGTCGACGTGGGACAGGTCCAAGGTGCCCACTCCGGTGCCGAGTTCGTACTGGGCGCGGATGTTCTGCGTCGCGGCCGGCGTCCAGTTCGTGCGGACCCAGTGGGTGGTGATGTCCTTCGGGAGGGCGGCCGACGCGGCGAGCAGGCCCGCCGTGACGACCGCCAGGAAGATCGAGCCCGCTCCGGTACGGCCGAGGAAGGAGCTGGTCGCTATGCCCAGGCCCAGGACGATCAGCGCGCAGGACAGACCGGTCTGCAGGCTGGTGCCCAGGGCGTGGTCCTCCCAGGTCGATCCTGTGCCGAGACCGCCCGCCAGCAGGGCGAGCAGGAAGACCCAGCCGCCGATCCAGCGGGGGCCGCGCGGCTTCGGCGGGCGGGTCCGGGTGGCGAGCTCCTCGCGCCGGTTCCAGGAGGTGCCCCGGCCGATGTTGACGGCGGCGGCGATGTCACGGTCGCGGGAGTCGCTCGGGCCCCACAGATAGCCCGTGCCGCCGACGTGGGTGCCGTCCTTGACGATGGGGTCGCGCCACCAGGACGGGTAGCCGGCGGGCACCGGCGGGGCCTGGGCCTCCGGCGGGGCGTCGGCCACGGCCTGGGCGGAGAGCGGGTCGGGGTCGGGGGTGCCGCGGTGGCGCGACCAGTACCCCGCGCCCGCGAGCAGCAGGGAGAGCACCACGGCGAAGGTCAGCACGCCGGTGTTGCTCAGCATGGTGAGGAACACCCCGCAGCCGACCAGGGCGAAGAGCACGCCGGTCAGGGCCTGGCCGTCCACCCGGCCGGTGAGCAGCTTGCGCACCTCGTTCTCGTCCTCGTCCTCGTACGGGACGAAGAGCCAGGCGAAGCCGTAGAAGAGGAGGCCGATGCCGCCGGTGGCCGACAGCACGGTGAGCGTGATCCGGAAGATCACCGGGTCCATGTCGCACTGCCGCCCGAGGCCGGCGCACACCCCGGCGAGCAGCTTGTGCCGCCGGTCCCGCCGGAAGGGCAAGGGGTTCGGGGCCGCGTCCTCGACCGGGGCCGGGCCCTGGGGGGCGACCGGGGGCGGGGCGGGGATGCCGGTCGTCGTCCGGTGCCCGAGGGGCGCGGTGGGCGGGTCCACCGGTGTGCCTCCTCCTTCCCGCGTGCCCGCCCGCCCGTGCGCGCGCGAAGGCTCGCCGGTGCCGGCGGGCGTGCCCACGCCGGGACGGTGGCCCGGGTCCGGGCCACCGCCGGATCCGGCGCCCGCGGCGTGCTGGTGATCTGTCATGTGTCCATGGTGACGGGCGCGAGGGCGCGACGGGAGTCGAAACGACCCTGGCCGGACCCTGATATCGGCCCTGAGAGCGGGGAGGGAAGCGTTCGGAGGGCGCGCCGTTCGAAGATCAGGGGTGTCTCGGGGGCCAACCCTGATGCCCCCGCACCGCGGCCGTGTGACCATCGATGGCATGCCGGAAGCCGCAGCAGCGCCACTCGTCGAACCGCGGCCGCCGCGCAAGCTCTACCGCAGCAGTGACGGACGCTGGCTGGGTGGCGTGGCGCGGGGGCTCGCCGGGCATCTCGGGCTGCCCGTGATCTGGGTGCGGCTCGTCTTCGTCGGCCTGTTCATGGCGGACGGGCTCGGTGCGCTGCTGTACGCCGCGTTCTGGTTCTTCGTGCCGCTCGGCATCGGCGGGGTCGGCGGGCAGCGGCCCCCGTCCCTGGTCACCACCGAGACCTCGCCGGACGGCCGCCGCAGACTCGTCGCCCGCCGCCCCGACAGGGGCCAGATCGTGGCCCTGCTGCTCATGGTCGTCGTGGCCATGGTCTTCGTCGGCAATGTCAACGTGGGCAACGGCGCCAAGGCCTACCTCTGGCCCGCCGTCCTGGTCGGCGCGGGCGTCGCCCTGGTCTGGCGCCAGGCGGACAACGCCCGCCGGGCCCGCTGGATGGAGGTGGGCCGCCGCCGGCGCACCCTGACGCTGCTGCGTGCCGCGGGCGGTGTCCTCCTCGTCACCGCCGGTGTCTCCGGGGTCTTCGTCCTCCAGGGCTCCGCCGCCCACCTCGGCTCCGTCCTCCAGGCGGCCCTCGCGGTCCTCGTCGGGATAACGCTCCTCGCCGGGCCGTATCTCGTCCGCATGACCCAGGACCTCTCCGAGGAGCGCCTGATGCGCATCCGTGCCCAGGAGCGCGCGGAGGTCGCGGCCCACGTCCACGACTCGGTGCTGCACACCCTGACCCTGATCCAGCGCAACGCGGAGAACGCGAACGAGGTGCGCCGCCTCGCCCGCGCCCAGGAGCGCGACCTGCGCACGTGGCTGTACAAACCCGAGGGCACCGGCAAGGACGAGGCCGACGAACCCACAGAACTCGCCGACGCCGTGCGGCGCAACGCGGCCGAGGTCGAGGACAAGCACGGCGTCCCCATAGAGGTGGTGATCGTCGGCGACTGCCCGCTCGACGAGAGAACCGGCGCGCAGATGCAGGCCGCGCGTGAGGCGATGGTCAACGCCGCCAAGTACGGTGGCGAGGGCGGCGCCGTACAGGTCTACGCCGAAGTCGAGGGCAGGACGGTCTTCGTGTCCGTCCGGGACCGTGGCCCCGGCTTCGACCTCGACTCGATACCCGCCGACCGGATGGGTGTCAGAGAATCGATCATCGGCCGCATGGAGCGCCATGGCGGCACGGCCCGGCTGCGTGCGGTGCCGGACGGCGGCACGGAGGTCGAGCTGGAGATGGAGAGGGCGGAGAAGACGTCATGAGCGACGAGGCGAACGGCACGGCGGAGGCAACCGGGGGCGCGGACGGGCGCCGGGTGCGCGTGGTCCTCGTCGACGACCACCGCATGTTCCGCACGGGCGTCCAGGCCGAGATCGGCCGCACCGAGGAGACCGGCGTCGAGGTCGTCGGGGAGGCCGCGGACGTCGACCAGGCCGTCACCGTCATCACCGCGACCCGTCCCGAGGTCGTCCTCCTCGACGTCCATCTCCCGGGCGGCGGCGGAGTCGAAGTGCTGCGCCGGTGCGCGCCGTTGATGGCCGACGCCGAGCAGCCCGTGCGGTTCCTCGCCCTGTCCGTCTCGGACGCGGCCGAGGACGTGATCGGAGTGATCCGGGGCGGTGCGCGCGGCTATGTGACGAAGACGATCACCGGCACCGACCTCGTCAACTCCGTCTTCCGCGTCCAGGAGGGCGACGCCGTCTTCTCCCCGCGCCTGGCCGGCTTCGTCCTGGACGCCTTCGCCTCCACCGACGCCCCGCCGGTCGACGAGGACCTCGACCGCCTCACCCAGCGCGAGCGCGAGGTGCTGAGGCTCATCGCGCGCGGCTACGCCTACAAGGAGATCGCCAAGCAGCTGTTCATCTCGGTGAAGACGGTCGAGTCCCATGTCTCGGCGGTGCTGCGGAAGTTGCAGCTGTCCAACCGTCACGAACTGACACGGTGGGCGACGGCTCGCCGGCTGGTCTGACGCGGGTACCGCTCGCGTTCACGCCACGCGTGTGGCCCCCGCGAAGGGCATCTCGTCGATCGGTGCCACCCGCACCGGCGCCGACGGGTTCGGGGCGTGGATCATCTGCCCGTTGCCGACGTAGAGGCCGACGTGGCTGATGCCCGAGTAGAAGAACACCAGGTCGCCGGGGAGGAGTTCGGAGCGGGAGACGCGCCGGCCGGCGTCGATCTGGGCGTAGGTCGTGCGGGGCAGGGAGATGCCGGCCGAGCGGTAGGCGGCCTGGATCAGCCCCGAGCAGTCGAAGGCGTCCGGGCCGGTGGCGCCCCAGACGTAGGGGCTGCCGAGCTTGGCGTAGGCATAGGAGACGGCCGCCGCGGCACGGGAGTTGGGGGCGTCCGCGGTGGCCGCGCCGGGGGCCGTCAGCTCCCCGCGTGCGCCTGTCGTGGCCCGTGAGGCGCGATCGCCGGCGCCCCCGAGCACCGCTCGTTCCTCGGCCGACAGCTGGGACATCAGTCGGCGGGCCGCGCCCAGTTTGCCGGTGATCGTCCTCTTGTGGCGCTCCAGCTCGGCCTGACGCGACTTCAGCGAGGCCAGCTCGATGTGCGCGGCCCCGCGGAGCTGCTCGATGTCCCGCAACTGCCGGCGTACGTTCGCCACGGAGGCGGCCTGGCGGGCACCGGCTCGTTCGGCGAACTCGGCGCTGTCCAGGTACCGGTCGGGGTCGTCGGTCAGCGCCAGCTGCATCGCCGGGTCGAGGCCGCCGCCGCGGTACTGCGCCGCGGCCATCGAACCCAGCGCGTCCCGGGCCTCGTTGAGCTGTTCCGTCCTTCGGGCGGCCTCGTCCCGCAGCCTGTCCAGGCGGGTCTCGGCGGCCTCCGCCTTCTCCTTCGCTCCGTTGTACTTCTCGGTGGCCGCCTCGGCCTCCTGGTACAGCCGGTCGACCTTCGTCCTGACCTGCTCCGGTGTGAGCTGCGGCTCGGCATGTCCGATCCCGTCGAAGCCCGTCGCGGTCGCCGCCCCCGCGAGGGCGATCGTCGCTGCCGTACGGACCGTATGGCCGCCGGCCGAGCGGCTGCGGGGCTTGCGGTGCGCTGCCACGTGGACTGCACGTCCTTTCGTACGTTCGTCCGCCCCGGGCTCGGGACGTACGAACGCCAGGGGGGAGCGGCCGTACGACCGCCCGGGGCGGTGTGCGCGTCCGGCGACGGCCTGCACAGGGGGAGCGGGCCGCCGCCGGACCTTCTCGGCGGTGGTGGCCGACTGCCGCCCCTGGCCCGGGCGGCGGTGGGGAGCCGGTCACCTGGTGGAGGACGCTAAACCTGACCGTGTCCGGGAGGTAACGCGTTGTGCGGAACTGCCGCCAGGGGACCGCCGGGTGACCGAAGGTGACCGTGCCGCCGGGGCGGCGCAGTCGACTTCACGCGGTGCGCTGACCGAAGTCGGAATTCAGGGACGCGCGGCGGGTGCGGAGTGCTATGGGTCGCATATATGCAAGATCTACGCGAGGGGCCGGTGCGCACGCCCCCGCGGCCCCTGAATAAGCTCCGGCCTCATGGACGTACTCATCCATCTCTTCGTCGGCCTGCACATCATCGGCATCGCCTCGCTGCTCGGCGGCTTCCTCACCCAGATGAAGGGGATGGGTCAGGGCACCGCCCGGTTCGTCCCCGCGATGCTCCACGGGGCCGCGACGATGCTGGTCACCGGGGTGATCCTGGTCGGCCTCAACCAGGCCGACGACCAGCACGTCAACAACATCAAGATCGGCATCAAGCTGGCTCTGCTGATCGTGATCCTCGGCCTCGTCTATGTGAAGCGGGACGACGAGAAGGTGGACAAGAGCCTGTTCGGCCTGGTCGGCGCGCTGACCACGGCCAACGTCTTCATCGCGGTGCTGTGGACCTGACGGCTGCCCGGACGGAGTGACGGGCACCGAGGGCGGCGGTCGCCGCCACGGCCGTCAGGGCGCCCGGCCCGAGCCGAGCCGGGCCGCCAGGGTGGGACGAGGGGGACGAGGGGTCAGGCCGGGCGGACCACGCTGTGGATCGCCGACTCGCCGTCGTAGTAGATCGACTCCTCGCGGACGTACGCGCCCGGCTTGGGGGCGTGGATCATCATGCCGTTGCCGATGTAGAGGCCGACGTGGCTGATGTCGTCGTAGAAGAAGACCAGGTCACCGGGCTGCGCGTCGGCCAGGGAGACCGTGGTGCCGGCGTTGACCTGGTCGTAGGTGACGCGCGGGAGATCGACGCCGGCGGCCTTCCAGGCGGCCTGGGTGAGCCCTGAGCAGTCGTAGGAGTCGGGGCCGGTGGCGCCCCAGACGTACGGCTTGCCGACCTGCGCGCGGGCGAACGCGAGGGCCTTGGCGGCCTTGGTCGCGTACGTGGAGTCGGCCGGCGCGGACGTGGTCGGCGTGGACGTGCTCTCCTGCGGGGCGGTGGCCTCCTGCGCGGCCTTCTCCGCCGCCGCCTGCTGCTGCGCCAGCTCCGCCGCCTTGCGGGCCGCCTCCTGCTGCTTCCGCTTCTCGATCGCCGCGAGGCGCGCCTTCTCCTGGGCCGTCAGCTCCGACAGCAGCGCGCGGGCGCCGGCGAGCTTCCGCTGGACGGTCGCCTTGGCGGTCTTCAGGTCGCTCTGCGTCTCGGTGAGCGTCTGAAGGCTCTGGGAGGCCTCCTGGCGCTTCTTCATCGTCGCGGACTGCTCGGAGACGTAGTCGTCGACCGCGCCCTTCTGGCGGCTCGTCAAGCGGCCCATGAGCTGGGTCTGGTCGAAGTAGTCCTGCGGGGTGTCCGCGAGCAGGAAGGTCGCCGTGTCGGGCGCGGCGGCGCCGGTGCGGTACTGGGCCGCGGCGAAGGAACCGAGTTCCTCCCGCGCCTCGTTGAGCCTCTGGGTGCGCTGGGCGACGTCGTCGAGGAGCGTGTCGACCTGCTTGCGCTGCTTGGCCGTCTTCTCCTTGGCCGCGTTGTAGGTGTCGGTCGCCGACTCGGCCTGGCGGTAGAGGTCGTCGACCTTCTTCTCGACCTCTTCGAGACTCGGCTTGTCATCGGCCGGCGCGGCGTTCGCCGACTGGGACAGCAGGGCCACGGAGGTGAGGGCGGCCGTCGCGAGGGCCGGGGTCCGTATGCCTGCTACGCGCGTACCGACGGGACGCGACTTGCGGTGCGACGCCAAGGGAGGCGACTCCTTCCGTGCTCCGCCTACCGGGTTAGCTGTCGGGTTCGGGCGGGAAGGGTTGCCCTACGGCGCTCCCGTGGGCGGGAGTCGGCCGATTCACCCCGGGTTCGGTGGGTCCCCGGCTCCGGGCGCGCGGCGGCGCTGCGGACTCGGCGGAGGCCGTGCGGCCCGGCGACGTTCGCCGGAGGGGGTCGTACGGCCTGCCGGGAACGGTAGCCAACTGGTGTGGCCCCTGTGAAGGTTGATGTTCGATATGCCCGATACATTTTCGTGACCTTCGTCCCGGGCGCCGCTCCGCGTGGCCGATCCGTAGTGATCTGTGCTGACGCGGGCTGTTTTCGCTGGTCCGATGCCTTCTGTCTGCATTGCGGGTCGGCTCGCGGCAGGCTGCCGCGCGCGGCCCCACCGCTAGGCGGGTGGGTCCGTCCTCCTCCAGCAGCACGGCAAGGCGCGACCGCGCTCCTACCCGACGGCAAGCTGTCGTGACCAAGGTCTCGCACGGCAAGTGTGCGCGTGAAGGTTCGCTCCCGAGGGCGTCGCCCTCGCTCTACGGCGATGAGGCCTGGTCGGGAGCCGCCCGTGGCGGGCATGGCGGAAGGGCGGGGAGTCGGCCGGAGGCTCGGTGCGGAAGATCGTCGGGGTTTCGGTTCGGGTGGATGTTCTCGGGGCGGCGGCGGGCTGTCAGTGGGGCACCCTAGACTCGGAGAGCGATGAGCAGCCTCTTTGACGACAGCTTCCTGGCGGACCTCCAGGCCCCTCGCGGGCATGGGGAGGAGCCCCCGCCGCCGCCCGAGGACGACCACGTACCGGAACCCGTTCCGGACGATCTGTTCGGTGGGAAGTTCGACGTGCCCCCGGACCGGGACGCCTACTACCGCGACGGCGCCCCGCGCCCGGTGGTGGACCCGGCCGCCCTCCTGGAGGGGCTGAACGAGAACCAGCGCGCGGCCGTCGTGCACTCCGGCACCCCGCTGCTCATCGTGGCCGGCGCCGGTTCCGGCAAGACCCGGGTGCTCACCCACCGCATCGCCCACCTCCTCGGCGAGCGCAATGTCCACCCGGGCCAGATCCTCGCGATCACCTTCACCAACAAGGCCGCGGGCGAGATGAAGGAGCGCGTCGAGCAGCTCGTCGGCCCGCGCGCGAACGCGATGTGGGTCATGACCTTCCACAGCGCCTGCGTGCGGATCCTGCGCAGGGAGTCGAAGAAGCTCGGCTTCACCTCGTCCTTCTCGATCTACGACGCCGCCGACTCCAAGCGGCTCATGGCCCTGGTCTGCCGCGACCTGGACCTCGACCCCAAGCGCTACCCGCCGAAGTCCTTCAGCGCCAAGATCAGCAACCTGAAGAACGAGCTGATCGACGAGGAGGACTTCGCCGCCCAGGCCGCCGACGGCTTCGAGAAGACCCTCGCCCAGGCCTACGCCATGTACCAGTCGCGGCTGCGCGAGGCGAACGCCCTCGACTTCGACGACCTGATCATGACGACGGTCAACCTGCTCCGGGCGTTCCCCGATGTCTCCGAGCACTACCGCCGGCGCTTCCGGCATGTCCTCGTCGACGAGTACCAGGACACCAACCACGCACAGTACGCGCTGGTCAGGGAGCTGGTAGGGACCTCCGAGCACCCGGTGGACGTACCGCCGAGCGAGCACGACCTGCCGCCTGCCGAGCTCTGTGTCGTCGGTGACGCCGACCAGTCGATCTACGCCTTCCGCGGCGCGACCATCCGCAACATCCTCCAGTTCGAGGAGGACTACCCCGACGCGACGACGATCCTCCTGGAGCAGAACTACCGCTCCACCCAGACGATCCTCACCGCCGCCAACGCGGTCATCGAGCGCAACGAGTCCCGCCGCCCCAAGAACCTGTGGACCAACGCGGGCGCGGGCGCGCGCATCACCGGCTATGTCGCCGACACCGAGCACGACGAGGCGCAGTTCGTCGCCGACGAGATAGACCGCCTCACCGACGCGGGCGACGCGAAGGCCGGCGACGTCGCCGTCTTCTACCGCACCAATGCCCAGTCCCGTGTCTTCGAAGAGGTCTTCATCCGCGTCGGCCTGCCCTACAAGGTCGTCGGCGGGGTCCGCTTCTACGAGCGCAAAGAGGTCCGGGACGTCCTGGCCTACCTGCGCGTCCTCGCCAACCCCGAGGACTCCGTACCGCTGCGACGCATCCTGAACGTCCCCAAGCGGGGCATCGGCGACCGCGCCGAGGCGATGATCGACGCCCTGTCCCAGCGCGAGAAGATCAGCTTCCCGCAGGCGCTCAAGCGCGTCGACGAGGCGTACGGCATGGCCGCGCGCTCCACCAACGCCGTCAAGCGGTTCAACGTGCTGATGGAGGAGCTCCGTACGATCGTCGAGTCCGGCGCGGGCCCGGCGACGGTCCTGGAGGCCGTCCTCGAACGCACCGGTTACCTCGCCGAGTTGCAGGCCTCCACCGACCCCCAGGACGAGACCCGCATCGAGAACCTCCAGGAACTCGCCGCAGTGGCCCTGGAGTTCGAGCAGGAGTCCGGCGAGGGCGAGGAGACCGGCTCGCTCTCCGACTTCCTGGAGCGGGTCGCGCTCGTCGCCGACTCCGACCAGATCCCCGACGAGGACGAGGACGGCTCGGGCGTCATCACCCTGATGACCCTGCACACCGCCAAGGGCCTGGAGTTCCCGGTCGTCTTTCTCACCGGCATGGAGGACGGCGTCTTCCCGCACATGCGCGCCCTCGGCCAGACCAAGGAGCTGGAGGAGGAGCGGCGCCTGGCGTACGTCGGCATCACGCGCGCGCGTGAGCGGCTGTACCTGACCCGGTCCTCGCTGCGCAGCGCGTGGGGGCAGCCGTCGTACAACCCGCCCTCCCGCTTCCTGGAGGAGATTCCGGCGCAGCACGTCGACTGGAAGCGCACGGGTGCGACCGCTGCTCCCGCGGGGCCGGTCTCGGGGGTCGCCGCGTCGCTGTCGTCGTCCCGTTCCCGTTCCTCGGCGTCGGGGGCTTCCGGCTTCGCGACCCGCAGGACCTCGGAGAAGCCGGTGGTGTCCCTGGCCGTCGGCGACCGCGTCACCCACGACCAGTTCGGTCTCGGCACGGTGGTCGGGGTGAAGGGCACGGGCGCGAACGCCGAGGCGACGATCGACTTCGGGGAAGCGAAGCCGAAGCGGCTGCTGCTGCGGTACGCGCCGGTGGAGAAGCTGTAGCTCCGAAAAGGGCCGGAAGTCCGGAAGGGGGCTGGGCCCGAGGAATTACGTCGGGTCCAGTCCGTGGCTGCGCAGCCACGGCAGGGGGTCTATCGCCGAACCGCCCGCCGGGTGCACCTCGAAGTGCAGGTGCGGTCCGGTCGAGTTGCCGGAGTTGCCGGAGTAGGCGATCGGGTCGCCGGCCTTCACCGTCGTACCGGAGGCGACGCGGTAGCTGGAGAGGTGGCAGTACCACGTCTCCGTGCCGTCCTTCGCGGTCACGACCATCATGTTGCCGTACGCGCTGTTCCACTGCGTCCGCACGGTGCCGTCGGTCGCGGCCATCACCGTCGTGCCGTACGACACCGGGAAGTCGATGCCGGTGTGGACGGACATCCAGTTGACGCCTGACTGGCCGTAATAGGCGCTGAGTCCCCGCTGCGCGACCGGAAGCGCGAACTTCGGGCGCAGCCGCTCCTTGCGGGCCGCCTCCTCCGCCGCCTTCCTCTTCTCGGCCACCTGCTGGGCCTTGAGGTCGATACGTTCCTGCGTACGGCTGGCGCGGTCGGCGAAGTCGTCGGCACCGGCCGCGAGGCTCTCGAGCTGGGTGTCCAACTTGTTGTTCGCGACGGCCGGCTTGACGGCGCTCGTGTCGGCGAGGGTCGTCGAGGTGTCCTTGTCGTCGCCGGTCAAGGTGCCGACCGAGGCGGCGGCGATCCCGGCGACGCCCATGACACACGCCGAGGGGACGGCGATCGTCAGCAGCGCGGAGCGCTTGGCGGGCATACGGCGGCGGGAGCGGCCGGCGTTGCGCGCGGCGACGCGGGAGCCGGGGGCGGGCGCCGAGGCCTGGGGTGCCTCTTCCTGGTCGTCCAGGAGCGGGGCGTCGGCGTCGTGGACGGCGGGCATCTCGCCGGTGTCCGTGCCGCCGTTGTCCGTGCCACCGGTGTCCCCGGTGGCGTTCGACTCGCCGTCGTGCGAGGTGTGTTCGGCGTAGGCGTCGCCGTAAGGATTCGCCTCGCCGTACGCGTGGCTCTCGTCGTAGGCGTGGGTCTCGTCGTACCCGGCCTGCTCGAAGGTGGCCGTCTGCTGCGGGTCGGCCGCCGTGCCGTCGGAGTTCCACTGCGTGGCGTCGTACGCCCCGGTGTCGAAGGCCTGCGTGCCCCATTCCCATTGCTGGGTCTGGTCGGCCGGGCCCGCGGACTGGTCCGGCTGCTGCCAGGAGCTCGCGTCCCACTGTCCGCTGTGGTCGGCACTGCCGCCCTGCGGGGGGATCGCGGCGAGCTGCTGGTGGTCGGCGCCCCACTGCGTGGCGTCGTACGCGCCGGTGTCGTAGGCGGCGTGGTGCTGGGCCGCGTACATGTCGTAGTTCAGGGTCTGGTGGCCGCCCGTGCTCCACGTCGAGGCGTCGTACGAACCGGTCGCGTCCCCCGGCATGTTGCCGAAGAGCGGGTCGGTCTCGAAGGTGCCGGTGGTGTGTGTACCGGTGGCGTCCTGGGTACCCGCGGTGCTGAAACCGGTGGCGTCGTAGCCGCCGAACGTGGTGAGGTCGCCGTACTGGGCCTCCTGGGTGCCGTACGACGCATAGTGCGACGAGTCGGCGTCGGAGGCCGGAGCCGGGGTGGTCATGGTCCCCGACGGGTGACGGTCGTTCACCAACTTCTCTTTCGCCTCGACAACAGGGGCTGCCAGAGCAGTGCGGCGACTGTACCCGGCGGTATGCGGGCGCGACAATCTTCAACTGGTTTCGGGCGCGCAGGAAACGGGCATTCGGCCGTGTTTCGGGGGACTGCGGGCGGGACCTTGGCCCTGTGTTCGAAGCTTGTTCGATGGCGGTCCGGCCTCCGGTGGATCGCGGAGAGCTGTCGACGGCCTGTCCGACGACTGTCCGCGACCTGTGACCGGTGACCGATACGACCGTTACGCCACGGTCAGTCCGCCCGCGCGTCCGACGGTCTCCTCCCCGGCCCGCGCGGTGTCGAGCACCCGCCGTATGCCGGTCGCCACGGCGGGATGCACGGGCAGGGCGAGATGTCCGATCCCGGTCACCCGGACGTTCTCCGCCATCAGGTCCTCATGATCGATGCAGGCGGTCTCCAGCGGGTCCATCAGGTGGTCGAGGTCGCTCCAGAAGCTGACGAAGTGCGTACGGCAGCCGGGGGCCGGCCGAGTGAGCTCTTCGAGCAACTCCGAGCCGGGGCGCATCTGGCGCACGATGGGGTGCGCGTTCGCCAGCGGCACCACCCTGGTACCGGAGTGCGGGGTGCCGAGCGTCACCAGGGTGCGGACCCGGGCGTCGCCGCCGAGACACTGCACGTAGTACCGCGCGATCAGGCCGCCGAGGCTGTGCCCGACGACGTCGACCCGCTCGCTGCCCGTGCGCTCGCAGATCCCCTCTATGTGCCGGCCGAGCAGCTCCGCCGCGGCGCGGATGTCGCAGGTCAGCGGCGAGTAGTTGAGCGACTCGATCTGCTGCCTGCCGTGCTGGGCGAGGCTGCGGCGCAGGAGCACGAAGACCGAACGGTTGTCGATGAAGCCGTGCAGCAGGACGACCGGGGGCTTGGCCTCCGTCGGCAACTGCGCGGCGCCGTCCTCCGGGGCTGGGAGCGAGGGCACGGGGGAGCGGCGCTCCTGCGCGATGCCGGACGGGTACAGGAGGAGATGGCCCGCGAGGATCGCCAGCTCGAGCGCGGTCGCCTTCAGGAGGGCCATGGAGAGCCCCGCCAGCCTGCCGGGAAGCAGACGCTGACAGAGCGGGAGAAGGGGCAGCGCCGCCGCCTTGGTGACCTTCATGGCCGACCTCCTGTCGGCACACGGGAGGACGGCTCCGTCCCCCGTGTGCGCTCATGGGGAGTCGCGGCGAAGGTCGTCTTCGACGCCGACGTGGCGCGAGTGGGTCGCGGGGGACGGGTGCGGCGGTCGGCGCCCGGTTCCGGGGTCGCCGGGTGGGCCGGCGGAGGCGACGGAACCGGTGGTGCGGGCGCTGCCGACGATGCCGGTGCGTGTTCCGGTCGTATCGGTGGTGCCGATGGTGCCGATGGTGCTGCTCGCGGTGCTGGTGGTGCGCCGGTGACGTGACGAGCCGCCCTGTCGGTGTGGCGACGAGGCTCCCCGCTGTCGTGCCTTACCTGTCCTACGTGCCCTTCGCGCCGTCGCCGGCGCGCCGCGCCCCCGTGACGCGCGTCCTGCGGCGCGGCGGTGCGGCGACCTCGTTGCGGCTCCCGAACGTGTCCCACCATGTGATTTCCCCCTCGGTGTCCCTTGCGAAACTGCGTGGTGCGAGATGGTGGCGATAACGTTCGTTCACATTCCCGGTCTGTGCGGTACTAGTCGGTAGGAATTGCACGCAGTCGCTTCATGGAGGCAGTGATGGGTGTGACAGCCGGTCCGATCCGCGTGGTGGTGGCCAAACCGGGGCTCGACGGTCATGATCGCGGAGCCAAGGTGATCGCGAGGGCGCTGCGCGACGCGGGCATGGAGGTCATCTACACCGGCCTCCACCAGACTCCCGAGCAGATCGTCGACACGGCGATCCAGGAGGACGCCGACGCGATCGGCCTCTCCATCCTCTCCGGCGCCCACAACACGCTGTTCGCCGCGGTGATCGACCTGCTCAGGGAGCGGGATGCCGAGGACATCCTGGTGTTCGGCGGCGGGATCATCCCGGAGGCGGACATCCCTCCGCTGAAGGAGAAGGGCGTCGCGGAGATCTTCACGCCAGGGGCGACGACCCAGTCGATCGTGGACTGGGTCCGGGAGAACGTGCGGCAGCCTGCGGGGGCGTAGGGGGCGTAGGGGGCGTAGGGGGCGGGCCTGTCCGATCCTGTCCTGCCCGGCGCTGTCGGGTCTCGGGCGCGGGCCGGTCGGGGCTGGTGGGGGGCTGGTTGCGGGTGCGGGCCGGTGGGGGCTGGTCGCGCAGTTCCCCGCGCCCCTGGTCGGTTCAGTGGTCGCCGGTCGACATGCCGCCCTTGCCCTGGCTGCCGGGGGGGGTGCCGCTGGAGTCGCTCCTAACCCTCGCAAGTCGTGGCGCGAGGCGGCTTGCGCCCTCGACGAGGAGCACCCGCCCCGGTGGCGGGCACCCCGGCATAGAGCCCCCGCCCCACCCCGCCAAGGAGCACCCCGGTGGCGGGCACCCCGGCAAAGATCACCCGCCCAGTGGCGGGCACCCCGGCAAGGAACACGCGCCCGGTGGTGTGCGGGTCTGCCTTCGGGCTGGTGGCGACGGGGCTCCCCGCCTTCTGCCTGGTCGTGAACGGCCCGCGCCTTCGGGCTGGTGGGGGCGGGTCCCCATCGCCCCCCGGCCCGGACCATCGCCAGCCATCGCTTGAGCTACAGCGCGCCCAGTTCCTCCGCCGTCGCTGCGCGCAACCGCAAGGTCGTCACCAGGCGCTGGAAGGCCTCCGCCCAGTAGCTCCCGGCCCCGGGACGCGGGTCCTTGTCCTCGTACGGCACCGCCTTGAGCTACAGCGCGCCCAGTTCCTCCGCCATCGCCGCCCGCAACCGCAAGGTCGTCACCAGGCGCTGGAAGGCCTCCGCCCAGTAGCTCCCGGCACCAGGACTCGCGTCCTCTCTCTCGTCCGGTACCGCCATCAGTCCCTCCAGCCGCCCCGCCTCCGCCGGGTCGAGACACCGTTCCGCCAGCCCCATCACCCCGCTGAAACTCCACGGATAACTCCCCGCGTCCCGAGCGATGTTGAGCGCGTCGACCACCGCCCGCCCGAGCGGCGCGGACCACGGCACCCTGCACACTCCCAGCAGCTGAAACGCCTCCGACAAGCCGTGCGTCGCGATGAACCCGGCGACCCACTCGGCCCGTTCCGCGGAGCCCAAGGTGCCCAGCAGCTTGGCCCGCTCCGCCAGTGACACCGCCCCCGGCCCCCCGGCCTCCGGCGCCGCGGGCGTCCCGAGCAGCGCCCGCGCCCACCCGGCGTCCCGCTGCCGTACGGCGGCCCGGCACCACGCCGCGTGCAGTTCGTTCCGCCAGTCGTCCGCCACCGGCAGCGCGACGATCTCCGCGGGTGTCCGCCCGCCGAGCCGCCCCGGCCACGCGGACAACGGCGCGGCCTCCACCAACTGACCGAACCACCACGACCGTTCCCCCCGCCCCGAGGGTGCCTTCGCCACGACGCCGTCCCGCTCCATGCCCGGGTCGCACTCGTGCGGCGCCTCGACGAGGAGCGTCGGCCTGTCCCGGGTGTGGTCGACCGCCACGCACGCTCCGGCCCTGACCGCCATCCGCGCCGCCAGCGCCGAATCCGGCAGCGCGGACAGCAACTCCGCCGCCGTGGCCCGTACGTTGCGGCTCCGGTCGGCCAGCGCCTGCTCCAGGAACGGCTCGTCGTCCGGGCCCAGCCCCGTCCGCAGCGAGTCGAGGAACATCAGCCGGTCCTCGGCCCGCTCGGTCGCCCAGGTCGTCGCGAGCAGCTCGCGCCCGGCGGCGGGCTCCCGGGCCCGTATCGCCGCGAGGAGCGCGACCCGCTCGGCGAACAGGCCCTCCTCCCACAGCAGGCCGATCCCCGCGGTGTCCTGCGGCGGCGGCAGCGCCGCTCCGCCGCCGGGTGTCGCCCGCAGCGCGAACCGCCAGTCCGGGTTCAGCCGGGCCAGCCAGGTGGCACGCGAACCCGCGAACGCCAGCGCCGCCGGCCGCAGATCCGTCCGCCCCCGGGCCGCGTCCAGCAACGCGGGCAGCAGGTGCGGAGGCGCCGCGTAGCCGTGGGCGTTCGCCGCCGCGAGCCACTGCGGGAGCAGCTCCATCAGGTCCGGTGCCGTGCCCCTGCGGCCGCCGCCGCCCGTGCCCGGCCGGTCGGCGAGCAGCATCGCGAGCCGGCGGGCCGCCGCCGCGGGCAGCGCAGGCCGCGAGTCCTCCGGCGCCGGCTGCGGCCGTTGTGCCGCGCGCGCGGGCTTGAGTCCGGCCCGCCGCCGTACGGTCTCCACGGCCGCCGCGTCCAGCAACGCCACCGGCGCCTCGGGACCGGGCGCGTCGCCGGGCGGCGTGCGGCGCGCGGTGCCGAGCAGGGCCGAGGTGACGAGCTCCTCCCAGGCGTCCGGCGCGAAGGTCCTGTCCATGCGGTTCCTTTCCGTCCGGTCGAGTGCTCGGTCGGTTCCGTTCAGCACAGGGGCACCGCCTCGCCCGGGCCCTCCGGCCACGCCGTCAGCGGGGTGAAGCCACGGTGGCCGCACTCGCCGAAGACCTTCACCGGGGCCCCGCCCGCCAGCGCGACCAGCCGCCACAGGCCCGGACGGGAGCCGGCGGAGGCGGTCAGCGGCAGGGCCCAGTCGCCCTCGGCGTCGGCCAGTTGCCAGGAGTCCCCGTCCGGGGCCGGTATCACCCGGTCCAGGGTCACGGGCACGGAGTCGAGCCACGGGTCGTCCCGCAGCGCCTCGCCGTAGCGGGCGGCCGCCTGCTCGGTCGTCAGCCCTGGCGGTCGGGTCGCCGAGGGCGCGGGCGGCGCGAACCGCTCGCCGAGTGCTGCCCGCGACTGACCGGTACCGGGATAGGCGGACACCTCCGCCTCCAGCTCCAGCCCCACCGGCAGCGCCAGTTCGGGAGCGCGGCCGGCGGCACCGTAGGAAAGGAGCAGTGCCGTGCGGCCCGAGTCCGTGCCGTGCAGCCAGATCCGGCGGGTCGTCAGACGGGCGTCCGCCGTGTCGTACTGCGCGAGGACCAGCCAGCGGTCCCGTATCGCCGGGCCGTCCGCCGAGGCGGGCAGGCCGATCCGCGAACGGACCGTCGACGCGAGGCCGTCCGGCAGCCGCTCGCGGCGCAGCCAGCCCTGGTCGAGGAGGTGGAGGAGGGCACACTCCTCCAGCAGCCGCACCGGCCAGCCCGGACCGGACGACGGGATCGCCCCCAACTCCCGCACCCGCCCGGCGAGTCCCGGTGCCTGGGCGTCGACCATACGGGCGGCCGTCTCCTCCCACATGCCGTATCCCGCCTGTTCCGCCCCCGCCAGGCCGCCGCGCAAGAGGTCCGCCAGCCGCTGCTCCAGCTCCGTCGCCCCCGCCGTGATCCGCGCGGCCCGACGCTCCGCCCTGCGCCGGGCCGCCTCCGGATCACCGGACCCGGCAGCGGAACCGGCCGCGCCCGCCGTCTGCTTCTCCGGCGCGCGCTGCCTTCTCCCCTCTATCCACTGCTCCGCCCAGTCCGGTGCCCGGCCCGGCGGCACCGCTCCCTCCCCACCCGCCCAGAGCAAAAGCAGCCCGAGCGCGTGCTTGCACGGGAACTTGCGGCTCGGACAACTGCACTTGTACGCAGGACCCGCGGCGTCCGCGATGTCGATGACCGTCTGATACGGCTTGCTGCCACTGCCCTTGCACAGCCCCCACACCGTCCCCTCCTCGGAACTGCCCGCCTCGGACCACGGCCCGGCCGCCCCGAGTTTGCTTCCCGCTTTGCGTGAGGCGGCGTCAGGAGCCAGTGCCAGCACCTGATCCGCCGTCCAGCGCACCCCCTGCTGAGTCATGTCCTCGAAGGTAGATCCCCCCACTGACAATCGACCCCGGGCCGACTGCCGCTCCGGGCTCCCGGAGCGCGTTTCCGCAGGTCGGATCGCATTGTCAGTGGCGTGGTGCACGGTTGGTGACAGATCCGAACCGGCCGAGCTGGAGGGGGCCTCAGCCATGACTGTGTCTGTTGGACCGACGACCGTGGAACCGAAGCAGGGAGAACCGGCCGAGGCGTTGCGGCCGCATGCCGAGGAGGCGTTCGCCGGCGAGCTCGCCGCGCTGGCCGCGCAGGACGACCGTCCGCGCCCGGCCCGGTGGAAGCTGTCGCCGTGGGCGGTGGCGACGTACCTCCTCGGCGGCACCCTGCCGGACGGCACGGTGATCACCCCGAAGTACGTGGGTCCGCGGCGCCTCGTCGAGGTCGCCGTCACCACCCTCGCCACCGACCGCGCCCTGCTCCTGCTGGGCGTGCCCGGCACCGCCAAGACGTGGGTGTCCGAGCACCTCGCCGCCGCCGTCAGCGGTGACTCGACGCTGCTCGTGCAGGGCACGGCGGGCACGCCGGAGGAGGCGATCCGGTACGGCTGGAACTACGCCCAACTGCTCGCCAACGGTCCGAGCCGGGACGCCCTCGTGCCCAGCCCGGTGATGCGGGCCATGGCGGAGGGGATGACGGCGCGGGTGGAGGAGCTGACCCGTATCCCGGCCGATGTGCAGGACACGCTGATCACGATCCTGTCCGAGAAGACGCTGCCGATACCGGAGCTGGGCTCGGAGGTGCAGGCGGTCCGCGGCTTCAACCTCATCGCCACGGCCAACGACCGCGACCGCGGGGTCAACGACCTCTCCAGCGCCCTGCGCCGCCGTTTCAACACGGTCGTGCTGCCGCTGCCGGAGAGCGTCCAGGCCGAGGTCGACATCGTCTCGCGCCGCGTCGACCAGATCGGCCGCGCCCTCGACCTGCCGGCCGCGCCCGACGGCATCGCCGAGATCCGCCGTGTCGTAACGGTCTTCCGCGAGCTGCGCGACGGGGTGACGTCCGACGGCCGTACGAAGCTCAAGTCACCCAGCGGCACGCTCTCGACGGCCGAGGCGATCTCCGTCGTCACCAACGGGCTGGCCCTCGCCGCCCACTTCGGCGACGGGGTCCTGCGGGCCGGGGACGTCGCCGCGGGCATCCTCGGCGCCGTCGTCCGCGATCCGGCGGCCGACCGGGTCATCTGGCAGGAGTACCTGGAGGCGGTCGTCCGTGAGCGGGACGGCTGGAAGGACTTCTACCGGGCCTGCCGGGAGGTGAGTGCGTGAGCGGTGGCCTGGACCTCGGGCGGACGGACGGCAACCGGGGTGCGGACCGTGCGCGCGGCCTGACGGCGGCGGGCGGTCGTCAGCGGGCGCGCGGGATGTCGGGCCGGGGTGCTCGCGGGTGGTTGCGGCGAGGCCCGGCGGAGGGTGTGGAGACGGCGGAGACAAGGGGGACGCTCGTGACGGGTGTCGAGCGGAGCGGCGGCGTCGGGACCGGACGGTATGAGGACGACTCCAAGTGGCCTCGGAGGGGAGGGGGTCGGCGTGACGGGCGCGGGTGAGGTCGAGGGCGGGGCGGCGAGCGGTTCCGCAGGGGGCGTGGCCGAGGGGGCGGCCGGTGTGAGTGGGCCGGAAGGCGGGGGAGCGGCTCGGGGAGATGTGTCGCGGGGTGGGGGTGTGATCGACGTGGGTGTTCACGACAGTGAGGGCGGTGTGGGCGGCGCCGGCGTCCCTGTCGGCCGGAAGGCCGGTTCCGGGCCGTTGCTGCTCGGGGTGCGGCATCACGGGCCCGGGTCGGCGCGGGCCGTGCGGGCGGCGTTGGACACTGCCCGGCCCCGGGTCGTACTGATCGAGGGGCCGCCCGAGGCCGACGCGTTGATCCCGCTGGCCGCCGAGGAGGACATGCGACCGCCGGTGGCGCTGCTCGCCCATGCCGTGGACGAGCCCGGCCGTTCGGCGTTCTGGCCGCTGGCCGAGTTCTCCCCCGAGTGGGTGGCGATCCGCTGGGCGCTGGAGCACGAGGTCCCAGCCCGTTTCATCGACCTGCCGGCCACACACACGCTGGCGTGGGGGAGGGACGAGGCGGGCGAAGCGCCGACGGGCCTACCGGGCGAACCCTCCGCCGGGGTGCCCGAGTCGAGTGGGGCCGAGTCGAGCGGGTCCGAGGCCACGGGCGTTGAGGGCTCGGGCGGCACGGGCGGCACGGCGGCCGGTGGCGCCGCAGGACCGGGCACGCAGGGCGCCCCGGCGTCGGGTGCGGGCGACGTCGGGACCGCCGACGCGCAGGGCACCGACCCGTCCGGCGAGCGCTCCGCTCCGGTCGACGAGAACGCCGCCACGGCCGACGAGAACGCCGCCACGGGGGACGGGGGCGCCGCTCCGGGCGACGAGCCCGCCGTTCACGAGGCGGTCCGTGTCGATCCGCTCGGGGTGCTTGCCGAGGCCGCCGGATACGACGATCCCGAGCGGTGGTGGGAGGACGTCGTCGAGCACCGGGGAGCGGGGCAGGGTGACGTGTTCGAGCCGTTCACCGTGCTGGAAGAGGCGATGGGGGTGCTGCGGGAGACGTACGGGACCGGGGGACACGACCGGGACCTCGTGCGGGAGGCTTACATGCGGCTCCAGGTGCGGGCGGCGCAGCGGGAGTTCGGGGACGACGTGGCCGTGGTGTGCGGGGCCTGGCACGTGCCCGCGCTGCGGCAGAGGAGCACGGTCGCCGCCGACAAGGCCCTGCTGAAGGGGCTCCCCAAGGTCAAGGCGGACATGACCTGGGTGCCGTGGACCCACCGCAGGCTCTCGCGGCACAGCGGATACGGCGCCGGGATCGACTCGCCCGGCTGGTACGGGCACCTGTTCGCCGCGCCGGACCGGCCCGTCGAGCGGTGGCTGACCAAGGTGGCGGGGCTGCTGCGCGACGAGGACCGGATCGTGTCCTCGGCCCACGTCATCGAGGCCGTACGGCTGGCCGAGACGCTCGCGGCGATGCGCGGCCGCCCCCTGCCCGGCCTGAGCGAGACGACCGACGCGGTGCGGGCGGTGATGTGCGAGGGCTCGGACGTGCCGCTGGCGCTGGTGCACGACCGTCTTGTGGTCGGGGACGTCCTGGGGGAGGTGCCGCGGGCGGCGCCCGCCGTGCCGTTGCAGCGGGACCTCGACCGGATCCAGCGACGGCTGCGGCTCAAACCGGAGGCCCTGGAGCGGGAGTTGGAGCTGGACCTGCGCAAGGAGAACGACGCCGGGCGCAGCAGGCTGCTGCACCGGCTACGGCTCCTGGGCGTGGCGTGGGGGGAGCCGGTGGCCTCGCGGGGGAGCACGGGCACGTTCCGCGAGACCTGGCGACTGCGGTGGGAGCCGGAGCTGGCGGTGCGGGTCGCCGAGGCGGGGGTGTGGGGCACGACCGTGCTCGCCGCCGCGACGGCCAAGGCGGAGGCGGACGCCGTCTCCGCACCGGGGCTCGCCGACGTCACCGCCCTCGCCGAACACTGCCTGCTGGCCGAACTCCCCGACGCCCTGCCCACGGTGATGCAGATCCTCGCCGACCGCGCGGCACTGGACGCGGACGTCGGCCATCTCGCCCAGGCCCTGCCGGCGCTGGTCCGGTCCCTGCGTTACGGCGACGTGCGCGGCACCGACACCGGCGCTCTGACCGAGGTCGCCGCGGGCTTGGCCGAGCGGGTCTTCGTCGGGCTCCCCCCGGCTTGTGCCGCGCTCGACGCGGAGGCGGCGGAGGAGATGCGGCGTCATGTGGAAGCGGTGCACGGGGCGGTGGGCCTGCTGGGCGAGGTGGCGGCCCCGGACGACGCACCAGTCACTCCCGGCCAGGGCGAGGGCGACCCGAGCAAGTCTCCGGTGGCCGTTCCGGGGCCGGGTCCGGGCGGCAGGGGTGATGAGCCGGTTCCGGCCCACCACGATGCGCAGGCGCAGGCATCGGCTCATCGCGACGCCCAGGCTCCGGCTCACCACGGGCTCCGTGGCCGTTGGCAGGCCGTACTCAAGGTGTTGTCCCTGCGGGACACCGTGCCCGGCGTCATTCGAGGGCGGGCTGTGCGACTGCTGCTGGATGACGGGGAGTTGGCGCAGGACGAGGCGGCGCGGCTCATGGGGCTCGTGCTGTCGCCGGGGACGGAGCCTGGGGACGCGGCCGCGTGGATCGAGGGTTTCGTCGGGGGCGGTTCCGGCGGCGGGATGCTTCTCGTGCACGACGAGCGGCTGCTCGGACTCGTCGACGCCTGGCTGACCGGGGTCTCGGCGGAGGCGTTCACCGATGTGCTGCCACTGCTGCGGCGCACGTTCTCGGCGTACGAGCCGGGAGTGCGCCGGACCCTGGGCGAACTGGTCCGGCGGGGCCCTGGACAGCGGGGGAGCGCGGCGGGAGCCGGTCCCGGGACACCGGGTTTCGGAACCGACCTCGACAGCGACCGGGCCGACGCCGTGCTGCCGGTGGTGCGGCTGCTGCTCGGCCTGGACGACGACCACGACGACCACGACGACCACGACGACAACGGCGACTTGGCGCACGTGGACGACAACGACCTTGCGGGGGTGGCGGGATGATGACCGAGGGAGCGCGGACACCGAGGGGCGGGGCCGGCAGGACGGCCGCCGCTGTCGGGGACGGGCGTGGAACGACACCCGGTGACAGGGCCGGGTCCAGGGTGAAGCACGGCTCGATGACGAGCGTGCCTGTCGTCCCGCTGTGGGACCGGTTCCGGACGGGGGCACGGGCATGACGATCGAGTCGAGCGACCTGACGACCGAAGGAACTGCAGCGAGTACGGCGGGCCTGACTCCGGCCCCGAGCCTGGCTCCGATCGCGAGCCTGGCCCCAACCCCGGCCCTGGTGCGCGCCCCAGCCCTGGCCTTGAGGGAGGCGACGCACCCTCTGCGGGAACCGGCTGACGGGCAGGCGCCCGGCACCGGGGGAGGGGCGGCCGTGGCCCCGGGGCGGGTTCAGGGCGCGGTTCCCGGTGCCGTCCCGGCCGACGGACAGCCGACGGGCGCCGCGGAAGGGACGGCCACGGCACCCGTCCCCGCGAGCGCCGGCCCCGACACCGGCTCCCCCGTCCCCGCCCCCGCTTCCCCGTCTCCCACCGACGAGCGGCTGCGGCGTTGGCGGCTTGTGCTGGGTGGGGATGCGGCCGACGGGACCGGGTGCGCGCTCAGTGGGCAGGACGCCGCCATGGACGGGGCGTTGGCCGCGCTCTACGGCAGGGGGGACGTGAAGGGGCAGGCGGGGAAGGACCGTTCGGCGGGGCTCGGGGCCTCGGCACCGTCCGTCGCGCGGTGGCTGGGGGACATCCGGACGTACTTCCCCTCGTCCGTCGTCCAGGTCATGCAACGGGACGCCATCGACCGGCTCGGGCTGTCCACCCTGCTTCTCGAACCGGAGATGCTGGAGGCCGTCGAGGCCGACGTTCACCTGGTCGGCACGCTGCTCTCGCTCAACAAGGCGATGCCGGAGACGACGAAGGAGACGGCACGGACCGTTGTGCGCAAGGTCGTCGAGGACCTGGAGAAGAGGCTCGCCACCCGCACCCGGGCGACACTCACCGGTGCCCTCGACCGCAGCGCCCGCATCAGCCGGCCCCGCCACCACGACATCGACTGGAACCGCACGATCGCGGCCAACCTCAAGCACTACCTGCCGGAGTACCGGACGATCGTGCCGGAGCGGCTGGTCGGATACGGCCGGGCCTCCCGTTCGGTGAAGAAGGAGGTCGTCCTGTGCATCGACCAGTCGGGGTCGATGGCGGCGTCCGTGGTCTACGCGTCCGTGTTCGGAGCGGTACTGGCGTCCATGCGGTCGATCGACACCCGGCTCGTCGTCTTCGACACCGCGGTCGTCGACCTCAGCGACCAGCTCGACGACCCGGTGGACGTGCTGTTCGGCACGCAGCTGGGTGGCGGCACGGACATCAACCGGGCGCTGGCGTACTGCCAGTCGCAGATCACCCGACCGGCGGAGACGGTGATGGTCCTGATCAGCGACCTCTACGAGGGAGGCATACGCAACGAGATGCTCAAACGGGTCGCGGCGATGAAGGCGTCCGGAGTGCAGTTCGTGACGCTGCTCGCGCTGTCGGACGAGGGAGCGCCCGCCTACGACCGGGAACACGCGGCCGCCCTCGCCGCGTTGGGCGCGCCGGCGTTCGCCTGCACTCCCGACCTGTTCCCCGAGGTGATGGCGGCGGCCATCGAGAAGCGCCCGCTGCCGATACCGGAGCCGGTGTGAATCCGGGCCGCCCGTTGGTGATTTGTCGACCCGGTGACCTGCGGCTTCGACCAGCAAAACGGACATGACTACGCATCGGTAACAGGGGACTTGCGCGACCTCGGGCACCCCGTGCAAGGATCGGCTTCTCCATAGTCTTCACCCTTCCCTTCCGATTCTCTTTCGTCTCGGCTCCCTTTCGCCTCCGTTCTCTTCCGTTCCGTTTCGCATTCCGTCTTGCACTGCGCTTCGCTTCGTCCCGTCGCACGGAAGGATCCGCTCCCCTTGACCTGGTCAGCAGTCCTTCCCGGTGCCGCTGCGCGCGTGCTGCGCGTGGTGGTCGGGCGGCGAGCGCTGCAAGTGGGGCTGCTGGTGAGCGGGTTGTTCGTGCTCGGCTTCCTCTGTGGGGAGCAGGCGCACGCGGCGGACGGCATCGGGGCATTGCCGGGCAGGGCGGTCGGTCAGCCGGTGCGATCACCGGCCGAGTTGAAGGCCACGGACGCGGCCGCAGCAAGCGGGACGGACACGGGCACGGGCACGGACGCGGACACCGGCACCGCAGAGGGCAGCGCACCCGACCCGGTTGCCCCCGCGCCGGTCGTCGCCGAACCCGGTACCGACACCCTCACCCACCCGGCCGGCGACGACGTCCACAGCCCGCTGACCGAGGACGTCATCGGCACCGTGGCCCACGGCGTCGTGCCGCCGGTCGGTGACCTGGTCCAGCCCGTCGGTGATCTCCTCGACACGGTGACCACGGGGTTGACCGAGACGGTCGGGATACCGGCGGGGTCCACTCCGCCGGGGTGGCCCGCACCGCCGGGGTGGCCCACGCTGCCGTCGTTCCCGGAGTCCCCGTCGTGGCCGACCCTGCCGACGGTGCCCGGCGCCCCCGCGGTTCCGGGCCTGCCCGGGGCGCCGGGGCAGACCTTGCCCGCACCCGCGCCGGTCACCTCGGCGCCGCAGCCCCAGCCGCGGGATCACGCGGAGGGGAAGCCGGCCGGTGACGAGAGCTCCGAAGCCGGCGGTGCCGAGCACGGGTCGCGGTTCGCCGGTCACGGCACCGTCACCGAGCCCGTCACGCGGTCCTCCACCCACCGCACCACATCCACATCTCCCTCCACCGCCCACGCCCCCGCGCACCAGGCGCCCTCCGACAACCCGGGCGGAGCCCTGGGCGGCAAGTCGGCCGTGGACAACGGCTCGTCGCGACACGGCGACGCGCATGCCATCACCCCCGACCACCGTGCGCCGCTGCGTCTCGTGCCCGGTGCCGCCGCGAGCGTCGACGCGGCCGGGACCCGGGACAGACACCGGGACATCCCCGTATTCCCCGGCTAGGGCAGACCTTCCCCCGCCGACCTGCCGCGCAGGGGCGGAACAGGTTTGCCCCAGCCGTTCGGACACTCCCAGATCTCTCTGTAGATCTCTTCGTACCTCCGGACGGATCCCCCTGGAGCCCTGTGGCTCCGGATGTCCCCGTGCCTCACCAGGCACCCCAAGATCCAGGGATCTGACGCACTCATGAACAAGAACATCCGCCGTTCCATCGTCATAGCCGCCGGCGTCACCGGTGCGTGGGCACTCGGCTCCACCGTGGCCAGCGCGGACGAACTCCCGGCGACCTCCCTCTCGGCGACGGACACGGCGACCGACACCGTCACCGACACCCTTGACGCCACGATCGACGGAGTCGTCTCCGACGTCACCACCACCGCCGCCGAGACCGCCAGCGTCGGCACCCCCGTCCACGACACCACCGGCACCGCTCGGAAGGCGACCGCCGGCACCACCGATCAGGCTCCCCGCCCCGTGAAGGGCGCCGCGGCCATCCAGGGCGCGAAGGCGGCCCGGGCCGCGCAGGCCGAGGCGAAGGCCAACGCCGCTCAGGCAGCCGCCGCCAAGGCCGCCGAAATCGCCGTACCCGCCACGCCGACCACCCCCGTACCCGCCACGGCCACCGCTCCCAACACCCCCACGACCCCCGACCGCGACGTCGACTACCTCTTCGGCCCCCTCTCCGCGTTCGCACCGGAGGTCGAGCGGGAGCACACTCTCGCGGGAGCGGGCCGCGCCGCGACGGGTGCGACCGGCGCGGCGCAGGCCACGCTCACCGGAGCGCAGGGCCGGACCGCCGACGTCTCCGGCACGGCCGGGACCGAGGCCGGCGCCGTCGGGGCCGCCGCCGAAGCCACCGTCTCCTCCGTCCCGAGCCACGTGACAGGCACGGTGAACGGAGTCCGCGAGCAGACCCTCGGCACCGTCGCCGGCGCCCCCGGCATCGTCACGTCCATCGTCGATCAGACGGTCGTCGCGGTCGTGCCGCCCGTCGTGACGGCCACCGTGGACGGCGTGGTGCCGGTCGCCCCACAGGCGGTGGAGGATGTCGTGCCGGTCGCCGAAGGGGTCGTGCCCGCCGTCGGGCGGACCGTGGGCGGGGTGACCCCGCTCGTCACCGGCACGGTGGCCGGCGTGAGGCCGGTCGCCACGGGAGCCGCCGGCGGGGTCGCCGGGACGGCGGGGCACGCCGTGGGCGCGGCGACGGGGCTGGCGTACGGCGTGGTCGGGGACGTGTCCCCGGTCGTGGGCGGCACAGTCCAGGGCGTGCACCCGGTGGTCGGCGGCGCGGTCGCCGGAGTCGGGGCGCTCCGGGACGGCGTGGCCGGGTACGCCACCGGCACGGTCGCCGGTGTGCTCCCGGTCGTCGACGGGGTCGTCGCCGACGTGCCGCCCTACGCCACCGGTCTCGTCGGGCAGGTCGCCCACGACACCACCGACGCCGTGCTGCCGCCGGTCGTGAACACCGCCGTGCACGGCGTGGTGCCGGTCGCCGGGCAGGCCGTCAAGGACGCGACCGCCCTCACTCAGGGCGTCACGGCCGACGTCGAGCCCTTCGCGACCGAAGTCGTCGCCGACGTCGCGCCGCTCGCGTACGGCGTGACCGGCCACGTCACCGACCTG
Source organism: Streptomyces sp. NPDC006335 (assembly GCF_040612795.1). Lineage (NCBI taxonomy): Bacteria > Bacillati > Actinomycetota > Actinomycetes > Kitasatosporales > Streptomycetaceae > Streptomyces > Streptomyces sp. NPDC006335. The sequence goes on from NZ_JBEXQX010000002.1 coordinate 361,887, forward strand.
GCGTACGGCGTCTCGGATGGGGTCCCGGTGTTCGCGCAGGGCGTCGCCGGGGCTGTCGGGCCAGTCGTCGGCACCGTGGCCCGGACGGTGGAGCCGGTGGCCGACACCGCCGCGTCGCTGGCGTACGGCGTGACCGGCCCCGCCACCGACCTGGCGTACGGCGTCACGGGCGGCCTCGCGCCCTTCGCGTACGGCGTCGTCGGAGAGGCGACCCCCGTCGCAGGCCAGGCAGGTCCCTTCGCCGGCGATCTGACCGGGACCCTCCAGGACACCTCGGGGCCGCTCGCCGGGCACGCCGTCACCGGCGTCCACGGCGTGGCCGAGTCCCTCACCCCGGGCTACGTGCAGGACCACCGCGCCTGACCGTCACCCACCACCGACTCCGTGAGGCGACGCACCCCGGACGGCCGAAAGCCGTCGGCCTGTCCCGCCGGAGCCTCACGGACGGGGCGGAGAGGTCCCCATTGGGGTGGGGATCTACCGCCCAGGCCCCTTGGAGAGTGTGAACAAGGGGCTGTACCAGGGGCCTCACCGGGCCAACCCCAGCCCGGTGAGGCCCTTCTCCATGCGCCCGCGAAGGCCTGCCCCCTGACCTCACATGCGGCACGCCGTGCCAGTGAGCGCGGCATCATGTGACAGGTATCACCGCTCGGGTGTGACCCTCGATTTAGGGGCCTCCCGCAAGCAGCGATAACCTGCGAGACGGACATGCCGCGCGCTCGGACACCGTGTGCGCCTCCCTTGTGACAGACAGCGGTCGGACGTCACGTTGCCCTCGCGGCACGCCCACGCAGACAACGAACCGCGAGATCACTGATAGGGACGGAAGCGCGTGGACCTGTTCGAGTACCAGGCGAGGGACCTCTTCGCCAAGCACGATGTACCGGTGCTGGCCGGTGAAGTCATCGACACGCCTGAGGCGGCCCGCGCAGCCACCGAGCGCCTCGGTGGCAAGTCCGTCGTCAAGGCCCAGGTGAAGGTCGGCGGCCGTGGCAAGGCGGGTGGCGTCAAGCTCGCCGCCTCCGCCGACGAGGCCGTGGAGCACGCCACCAACATCCTCGGCATGGACATCAAGGGCCACACGGTCCACAAGGTGATGATCGCCGAGACGGCCCCGGAGATCGTGGAGGAGTACTACGTCTCCTTCCTCCTGGACCGGGCCAACCGCACCTTCCTCTCCATCGCGTCCGTCGAGGGCGGCATGGAGATCGAGGAGGTGGCGGAGACCCGCCCCGAGGCCGTCGCCAAGACGCCGATCGACGCCAACGTGGGTGTGACCCCCGAGGTCGCCCGCCAGATCGTCGAGGCCGCGAACTTCCCGGCCGAGGTCGCCGACAAGGTCGAGAACGTCCTCGTCAAGCTGTGGGACACCTTCATCAAGGAGGACGCCCTCCTGGTCGAGGTCAACCCGCTGGCCAAGGTCGCCTCCGGCGAGGTCATCGCCCTCGACGGCAAGGTCTCCCTCGACGAGAACGCCGAGTTCCGTCAGCCGGAGCACGAGGCTCTCCAGGACAAGGACTCCGCGAACCCGCTGGAGGCCGCCGCCAAGGAGAAGAACCTCAACTACGTCAAGCTCGACGGCGAGGTCGGCATCATCGGCAACGGCGCGGGTCTCGTCATGAGCACCCTGGACGTCGTCGCGTACGCCGGTGAGGCGCACGGTGGCGTCAAGCCCGCCAACTTCCTCGACATCGGCGGTGGCGCCTCCGCCGCCGTCATGGCGAACGGCCTGGAGATCATCCTGGGCGACCCGGACGTCAAGTCCGTCTTCGTCAACGTCTTCGGCGGCATCACCGCCTGCGACGAGGTCGCCAACGGCATCGTGCAGGCGCTGCAGCTGCTCGCGGACAAGGGCGAGGAAGTCACCAAGCCCCTCGTCGTCCGCCTCGACGGCAACAACGCCGAGCTGGGTCGCAAGATCCTCTCCGACGCCAACCACCCGCTGGTCCAGCGCGTGGACACCATGGACGGCGCGGCCGACAAGGCCGCCGAGCTCGCGGCTGCGAAGTAAGGGAAGAGGGACAGACAAGCCATGGCTATCTTCCTCGACAAGGACTCCAAGGTCATCGTCCAGGGCATGACCGGTGCCACGGGCATGAAGCACACCAAGCTCATGCTGGCCGACGGCACGAACATCGTCGGTGGCGTGAACCCCCGCAAGGCGGGCACGTCCGTCGACATCGACGGCAACGAGATCCCGGTCTTCGGCACCGTCGCCGAGGCGATCGAGAAGACGGGCGCGAACGTGTCCGTCCTCTTCGTACCGCCGGCCTTCGCCAAGGCCGCCGTCGTCGAGGCCATCGACGCCGAGATTCCGCTCGCGGTCGTCATCACCGAGGGCATCGCGGTCCACGACTCCGCCGCGTTCTACGCGTACGCCGTGGAGAAGGGCAACAAGACCCGGATCATCGGCCCGAACTGCCCCGGTCTCATCACGCCGGGCCAGTCCAACGCCGGCATCATCCCGGGCGACATCACCAAGCCGGGCCGCATCGGCCTGGTCTCCAAGTCCGGCACGCTGACGTACCAGATGATGTACGAGCTGCGTGACATCGGCTTCTCGTCCGCCGTCGGCATCGGTGGCGACCCGGTCATCGGTACGACGCACATCGACGCGCTCGCCGCGTTCGAGGCCGACCCCGACACCGACCTGATCGTGATGATCGGTGAGATCGGCGGCGACGCCGAGGAGCGGGCCGCGGCCTTCATCAAGGACAACGTGAAGAAGCCGGTCGTCGGCTACGTCGCGGGCTTCACCGCGCCCGAGGGCAAGACCATGGGCCACGCCGGCGCCATCGTCTCGGGCTCCTCCGGCACGGCCGCCGCGAAGAAGGAGGCCCTCGAGGCCGCCGGCGTCAAGGTCGGCAAGACGCCGACCGAGACGGCGAAGCTGGCGCGGGAGATCCTCGCCGGCTGAACGGCACCCAGCTGAACGTCATTGGGCTCGCTCCGTCGCTCGGGGCGGGCCCATCGGCGCGTTACGGGGTGCCGGGGCGGGTCGGCGGGCGGGTGCGGGTGCACAGCCCCGCGCCCCATAAGAAGCTCCACCGGACCCACTCAAGGGGCGCGGGGAACTGCGCGACCAGCCCCCACCGGCCCGCAGTCAACGACTCAGCGGTAGCACCCTCTCCGCACCACTCGTCAGCCCGCTCCGCAGCTTCTTCCGCAACTCCACCTCCGACTCCGACAGGGCCCCCTGTCCCACCCGCTTCGGCACCCCCTGGATCTCCGCCCCCGGCGCCACCGGCGGCTCGTAGTGCGTCGGAGCCGTCCGCAGCGTCAGTGCCGTCGTGCCGATCAGGGCCACCGTGAACGCGATCGCCGCCCGGGTCCAGAAGCGGGCCCGGCGCTCGCTCCCGGTCCGCACCGCGGGCGGCTGCGCGGCCCGCAGCCGTTCCCCGGAGGCCAGGGAGACCAGGCGTTCGTGCAGCTCGGAGGGGTCCGCCAGATCGGGCAGCCGGTCCGCGATCGCCGACCGCGCGTTCATCAGCCGGTAGGCCGTCGCCGGCGTACTCGCCTCCGTCTCCGCCGCCGTCTCCGGAAGGTCGAGGCCCACACCGTCGTACAGCACGAGCGTGCGCCGCTGCGAGGGCGGCAGTTGCAGGAGTACGGCCATCAGCGCGCGGTCGGCCGGGTCGGCGACGGGTGCCTCGGGGCTGCGGTAGCGGGGCCGGAAACGGTGCCAGGGGGAGAGGGCGTACTCGTACGCCAGGATCCGTACCCAGCCCGCCGGATCCCGGTCCACCGCCACCTCGGGCCAGCGCTGCCAGGCGAGTTGGAAGGCCCGTTCGACCGACTCGCGGGCGAGTTCGCGGCGGCCGGTGAGCAGATACGTCTGCCGGACGAGGGCGGGCGCGCAGAACGCGTACAGCGCGTCGAAGGCCTGAGCGGGTGTCAGGGAAGGTGCGGAGGACCCCTCGTGCCCCTGCTGAGGAGCCGTCAGCTCGCCGGTGGCGCCGGCCCCTTTGGCGACCTGATCCCGCGTCACAGGGCGCCCCTTCGTGCGAAAAAGTACATAGTCGTATATTGAGCGACACATCCGAGCTTCGCCTGTTACGACGAGAAAGCGCGTGTCGTTGGGAGCATGGCGGGCGTGATCCAGATGACCGTTCGCCGCACGTCGTTGTCGCCCCTGCTCACCCGGTTGCGTGACCGGACGCCCGGCCTGACCGCCGCCCTCCTGGGTGGCGCGGTGGCCGCAGGGCTGGGCCTCGGTTCGTTCGCCGTGCTCGTGATCGCGCTGTGGATCAGCTCGCCGTATCCCGACAGCGGTCCGGGGGGCGCGCTGCACGTGGCCGCCGCCCTGTGGCTGCTCGCGCACGGGGCCGAGCTGGTCCGGACGGACACGCTCTCCGGCGTCCCGGCACCCGTCGGCGTCACCCCGCTGCTCCTGCTCGCGCTGCCGTTGTGGCTGGTGCACCGGGCGGCGCGGGACGTGGCCTCCGGGGACGAGGGGCCGCCGCAGGCGTCCGGGCGGACGGCGTGGACGGGCGTCGTGCTCGGGTACCTCGCCGTCGGCGCGGCGGCCGCGCTGTACGCGTCCGGCGGGGCGCTGCGGCCCTCCTGGACGTGGACCTGCGGGTGCCTGCCGGTCGTCGTGATGGGCGCGGCCGCCGCGGGGGTGTGGACGGCGTACGGCCGTCCCCCCGAGGCGCTGGACGGGGTGCTGGTGCTGCTGCCGGCAGGGGTGCGGCGGCTCGTGCTCGGGGCGCGGGCGCGGGCACGGCTGGCCACGGCGGCACGTGCCGCGGGGGCCGGGGCGTCCGTCCTCCTCGGCGGCGGGGCGGTGCTGCTGGGGGTGTCACTGGTGGCGCACGGCGGCGCGACGCGGAGCTCGTTCCTCCAGCTCACGGAGGGGTGGTCGGGACGGTTCGCCGTCCTGCTGCTGTGTCTGGCGCTCCTGCCCAACGCGGCGGTGTGGGCGCTGGGGTACGCCGCCGGACCCGGTTTCGTCCTCGGCGCGGGGCATGCCGTGGGGCCGCTGTCGTCGGACCCCGCGCCGCTGCTGCCGCCGTTTCCGCTGCTGGCGGCGGTGCCGCAGGCGGGAGCCGGGGGGCCGGAGCACTGGGCGGCGGGGGCGGTGCCGGTGGTGGCCGGGGTGGTGGTGGGGTGGTTCGTGGGGCGTGCCGCGGACGAGGGATGGTCGCGGGGGCGGACGGCGGGCACGGTGGTGTGGGCGGCAGCGCTGTGCGCGGGGGCGATCGCCGTGCTGACCGTGCTGGCCGGCGGACCGCTCGGGGTGGGGGTGCTGGCCCGGTTCGGGCCGGTGTGGTGGCAGGTCGGCCCGGCGGTGGCGGGGTGGCTCACGGCGGCCGGCGTGCCGGTGGCGCTGACGGTACGGGCCTGGCGGGGCCGGACGAGGAGCGGGCTGCGGGGGCGGCTGTCCTCGGCGCGGACGTGGATCCACCGGCCGACGAAGGCGGAGGAGCCCGAGGCCCGACCGGTGGAGGCACCCGCCCCGCAGGCCGTTCCTGCCCCAGACCAGGACGCCTCTGCCTTCGACCACGACGACGCCTACGAGCCGTACGCCTACCTGACGCCCGCCCCCTCGGCGGAGCAGGTGTCCTCGCCGACACCCTGGTACGACGAGACGCTGCTGGAGACCCGCTGGGCGGCGTTGAAGGAGGCGGCGTCCCCGCCGCTGCACGAGCCCGCCGAGAAGCCCCCGTTGCACACCGAGAACCCCCTGGCCACCGACCCGGACACCGACTGACGCCGGAACCCGCCCACGCCCCCCGCGTCAGCCGTTCGTGCTGAGGACGCCCCGGAGTTTCTTCGGGAGGAGGTCCTCGCAGGCCTGCTGGGCCTGGTTGGTGAGGGCGTCGTTCGTGCAGGTGTAGTAGTCGTCGTAGACGAGCCTCGCGGTGAAGCTCGCCGCCACGAAGACGATGGCCAGCGAGGCGGTGACCAGGCCGCTGATCGCCGCGGTGGTCTGGGGGCGGGCGGACTGCGGCGGGGCCGGGGTGTCGGGGTCCGGGGTGCGGGGCTTGGCGCGCAGGGCGCTGATGCCCCAGTAGAGGGCCGGCGCGCCCAGCAGGAGGCTCACGTACGGCCAGCCGAAGAGGACGAAGAAGAACGCCCACATACCGCAGAGCAGGGCGTAGCGGGCGCGGCGCTGGGAGGGGTCCGTCGGGTCCCAGCGCGGATTGCGTCCCGCACCGCCCTGCCCCTCAGGACCGCCACCGGGGCCCGCGCCCGGGCGCTCGCCGAAACCGCCGTCGGAGCGGCCCGGCTGGCGGTCGCTCCACTGGCTGCCCCACGGCGTACGGCCCCCGCCGTCGCCCCGGTCGTCGTCCGCACCCTCGGGACGGCGCGGCTGCCACGGACGGTCGGGGGTGCCCTCCGGCGGCGGGGCGAAGGGGTTGTCCTCCCCGGCCGCACCGCCCTGGCCGTCCTTCTTGTCGGAGGAAGGCGCGTCCGGCGGCGAGGCGGGCTGCTCCCGCAGCAGCAGGGCGCCGCGCTCCCGTCCCTGCACCGACTGCTGGGAGAGCGTGAGGAGTCGCAGGCTGCGGTCCGACATCAAGTGAGCGTCTTCCCCTAGGAGTACGAGTCGTCTGGCGAGAGCCGTCATTTCCTGAACGCACCGCACACCGTCCGCGTTCCCGGAGAGGCCCCTGGCAGACGCTACCTTCCGGCCACGCCCCCGTCCCGAGGGGGCCTTCCGATGTGCCGGTATCGTTGCTGGCGTTCGGCCGCTTCGTAGACTTCCCCGTATCCCGGGGCTCGAAGCATTCGTACGACCGTACAAACGCTCCCCCGAGAAAGGGCCCCGTCGTGGCCGCCAAGCCCGTGGCCGAGCAGGCCAGGCCGGTCCAGCGCCTGGTCGTGCTGGTCTCCGGATCCGGTACGAACCTCCAGGCGCTGCTGGACGCCATCGCGGCGACCGGCACCGAGGCCTACGGCGCCGAGATCGTGGCCGTCGGGGCCGACCGCGAGAACATCGAGGGGCTCGCGCGGGCCGAGCGGGCCGGGATCCCCACCTTCGTCCGCAAGGTGAAGGACTTCGGGACCCGCGAGGAATGGGACGCCGCCCTCGCCGAGGCCGTCTCCGCCCACGAACCCGACCTCGTGGTGTCCGCCGGGTTCATGAAGATCGTGGGCAAGGAGTTCCTCGCGCGCTTCGGCGGGCGGTTCGTGAACACCCACCCCGCGCTGCTGCCCAGTTTTCCGGGGGCCCACGGAGTGCGCGACGCGCTCGCGTACGGAGCCAGGGTCACCGGCTGCACCGTCCACTTCGTCGACGACGGCGTCGACACCGGACCGATCATCGCCCAGGGCGTGGTGGAGATCCGGGACGAGGACGACGAGAGCGCTCTGCACGAGCGCATCAAGGAAGTCGAGCGAAGGCTGCTCGTCGAGGTCGTGGGGCGGCTCGCCCGCAACGGCTATCGCATTGAGGGACGAAAGGTAGTTATCCAGTGACCGCCGAGAGCAACAAGCGGCCCATTCGCCGGGCGCTCGTCAGCGTCTACGACAAGACCGGCCTGGAAGATCTCGCGCGCGGGCTGCACGAGGCGGGCGTCGAGCTCGTCTCCACCGGGTCCACCGCGGGCCGTATCGCCGCCGCCGGCGTCCCCGTCACCAAGGTCGAGGAGCTCACCGGCTTCCCCGAGTGCCTGGACGGCCGGGTCAAGACCCTGCACCCGCGCGTGCACGCCGGCATCCTCGCCGACCTGCGCCTGGAGGACCACCGCGACCAGCTCGCCGAGCTGGGCATCGAGCCGTTCGACCTGGTGGTCAGCAACCTCTACCCGTTCCGCGAGACCGTCGCCTCCGGCGCCACGCCCGACGAGTGCGTCGAGCAGATCGACATCGGCGGCCCGTCGATGGTCCGCGCGGCCGCCAAGAACCACCCCTCCGTCGCGATCGTCACCAGCCCCGCGCGGTACGCCGACGTCCTCGCCGCGGTCAAGGACGGCGGCTTCGACCTCGCCGCCCGCAAGCGCCTCGCCGCCGAGGCCTTCCGGCACACCGCCGAGTACGACATCGCGGTGTCGAGCTGGTTCGCGAGCGCCTACGCCCCCGCGGACGACTCCCCGTTCCCCGAGTTCATCGCCGCGGCCCTCGAGCGCAAGAGCACCCTGCGCTACGGCGAGAACCCGCACCAGCCCGCCGCGCTCTACGTCGACGGCACCGGCGTCGGTCTCGCCGAGGCCGAGCAGCTGCACGGCAAGGAGATGTCGTACAACAACTACACGGACACGGACGCCGCCCGCCGTGCCGCGTACGACCACGTCGAGCCGGCCGTGGCGATCATCAAGCACGCCAACCCCTGCGGTATCGCGATCGGCGCGGACGTCGCCGAGGCGCACCGCAAGGCACACGCGTGTGACCCGCTGTCGGCCTTCGGCGGGGTCATCGCCGTCAACCGGCCCGTCAGCAAGGAGATGGCCGAGCAGGTCGCCGAGATCTTCACCGAGGTCATCGTCGCGCCCGACTACGAGGACGGCGCCCTCGAGGCCCTCGCCAGGAAGAAGAACATCCGCGTCCTGAAGGCCCCGGCCGCGCCCGCGCACCCCGCCGAGGTCAAGCCCATCGACGGCGGCGCGCTCCTCCAGGTCACCGACCGCCTCCAGGCCGAGGGCGACGACCCGGCGAACTGGACCCTGGCGACCGGCGAGGCCCTGAGCGCGGACGAACTCGCCGAGCTCGCGTTCGCCTGGCGGGCCTGCCGGGCCGTCAAGTCCAACGCCATCCTCCTCGCCAAGGACGGCGCCTCGGTCGGCGTCGGCATGGGCCAGGTCAACCGCGTCGACTCCGCGAAGCTCGCCGTGGAGCGGGCCGGTGCCGAGCGCGCGCAGGGCTCGTACGCGGCCTCGGACGCCTTCTTCCCGTTCCCGGACGGCCTGGAGGTCCTCCTGGAGGCCGGTGTGAAGGCGGTCGTCCAGCCGGGCGGCTCGGTCCGTGACGAACTGGTCGTCGAGGCCGCGAAGAAGGCCGGCGTCACGATGTACTTCACCGGGACGCGGCACTTCTTCCACTGACGGAACCGGAACCCCGACCTGGGTGGCGCTACGTGGAACTGCGGAGCGCCGCCCACGTGTTGGGCCCCACCTGGCCGTCCACCTCAAGACCCTTGGCGCTCTGGAACTGCTTGACCGCCGACCGGGTGTCCTGGCCGAACTCGCCGTCCACGCCCGAACCGCCCACGCCGTAGCCGCGCTTGGTGAGCATGCACTGCACCTGGACGACCCGCTGGCCCTTGTCGCCGTAGTCGGTGAGTTCGGTGCCCGAGTAGTAGGTGCAGCCGGAGATCCAGGCGGGGGTGGCCGGGGGCGCGGCCGTCTTGGTCACCGTGGCCGTGGGGGTGGGGGCCGTGCTGCTGCCGCCCCCGGCGCCTTCGTTGCTCCGGGTGGCTGTCGCGGACGGTGTGCTGTCCGGCGCGTCGCTGCTCTTCTCCGGGGCGGCCGTCTGCGCCTCTTTCCCGTCCTTCTTCTTCTCGCCGGCGTGCTTGCCGGAGGGCGAGGCGGAGGCACGGGGACTCGCGGAGGTCGCGGTGGCGGTGACGCTGCCGGAGGTCGTCGGGGCGGCGGCGGCCGGGGTGTCGAGGCCCGGGCGGGTGAGCAGGAAGGCACCGACGGCCACGGCTCCGACGGCGAGGCCCGCGACGGCGACCAGAAGGGGCCTGCGCCGCCTGCCGGGGGTCCCGGTGGCCGGCACGCGAACCGGCGCGTGCACCGGCTCCAGGGGCGTGCGGAAGTGGGGGGACTGCCGCACGGGCGTGCCCTCCAGCACCGCGCACCCCTGCTGCCGTTCGCGGAGCCGGGCGGCCAGCGGTTCGTGCCAGTGGGACGCGCGGCCGTGCCCGGCGGCCGTGGCCGCCTCGATCAGCCCCCGCGGGTCGGGTCGCCCGGCGGGGTCCTTGGTCAGGCAGGCGGACAGCAGCGAGGCCAACGCGGGATCCGCCTGCGCGAGTTCGGCCATCACCTCGCTGTCGGGTGCCTCGAAGGCGACCCGGTGCATGACGTCCACGCCGGTCCCGTCGCCGAAGGGGGCGTGCCCCGTGGCGGCGTAGACGAGGGTGCAGCCGAGGGAGAAGACGTCGGAGGCGGCGTCGCAGCGGCCCTCGCGCAGATACTCGGGCGCCATGTACGCGGCCGTGCCGACCCGGTTGCCGGTCGTGGTGATCGCGCTGCTGTCGGCCGCGCGGGAGATGCCGAAGTCGATGACGTGCGCGCCCCGCGGGGACAGGATCACGTTGGACGGCTTGAGGTCCCGGTGCACGACCCCGGCGGCGGCCAGCGCCGACAGGGCCTCCCCTAGTTCCGCCACCAGCCGCCACACCCCGGCCGGTGCCGGCAGCCCGCACTCGCGGACGGCCTCGGCGAGGCTGAGACCCGGCAGGTACTCGGTGGCCATCCACAGCAGCGCGTCGTCGAACCCGGTGCCCAGCAGGTGCGGTGCGCGCGGGGTGCGCACCCGCCCGTGCACGGCGGCCTCCCGTTCGAACCGCCGCCGGAAGTCCGGGCCGTCGGCGTACTCGGGCCGGATCACCTTCACGGCGGCGAGCCCCGGGGCGTCGTCGGCGCGCCGGGCCAGATAGACCCGGCCCATACCGCCGCTGCCGAGCAGCCCGAGCGGGACGTAGGGGCCGATGCGCACGGGATCGGCGGGCAGCAGCGGGACCGCGCCCGCCTGCCGCAGCGCGGTGTCACCGGCCGCCGGTATGTCTGTCACGGTCCCCCCGACCTGCCTCTTCGTTCCTCAACGTGCTCTCGCGTCACACCAGTTGACTGAGGAGAGGCTAGCGCCCCGCTGCCGGGGAGTGCCGGGATACGGGGGGAACGCGGGCGGCGGCGCAGGTGAGCGCGGTCTCCGGCCCTCCCCCGACGGGGCCGGAGACCGCGCGGTCCGTGCCGGGTCAGGTCACCCGGGTGCCGTCGGGCTGGACCCCGGTGACGCGTGTGCCGTCGGGGTGGTAGCCGCCGGTCACCCGCGTGCCGTCCGGAGTGGAGAAGTCCCGGTTGGCAGGGTCGGCCCAGTCCCGGTCGCCGTCGGCGACGGCGGTCACGCGGGTGCCGTCCGGAGCGGACTCCCGTGTGTCCGGTGCGGCCGCGGACGCCGCGGCCGCGGAGCCGGCGACCAGCGCCCCGGCCGCGAGCAGCAGCGCGGCGGGCTTGATGATGTTCACGTCGATACCCCCAGGTGAACCTCGGTGGTGGTGCCGCCGAAGCGGTGTCCCACCACCTTCCGGGACCGGACCGCGCGGGGGTACCTGAGAAGTCTCAGGGTCACTTCCCGCCGGGCGGCGTGTACTCCTTGAGGTACCGCGCCACCCGGGCCCCGTAGTCGCGGTACTTCTCCGGGACCCCGCCCGCGTCGTTCACCTTGGCGTACGACGTCCGGTAGGCGGCGGCGATCAGCACCCGGCGGTCGCCCGGCAGACCGGCGTCCAGGCGGGGCGCGATCCAGCACAGGTAGCGGCCCATCGCCGGGATGGACTCGGCGGGCGGGAAGGGCGGTTCGGGGACGGTGTCGGCGGGGGTGCCGTCCGCGTTCATCCAGAACCGCAGCACCCGCGGGGTCCAGCGGGCGATGCCGTACTCGTCGTTGGCCGGGTCCGACAGATCCGGGTCGAAGTCGCTCTCCGCCTTGAGCATGGCGGCGATCAGGGCCGGGGTGACGTCCTGCTGGGCGCAGTCGTGCGCCGACTCGACGATCAGCACCCGGTAGGCGGCCGGGACGCCCTTGTCGGTACGGAGTTCGGCGGCGCCGTAGGTCGCGGGCGCGACGCTCGCCGTGGCGGAGGGGCCGCCGGCGGGGCCGTCGTCGTCGGAGGCCCGGTCGCTGATGCCGTACCCCAGCCCGGCCAGCGCGGCGGCGGCGAGCAGGACCGCCGTGAGCGTCGTACGACGGGGGCGGCGCGTGAGGAAGGGGCGGGGCGAGCGGGCGGTGCCGGCGGCGGTCTCGACCCGGCGCAGCAGCGGCTCGACGGTGATCCGCTCGGCGTGCGTGCGGGTGAGGCAGTCGCGGACGATGTCCCGCCAGTCGTCGGGCAGTTCGGGGGACAGGCGCAGCTCCTCGGTGCCGCGGGCGTAGGCGGCGGCCGCGTCCCGGCGGGCCGTCGGGGTGCCGCCGGGCAGCGGGAAGGTGTCGGTGAGGACCAGGTGCGCGAGGACGCCGAAGGCCCAGACGTCGGCGGAGGGCCGGATGCGTCGGCCGCGTTCGCCGATCTCCGCCCACAGGAGCTCCGGCGGGGTGTAGTCGGGCGTGGAGAAGGCGGGGGTGTAGGCGTGCGTGCCCTCCAGCTCCGCGGCCATGTTGAAGTCGGCGAGCCGGGCCGAGCCGTCGTCCATCAGCAGGACGTTGGCGGGCTTCAGGTCGCCGTGCACCCAGTGCGCGCGGTGCAGTTGGGCCAGCCCCTCGCAGATCTCGGCGAGCAGGGCGGGCCCGGACGCCGGGCGCGGCTGCGCGGCCAGCAGGGCCGCCAGGGAGGTGTGCGCCTTCTCCAGTACGAGGACCGTGGCGCCGTCCAGCTCCGGGCGCTCGGGGTCGTCGACGACGAGGGTGTCGTACAGCCGGATCAGGCGGGGGCGGGTGAGCCCGCAGTACAACCGCACCTCGCGCTCGACGAGTTCGCGCAGATGGGCGAGTTGGCGGGGCGTGCCGGTGCCGGTGGGCAGGAACTTCAGGGCGGCCGTCGTGGGCTGCCCGTCCCGCCGCCGGCCCTCGTACACGCTCCCGAAGGCGCCCGTGGCGATCGGCTCGCGCACCTCCCAGCCGCCCACCCGGTAGCCCCGGGGGACCGGCACCGCGTACGGCTCGGTCACCGGGCCACCCCGCCGGGCCTCGGCAGCACCACCAGGTCCTCCTCGCGGACCAGGTCGAAGCGGAGCGCGAGGGAGACCAGGGACTCCTTCTTGCCGTTCAGCCGGGGGCCCGGTGCCGCCTCCTCAGGACCGGGCTTCAGGCGCAGCTTCACCGCCAGGTAGTCGATGTTCCACTGCACGGACGTGCGGGACGCGGCCCCCCAGTGGGGACGCAGCCGCTCGGCCACCTGGTCCACGGTGGGCAGCGGGGCGTGCGGCTCGCCGCGCAGCCGGGGTTCGCACAGGGCGGCAAGGACCGCGAAGTAGCGCTTGGAACGGTCGACGGAGAAGGCGGGCGCGGTGGTCGTCCCCTCGATGTCGCCGGCGGCGCGCAGATAGTCGTGGCGCGGCGCCCACACGTCCAGCGCGATCAGGTCACCCGCGGCCGGCAGCACGATCCGGGAGAACTCGAAGGGGACCGGCGCCTCCAGGCGCCCCGGCCCGACCTTGATGTGCTCGCCCGCGCCCTCCGGGTTCTCCACGACGTACGTCTGCCGCCCGGACAGGTTGCTCAGCACCCAGAACGCGCCCTGCGCGGTGATCTCCCCGGCTCTTCGGGACACCCCCTCGTGCGGGATCCGCACCGCGCAGGCGGGGCCGCGCCCGAAGGTCAGCCGCTCGCCGGGGGCCAGTCGCACCTGGGTGGGCGTAGTCCGGTCCTCCGTGGTCGGCGGAGGTACCACGATGATGCTGTACACGGTCCGTCTCCCCGTCCCCGCGTGTCTACCAGCAAGGGTGGGTGACGCCCCGGGGCCGTGTCACGGCGTGACACGGCCCCGGGGAAAGTATGGCGAGAAGGCGACGTGGCGATCCGCCCCCGACTGTGGTGGAACGGTGGTCAGTTCGTCCGGATGACGATGGACGAGCAGACCTTGTCGGCGAAGGTCTGGCGCTTGGCGTCCCAGGCCGGCCACAGCCAGCCGAGGTAGCACGCGAGGCTGTCCAGGAAGTGCGCGAGACGGCGGACGAAGGCCATGCCGACACCGAGGGGCTGCCCGTCGCTCTCCCGCACCAGACGGATGCCGAGCGCCTTCTTGCCGAGCGTCTGGCCGGTCCGGCCCTCCATGATCAGCAGCCAGATCGCGAGGCCGATGACGATGAGGTAACCGATGATCGCCAGGGCCGGCATGTCGTTGGCCGCGCCGACGCCGGCGAGGACGTACGGCACCGCGAACACGAGCATGTCGACCAGGGTGCCGAGGAAGCGCTGGCCCCAGTTGGCGTACGGGGGCTGCATGCCGTAGCCCGGCTGCTGCGGGTAGCCGTAGGCGGAGGCGGGGACCTGCGGGGCCTGCGGGTAGCCGTAGCCCTGCTGCTGCGGATAGCCCTGCTGCTGCGGGTATCCCTGCTGCGGCGGCACACCCTGGGGAGCCTGCTGCGGGTAGCCGTAGCCGGGCTGCTGCGGCTGCTGCTGGGGGTAGCCGTAACCGGGCTGCTGCGGCGGCTGCTGCTGGGGGTTCTGCGGCTTCTCGTAAGGGTTGTTGGGCGAGCCGAAACTCATGGTGATCCTCCGTTGGCCAAGCTGGGGACAATGCGGGACTGCGCGGAGGAACGTCATGGCTGAGCGGTCTGCCCCCCGAACACCAACCGCGATACTGCGCCAGACATCGTTCTAGGCAGGTGTGTTGTTGTCCAGCCTCATTCGGTATGTGTTGTGCAAGTGCAACCTCGCCGATCTTGGGCGGAGCCCTGGTGGAACCCGGATTGGAACCGGGGCAGGGTCATCCGGGAGGATGGGGTCATGACCGCCCAGATTCTCGATGGCAAGGCCACCGCAGCCGCGATCAAGTCCGATCTGACCGCCCGCGTGGCGGCGCTGAAGGAGAAGGGCGTCACGCCCGGCCTCGGCACGATCCTCGTCGGGAGCGACCCCGGCAGCCAGAAGTACGTCGCCGGCAAGCACCGCGACTGCGCGGAGGTCGGCATCGCCTCCATCCAGCGCGAACTGCCCGAGACGGCCACGCAGGAGGAGATCGAGGCGGTCGTCCGCGAGCTGAACGACGACCCCGCGTGCACCGGTTACATCGTCCAGTTGCCGCTGCCCAAGGGCATCGACGAGAACCGCATCCTGGAGCTCATGGACCCGGACAAGGACGCGGACGGGCTGCACCCCATGAACCTCGGCCGCCTCGTCCTCAACGAGCCGGCGCCGCTGCCCTGCACCCCCAACGGCGTCCTGACCCTGCTCCGTCGCTACGGCGTCGAGATCAAGGGCGCGGAGGTGGTGGTCGTCGGTCGTGGCGTGACGATCGGCCGTCCGATGCCGCTGCTGCTCACCCGGCGCAGCGAGAACGCGACGGTGACCCAGTGCCACACCGGCACCCGTGACCTGTCCTCGCACCTCAAGCGCGCGGACATCATCGTCGCCGCCGCCGGTTCCGCGCACCTGATCCGTCCCGAGGACGTGAAGCCGGGCGCCGCCGTCCTCGACGTCGGCGTCTCCCGCAACGCCGAGGGGAAGATCGTCGGCGACGTCCACCCGGGCGTCGCCGAGGTCGCCGGCTTCATCTCGCCGAACCCCGGCGGCGTCGGCCCGATGACCCGCGCCCAGCTTCTCGTCAACGTGGTCGAGGCGGCGGAGCGCGGTGTCGGCTGAGGCCCGGGGCCCCGAGCAGCGGGGAGCGACGACGGGCTCTGCTGAGGAGACGGGCGACACGCGGGGCGCTGAGGACCCCGGGACGCGGACCTCCGGTGCGCGGGCTTCCGAGGACCCCGGGACGCAGACCTCCGGTGCGCGGGGTTCCGAGGAGCCCGGTGTGCCGTCAGGTGAGGCACCAGCGGGTGTGGAGCGGGTGGCTGGTGAGCCCGGGACGCAGACCTCCGGTGCGCGGGATTCCGGGGACCCCGCGACGCAGACCTCCGGTGCGCGGGGTGCCGAGGAGCCCGGTGGGGCGGCGGGTGGGGTTCGTGGGCGTCGGGAGGCGGGGGCCGTCAGCGGCGGGTCTCGGGGGCCGGCGGACACGGTGTCCGAAGGTGAGGAGCGGGTCTCTCGGGAGGCGGATGTGGCGTCGGGTGCGGGGAGCGGTGGCGTCGGTGCGGGCCGGGAGACCGGAGGTGCCGGTGTCGCGGTGGACGAGGTGGCGGAGCCCGGGGAGCAGGCCGAGATCGTCGTACGGGACGCGATCAGCGCGCCCGATGTCGACGGGCGGCCGCGGCGGGCCACCCGCCGGTTTCCGCTGTTCACCCGGGACACCGCGCGGCCCGAGGGCGGTGGCCGCGCCGCTCCGCGGGACGCTCCGGCGCCCGCCCGGCAGTGGCCGGTGCTCGCCGTGTCGGCCGTCGTGGGGCTCGGGCTGCTGCTGACCGCGCTGGACCAGTTCCGCTACGGCACCCTGTTCATCGGTCTCGCCCTGCTGGCCGGTGCCGTGCTGCGCTGGCTGCTGCCGGACGTCGGCATGCTCGCCGTCCGCTCCCGCTTCACCGACATCGCCACCTACGGCGTGCTCGGCACCGCGATCGTCCTGCTGGCGCTGATGGTGCAGCCGGACCCCTGGCTGGAGATCCCCTTCCTCAAGGACACCCTGCACTTCACGGTCAGCAACAGCTGACCCGAGCGGGCCGGCGGTCCGCCCCCACCCCCGACGAGGGACGGACCGCCGCTGTCACCCAGCCTCCCGCGCCGCGAACAGCCCGTTCAACCGCCGGCCGTTCGCTGTGGCACAGCGGTGACGGTTCCGGCACGGTGTGCGAGACCTGCCACAGCCCGCCCCGGACCAGGAACCGATCACCCCCCTGACGTCGTCACTTGCGTGGAAGCAGGTGAGGACGCCGCGGAGGTGGGCGATGAGTGGCTGGCAGGCGCTGCCCGACGATCTGCCGCCGGAGGTACGGCATTTCGTGGAGCAGCTCAGGCAGCTCAAGGACCGCACGGGGCTCAGCCTCGTCGCGCTCGGCGCCCGCACCGCGTACAGCAAGTCCTCCTGGCACCGCTATCTCAACGCCACCCAGCCCCCGCCCCACCAGGCCGTCGCCGCCCTGTGCCGGATCGCGGGCCTCGACACCACCGACGCCGAGCGCTTCGGTGTGCGCTGGGAACTGGCGGTCCAGGCCTGGCCCCGCCCGGCGGCGCCCGCGCGGGCCGCCGGGGGAGCGGAGGGCCGGACGGGCGAGACGGAGGAGAGGTACGAGGACGATCCCACGCTGCCCTGGTGGGAGGAGCCCCCGGCCGAGCGCGCGAACGGCATGAACCGCCTCCTGCTGGCCGCCGCGCTGCTGCTCGTGCTCGTCCTGCTGCTCGGGGTGGCAGGGGCCGTGGCGTCAGGGTGATCCGGGGGC
This sequence comes from Streptomyces sp. NPDC006335, assembly GCF_040612795.1. Lineage (NCBI taxonomy): Bacteria > Bacillati > Actinomycetota > Actinomycetes > Kitasatosporales > Streptomycetaceae > Streptomyces > Streptomyces sp. NPDC006335. Next base: position 378,971 of record NZ_JBEXQX010000002.1, read on the forward strand.
GTGCGGGACGGCCGTTATCTCCGGTGTGTTCCGCCTGTGGCGATGTATCGACAGGTTTGCGTATTTGATATGGAGCTGTTCGACAGCACGGCTAACGTGTCGAACTTGCGGATGCTCCCGTGCGCCCCCACCCGGGGAGCTGAGATCCTTACGGCACGGGGAAGAGCGGGGAACAGCCAGCACCGACCGGGGGGAAGAGGGGGAGCAATGCCTCGATGGAGGGCCTTGCCGGATGAACTGGATCCGCAGGTCAGGGAGTTCGCGAGCCAGTTGCGGAGGCTCGTGGACCGCAGTGGCCTGAGCATCGCGGCCGTCGCCGACCGCACGGGCTACAGCAAGACGTCCTGGGAGCGTTATCTCAACGGCCGGCTGCTCGCGCCGAAGGGCGCGATCGTCGCCCTGGCCGAGGTCACCGGCACCAATCCGGTTCACCTGACCACGATGTGGGAGCTCGCCGAACGCGCCTGGAGCCGTTCCGAGATGCGCCACGACATGACCATGGAGGCCATCCGGATCTCCCAGGCGCGGGCCGCGCTCGGTGAGTTCGGGGCGCCGCCCGCGAACGCCAAGGGCGGCAAGACGGCCCGCAGGAGCGGCAGCGCGACGGCGACGCCGGGCGTGGCGGGACCGGCCGGGGTCGCCCCCACGGTGCCGCCCCAGCCGGTGGCGTCGGAGAACGACAGCGCCGAGGCGCGGCGCGGCGAGTCCTCGGGGAGCAACTCCTGGGGCATGGCCGGGTACCAGGGGCCGTCGCAGACATCGGGGCGTACGGCTCCGTCCGGGTCGGCCTCCTCGGGCGGCCCGGGGTGGACGCCGGGGACGCCGGGGCCGTACGACCAGCCGCAGGACGCGCGTCCCGGTGACGGGACCCCGGTCGGCGCCGCCGGTGCTGCCGGTGCTGCCGGCTCCGGTGGTTCCGGGGGTTCCGGCGGGGGCAAGCGGCGTCTGACGATGTTCCTCGCGGGGGTCGTCGGGGTGCTGGTCGTGATCGCCGCCGTGTTCTTCCTGACCGACCCGGGCGGCGACAAGAAGAACAAGACCGAGAAGTCGCCGTCGCCGTCCGCCAGTGCGACCGTCTCGCTGCCCGCCGGTGTGAAGTGCAGTGGCCAGGGGTGCACCGGGAAGGACGCCGAGGCCATGGGATGCAGCGGGAATCTGGTGACGACCGCCAAGACCGCGACCGTGGGGACGACCGTGGTCGAGGTGCGCTACAGCGAGACCTGCGGGGCGGCCTGGGGGCGGGTCACCCAGGCCGGGCAGGGGGACAAGGTCGAGGTGAGCGCGGGCAAGGTGGCCGAGCAGAGCGGGAGCATCACGGAGGCCGGGGACACCATCGCCTACACGCCGATGGTCGCCGTGAAGGACGCCGGCGAGGCCAAGGCGTGCGTGACGCTGGCTTCCGGACAGCAGGGGTGCACCGACTGAGACCGGCTGAGACCGACTGAGAGCGACTGAGGGGCCCGAGGATCGCCCGTGAGGGGCTGAGGGGCCGGTGGCGCCCGGCGGCGGAGTCGCAAACGGATCCGACGCCGGCCCCCTGGGCGGGTGAATCCTCGCGGAGTATGCATGGGCCGGTGAATCCGGGGCACGCGAACCGTACCCCCACGGGAGTCCGGAAACGGTACCCCCATACGGCGGCCGCCTTCGTCCCCCCTCTCCCGGACGGGCGGCCGCCTCTTTCTGTTCGGGGCGGCGGTTTGTGGGCTGGGCCACACGGGGCCGGACGTCCGGGATCCCGGATGCGCGATAGCCTGACCGGTGGAGATCTCTTGACGCCAAGAGATCGATCAAACGTCCGGGGCAGGGACGCCCCACTGCCGTCTGTCATACGGAGAACGCCATGACCCGCACTCCCGTGAACGTCACCGTCACCGGCGCGGCCGGCCAGATCGGTTACGCCCTGCTGTTCCGCATCGCCTCCGGCCAGCTGCTCGGCGCGGACGTGCCGGTCAAGCTTCGCCTCCTGGAGATCACCCCGGCGCTCAAGGCCGCCGAGGGCACCGCGATGGAACTCGACGACTGCGCCTTCCCGCTGCTCCAGGGCATCGACATCACGGACGACCCCAACGTCGCCTTCGACGGCACCAACGTCGGTCTGCTCGTCGGCGCCCGCCCCCGCACCAAGGGCATGGAGCGCGGTGACCTGCTGGAGGCCAACGGCGGCATCTTCAAGCCGCAGGGCAAGGCCATCAACGACCACGCCGCGGACGACGTGAAGATCCTGGTCGTCGGCAACCCGGCCAACACCAACGCGCTGATCGCCCAGGCCGCCGCCCCGGACGTACCGGCCGAGCGCTTCACCGCGATGACCCGCCTCGACCACAACCGCGCGCTGACCCAGCTCGCGAAGAAGACGGGCACCACGGTCGCCGACATCAAGCGGCTGACCATCTGGGGCAACCACTCCGCCACCCAGTACCCGGACATCTTCCACGCCACGGTCGCCGGCAAGAACGCCGCCGAGACCGTCAACGACGAGAAGTGGCTGGCCGAGGACTTCATCCCGACCGTCGCCAAGCGCGGTGCCGCGATCATCGAGGCCCGGGGCGCCTCCTCCGCCGCGTCGGCCGCCAACGCCGCCATCGACCACGTGTACACCTGGGTCAACGGCACCGCGGACGGCGACTGGACCTCCATGGGCATCCCGTCGGACGGCTCCTACGGCGTCCCGGAGGGCCTGATCTCCTCGTTCCCCGTCACCACCAAGGACGGCGCCTACGAGATCGTCCAGGGCCTGGACATCAACGAGTTCTCCCGCGCCCGTATCGACGCCTCCGTCAAGGAGCTGGAGGAGGAGCGCGAGGCGGTCCGCGCCCTCGGCCTCATCTGAGTTTTCTCCACAGCTCTGTCACGAGCCTGCACGGGCCCTGTTCCGGTTCCCTCCGGAACGGGGCCCGTGGCCGTTTTCCGCCCTACGGTCGAAGTCTTGCCCGGTGGGGTGATTCGGGGGGTTCGCGATGAACGGCTGGAACGGCTACAGCTCCGGTGCCGGAGCGGGACACGGGCCGAGCGAGGAGAGGGGCCGGCCGGCCTGGAGCTCGGAGGAGGCCGGGACCGCTCCGCCGTGGGCCTCCGCGGAGACGCAGACCTCGCTCGCGCCGCCCTGGGCGACGGCCGGGACCCGGGCCTCTCACGTCCCGTCCTGGACCCCGGGTCCCGCGCCCGCGCCCCATCGGGTCCGGCGGGTGCTCGCCGCCCTCGCGGTGGCCGTCCTGGTCGGGGTCTCGGTCGGCACCGGTGTCTGGTGGCTCCTGCGGGACACCGCCCTCGGGTCCGGGACCCGCACGGGCGGCAAACCGGTGCCGAGCCTCACGGCCGCCCCCTCGTCCCCGTCGCCCTCCGCCTCCACGGCCTCGGGATACCGCCGGGTGCAGGATCCCGTCGGCTACTCCGTCGACGTCCCCCGCAGCTGGACCCGCACCGAGAAGCGGGGCGGGCCTGCGCCGGTCGTCGTCTACGGCGCCCCCGCCGACGGCCGCCGGCTCCAGGTGTTCCGGATCGCCGAGGACACCCCGGCCCAGTCCCTGGACCTGGCCGAGAACGCCCCCGGCTACGGATTCGCCCACCGGCCCGGCTACCAGGTCCTCGACCGGACCTCCGGCACCACCTGGGCCGAGATCGTCTACCACTACGACGACCCGGACCTCGGCGCCCGCCAGGTCGTCGACCACCGCTTCCAGGCCGCCGACGGGACGCTGTACGCGATCCGCGCGGCAGGCCCCGCCTCCCTCCCGCCCCACCTGGTGCGCGACCCGCTCACCAGGGCGCTGGCCTCCTTCTGCCCGGCGGACACGGAGTGCGTCTGAGCGGCCTGTGCCCAGCTGGTCCCTCACCGGCGAAGACAGGGCGGGCGGCGGTGCCGGTCGGAGCGCGGACGAACCCCCGAACCGGTCGAGCCGCACCTGGAGGCCCACCGCGCCCCCGAGCGATGGCGCCGCTCCCGGTACAGGGCAGGCGTCGTCCAGGACGCACAACTCGACCGCGCCGTACGGCTCGTGGCTCCGCGAGGCGCGTACGTCCGGGGCCCGGGGCCGGCGAGGGTGTCGTCGCTCTCGGCGCGCGTGCGGAGCATCAGCAGGCCGATGACCGGGTTCAGCAGGGAGGGCACGGCGGCTCCTCGGGTCAACTGGGGCGCGGGACAGGGTGGTTGGGCCGCCGGATCAGTGACGGGCCGAACGCGATAGTACTCGTGTCCGGCCGAACGCGATAGTGCGCGAGTCTCCGGGTCCGTCCCGGTGTCCGAGGGACACGGTCAGCTCGCCGGGCCGGGCAGTCGCTTCTCGAACCAGTGATCGCCGTAGACGTGATCGGCGTAGGGCGGGATCTCCGTGTAGCCACACGCCCGGTACATCGTCTGCGCCTCGGTGAGGGACGCGTGCGTGTCGAGCCGCACGACGGTGAAGCTGCGGGCGGCGGCCTCCGTCTCCAGGGCGGAGAGGATCCGGCGGGCGAGGCCCAGGCGGCGGGCGTCGGGGTGGACCCACACGTGGCGGAGTTCGCCGATCCCGGGTCGCAGGCGCCGCAGTGCGCCGCAGCCCACGGGTCGGCCCTCCTCGTACGCCACGAAGAACGCGCCCGCCCGCCCCGAGACCTCCTCGGGGCGCACCAGGTCGGACTTGTCGAAGCCCTCCGGGAAGCGGGCGTCGATGTCGGCGGCGTAGGCGTCGAGACAGGCGCGGGCGTCGGGGGCGGCGCCGTCGACCGGGGCCACGGTGATGCAGGCCAGGCGCAGCAGACGCTGGGCGGTGCCCATCGCCTCGGTGAGCCGGTCGCGCTGGGCCGTGGTGAGCCCGTCGAGCAGGCCGGCGGCGAGGGCGTCGGCCCGGCGGTTCTGCTCCTTGAGCTCGGTGCGTCCGGCGCGGGTCAGCTCGACCATGCGCAGCCGGCTGTCGCCCGGGTGGACGCTGATCCGGACCAGGCCCTGCGCCTGGAGGGTCTTCGCCATCCGGCTCAGATATCCCGCGTCCAGCCCGAGCCGGGTCCTGAGCTCGCGCAGCGAGACCCCCTCACCGATCTCGAACAGCAGCCGCGCCTCGCCGAGCGGGCGGTCCTGGCCGAGGTAGTGGTCGTCCAGGGCCCCGATACGGCGGGTGAAGTAGCGGTTGAACCGGCGGAACTCCGCCACGTGCTGTGTCGACACCGGGTCCATAATCTTTGACTGTAGTCAAAGGACTGTGGTGACGTCCATCGATCCGACATTCCGGTTTCCTGGCCCCACCCGCACCTCTATGCTGATGGTTTGTCAACAACTGACGTCACCAAGGGCTTTGCACGCATCGGGGGACTCGCGTGACCACTACATCCGTGCCTCGGCAACCGCAGTCGGCACCGCCGGGCCCCGTCACGCCGCCGCACGCCAGCGAGGCGACCCGGCTGCTGTGCGCGGGCACCTATCTGGATTCCGCTTACCGGGACCAGGTCATCGAGCAGCTCCATCTGAACGAACAGCGGATCGTGGCGCCCTCGCTCGGCCTCGACGCGGCCCGGGTGCTCGCCCACGCGCTGCGGGCCCGGCGCCAGGAGCTGCTGTGGGCCGGGCTGATCCTGGGCCTGTGGGTGATCGGGCTGCCGCTGACCGGCGGCCTCCTGTTCGTGTTCCTGGGCCCCAGCCTGCTGCTCGCGGCCGCCTCCTGGGTCCGGGGCAAGGGCCCGAACCCGCCGCTGTACCGGCGGGTGCCCGCCTTCTTCATGCGCTGGTGGGGGCGTCTGCTCTTCGCGACGTTCCTGATCCTGGCCCTCGTCCTCGCGTTCGGCGGAGGCGACGACGACTCGTCGTCCTACGGCGGCTCGGGATCCTTCGGCGACTCGTACGGCTACGGCGAGTCGTACGGCTCCTACGGTGACTCCTCCGACCTGTCCGATCTGCTGTTCCCCGACTTCGACGGGATCAGCGGCCTGGTCGGCGCGGTGCAGGCCTGGCTGGTGATCGTCGTCTTCGCGCTGATCGCGGTGTGCGTGGCCGCCCAGCGCGGCCAGTTCGCCAGGGCGGTCGGCGCCGAGCTGTCCCCGCAGCGCTTCCCGGACGCGGCCGGCGACCCCGCCGAGCGCGCCGAGGGGCAGCGGTTCCAGCGGCTCAAGCAGCGCATCCGGATCGAGCAGCACGCGCCGCTGGTCATGTACCACGAGAAGCGGCCCTTCTGCGGCGCCGGGTTCGCCTACGAGACCTGGGTGCTCGCCGTCGAGCTGCGGCCCGACGAGATGAAGAAGGAACAGCTCCCGCTGAACAACCGCGCGGTCCTGGAGAAGATCCGCCCGCTGCTCGAACAGCTGCGGCTGCCCTCGGAGTTCGCCGGGCACACGGTCCGCGACCGGCTGCGCTGGCTGGAGATCGACGAGTGCGTGTTCCTGCCCGCGGAGGGGCTGCGCCGGCGCGAGGAGGCGCCGTACCACCCGGAGGCCTTCGAGGACCACCGGGCGCGTGCGGTCGAGGAGGGTGCCGAGAAGCGCCGGCACTTCCTGCGGATCCGGGTCGGCGGCTGGGAGGAGGAGCTGGTCGTCACGGTCTTCGTGCGCGTCCACACCCAGGGCCGGATGCTGATGCTGGAGATCGCCCCGCACGTTCTGCTGCCGGTGCGCGAGGACTTCAAGGACGCCGACCGCGCGGCCCACACCTACCGGCACAACAACGTCGTCGGGAAGGCGGCCTGGGCGGTGGCCCGGGTGCCGGGCTCCGCGGCCCGCTCCCTCGTCACCCTCGGCCGGGGCGTGGGGTACGCGTGGAAGCTGCTGACCGGCGGCTACGCGGGTGCGCTGCCCGACGGTCCGGCGCTGTCGGTGCGGGAGCTCGGCTCGATGGACGAAGGCTCCCGCTTCCAGGAGATGGACGCCTACCGCTACCTCAGGAGCGTGCAGGACCGGGTCGCGCACGGCGTGCTCACCGCGCTGGCCGATTCCGGTTACCAGACCGGCGAGTTCGTCCAGAAGATCGTGAACATCAGCAGCGGCGGCGTGAACGTCGAGGGCGGTGTCCACGGCAGCACCTTCGCGGTCGGCAAGAACGCCACCGCGTCCTCCACGGGCGGCGCGGGACCCGCGCCCCAGAAGGGAACCAGCGGCAATGGCAACGGATGAGCCGGGCGTCAGCATCAGCGGCGGTGTCCACGGCAGCACCTTCGCGATCGGCAGCCACGCGCACGCCGAGAGCCACCACGGCACGGCTCCCCAGCGGGACGAGACGGCCGAGGCGCTCCTGACCGCCGTACGGGAACTCCGCGAGGACCTCACGCGCCTGAGGGCCACCGACGAGACGGCCGCCCTGGACAGCGCGCTGGCCGAGACGGAGGAGGAGATCGTCACGACGGGGCAGGCCGGGCCCACCCGTCGGGAGCGCCTGCGGGCGCTGCTGGACGACTCGCAGGCGCTGGTCGGCCTGGTCGCGTCGGCGGGAGCGGTGGCCGGGCTGCTGGGGCTGTGAGCGCGGGCGTACCGTGCCCCTCTGTGCGGGCGCGGTGAGCCGGCCCGCCCGGCACGGGTGTGAGCGGGGGGAAGCGGTGAAGGGGAAGGGGACGCCATGAGCGGGGGCGTGCGGTACTGGAACGAGGAGACGCAGCGGTGGGAGGACGGGGACGGGGGCCGGGCCGCGACCGGACCGGTCACTCCGCCGCCACCGGCCCGGCCGGACGCGGTGCCGTCGGCCGGCGGGACCGCCACGCCCTCCGCGGGGCCGGACGCGCCCGTGTGGCCGCCGGCGGCCGGGGCGCAGTCCGACTCCCCCGCGGCCGCGCGGTCCGGCCCCGCGGAACCGCCGACGATCAGCGTCCCCTCCCCGCCGCCCCCGCCCTCCCCTCCCGCGACCTGGCCCGGTGCCGGTGACGGCAGCACCTGGCACGGGCCCGGTTCGTCCGGCGCCCCCGGCGGCTGGTCCTCGGTGGAGCAGCTCGGCGGCGGATCCGGCCCGTCGGCCGAGTGGTCGGGCTCCGCCTGGTCGACCGCCGGTCAGACGACCGTTGCCGAGCCCGCCGCCGGGACGAACCGCCGGCTCCTGTGGTCCGCGCTCGGTGGTGTCGCCGCCGTCGGTGTCGCCGTGACCCTGGTGCTGACGCTGGTCGTCGGCGGCGGGGACGAGGACGACAAGGCCGTCGACGTGAGCCCCACACCCACGGAGCTCGTCACGCGGCAGGGCGGCCCCGACGACTCGCCGACCCCCTCGCCGACCGAGGACACGGCGTCCCCGCCGGCCCCCGAACTCCCCGCCGGGTACGAGCTGTACGTCGACGAGGAGGGCTTCCGGATCGCACGGCCCGCGGGCTGGTCGCGCACCGCCGTGGCGTCCAAGTACGGCATCGACGTGGTCAGCTACCGCAGCGCGGACGGCGAACGCCGGCTTCAGGTGTACCAGGTCGCGGAGGAGTCCCCGGAGGCGTCCTTCGAGCTCTATCTCTCCGCCGACACCCCCAAGCCGGACGGCTTCCAGCAGTTGGACCTCCGGCCCGTCGAGGAGGCCGGGTTCACCGGCGAACGCCTGGAGTACCGGGCCGACTCCCTCAGCGGCGAGCCGGACGTCGGCCCCTGGCACGTCTACGACGAACGGTTCGTCGCCCAGGACGGCCTGATCTACGCGATCGCCGCGTACGGCCTGGAGAAGGACGGCGGCCAGGACGAGCTGGAGCTCCTGACCGCCGCGCTCACCGGGTTCTGCGCGCCCCACGCCTGCGACGCGGCGTCGATCGACTGAACCGGCGTCCGGCCGCACCCGCCGCGTTGCTTTTCATCCTGTTCGTCCGCAATTTCAGTGAGCCAGCACACTTTCGGCCATCGATTGCGCATGCAATCGGGACGTCGGGGCATGCGACGACGGTCCCCGTGAGTGACACCCGTGTGACACAGGGGAACCGAACAGGAACGGAAGGCAACACCGATCATGGCCGGACAGCAGGCGCGGCAGGAGCCGCACACCATCCACGCGGGCGGCGAATGGCGCGCAGCCGTCTCCGGAGCCACCCGCGACATCCTCGACCCCGCCGACGCGCGGCCGTTCGCCGTCGTCGCCGAGGGTGACGAGAAGGACACCGACCTGGCGGTCGAGGCCGCCCGCCGGGCCTTCGACTCAGGACAGGGCCCCTGGCCGCTCACCCCCGTCGCCCAACGCGCCGCACTGCTGCGCCGCGTCGCCGATCTTCTCGTACGCGACCGCGAAGAACTCGGCCTCCTGGAGAGCCGGGACGCGGGCAAGACGGTGGAGGAGGGCCGGGTCGACATCGACTGTGTCGCCGACGCCTTCCGCTACTTCGCCGACCTCGTCGCCGGTGAGGCGCCCGGCCGGGTCGTCGACGCCGGCTCGACCGAGATCCACAGCGTCGTCGTGCACGAACCCGTCGGCGTGTGCGCGCTCATCACCCCCTGGAACTACCCGCTCCTCCAGGCCAGTTGGAAGATCGCCCCCGCGCTCGCGGCCGGCAACACCTTCGTGGTCAAGCCGAGCGAGATCACCCCGATGACGACCATCGCGCTCATCGAGCTGCTGGTCGAGGCCGGGCTGCCGGAAGGCGTCGCCAACATCGTGACCGGCCCCGGCCACACCGTCGGCGCCCGGCTCGCCGAGCACCCCGACGTCGACCTGGTCTCCTTCACAGGCGGCCTGGTCAGCGGCACCAAGGTCGCCCAGGCGGCCGCGCCCTCCGTCAAGAAGGTCGCCCTCGAACTCGGCGGCAAGAACCCCAACGTGGTCTTCGCCGACGCCTGCGCCACCCCCGAGGGCTTCGACACCGCCGTCGACCAGGCCCTCAACGCCGCCTTCATCCACAGCGGCCAGGTCTGTTCCGCGGGCGGCCGCCTCATCGTCGAGGAGTCCGTCCGGGACCGTTTCGTCGCCGAACTCGCCCGCCGGGCCTCCAAGATCCGCCTCGGCCGCGGCACCGAGGACGGCGTCGAGTGCGGGCCGCTCGTCTCCGAGCAGCAGCGCGCCAAGGTCGAGGCCTACGTCGCCTCCGCGCTCGCCGAGGGCGCGGTGCTGCGCTCCGGCGGCCAGCGCCCCGAGCCCTCGCCCGAGCGTCCCGCCGACGGCTACTTCTACGAGCCGACCGTCCTCGACCGCTGCCACCGCGAGATGCGGGTCGTGCGGGAGGAGGTCTTCGGACCCGTCCTCACCGTCGAGACCTTCCGCACCGAGGACGAGGCGATCGCCCTCGCCAACGACACCGAGTACGGCCTCGCCGGTGCCGTGTGGACCGCCGACGCCGGACGCGCCCGCCGGGTCGCGGGACGGCTGCGTCACGGCACCGTCTGGATCAACGACTTCCACCCCTACCTCCCGCAGGCGGAGTGGGGCGGCTTCGGCAAGAGCGGAGTGGGCCGCGAGCTCGGCCCCGCCGGCCTCGCCGAGTACCGCGAGAGCAAGCACGTCTACCAGAACCTCGCGCCGAAGCCGGTCCGCTGGTTCGCGGGCTGAGCTCACTCGCCCCCCTCTCCGCACTCTCCTCGCCTCAAGACTTCCCTGGAGTACCCCCATGTCCGAGTCCAAACAGGAGTACGACTACGTCGTGATCGGCGGCGGAACAGCAGGTTCCGTCATAGCCTCCCGCCTCACCGAGAACCCCGATGTCACCGTCGCCGTCATCGAGGGCGGCCCCAGCGACGTCGGCAGAGACGACGTCCTCACCCTGCGCCGCTGGATGGGCCTGCTCGGCGGCGAGCTCGACTACGACTACCCGACCACCGAGCAGCCGCGCGGCAACTCCCACATCCGGCACAGCCGCGCCCGGGTCCTCGGCGGCTGCTCCTCCCACAACACCCTGATCGCCTTCAAGCCGCTGCCCTCCGACTGGGACGAGTGGGAGGAGGCCGGCGCCAAGGGCTGGGGCGCGGTCCCGATGGAGGCGTACTACGCCCGGCTGAAGAACAACATCGTCCCGGTCGACGAGAAGGACCGGAACGCGATCGCCCGTGACTTCGTCGACGCGGCCCAGAAGGCGCTCCAGGTCCCCCGCGTCGAGGGCTTCAACAAGAAGCCCTTCGACGACGGCGTCGGCTTCTTCGACCTGGCCTACCACCCGGAGAACAACAAGCGCTCCTCGGCGTCGGTGGCGTATCTGCACCCGGTGATGGACGAGCGGCCGGGCCTCACGATCCTGCTGGAGACCTGGGCGTACAAGCTGGAGCTGGACGGCACCCGCGCGGAAGGCGTGCACATACGCTCCAAGGACGGCCAGGAGACCCTGATCAGGGCCCGCCGCGAGGTCGTCCTGTGCGCGGGCGCCGTCGACTCGCCCCGTCTGCTGCTCCACTCCGGCATCGGCCCCCGCAAGGACCTCGAAGCCCTCGGCATCCCGGTCGTCCACGACCTGCCGGGCGTCGGCGAGAACCTCCTCGACCACCCCGAGTCGGTCATCGTCTGGGAGACGAACGGCCCGATCCCGGAGAACTCCGCGATGGACTCCGACGCGGGCCTGTTCGTGCGCCGCGACCCCGACCACGCGGGCCCCGACCTGATGTTCCACTTCTACCAGGTCCCCTTCACCGACAACCCCGAGCGCCTCGGCTACGAACGCCCGGCGTACGGCGTCTCGATGACCCCGAACATCCCCAAGCCCAAGAGTCGCGGCCGCCTGTACCTGACCAGCGCGGACCCGGAGGTCAAGCCCGCCCTGGACTTCCGGTACTTCACCGACGAGGACGACTACGACGCCCGCACCCTGGTCGACGGCATCAAGATCGCCCGGGAGATCGCGGCGACCGAACCGCTGGCCGACTGGCTGAAGCGCGAGGTGTGCCCCGGCCCCGACATCACCGGTGACGAGGAGCTGAGCGAGTACGCCCGCAAGGTCGCGCACACCGTGTACCACCCGGCGGGCACCTGCCGCATGGGTGCAACCGACGACGAACTGGCCGTAGTGGACCCCGAGTTGAGGATCCGCGGCCTGGACGGCATCCGTATCGCGGACGCGTCCGTGTTCCCGACCATGACCGCCGTGAACCCGATGATCGGGGTGCTCATGGTCGGTGAGAAAGCCGTGGACCTGCTGGGAGGTGGTGCGTGATGAGTACGACCGCGACCATGGAGAAGCCGCCGACGACGGACAATCCCGTGTTCTCCGTCGACGGACTGTGGAAAGTCTTCGGCCCCAGGGCGGACCGCGTCCCCGAGGACGCCGAACTGGCCGCCCTGGCCCCCGCCGAACTGCGCGCGCAGACGGGCTGCACGGCCGCCGTCCGCGACGTGAGCTTCGACGTCCGCAAGGGCGAGGTCTTCGTCGTCATGGGCCTGTCCGGCTCCGGCAAGTCCACGCTGGTGCGCTGTCTGACCCGGCTCATCGAACCGACGGCCGGCACGATCTGCATCGACGGCGAGGACGTCCGCGCGATGGACAAGTCCCGGCTGCGTGAGCTGCGCCGCCACCGCGCCGCGATGGTCTTCCAGCACTTCGGTCTCCTCCCGCACCGCACGGTCCTCGACAACGTGGCCTACGGCCTGGAGATCCAGGGCGTCGGCAAGGCCGAGCGCCGGGCGCGGGCCGCCGAGGTCGTCGCCAAGGTGGGCCTGGAGGGCATGGAACAGCGCAGGCCCTCCCAGCTCTCCGGTGGTCAGCAGCAGCGCGTCGGCCTCGCGCGGGCGCTCGCGGTGGACCCGCAGGTCCTCCTGTTCGACGAGCCGTTCAGCGCGCTCGACCCGCTGATCCGGCGGGACATGCAGGAGGAAGTCGTGCGCCTGCACCGCGAGGAGGGCCGCACGATGGTCTTCATCACGCACGACCTGAGCGAGGCGCTCAAGCTCGGCGACCGGATCGCCCTGATGCGCGACGGCAAGGTCGTCCAGCTCGGCACCCCGGAGGAGATCGTCGGCTCCCCGGCCGACGGCTATGTCCGCGAGTTCGTCCGGGACGTGCCGCGCGAACAGGTCATGACGGTCCGCCGGGCCATGAAGCCGGGCGACTGCGCGGGCCCCACCCACCCGGGCGCGCTGGCCCCGAACTCCGTGGTCGCCGAGGCGATCAAGGTCGTCGCGGGCAGCGGCAGGCCGGCGTGCGTGGTGGAGAACGGCCGCTGCCTCGGCGCCGTCGACCACGAGCGGTTGCTCGGCGTGGTCGCCGGAACGGAACCGGGCGGGGGAGCTGTCGGAACGGAGCTTCGCAAGGAGGCCGTCTGATGGCCACCGTCACCGCCTCCACGCCCCGCGCCCTGCCCACCGGTCTGCTCAAGCACCGGGCGGTCCACAAGCTCCTGCTCATCGCCCTCGCCGCGGCCGTCCTCGTCCCCCTCGCCAACGCCCGCTGGGCCAGCGGCAGTTGGCCGAGCGCCCTCACCGTCGACCTCACCAAGCCGCTCGGCAGCGCGAGTGACTGGATCATCGACAACCGCGACAGCCACCCGCTGTTCCTCTACGGCTTCGGCTATGTCAGCAACGCGGTCGTGATCTCCGTACGCGCCGTGTACCTCGTCCTGCTCGGGGCGGGCTGGGCCGGTGTCACCGCGCTCGGCGCCCTCGTGGCCTGGCGCGTCGCCGGCGTCAAGCTGGCCCTGGGCACGACGGCCGCGTTCCTCGCCTGCGGTCTGCTCGGCATGTGGGTCCCCACCATGCAGACCCTCGCCCTGATGGTCGTCGCCGTGCTCGCCTCGGTCGTCGTCGGCGTCCTGCTGGGGCTCGCCGCCGGACTGTCCCGCCGCATGGACAAGATCCTGCGCCCGGTCCTGGACACCATGCAGGTCATGCCCGCCTACGCCTACCTCCTCCCGGTGGTCCTCGTCTTCGGCATGGGCGTGCCCGCCGCCGTCCTCGCGACCGTCGTCTACGCCGCCCCGCCCATGGCCCGCCTCACCGCGCTCGGCCTCCAGGGCGCGGACAAGGAGGTCCTGGAAGCGGTCGAGTCGCTCGGCACCACCGCCCGCCAGCGGCTGCTGACCGCCCGGATCCCGCTGGCCCGCAAAGAGCTCATGCTCGGCCTCAACCAGACGATCATGATGGCCCTCTCGATGGCCGTCATCGCCTCCGTGATCGGTGCCGCCGGCCTCGGTGACCGCGTCTACCAGGCGCTGGCCTCGGTCGACGTGGGCGCCGCCCTCGCGGCCGGCATCCCGATCGTGCTGCTGGCCGTCGTCCTCGACCGGGTGACGGGCGCGGCGGGCACCGCGGACGGCACCGAGGGACGGGGGCGCGCCGGATGGGCGTACGCCCTCGCCGGGACCGTCGCCGTGGCGGTCGCCGGACGGCTCCTTGCCCGCCTCGACTGGCCCGACGCCTGGACCCTGAACATCGCCGAACCCGTCAACCGGGCCGTCGACTGGATGACGGCCCACCTCTACTCCGGCGTCCCCGTTATCGGCGGCACCGCCGACTGGGCCGGCCACTTCACCACCTGGGTCCTCGACCCGGTCCGCGACGGGCTCCAGGGCCTGCCCTGGTGGTCCGTGCTGCTCATCGTCGCCACCCTCGCCTGGCTGATCGGCACCTGGCGCACCGCGCTCACCGCGGTCCTCGCCATGGCCGCGATCGGCGTCCTCGGCGTGTGGACGCCCGCGCTGGACACCCTGTCGCAGGTCCTCGCGGCCGTCGCCGTCACCCTCGTCCTGGGCTTCGCGACCGCCGTCGCGGCCGCCCGCAGCGACCGCGTCGAACGCCTGCTGCGGCCCGTCCTGGACGTCTTCCAGACCATGCCGCAGTTCGTGTACCTGATCCCGGTCGTCGCCCTGTTCGGCGTGGGCCGCGCGCCCGCCGCCGCGGCGGCCGTCGTCTACGCGCTGCCCGCCGTCGTCCGCATCACCACCCAGGGCCTGCGCCAGGTCGACCCCGCCGCCATGGAGTCCTCGCGCTCGCTCGGCGCGACCAGCTGGCAGCAGCTGCGCCAGGTCCAGCTCCCGCTCGCCCGGCCCGCCCTGCTGCTCGCCGTCAACCAGGGCGTGGTCCTCGTCCTCGCCGTCGTCGTCATCGGCGGTCTGGTGGGCGGAGGCGCGCTCGGCTACGACACCGTCTTCGGCCTCGCCCAGGGCGACCTGGCGACCGGCCTGGTCGCGGGCGCCGCCATCGTCTGCCTCGGCCTGATGCTCGACCGGGTCACCCAGCCGACGGAACGCCGCCCGAGGAAGGGAGCCTGACATGCGACTCCGTACGATCGCCGCCGCGAGCTCCCTGCTGCTCCTCACGGGCTGCGGTGCCGCCGACATGACCAAACAGGCCTCGCCCTTCGCCAACGCCCAGGGCGCCAAGTCGGTGACCCTGTCCGTGCAGTCCTGGGTCGGCGCGCAGGCCAACGTGGCCGTCGCCCAGTACCTCCTGGAGCACAAGTTCGGCTACCGCGTCGACACCGTCCAGGTCGACGAGGTGCCCGCCTGGGACGCCCTCAGCCAGGGCCGGGTCGACGCCATCCTGGAGGACTGGGGCCACCCCGAGCAGGAACAGCGGTACGTCAAGGACAAGAAGACCATCACGCCGGGCGGCGGACTCGGCGTGACCGGGCACATCGGCTGGTACGTCCCGACGTACTTCGCCAAGCAGCACCCGGACGTCACCAACTGGAAGAACCTCAACAAGTACGCCTCGCAGCTGCGCACTGCGGAGAGCGGCGGCAAGGGCCAGCTGATGGACGGCTCCCCGTCCTACGTCACCAACGACAAGGCGCTGGTGAAGAACCTGGACCTGGACTACCAGGTGGTGTTCGCCGGTTCGGAGGCCGCGCAGATCACCCAGATCAGGCAGTTCGCCAAGGAGAAGAAGCCCTTCCTGACCTACTGGTACGCCCCCCAGTGGCTGTTCGAGAAGGTCCCGATGACCGAGGTGAAGCTGCCCCCCTACAAGGAGGGCTGCGACGCGGACCCGGCGAAGGTCGCCTGCGCCTACCCGCACACACCGCTCCAGAAGTACCTCAACACGGACTTCGCCAAGTCCGGCGGCAAGGCGGCGGCCTTCCTGAAGAAGTTCAAGTGGACGACCGAGGACCAGAACCAGGTCTCCCTGATGATCGCCGACCAGAAGCTGACGCCGGAGGACGCGGCGAAGAAGTGGGTGGACAGCCACGAGTCCACGTGGAAGGCGTGGCTGTCCTGAACGCCCCTATGCGCGGAGGCTCTTGGCGGTCTCCCGCAGCTGCCGGGCCGCGCTCCGCTGGAGCCCCGGCCCGAACGTGACGCGAGTGGCCCCGAGTTCACCGAGTTCGGTGGGCGAGGGGCCCTCGCCGTCCAGCCGCCCGAGCGCGTTCAGCGGCCCCTGGATCCCGGACCGCAGCAGCGGCAGTACGTCCGCCGGGGCGCCGATCGGATAGACGCAGTCGGCACCCGCGGCGACGTACAGCGCGGCCCGCTGAATGGCCTGTTCGGGATCACCGTCGCCGTAGGAGAACGTGTCCACGCGGGCGTTGACGAAGAGCCGGTCACCGGCCGCGTACCGCACCTCGGCGAGCCAGTCGGCGTGCCGGTGCGGGTCCTTGAGGGTTCCGTTCGCGGAGTCCTCCAGGTTGCAGCCCACGGCCCCCGCCTCCAGCAGCCGCTCCACCAGTTCCTTCGGCTCGAGCCCGTACCCGCCCTCGACATCCGCCGACACCGGGATGTCCACGGCCGCGCAGACGCGCGCCACCGCCGCGAACATCTCGTCGGCCGGTGTGGACCCGTCCTCGTGGCCGAGCGCCGCCGCGATCCCGGCGCTGGGCGTGGCGAGCGCCGGGAACCCGGCCTCCTCGCACACCCGGGCGCTGACCGCGTCCCAGGGGCCGGGCAGGACCAGGGGGTCGCCCGGAAGCCGGTTGCGGTGCAGGGCGCGAAAGACGTCCACCTTGCTCACGGCCGGTGACCCCCCGGCGGAATCCGGCGGGCGACCATCACCCGGTTCCAGTTGTTGATGGCGACGATCAGGCCCACGAGATGGGCCAGCCGGCCTTCGTCGAAGTACTTGGCGGCGGTGGCGTACACGTCGTCCGGCACGAAGCCCTCCGTCAGCACGGTCACCGCCTCCGTCAGCGCGAGCGCAGCCCGCTCCCGCTCGTCGAAGACGCCCTCGGCCTCCTCCCACGCGGCGAGCAGGTCGAGCTGCTGCTCGCTCACCCCGTGTTCGCGGGCGATCGCGAGGTGCATGTCCAGGCAGAACGCGCAGTGGTTGAGCTGCGAGGCCCGGATGACGACGAGTTCGGCGAGGGCCGCGTCGCCGAGCCCTTGTTTCGCGGTGGCGCTGAGCGCGGACAGGGCCCGGCCGACCTCGCGGTCGAGGAGGTCCGTACGGCTCACTGGTGCTGCCCGGCCTCGTAGTGGCCCGGGACCATACGGCACGTCACACCGAACCGGTTCCACGCGTTGATCACCGTGATCGCGGCGATCAACTGGGCCAACTCGGCCTCCTCGAAGTGCTTGGCGGCCTGCTCGTACACCTCGTCCGGCACGAAGCCGTCGGTGAGGACGGTGACGGCGTCGGTCAGTGCGAGGGCCGCGACCTCCTTCTCGGTGTAGAAGTGCTGCGACTCCTCCCACGCGCCGAGCTGGATGATCCGCTCCACGCTCTCACCGGCCGCGAGGGCGTCCTTGGAGTGCATGTCGAGGCAGAACGCGCAGTGGTTGAGCTGCGAGGCACGGATCTTCACCAGCTCCAGCAGCCGCGGGTCGAGACCCCGGCGGGCGGCGGTGTCGAGGCGGAGCATCGCCTTGTAGACCTCGGGGGCGTGCTGGGCCCAGGACAGGCGGGGCGGGTGCTCGGGGGTGTACCGGACGGTTTCCTCTGTGGTCATGCCTCGACCCTAGGAGGCGGGCAGCCCAGGAGTATGGTCCACTTTCATGGCGAAACCCTGGGCCACTTTCGGCATCGACCTGCACCTGGAACCCAGCGGAGGGGGCGTCCGGCGGGGCCTCACCGACGCCCTGCGCGAGGCCGTCCGCACCGGCCGCCTCGCCCCCGGCACCCGGCTGCCCTCCTCCCGCGCCCTCGCCGCCGACCTGGGCGTCGCCCGCAACACCGTCGCCGACGCCTACGCCGACCTGGTCGCCGAGGGTTGGCTCACCGCCCGCCAGGGCTCGGGCACCCGTGTCTCCGACCGGACGGTCGTCCCGCCCGCCGGGACCGCCGGGGTCGCCGGGGCTGCCGGGGTCGTTGGGGTCGCCGGGGCCGCGCCCCGTCCGCGCGTACCCGGGCGGCCCACCCACAACCTCGCCCCCGGCACCCCCGACCTGGCCTCCTTCCCACGCGCGGAATGGCTCAAGGCCGCCCGCCGCGCCCTCGCCACCGCCCCCTACCAGGCCCTCGACTACGGCGATCCGCGCGGCCGGGTCGAACTGCGCACCGCCCTCGCCGAGTACCTCTCCCGCGCCCGCGGGGTGCGCGCCGACCCCGACCGCATCCTCGTCTGCGCCGGCATCTCGCACGGCCTGCGCCTCCTCGGCGCGGTGCTCCGGGCCCGGGGCGCCCGCACGGTCGCCGTGGAGTCCTACGGCCTCGACGTGCACTGGGACCTGCTCGCGGCCGCCGGCCTGCGGACCGTGCCGCTGCCGTTCGACGAACGGGGCACGGACCCGGGGGAGTTGACCGACCAGGACGCGGTGCTGCTCACCCCGGCCCACCAGTTCCCGATGGGCGGCACCCTGCACCGCGACCGCCGTTCGGCCGTCGTCGAGTGGGCCCGACGCACCGGGGGCCTGGTCGTCGAGGACGACTACGACGGCGAGTTCCGCTACGACCGCCAGCCGGTCGGCGCCCTCCAGGGCCTGGATCCCGACCACGTCGTCCACGCGGGCACGGCCAGCAAGTCCCTCGCCCCCGGCCTGCGACTGGGCTGGCTGGTCCTGCCGCCCGGCCTCATGGAGGAGGTGCTGACGGCCAAGGGCGCCATCGACACCTGCGGGTCCCTCGACCAGCTGACCCTCGCCGAGTTCCTGACCTCCGGCGCCTACGACCGTCATGTGCGCGCCGCCCGGCTGCGCTACCGGCGCCGCCGTGACGCCCTCGTCGCCGAACTCGCGCGGCGGGCCCCGCGCGTCCACGCCACCGGCATCGCGGCCGGCCTGCACGTGGTGCTGCGACTCCCGCCGGGCACCGAGCAGCAGGCGCTGCGGGCGGCGGCCTGGCACGGCCTCGCGGTCCACGGGCTGCACCGCTACCAGCACCCCGAGGCCGTCGTCGAGCGGCGCGACGCGCTCGTCGTCGGCTACGGGACACCACCGGACCACGCCTGGTCGGGAGCGTTGGAGGCGCTGTGCGCGGTACTGCCCGAATGACACGGTTCCTCTGAACTGTTCGTCATTCCCGAACAAGGGCACGCGAATTGATTCGCGCGGATAGAGTCGCCGTATGGACAACAGTGCACCCATATCCCGTGTGGCCCTGAAGAAAATCACCCCCGACGTTTCCGCGGCGATGGGCTCCCTGCATGCCGCCGCCGTTTCCGCGGCCCAGGACGCCAAAGTCGAACCGGAACTCCTCGAACTGATCCGGATCCGCGCCTCGCAGATCAACGGCTGCGCCTTCTGCATCGACATGCACACCAAGGACGCCCGCGCGGCCGGGGAGACCGAGCAGCGCGTGTACGCCCTGAACGCCTGGCGGGAGACCCCCTTCTTCACCGCCCGCGAGCGTGCCGCACTGGCGTTGACCGAGGCCGTCACCCTGGTGCACGACGGCCGGGTGCCGGACGCGGTGTACGCCGAGGCCGCGGAGGTCTTCGACGAGACACAGGTCGCCGCGCTGATCTGGGCGGCGACCGTCATCAACGCGTACAACCGGATCGCCATCGCCACGCGGATGGTTCCGGGGGGTTATCAGCCGGCCAAGAAATAACGCCGAACGCGGGTATCGGCACTTCACGCCGATACCCGTCCGTTCGTATCTCTATTTCTCCGGCAGCGGCTCCATGGCGTCGTCCAGCCGCGTCCGCCATTCCGGCGCTCTTTTCGCCGGCGCTCTATCCACCGGCGCTCTTTTCATCGGCGCCGCTCGCGACGGCCCTCCAGTCCATTCGGTTACCGGCCGGATTCCGTGCAGCGCGTTCACCAGCCACACCTCGCGGCTCTCCAACTCGGCCACGGTCCGCTCGCGGTGGGCCACGGGGATCCCCTCGCGCCGGGCCCGTTCCTGGACGAGGGCTACGGTCACCCCGGGCAGGACCGGCAGCCGGGGCGGCGGCAGGCACAGGATGTCGTCCTCCCACCACAGCACGCTTGCGGTGGCCGCCTCCAGCACGCAGCCGGAGGGCGCGACCAGCACCGCCTCCTCCGCGCCCGCCTCGCCTGCCCGCTCCCGCACCCGGGCGAGGGCCGCGAGGTCCGGTCCCTTGCGGCGGGGCACGGTCCGAGGATCGGACTGCCCGGCCGCCCAGACCCGCACGCCGGTCCCGAGCGGGGGAGCGTGCCGCAGCAGCAGCCGCAACTCCTGCGCGCCGGGCGCGAGTTCGACGCGGGGGAACCACTCGCCGGTGCGGGGCAGCGCGTCGGTCATGTCCCGCCAGAACTCCAGCAGCCGCCGCATCGGCGGGCCGTCCACCTCGCCGCAGGCCCGTAGGAACCGCTCCCGGTGCCGTTCCAGCCCGCGCACCCTGCCGTCCCGCACCAGCCACGAGTCCGCGACGAGGAGAGGTGCCGTCACTGCCGTCGCCTCCGTAGCCGGGGTCAGCCCCCGGGCCGGTGACCACACCGACATCCCCTCCGCGACGACCGGTCGTGTCACAGCCCCTCCCTTCTCCCTCAGTACTTGCCGCCGGCGTTCACCGGCGCCCCGTGCCGCGGCCCGTACGGGGCGTGCTCCAGCCACGCACCGCACCACGGCAGCACCGGCGCGAGCGCGGCCGCGGCCCGCTGACGGGCCCGTACGATCCGGCGCCGGGGCCGCAGATGGTCCAGCGCGGCACCGGCGGCGGCACTGTTGAACAGCGCCGCGGACCGCCGTACCTCGGCGAAGTCCTCGACCGTCCCGGCGGCGACGGCCTCCGCGGCGGCCGCCGCGTCCGCGATGCCGCTGTTCATGCCGCGCGCCCCGAAGGGCGGGAAGAGGTGCGCCGCCTCCCCGACGAGCAGCACTCGCCGGTGCGGATCGGTGAACGAGGCGGCCACCTTGCGCACGAAGCGGTACGTCGACACCCACAGGACCCGCTCCCCGTACCCCTCGCCCACGACCGCGGGCAGCCAGCGCCGTACGGCCTCCTCGGTCCCGAACTCCTCCTCCAGGTCGTCGTCCCGGCACTGGAGGTCGACCTGGAAGCCCCCGGTGAACGGCACCCGCATCACACCGCGGCCACCGACCCCCGGATGCTCGTAGTGGAAGATCCGCTCGGGCGGCGGCTCGGGACCGGGCCCGTGGGCCACGTCGACGACCACGTGGAAACCCGCGCCCCGCTCGCCCTCCAGGGCGATGCCCAGGGCGCCCCGCACGGCGGACCGGGCGCCGTCGGCGGCGACGGCGTACTCGCAGCTCCACTCCCGGCCGTCGGCGCAGCCCAGCCACACCCCGGTCGTCGTCGTGCGGACACCCAGCACCCGTGCGTCCCACACGAACTCCACGCCCGCCCGCTCGCACGCGGCCCGCAGGAAACGCTCGGTGTCCACCTGGCGCAGGCTGGTGAACGGCGGCGGGCCCTCCCTCGGCGGATAGGTGCGGGAGTACACCTCGCGCCCCCGGTACAGGGTCCTGCGGGTCCGCCAGGTCTGTCCGTACGCGGTGATCTCGCCGGCCAGCCCCGGCCGCATCGCGTCGAGCAGGGCGAGGGTCTCGCGGTGCACGAACAGGGCCCGGCTGCCGGGCCGTTCACGGTCCTCGGGGTCCGCCTCCAGCAGCACCACCTCCCGCCCGCGCGCCCGCAGCGCGAGCGCCGCCGACAGGCCCACGGGCCCGGCGCCGACCACCACGACCGGTGTCACGCGCGCGCACCCTCCGCCAGCATCCGGGTGATCTCGACCCGCTTCACCTTCCAGGTCGCCGTCATCGGCAGCTCCTCGAACCGCCACTGCCGCGGCTCGGCCATCGCCGGCAGATCCGCCGTCGCCTCCCGCCAGCGCCCCCGGTCCAGCGGGCGGTCCCCGCGCACGCACACCACCGGCACCGGCTCCCGGTCCGCACCCGGCACGACGACGACCTCCCGCAGCTCCTCCAGGCGTTCCATCAGGGCGTCCTCGATCTCCAGACTGCTGGGCACGGAGTCGATCCGGTCGATCTCCCGGTCGGTCAGGTGCAGGGTGCCGAGCCGGCTGCGGTAGCCCATGTCGCCCATCTCCCACCAGCCGTCGTGGAGTTGCCGTTCGTAGCGGTCCTGCGAGCCGAGATAGGTGAGGATCCGCCCCCGGGTACGGGCCTCGATCCTGCCGTGCGTGCCGGCGGCGACCCGCTCACCGCCCGGGCCCGTCACCCGCACGCGCGTGAAGCCGGGTATGCCGATCCCGACCCGCCGCCCGTCCGCACGTGCGGCACTGCGCCGGGTGAACCACTGGAAGGCCACCGGCCCCGTCTCGCTCTGCCCGTACAGCTGGATCAGCCAGGGCGAACGGCGCTTCGAGGCGTCCAGCAGCCGCCGGACCGTACGCGGATGGATCGCGTCGAACGTCGAGCCGTACGACCGCACCCGCGACAGTGGAGCACCGGGCGCGTCGGCCAACTCCTCCCACAGCACGAAGGTGTTGGGGTGCGTCTCGACGATGCCGGGCCGGTGCCGGGTGAACAGCGGTCCCACCGCGGCCGGGTCCGGATCGGTGATCAGCACCAGGGGGCTGCCGAAGTGCAGCAGGACGCCGAGCAGATGGTAGAAGCGCGAGTGCACGAACGACATGTGCAGCGCCGCGGTCTCCCCGCGCGTCGGCCAGCCCATCGCCTTCTGCGGCACGAGCCGGTTCCACATGGTGTTCGCGCAGTGCACGGCGAGCTTGGGCAGGCCCGTGGTGCCCGAACTGTGGGTGATCAGCGCGGGTTCGCGGGGGTGGAGGCGGACGGGAGTCGGGGGCTCGGTACCGGCGTACCGCTCCAGGGGCTCGGCCCCCGGCGCGGCACCCACGGACAGCACCTGGCGCACCCGCAGCCCGACCCCCTTCAGCGGTCCCTCCAGCTTGGCCCGGTCGGTCACCAGCCACGGCTGCCTGAGCCGCTCGATCAGCTCGCCGACCACCTCACCGGCCAGGCCGGGGGAGAGCAGCACGGGAACCGCGCCGATCCGGGAGACCGCGCAGGTCAGCAGGACGATGTCGACGTTGTCCGTCTTGTGCACGACCACCTGCTCCGAGGGCCGCACCCCCGCCTCCCACAGGCACCCGGACAGCTCCTCGACGACCTCAGCCAGCGCCGGGTACGTCAGATCGACACCGAGGGCGGGGTGGGTGTCCAGCGGCCGGTCCAGGGTGACGAAGACGGCGCCGTGCCGCTCGGCCGCCCGGCGGAACACCGGGCCCAGGTAGAACCCCCGGTCGATGAAGGGGGGTTGCTGTTCTCGCATGGGGCCGTTCCTCTCTGCGGTGCCTGTGCTGTGCTGGTGGGGTGTGCGTGCGGGCGCCCTTGCGGACGCGTGGGCACCGGGCGCCCTGGCGGGCAGGCGATCACTGGGCGCCCTGGCGGGCAGGTGATCACCAGGCGCCCCGGCGGACCAGGTGCCGACGGAGCTTGCCGGTCGGGGTGCGGGGGAGCGACGGGACGAGGCTCACGCTTCTCGGCACCTTGAAGGCGGCCAACTCCTCGCGCGCCAGCCGGAGGAGGTCCTCCTGGAGGCTCCCGTCGGGGACCGGGGCGACGGGGACGACGAAGGCGCGCAGCCGGCTGGCCCCGCTCCCGTCGGTGACGGCCACGACCGCGACCTCCCGCACCGCCGGGTGGGTACGCAGTACGGCCTCCACCTCCAGCGGGGAGACGGTGATGCCGCCGACCATCTCCATGTCGTCGGCGCGCCCCAGGTGCCGGTAGCTGCCGTCCGGCTCGCCGACCGCCCGGTCACGGGTGGCCAGCCAGCCGCCGGCCAGGGCGCGCGCGGTCTCCTCGGGCCGGTTGAGATAGCCCGGGGTCACCGTCGGGCCGCGCACCCACAGCTCGCCCTCCGTGCCGTCCGGGACCGGGTGGCCCGCGTGGTCGCGCAGTTCCACCTCGAAGCCGGGCACGGGGCGGCCGACGGTGCCCGGGCGGTTGTGGTCGAAGCCGTTGGCGCAGAAGGCGTGACCTGCCTCGGTGGAGCCGATCTGCTCCAGCACCGGCGCGCCGAGCAGTTCCCCGACCCGCCTGCCCAGCTCCTCCGGCAGCCCCTCACCGGCCGAGACCGCGGCCCGCACCGAGGCGAAGCACGTCTGGTGCCCGCTGCCCCGGTCGGCCACCAGCGCGGCGTACGCGGACGGCACCGAGTAGAGCAGCGTCACCCGGTGCCGCACGACGAGTTCGTCGACGGCGGCCGGGGTCGGGCGGCGGTCCACCAGGACGGCGGAGGAACCGGAGAACAGCGGGAAGACGAAGGCGTTGCCGAAGCCGTAGGCGAAGTACAGCTTCGACACCGACAGGGTCACGTCGTCCGCGGTGACCCGCAGCAGCCGCCGCCCGATCAGGTCGTGGTACGCCTTCGGGTCGCCGTGCGTGTGCACGACCCCCTTGGGACGGCCCGTGGTGCCCGACGTGTACTGGACGTACAACGGCGCGTGCGCGTCGACCGGGTGGGCGGGCGCCGGCCCGGCGGAGGCGGTGAGCGCGAGCAGTTGGTCGGCGCCGAGCCGGGACCGCCCGGCGAACCGGTCCTCCAGACCCGGCCCCGTCACACACAGCGCCGCTTCGGCGTCCGCGGCCATGAACGCGTGGTCGGCCGTGGGGAGTTCGGGATTGACGAGCACGGCCACCGCCCCGAGACGCGCCACGGCGAGGAAGGCCGTCACCCAGGCGATCCCGTCCGGCAACGCCAGCACCACCCGGTCGCCCGGCCCGACACCGTGACCGGAGAGCACGCCGGCCGCCCGGGCCGCGAGCGCGTGCACCTCGCCGTGGGTCCAGGCCCGGTGACCCTGGTGGAAGGCGGGCCGGTCCGTCCAACCGCGGCGCTCGGCGAGATCGGCGAGCTGGGCGGCGAGATTGCCGGGGGCGTCGAAGCCGGCCGGGGACAGGACACTTTGCGCAGTCGTCATCGCACCGGCTCCTCGGTGGCGGCCGTCTGTCCCCCGAGGGCATCCGCGCGCACCGTCGCGTGCCGCCGCTGCTGCGCCGTCCGCTCCGCGGTGTGCAGGTGCAGGGCGCTCATCTGGGCCGCCGTCTTCAGCAGCATCTCGTCGTACTCGGCGACCGGATCGGAGTCGAGGACGATCGCGCCCCCGGCACCCAGGTGCATCAGCCCGTCGGCGAACACCGCCGTACGGATCACGATGTTGAGATCCGCGCCCCCGCCGCACCCCAGATAGCCGAGAGCGCCCGAGTAGACCCCGCGGGCCTCGGTCTCCAGGGAGTCGATGATCTCCATCGTGCGCAGCTTCGGCGCCCCGGTCATCGAACCGCCCGGAAAGCAGGCCCGCACGCACTGCACCGCGTCGATCCCCTCCCGCAGCCGCCCCTCCACGGTGGACACGAGCTGGTGCACGGTCGGGTACGTCTCCGTGGCCATCAGCCGGGTCACCCGCACCGACCCGGTCCGGCACACTCGCCCCAGGTCGTTGCGGAGCAGGTCGACGATCATCAGGTTCTCGGCGCGCGTCTTGGCGTCCGCCGCCAGCGCGTCCCGCAGCCGGGCGTCCTCCTCCGGTCCGCTTCCGCGCGGCGCGGTGCCCTTGATGGGCCGGGCCTCGGCGACCCCCTCCCGGGTGATCCGCAGGAACCGCTCGGGCGAGGAACCGGCCACGTCGACGTCCCCGAACCGCAGGAAGGCCGCGTAGGGAGCCGGGTTGACCCGGCGCAGCACCCGGTAGAACGCGTACGCGTCCGGCGGGGCGGGTAACCGGGCCGCGTTCGTCAGACAGACCTCGTAGCTGGTGCCCGCTCGTAGCTCACGTCCGCAGGACTCGATGTCGGCGAGATAGGCCGCCCGGTCCCGCACCAGCCAGGGCTCGGCGGCGGCGAGGTCGGGTTCCGGGCGCGCACCGGAGGCGGTGGGCGCAGTGCGCGCAGTGGACGCGGTGGGCGTGGCGGACCTGGTCGGTGCCGACAGCGCCGGTGCCGCCGTCCGGTCCGGCTCGGTGGTGACGAAGGTCAACTGGGCCAGCGCGCTCTCCAGCCAGTCCTCGGCCTCCCGCGCGGCCTGCGGGGTGTCCTCGGCCAGACAGACCGCGTAGGTGAACCTCTTCAGATGGTCCACGGCGATCAGCCGGTCGGCGAACAGCCAGCAGGCGTCCGGGACCTCGGAGGTGTGCCGGTTCGGCGATCCGCAGTCGGCCTTCGTCTCGTAGCCGAAGTAGCCGACATAGCCGCCGGTGAAGTCGAAGGGCAGGGCGCCGGCGTCCACCCGACGGCTCGTCAACTGCCGCCTCAGATAGTCGAAGACGCTCGCCGCGACCTTCCGCGTCGGACGCCCGGCCCGCTCGATCTCGCACCGGCCGCTCTCGACGTCGTACCGGACGAACTCCGCGAGCGGGCCGCTGTCGTCCCCGAAGAACGAGAACCGCGCACGTCCCTCCTCGACCAGCGCGCTGTCCAGCCAGAACGCCCGCCGCGACGCCGCGTGCATCCGTGTGAAGGCGGCCTCCGTGTCGACCGCGCCGGCGATGCGCCGGGTGTGCAGCCGATAGGCGGGAGCGGCGGCCGGCCGGGGGCGCGGGACGACCCGCGCGGGCCGGGGGATCACCGCCTCGGGCGCAGGCACGGCGGTGTTCTTCGTACGCGGCCTGCGGGCCCGCTGCGCCGTGAGGTTGCGGAAGTTCACGAGCATGCGGTGGCCGTACTCGGTGAGCACGGACTCCGGATGGAACTGCACGCCCCACAACGGCCGGCTGCGGTGTCTGAGCCCCATCAGCACCCCGTCCTCGGCCCAGGCGGTGGCCTCCAGCGTCTCCGGGAGCGGCTCGGTCACGGCCAGCGAGTGGTAACGGACCGCGGTGAAGTCCTGCGGCAGCCCCCGGAACAGGTCCTGTCCGTCGTGCCGGACCACTGACAGATGGCCGTGCCGCGGCTCCGGGGCGGCCCCGACCCGGCCCCCCTCCCCGAGCGCGATGCCCTGGTGCCCCAGACAGACGCCGAGCACGGGGATCGCCGACTCGGCGAGGACGGCGGTACTGAGTCCGAAGTCCCGAGGTTCGGCCGGGTGCCCCGGCCCGGGCGAGACGACGACATTGTCGAACCCCGCCAGGAATTCCCCGAGACCGGAGTCGGGAAGGCCGCCGGCCGCGTCGTTGAGGACGACGACCGGTTCCTCACCGTTGACCTCGGCGACGAGCTGGAACAGGTTGTACGTGTACGAGTCGTAATTGTCGATGAGCAGGGTCTTCACCCGCCCACCTCCCTCGGTTCGTTCCGGACCTATGCGGTCCGTCTTTTGTGCCGGCCGCGAAGGGCCTGGAGCGGTGGATACAGCCATTTCCTGAAGAAACGCTGAAGCCGGGGCATGAGAATCCAGGTGACGAGAGCCGTCACACACAGGCACAACAGCAGCGTGCGGACGAGCGGATTGAGTCCGCCGAGATAAGGAAGAACGATAAGATTGAACAGGAGCACCGGCGGAAAGACCGCGCTCATGTTCACGAACCACAGTTTCCATTTCGCCGGCGGGGCGGGCGGCTTCGGTGTGGCGGTCTGTGCGTCGAACCACGTCCTGGAGCCCCGCACGCTCCTGCGTTCCGTCTGCCGGGCGAAGCCCACCGCCCGGGCCTCCCACTGGGTCCGGGCGGTCGAATCCTCCCAGGCCCGGGACGTTCCCTCGCTGGCGAAGCGATAGACCACATGCCACTCCGCCTCTCGGTCGACAAGGACGCCACCCCCCAGGAAGCCCGGCTGCCGCGAACTCGCGGCCAGCATGGCCCACCCCCACGAGTGGAAGTCGGCCTCACGGCCCGGCACCACGTGATAGGCCACGGTGACGGTGACGGGATTACTGCTCACACCGTCGTATACGCAATGCCTTCACAGCACGTTCAAATATTCAACGAAGCTTTTTCCGGCTGTCCGGATCGTGACTCTTTATCGGAATTTCGGTCGGCATGGCTCACCTTGTCGAGCTGTACCGGCAGTAACTCAAGTAGCCCTCACGGAATTCGCAGCGGGGATTGCGGAGCGGAATGCGCCGGAGCCTCCCCGAACCTGGCCAGGGCCAACGCCCCCGCGACGGCCACCGCGAAACCCAGCACCGCCACCCACGCCAGCCCCTCCCGGGTACGGTCCCCGAGCCACACCACCCCCACCAGCGCGGGCCCGATCGTCTCCCCGATCACCATCCCCGCGGTCGCCGTGGTCACCGACCCCCGCTCCAGCGCCGAGGTCAGTGAGAGAAACGCCGCGCCACCGCCGACGAGCAGCGCGTACGCCGCCGGGTTGGCCGGCAGTGCCGACGGCGCGAGCGAGTCGATCAGCCGCACCGCCACCTCGACCACCCCGAACCCGAAGCCGGCACCCAACCCGAGCGCCAACGCCCGCGCGCGGTCCGGCAGTCGCCCACCCCACAGGGCGAGCGCCAGCACCGCCAGGGCGGTCCCGAGCATCGCGTACTTCAACGCCGTAGGGCCGCCCCGGTCGCCCTCCGTCCCGGACGCGATCCCCAGCAACGCCATCCCCGCGCACACCACCCCGACCGCGCCCCACTCACGCCCCTTCAGCCGGACCCTCAGCAGCCGCGCCGACACCACCGCGGTCACCGCGAGACTCGCCGCGAGCGCCGCGCCGACCGCGTAGATCGGGACCGACCGCAACGCGGCGATCTGCAACAGGAACCCCAACCCGTCCAGGGCCAGCCCCGCCAGATACCGCCACTGCCGCACGGCCCGCAGGAACAGCGTCACCGCGAACGCCGTCCCCCCGCCGTCACCGCCGCCCGCGTCCGCGGCCCGTGCCGCCATCGCCTGGAGCACGGTGGCCGTGCCGAAGCAGACCGAGGCACCGAGAGCACACACCATTCCAAAGAGCACAAAGTGACCTTAGGGGAGGTGATGAGAGGTGGACTGCCTTCGGGCAAGCTCTTACTGATCTCTAAGCTGTCCGCCGGACACGCGCACACCAGGCCCAGGGCCTGACCAAGGGGGAGACACGAACATGGCGGACGCACGCCGGCGACTTCGCTCGGGCACGGTCGCACTCGGCGGGGTGGGACTGCTCGCCATGGCCCTGACCGCCTGCTCCTCCGACCCCGACAAGCGCTGTGTCGACCGCGACAGCTACACCCTCGGCAAGGGTTACAAGGTCGTCGCCGACAAGAACTGCAAGTCCAGCACCTCGGCCAACGGCACCTACTACTACGGCGGCAAGAAGAAGGGGAGCTGGGTCTCGGGCGGCTCCTTCACCAAGAAGTCCGGCAAGAGCTCCGGCGGCTCGTCCAGCAGCGGCGGCAGCGGGGTCGACCGCGGCGGCTTCGGCAGCGGAGGCAGCGGGGACGGCGACGGCGGCGGCCACAGCGGCGCCGGCAAGGGCAGCTCCGGCGGCTGAGGCCGGACATCATGCGTCGACACACCATCACCCCCCGCCCCGGCTGGCAGCAGACCGTCGAGGCCCAGGGCCTCGTCTACCCGCTCACCCGCCACCCCGACGACTCCCTGCGCCCCTACTGGGACGAGAGCGCCTACTACTCCTTCACGCTCCCCGAGGTGGAGGCGCTGGAGGAGACCGTCGAGACCCTCCACCGCATGTGCCTGACCGCCGCCGACCACATCGTCACCGCGAACCGCTTCGCCGACCTCGGCATCACCGACCCGCGCGTCGCCGAGGCGGTCGCCGAGTCCTGGCGCCGGCGTGCCGAACTCCCCTCCGTCTACGGCCGCTTCGACCTCCGCCACGACGGCGACGGCCCGGCCAAGTTGCTGGAGTACAACGCCGACACACCCACCTCCCTCGTCGAGGCCGCCTCACCCCAGTGGTTCTGGATGGAGGAGCGCTTCCCCGGCGCCGACCAGTGGAACTCCCTCCACGAACGCCTCGTCGCCGCCTGGAAGAAGCAGGCCGCCCTCCTGCCGCCCGGCAGCCCGCTCTACTTCGCGCACTCGTCCGCCGACGAACTCGGCGAGGACCTCATGACGGTCGCCTACCTCAAGGAGACCGCCGAACAGGCGGGCCTGGACACCGACTGGATCTCCATGGAGGAGATCGGCTGGGACCCCCTCTCCGGCCGGTTCGTCGACAACCAACTCCGCTTCATCCGCAGCTGCTTCAAGCTCTACCCCTGGGAGTGGCTCACCACGGACCGCTTCGCCACCCACGTCCTCGACACCCTCGACAACGGCGGCGGCACCGGCAGCACCCTGTGGATCGAACCCGCCTGGAAGATGCTTCTCAGCAACAAGGCCCTCCTCGCGATCCTCTGGGAGCTGTACCCGGACCACCCCAACCTCCTCCCCGCCCACCTCGACGGCCCCCGGCACCTGGCCAACACGACCGGCTACGTCGCCAAGCCGCTGCTCGGCCGCGAGGGCGCCGGGGTGACGGTCCACGAACCCGGCACCGGCGCGGTGCTCCGCGACGAGCCGTGCTGCTACCAGGAACTGGCCCCCCTCCCCGCCTTCGACGGCAACCACGTGGTCCTCGGCGCCTGGATCGTGGAGGACGAGTCGGCGGGCCTCGGCATCCGGGAATCGTCCGGCCTGATCACCGACGAGTACGCACGCTTCTTGCCGCACGTGATCTTCTGAGGCTGCGGCCGGGGGAGCCGGCCCTGGGGGGCTGGGGGGCTGGGGGCTGGGGGCTGGGCTGCGGGGGTGTGTGGGCCGGTTCCGGGGGCTCGTCGAGGGTGCGTGGTGCAGAGTCGGGGCGGCCGGGAAGTGTTCGTCCGGTGGGCACCCCGGACCGCGTCCCCGTAGCCCTACCGACGAGCGCCGGAGAAAACGCGTTGTCGCGCCGCGCCCGGCCGCGTTACGGTCGGCGCACTCTGACGCACACGCTCTCTGGAACCATCGCCGCAGAACGGGAGCAGGTCCGCGCACAGCGCGCGGCACCACGGAGGGGCGGCACCGGATCCGGCCGACCGGCGGATCCCGTATGCCCTCCGGAGGACTCTCCCATGAACATCGGCCTCGGCCTGCCCATCGACGACCCCGCCGAGCTGCTCACCTGGGCCCGGCGCGCCGACGCGAGCCCCTTCCGCACCCTCGGCCTGCTCGACCGCCTGGTCTACGACAATCCCGAGCCCCTCATCACCCTCGCGACCCTCGCCGGTGCCACCTCCCGCATCCGCGTCCAGACCGAGGTGCTGCTCGCCCCCCTCCACAACACCGCCCTGCTCGCCAAGCAGACGGCGACCCTCGACCGCCTCTCGGGCGGCCGCTTCACACTCGGCATCGGTGTCGGTGGCCGCGAGGACGACTGCCTGGCCGCAGGCATCGACATCCACCGCCGAGGCCGCCGCCTCGACGAACAGCTCACCCTGCTGCGCCGCGCCTGGTCCGGCGAGCCGTACGGAGAAGGCGTCGGCCCCATCGGGCCCGCCCCCGCCACCCCCGGCGGCCCCGAGGTCCTGTTCGGCGGCTTCGCCCCCGCCGCCCTCGAACGCGTCGGCCGCTTCGGCGACGGCTTCCTCGGCGCCGCCCTGCCGCCCTCCTTCATGTCCAACCTGTTCCGCGACGTGGAAACAACCTGGCAGAAGCACGACCGCCCCGGCCGCCCCCGCCTGGTCGCCCAGGCGAACGTCGCTCTCGGCCCGGACAGCACCCTGGAAGGGGCCCGCCGCAACCTCCGCGACTACTACGCCTTCAGCGGCCACGTCGCCTACATGGAGGCCGGCCTGCTCACCACACCGCGGCAGATCCGCGAGACCGCCGACGCCTACTTCGGCATCGGTGCCGACGAGGTGATCCTCTACTGCTGGGCCTCGGACGCCGACCAGATCGACCGCCTCGCCGACGTGCTGTTCTGACGTCCACCGCAGCCACGGCTTCGAGGCCCGGGACCCCACGGCCCGGCCTCGAAACCGTCGCTCGCATGGTGGACGCCGCACAGGTGCCCTTCGACGTGCCCGGTAGGCTGGCCGACAGGCCGTGACTGGCGCGCTGGGATGGGACGGACCATCGGGGAGCGGCCTGTGAGTGACCAAGTGCCGTGCGCCTGGGCCGAACCGTGATCCGTGACCGCTTCAAGCCACGCAACCCGGAGGCCGCCATGTCAGAGCAGCAGCCCCTGTCCACCGAGTCCACGGCTTTCCGCGCAGCCCTCGACGTGATCCGCGCCGTCGAGCCGCGCGTCGCCGACGCCATCGGCCAGGAGGTCCACGACCAGCGCGAGATGCTCAAGCTGATCGCCTCCGAGAACTACGCCTCCCCGGCCACCCTCCTCGCGATGGGCAACTGGTTCAGCGACAAGTACGCCGAGGGCACCGTCGGCCGCCGCTTCTACGCCGGCTGTCGCAACGTCGACACCGTCGAGTCCTTGGCCGCCGAGCACGCCAGGGAGCTCTTCGGCGCCCGCCACGCCTACGTCCAGCCCCACTCGGGCATCGACGCCAACCTCGTCGCCTTCTGGTCCGTCCTCGCCCAGCGCGTCGAGGTCCCCGCCCTGGAGAAGGCCGGCGTCCGCCAGGTCAACGACCTCTCCGACGCCGACTGGGCCGAGCTCCGCCAGGCCTTCGGCAACCAGCGCATGCTCGGCATGTCCCTGGACGCCGGCGGCCACCTCACCCACGGCTTCCGCCCCAACATCTCCGGCAAGATGTTCGACCAGCGCTCTTACGGCACCGACCCCGCCACCGGCCTCGTCGACTACGACGCCCTGCGCGCCTCGGCCCGCGAGTTCAAGCCGCTGATCATCGTCGCCGGCTACTCGGCCTACCCCCGGCTGGTCAACTTCCGGATCATGCGCGAGATCGCCGACGAGGTCGGCGCCACGCTCATGGTCGACATGGCCCACTTCGCCGGTCTCGTCGCCGGCAAGGTCCTCACCGGCGACTTCGACCCGGTCCCGCACGCCCAGATCGTCACCACCACCACCCACAAGTCCCTGCGCGGCCCGCGCGGCGGCATGGTGCTGTGCGACGACTCCCTCAAGGACCAGGTCGACCGCGGCTGCCCGATGGTCCTCGGCGGCCCGCTCCCGCACGTCATGGCCGCCAAGGCCGTCGCCCTCGCCGAGGCCCGCCGGCCCTCCTTCCAGGACTACGCCCAGCGGATCGTCGACAACTCCCGCGCCCTCGCGGAGGGCCTGATGCGCCGCGGCGCCACCCTGGTCACCGGCGGCACCGACAACCACCTCAACCTGATCGACGTGGCCTCCTCCTACGGCCTCACCGGCCGCCAGGCCGAGGCCGCCCTGCTCGAGTCGGGCATCGTCACCAACCGCAACGCCATCCCGGCCGACCCGAACGGCGCCTGGTACACCTCCGGCATCCGCATCGGCACCCCCGCCCTGACCACCCGTGGTCTCGGAACCGCAGAGATGGACGAGGTCGCCGGTCTCATCGACCGCGTCCTCACCACCACGGAGCCCGGCACCACGAGCAAGGGCGCACCCTCCAAGGCCCAGCACATCCTGGACCCGAAGGTCGCGGACGAGATCTCCCACCGGGCCACCGACCTCGTGGCGGGCTTCCCGCTGTACCCGGAGGTCGACCTCGGCTGACACGCGTCCTGTCTTGAGTTGTCAAAGACCGGCGACTCCTAGAGGTCGATGAGTTCCTGTCGTGGCTCGTCCCGCGGCGGTCCGGCCCCCGGCCCGACCGCCGCGCGGCGTATCAGCCGCGTGCCGCCGACTCCCGCCGCGAATCCCACGACGAGCCCCGGCACCGCCCACCACACGCCGCGCTCCGGGCCCGTCGAACCCTTCGCCCCCTCGCCCCGCCCCTCCCCGGCACCGCCCGCGAGGCCCGCCCGGTCCAGCCGGTCGAAGACCTCCCGAGGCGCCCGGTGCCAGCGGATGTCGTCGTCCTCCAGCTCCGGCGCCGGATCCGAGCGCACCCACGGTGTGCCGTCCCCGGCCAGGAACAGCTGGTCCTCCCGCGCCACCGCCACATCACCACCCGGCGCCGAATCCGTCGAAGGCCAGCCGCCGACCCCTGTCAGCCCCCAGAGCACGGTGAACCGCACGGGCGGATAGCGGCCCTCCTCCCAGGCGTCCGAGACCGGCTCCGTGCCCGTGTACGTCGGCTGCAGAAGCTGCCACAGCCGAGTGAAGTACGGCTCGTCGGCCCGCACGGCCTGCGTCCGTCCCGAGCCGCCGGTGACGACCATGGCCAGGTCGGGCCTGTCCAGGCTCGCCTCCCGAGTCGGCTGTTTCGCCGCGTCGGCCGCAGGCACCGTGAGCACGGTCACCACCGCGGCCAACGGTGCGAGCGCCGCGAACACCCTGCGCGGTGCGAGCCGGAGTTCTGCGAGTCTGCTCCGCACTGCCATCCCCCTCGATCGACCCGGCCTTGCTTCCTCAAGCTCGCGAGCACGTCCTTTCGTCACACATCGCGCAGTTCCTGACGCGGCCCCGGCTCTGCGCGCAGCCGGCCCCACGGCTTGCCCAGCACGAACGGCCGCAGTACCAGCGCCAGTACCGCCCCCGCGGCCAGACCCGGAATCGCCCACCACCACTCGGTGTCGTCGTCCGCGGTGGACGACAGGCTCGCGGACTCCGTGTCCGCCGCCCCCGCGTCGCTCTCCGACTCCTGCGCGGGCGCCGGGATGATGGCGTGGCCCTCGCCGGAGACCTTGCCCATCACACCCAAGTCCGTCAGCAGGGCGCGCAGTTGAGCGGGGTTCTTCGTGCGGTGCCAATGGCCGTTCACCGCCTCCGGCACCTCGCTGTGTATCCAGACCTGGTCCCCGTCGGCCAGCGGGTAGACCTGGTCCAGCCGCCACGGTGAGACGTCGTGCGCCATCCAGGTGACGTTGATCTGCCGGGCGGCGAGCAGCTTCTCCTCGGACGGCCTGGTACGGGTGTCCGCGCTCGAAGGACCGAGCAGCCGATCCAACTCCGCGTACCGCTCGTCGGAGCAGTACAGCGACGCCGTCTCCCTGCTCTCCGGCGAGACCACCAGCACGCTCGTCGGCCCGCCCGCCGACGCGGACGGCGCACCCCACACGGTCACCGCGAGCAAAGCCCCCAACACGCCCGCCCCTGCCGCCAGTTCACGACAACGGCTCCTCAGCCCGCCCCTGCTGCTCTTCATGCCGACCCCCAACAGACGATCCCCGTGCGGCCCGTCCGCGAGCCGCGTGTCACTTCTGGTACACCGCCCGGCCCGACGGGGTTCCCACTTCGCCCGCACTAATCCGAGGACTTCCCGGCGCCCTCGCTCTCCGGTTCGCCGAGGGACTTCGCGATCTCCACAGCCCGCGCCTTCGACGCGACCCCTTCCAGCCGCAGCGTCACATCCGGCACGTCCAGGACGCCCGACCTGTGCATCCACAGCAGCGTCGGCCCGGCGGTCCGCTGCTCTCGCGCGTAGGGGGAGCCGGCCGCGTCCACCAGCCAGAAACTCAGCAGATGGGGCCGCGGAAACCACAGAGCCGTGTCATTGACCGCCCCGAGCTCCGAGGAGCCCCCGCGCAGCGAGAGCCACTCCGGCTGCTCCCGCACACTCTTGGTGAAGCCGATGTCCAGACGGGCCGGGTACTCGTCCAGCCGGACGGTGCGCCCCCGCTCACGCCAGCACAGGCTCACCAGGGACCGCCCCCGCGGCTCGGCCGTCACCGTCACCACGTCCGGAGGGCCGAGTGCCGTCGGCACCAGCGGTTCGAACCCCGCCCGCCGCTCGGCCTGCGCCAGTGACACCGAACGCCCGCAGCCGGGCACCTCCGCCCCCGGCGAGGGCACCGTCGACGGGTCGTACCGCACCTCGACCCCGCCGAAGTCGAACCAGTCCAGGACCGCCGCCCGCACCGGAGGGGTGAGCGCGAGCACCGCCAGCAGCCCGCACAGGGTCGCGGTCAGCGAACGCCACCGCGCCCGCGTCCACCGCCGCACCGCCCGCAGCCGCTCACCGGGACCCGACGCCTGCGCCACCGGGACCGGCAGCCGCTCGGCGAGTATCTGCTCCAGCACCCGCTCCACCATCGACTCGGCCCCGCCCCCGCCCGGCGCGTCCAGCGAACGCCCGAGCGCCCGCAGCTCCTCGGGCAGTCGGGACGCACGCTCACGCGCGCCGTCGCCGGGGCCCTCACCGCCGTAGGACTCACTCACGCTCATCACCCCCTTCCCGGAGCTCGACATCGGGCAGCAGCTTGCCGAGTCTGCGCAGCGCACGGTTCAGCCGGGACTTCACCGTCCCCCGGGGCCAGCCCAGTGCCTGGGCCGTCTCGGACTCGTCCATCTCCAGCAGATAGCGGTAGGTGACGACCAGGCGGTGTTCCTCGCTCAGCTTTTGCAGCGCGGACTCCAGGGCGGCACGGCGCTCTATCTCCACGGCCGCCGTCGCGGGGTCCGCAGATTCCGGTATGAGCGGCTCGGCCTCCGCGAAGGCAGCCTCGCGGCCGGCGAGCGTGCGCTGGCGTGCCGCCGCGCGCACTGTGTTCCTCGTCTCATTGGCCACGATCGACATGAACCATGGCTTGAACGCCGAGCCCTCCTTGAAGCGGCCCAGCGAGCAGTACGCCTTGACGAAGGCCTGCTGCACCACATCCTCCGCGTCCGCACCCGCCCCGAGCGCCGCGGCCGCTCGCAGCGCCAGGCCCGTATGGGCCCGCACCAGCTCCGCGTACGCCTCCGGGTCTCCGGCGCGTACGCGTGCGATCACCGCGGCCTCATCGACGATGCGGCCCCCCTCCCGCGTCCTCACATCATGGGTACACCGCCCGGACCGAATCGGTTCCCACCCGTGGCACATCTGTTTCCGACTGGTTCCGGATCGGCCCCCGGCACCTGAGAGAATGGTGGGCATGGCCTCTGATCGACCCCGCGTGCTCTCCGGAATCCAGCCCACCGCAGGCTCGTTCCACCTCGGCAACTACCTCGGCGCCGTCCGCCAGTGGGTGGCCCTGCAGGAGTCCCACGACGCGTTCTACATGGTCGTAGACCTGCACGCGATCACGGTCCCGCAGGACCCGAAGGAGCTCACGGCCAACACCCGCCTGGCCGCCGCCCAGCTCCTCGCCGCGGGCCTCGACCCGGACCGCTGCACGCTCTTCGTCCAGAGCCACGTCCCCGAGCACGCCCAGCTCGCCTGGGTCATGAACTGCCTCACCGGCTTCGGCGAGGCCTCCCGCATGACCCAGTTCAAGGACAAGTCCGCCCGGCAGGGCGCCGACAGCGCGAGCGTCGGCCTGTTCACCTACCCGATCCTCCAGGTCGCGGACATCCTGCTCTACCAGGCCAACGAGGTGCCGGTGGGCGAGGACCAGCGCCAGCACGTCGAGCTGACCCGCGACCTCGCCACCCGCTTCAACGGCCGTTTCGGCGAGACCTTCACGATCCCGAAGCCGTACATCCTGAAGGAGACGGCGAAGATCTACGACCTCCAGGACCCGTCGATCAAGATGAGCAAGTCGGCGTCCACGCCGAAGGGCCTCATCAACCTCCTCGACGAGCCGAAGGCCACCGCCAAGAAGGTCAAGAGCGCGGTCACGGACACCGACACCGTCATCCGCTACGACGCCGAGAACAAGCCGGGCGTCAGCAACCTGCTCACCATCTACTCGACCCTGACCGGCACCGGC
The DNA here is from genome assembly GCF_040612795.1 of Streptomyces sp. NPDC006335. Taxonomy (NCBI): domain Bacteria; kingdom Bacillati; phylum Actinomycetota; class Actinomycetes; order Kitasatosporales; family Streptomycetaceae; genus Streptomyces; species Streptomyces sp. NPDC006335. The sequence goes on from NZ_JBEXQX010000002.1 coordinate 416,486, forward strand.
ATCCCGGAGCTGGAGCAGCAGTACGAGGGCAAGCTGTACGGCGCGCTCAAGACGGACCTCGCCGAGGTCGTCGTCGAGTTCGTCACGCCTTTCCGGGAGCGGACCCAGCAGTACCTGGACGACCCGGAGACGCTGGACTCGATCCTGGCCAAGGGCGCGGAGAAGGCCCGCGCGGTCGCCGCGGAGACCCTTGCCCAGACGTACGAGAAGGTCGGCTTCCTGCCCGCCAAACACTGACCGCCGCCCCGGCCCGTCGGCACCGGCCGCCGGGCACCGGGCGTACCGCACACCAGCACCACCGGGCAGAGCGCTGCACATCACTATGCCTGCGCCTGCCCACAGCACAGCCGTGGCCGTACAGTCGATAGCCGGACGGCTGGGAACCGATCCGACAGGACGACCGGGACGAACAGGAGACGACGTGGGGACCGTAACGATCGGTGTGTCGATCGCGGTCCCGGAGCCTCACGGCAGCCTGCTCCAGGAGCAGCGTGCGGGCTTCGGCGACGCCGCGGCTCACGGCATCCCCACCCATGTCACGCTCCTGCCGCCCACAGAGGTCGCGGACACCGCGCTGACCGCCATCGAGGCGCACCTCACCGAGGTCGCCGCGGCGGGCCGGCCGTTCCCGATGAAGCTGTCCGGCACCGGCACCTTCCGGCCGCTGTCACCCGTCGTGTTCGTCCAGGTCGTCCAGGGCGCCGAGGCCTGCACCTGGCTCCAGAAGCAGGTCCGTGACGCCTCCGGGCCGGTCGCGCGGGAACTCCAGTTCCCGTACCACCCGCACGTCACGGTGGCCCACGGCATCGACGAGGCGGCCATGGACCGCGCCTTCGAGGAGCTCGGCGACTTCGAGGCCGAGTGGCCCTGCACCGGCTTCGCGCTCTACGAGCAGGGCGCCGACGGGGTGTGGCGCAAGCTGCGCGAGTTCACCTTCGGCGGGTCGGTCGTGCCGCCCCAGGCGGGGCACGTGGAGCGCGGCTCCCTGCCCACGAGCCAGTTGTAACTCCTGGTACAACCGCTGTCACCGGTTGTACTGCCTGGTGCTACCGCTGCCACCGCGGCTCCGCCCGCCATACCAGGAGTTACAGCGGCAGCCGTCGCAACAGCGCCCGCGGCACATGCCGTACCGCCGACATCACGACCCGCAGCGCTCCCGGCACCCACACCGTCTCCGAGCGGCGCCGCAGGCCCAGCTCGATCGCCGTCGCCACGGCCTCCGGAGTGGTCGCGAGCGGCCCTTCCTCCAGGCCGGCGGTCATCCGCGACCGCACGAACCCCGGCCGTACGACCATCACGTGCACGCCCGTGCCGTGCAGGGCGTCGCCCAGCCCCTGCGCGAACACGTCGAGGCCGGCCTTGCTGGAGCCGTAGATGAAGTCGGCGCGGCGGGCGCGCTCGCCGGCGACGGAGGAGAGCACGACGAGCGAGCCGTGCCCCTGGGCCTGCAACGCGCGCGCGGACACCAGGCCGGCCGAGACGGCGCCCGTGTAGTTGGTCTGCGCCACCCGGACCGCGGCGACCGGGTCCCGCTCGTCGTGGGCCTGGTCGCCGAGGATCCCGAAGGCGAGCAGCACCATGTCGACGTCGCCCTCGGCGAAGACCTTGCCGAGCACCGCCTCGTGGGACTCGGGGTCAAGGGCGTCGAAGGCGACGGTACGGACCTCGGCCCCCAGGGTGCGCAGTTCCGCGGCGGCCGACTCCAGGCCGGGGGAGGGGCGCCCCGCCAGCCACACCGTGCGGGTGCGACGGACCACGAGACGGCGGACGGTGGCCAGCGCGATCTCGGACGTACCGCCGAGCACGAGCAGGGACTGGGGGATGCCGAAAGCGTCCTTCACGAACAGCTCCTTGGGAGGGCCTGGGGTCTTCAGAGGACCGAGAGGGCTCAGAGGACTCAGAGGGTGAGACGGCGGGACAGGTCGGAGGTGAACACCCCGCGCGGATCCAGCTCCGCGCGCAGCGCACGGAAGTCGTCGAGGCGCGGGTACATCGCGGCGAGCAGCTCCGGCCGCAGGCGGGAGTCCTCGGCGAGGCAGACCCGCCCGCCGGCCGCGGCCACCTCCTCGTCCAGTTCGTCGAGGAGGGCGCCGAGGCCCGGCAGAGCGGCCGGGAGGTCCAGGGCCAGGGTCCAGCCGGGCACCGGGAACGAGAGCCATCCGGGGGCGGCGTCCCCGAACCGCTTGAGGACGGCGAGGAACGACGGGCACCGCTGTCCGGAGATCCGCCGCACGATCCGGCGCAGGGCCTCCTCCTGGCCGTGTCCGACGACGAACTGGTACCGCACGACGCCGCCGCTGCCGTAGACCCGGTTCCAGTGGGGCACGCCGTCCAGGGGGTGGAAGAAGGCGGAGATCCGCTGCAGCCGGCCGGTACGCGCGCGGGGCGCCCGCCGGTACCGGAGCTCGTTGAACAGTCCCACGGTCGTGCGGTTGACCAGCCCCTCGGGGAGGAAGGCGGGCGGGGCCGGGAAACGCCCGGGCCGGAAGGGCAGCGGGTCGTTACGCGCGCGCGTGCTCCCGGCGAGCCGCCCCGGCCGCTCCAGCGCTGCCGACGGCGCGTGGTCGCCCCGGGTCAGCACCGCCCGCCCCGTCGCGACGCCGCGGGCCCGCAGGTCGATCCAGGCGACCGAGTAGCGGTATCCGCGATCCCCGGTCGTCAGACGGACCATCAGGTCGTCGAGGTCCCGCGCGCGTTCCGTGTCGACCGACATCAGCGGGGTCTCGACCGGCTGGAGCTGGACCGTCGCGGTGAGGATCATCCCGGTCAGGCCCATGCCCCCGGTGGTCGCGTCGAACAGGGGCGTGCCGCGGCGCACCGTGCGGATCTCCCCGTCGGCGGTGAGGAGTTCGAAGGACAGCACATGGCGGGAGAAGGAACCGGAGACATGGTGGTTACCGCCGTGGACGTCCGCGCCGATCGCGCCGCCGATCGTGACGTAGCGGGTGCCGGGCGTCACCGGCACGAACCAGCCGAGAGGCAGCAGCACCTCCATGAGCCGGTGCAGGGAGACACCCGCGTCGCACAGCACGCTGCCGCCCTCGGCGTCGATCGCGTGCACGCGGTTCAGAGCGGTCATGTCGAACACCGCGCCGCCGGCGTTCTGTGCCGCGTCCCCGTAGGCCCGCCCCAGCCCCCTCGGGATGCCTCCGCGGGCCCCTCGGCCCCGGACGGCGGCCACGGCCTCCTCGTAGCTCCTCAGACGGATCGGACGGGCCGCGGTGGGGGCGGTGCGGCCCCACCCCGTGACGGGAACGGTGTCGACAGACATGCCGGTGACCGTATCGCCGCTATGGACGCAATTCGTTCGTAAACCTCACGACTCTCCCCGGAATGGGTGATTAATGGGATGTCGCTCAATATTTCCGGGGATTCGGCTGGGCCGCCGTGCCGTGTTTTCGGGGGTACTCGCACATCGGTCTTCCGCGCGGAGGGCAAGATCCGATCATGGACTGGCTGAAGAGACTCCCCGTCGTCGGGCCCCTCTGGGTGCGCCTGACGGCCACGCACGCGTGGCGGTCGTACGAACGGCTGGACCGGGTGAAGTGGACCCGGCTGGCCGCCGCGATGACGTTCACCAGCTTCGTAGCGCTCTTCCCGGTGCTCACCGTGGCCGCCGCGATCGCCGCCGCCACGCTCAGCACGAAGCAGCAGAACGACCTCCAGAACAAGATCGCCGACCAGGTGCCCGGCATCTCCGACCAGCTCAACATCGACGACCTCGTGCAGAACGCCGGCACCGTCGGCCTCATCGCCGCGGCCGCCCTGCTGTTCACCGGCATCAACTGGGCCGGCTCGATGCGCGAGTGCCTGCGCGCGGTGTGGGAGCTGCCCGACGAGGACGAGAACGCGGTCCTGCGCAAGGGCAAGGACCTGGGCATCCTGGTCGGGCTCGGCGGCGCCGTCCTGGTCACGCTCGCCATCTCCACCGTCGCCTCGGCGCTGGTCGACTGGATCGGCGGGGGACTGGGCCTCCAGGAGGGCGGCGCGGGCCGGGCCCTGCTGCAGGCCGCCGCCTTCGTCATCGCCGTACTCGCCGACTTCCTGCTCCTGCTGTACGTCCTGACCCTGCTGCCCGGGGTCGAGCCGAGGCGCCGTCGGCTGTTCGTCGCCGCGCTGACCGGCGCGGTCGGCTTCGAGCTGCTGAAGCTGCTGCTGAGCGGCTATATGCAGGGCGTGGCGACGAAGAGCATGTACGGCGCGTTCGGCGTCCCCGTCGCCCTGCTGCTGTGGATCAACTTCACGGCGAAACTGGTGCTGTTCTGCGCCGCGTGGACGGCGACGGGGAGCAAGGAGCAGGAGCTCACGGACGGGACGAGCGACGACGTACCAGATCCGGCAGCGGCCACCGGCGGTTGACGAGGAACGCGGCGCCCGCGAGCAGCACGAGGAGCCCGCCGGCGATCGCGAAGGCGGTCTCCATGCCGCGGGAGCCGCCGTCGGCCGTGGCGGAGGTGACGGGCTGGTCCGAGGCCCCGGGGCCCGCTGACTGCCCGGAGCCACCGGAGCCGCCCCCCGCCTGCCCGGAGGTACCCGGCTGCGCGGCACCCTTCGGCGGCACCAGCTCACCGACCGGCTCGACCTTGCCGGCCGCCTTGAAGCCCCAGTCGAAGAGCTTCGCGGTCTCCTTGTAGACCTCGTTGTGCCCTTCCTTGGACGGGTTCATGACGGTGACGAGCAGCACCCTGCCATTGCGCTCGGCGACGCCGGTGAAGGTGGCGCCGGCGTTGGTGGTGTTGCCGTTCTTCACACCTGCGATGCCCTGGTACTGCGAGATGTCGTAGTCGCCGCTCAGCAGTCGGTTGGTGTTCTGGATCTCGAAGGGCTTTCGGACGGTCTTGCCCTTCTTGTTCTTCTTCGTCTCGCCGGGGAACTTCGCGGTGACCGTCGAGCAGTACTCTCGGAAGTCCTTCTTCTGCAGTCCGGAGCGGGCGAACAGGGTCAGGTCGTAGGCGGAGGAGACCTGGCCGGGGGCGTCGTAGCCGTCGGGGCTGACCACGTGCGTGTCGAGGGCCTGGAGCTCCTCCGCGTGCTCGTTCATCTCGTTCACGGTCTTGGCGACGCCCTTGTTCATCGCCGACAGGACGTGCACCGCGTCGTTGCCGGAGCGAAGGAAGACACCGAGCCACAGATCGTGCACCGTGTAGGTCTCGCCCTCCTTTATCCCGACCATGCTGGAACCGGCGCCGATGCCCTCGAGGTCGGAGGGGACGACCTTGTGCTTCTCGGTCCTGGCGAACTTCGGCAGCAAGGTGTCCGCGAAGAGCATCTTCAGGGTGCTCGCGGGGGGCAGCCGCCAGTGCGCGTTGTGCGAGGCGAGCACATCGCCGGACTCGGCGTCGGTGACGATCCAGGACCGCGCGGTGAGGTCCTTCGGCAGCACCGGCAGCCCGCTCGCGAGATTGACCTGGGTGCCCGCCAGGCCGAGCCGCGCGCCGCCCACGGTCGACATCTTCGCCGGGGGAGTGGCGCTCGGGGACGCGCTCGGGGTGGGACTGGGAGCCGCGAGGGCGACGGGCGCGGCCAGCGCGAGGGACGACAGGGCGGCGGAGGTGACCAGCAGGGATCGCCCGGCGGTCTTCTTCAGGGGAGCGGACACGCTCAGGAACGTACATGCCGCGGACGGTGAAGTCCCGCCGCCCTCCCCACCCCGGCCGCCGACCCGCGCGGCGGCTCGCGATACTGGACCCATGAAGCTCAGCCGCCCCGTCTCCTGGTTCCTGCTCGCCTTCGGGGTGTGGAGCTGGATCATCTGGATCACTTTCGTCAAGAACCTCGTCAAGGACGCCAGCGGCCTCGCGTTCGACGACGCGGGCGACCCCACGGGGTACTTCTGGGTGCACCTGCTGCTGGCTGTCGTCTCCTTCGTATTGGGGACGGTCGTCGGGCTCATCGGGTTGCGTGGAGTGCGGGCACTGCGCCGGAACTCACAGCCGACCCCGGAGAGTTAGCAGACCGTGGTCATCGTCTTCGCACTGCTCGCCCTGACCGTCCTGGTGACGGCCAACTGGTACCTGTGGCGTCGCCTGTTCCGCGACACCACCGGCGGCCCCGGCCGGACCCGCCGCGCGGGCGCGGTGCTCATCGGGGGCGGCTGGGTGCTGGCGATCGCCGCCCTGGTCGCGGAGCGCACCGGCGCGCCCTTCTGGCTCCAGCGCGTCCTCGCGTGGCCGGGCTTCCTGTGGCTGGCGCTGTCGATCTACCTGCTGCTCGCGGTCGTGGCGGGAGAGGTCGTACGGCCCCTGCTGCGCCGCTTCCTCGAACGCCGGGACCGGCGCGGGGAGCCGGCCGTGGCCGCCGTACCGCGTCCGGAGCGGGTGCCGGCGGGGGCGCCGGCCGAGCAGCCGCAGGAGCCGGGACAGGGCGGACCGGCGCCCGAGGAGCCGCAGGAGCGGGGGAACGGCGCCTCAGCGTCCGAGGAGCCGCGCGAACCCGGCTCGCCCGCCCTCGCCGCGGGCCCCTCCCGTCGCCTCTTCGTCTCCCGGGTCGTCGCCGGAGCCGCCGCCGCGGCCGCCGTGGGCACCGTGGGCACCGGCACCTACGGGGTGCTGCGCGGCCCGGGGGTCAAGCGGGTCACCGTGCCGCTGGCGAAGCTCCCGCGCGCGGCGCACGGCTACCGGATCGCGGTGGTCAGCGACATCCACCTGAGCCCGGTGCTGGGCCGCGGTTTCGCCCAGAGGGTCGTCGACACCATCAACTCGACCCAGCCCGACCTCATCGCGGTCGTCGGCGACCTGGTCGACGGCAGCGTGAAGGACCTCGGCCCGGCGGCCGCCCCCCTGGCCCGGCTCGAGGCACGGCACGGCTCGTTCTTCGTCACCGGCAACCACGAGTACTTCTCCGGCGCCGAGCAGTGGGTCGAGGAGGTACGGCGGCTCGGTCTGCGCCCGCTGGAGAACGACCGTACGGAACTGGCCTGGTTCGACCTCGCCGGCGTCAACGACATCGCGGGCGAGAGCGAGGGCCAGGGCCCCGACTTCGCCAAGGCCCTCGGCGACCGGGACACGGCACGCGCGTGCGTGCTCCTCGCCCACCAGCCGGTCCAGATCCACGACGCCGTCGACCACGGCGTCGACCTCCAGCTCTCCGGCCACACCCACGGCGGCCAGCTCTGGCCCGGCAACTTCCTCGCCGAGGCCGCGAACCCGACGGTCGCCGGACTGGAGCGCTACGGCGACACCCAGCTCTACGTCAGCCGCGGCGCCGGCGCCTGGGGCCCGCCCACGCGCGTGGGCGCCCCGTCCGACATCACGGTGATCGAACTGGCGTCGAAGCAGGCCTGAACGGAGCCCTGGAGGATCTGCGCGGGGAGAGCTGTGAGAGCGCTGTGAAACATGGCCGAAACTCCTCGCGGTAACGTCTTGCCCAACTCGACAAATCCCTCTTCCCCCAGGTGAAACACCTGTGATTAGGTGATTCGCGCCACTAGGGGGTGGCATGTGCACTGGGACCCACAGGGGTCCGGGGAGGGCAAACCGATGCGGTCGGTTCGCATGCGGATTCTCGCGACGCTGCTCGTTCTGGGGGTTGTGGGGGTAGGCGGCTGGCAGTTGCTCCCGTCCGACGGGGCAGCGGGTAGAACGATCAAGGTGGGGACGACCGACGAGGTCACCTCACTCGACCCGGCCGGCGCCTATGACGCCGGTTCGTGGGCGCTGTTCAACAACGTCTTCCAGTCACTGCTGGCCTTCGAGCCGGGCAGTGCCACACCCGTCCCGGACGCGGCCGAGAGCTGTGCCTTCGTGGGCAGTGATCTGCGCACCTACCGCTGTGTGCTGCGCGAGGGGCTCAAGTTCCCGAGCGGTCGTGAGATGACCGCGGAGGACGTCAAGTACTCCTTCGACCGGGTCAAGAAGATCAACTCGGACGTCGGTCCGGCCGCCCTCCTGGACACCCTGGAGTCGGTCGGCGTCAGCGGCCGGACGGTCACCTTCCGGCTGTCCTCGCCCGACGCCACCTTCCCGTTCAAGGTGGCCACGGGTGCCGGCGCCATCGTCGACAGCACCAAGTACCCCGCGCGCTCCCTGCGCACCGGCAACGGCGTCGACGGCACCGGCCCGTACGAGCTGAAGTCGTACACCAAGGGGAAGAAGGCGGTCCTCACGCCCAACGGCGACTACAAGGGCGAGATCAGCGGCACCGGCCGCCCGGTCGAACTCGACTACTACGGCGACTCGAACAAGCTGAACAGCGCCTGGAAGTCCAAGCGGATCGACGTCGCCTACCGCCAGTTGCCGCCGAACGTCCTCGCCGGGCTCAACCCGAGCGACCCCGGCCAGCGCGTCTCGGAGGCCGACAGCTCCGAGGTTCGCAACCTCTACCTCAACACCCGCGCGGGCAAGCCGCTGCACGACGTCAAGGTGCGTCAGGCCATGGCCTGGCTGATCAACCGCGAGCAACTGGCCGCCTCCGTCTACGAGGGGACCGTCGACCCGCTCTACTCGCTGATCCCGACCGGCATCACCGGGCACACCACGTCGTTCTTCGACGACTACCCGGAGCCGAGCGTCAAGAAGGCACGCGCCCTGCTCACCGCGGCCGGCGTGACCACCCCGGTCAGCTTCACCTACGGCTACGGCCTGAACAGCGGTTCCGCCGCCGCGGAGGCCAAGGAGCTCAAGAAGCAGCTGGAGGCGAGCGGCCTGTTCAAGGTGACGCTCAAGGGCTACGAGTGGACCGACTTCCAGAAGCGCTGGGCGACCGGGAAGCTCGACGCCTACGCGGTCGGCTGGGTGGCCGACTACCCCGACCCCGACACCTACGGCTCCCCGCTGGTCGGCACCGAAGGCACCATGAACACCGGCTACAGCAGCAACGAGGTCGACCATCTGATTCAGGACAGCCAGCGCTACGCCGACCGCGGCGAGGCCGAGAAGGACTTCCGTGACGTCCAGGCGTCGATCGCCCACGACGTCCCGGTCATCCCGCTGTGGCAGGCCAAGGACTACGTCGTGACCAGCGAGGACGTCGGTGGCGGCCAGTACCTCTCGGACGGCACCGGGGTCTTCAGGCTCTGGCGCCTCGACTGGATCTGACCCCGACGCGATCACGCAGCCGTGCTGAGACGCAACTCCTTCCGGCTGCCCCGGCATCCGGCTTCCGTCGGCCTCGCCCGGCGCCGGGTCCGGGACCAGCTGGCCGACTGGGGGCACGAACCGGATGATCCGGCACTCGCCGACGCGGTGCTGCTGGTGTCGGAGCTGGCCACCAACGTGGTGCGCCACGGGCCTTTCCTGGAGCGGGAGTTCGAGGTCGCGGTGACCGCCCTCGCGGACGGCTCCTGCCTCATAGAGGTCTCCGACGGGGGCCGGCTGGAACCCAGGCTGCGGGTGGTCGGCGAGTTCGAGGAGGCCGGCCGCGGTCTGCACCTGGTGGAGAACGTCGCCGCCGCGTGGGGCGTGTGGAGCCGGGGCCGCCACGGCAAGACCGTGTGGGCCCTGGTGACGGCAGACTGAGCGGACGTGCGCGTGGGGTCCTCCCGCTCTCACGCCGACTGAGCACGCGTACGCGTGGGGCCCTCCCGCTCTCACGCCGACTGAGCGCGCGTACGCGTGGGCCTCCCTGTCTCACACCCACTGAGCGCACGTGCGCGTGGAGTTCCCCCCGCACGCCGACCCAGCGGACGTACGGGTGGAGTCACCCCCCGCACGCCAACCGAGCAGACGTACGGGTGGAGTCACCCCCCCGCACGCCGACCAAGCAGACGTACGCGTGGAGTCACTGCCCCTCGCACGCCCGCACCGGCAGGGTGACCGTCACCGCCAGTCCCTCGCCCGGGGCCGTGCGCACCTCCACCTCGCCGCCGTGGGCGCGGACCACCCCCTGCACGATCGCCAGGCCGAGGCCGCTGCCCGCCCCGCCGCCGACCCGGAAGAACCGGTCGAAGACGCGGGCCGCGTCGTCCGCGGACAGCCCCGGACCCTCGTCCGCGACACACAGCCGTACGACCCCGTCCTCGCGCTCCACCCCCAGCCGCACCGGCACGTCGGCGGGCGTGTGCGTGCGTACGTTGCCCAGCAGGTTGCCCAGGACCTGTCTGAGCCCCGACTCGTCGGCCCGCACCAGCAGGGAGCCCTCGGCGGCGACCTCGACGGGCCGGTCGGGCTGCTGCACCCGCAGGTCCTCGGCCGCCTCCCGCACCAGCCGGCTCAGGTCGACGTTCCTGAACCGCAGTTCGGGCTGCTGGTCGAGGCGGGCGAGGGTGAGCAGTTCGTCGACGAGCCGGCCCATCCGGTCGGTCTCCGCGAGAACCCGGGCCCAGGCACGCTTGCGCTCGTCCGGGTCGGAGAGCATGCCCTTGTCGTAGAGCTGGAGGTAGCCCCGTATCGCGGACAGCGGGGTGCGCAGCTCGTGCGAGGCGTCGGCGACGAAGCTGCGGAGCTGGGCCGCGCTGCGCTCGCGCGTGCGGTACGCCGACTCGACCTGGTGGAGCATGGAGTTGAGGGCCACCCGGAGCTGCTCGACCTCCAGGGTGGCCTCGCAGCTGGAGGGGATGCGCCGGGTCAGGTCGCCCTCGGCGATGGCCGACGAGGTCTCCACCATGTCCTCCAGCGGCCGCATCCGGCGCCGGACGCTGAACATCGTCAGACAGGCCAGCAGCGCGAGCAGCAGGCTGCCGATCGCGAGGTCGAGCCGGACAGCCTTGGCGACGCCCTGGTGCAGGACGTCGGTGGGGGCCGCGAGCAGCGCGTAGCTGCCGTCGCCGAGCCGGGCCGCCGTGGCGCGGTAGGTGGAGCCGTCCATGGTGACGTCGTGCGGCTCGGAGTCGGCGGCGAGCGCGCCGGGGTCGCCCACCGCCTTCGCGAGGCCGCGCTGTGACTCGGTCGGATCGAAGCCGAGGATCCGGACCGGTTCGCCCCGGCTGTCGACGGCCGCGAAGACGGTCTCCGCCGAGCGCTCCTGGTCCGCCTGCGCGGGAACGAGCCGGTCGCGGACGAAGCTCAGCATGCTCAGCGAGTCGATCTCCCGCAGGGTGAGCCGCGCACCGCCCAGGGAGTCCCGGGTCTTGATGAGCTCGCTGTCGATCTGGTCGAGCAGGTAGTACCGCATGCCCATCACGCTCACGGCGGTCGCCGCGACGATGCCGATCGCGAGCAGCACCACATTGGCCAGCGTCAGCTTGCCGCGCAGCGAGTGGATGCCGTGTCGGCGGCGGGGCAGGCGCAGTTTCATGCGAGCCCGTATCCGACACCCCGCCGGGTGGTGATCACCGGCGGTCCCAGGGTGTCCAGCTTGCGCCGCAGATAGCTGATGTAGGTCTCCACGACGGTCGACTCGGGCGGGGTGTGCTCGTACTGCCAGACGTGGCGCAGGAGTTGTTCCTTGGGGACGATCCGGCCGCCGTTGCGCACCAGGAAGCGCAGGAGGGCGTACTCGGTGGGGGTGAGCTGGACCGTGCGGCCGTCGCGGTGCACCGAGTACGTCGTCTCGTCCAGCTCCAGGTCGCCGTAGCGCAGCGGGGGGCGCTGCGGCAGGACGTCGGCCGGTCGGGTGCGGCGCAGGACGGCGGTGATCCTGGCGACGACCTCGTCGATGTTGAAGGGCTTGGTGATGTAGTCGTCGCCGAAACCGAGGGCGCCGACGATCTCGGCCGGGGAGTCCCGCGCGGTGAGGAAGACCAGGGCCAGGTCGGGCCGCCGCTCGCGCAGTTCACGGCCGAGGGCGCGGCCGTCGCCGTCCGGCAGCATGACGTCGAGCAGGGCCGCGTCCGGGCGGGTGCGGTCGGTGAGCGCGAGCGCCTCGCGCACGGAGCCCGCGACCATCACCTCGAACCGGTGGTAGCGCAGGGCGATGGCGAGGACGTCGGCGATGCTCTCCTCGTCCTCCACCACCAGCACGGTCCCCGGATGTTCCGTCTCTCCCCCAGTCATGCCCCCAGTATCGGCCGGGCCACTGACAGTCGGGCCGGTCCGCCCTTTGGAGTTCCTTGAGAGTCATGGGCGTCTCATGTCCACGCGCGCGTGCCGCCGCCAATCCTGTTGCGAGGACCTGGGGGACCGACCGAAGACCGATTGGGGAGTGTGGAGCGTGGCGGTATTGGCACGCTGGTGCTATCGGCACCGGCTGGTGGTCCTGTTGCTGTGGGTGGGGGCGTTGTTCGGGCTCGGCGCGGCGGGCACGTCCGCGGGCACGAACTACGCGGACGTCTTCTCGCTGCCCGACACGGACTCCAAGAGGGCGTACGACCTGCTGGAGAAGGCCTTCCCGGAGCGCGCGGGCGACACCGACACCGTGGTGTGGAAGGTCGAGGAGGGATCGGTGCGGGACCAGGCCGTACGGTCCCGGATCGAGCCCGCGCTGAAGGAGATCGGCGCCATGAAGGGCGTCGGCGAGGTCACCGACCCGTACGGGGCACGCGGCGCGGCGCAGGTCAGCAAGGACGGGCGGATCGCGTACGCCCAGGTCACCTTCGCCGAGCAGGCGAACGCCGTACCGAAGGACCTGGTGCAGGAAGTGGTCGACGCGGCGGACCGCGCGCGCGGTGACGGCCTCCAGGTCGAACTGGGCGGACAGGCCATCACGCGCGTGCAGGAGCCGCCCACCGGAACCGCCGAGATCGTCGGGATCCTCGCGGCGGCCGTCGTGCTGTTCCTGGCGTTCGGCTCGCTCTTCGCGATGCTGCTGCCGATCCTGGTGGCCCTGTTCGGCGTGGGCACCGGCGTGTTCTCCACGACGCTGATCAGCCATGTCACCAACGTGCCCGAACTCGCCTCGCTGCTCTCCACCCTGATCGGCCTCGGCGTCGGCATCGACTACGCCCTGTTCATCGTCACCCGGCACCGCAAGGGCATCCAGCGCGGCCTCGACCCCGAGGAGGCGGCGGTCACCGCCCTCAACACCTCGGGGCGGGCCGTGCTGTTCGCGGGCGGCACGGTGTGCATCGCGCTGGCCGGCATGCTGGTGACCAACCTGCGCTTCCTGGACGGCGTGGTCATCGGCACCTCGCTGACCGTGATCCTCAGCGTCCTCGCGGCCGTGACCCTGCTGCCCGCGCTGTTGGGCCTCCTGGGCCACCGGGTCCTCAGCCGCCGGCAGCGGCGCAGGCTGGCCGCGAACGGTCCCGACACGGACCGTCCGAGCGGTCTCGCCGCCCGCTGGTCCGCGACCGTCGAACGCCGCCCGCGCGCGGTGGCCGTCCTCGCGGTCGCCGTGATGGCGCTGCTCGCCCTGCCGCTGCTCTCCCTGCGCCTCGGCACGGTGGACCAGGGCAACGACGAGGCCTCGTCGACCACCAGGAAGGCCTACGACCTGCTCGCCGAGGGCTTCGGTCCCGGCTTCAACGGGCCGCTCCAGGTCGTCGTGAACGGCGACGCGGGCCAGTCCCTGGCGGCGAGCATCCGGCAGACGGAGGGCGTGGCCCAGGTGGCCGCCGTACCCCCCGCCAACGGCGTCACGGTCATCCAGGTCGTCCCGACCACCTCACCGCAGGCCGAGGAGACCGACGAACTCATCGACACCCTGCGGGGCGAGGTGATCCCCAAGGCGGGCGTCGAGGCGCACGTGGGTGGCGTCACGGCGGTCTCCAAGGACTTCGCGTCGGTGACGGCCGACCGGCTGCCGTACTTCATCGCCACGATCATCGGTCTCGGCTTCCTGCTGCTCCTGGTCGCCTTCCGCTCGATCGTGGTCCCGCTGACGGCCGCCCTCATGAACCTGATCGCGGCCGCCGCCTCGTTCGGCGTCCTGGTCGCGATCTTCCAGTGGGGCTGGGGCCTTGACCTGCTGGGCCTCGGCAAGGAGGGCCCCATCGCGGCCTTCCTCCCGATCATCATGCTGTCGCTCCTGTTCGGCCTCTCCATGGACTACCAGGTGTTCCTGGTCAGCCGGATGCACGAGGAGTGGGTGCACACGCGGGACAACGCGCGCGCGGTGCGCGTGGGCCTCGCCGAGACCAGCCGCGTCATCAACTCCGCCGCCCTGATCATGGTCTGCGTGTTCCTGGCGTTCGTTCTCAGCGGCGACTACGGCGCCGCCATGGCGGGCGTCGGACTCGCCGCCGCGGTCGCCCTGGACGCCTTCATCCTGCGCACGGCCCTGGTGCCGGCCGCGATGCATCTGCTCGGCGACTCCAACTGGTGGCTGCCCAAGGGGCTGGAGAAGCGGCTGCCGCACCTGGCGGTCGAGCCGAAGGAGGAGGCGGCACCCTCACCCGGGGCCCGCGCGGACAGCGGCCCCGCGTCGGCCGTCCACGGCTTCGTCCGCACGGCGGAGGGGGAGCCCGTGGCGGGCGCGGCCGTCACACTGCTGTCGGGCGGGGGCCGCCAACTGGACCGGGTGGAGTCGCTGGCCGACGGCTCGTACATCGTCTCGGTCCCGGCGCCGGGGACGTATCTGCTGGCGACCACGGCCCCGACGTACGGCTCGCGCGCGCGGCACGTCGTCGTGGGTCAGGGACCGCTGGTGTACGACATCGAACTGGCCGAGGGCGAGGTCGACGCCGTCAACTGACGTGTCTAGGACTTCCTGCCGGGGTCCGGCATCACCTTCGTCATCCCCGGCAGGAAGTCCGTGAACAGTTCGTGCACCTCCCGCACGAGCGGCCTGAGCACCCGGAACCGGGCCAGCGACACGCCCCGCGCGGTGATCCGGGCGCCGCGCTCCGCGAGCCGGTAACTGCGCTCCCGGCCCTCCGTGCGGTCGAAGATCCAGTACAGGACGAGCCCCATCTGGGACAGCCACATCAACTCGGGCAGGATGTCCCGCAGTTCCTCGGGCACCTTCGTCCTCGTCGCCCCCCGCAGGACCTCCCGGTGCACGGCGATCGCCTCCACGCGCGCGTGCTCCGACTCGGGCGAGAAGGGACTGAGCGGGCTGTCGGGATCGGCGGCGTTCTTGAAGAACTGCACCGCGAACTCGTGATACGGCTGCGCGATGTCCAGCCAGACCTTCAGCACGCCCGCGAGACGCGCCTCCAGGTCGCTCTCCCGGGCCAGCACGTCCCGGACCGCCACCTGGTGCTCGGCGGCGATCCGGTCGTAGAAGCCTTGGATCAGGTGTTCCTTGCCGGCGAAGTAGTAGTACGCGTTGCCGACGGAGACACCGGCCTCCTGGGCGATGGCCCGCATGGTGGTCTTGTCGTAACCCCGCTCCTGGAACAGCCGCATGGCCGTCTCCAGGATCAGCGCGCGAGTCTGCTCGGACTTGGTGGACGGCGCGGAGCTCTCTTCGGGACCTTCGTTCTTGGCGGGCACGACAAGAGAGCCTAGCCAGTGGCGCAGGTGCCGTTGTCGCACCCCGGCGGAGTGTGGGTCCAGCCCAGACTCGGGTCGTAAGACCACCCGTCCGTCCGCCGGTACACCCGCCCGCCCCAGCCCGCGCCCCCGGGACGCGTCCCGCCCCACTGCGCCCCGCGCCACTTCGCCGCCGCGAGCACGGCCCCCCTGGCGAACCGCGCGCCCGACGGTGTGCTGAGGCGGTGCGCGAGTCCCCGGTGCTCGCGCAGCGCCCACAGGGTGACGATCCAGGCGGCCGCGGAGCGGTAGACCTGCCCGGAGTCGCCGACCACGGTGATCTCGTCGAGCGTGGCACGGTGGTCGAGCCCGGGATACCTCCGCCGGGCCTCCTCCGACCCGGCCGGCACCATCTCCAGGGGCACCAACTGCGGCTGCCGTACGAGCCAGTCGCGCAGGAAGGCGCAGAGCGAGCATTCGGCGTCGTACAGGACGGTGAGCCGGCGGACCGGGGTGCGGTCCGCCGTGCTCCCTGTGGCCGTTCGGCCCGTCATGCCCGGACCCAGTCCTGCGGCGCGACCGGCGGCACCTGCTCCCGCTCCATGGCGCCCCGCCTGCGGATCCGGTTGAGGACGTACACGTTGGCCAGGTGCATCACGCCGAGCACCAGCAGCACCACGCCCACCTTGGTGGACAGGGCCTCGAAGACACCGCGCGTGTTCTCGATCGTTCCGTCGCCGCTGAGGTACAGCGCGACGAACCCGAGGTTCACGAGGTAGAAGCCGACCACCAGGAGGTGGTTGACGGCCTCGGCGAGCTTCTCGTTCCCGCGCAGTACGTCGGCGAGGAAGATCCGTCCGTTCCTGCTGAGCGTGCGGGCCACCCAGACGGTCAGGGCGATGCTGACGACGAGGTAGATGACGTAGGCGACGACCGTGCGGTCCATGCGCCCCCCTTATGTTGAACGCGTTCAAAACGCTGACAGGGGAGACTGTAGACCTACTTTTGAACGTGTTCAACTCGCTTGCGGAGAGGCCTGCGTCACGTGCGCGTGCCATGCTCACGCACGCGTGCCGCCCTCACGTACGCCGGCCGAGCTCCGGACGCTTGGTGTAGTCGGTGAACCCGAGGACGTTCCCCCAGGGGTCCGCGATCTCGACGGTCCAGCCGGTGGCCACGGATGCGGGCTCGTCGAGCGGTTCGACGCCGGCGGCGCGCAACTTTTGGGCAGCGGTCCTGGCGTCCGGTACCTCCAGCCACACGCGTGTGGCGGGCCACGGCGGCGGTCGGTGTCCCAACCCCTCCTCCTGCCGGAGCAGGATCCCGGGTGTCTCGCCGCCGACCTTCAGCAGTGCGATGCCCGCCTCGTCGAGCCGGAAGCCCACGGTGAAGCCCGCCCGCTCGTAGAAGGGGACGGCCTCGGCGAGGTTCCCGACGGGCAGCAGCACGTTGTCGAATCCGAGCAGTTCGTACGACTGGTCATCTGACATGTCGTCAGATTAAGCCCGGGGTGACGGAGCGGGCTTCTGCGACGCGGTGTCCGTCGGGCATGATGACCGGGCTCATTGTCGTTTTTTCTCGCGGGTCCGCCCGCTTCGGTCCCCAGGAGCAGTCCCCCTTGAGCGAACAGCAGGGTCACGAACAACAGGGTCACGAACAGCGGGACTCCGAGAAGGGCCCGCCGCCGGGACATCAGCAGCAGGGTCCTTCCCAGCCGGGGTACCAGCAGCAGGGCCCTCAGCCGGGCTACCCGCCCCCGGGGTACCAGCAGCAGGGCCCTCAGCCGGGATACCCGCCTCCCGGGTTCCCGCCGCCGGGCTACTACCCGCCCCCGGGGACGTACACCGGAGACCCCAACGCCCCCTACGGCTACGACCCGTACGGCCGGCCGTACTCCGACAAGTCGAAGATCATCGCGGGCATCCTCCAGCTCACCCTCGGCGGCTTCGGCGTCGGACGCTTCTACCTGGGCAACGTCGGGATGGGGCTCGCACAGCTCTTCACCTGCGGCGGACTGGGCGTCTGGTCACTGATCGACGGGATCCTCCTGCTCACCGGCAACGACCACACCGATGAACACGGCCGGATCCTCCGCAGCTAGGGCGCGGGGGACCGAGCCCCCGGTGCCCCCGAGGCGCTCCCTCCTACGCCACCCCGCGACGGCACCCTCGGCGGTCCTCGCCGCGGGTGCCGCCGGGGCCGTGTACCTCTACCGCACCGACCCGCACGAGCCCGGCCACGTCCTGCCGCAGTGCCCGTTCCGCATGCTCACCGGCCTGCTCTGCCCGGCCTGCGGCGGCACCCGCATGGTGTACGACCTGATGCACGGTCACCTCACCGAGGCCTGGCTGGACAACCGAGCCCTGCTGCTCGCCTCGCCGTACGCCCTCGTCCTGCTGGGCCGTTGGGCGTGGGCGGGCCTGCACGGCCGCCGCTGGCGTCCCACGCTGAGCCCCCGGGCACAGGTGGCCGTCCTCGCGCTCGCCCTGGCCTGGACGGTGGCCCGCAACGTCGTCTAGTCCCGTCCGTCCGGAGCTCGTTGTCAGTGCCACCTCGTACTGTCGTCGGCATGGGAATCGTGACGTTCGTCGACGAGACGACAAGCGGGAGCCGGAGCGACGGCTGGGGGCTGGAGATCGCCGAGGAGCGGCTCGCCGTGCGCGAGCTGATCCGCCGCCGGGTCTTCCAGGAGGTCGCCGAGTTCAACGCGCGCACCCCCGCCGTCTTCCAGGGCCTGGTCCAGCCGGAGGACACCGAACGCGTGGTGAACGGCTACGCGTTGCGCGAGCCCCGTCGCATAGACCCCGAGACCCAGACCGAGCTCGCCCTCAAGGCCTTCGCGGGCAACGGCTTCCTCGTGCTGGTCGGCGACCGCCAGGTCACCGAGCTCGACGAGGAGATCGACCTCGTGCTCGGCACCGAGGTGACGTTCCTCAAGCTCGTCCCACTGGTGGGTGGATGACCATGGGCGAGATCCAGAGGTACAAGGACCTGATCGGCCGCCGCGTCGCCGACGACGAGCCGGAGGAGCTCGCCGTCGACCTGCTCAAGGCCGCGGTCGCCAACAACGGCAACTGGACGGGTCTGTGGGACGGCGTCCTCGCCTGGCTGCTCGAACTGCCGCCGGACGCGCGGTCGCGGATCGCCGACGGCCTCGTCACGCAGTACCACTCGGAACAGGCGGGCCCGAACGCCCGGGAGAACGCGCTGATCCTGCTGGGCATCGTCACCCGCGACCTGCCGCCCCACGACCGCCTCACCGCGGAGCGCCTGGCCCTCCTCGACACGATCTCCCGGCAGCACTCCTTCTGGTACGGCGCCCGCTACGAGAACCTCGTCGAGGCCGAGCTGGCCGCGGGCCGCCCGATCGCGCCCGCCGTCGTCGCCACCGTCCGCCGCGCCGCCCTGCACGCCTACCGGAACGAGGACCTGCCCCGGACGGCGAAGAAGCTGACCGAACCGCCCCTCAACGTCGGCGAGGAATGGGCCGAAGCGGCCCTGCGGGAGACCGACCCCGCCTGGCGGAAGCTCCTGGCGCACATGACCACCGCCACCGCCGCCAAGCCCTCCGCCAAGTGGGACAAGCAGGCCACCGCCCTGGCCGCCCCGCTCGACCCCGACCGCGTCCGCGAGGCGCTGATCCGCTGGCTCGCCCTCGTCGGCCGCCCCCGCACCTTCGAACTGGAACGCGGCCGCTACGAACCGGACGTCAACAGCGCCTACGACCCCTACAACGCGAACGCCCTCCGCGGCCTCGCCTGGCTGCTCTCCCTCCTCCCACCGCACCCCGACACCGCCCGCGCCCTCGGCGCCCTCGTCGAGACGTCCCTCAAGAAGGTCGCGGGCCTCGGCCCCCGCAACCCGAAGGTCGCCAACGCCGGGGTCAACGCCCTCGCCCGCGTCGACAGCGAGGCTGCCCTCGCCGAACTCGCCCGCCTGGCCACCCGGGTGACGTACAAGAACACCGCCAAACTGCTCGACGCCGCCCTGGAGGCCCGCGCCGTCGCCCTGGGCCTGACCCGCGAGGAGATCGAGGAACTGGCCGTGCCGGCCTACGGCCTGACCGGGGTCGGACGCGCGGAGCACCGGCTCGGCGAGGCCACCGCCGTCCTCGAAGTCCAGGGCACCAGAGCCGTGTTGAGCTGGCACAACGCGAGCGGCAAGCCGGTGAAGACCGTGCCCGCCGCCGTACGACGGGACCACGCCGAGGAGCTCAAGGAGCTCAAGGCCGCCGTCAAGGACATCGACAGGATGCTCTCGGCCCAGAGCGAGCGCCTGGACCGCCAGTTCCTGGCCGACCGCACCTGGCCCTTCGCCACCTGGCGCGAGCGCTACCTCGACCACCCGCTGGTCGGCACCCTGGCCCGCCGCCTCCTGTGGACGGTGGACGGCATCACCGTCGGCCACGCCGAAGGCGCCCTGCGCACGGTCACGGACGCCCCGGTCACCGACGGCACGGAAGTCCGCCTCTGGCACCCGGTGGACCATACCCCCGCCGAGATCGTCGCCTGGCGCGACTGGCTGGAACGCCACGGCATCACCCAGCCCTTCAAGCAGGCCCACCGAGAGGTCTACCTGCTCACCGACGCCGAGCGCACCACCGGCACCTACTCCAACCGCTTCGCCGCCCACGTCCTGCGCCAGCACCAGTTCCACTCGCTGGCGGCGGCCCGCGGCTGGCGCAACAGACTCCGTCTGGCCGTCGACGACGAGGCCCCGCCGCCGGTCCGCGACCTCCCGCGCTGGGGACTGCGCGCCGAGTACTGGATCGAGGGCGACGGCGGCGAGGACTACACGGACATCACCGACTCCGGCACCTTCCTGCGCCTGCGCACCGACCAGGTCCGCTTCTATCCGATCGACGCCCCGGAGAACTCGGCGCACTGCTGCGGCGGCGAGTACCGCATGTGGCTGCGCGACGGCGCGGACCCGGTGGATCCCCTGCCGCTGACCGGCATCCCGCCCCTGGTCCTCTCCGAGATCCTCCGCGACGTGGACCTGTTCGTCGGCGTGGCCAGCGTCGGCAACGACCCCACCTGGCAGGACGGCGGCCCCGGCGGCCGCTTCCAGGAGTACTGGACGTCGTACGGCTTCGGGGAGCTCAACCAGAGCGCCGAGACCCGCCGTCTCCTCCTGGACCGCCTTATCCCGAGGCTCGCGATAGCCGACCGGTGCACCCTGGAGGGCCGTTTCCTCCACGTCAAGGGCGACCGCCACACGTACAAGATCCACCTCGGCTCGGGCAACATCCTCCGCACCCCGAACGACCAGTACCTCTGCATCGTCCCGAAGTCCGACCGGGCCGCCCCGCAGACCGGTTACCTCCCCTACGAGGGCGACCGCGTGCTCGCGGTCATCCTGAGCAAGGCGATGATGCTGGCGGACGACACGCGGATCACGGACCCGACGATCCTGAGCCAGCTGTGACAAGCAGGCCTCCGGAGGCCGTCACTGGCTCTCGAAACCGTCCCTGACGACTTCCCGGGCCAGCGTCCTGCGTACGTCCGCCAGCTCACCGGCGATCCGCTCGGACCGGCCCGGGTCCGCCGTCACCGAGGCGGGCATCGGCGTGCCGTCCAGCAGGAGCCGGCGCCGCAGATGGGTCGGCGGGTGACTCGCGTCGACGCTGTGGCCCCGGAGCGCTCCGACCCGGCGCTGCCGCTCGTACTCGTATTCCGGGATCGAGTCCATGTGAGCGGCGAGCGCCTCCCAGAGCCCTTCGGAGACCTGGCCGTCCGCTCCGCCCCGCCCGCGCATCCGGCGGCTGTTGACCTCACGGTGCAGCGTGGTCACGATCGAGTCGGACACCAGGAGCCGGTCCATCACACCGGTCGCGCCCTCGGTGGACCCGGTGCGGGCCGAGGCCCCGTCGGCCAGGTACTCACCGCGCTGGGAGGACCGGACGGTCAGCAGGTCGAGCAGCGCCACCACGGCGGTGACCAGCAGGCGGAGCGGGAGACAGGCCAGGTTGGTGATGGCGTGGATCACGTTCGGGTTCGGGATCGGCCGGAGGTGGAGGAGCCAGGTGTCCAACGACCGGTAGGCGGTGCCCACGACCATGCCGTACCGGGTGTCGCCGTGGGTGAAGTGACCGAGCTCGTGCCCCAGGAGCGCGATGCGCTGCTGAGGGCTCAGCACCTCCCAGAGCGGCAGACCCAGCGTCAGGAGCCGACCCCGTAGCCCGAGATGGGTCACACTCGCGTTGGCCTCCGCGTCGACGACGACGGCGTCCACGCCCCGGGTGCCCTGGGCGGCGGCGATCTCGTCGATGAGCGCGTACAGTTCGGGCGCGTCGTCCCGCAGCAGGACCCGGTCGTCGTCGGACAGCCGGTTCAGCCGCGGCCGGAGCGACCAGGCCAGCGCCAGGAAGAACAGCCCGAAGGCCATGCCGAGACCGCCCCAGCCGGCGATCACGCCCCACACGCCGACCGCGGCCAGGACGCAGGTCAGCCCGTGCACCACGAGCGCGATCAGGTAGGCGAGCAGCCCGGACGCAGTGCGCCCGCCACTGTTCCCGTCACCGGCCCGCAGCTCGGTGAACAGGAGTTCGCCGTGCCGCTGCGCGATCCTGCGGCGCACTTCCGCCAGCCCGCGCTGCCGCTCGCCGGGCCCCTGCGGATCGACGTTCCAGTCGCAGGCGGCACACCAAGTGGTGAACCGTCTGTCCGTACGGATCTCCACGCCGCACCGCGGGCACGACGAAACGACTTCCTCTTCAGCGGTACGCACCGCCCCCCCTTGCCCCCGAGGCCCCAAGAGGCCCTCAGTTCATGACCGGCGAAGTGGATCACGCCCGGTGCACCGGGCGCAATCCTCCTCTCAGCCTCGGTTCCCGCAACCGACCACGCGCCGCGTGCCGAGCGCGATGTCGTCCATGCGGATGTCGTACGACGAGGGTGTGGGGTTCGCCTGGTAGAGCTGCCAGCCCAGCTTCAGCTTGTCGAAGGCCGGGAAGACGAAGTCGTCGGCGGTCCCGCCGTGCTCCTTCGTGGACACGGTCAGGTCGGACTGCCGCACGCCGTCCAGGTAGACGGTGACGCGGTTGTCGGTGGCGTCGAGATGGAACTCCACGCACTGCCACTTCCCGGCGACGGCCGGCGAGGAGGTCTTCCAGGAGGTCCAGTCCCCGGTGGGGCCGAGATCGGACCCGACGCCCCAGAAGTTGCCGCCGTCGGTCGGCGCGTACTGGCCACCGAGCGGCCGCACGAGCGTCGGCGAATCCGCCCCGGACGCCTCGGCGATGGTCCAGTGGGCCCAGTCCGGCGCGCTGGGGAACCTTCCGACGCGCAGCCGCACCCGCCCCCACAAGCTGTTGCCCGGCGGGGAGAGCTCGTCGAACACCAGGAACGCCCGCCCGTTGCCCTCGGTACGGATCCGCAGCTCACGCCCGTGCCCCGTGCTGCTACGGACGACGGCCAGCGTCCCGTCGGCCGTGTCGGTGGTCCAGCCGCGCCCTTCGGTGACCGGCCCGAGGGGGAGCCGGTCGAAGTTCTCCCGGACCGCCGTGCCATGAGGGGCGGGGTGGGCGGAGGCAGTGGGGGGTGTCGCGAGCAGTACCGCCGCGGCGGCGCACAGCGCGGCGGCGGATTTCCTCAGATGTGCCATGGGGGAAGTCTGCGGCCGAGGTCACCCAAGTCACAACAGCCACACAGGACTTGACCCGCCCTCGCTCTCCAAGTGTCCTGATCGTGCTGTGACTCTCCCTCGGCATGCACGTGCACGGCGATCCATACTGAACAGCGCTCAGTGACGCAGGGGGAGGACGCTTTCGTGCGACGGGTGTTGTCGGTGCACTTCGCGCCGTGCGCGCTGTTCGTCGCGGGAGTGCTGGCGCCGGCGCGGGCGGGGAGCTTCTCCGGTCGGAGCGACTGGGAGGCGGTGTGGCCGGAGCGACCGGAGGCCGCGCTCGGCGTGCTCCTCTTCGTCGTGGTCTGCGCGGCCCTGCTCGGACTGCTGCTCCAGCCGTTCCAGGTGCGCGCCGTACGCGTGCTGGAGGGGTACTGGGATCGCTGGCCGGTGACGGCGGGGCTGGCCGGCGTACTGACAGAGGTGCAACGGCGCCGACTTGAAGCCCTGCGGGAACGCGCCGCCGTGCCCACCTCCGACGCGGTGACGCAGAGGGTGAAGGCCGACCGTGCCCGTCGAGCCGGCGCGCGACCGCCCGCACACCTCCTGCTGCCGACCGCCCTCGGCAACGCCTTGCGCGCCGGGGAGATCAGGGCCGGTGAGCGCTACGGTCTGGCGACCCTCGCCTCGTGGCCCCGGATCTACATGCAGGTGTCGGACCGTATGGCTGAGGCGCTCCGCTCGACGCGGGAGGCGCTGGAGGTGGCGACCAACCTCTGCTGGTGCTTCCTTGCCCTGACCGCGCTCTTCGGCGTGGCCTTCTACGACGAGCCGGACCTGTGGTGGCTGTGCGGATGCGGACTGCTGCTGGCGGCGATCGCTTACAAGGGCGCCATCACGGCCGCGCAGACCTACTCCGGGCTGATGCACGTGGTGTACGACCTGCACCGGTTCGATCTGGCGGAGGCCCTGCACCTCCCCCTGCCGGGCAACGCGGAGGACGAGGAGGAACTCTTCACCCGGATCTCGGACCTGTTCGCCGGACGCGGCCGCCCCGATCTCCCGTACGAGCACCGTGACGGGCTGTCACGCGCGGACGACTCCCACAGCTCCGCAGACGCCCAGCACATGGATCGTGAGTCCCGTTGACGGCTCCGGTGGCCCGGCCTCCGGAGCGGGCCGCGTCTCCTGTATCCGGGTGAGGAACGATCCCGAGGTGTGCATACGCACCGGGCACTCCCTCGGCACCGTCACCTGCACATGACCGACGACGGCTGTCACGTGCACCGTCCGCCACCCCTCGGCTTCCATGTGCCTGAGATCTGCCCGGAGTTCGCCCAGTACGGCGCGCAGGGTGACCGTTCCCGGTGTCTCCGCCGGCACGACCACCCGACCGGTCGTCAGGAAACGGCCCCAGGCGGACCTCCCTCCGGTGGGGACCGTGCCAAGGACGAGCGCGGCACCGCACAGGGCGAGGACACCGGGCAGCACGATCCGCGGCAGGGCGGAATGGTCGGGGCCGTACGACGCCACCAGACCGGTGAGAGCCGTGGCCGAGAGGGCGGCGGGCCCGATGAATCCGCCGCGTGGGACCGCGGAGCGCAGGAGATTGACTGCGGCGAGGCCCAGAAGCCCCCACGGCCACCAGTGTGCGGCGAAGTCCAGGGCGGTACGCGCCCGCTGGGCGGGGGCCCCGGCGAGGTAGCAGCCGACGGCCACGGCGAGAACGCCCAGCCGAGCGCGAAGCCGCAGCGCCGAGTCGGCTCCGTCGCCCCTGTCCACCATCGCTCGCCGACTCCCCGTCCTGCCGCGGTGCGGAGGGCGGCGCGTGGCGCAATGGTAGTGGGTGTCTCAGGAGCGTGCCCGAACCCCTAGGCGGGACCGCCCCTGGCCTGCCGGATCTTCGCGCGCACCCGATTCGCGACCGCCGTGCCGTCCCTCAGGGCGATCGGGGGCAGATCGAGGTACACGCAGGTGTTCTTGTGGTTCCCCACTTTTCCGCGCGAGTCCGGGACCTTCTCACCCTGCGGCACGATCGACGAGGACAGCGTCGCCTCCCACGCCTCCAGTTCGCCTGGCTGGTAATCGGTCCAGTCGTCCTCACGGGCGAACAGCAGCTTTTCGCATCCCGGGCAGCGCTGTCGATCGTCCAGGGGCGGAAAACCCGGGAGTTCGGTCTCGGTCAACATCTGACGACCCCAATCTGTGTGACGCCTAGGGCTGTTCGGAATCCTGTCGGATGCCGAACCTGCGCAGGATCCGGCTGGGCCGGTGGGACACCTTGAGCTGCAGGAAGACGATCCAGACTCCGTCAACGACGGTGCAGAGCAGGACGATGACCGCCGCGGACCAGCGCCATTCGGGCTGTCTGCTGCATATCGGTGGCACCAGAGCGGCGGCGATTCCCAGACCCAGCAGAAGCGTTCCCGCGTTGAAGCAGCGCACTGCCCGGGTGTTGAACTTCTTCCACTTCCTTTGGTCTCGCTCCTGCTCCTCGTGCAGGTTGCGCCTGTCCCGTCTCACGTATTCCGGTGACAGCCAGTTCTCGAGATCTTCGAAAGAGTAGAGATAAAGGCGCCCGTGATAGTTGAACTGAATGCTCGCGACGAGCAGCAGAGCCGCGATGACGAGGATCAGGAGTATCGGCCCGGGCCAGCGGAACTCGTCGTCCGCCCCGCCGACCACACCGGCCAGGGAGAGAGCGGCTGCCGTCAGCAACGGGGCGGCGATGAACAGCGCCACGGCGTCGGCCTGTCCGTACCCCCGGGGTTTGGGGTTGTTCCAGGGATAGTCCCCTGGTCCGGGATCCTCGTCCTCCTCCAAGCCGTCCCTCCGATGACGTGGTGGATCTGCGTATCGGAGTGTGACGCCTGATGCGCCGCTGAGCAGTGGTGAAAACCCGCCAAAACACCAGAGGGCTCTGTTTCCCGAGTGACGGAAACAGAGCCCTGATGTGGAGCCGGGAAGATCAGAAGCGGCGCGTGATCAACGCTCGCTTGACCTCCTGGATCGCCTTCGTGACCTCGATACCGCGCGGGCAGGCGTCCGTGCAGTTGAAGGTCGTGCGGCAGCGCCACACGCCGTCGCGGTCGTTGAGGATCTCCAGGCGCTGCTCGCCCGCCTCGTCACGCGAGTCGAAGATGAAGCGGTGGGCGTTGACGATGGCCGCAGGGCCGAAGTACTGGCCGTCGTTCCAGAAGACCGGGCAGGAAGAGGTGCAGGCCGCGCACAGGATGCACTTCGTGGTGTCGTCGAAGCGCTCGCGGTCCTCCGCCGTCTGGAGGCGTTCCCGGGTCGGCTCGTTGGTGTCCTTCGTGATCAGGAAGGGCATCACGTCGCGGTAGGCCTGGAAGAACGGCTCCATGTCGACCACGAGGTCCTTCAGGACCGTCAGGCCCTTGATGGGCTCGACCGTGATCGGCTTGGACGGGTTGATGTCCTTGATCAGCGTCTTGCACGCCAGCCGGTTCTTGCCGTTGATCCGCATCGCGTCCGAGCCGCAGAT
Source organism: Streptomyces sp. NPDC006335 (assembly GCF_040612795.1). Lineage (NCBI taxonomy): Bacteria > Bacillati > Actinomycetota > Actinomycetes > Kitasatosporales > Streptomycetaceae > Streptomyces > Streptomyces sp. NPDC006335. Next base: position 442,727 of record NZ_JBEXQX010000002.1, read on the forward strand.
GCCGTGCGCGCAGGAGCGACGGAAGGTCAGCGAGCCGTCCAGCTCCCACTTGATCTTGTGGAGGGCGTCGAGGACACGCTCCTTCGGGTCGATCTCCAGCTGGAAGTCTTCCCAGGTCGCTTCCGCCGAGACCTCGGAGTTGAAGCGGCGGACGCGGAAGGTGACCGTGATGTACGGGGAGTCGGCGAAACCGGGCTCGGGCGTGCCGGCCGCGTCCGCCTTGTCCAGGGTCGGGGTTGCCATCAGTACTTACGCTCCATCGGCTGGTAGCGGGTCTGGACGACCGGCTTGTAGTCGAGACGGATGGACTCGGTGCCGTCGTCGCCCACCTCGCGGTACGCCATGGTGTGGCGCATGAAGTTGACGTCGTCGCGGTTCGGGTAGTCCTCGCGGTAGTGACCGCCGCGGGACTCCTTGCGGGCCAGCGCGGAGACCGCCATGACCTCGGCGAGGTCCAGCAGGTTGCCGAGCTCGATGGCCTCCAGCAGGTCGGTGTTGAAGCGCCGGCCCTTGTCCTGGATCGCCACGTTCTTGTAGCGCTCGCGCAGCTCCGCGATCTTCTCGACCGCCGTCTTGATCGTCTGCTCGGTGCGGAACACCATGACGTTCGCGTCCATGGTCTCCTGCAGCTCGCGGCGCAGCACCGACACACGCTCGGTGCCGGTGGCGTCGCGGAGCCGCTCGACCTGGTCGAGCACCAGGCGCGCCGGGTCCTCGGGCAGCTCGACGAAGTCGGCCTTCTGGGAGTACTCGGCGGCCGCGATGCCCGCCCGCTTGCCGAACACGTTGATGTCGAGCAGCGAGTTGGTACCGAGACGGTTGGCACCGTGCACCGAGACGCAGGCGACCTCGCCGGCCGCGTAGAGGCCCGGGACGACGGTGGTGTTGTCCGCCAGCACCTCACCCTCGACGTTGGTCGGGATGCCGCCCATCGCGTAGTGCGCGGTGGGCTGGATCGGGATCGGGTCCGTGTACGGCTCGATACCGAGGTAGGTGCGGGCGAACTCGGTGATGTCCGGGAGCTTCGCGTCGAGCTGCTCCGGCGGGAGGTGCGTGAGGTCGAGGTAGACGTGGTCGCCCTCGGGACCGCAGCCGCGGCCCTCACGGATCTCCGTGTAGATGGAGCGGGACACGACGTCACGGGACGCGAGGTCCTTCATGACCGGCGCGTACTTCTCCATGAAGCGCTCGCCGTCCTTGTTGCGCAGGATGCCGCCCTCACCGCGGGCGCCCTCCGTCAGCAGGATGCCCATGCGCCAGATGCCGGTCGGGTGGAACTGGAAGAACTCCATGTCCTCCAGCGGCAGCCCGCGACGGTAGACGGCGGCCTGGCCGTCGCCGGTCAGGGTGTGCGCGTTCGACGTCACCTTGAAGAACTTGCCGCAGCCGCCGGACGCGTAGATCACGGCCTTCGCCTGGAAGACGTGGATCTCGCCGGTCGCCAGCTCGTACGCCACCACACCGGCCGACTTCTTGACGCCGTCGACCTCGGTGATCAGCTGGTCCAGGACGTAGAACTCGTTGAAGAACTCCACGCCCTCCTTCACGCAGTTCTGGTACAGCGTCTGGAGGATCATGTGGCCGGTGCGGTCGGCCGCGTAGCAGGACCGGCGGACCGGGGCCTCACCGTGGTTGCGGGAGTGACCGCCGAAGCGCCGCTGGTCGATCGTGCCGTTCGGGGTGCGGTTGAACGGCAGGCCCATCTTCTCCAGGTCGAGGACCGAGTCGATGGCCTCCTTCGCCAGGATCTCGGCGGCGTCCTGGTCGACCAGGTAGTCACCGCCCTTGACCGTGTCGAAGGTGTGCCACTCCCAGTTGTCCTCCTCCACGTTGGCGAGCGCGGCGGCCATGCCGCCCTGCGCGGCGCCCGTGTGGGAGCGGGTGGGGTAGAGCTTGGTCAGGACCGCGGTGCGGCTGCGCTTCGTCGACTCGATGGCCGCGCGCATGCCCGCGCCGCCGGCGCCGACGATGACGGTGTCGTACTTGTGGATCTTCATGATTCTCGCAGCCCCGTGCCTAGCGGATGTTCGGGTCGAAGGTGAAGATCACCAGCGTGCCCAGCAGGATGGTGAACACCGTGGCGGTGTAGAGCAGGCCCTTGAGCCACAGCCTGGTGTTCGGGCGCTCCGCGTAGTCGTTGATGATCGTGCGCAGGCCGTTGGCGCCGTGCAGCATCGCCAGCCACAGCATCATCAGGTCCCAGACCTGCCAGAACGGGGACGCCCAGCGGCCGGCCACGAAGGCGAAGCCGATCTTGGAGACGCCGCCGTCCAGCACGAGCTGGATCAGCAGGTGGCCGATGACCAGGACGACCAGGACGACACCCGACAGGCGCATGAACAGCCACGCGGCCATCTCGAAGTTGCCACGGGTCGAGCGGGGGGTCTTCTTGGTGCGCTTGCGCGGGGCCTCGATGAGGGGCGCCGGGTTGTCGACGCCGTAGCCCGAGTCGCCCTCGACGGGGCCGATGCCGGAAGCGGTGGTTTCAGTGGTCGCCATCGGTATCAGCTCCCGAACAGTTCACGAGCGGCGTGGCCGAGGACGGGGTAGATCGCCCCGATCATGAGCACGACCCACAGGCCTACGACGGTCCAGAGCATCTGCTTCTGGTAGCGCGGGCCCTTCGACCAGAAGTCGACGGCGATGACGCGCAGGCCGTTGAGCGCGTGGAAGAGGATGGCGGCCACGAGGCCGTACTCCAGACACGCGACGAGCGGGGTCTTGTACGTGGCTACGACCTTGTCGTAGTCCTCGGGTGAGACACGGACGAGAGCGGTGTCCAGCACGTGAACGAACAGGAAGAAGAAGATGAGGACGCCGGTGACTCGATGAGCCACCCAGGACCACATTCCTTCCCGGCCGCGGTACAGCGTTCCAGCCGGCACGGAAGTCCCTCCGGGAGCGGGGTATCGGGGCCTGCCGGCTTGTGCTGTCGGTCGGGCCCGGCCGGGTACGGTCCACCGGCCCCCAGCATCGTAGCGATGCGCTGCCGCTGGGCTTACGCCGGGCCTACCGGTGTGATCAAAGTGGCACGCGTATGGGTGAGCGGCGGTGGTGTCTGTGGTGGTCTCGCCGCTTATGTACGGGGTGCGGGTGGTGAGCGGCCGGTCGCGCCCGCGCGGCGGCAGCCGCGAACCGGCTACAGCCCCGGGCCCCTGAGGGAGGACACCAGGCGGCCCCTGGCCAGGCGGCGGAGTTCCTCGGCCGCCACCACCCGTTCTTCCTCCGGATCGTTGGTCAATCGTGACCGGATGCCCGCCAGGACGTGGTCGAGGGCTTCGGTCGGCGGCAGACCGTCCAGACAGATGACGAACGCGTGGCCGAAGCGGGCCTCGTACGCCGCGTGCGCCGCGTCCATGGCCATGTGGGCCGCCGAGTAGCCGCCGTCCGGCAGCGCCGGCATGGTCTCGGCCGCCAGGGCCTCGGAGAGATCCGTGCTGGTCAGGTCGTACGCCGCCTCGTCGGACGCGGCCAGCAGCGCGTCCGCGGTCGGATACGGACGGTGCGCCGCGACGCGGTCGGCCCAGCGCAGGCTGCGGAGGCAGCTCAGCAGAAACGCCCTGGCCTCGTCGGCGGGAGCGCTGTTGAAGGCGTCCAGGACGGCGGGCAGGGAGGGCGTGGCCACTCGGCCGGGAGAATGTGTGGGCGTCACGTGTGTTTCGACAGGGGAAGCTGTGAGCGGTGTGACCTTACGTTATCGAGAGTGGACATGACCTGTCCGATGGATGCCCGAATTTCACCCGCACGGGAGAGTTTCGGAACGTGTGGTGGACACGGGCCGCGCTCGCAAGGCCTAGGTTGGCGATGTGAGCCAGCACAGGAAGCGACCGGAGAAACAGGCACGGGGACTGATCGCGGGCGCGGTCGCCGTCACCGTGGCGGCCGGGGTGGGACTCGGGCTGTGGGCGGGCGGCGACGGTGACCCGGCCGGATCGGCCCGGACCGAGTCCCAGGCCCAGTCACCCGCGGGCGGCCGGGCGGAAGGCTCCCGGGCCCCCTCCAGAGCCCCGAGCCCGGCCCCCAGCCCCACCCGGTCCTACCCCCTGTCCACCACCCCCCGCACCATCCCCGCCGTGCGCGCCCACACCCCGGCGCGCGGCCCCGGTTGGCGTCCCGCCGCCGGCCTGCGCGTGGTCGTCAACGACGCCGACCTCGCCGACGAGGGGCGCCTGCTCGCCGGTGAGCTGGGGCTGACGTACGCCGGGCAGAAGGACGACGTGCGCGCCGGGGACGTACGCCTCACGCTCAACGACGACGAAGGCGCGGACCCGGAGTCGTACCGCATGACCGTGCGCGGTGGGCGGGTCGCCATCAGCGGGCCGGACGACGCGGGCGTGTTCTACGGCACTCGCACGCTCAAGCAGGAGGTGCGCCGCGGCGGTACGGCGCCGGAGGGCGTCGTGCGCGACGAGCCCGCCAAGCCGGTGCGCGGGTTCTTCCTGGACATGGCGCGCAAGCCCTTCACGGCCGGCTGGATCGAGGACCGGGTCCGGGAGCTGGGCGACCTGAAGTACAACCAGCTCCAACTGCACTTCTCCGACGACCAGGGCTTCCGGATCGAGTCCGACTCGCACCCGGAGATCGTGTCGCGGCAGCACCTGACGAAGGCGCAGGTCAGGAAGATCGTCGCGCTGGCGGCGCAACGGCACATCCGGGTCGTGCCGGAGATCGACTCGCCCGGGCACCTGGGCGCGGTCCTCGCCGCACACCCCGAACTCCAGCTGCGCAGCGGGGCGGGGGTCGTGGCGCGCGGGGCCGTCGACATCTCCAAGCCCGCCGCCGCGAAGATGGTCGACGACCTGCTGAAGGAGTACGCCGGGCTGTTCCCCGGCGCCGACTGGCACCTCGGCGGCGACGAGTACCGGGCGCTGATGGTGTCCGACCCGGGCGCGACCTACCCCCAGCTCGCCGCCGCCGCCCGCAAGGCCTACGGCTCGGGCGCCACCGTCGCGGACCTGACGACCGGGTGGCTCAACGACCGCGCCGACACCGTCCGCGCGCTCGGCAAGAACCCGCTGGCCTGGAACGACGGATTCTTCCGAGGGACGTCGGTACGGGCCGCCGACGACATCCGGGTCGCCTACTGGACGGGCAAGGAGATCGGCGCCCGGCCGCCGCTGGAGTACCTGAGCGCGGGGCGCGAGGTCGTCAACTACAACGACAAGTTCCTCTACTACGTCCTCGGGCAGCCCAACCAGTTCTACTACCCGACGGGGCAGCGGATCTACGAGGAGTGGACCCCGAGAGTCCTGCGCGGCACGACGGCCGTCTCCTCCAAGTACGACGACCAGATCCTCGGCGGGTCCTTCGCGGTCTGGGGCGACTTCCCGAACGCGCAGACGCAGGACCAGATCGCGGCGGGCATCCGGATGCCGCTGCGGGCGACGGCGCAGAAGCTGTGGGACCCGCGGAAGCCCGCCCTGACCTGGAGCCGGTTCAAGGCGCTCGGGGACCGGCTGGGCTGAGGCACCGGGGATTCCCTGTGGACGGACGGGGCCGGCGAACCGTATGTTCCGCATGCCACGCGTGAGGCTCTGGGGAGAACCCGCGTGGTCGGCTGATCATCCGCACCTCGGGGGGACCTCACCATGCTCTGCACGCGCTGTCATCACTTCGAAGCGGCACCGGACGGCGTCCTGTGCTCCGAATGCGCCACGGCCGCCGGATTCGCGGCCCCGCCGGCCGGTGTCGCACCGACGATCCGGCTGCGCTCGCCGGTCGGGCTCGGGCGGGCCACCGCGGTGCTGCTCGCGCTGGCGGCGGTCGTCGACGCGTGCGCCCTCGGCGGGCACCTCCTCGTGTACGACGTCTCCGGCGTCCTCGCCGGCGGCACCGCGGCCGACGTATGGGACCGGTCCGAGCTGGCGGACACGCTCACCGACGTGACCGGTGCCGCACAGGCGCTCCTGCTGGTGACCTGCGCCGTCGTCTTCGTCGTCTGGCTGTGGCGGGTCAGGCGCAACGCCGAGGTGTTCGACCCGGACGGACACCACAAGGCGCGCGCCTGGGTGATCGCCGGCTGGGTCGTACCGATCGCGAGCCTGTGGTACCCGCGCCGGGTCGTGGTCGACATCTGGGACGCGAGCAGCACGGGGGACAGGCCCCGCGGGCATGCCCTGATCAACGTCTGGTGGACCCTGTGGCTCCTCACGCAGACCGTCGGGCGGGTGCTGTACACCGCGTTCGAGGAGGCCGACACCTCCCAGGAGATCCACGACTCCATGACGCAGATGATGGTCGCCGACGGTCTCGACCTGGTGGCCGCCCTGCTCGCCGCCGCCGTCGTGCTGCGGCTGACCCGGATGCAGGACGACAAGGCCCGCCAGGGACCCGCGGTGCCCGCCGCCGTGTGACGGAGTTGGTCCATCCTGCTGCGAACTGCCGTACGAATGTGGTGTATTCGGGCCCGAACCGTACCGAGCAGCCGGGGGGACCGGGATGGGCTACTGGGGTTACTTCGTTGTGGGTCGCGGGGAGCGGCCGCTCGCCGAGCTGGACGCGCTGGCCGGTGCCGAGGGCATGGTGCTGCGCGAGTCGGCGCCGGGCGGATGGCAGGTCTGGGAGTACGCGAACGCCGAGGGCGACGTCGGGAACATGAACGCCCTCGCCCTGGAGACCGGTTCGCCCGCGCTCTTCGGATACGTCATGGACAGCTCCTCCGTGGTCCTGGAGGCGGCGGGACCGCAGAGCGGGGCCTGGACGACCTGTCTGGCCCGGTCCGCCATGGCCGGGTACCTCGGCGAGGACGGGCTGACCGTGGAGGACTACTTCCTCGAACCCCCGGACGCGGCAGCGCGGGCCGTCGCCTGGGCCGCGGAGGCGGGGTACGAAGTGGCCGAGGAGCCGCTGCTCGACGTACTGAACGCGGAGCCCGACCCGTTGGCCGAAAACCTCTTCTTCCGTATGCTCGACCGGCTCGGTGTGGTGCCCCTGTGACACTCCCGGGCCGTCGCGCGCAGTAAGGGGAAGTGCGGGTTCCGTTAGGGGATTCCGCTCGGCGAGGGGAGGCGTGGATGAGTCTGGTGGAGCTGATCGGCCAGGCCGACGAACGCGGACTGGCCGCCAGCGGGTTGGCTTGTTTGGATCGGTGCGTGCCGCTGCTCGGCGGCGACGACGAGATCCTTCGGCCGCTGTGGGCCGGGCTCGCGGACGACGCCGGGGCCGAGGAGTGGGGCGAACGGCTGGAGCAGGTGCGGGGGAAGCTGGGCGGGGACGGGGAGTTCGGGGCGGCCGACGGGGAGTCGAGCGAGGACGAGGCCGTGCTGCTGGCCCGCAGGATGCTCGCCACCGCGCCCGCCGAACGGTCCACCGCCGGGGTACGGGCGTGGGCCGACGCCTGCTCGGTCGCCGCGCTCCGCATCCACCGGCTGCTCGACCCCCTGAAGGACGCCGGCGACTCGGTCGACGCCCGCCGCGAAGGCCGTACGGAGGGCATGTCCCCTCTCGTCGCGGCCGAACTGCGCCGTCAGATCACCGTCCTCGAACTCCTCGCCGGCCACGGCGCGGCGGGTCTGCGTCCGGCTCTGGAGGTCTCGACGGAGGGCCGGCGGGTGCTGCGCGCGGTGGTGTCCCGCAGGAGCCGGCGGCGGGGATGAGGGCCGTCGGCACGGTACGGGAGCGGCTCAGTGGACGAGCCACTTGACCACGGCGTCCCCGTACTGCGCCGTCTGCCCGTAGAACGCCGTGAGATCGCGGTGCGCCGCCGCGAACACCCCCCGCGCCTCCCGTTCCGCGGCCGCCCCGCCGTGTCTCGGCAGCAGTTCCTCACGGGCGACCAGCCACAGGGCCTCGAAGTCGGCCCCGCCCAGGTACGCCGAGACCCGGTTCGCCCGGGCCGCGGTCAGCAGCAGGAACGGGGGTTTGTCGTGGTCGCCCGGGTAGACCGGGAGGCCGCCGAGGACCACCTCGGCGCCGGCGTAGAGGAGTTCGTGGTCCAGGTAGGACTTGTCCAGCACCTCCTCCCGGTGTCGTCCGATGCGTTCGCGTACGGCGTTCCAGTCGTCCTCGAACAGCCGTTGCATCCAGTTCGCGCTGTTGCGCAGGGCCGAGGGCGGCACCGCGCGCAGATGGAAGTAGTCGCTCATCAGAGACAGGAGCGCACGGGAGGGGGGAATCGTCACTCCGGCGTCAACCTCGCTGCCGAAAGAGTCCTGTGACCGTCCGGGGAGGGTTGCGGCGAAGGTGCGTCGGTCCTGCGCCGGTCCCGCCGAGGTCCGCCGATCCGGGTGACGAAACCCCCCGCCCAAACGCTCTCCCCCTTGTGACGACTGATGTGACGGCTCAGGCAACTGCCCCTACGACGGCTGATGTGACCACCCGCCAGGCCAGCCGCCCCGCCGCCGCGGCCAGACCCGTGCGGTGGGCCGCCGACGCCGTGTCGGCGCTCCGCGAGGGCGCGCGCGTACGGCTCGACTACTCGGCGCAGAGCCTGTGGCGCGTCGACCGGCTGATCGAGGAGATACGGCGGGAGGGCGCCCCGTACGCCGCCGTGGAGACCGTGCTGCGCGGGCTCGGTGCCTACGCCGGTGAGGTCGTCGTCCACCAGACCGGCGCCGAGTGGTGGACGAGCGGCGGCGAGTACTGGGTCCGTACGCCCGACGGACGGCTGTGGGACCCGGTGGACGAGGCCCGCCGTTGCTTCGCCGGGGACGGTTCGCTGCGGCTGCTGTGCCGCGACGCGACGGGCGCCGTGCAGCGCTGACCGAAACGCGGACGGGCGCCCGCTCCCCGGAGTGCGGGGGAGCGGGCGCCCGGCGTTCGGGAGTGCGGCTACTTGATGTAGACCAGGCCGTCCGTCGTGATCGTGGGGCGGCCGCTGGTGCCGACCACCACGATCTTCACGGTGTGCTTGGCGCTGCTGGACCAGGACTTGGTCCAGATCGCGTCGCGGTACTTCGTGGTCGAGGACTTCAGGTCCACGGTCGCGACCTTGGTGCCGTCCACGTACACGTACGCCTGCCCGGAGGTGGACGCCCGCGAGACCACCCAGGCGGCGGACCGGCCGGTGAACGTCCAGCTCAGGCTCGCGTTCTTGGAACCGCTGGAGTACGACTTCCCGCCGAGGTAGCTCGTGGAGGAACGGCTCGTCCAGCTGCCGGACTTCGTGGCCGAGGTCTCCTGGAGGATCATCGGCGTGTAGGAGGGCGACGAGGTGCGGGTGTTGCCCGCGACGTCGTACGCCTTCATCGACCAGGTGCTCGCGGTACCGGGCTTGGCGGTACGGCTGGAGCTGGTGGTGGTCGGGCCGAAGGTGGCCGTGGTCGGGGACAGCAGGCTCACCGACTTCAGGGCCTGGGAGTCGGTGGCCTTCCAGCCGAGGGTGACCGGGACGGCGGTGGCGTTGACCGTGCCGGTGCGCAGGGTGATCTTCGGGGTGGTGGAGAAGACCGGCGCGGTGGTGTCGGTGACGACGGTCAGCGCGGTGGTCGCGGGCGTGGTCCTGCCGGACTGGTGCACGGCCCGTACGGCGACCTTGTGGCTGCCCGCCCCCAGGGTCGTGCTCGCCGAGGTGGCGGTACCGGACGTGGTGGCGACGACCTGGCCGTCGACCAGCAGCTCGAACTTCGAGATCAGCGAAGCCGGCGTGGTGGTCGACCACTTCGCCGTGATCGCGCCCTTGGTCCAGTACGTCGAGCCGGACAGGGTCGCGCCGGTCAGCGAGGTGAGCTTCAGGCCCTGCACCGGGCCGGCCGCCCAGGCGCGGATGGTCGGGAGCTGGGCGTAGAGGGAGTTGCCCGGGCACTCGGTGGCGTAGCCGTCGCGGTGGCCGGAGACGCGGTTGAAGGTGTAGGACTCACCGGCGGTGAAGCTGGTACCGGCGAGGTTCTTCTGGGTCGCACCCGCCTTCAGTTGGACCGTCGAGTCGGGGTCGACGCCGTACTGGCCGAGCTTCCAGGCCGCGATCCTCGCGACCGAGGTGAGGGCGGCGTTCGAGGCGCCCGTCGCGGTGTACTCGCCGATGACCGCGATGCCGGTGGACTCACGGTTCCAGCCGTAGGTGTGGGCGCCCAGGACCGGCTGGTCCACGCCGCCCTTGCGGCCCTCGAAGATCGTGCCGCACTTGTCGACCAGGAAGTTGTAGCCGAGGTCGTTCCAGCCGTTGCCGTTGGGGGCCGGGGCGGTGTGGTACGCGTAGACGGCCCGCACGATCGACGCCGATTCGGTGCAGGTGTAGTCGTTCGAACCGGCCGTGTGATGGACGAAGACGGCCTTCACGTCCGTGTTGTACTCCGACGGGTCGGGGCTCAGCGACTCGTCGGCGCCCCAGTCGGCGCGCGAGACGATCGGCGGCTCGGGAACCGTGGAGGTCGGGGCGGTGGGTGTGGTGGCCGTGGGGGCCGGGGAGGTAGGCGTGGTGGCCGTGGGGCTCGGGGTCACGTCCTCCGTGTAGGCCGCCGGTTCGGTCGCGGCGTCGGCCGCTTCGGCGGCGGTCACGCCCGGGTCGACCAGGTTGACCTTGAGACCCGTGGGCAGTCCGGCGCTGGTGGTGCCGTCCTCGTGGACGACCTGCACCTCGACACCGTCCGAGGGGCCCACCCACAGCGGTTCGGACGCGCCGCGTGCCCCGGCCCGCTCGTCGGCGTCCTCCACCGGGTCCGCGTCCGTCTCCAGGTCCTGCCAGGACGTCCACGCGCCGGTGTCGATGCTCCGGGTGCGTACCTGCGCCTTGCCGTCGAGGTGCTTGGTCGCCCCCGTCCAGGAGATGCCGAGCAGCGAGAACTGCTTGGTCTCGGTGCGCGGCAGCTCGCGCTCGCCGGTCTCGGGAGCCTTCAGCGCGAGGTTGTAGACCTTCACCGGCCGCTCGGACTCCAGATCCCCCGCGGCGTCGGTCGACGGACTGGCGGCGGCGTAGGTCGCGATGCCGCCGCCCCCCAGAACCACCGCACCGAGCGTCAGCCACGCCCGCCGCTTCATGCTCAGCGGTCTGTACGCACGGCTTTTACGACTCACTACCCCACCCCTGAATTGGTCACAGAAACACCACCTGTCCCACAGGTGGCACTCACACAGCGTATGAACCCTGCCAGGTGTCACAGGTGTTCGAAGCGGGATGCCCGGGATGTCCGACCTGCTGTGACACTTCTGTGAGGTCCGGCGCTGTTGACCGTGGGGGACATGGGCAAGGGTGACCGTGCCGGACGGTGCGGTATCGCCACGAACCGGTACGGACGGGAAAGTTCTTGGGCCAGGGAGGGGAACCTCGCCGCGTGCAGGCGTACGACGGGGAGCTGGGCGCGGCCGTCGCGCGGGCCCAGGAGGGGGACGAGGAAGCCTTCGCGGTCGCCTACCGGCTGGTGCAGCCCGGACTGCTCGGGTACCTGCGCGGGCTGGTCGGGGAGGACGCGGAGGACGTGGCGTCGGACGCCTGGCTGGAGATCGCCCGGGACCTGGGCCGGTTCAGGGGGGACGGGGCGGGCTTCCGCGGCTGGACCGCGACCATCGCCCGGCACCGGGCCCTGGACCATCTGCGGCGGCAGAAGGTGCGGCCCCGGTCGGCGGCGCTGGAGCAGGACATGCTGGACCTGCCCGGCCCGTACAGCACCCACGACCAGGCACTGGAGTCGCTCTCCACCGAGTACGCCCTGGCACTGGTCCGGGGGCTGCCGCGCGACCAGGCCGAGGCGGTGCTGCTGCGGGTGGTGGTCGGACTGGACGGTCCCGCGGCCGCCCGTGTCCTCGGCAAGCGGCCCGGCGCGGTGCGCACCGCCGCGTACCGGGGACTGAAGCGGCTGGCGCAGCAACTGGGCGTCGAGAGTGTGACGGATGACGGCCCCCGGACGCTGGGGGAGTCGACATGACAGGTGAGGACGCCACGTCGGACAGGGACGGACACGGCATGGGTGACGAGCGGAGCGGCGACGCCCCCGGCCGGGGGCAGTCGTACGACGACGGCGCACCCGAGGAGAGGCGGCCCCGTGCCCCCTCCCGGTCCACGTCGGCGCACGGCGGGCGCACCGCCTCCGGGCCCTCCCACGGCCACACGTCCCGCCACGACGACAGCGGACTGGAAGCGCTGCTCGCCGCGGCACTGCGTGGCGAGAAGACCGAGGGTGAGGCGGAGCGGCGGGCTGTGGACGCCTTCCGGGTGGCGAGGGACGCCGGGGCGCACCGGGCGCGGACGCGGCGGCGGGACGACTGGCGGCCCCGCTCGCGGCGGCGCCGGGCCCGTTCGCTGAAGGCGACGCTCTCCGTGCTCCTGGCGAGTCTCACCCTCGGCGGTGTCGCCTACGCGGCGATCGGCGCCGGTGGCGGTGGTCCGGCCGAGGGCGCGCCCGCGGGCGGCGGGCGGGTCCGTCCGAGCGTCGCCACGAGCGCCCCGGCCGAGTCGCCGAGCGGCCCACAGCCCTCCCGGTCCGCCCCCGCCGACCGTCCGGCCACCGCGAAGAACACCCTGGCGCAATGCGTGACGTACGAGAAGCTCCGGGGCCGCGGCAAGGCGCTCGACTCCACGGCGTACCAGAGGCTCGCCGCGGCGGCGGGCGGCGCGGCGAACGTGAGCGCCTACTGCGCCGCTCTCACGCACCCGGCTACGGCCGAGGCGAAGCCGGGGAACGGGGAGGGGAACGGGAAGGCGACCACGAGGCCCACCGTGAGGCCGACAGCGAGGTCGACCGTGGGGCCGACCGCGGACAAGAACCAGTCCCGGAAGCACGGATGACGATCCTGCCGAGCCGCCCGGCCGCGCACCCGGTCCGGCTGATGAACCGTCAGCCGGAGGTCCGGCGTCCCCTCCTGCTGAACGCGATCGCCTCGCCCACGAGCGCGAGGAGCAACAGCACCAGGCAGCACCCGAGACCGAGCAGCCCGGCCGCGACCAGGTAGAGAGAACCCGGATCCGTGCACGCCCAGCTGGACGAGCAGCTGACGGTCCGCGGGTCCGCCGGGGGCCCCATCGCCTGCCAGCCGACGACGACGCAGAGCACGGAGACGACGGCCCCGACGGCCAGCAGGAGCCACCGGACCCGGCGGGCTCCCCACCACGACAGGATCCATCCCACGACGATCACCGTCGGCAGGATGAACACGTAACCGGGGACCATGTCCACTGTGAATCGCTCCGCGACATCGGGGTGATGGGGTTGCCCGTGTCGATCAACCCTACGGTCGGATGCTTGACGGTCGGCAGGTCACCCCGACGTCTCGTCGTGCGGGTGGTCCTCCCCGGGCTGCGAGGGCATCGGGGGCCGGGTCGACGAGTTGAAGGCGTACGGCATTCTCGACTCCCGGCCTCAGGGGACGATCGTGCCCCAGGGCTTCGAGGATCTTGAGGCCGGCTGCCGGGAGGACAGCGGCGAGGCCTGGTTGTACGCCGAGCGGACCTACGTCTTTCCCGGGGACAGGGCTGACGTGACCCGGCACTACCGGGCCGCAGCGGAGCGCGAGGGCTGGAAGCCGTCCCGGGCTGCCCGGCCGTCCGCGAAGGAGGATCGGCCCGCGAGCCTGTGCGTCACCCTGGGTGGGGCGGACGACGCGAGGACGCTGGACGTGTACTTCCTGACCGAGGAGACCCTCGACGGCGAGGGGAGGGCGGCCGGGCCCGAGTTCACCTCCGGAGCCGGTTTCCGCGTAGCCGTCACTTCCGCGGCCGACGGGTCCGCGACCGCTTGCTCGGACTGAAGCCGGGTCGTCGTGGCCGGGAAACGATCCGGGCGCAGCCCAGGTCCCAGCGGTGCCGTCGCGGAGACGGCCGGAGCCGCCACCCCCCACAGGAGAGGCCCCGGCCGTCGCGCGGTACGGGCCGCGCGGCGGCCCGTACTTCCTTCAGCGTCATGAGTGCGGTTTCTGTCACACCCTGCCGGACCGCCTCCGGATCACGAGGCAGTTGCATTTTGGGCGGACATGGACGAGCGGCGGTTTCAGGTCGTAACGTGCCTTTCGCGCCGGGCGCGGAGTTGAATGATCAACGTGACTGTCGGACGATCACCACAACCCCGCGACGGGCCGAAGCGGCGACCATCGATCGCGACCACGTATTGAGGATTCACGGGTGCTGGGGGACGACGCGGAGTTGACTGCCGCGGTGCTTGCGGCACAGGACGGGGACGAGACCGCGTTCCGGACTGTGTACCGCGCGGTGCACCCGCGGCTGCTCGGATACGTCCGGACGCTGGTCGGTGATCCGGACGCCGAGGACGTGGCCTCCGAGGCCTGGCTCCAGATAGCCCGTGACCTGGACCGTTTCGACGGGGACGCGGACCGTTTCCGCGGCTGGGCCGCCCGGATAGCCCGCAACCGGGCCCTCGACCACATCCGGATGCGCGGCCGCCGCCCCGCCATCGGCGGCGACGAGACCGAACTGACCGGGAAGCCCGCCGAGTCCGACACCGCGGGCGAGGCCATCGAGGCGCTGGCCACCGGCTCCACCCTCTCGCTCATCGCCCGGCTGCCCCAGGACCAGGCCGAGGCCGTGGTGCTGCGCGTGGTGGTCGGTCTGGACGCCAAGACCGCCGCCGAGACCCTCGGCAAGCGGCCCGGCGCGGTACGGACGGCCGCGCACCGGGGGCTGAAACGGCTCGCCGAGCTCCTCGGCGAGGATCCGGAATCGGCCGGCGCGCTCGATGCCCTGCCGCCGCAGCGAGAACCGCAGGACACTGCGGTGACGTCCGCGAGTGTGACGCATATGCGTCCGCGGACGCAGAAGGACATGTGATGGCCGACGAGCGCTACAGGTGGCTGGACCCCGAGACAGCGGAGCGGTTGCTGCGCGGCGAGTCACTGGAAGCTGTCGACGAGGCCGCCCGCGACCAGGCCGAACGGCTCGCGAAAACACTGGACTCCCTGACCGTCGAACCCGCGCCGACCAGCGGCGGACTCCCCGGTGAGGAGGCCGCGCTGGCCGCGTTCCGCAAGGTGCGCGCGGAGCGTGCGGACGACTCGGTGAGCCCGCCCGCCCGGGGCCGGCACCAAGCCGGAGCGGGTTCCGCCGACGCCGGTCTGGTGCGGATCGGCACCCCGGAGGACAGGGCCGGCCGTCCCCGTCGGCGGCGTCCCGCGCACCTCGGACTGGCCGCCGTACTGGCCGTCGGGATGGTGGGCGGAGTGGCCGCCGCGGCCGGGATCGGCGTCCTGCCGCACCTCGGGGACGGCGAACCGGAACCCGCGGCGTCGGTGTCGGCCACCACCCCGGACAGCTCGCTCGTCTCGCCGTCGACCCCGGCTCCCGGGGGCGCGCCCTCGCCGAAGGGCTCTCCCTCCAGCGGGACCGGCTCCCGGGACACGGCACGCGGTGACACCGGCGCGGCGCCCGACAAGAGCTCCCAGGGCCTCGGCGTGCGGCCCCGCGGCGACTGGAACGGAGCCGCCTCGGCCTGCCGGGACATGCGCGCGGGCAAGAAGCTCGACCCGGCCCGCAAGCGCTCCCTGGAGGGCGCGGCGGGCGGCACCTCGCAGGTGTGGAAGTACTGCAAGGGCGTCCTGTCCGACGCCGGCACCCAGGGCGGGGACCCCAAGTCCGCCCCCGACGTCCGCAAGGGCGACGGCAAGGGCGAGGACACCGGCGACCACGAGGACAACGACAAGGGCGGCCACGGCGGCGACCACGGTGGCGGCCACGGCCGGGGCGGCGGACACGGCCGGGACGGCGACCGGTTCACGTCCCCCCGCGAGAACCACCACGCCCCCGACGGCGGCACCGCCACCGGGGCCCCGCTCGCCACGAGCCGGGCAACGATGTCACCGGACCCCCGGCCGACCCCGTCGTACAGCGCGCTCTGACCGCTCGCCACCTCGCTGACCTGCACTTTGCCCGCCCGCCGCGGTTTCGGTCGCGGTGGGTGTGACGTTTTCGGGCGCTGCGGCGCAGTACTGAGTGAGCCGACTGGTCATCGGCCGTCGCACAGAGCCGGGGTTCCCCCCGTACCTACGGCTCGTGCACCTGGCGCGGGCGGGACACGTTCCCCCGGTCCCGTCCGCGCCCCTAACCCTCCCGCGGAACTCACCAGTGGACGACGACCTTGTCGCCGTTCCTCACCTGGGCGAACAGGTCCGCGATCGCCGCCTCGTCGCGCACGTTGACGCAGCCGTGGGAGCCGCCCGCGTACCCGTGGGCGGCGAAGTCGGCCGAGTAGTGCACCGCCTGGCCGCCGCTGAAGAACATGGCGTAGGGCATGGGGGAGTCGTAGAGCGTCGACACATGGTGCCGTGACTTCCAGTAGACGCTGAACACGCCCTCACGGGTCGGTGTGCCCACCGAGCCGAAGCGCACCGGCACGGTCATGACCGTCCGTCCGTCGATCATCCAGCGCAGGGTCCGGCTCGTCTTGCTGACGCACAGCACCCGCCCGGTCAGACAGCGCGGGTCGGGCGCGTCGGCCGGCTGGCCGCCCATCAGATACAGCTCCCACTTGCCCGGCTCGCGCGTCATGTCCTTCAGCCGCTTCCAGGTGACCGTGTCGGTCCTCCCGGTCCGCGGCAGCCCGCGCTTGCCCTGGAACCCCTTCACCGCCCGCTCGGTGAGATCGTCGTACGACCCCGTCGGCCCGTCGTAGAGCCACGCCACCTGACGCAGCCGGGCCTGCAACTCCCGTACGTCGCGCCCGGAGTCGCCCCGGGACCACAGCACGGCGGGCGCGGGGGCCCGGGTGGACGGTGTGGCGCTCGGCTTCGGGTCGTCGTCGGCCGGCGGTGCGCTCTGCTTCGGGACCTCGATCCGCACCGGCAGACGCCGCTTGCCGTCCCCGGCCCCGTCGGCGCTCTGCACCGTGCAGCCGCAGGCCATCGCCAGGACCAGCAGCGCGGCGAACGATCTCCCCATGCCCGTACTACGCATCCGGACCCCCTGTCGTCTCACCGGCGTCCCTGACATGTCTCCCCCCGGACGGCCGGTTGCGAACGACCCGGCGGCGCTTCGCCCGGGACCGCAATACGGTGGTGGGCATGACGCGTGAGTCGGAGTCCGGACTGCCCATCGAACCCGTCTACGGCCCCGAGGCCCTGCGTGGCTGGGACCCCGAGGAGAAGCTCGGCGAGCCGGGCGGGTACCCCTACACGCGGGGCGTGTACCCGTCGATGTACACCGGCCGGCCCTGGACCATGCGCCAGTACGCCGGTTTCGGCACGGCGACGGAGTCCAACGCCCGTTACCGGCAGCTCATCGCCCACGGCACGACGGGCCTGTCCGTCGCCTTCGACCTGCCCACCCAGATGGGCCACGACTCCGACGCCCCGATCGCGCACGGCGAGGTCGGCAAGGTCGGCGTCGCCATCGACTCGATCGACGACATGCGGGTGCTGTTCGACGGGATCCCGCTGGACCAGGTGTCCACGTCGATGACGATCAACGCCCCGGCCGCGCTGCTGCTCCTGCTGTACCAACTGGTCGCCGAGGAGCAGGGGGTCGGCCCGGACCGGCTGACCGGCACGATCCAGAACGACGTGCTGAAGGAGTACATCGCGCGCGGGACGTACATCTTCCCGCCCAAGCCCTCGCTGCGGCTGACCGCGGACATCTTCAAGTACTGCGGGGCCGAGATCCCCCGGTGGAACACGATCTCGATCTCCGGCTACCACATGGCCGAGGCGGGGGCCTCGCCCGCGCAGGAGATCGCCTTCACCCTCGCCGACGGCATCGAGTACGTCCGCACGGCGGTCGCGGCCGGGATGGACGTTGACGACTTCGCCCCGCGTCTGTCGTTCTTCTTCGTCGCGCGCACGACGATTCTGGAGGAGGTCGCCAAGTTCCGCGCGGCCAGGCGTATCTGGGCGCGCGTGATGCGGGAGGAGTTCGGCGCGCAGAACCCCAAGTCGCTGATGCTGCGCTTCCACACGCAGACGGCCGGTGTGCAGCTGACGGCCCAGCAGCCGGAGCTCAACCTGGTCCGGGTCGCCGTCCAGGGCCTGGCGGCGGTCCTGGGCGGCACCCAGTCGCTGCACACCAACTCCTTCGACGAGGCCATCGCATTGCCGACCGACAGGTCCGCGCGGTTGGCGCTGCGCACCCAGCAGGTGCTGGCGTACGAGACCGACGTGACGGCGACGGTCGACCCGTTCGCCGGCTCGTACGTGATCGAGAAGATGACCGACGACGTCGAGGCGGCCGCGCTGGATCTGATGCGCAGGGTCGAGGACCTGGGGGGCGCGGTCGCCGCCATCGAGCACGGCTTCCAGAAGAACGAGATCGAGCGCAACGCCTACCGCATCGCCCAGGAGACCGACTCCGGCGAACGGGTCGTGGTGGGCGTCAACCGTTTCCGGCTCGACGAGGAGGAGCCCTACGAGCCGCTCCGCGTCGACCCCGCCATCGAGGCCCGGCAGGCCGAACGCCTCGCGAGGCTCCGCGCCGAGCGCGACAAGGCCGCCGTGGACGCGGCCCTCGCCGCCCTCAAGAAGGCCGCCGAGGGCGAGGACAACGTCCTCTACCCGATGAAGGACGCGCTGAAGGCCAGGGCGACGGTGGGCGAGGTGTGCGGCGCCCTGCGCGAGGTGTGGGGCACGTACGTCCCCTCGGACGCGTTCTGAGTGCGACACTCGTTCCCATGTTCGGTGTCATGGACCTCCCCACCTACCTCGCAGGACTCGTCCTGATCGTCCTGCTGCCCGGCCCCAACTCGCTGTACGTCGTCTCCGTCGCCGCGCGCCGGGGCGTGCGGGCCGGGTACACCGCCGCCGCCGGGGTGTGGTGCGGGGACGCCGTGCTGATGACCCTGTCCGCGGCCGGGGTCGCCTCGCTGCTCCAGGCCAACGCCGTGCTGTTCGGAATCGTGAAGTACGCGGGCGCCGGGTATCTGACCTGGCTCGCGGTGGGGATGCTGCGGGCCGCGTGGGGCCTGTGGCGCTCGCGCCGCTCGCCCGTGGTCGAGGCGGAGGTGTCCGGCGCGCAGGCCCTCGACGCCGGTCCGGGCGAGCGCCCGTATCGCAGGGCCCTCGTGATCAGCCTGTTCAACCCCAAGGCGATCCTGTTCTTCGTCGCCTTCTTCGTGCAGTTCGTGGATCCCGGGTACGCGTACCCGGCGCTGTCCTTCGTCGTCCTCGGGGCGTTCGCGCAGGCGGCCAGCTTCCTGTACCTCACGGCGCTGATCTTCGGCGGGACGAAGCTGGCGGCCGCGTTCCGCAGGCGCCGACGGTTGTCGGCGGGGGTGACCTCGGCGGCCGGGGCGCTGTTCCTCGGGTTCGCCGTGAAGCTGTCGCTCGCTAGCGCGTGATCCCCCGGCCGACGTAGTCCGCCAGCTTCGAGGCGTCCTCGCCGGCCCAGCCCACATAGCCGTCCGGACGCACCAGGAACAGTCCCTTGCCGTACGACGGCTGCTCGTCACCGGTGACCACCCGCACCGGCTCCGGCGGCTCCGGCGCCTCGACCCCGACCGCCACCAGTGTCCAGTGCGGGCCACGGAAGGCGTCGAAGAGCCGTACGCCGGCCAGCTTGCCGTCGGGAGCGCGGTCGCCCGCGCGGAGCCCGCTCGGCGCCGTGCGGGTCTCCTCGGTGAGGGACGAGTCCCGGTACCCCAGGCCCAGTTGGCGGGTCGCCTCACCGCGGCGGACCTCTCCCCGGTGCACGCCCGTCGAGATGCCGAGCATGTCGGCCGCGATGGGGCGGCGCTCCTCCTCGTAGGTGTCGAGCAGGGCGGCCGGGGCACCGCCCCGCAGGACCGCCCCCAGCTTCCAGCCCAGGTTGTAGGCGTCCTGGACGCTGGTGTTGAGGCCCTGGCCGCCCGCGGGGGAGTGCACATGGGCGGCGTCACCGGCCAGGAAGACCCGGCCGGAGCGGAAGCTGTCCGCGAGGGCCGCGCGGGGCCGGAAGTCCGAGGCCCAGCGGACCTCCGTCACCGACTCGGGGGCGAGGTGGGAGCGGGCGGCGACGACCTCGCGGACGGCGTCGGGTGACAGGTCCACCCGCGTGCCCTCCGGGAACTGGGCCACGATCTGGAAGTCCTCCGTGCCGGCGAGCGGGCAGATCGAGAGGTAGCCGGTGTCGCCGCGGGGCGGGAAGATGTGCCAGTTGTCCCGGTCGAGGCCGGTGACGCGGGCGTCCGCGACGAGCAGCGGGTTGGGGTCGACGGTCTCGCCGGTCATGCCGATGCCGAGGGTCCGGCGGACGACCGAGCGCCCGCCGTCGGCGGCGACCACGTACCGGGCGCGGACGTCCGGGCCCGCCGCGAAGCGCACGGTCACCCCGTCGGCGTCCTGCTCGAACCCCACGGCCTCCCGGCCGAAGACCACCCGCCCGCCCAGTTCCTCCAGCCGTGCGAACAGCACCTCCTGCGTGCGCCACTGCGGCACCATCCAGGGCGCGTTGTACGGCGAGTCCTCCGTCGGTTCGGCCGGGTCGAACATGTGGTGCTCGCCGACCCGCTCGCCGTCCTGCCAGACCATGCCGACCGGGTAGGTGCCGCCGACCGCGAGGATCGCGTCGAGCACGCCGAGGTCGTCGAAGACCTCCATGGTGCGCGGCTGGAGGCCCTTGCCGCGCGAGCCCGGGAACAGCCGGTCCGCCTTCTCCACGACCAGCGCGTCCACGCCCCGCCGAGCGAGGTCGATGCCGAGGGCGAGCCCCGTGGGGCCTGCGCCGACGACCAGTACGTCCGTGTTCATACCCATCTCCTTAACGCTGTTAAGTGCTCCTGACCACGAGCGTGCCCTTAACGCTGTTAAGCTGTCAAGCGTGAGTACGGAGAAACGCCCGCCCCTCGACCGCGCGAGGGTCGCCGCCACCGCCCTGCAACTCCTGAACGAGGTGGGCCTGGACGGCCTCACCCTGCGGGCCATCGCCAAGGAACTCGACGTCAAGGCGCCCGCCCTGTACTGGCACTTCAAGGACAAGCAGGCGCTGCTCGACGAGATGGCGACCGAGATGTTCCGGCGGATGGTCGCCGGCACCGCACTCGACCCGTCCGACACCTGGCGCGAGCGACTCCTCAAGTCCAACCGCGGCCTGCGCACCGCCCTGCTCGGCTACCGCGACGGCGCCAAGGTCTACAGCGGCTCACGTTTCACGGGCCTGGTCCACGTCGAGCACATGGAGGAGACCCTGCGCCTGTGCACGGCCGCCGGATTCACCCTCGCGCAGGCGGTCCGGGCCATGTCGACGTCGTACCTCTACACCCTCGGCTTCGTCACGGAGGAGCAGGGCGTGGAGCCGCTGCCCGGCGAGCGCCGGGACGGCTTCGACGTGGCGGAACGCGCCCGCCTGATGGACGGCTTCCCGCTGTCGGCGGCGGCGGGCGCGGAGATCTTCCAGGACTTCGAGCGGCATTACGAGGAGGGGCTGGAACTGGTGATCGCGGGGATCGAGGCGCGATACGGGGTGTAGTCGCGGGAATTCCGGCAGGGAGCGTTTCCGTGAATTGCCTGAATCTGGTGATCGTCCGGCACCGGCCGCCCGCGTCCGACCAGGGAAAGGACACGGAATTCGGCTCGGCGTCATGTGCGCGGCCGTCCCGCGCTCGGCAATGCGGCCGAACAATGCGCCACACGTCGGGACAGCGCCGGAAGAGGCGCCGGGTCAGCGCAGCAGTGCTCCGCGCAGTCGCGGGGTCAGCGGCTTCTCGACCAGTCGGTTCAAGAGCCAGGCCAAGGACAGCATCAGGGCGATCGTCAGGGCGAAGGTCACCGACGCCGGAAGGCCCAGACCGCGGTGCAGGGCCCGGACGGCCACCCAGCCCAGGTGCTCGTGGACCAGGTAGAAGGGGTACGTCAGCGCCCCGGCCACCGTCAGCCAGCGCCAGTCGGCCCACCTCAGCCAGCCCAGCGCGATCGCCGCGACGGCGACGAAGCCGAAGGCGACCACCAGCACGATGCCCAGCGAGGTGCGGTGCGCGAAGGCGTCGGGGTCGGACACGTTCCACAGCGACTTGACCGCGTAGTGCTGCCCGATCAGGAAGCTGACCACCACGATGCCCCACGCGTACACGTCCCGCCGGTCGAGGTGGACGAGGTAGAGGCCGACGCCGCCGATGAAGAAGGAGGCGTACTCGGGCATGAACACCACGTCGAGCAGCGGCTGGTGCGCGGCCTGGGTGAGGGCCGCCGCCAGCGTCCAGCCGGCACAGAACATGATCACCCGGCGCCGGGAGGCCCCGGGCAGGACCACGCACAGCGCGAACAGGGCGTAGAAGCGCACCTCCGCCCACAGCGTCCAGCAGACGCCGAGCACCCGGTCGACGCCCAGCGGCATCTGAAGCATCGTCATGTTCACCAGGACGTCGCTCGGCGACAGCGCCTTGTAGGCGGCGATCGGCAGCGCGAAGACCGCCGTGACCAGCAGGACCGCGACCCAGTAGGCGGGCAGCAGCCGGGAGGCGCGGGAGGCGAAGAACGACTTCAGGGGCCGGCCCCAGCCGCTCATGCAGATCACGAATCCACTGATCACGAAGAAGACCTGGACGCCGAGGCAGCCGTAGGAGAAATACGTGTGCAGCGTCGGGAACTGGCGTTGTGCGGAGCTTCCCCAGGACTGGGTGATCTCGCCGCCGCGGCCGCCGTAGTGGTACGCGGCCACCATCAGCGCGGCCACCAGCCGCAGTCCGTCCAGGGCCCGCAGCCGGGTCTCCCGGGGGCGCGGTGCGGGCAGTGGCCCTTCCGGCCGCCGGGGCAGGTCGGGTGCCGGCCGGACGGTCATGCTGGTCACGGGTTATTCCCTTCGCAAGCTCTGGAGAGCCTAAGTCACTCCTGTGGACGCGCCTCAGCACGTTAGTCCGAATCACGGCGATGTCTTACTCACCGGGTCAACGATTGGCTTTCTGGTCCCGGTGAGTTCACCTGAACGTCGTTTTGGCTTCCTAAGTTCGCCCAGAATCCCCCCACGTCGCAGTAAACCCGTGAACTTGTCTTCGCTTGGGCAAGAAAACAACAGGAGAGTCATGACGACGGTCCAGAAGAGGCGTGCACGCGCGCGTGGAGGGGAGCTGGACGAGTGCCTGCGCGCCTGCGCGGCGCACAGCGGCAAGGTGGTCGGCAGCGTCGACCGCCGCCGCGTCGAACTCGGGGAACAGCTGCGCAAGCTGCTCGTCGTCTGGGGCACCACCGCCACGGCCACCCCGGCAGCCCCCGCCGCCTCCGGTGCGACCGCGCTGCTGAAGCGGGCCGTCAAGGGAGCCGCGAGCCCCGCGTCGAACATCCCGGCCGAACTGCTCGACGCCCTGCTGGCCGTCGGCAACAAGGCCCTGGAGTGCGGCTACGACGACGAGCTGAACCTCGCCCTGGTCATCAGCGACACCGTCCTCGCCCAGCGCAGGAACTCCCGGGCCGGCTGGCGGCTGCGCGCCCGCCTCCTGGAGGCCCTGGGGGAGGAGGCCGAGGCGCTGGAGGCGTACGAGAAGTACCTGAGCCTCACCGACGACGACGGCTTCGGCGTCCGCGCCCGGATCGCGGGCCTGCGCATCGCGGGGGAGAAGGAGCGCGAGCTCCTCGAACTCCTTGAACAACAGGTCCCCGGCGCCCGCGCCTTCGCCGCCCGCCCCGCCACCGACGTGTGGGCCGAGGGCCTGGCCGCGCACGCCGTCGGCGACTGGGCCGAGGCCGAACCACGCCTGGTGGGAGCGCTCCTGTCGCTCGCCGCCGACAACGCCCCCGTGCAGGAGCGGCAGGAACTGCTCAGCCAGTACCTCGACCTGCGCTCCACCGAGGACACCGACACCGCCGCGCTCACCCGGGCCGTCGCCCTCTACGCCGAGCAGCGCCGCAACCGCATGCGCGGCCCGGTCGACGACCCCACCATCGGTGGCGTGCGGTGGATCACCCTCGGCGAGTTCCGCAACCTGATCGCCGGCAAGTCGATCTGCCTGATCGCCAACTCCGGGCGCGTGGGCGCGAGTTCCATGGGCGCCGAGATCGACGCGTACGACCTCGTCGTCCGCTTCAACTCCTACCGGATCGACCCGAGGCACACCGGCGCCCGGACCGACATCCACGTCACGATCCACAAGCACGGCTTCAACTGGGACCAGCAGGTCACCACCCGCCTCGTGTTCGGCGGCGTCTCCGGCGACTGGAAGTACTCCTTGCGCAATCGCCTGGTGCCCGGGGCCCAGACCTACCTCGGCGACGAGTCGCTGCGCTGGCCCCTGCGCAACATCGGCAAGGTCGGGACCGACGTCTGGTCCGGCATCCCGACCTCCGGCTTCAACATGCTGTGGCTGCTGGACTTCCTCGACGTGAGCCCGAAGCTCGACCTGATCGGCTTCGACTTCTACGAGAGCGGCGCCTACCGGGTCCCGGAAGCGATGAAGCTCGCCATCACGTCCGTGCACGAATACACCAGCGAGAAGGCATGGGTCATGGAGCGGGCCCAGAGCGTGACCGACATGAGGATCTCCCTGCGATGACCATCAACTCCCTCACCGCGACCGCCCCACTGGCCCCGTTGACCGACGCGCACGCGCTCACCGGCAAGCGGAAGATCGCCTTCGCCAGCTTCGTCGACGAGAACTACCTGCCCGGCTTCCTCGTCCTGCTGCGCAGCCTCGCCCTGTCCAACCCGGGCGTGTGCGAGGACTTCGTCGTCCTCTACGACGACCTGCGCCCCGGCTCGATCGCCCGGATCCGCGCGCTGCACCCGAGGATCGTCCTCAAGCGGGTCGACGCCGACCACTACGACTCGTACAAGAAGGGCGACCAGGACAACTACCTGGTCCGCAAGGCGTACTTCATCCTGGACGTCTTCAGGATCCGCGAGTACGACACCGTCATCACGCTCGACACCGACATGGTCGTCCTCGGCGACCTCGGTGAACTCCTGCGGCTGCGCGAGGGGCTCGCGGCCGTCCCGCAGTTCTTCTACGGGCAGCACAAGCTCAACTCCGGTCTGCTGGTCATCCAGCGCGAGTACCTGAGCGACTCCTTCTGCGCGAAGCTCGACAAGTGCGGCCGCTCCGGCGACTACGAGCTCGACAAGCACGACCAGGGCATCCTCAACGCCGTCCTGGACGGCGACTTCGTGCGCCTCGACGCCCGCTACAACTTCGTCAAGCGGCGGCTGTCGGGCGACCTCCCCGTCCCCGACGACACCGCGATCCTGCACTTCACCGGCCGCCACAAGCCCTGGCAGGGCGGCGAGGCGGGGTACAGCCGGGCCGAGGAGCGCTGGCGCGAGTTCGAGCTGTCCGACGCCGAGTTCCAGGCCGCCTACCTGGACCGTCAGGGGGGCCTGCACCACGACCTGGTCGTGCACTACGGCACCCCGCACGTGGCCCGCACCGGGGACGTCGAGGCCGCCCGCAAGGTGGCCGCCGCCCACATCTCCACCGGCGACTACCAGGACGCCGTCGACATCCTCGGCAGCGTCCGCATCCCGCTGGACGAGGCCTGGCCGCACGAGGTTCTCGGCCACGCCCTGATGAGCGTCTCCCGCTACGACGAGGCGAGGACACAGCTCCTGCTGGCCGCGGCCGCCCCCAACCGGGCCGCCACCGCCTACGCCCGCCTCGCCCAGATGGCGTGGGTGCACGGCGACAACACCGAGGCCCTGCGGTACGCCACCGCGGGCATGGCCGTCGATCCCACCCACCGCTCCAGCCGCCTGTGGGCGCAGCGCGCCTCCGCCGTGCCGCCCCAGGAACTGGGCGCGCCCGAGGATCAGTTGGCGCACGTCGCCTTCTACATGGACCGGCAGGGCAACGCGGGCGACAAGCTCCTGCCGGAGAGCGTCCGCTCCGCCTTCGGACCGGACACCACGTCCCGCCGCTGGCACTCGGTGCACGCCCACCGCCTCTTCGACGAGGGCGCCCTCCAGCGCGTCAACCGCCGTCGCGGCCTGGTCATCGGCGGTGGCGGCCTGTTCATCCCGGACACCATGCCCAACGGCAACAGCGCCTGGCAGTGGAACGTCCCGGACGAGCTCCTGAAGCGGATCGACGTCCCGATCGCGGTCTTCGCGGTCGGCTTCAACGCCTTCGACGGCCAGTCCTACCGCGCCAACCGCTTCCGCGACTCGCTCAGGCTCCTGGTCGAGCAGTCCTCCTTCTTCGGGCTGCGCAACCACGGCTCGATCGAGAAGGTCCGGGCCATGCTCCCGTCCCACCTCCACGACAAGATCCGCTTCCAGCCCTGCCCGACGACGGTCACCCGCCGGCTGGTCCCCGGCTGGCAGGACCCGGCCAGGCGCGACGACACGATCCTCATCAACGCCGCCTACGACCGGGCCGGCCTGCGCTTCGGCCACGACTACGGCTACTTCCTGGCCCAGATGGCGAAGGCCGTCCGTGACCTCGGCGAGCTGGCCGAGGTCCAGTGCGTGGCGCACTCCCTGGACGACGAGAAGATCGTCTTCGACCTGCGGCGCGAGCACGGCATCTCGCTGCCCGTCATCCCGATGTACGACTTCGAGAACAAGGAGATCCTCGACCTCTACGCCCGCACCAAGCTGGTCATCGGCATGCGCGGCCACGCGGGCATGATCCCCTTCGGCTGCGGCACCCCGATCATCAGCCTCATCTCGCACCCCAAGATGGCGTACTTCCTGCGGGACATCGAGCGGCCCGAGTGGGGCGTCTCGGTCCACGACCGCCACCTCGCCGACCGTCTCGTGGAGCGCTCGAAGGAACTGCTCGCCGACCACGACAGGACGGTCGCCGACGTCTACGGCCGCCAGCAGGAGCTGTGGAAGGTCACCGAGGCCAACGCGGCCGACCTGCGGGTCCTGCTGGGCGGCTGAGCACACCATGACGACAACCCTGGCCGACGGCACCTCCGTACGGCCCACCTCGCCCGTCGGCCGCCGCTCACCCCTCAGGTGGGCGGCGGTCGCCGTGCCGTCCGCGGCCGCAGTGGTGTACACGGTGCTCACCCGCGGTCTCACCGGCGACCTCCACTACGTCCTGGCCGCCCTGCGCACCGGCCGCGCGGCCGGATACTCCCCCTCCGAGGTCTTCACCCACCGCCCGTACTTCTACCGGTGGTTCGTCGCCCTCCTCGACCGGCTCGCCTTCTTCGGGGGTACGGCGGTGCGCGAGGCGGTGATGAACGCGGCGGGCGTCCTGCTCGCCGCCGCCGCTGCCTACGCCCTGTACACGGCACTGCTGCGCCGGACCACGCCCCGCGAGGCCGCGCTGACGGCCGGCGCCACCGGGCTCGCCCTGGCCCTCGCCCCCCGCAACGACTTCCTCCAGCCGGAGTGGGCGGCCGTCGTCCTCACGGTCTTCGCCGTCGCCGCCGCCCTCGGCCCCAGACGCCCCTGGCCCGCGGCCCTGCTCGCCGCGCTCCCCCTCGGCCTCGCGGTGATGATGAAGTACTCCACCGCCGCGACGGCCGCGATCGGGGTGCTCCTCGTCTACGCGGTCGACCGGGGCCGGGCCGTACGCGTCACCGCGCTCGGCATCCCGGCCGCGCTGGCCCTGTTCGGGCTGAGCGCCCTCGCGGGCACCCACGAGTGGCAGTGGACCGAGGACATGCCGCAGATCAACCAGTCGGCGATCGGCAGGACCGGCATCCACCCGCACTTCATTCTCGAACGCTCGGTGGACTTCCTCGCCGACCGTGCGGTCACCAGCCCGGTGCTGCTGCTCCTGCCCGGCGCGCTGCTGCTCGTCCTGACCCGGGTCCGGGGCGGGCTGCGCCGCACCGAACTCCTCGTGATCGCCGCACTCATCGGTCTCGCCGCGCAGGCGGTCGTGGTCGTCCAGGGCAACTGGTTCCTGTACCACGGAGCGCAGATGCCCGTGGTGGCGGCGGTCGTCTGGGGCGTCGCGGTGGGCGGCACGCGCAGATCCCCGCCGTGGTGCTTCGGGGCCGTGTCCCTGCTGTACGGCGTGCTGCCCGTGCTGTACGCCCAGCTGCCCGGCAGGTTCCAGCGGCCGTGGGAGGTCTGGGCCGCCGGACTGGTCGCCCTGCTCGCGGCCACGGTGGACGTCCTGCTGGAGAAGCGGCTGCGGAACCGCTCGGCCGTCCTGGTCGCCCTGTCCGGTGTCGTCCTGCTGGCCGCGAGCGTCTGGCCCGGCTCCCCGCACCTGGTGCTGCACGGCAAGGTCACCGTCACCGGCGCCGGATATCTGGAGCAGCAGCGGCGCACGGCCGAGGACGTCGAGCGGATCGCCGCCCATCTGCCCCCCGGCGCTCCGGTGCTGTACCTGGCCTTCGGGGAGACGGCGTACGACCTCGGCCACCCGGCGCAGTGCCGGTACCCGATCGCCACGTTCCTTCAGCGCACCCGCTACCTGCCGGACGTGGCCGAGCTGAAGTCGTTCAAGGAGAACGCCGACTGCGTCGACCACGACCCGGCCCCGTACGCGGTCCTTGAGCGGCCCTGGTTCCAGCCGGGCCACGTCGACCTGGAACTGTGGCGCCGGGTCACCGCCGTGTACGACTGCCCGCCCGGGGAGCCGGGGCAGCGGCTGGTGCTGTGCGTCAGGCGTTGAGCCCGAGCGCGGCGACGACCTCGCGGGCCATCGCCACCGAGTAGCTCTGCCCCCGGTCCTGCGGGTAGATCTGCGCCATCGTGGCCAGAGTGACCCGGCTCATGGGCGTCTCGTGGGCCGGGATCAGCGCACGGTACCCGGGCGTCACCACCGGCTGCGCGAACCCGGCCTTCGAGAAGTGCCAGGTCTGGATCCAGGACCTTTCGAAGGCCGGGTTGATCCGCTTCAGATACGGCACGAACGCGTCGAGCAGTTCGCTGGGGTCCGTGGTGAACCGCCGGTCCTCGCGCTCCACGTAGTTGCCGACGTAGAGGATGTGCCGGCCGCCGTACACGGACGGGTCGATCATCTTCGTGTGCTCGACCACCGCGAGGAACGGGAAGTCCGGCTCGTTGATGTTGAGCCAGTAGTAGGGGATCGCGCTGCGGTCCAGTTCCAGGACGAAGCAGGTGGCGCCCAGGTACTGGTTCCTCCACACCGCGCTGTCGTCGGGCAGCCCGGCCGCCTTGGCGAACGCGGGCTGCGGGGTGGTGACGATCAGCCGCTCGAAGGCGTACGTCGATCCGTCCGCGCAGGTCACGACGGCCTCGTCGGCCCCGGGCTGCCGGATCGACTCCACCGCCTTGCCGAACTCCACCTTCCCGCCGCGCTCCTCGATCCCGTCCCTGAGCGCCGCGTAGACGCGCTCGAACCCGCCGTCCACATAGCCGAGTTCGAAGGTCCGGCAGTGGATCCGCGCCCACAGCCACGCCATCGACACCTGTTCGGCGCGGTCGCCGAACTTGCCGCGCAGCAGCGGCTCCCAGATCGCGGCGGTGGCCTTCCTGCCCGCCCACTTGCGCAGCCAGGCCAGTGCGGTGAGGTCGTTGTAGCGGTCGCCCTTGCGGACCGCCTTCAGCACGGCCGACGAACCGGCGAAGCGCACGGCGTCGACCGGGCCGAACTCCGGGAAGCGCAGCATGTCGAGGGGCGTGGTGAAGTCGATCAGCTTGCCGCCCCGGTAGATACCGGTGGTCGGCCGGTGGAAGCGCAGGGCGTCCCCCAGGCCGAGCTCCTCGATGAGCGCGATCATCGCCTTGTCGCTGCGGAAGATGTGGTGGTAGTAGCGCTCCAGCGGAACCCCGCCGACCTCCAACGAGGCCACCAGCCCGCCGAGTTCGTCGGCCGCCTCCAGGACGGTGACCTGGTGTCCGGCGCGTACGGCGTCCCAGGCGGCGGTGAGGCCGGTGGCACCCGCGCCGATGATGCCGAGGTTCATGCGAAACTCCACTTTCTGTTGAGCACGAACTGGAGCGCCAGGACCAGCGGCAGCGAGGCCGCCTTGATCAGGTTGGCGTCGATCCCCAGGCCGTCGGTGAAGGCGAGGAAGAGCAGGTTCGTGAAGGCGATGCCGGTCAGGCCGACGGCGTAGAAACGCAGGAAGCGCACGACGAGACGGTCACGGCGCTCGAAGGTGAACCGTGCGTTGAGTACGAAGTTGTTGGCGATGCCGAGCGTGGTGCTGATCGCGTTGGCGAACTGCTCGTTCATCCCTGCCATGTTGTGCAGCAGCAGGAAGACGAGAAGGTCCAGGGCGACTCCGCTGCCGCCGATCAGGGTGTAGCTGACCAGCTGGCGGGAGAGCCGGCGCCGGGCGGGAGCGGTGGTGGCCTCGGGCGCCGTGGTGTCAGCGGTCACCGTCGCCGCCGATCACATCGCGCACCAGGTACAGCGGCCGGCCCTGCGCCTCGCTGTAGATGCGCCCCACGTACGCGCCGATGACACCCAGCGACAGCATCTGCGTGCCGCCCAGGAACAGCACGACGCACATCAGCATCGTCCAGCCGGAGACGGTGATGTCGGGGCGGAAGAACTTCATCGCGAGCGCGTAGAGGATGCCGAGCAGCGACAGCGCGAGCACCACGAAGCCGAGCCGGGTGATCATCTTCAGCGGGGCGGTGGAGAAGCTGGTCATGCCGTCGATGGCGAGGCGGGCCATCTTGCGCAGCGGGTACTTCGTCTCGCCCGCGCACCGTTCGTCGCGGTCGAAGGCCACCTC
Source organism: Streptomyces sp. NPDC006335 (assembly GCF_040612795.1). Classification (NCBI taxonomy): domain Bacteria; kingdom Bacillati; phylum Actinomycetota; class Actinomycetes; order Kitasatosporales; family Streptomycetaceae; genus Streptomyces; species Streptomyces sp. NPDC006335. Next base: position 473,048 of record NZ_JBEXQX010000002.1, read on the forward strand.
GGTCTGCCGGTAGCCCATTGAGGCGACGATCCCGCGGACGAACCGGCTGCGCTCACGGTACTTGCGCAGCTCGTCGGCGACCCGCCGGTCAAGGAGGCGGAAGTCCCCGGTGTCCAGCGGGATGTCCACGTCGGTCGAGGAGCGCAGGACCCGGTAGTAGAGGTGTGCGGTGGCCCGCTTGAACGGGGTGTCCTGCCGGGACCGCCGACGGGCGTGCACGATCTCCGCACCCGCCCGCCAGGCGTCCACCAGCTCCAGGCTGACCCGCGGCGGATCCTGAAGGTCGGTGTCCATCACGATCACCGCGTCGCCCCGGGCGACGTCGAGACCGGCGGTGATGGCGATCTGGTGCCCGAAGTTGCGCGCGAAGTCGACGACCCGGACCCGCCCGTCGCTCTTCGCGAGATCCCTCAGGATCGCCAGGGAGCCGTCGCCGGAGCCGTCGTTGACGTACACCAACTCGAAGTCCAGGTCGGGGCGTTCGCCGAGCGCCGAGGTCAGCTCGGTGTGGAACGCCTTGATGCCGTCTTCCTCGTTGTAGACCGGGAGGACGTACGAGACGAGGGAGCGGCGCACGGGCTCCTGTCGCGGCGGCGCCGGCTGCGCCGGGACGACATCGGGTATGCGCGGTCGAATGTCCTGCTGGGGCATTCGGAGAAGCTATGGAAGGTCTGTGAACGTCCGCCGAACTGGCCGTGGCCGGGAGCCGTCCGCACTCTCAATCGTTGGGCGTGAACAGCAGGTTCCGTGTCTTGGGCGGCCGGGGCGCGTACCAGGGGACGAGGGTGCCGTCGTGCTCGGTGACCCAGTGGCAGTCGTAGCCGAGGGGATCGAACTCGGCGAGGAGGATCCGCATGTCCGCGTCCCGCAGCGCTTCGAGCAGTACCGTCGGCCGGTCGCGCTTGAGGACCTGGCGGGCCCCCTGGAGGACCGACAGCTCGTGACCCTCGACGTCGATCTTCATGAGGTCCAGCCTGGTCTCGGCGAACACCTCGTCGAGGCACACCAGCCGGATCCGCTTCTGCTCGGCGTCGGCGGCGCCGCCCTCCAGGGTCGAGCCCGTGGACAGCAGGTTGCCCGCGAAGCGGACGCTGATCTCGGCCCAGCCCGGCTCGCTGGACACGCCCGCCTGGTGGAGCCTGACGTTCTGAACGCCGTTCGAGCGGACGTTCACCGACAGCCGCGCGTGGATCTGGTCCACGGGTTCGAAGGAGTGCACCTTCGCCTTCGGGTTGGCGAGGGCGGCGATCAGTGAGAAGTAGCCGACGTGCGCTCCGACGTCCGCGATCGTCGCGCTCTTCGCGGCGAGCCGGGACCAGGTGGCGAGGCTGCCGGGCTCATAGCCGAACCGGCCGTTCCACAGCGTGTCCAGACCGACCGCGTCGTCATTCACGCAGAACATCACAAAAGGCGGGCAATAAGGGGAGTCGATCTCCACATAGCCGCGGTAAGGGAATTTCTTCCGGTGGGTGCGAATGATGTCGCTGGTGGCGACGGGCCGGACGGATGGTGCGTGCGCCAGCATACGGGCGTTGGCTTCTTCGAGCTGGGGGATACGCATCCCGCGATCGTAGGGGCGCCACGGGGCCTTGTCACAGGTTTCGCACGCGCCGGAAAAGGCCAGGTCATCAGCGTATGACCTGGCCTTTTCACGAAGGGTCGCGCAATGGTTTCCCGTGGTTCACCCAGTGTTCCGCCTAGCGCTTCACAGCCTTCTTCAGCGCCCGCGCCCGCCGCACCACACGGCGCGCGGTGGAGTTGCGGGGCAGGAACGTCAACCGCTGAGGAATCCCGCCCGGCAGCCCGAGCGCGGTCAGGCGCTTCTTCCGGAAATAGCGCCGGGTGCGCGGGCCGAAGTGCCGGGAGAGATAACGCTCCGCGGCCGGGCGCAGCGACGGGTGGATCTGCGGCTGCAAGGTGAAACCCAGCGCGGTGATCAGGTCGTTGAGCGTGTCCGCGGGAACGGCCTCCTGCCCCCCTCGGCCCTCCAGGTCCGGCAGCACCGCGTCGGCCAGCACGACCGGCACCCGGTTGCTGTTCTGGTACGGCGTCAGCCGCTCCAGCAGCAGCTCGGTGCCGATGCGGGCGGCCGGCAGGTCGTAGAGGGCGCAGGCCGTGAACAGGGCGGTGGAGAAGCAGCCGACGACCAGCGCGGGCCTCGCCTTCTCGAACAGGACCTCGGCGAGCACCGGGGTGTCCAGGACGACGAGGTCCACGCCGAGCCTCTCCGCCTCCGCCTCCAGGGCGCGGCTGAAGCGGGCCGGCGCGCTGGGGTGCGGCTTGAAGACGACCGAGCGGTGCCCCTGGGCGACCGCGCCCTTCAGCATCCGTACGTGCAGGTCCTCCTCCTCCGCTGGGGAGAGGATGTCCAGTGCGGAGAGGTACTGGCCGAGCAGCAGCGCCGCGTCGTCCGGCAGCGGCGGCAACTCCTCCACGGCCGCCGTGAGTTCACCCATCGCCTTCAGGAAGGCCGACGTCGGCACCACGACCGGCGGCACGCCGAACTCGGTCAGCAGCATCGGCGTGAGACCCGCGACCAGGTCCAGGTGGAGCAGGCGGCGCACGCGCGTGCCGACCAGCGGGTCGAGCTTGTTGCGGGTGGGGCCGTAACTCATCAGGCCGTCGGCGTAGACGTCGACGGGGGCGCCGGTGAAGATCTGGGCGACGGTGAGGGCGGGGGTGACCTGGATGGACTCCAGGACCAGTTCCACCCGGTCCTCGCCGAGGCCCCACAGCAGCCGCAGATAGCGCTCGAACAGGGGGATGTCGTCCGGGCGGGGCGTCCACGAGCCCGGGTGGAAGGGGCGGATCGCCTCGTTCCAGGAGAGCACCTCGTCGAAGTGCTCGCGCAGCGGCGCGAAGCCCGGCATCTCGTCCAGCGGTGTCGAGGTCTCCGGCGTCGCGGTGTTGTTGAACACCAGAAGCACCCGGCGCTCGGGCTCCTCGAAGAGGTCGGAGTCGATCGCGGCGGCCAGCGTGACCGCGCCGTACAGCGTGGAGGCGCAGAAGATCTGGGTCGTACGGGAAGCAGTCGAGGAACCGGTCCGGGACATCAGGCGGCCGCCTTCGCAGTCGTGGCCCGCCGCCGCAGCCGCCGCAGCTTGGCGGAGCGGCGCAGGTCCATGGTGTCGAGCACGTCACCGAGCATGTCCTGCGGCATCCGCTTGACGGCCGCCGCGCTCATCGCTCGCAACTGCTTGGCCACGGACGGCTCCCACTTGGACTCGTCGGAGAGGTGGTGGGCGATGATCGCGCAGTAGGTGCGCACCGCCTTGGGCAGCAGCTTGTCGGCGTCCCGGTCCGCCGCCGTCTCCTCGATGACCTGGTCGAAGGCGCGGATGAAGTCGAGCTGGCGGGCGTCGCCGATCTGGGTGAGGGAGGAGGCCACCCCGCGCCGGTAGAACACGCCCAGCAGGCTCACCACGGCGAACGACTCGGCCTCGCGGTGCAGCTTCCAGATCCACGGCCGGTCCTCGGCCGTGCGCAGCCCGTCGGTGAAGTGCAGCAGACCCTTGTCGAGCAGACGGCGGTGGTAGGCGCCGGCCCACGCGTACGCGTAGTCCACGGACGTCGAGCGGTCGGCGGGCAGGATCGCCTCGCGCGGGTTCATCACCTCGTTCCGCCGCCCGATCGGGACCCGGTGCACGGTCCGGGCGCGCGCCACGGTCTGCACATGGTCGGTGCGGACGAAGTCGCAGCCCAACCCCTCGATGGCGGCCACCAGTTGTGTGAGGTAGCCCGGCGCGAGCCAGTCGTCGCCGTCCAGGAAGGTCAGATACTCGCCGCGCGCCGCGTCCAGGCCGGTGTTGCGCGCGGTGGCGAGCCCTCCGTTCGTCCCGTGGTGCAGGACCTGCACCTGGGCGACGTCCGAGAGCTGTTCGGCGGCACGGTCGAGAATCGCCGGGGTTTCGTCCTTGGATTTGTCGTTCACCAGCACGAACTCGAAATCTCGCCGCGCATTCACGCGAAGACTTCGGAGGGTGTCCGGGGCGTATTGCTGCACGTTGTAGAACGGCACGATGACGGAGAGCTTTGGCACCCGCGAAACGCTAGAAGGTGGTCCGGCAGCGGAACTTTCCGGCAAGGGGACTACGGGTGAACTCGATGTGTCGGAACGGTGCATCCCGTGTACTTCCCGGTCCTCGGCGGGCCAGTTCGGTTCTCGGTGGGCTGTTGTTAACTTTTCGTTGATTCGCGGTTGGGCGGGACCTAGAAATAGCTTCCTAGCGTCGTCCTCGTGCCGCCAAGTACAACGAAGTCCCTTCGAATCGCCGTCCTCGCGGACTCCGACACCCGCTGGAAATGGGGTGCGCTGACCGCCGACCGCATCGCGCCGGGTCCGTCCATGGAATCCGGACCGCGAGGCGGGGCGCAAGCAGGCCTCGCGCTGGACGGATACCTGCTGCGCGGCCGGGCCACGCCCACCGCACGCCAGCTCGAAGAGGTCGGCGTGCGCGCGGACTCCCTGCGGGAGGTCACCGCCGTCGAGTTCCTGCGCGCCATGGCCGGGACGTCGTACGACATCGTCGTGCTGGCTCTGGTCGGCGGCGGCGTCCAGGCGATGCTGCACGGCCTGGCGCGGGTCTGGGACGGCCTGGAGAAGGGGCCCGGTCCGGAAAAGCGGCCCGGTCCGGAGAAGCGGCCCGTCGTCGTCACCGGTTACGTGGGCGTCGTCTACGAGAAGCTCGCCGACGGCCTGCTCCTGCGGCACGGGGCCGACCTCGTCCTCGCCAACTCCCGCCAGGACGCCGAGCGTTTCCGCGCGGTGTACGAGGGGGTGGGCGCGGACGCCTCGTCGGTCACGGAGGTGGCGCTGCCGTTCCTCGGCGGAGCGGCCTACGAAGGTGAACACGACCCGTACACCGTGGTGTTCGCGGTCCAGCCCTCGGTGCCGGACAACCGCAGGGACCGCGTGTACCTGCTGGAGCGCCTCATCCGGCACGCCCGGCTGCACCCCGAGCGCGAGGTGCTGCTCAAGCTGCGCTCCCGGCCCGGCGAACACACCACCCACATCGAGGAGTTGCCGTACCAGAAGCTGATCCAGCGGCTCGACCCGCCGGCCAACTTCCGCCTGGTGTACGGCAACATGGGCGAGGTCCTCGACCGGACCGACCTGCTCGTCACCATCAGCTCCACCGCGGCCCTGGAGTCGCTGCACCGACGCATCCCCACGGCCGTCCTGACCGACCTGGGCATCCGCGAGGTCCTCGGCAACCACCACTTCGTGGGCTCCGGCTGCCTCGCCTCCTGGGACCAACTGGACGCCGGACACCGGCCGGTGCCGGACGAGGAGTGGGTGGCCCGCCAGGGCGTGGTCGCGGACGGCACCTACGCGCACGCCTTCGACGCGGCCCGTGAACGCATCACCAAGCTGCTGGCCTCGCCCGAGCTGCCCCCGCTGACCCCGTACTACACACCCGTCACCGCCCCCGGCTACCTCCCCGGCATCCTCGCCCGCCACCACCTCGGCCCCGACGGCACACCGCTGCCGGGAGCCCCGGCCCACGACAGGGAGCCGGGCCCGGTCCGGCAGATCGTGCGCCGCGCGGCCCGGGGGGCGTACCGGCACGGGGTGCAGCGCGTGGCTCCGGTGATCCGGCGGATGGGGGAGCTGTGACCACCTTCCGAAGCCCTTTCCGAGGAGCTGAACCCATGCCCCACCCGCAAGCCGACCAACGCGCCACCGTGCGCCGCGTGCTCGCGGTGATCCCCGCGCGCGGCGGCTCCAAGGGCGTGCCCGCGAAGAACCTCGCCCCGGTCGGCGGTGTCCCGCTGGTGGCGCGTGCCGTGCGCGAGTGCCGGGCCTCCCGCCTGGTGACCGACGTGGTGGTCTCCACCGACGACCAGGCCATCGCCGCCACGGCCCGCTCCGCCGGTGCCGAGGTCGTGCTGCGGCCGGCCGCCATCGCCGGCGACACCGCCACCTCCGAGGCCGCCGTCCTGCACGCCATGGACGCCCACGAGGCGCTGCACGGCGCCCCGGTCGACGTGGTGCTCCTCGTCCAGTGCACCAGCCCGTTCATCATCCGGGAGGACGTGGACGCGGTCGTCGGCGCGCTCGTCGACAACGGCGCGGACTCCGCGATGACCGTGGCCCCCTTCCACGGCTTCGTGTGGCGCGACGCCGACGACGAGGCCCGCGCTGGCAGCGTCGAGGAGGCCGACGCGGCACTCGGCGGCGGCTACGGCGTCAACCACGACAAGTCCTTCCGCCCACGCCGCCAGGACCGCCCCCAGGACTTCCTGGAGACCGGCGCCGTCTACGGCATGGACGCGCCCGGCTTCCGCAAGCACCAGCACCGCTTCTTCGGCCGCACCGAACTGGTCCGCACCGACCCCGCGCGCGTGCTGGAGATCGACGACCACCACGAGCTGGCGCGGGCGCGGGCGCTCGCGCCGTTGTTCGACGCGGACCGCCCCGGTTCGCTGCCCTCCTTCGAGGACGTGGACGCGGTCGTACTCGACTTCGACGGCACCCAGACCGACGACCGGGTGCTGATCGACGCCGATGGAAAGGAGTTCGTCTCCGTGCACCGCGGCGACGGACTCGGCATCGCCGCCCTGCGCGACAGCGGCCTGAAGATGCTGATCCTCTCCACGGAGCAGAACCCGGTCGTCGCCGCCCGCGCACGGAAGCTGAAGATCCCCGTGCTGCACGGCATCGACCGGAAGGACCTCGCGCTGAAGCAGTGGTGCGAGGAGCAGGGCATCGCGCCCGAGCGCGTGCTCTACGTCGGCAACGACGTCAACGACCTCCCGTGCTTCGCCCTCGTGGGCTGGCCCGTGGCGGTCGCGAGCGCCCACGACGTGGTACGCGGCGCCGCCCGTGCGGTCACCACCGTCCCCGGTGGCGACGGCGCGATCCGAGAGATCGCCAGCTGGATCCTCGGCCCCTCTCTCGACTCCCTCGACAAGTAAGGACACCTCCCCGCCATGAGCAACTCCCGCCTGCGCACCTTCGGTACCGAGCGCATCGCCGGTCCCGGCCAGCCCGTCTACATCTGCGGCGAGATCGGCATCAACCACAACGGCGAGCTGGAGAACGCCTTCAAGCTCATCGACGTGGCCGCCGAGGCCGGCTGCGACGCCGTGAAGTTCCAGAAGCGGACCCCCGAGATCTGCACCCCGCGCGACCAGTGGGACATCGAGCGCGACACCCCGTGGGGCCGGATGACCTACATCGACTACCGCCACCGCGTGGAGTTCGGCGAGGACGAGTACCGCCAGATCGACGCGTACTGCAAGGAGAAGGGGATCGCCTGGTTCGCCTCCCCGTGGGACACCGAGGCCGTCGCCTTCCTGGAGAAGTTCGACGTCCCCGCCCACAAGGTGGCGAGCGCGTCGTTGACGGACGACGAGCTGCTCCGCGCCCTGCGCGCCACCGGCCGCACGATCATCCTCTCCTCCGGCATGTCCACCCCGAAGCAGATCCGCCACGCGGTCGAGGTCCTCGGCTCGGAGAACATCCTTCTCTGCCACGCCACTTCGACCTACCCGGCCAAGGCCGAGGAGCTCAACCTGCGCGTGATCAACACGCTCCAGGACGAGTACCCGAACGTCCCGATCGGCTACTCCGGCCACGAGACGGGCCTTCAGACGACGCTGGCGGCCGTCGCGCTGGGCGCCACCTTCGTCGAGCGCCACATCACCCTGGACCGCGCGATGTGGGGCTCCGACCAGGCCGCCTCCGTCGAGCCGCAGGGCCTGCAGCGCCTCGTCCGCGACATCCGCACCATCGAGGCCTCCCTCGGCGACGGCGTCAAGAAGGTCTACGACTCCGAGCTCGGCCCCATGAAGAAGCTGCGCCGCGTCACCGGTGTGGTCGCCGAGGCGGAGATCGCCGCCGCCGCGGGCGAGCCGGTCTCGGTCTGAGCCACCAGGTACCGGGCCCCCGGCGGTAGTCCGTCCGGGGCCCGGTGTTCATCACCCGCGCATCACCCGCGCCCCATGAGCGCCCTACGACGGGACGGTCGTACGTCGATGAGCCCCCGCGCCGGGAACACCGGCCCCCACACTCTCGCGTTCGTCGAGAGCCCGGTCCAGCTCCTGAACGTGCTGGAGTGGGCGCACGGCCACGCGCCCGGCGCGGAGCTCACCCTCGTCGTGCTGTCCCCGACCGACCCCATGACCCGCGGCCAGCTGCGCCGGATGGCGGAACTCGCCCGCGAGGAGGGCCACGAGGTCCGCTGGGAGGAGGCGAGGGGCGGCCCCGCGGCCCCCTTCCAGACCATCGGCGGCCTGGCGGGCACGCTCCGCAAGGCGGACCGGGTGGTCCTGGGCGACCCGTTCTCCCGCTACGTACAACTGCTCCTGACCATCACCCGCGCCACCGACCTGGTCGTGGTCGACGACGGCACGGCGACGATGGAGTTCGTGTCCCAACTCGCCCGCGGCGAACGCCTCGTGCGCTGGCACCGCAAGGGCGGCCGCCCGAGCCCCCGCGACCTCGCCTTCGCCCCGATCTCCGCGGCGGCCCGCAAGCGCCTGACACCGGGGGAGGGCCGGGGAGTCGAGATCTTCTCCTCCATGCCGATGGAGGAGACGCCCGCAGGCGTCACGGTCTCGTCGAACACCTTCACCTGGACCCGCGCCCGTTTCGGCCCGCCGCGCATCACCAAGGGCGCTGACATGGTGGGTACTTCGCTCGTCGAGACGGGCGTGGTGGACGCCGACCGCTACCTGGAGGCGGTCACCCGCCTGGCCAAGACCCATGGCGCGACCCGCTACTTCGCCCACCGCCGCGAGGCGACGGACAAACTCCACCGGCTGGCAGTGGAGACGGGCCTGGAGATCGTCCGCCCGGACCTCCCGCTCGAACTGATCGCCCGCAGGGGCCCCATCGGCCGTACGATCCTGAGCTTCCCGTCGACGGTCGTCCACACCCTCCCCCTGGCCCTGGCCGGAACGGAGGTCCGCGTCTCGGTCTGCGACATCGACCCGGACTGGCTGACGGAGACGGCCTCGCCGCGGGCGCAGGGGTTCCTGTCCGGGGTCACGGACACGGCACGGGATGTGCACCGGCTGTCGGCGGTGTCGGCGGTACCGGCTGTCTGAAGCACCGAGCGCGTCTCTCAACTGAATCGTCTAGCATCGTCGTTCACTTGTGCGATGTTCGACGGGGTCTACGACGGGGGCGGCTGGCGTGAGTGCGGAGGCGCTGCGGGAACGGCGGGCGCGGATCGGGGAGTTCCGGCGCAGGGAGGTTCTGGTGCCGGTGGTCGACGGCTCGCTGCTGTCGGCGGAGGCGGGCGGCATTCGCTGGCTGTTTGCGTTCACGGATCGCGCGGCGCTGGAACGGTTCGCCGAGGCGCGGGGCGAGGACGTACCCGACTGGGTCCCGGTGTACGGGGCGCGGCTGCTGGACCAGGTGGTCCCGGCCGTGGACGGCCCGGCCGGCATAGCGGTGGACGCGGGAAGCCCGACAGGCCTGGTGCTGCCCCCGGTGACGGGGATCGTGCCGGACGCGGTGGCCGTCGACAGGGTGGAGCCGGTGGCGTGAGCGACGGCTACCAGGTCGATCCGGAGGCGATGGAACGGATCACCCGCGGCATCAACCAGGCGATGGCCGAACTGAAGAACTTCGGTTTCGACATCGAGGCGAACCTGGGCCGCGGCTTCGACGACCTGTCGATGACGGGCCTGGAGGCCGGCGACGACGCCCTCCAGCAGGTGTTCGCCGACTTCTGCGACCGCTGGGGCTGGGGTGTGCGCTCCCTGATGCAGGACGCCAACGAGTTCGCCGGCCGCCTCGGACTGTCGGCGGGGATCTACCACGAGCAGGAGCAGTACGTCTCCGACACCCTGAAGTCGGCGTGGACGGCCGGCACGGGCAACCCGTACCTCTCGCCGGAGGAGGTGAAGGAACGTTCCTGGTCGGAGACGCTGAAGGACAACCCCATCTCCCAGGTGGCGAACGCGGACTACAGCGCGGAGTCGTTCACCTCCGGCCAGGACGAGGTGAAGGCGGCCTGGTCGCAGGCGGCGGAGGACGTTTCGACCTCGACGGTGACGCCGGACGCGTTCCTCGATCCGCGGACGGACTGGCAGTGGAGCGGACCGCCCTCTGCGGATTCCTCGGCGGATGAGGGCTGATGGGCTTCGGGGATCTGGTCGGCGACTTCGGCGACGGCCTGGAGAGCGCGGCCGACGGCCTGAACAAGGGCGTCGGCGAGGCGGTCAACTGGGGCACGGACAAGACGGCGGGCCTGCTGTCGGACGTGGGCGCGGACGGCGCGGCCGAGAAGGTCCGCGACTTCGGCGAGAGCGTCAACAACCGCCTGGGCGGCACGGTGGCGGAACGCGCGCTGGGCGAGAGCGAGGACCCGAAGGAGTTGATCCACGGCAGCTCGGGTGCCCTCCGGGACCGTGCGGGCCATCTACGGAAGTTCGCGGCCGCCTTCGAGAACGTCGGCCAGGGCATGCGCTCGCTGGACCCGGGCGAGTGGCGGGGCCAGGCCGCGGACGCCTTCCGCGCGAAGTTCGAGGTCCAGCCCAAGCAGTGGCTGACGGCGGCGGACGCGTGCACGGCGGCGGCGTCCGCGCTGGAGTCGTACGCGGACACGGTGACCTGGGCGCAGGGGCAGGCGCAGGTGGCGATCGACACCTACCGCCGGGCCGAGGACGCCTCCCGGCGGGCGGCGGACGCCCATGCCGCGCAGGTGAGGGAGTACAACCAGGCGGCCGAACGCTACAACACGATCGCCGAGGCGGGCGGCGACCCGGGCGCGAAGCCGACGAAGCCCGGCGATCTGCTCGACCCGGGTGCGGCGGGCCGTCAGGAGGCGCAGGAGATCCTTTCCGCGGCCCGCCGTCAGCGCACCGACGTGGCCGAGGACGCCCGCCGCAAGATCGCTGCCGCGCTGGAATCGGCCCCGCCGAAACCGGAGTTCACCGACCGCCTGGGCGCGGGCGCGGCGGACCTGTTCGTCGGCACCCAGCTCAACTCGGTCCACTTCGCCGGCGGCCTGCTGCGCGGCGGCACGGACCTGCTGAAACTGGCCCGCACGGTCAACCCCCTGGACCCGTACAACCTGACCCACCCCGGCGACTGGTCGAAGAACTCCCAGCTGCTGCTGGCGGGCCTGGTGGGCACGGCGGCGCATCCGGAGCGCCTGCCGATGTCTCTGCTGGGCACGGGGTGGTCGAGCGACCCGGGGGACGCGGGCGGGTACTTCATCTCGAACCTGATCGGGGGGAAGGGCGCGGGCGGGTTCGGCCGGGCGGGGTTGCGGGACGCATTGCGTGGAGCCGCCAAGGAAGCGGCGACGGGAGCCGCGCGCAGCGGCACGCGCCGGGGGCTCATGGACGTCGCCCGGGAACTGAAGTGCAAGTTGTTCGGCAGCGACCCGATCGACATGGCCACCGGCCGCATGTCGCTGCCGCAGACGGACGTCTCGCTCCCCGCCCGGCTCCTGCTGGTGTTCTCCCGCCAGTTCGAGTCGTCGTACCGGGCGGGCCGCTGGTTCGGCCCGAAGTGGACATCCGCCGCCGACCAGCGCCTGGAGATCGACGCCGAAGGAGTCATCTTCGTCCGCGAGGACGGCTCCCTGCTTGCCTACCCCCACCCGGCCCCCGGCGTCCCGACCCTGCCTCTGGCCGGCGAGGCCCATCCCCTGACGGTCGACGAGTACGGCGACTACACGGTCACCGACCCTGTCGATGGTCGTGTGTGGGACTTCGCCGGACCGGGCGGCGACGGCGACGGCATCGCTCTGCTCTCCCAGATCATCGACCGCTCGGGCCAGTGGCTGACGTTCGAGTACGACGACGAGGGCGCCCCGACCGGGATCGTGCACTCGGCCGGCTACGACCTTCGGATCGAACGATCCGGGGACCGGATCACGGCCCTGCGCCTGGCCGACCCCGAGGGCGACATCGAGCTGGTCCGCTTCGGTTACGACGCCGGGGGCCACCTGTCGACGGTGACGAAGTCCTCCGGCCTGCCGACCCGCTTCACCAACGACTACCTCGGCCGGATCACCGCCTGGACGGACACGAACGACTCCTCATACCACTACGTCTACGACGACGAGGACCGCTGCGTCTCCCAGGGCGGCGAGGCGGGCCACCTGAGCTACACCTACACCTACGGCGGCCCGGACCCGACCACCGGCAATCGAACCGTCACGGCGGTCAACTCCCTGGGACACAGCACCCGTTACGAGATCAACAGCGACGTACAAGTGACGGCGGTGACCACCCCGGACGGCGCCACGACCCACACCACCTACGACCGCGCCCACCGCCCTCTCACGATCACCGATCCCCTGGGCCGCACGGTGAGTTACGCCTACGACGAGGCGGGTCGCACGGTCCTCGCAATCCGCCCTGACGGCCACTACACGAGCATCGCGTACGACGCCCAGGGCCTGCCGGTCACGGTGACCGGACCCGACGGCACGCATGTGGAACAGCGGTTCGACGAGTACGGCAACCGCACGGCGGTGACCGACGCCTCGGGCACGACGACCCGCTTCACGTACGATGACCGGGGCCACCTGGAGTCCGTCACCAACGCCCTCGGGGACACCACAAGGGTGCGCTGCGATCCGGCGGGCCTTCCCTTGGAGGTCACCGACCCACTGGGCGCGGTGACCCGCTACTCCCGTGACACCTTCGGCCGCCCGGTGAGGATCACCGATCCCACGGGTTCGGTGACGGTCCTGGAGTGGACGCCGGAGGGCCGCCTGTCTCGCCGTACGGCGGCAGACGGCACGACGGAATCCTGGACGTACGACGGCGAGGGCAACTGCCTCACCCACACGGACGCGTCTGGCGCGGTCTCCCGCTTCGAGTACACCCACTTCGACCTGCTGAAGGCCCGCACGGGGCCGGACGGCGTGCGCTACGAGTTCACCCACGACACGGAACTGCGCCTGACGAGGGTCACCAACCCGCAAGGCCTGACCTGGTCCTACGACTACGACCCGGCGGGCCGCCTGATCGCGGAGACGGACTTCGACGACCGCACGCTGACGTACGCCCACGACGCGGCCGGCCAACTCACGCAGAGCACGACGGCATCCGGCCAGTCGATCCACTTCTCCCGGGACGTCCTGGGACAAGTGATCCGCAAGGAGGCGGCCGGAGCGGTCACGACGTTCGCGTACGACGTGACGGGCGCGCTGGCGGAAGCGACGGGCCCGGACGCGGTCCTGAGGCTGTGCCGCGACGAGGCGGGCCGCGTGCTGTCGGAGACGGTCAACGACCGCACCCTCACCTACACCTATGACGAGCTGGGCCGCCGGACGGGCCGCACCACCCCGACCGGCGCGACGACGACGTGGTCGTACGACGCGTCGGGCAACCGCACCGCCATGGTCGCGTCGGGTCGCACGCTCACCTTCACGCACGACGAGGCAGGTCGCGAACTGACCCGCCACATAGGCGAGTCGGTGACTCTGACCCAGACCTTCGACCCCCTGGGTCGCCTGACACGACAGGACCTTGTCGGCCCCACCGGCAACCGCCTCCAGCACCGCGCGTACACCTACCGGGCCGACGGCAACCTCACGTCCATCGACGACCACTTGAACGGCCTGCGCCGCTTCGACCTGGACGCGGCAGGGCGGGTGACCGCAGTCCACGCGACGAACTGGGCGGAGACGTACGCCTACGACGAGGCGGGCAACCAGACGTCAGCGATGTGGCCCGCGACGCACCCGGGCCAGGCCTCGACCGGTGACCGCACCTACACGGGCACCCGCATCACCCGCGCCGGCGCCGTCCGCTACGAACACGACGAAGCGGGCCGCATCACGCTCCGCCAGAAGACCCGCCTCTCCCGCAAGCCGGACACCTGGCGCTATGAGTGGGACGCCGAGGACCGCCTGACGTCGGTGACAACGCCGGACGGCACCCGCTGGCGCTACCGCTACGACCCGCTGGGCCGCAGGATCGCGAAGCAACGCCTGTCCCCGGACGGCGAATCGGTCCTGGAGCAGGTGGACTTCACGTGGGACGGCACAACCCTCTGCGAACAGACGACAAGCTCCCCGTCCCATCCCAACCCGGTCACCCTGACCTGGGACCACCAGGGCCTGCACCCCCTTTCCCAGACGGAACGCATCACAGCGGCGGACGCCCCCCAGGACGAAATAGACTCCCGCTTCTTCGCCATAGTCACCGACCTGGTCGGCACCCCGACGGAACTCATCGACGAGTCCGGCGACATCGCCTGGCGCACCCGCAGCACCTTGTGGGGCACGACGGCCTGGGCAGCAGACAGCACGGCCTACACTCCGCTGCGCTTCCCGGGCCAGTACTTCGACCCCGAAACTGGCCTGCACTACAACTACTTCCGGCACTACGACCCCGAGACCGCTCGCTATCTCACAACGGATCCTCTCGGACTGGAAGCTTCGGACAACCCCGCCAGCTACGTCCACAACCCTCATGCATGGGTGGACCCCCTCGGTCTTAAGCCTTGTGTGCCACGGATCAAGGACGGCGGTTGGGACCTGAGGAACCGTAATCCGCTCGATGTTGTTCCTGATCACGCCACAAAGCGCGATCTCACGCCGGACCCGAATGGTGGGGCGCAAAAGGGCGTCGAGTACAAGTGGATAGATTCAGAGACGGGGAATACGGTTCGTTTTCGAGTGCACGATAAGGATGGGACCGCGCCGGCGGGCTCGAACGCGGCGCAGGGAGACGTCTACCGCATCTCGATCGGCGGCAGATATCAGGATGAGGTCGGAAACTTGTACCACAGGCAAGTCCACAACCCGCGAAGCCCGAGCTATGATTCGGATGCCGCGAATCGTACGCATATTCCTTGGCCTAGTCAGTATCCGCTGCCGTATTAATCAGACGAGGTTTTGTAAATGGAATCCCGCGATTTCATCAGATTGACACGCAAGATCCTGGATGGTGAATCCGGCGTTCGAGAGCGTGCTGCTGACGAGGTCACCGATCTGCTAAGTTCCTATTCGCCTGCTCAGGTTTCGACGTTGGCGGTGCTATTGTCGGCGCTGGCTGCCTGTGAGGAGGAGAATTCGGCCTTGGAGGCCGAGCTGCACGCGATTCTTGAGTTGACGTCCACGGGTCACGTACATGTGAATCACGTCGCGCAGCTTCGGGAAATTCGCTTGGGTGAGATTCCGGTCGGACTTCGAGAATATGTCACCGACCTGCTCGAGGGGTGACGTGAATGGAGCCTTATCGGCACCCCGGTCGGACCGCGCACGCCGCCCCCAGTACCGGAAGCGACCGAGCGAGTAGCGCGGAAGAGCACGCCTCAGTTTCCAGGACTCGAAGATTTCACGACCGCTTCACCGTTGGGGCTGAGAGGGAAAGAGTGCTGCTCTCCTAGGGGACGTGGCCATACCGCCGAGATCGACCAAAGCGTGAACGATCCCGTTCTACGCCGGTTTCCGTGCCATCAGGTACGCCCGCGACAGCCTTTCCTCGCCGAGGGGCTCCCTGAGGACGCGGAGGATCACCTGGAATCCTGCCTTGCTCAAGGGCTCTGTTACTGCCTCCGGTTCGCGCAGCCAGTAGTCGAGGGAGATCTTGTGGCCGAAGCGTTCGTCGAGGTGCATGTGGGTGCCGCCGGGCTCGTACTGGAAGCCGATCAGGGCGTGGGCGCCGGGGGCGAGGACGCGGTGGAACTCCGCGAAGGCCGTCGGGAGGTGGTCGTCCGGGACGTGGATGATCGAGTAGAGGGCGGTGATGCCGCCCAGCGTCTCGGACGGTAGGTCCAGCGACGTCATCGAGCCCACGTGGAAGCGGAGGTCCGGGTGGGCCCTGCGGGCCAGTTCCACCATCTTCGGGGAGACGTCCACGCCGAAGACCGGGACGCCGAGGTTGTGGAGTGCTGCGGTCACGTGTCCCGGGCCGCTGCCGATGTCTGCCACCGGCCCCTTGCCCTGCTCCTTCACCAACTCCGCGAAGCCCGTGATCTGGGCTCTGTCCAGCGTGGGGATGCCGGCCCAGTCGGAGAACTGCTCGCTGTAGGGCTCGGCGATCGTGTCGTACGCGGTTCGGGTGGCCCGTATGAAGTCGGGGTTCTCGGCGTTCACGCGCTGCACCCTAGCGGGGTGGCACGGGGCGGCGTGTGGAGTTTGCCTGGCGGTCACCGGGGGCTGGGGCGCGGGGACTTCAGGGCCTCGAGGAAGGTCGTGAAGGCGGCGGGCGGGAAGGCGAGGGTGGCCCTGGCAGGGGTCTTCGAGTCGCGGATCGCTATGTGGGTGGTTCGGTTCGCGATCTCCACGCAGGCGTTGCCTTCGCCTCCACCGGAGTAGCTCGACTTCCGCCAGTCTTCAGGGGTGGCCATGGTGCTCCTCACAGCTCCTTGGTCAGGGTGTGGATGAAGTCGCGCGACCGGTTGGGGTCGAGTGACACGCTCTCCAGCCTACGGAAGAGCGTTCGGAAGCGGGCGAGTTGGGCCTCGGCGTCAATGAACGCCGTGCCGTGAGGACCGTCGCGTACGACAGTGTCCAGCTTGGGGACGGCGCCGCCTGCGTACACCATGGCGCTCCCGGCTCCGGCGAAGCCGTCCAGGTCGAAGGGGATTACGCGGACGACTACGTGGTCTGCTTCTGAGAGTGCCTGGATATGGGCCAGTTGTGCCCGCGCGCCGGAACGGTCGCCGACTCGGATGCGCAGTGCCGCTTCGTGGATCACGGCTTCGTACGGGATCGGGTCGGGACGCTCGATGATGACCCGCCGCTTCATCCGGTGCTCCACTCGGAGGTCCACCTCACTCTGCGGGAACTCCGCGTTCACGTAGGAGAAGAGTGCTCGGGCGTAGTCCTCGGTCTGCAACAGCCCCGGGATGTGGAGGAAGTCCACGTCCCACCGGTGACTGGCGTGGTACTCCAGTTCAGCGAGATCCAGATAGGGCGTGGGCAGCCGCTCCTGGTACTCCTCCCACCAGCCGTGTGTCCGGTCGGTCGCCATGGACACGAGTGCGTCGATCAGCGCGCTGTCCGAGCATGCGTAGTTGGCTGCCATGGCCCGTAGCCGCTTCTCACTCACACCCGCGAGGGCCTTCTCGATCTGGCTGATCTGTGCGGAACTCACCCCGAGCGATGCTGCCGCCTCGCGCCCCGTGATACCGGCCGCGTCACGGAGCCTGCGCAACTCAGTTGCCAGCCGCACCTGACGTGCCGTCGGCTCGCTCCTAAGTGCCATCGAGGCTCCTCTCAACGCGCTTGTGAGAACGACTCGTTCGGGGGCAGATTACGCGACCTGCTTGCAGAACCTAGAAATCTATACCTACTGTCAGTGATGCAACGCACACTCTGTGGAAGTGCACCGCTTCGCCATGTCGTGACGGTAGCGGCGATGCCACCGCGCCCTCATCCCAAGCGAACTGAACTGGAGTTGACGCATGCCCGAAAACGAACCCTGGGAGTACACCCTTTACATCCCGAACGACCCCCGAGCCGTCACCGTCGCCCGCCGTACCCTCCGGCTCATCCTCACGATGCACGGCCTGATCCGCCTGACCGACACCGCGGAGCTCCTCGCGGCCGAGCTGGTCTCCAATGCCGTACGGCACACCAAGGGGCCCGCGGCGCTGAGGGTGCGCTGGGCGGCGGGAGTGCTGCGTATCGGGGCGTGGGACGCGGACCCTGGGCCTCCCGAGCCGCCGGGGGAGTTGGAGCTGCTGGGGGAGGCGGAGGAGGGGAGGGGGCTGGCGCTGGTCAAGGCCTGCGCCGATCTGTGGGGGTGGCAGCCGTTGGCCAGACACGGCAACCGTGGGAAGTTCGTGTGGTGTGAGCTGGCCGCCGCTTAGTAGTCAGGGGCCGTGGGGCCGCCCAAGAGGCGAAGTGCACCGCTTTCGTGGACCGGCACCGGAGCCGCGCTGGAGTCCGTGCACCGAGCCGAAGCGGCCCCACGCCAGGAAGAGGGCCAGGGCGAGGTGGACCAAGCCGCTCGCGATCATCTCCGGGCATCCCGAGTTCGAGGAGACGTGGATCACACACCTCCGTGTCACAGGGCGTCGGGCTGTCTCGTCTCAGGGGGTGTAGCCACCGACGAGCACGGAGGAGCACACCATGGACGCGCGACTGAACTACTTCGCCAGCCCGACCGCCGCGAAAGCCCTCAAGCACCTCATGTCGGCGGGCAAGGCCCTGAAGGACTCGCCGCTGGCGGCCGCGACACAGGAACTCGTGGCCCTGCGCGTGAGCCAGATCAACGGATGCGCCATCTGCATCGACATGCACACCAAGGATGCCGCCGCGGCCGGCGAGAACTCGGTGCGGCTGCACCTGGTGTCGGCGTGGCGAGAGGCCACGGTCTTCACGGAGGCCGAGCGTGCCGCGCTGGAGCTGGCGGAGCAGGGGACCCGGGTCGCGGACGCGGCAGGCGGAGTCAGCGACGAGGTCTGGGCGCGTGCCGCGAAGCACTACGACGAGGAGCAACTCACCGCCCTGGCGGTCCTGATCTCCTTCATGAACACGGCGAACCGGCTGAACATCATCGCCCAGCAGCCGGCCGGCGACTACAAGGTCGGGCAGTTCCACTGATCCGGCCGTCCATGAGCCGCCCGGGGCAACTGCCACCCCGGGCACGGGGGCGTTGCACAGCCCCGCCGACGGACCACAGGATCACCGGAACTGGCCCGCCCCATCAGATGCGGCCGGGCGGGAACACCTCAAGGGGGATGCGGCGTGAACAAGGTCGACGAGTTCGAGGAGCTGCGGCCACTGCTTTTCTCGATCGCTTACCGGATTCTGGGCAGCGTGAGCGAGGCCGAGGACGCGGTCCAGGAGACATGGCTGCGCTTCGACGGCTCGACGACCCTTCCCACGTCGGTCAAGGCGTTTCTGTCCGCCACGGTGACGCGGATCTCGATCGACGTGCTGCGCTCCGCGCGGGTGCGGCGGGAGGAGTACGTGGGCCCGTGGTTCCCCGAGCCGCTGCTGAGTGATCCGTACCAGGATCCGGCGCGTTCGGCGGAGCTGGCCGACTCGGTGTCGATGGCGGCGCTGCTGCTCCTGGAGCGGCTGAGCCCGCTGGAGCGGTCGGTGTTCGTGCTGCGGGAGGTGTTCGGTTTCGGGTTCGACGACGTCGCCTCGGCGGTGGGGCGTTCGGAGGCGGCGTGTCGGCAGCTGCTGGTACGGGCGCGGCGGCACATGGAGGCCGGGCGGCCGCGGTTCGAAGCGGACCGTCAGGAGCGACAGGAGCTGGCGACGCGGTTCTTCGACGCCCTCCGCGAAGGCGATGTCGCCGGCCTGCGGGATCTGCTGGCGGCCGACGTGCAGATGGTCGGGGACGGCGGCGGCAAGGCCCCGCAGCTGGCCAGGGCCGTCATCGGCGCCGAGAACGTGGCCCGGCTGCTGGCCTCCGTTTTCCCGCTGCTGGCACGGATCGACGTGACGTTCGAGCCGCACGAGGTCAACGGCCAGCCCGGTGCCATTTTCCGGGACAGGGACAGCAAGGTCCTCCATGCCCTGGCCCTCGACGTGCTCGACGGGCAGATCCAGACCATCCGCTCGGTGATCAACCCCGACAAGCTCGGCCACCTCGGACCGGTGGCCGACGCCTGGGCCATCGACGGCGAGGTGAAACAAGCCCGTCGGCAGTTGAAGTGACCCCGGGACCGGCCGTGGGCCGGCTCGTTCGCCCTGTCCCGCGCCCCCATCCCCACCGTTCCCACCGTGTCCCAATGCCGTTTCGACAGATGAACAGAACCGCCGGGCGCGAGTCCAGCATGGTATGTGTGGGAAAAGAGGTTCCTACCCACCTCAAAACACATCCATGCGTCGAGCGGCCAAATTTTCTGCCCCCTGCGGGTTGAAGTTTTGTTGATCGCGGGTCGGTTGGTCGCCCCGGCGTCCTACCCTTTAGAGGGTGAAGCAACTGATGTCACTGGAGTCCGAGGTCGATCTGCCCGGGGAAGCCGTGCTTCCCGGCGTGCTGAGCGAGGAACTGCACGCCGAGCTCGTACTGTTCCGACGCGACCTGCACATGCACCCGGAGCTCGGCAACCAGGAGTTCCGAACCACCGCGGCGATCAAGGAACGGCTGGAGAGGGCCGGGCTGAAGCCGCGCGTGCTGGCCGTAGGGACCGGGCTCGTGTGTGACATCGGGGAGTGGGACGGGGAGCGGCCCATGCTCGCCCTGCGCGCCGACATCGACGGCCTGCCCATCCCGGACATGAAGACCGAGTGCGCGTACCGGTCGACCGTGCCGGACAGGGCGCACGCGTGCGGGCACGACGTGCACACGACCGTGGTGCTGGGGGCCGGGCTCGTCCTCGCCGACCTGCACAAGCGGGGGCTGCTGCCGCGGCCCGTGCGGCTGGTCTTCCAGCCCGCCGAGGAGGTGCTGCCCGGCGGTGCCGCCGACGCCATCGACTGCGGGGTGCTGGAGGGGGTCGGCAAGATGCTCGCCGTGCACTGCGACCCGCGGGTCGACGCCGGGAAGATCGGGCTGCGGACCGGGGCGATCACTTCCGCGTGCGACCGCCTGGAGATCTCCCTCGACGGGCCCGGTGGGCACACCGCCCGCCCGCACCTCACCACCGACCTCGTCACCGCCGCCGCCCGCGTCGTCACCGACGTGCCCGCGATCGTCGGCCGGCGCGTCGACACCCGCGCCGGGCTCGCCGTGACCTGGGGGCGGATCGAGTCGGGGCACGCCCCGAACGTCATCCCGCAGCACGCCGAGCTCTCCGGGACCGTGCGCTGCCTGGACATCGACGCCTGGCGGCAGGCGCCGGACATCGTCGTGGCCGCGATCGACGAGGTCGCCAACCTGCACGGGGCAAAGTCCGAGATCAACTACGTGCGGGGCGTGCCGCCGGTCGTCAACGACGCGGACGTCACCGACCTGATCCGCGAGGCCATGACCGCCCGGCGCGGCGCCGACTCCGTCGAGAGCACCGAGCAGAGCCTCGGCGGCGAGGACTTCTCCTGGTACCTCCAGCACGTCCCCGGTGCCATGGCCCGCCTCGGGGTGCGCACCCCGGGGGAGCGGACCGTGCGCGACCTGCACCAGGGCGACTTCGACGCCGACGAGTCCGCGATCACCGTAGGTGTGGAGATGTTCACGGCCGCGGCCCTGCTCGACGCCGCGCAGTGATCCGACGGTGACGGAACGGCCCCTGTAGGGCCGTTCCGCCGACCGGCGCAACAGTGTCGTAAGCCAATCGTGCGCACATCGAAATCCCGGTGTGCGAGGGCCGTAGAGCCTCAGTTCAGACGCTGTTTGCCTCGAATCGATAACGGCTTCGGAAGAGGTCTGTTTCCGACATCTACGCGCGTTACGATGCCGCGAAGCCAACGCCGCAGGGGCGTACAGGCCCGAGCACTGGCATGGTGCTCACATGAAGCGCCGACGAGGCGCTCAGGTCAGGTGAAGGAGCCTCCCGTGCGCCGGGTAGCCAAGCTTTCCGCTGCGTGTATCGCCACCGCAGCTCTCGCACTGACTGCCACCGCTTGTGGCAGCACCTCCTCCGAGGACGACAGCTCTTCCTCCGCCTCCGCGGGCAGCGGCAAGGGCGGCATCAAGATCGGCCTCGCCTACGACGTCGGCGGCCGTGGTGACCGCTCCTTCAACGACTCCGCCGCGCGCGGTGCCGACAAGGCGGAGAAGGAGTTCGGCGGTTCCATCAAGGAGCTCACCGCCAAGAGCTCCGACACCGAGGCCGACCGCGAGCAGCGCCTGACCGACCTGGCGGACGCCGGCTACAACCCGATCGTGGCCGTCGGCTTCTCCTACGCCACCTCGGTCGACAAGGTCGCCGCGAAGTACCCGAAGGTCAGCTTCGGTCTCATCGACTCGGTCGCGACCGCCAAGAACGTCGACAGCATCACCTTCACCGAGGAGCAGGGCTCCTACCTCGCCGGTGTCGCCGCGGCGCTGAAGTCGAAGAAGGGCCACGTCGGCTTCATCGGCGGTGTGGACACCCCGCTGATCAAGAAGTTCGCCGCGGGTTACGTCCAGGGCGTCAAGGACACCAAGCCCAGCGTCAAGGTCGACGTCCAGTACCTGACCCACGGCTCCGACCTGTCCGGCTTCGCCAGCCCCGACAAGGGCAAGGAAGCCGCGTCCGGCCAGCTCGACAACGGCGCCGACGTGATCTACACCGCGGCCGGCTCCTCCGGCAACGGCGCCATCGAGGCCGTCTCCGCCGTCAAGGGCGCCTGGGCCATCGGCGTGGACTCGGACCAGTACAACATCCCCGGTCTGAGCAAGTACAAGAACTCGATCCTGACCTCGATGGTCAAGAACGTCGACACCGGCGTCTACGACTTCGTCAAGTCCGTGCACGAGGGCAAGCCGCTGACCGGCAACCAGGTCTACTCGCTCGCCAAGGACGGCGTGGGCCTCGCCACCAGCGGTGGCTTCATCGACGACATCCAGCCGCAGCTGGACGCCGCGAAGAAGAAGATCGTCGACGGCACCGTCAAGGTCAAGACCAGCTGACCTGACGGTTCCCGCCGGAACCCGGGCTCGGCGAGGGGGCCTCGACAACCCCCTCGTCGGGCCATAACAATGTGTCAACTCTACGCGTGTAGCACGGAGTTGCCGCGCTAGCGTCGCCGACGCCTGCCCTCCCCTACGCAGCCCCTTTTCCCCGAGGAGAGTGCGCCATCAACGCGTCCAGCCCTCCCGCTGCCGTCGAACTGCGCGGCATCACCAAGCGATTCCCCGGCGTCGTCGCCAACAAGGACATCGACATCACCGTCCGCACGGGCACCGTGCACGCCCTGTGCGGTGAGAACGGTGCCGGCAAGTCCACCCTGATGAAGATCCTCTACGGCATGCAGCAGCCGGACGAGGGCACCATCACGGTGAACGGCGAGACGGTCACCTTCCACACCCCCGCCGACGCCATCGGCCGCGGCATCGGCATGGTGCACCAGCACTTCATGCTCGCCGACAACCTCACCGTCCTGGAGAACGTCGTCCTGGGCGCGGAGAAGCTGTACGGCATCGGCGCCAAGGCCCGCGCGAAGATCAGGGAGATCTCCGACGCGTACAGCCTGAACGTCCGCCCCGACGTCCTGCTGGAGGAGCTCGGTGTCGCCGACCGCCAGCGCGTGGAGATCCTCAAGGTCCTCTACCGCGGCGCCAAGACGCTGATCCTCGACGAGCCCACCGCCGTCCTCGTGCCCCAGGAGGTCGACGCCCTCTTCGACAACCTGCGCGAGCTCAAGGCGGAAGGCCTCACGGTCATCTTCATCTCGCACAAGCTGGGTGAAGTCCTCTCCGTGGCCGACGAGATCACCGTCATCCGGCGCGGCACCACCGTCGGCACGGTCGAGCCCGCGGGCACCACCCCCAAGCAGCTCGCCGAGCTCATGGTCGGCAGCGAACTGCCCACCCCGGAGACCGAGGAGTCCACGGTCACGGACGTCCCGCTGCTGAAGCTGGACGGCCTGCGCCTGGCCCAGACCGACCTCGACGGCGTCGAGCGGATCATCCTCGACGACATCTCCTTCACCATCCACAAGGGCGAGGTCCTCGGCATCGCCGGCGTGGAGGGCAACGGCCAGTCCGAACTGGTCGAGGCCATCATGGGCATCCGCACCCCCGACTCCGGCACGGTCACCCTCGACGGCACCGACATCTCCCACGCCCCCACCCGCCGCCGCCGCGAGGCCGGCGTCGGCTACATCCCCGAGGACCGCCACCGCCACGGCCTGCTCCTCGAGGCCCCGCTGTGGGAGAACCGCATCCTCGGCCACGTCACCGAGAAGCCCAACTCCCGCGGCCAGCTCCTGGACATCGGGGCGGCCCGCACCGACACCGAGCGCATCATCCAGGCGTACGACGTCCGCACCCCCGGCATCGACGTCACCGCCGCCTCGCTGTCCGGCGGCAACCAGCAGAAGCTGATCGTCGGCCGCGAGATGAGCCACGCGCCCAAGCTGCTCATCGCCGCCCACCCCACCCGCGGTGTGGACGTCGGCGCGCAGGCCGCGATCTGGGACCACATCCGCGAGGCCCGCCGCGAGGGCCTGGCCGTGCTGCTGATCTCCGCCGACCTGGACGAGCTCATCGGCCTGTCCGACACCCTGCGGGTGATGTACCGCGGCCGACTGGTCGCCGACGCCGACCCCGCCACCATCACCCCCGAGGAGCTGGGCTCCGCCATGACCGGTGCCGCCACCGGCCACCTGGAGCACGCAGAGGACTCCGCAGCGGACCACGAGGACGACGCCCGATGAACAAGCTGACCCAACGCATCGACAAGGAGCGGCTGCTCCTCGGCATCGCGGCCCCGCTGCTCGCGGTCGTCGCCGCGCTCGTCGTCACCACCCTGGTGATCCTCGCCACCGGCAAGAACCCGGGCGCCGCCTTCAGCGACATGCTGACCTACGGCTCCGCCAGCGACAGCCAGGTCTACATCCTCAACAAGGCGACGACGTACTACCTGGCGGGCGTCTCGGTGGCCATCGGCTTCCGGATGAACCTGTTCAACATCGGGGTCGACGGCCAGTACCGCATCGCCGCGTTCTTCGCCGCCGTCCTCGGCGGCGCGCTGACCACGCCGGGCTGGATCTCCATCCCGCTGATCATCCTGTGCGCCATGGGCACCGGCGCCGTGTGGGCGGCCATCGCGGGCGTCCTCAAGGTGACCCGCGGAGTCAGCGAGGTCATCTCCACGATCATGCTGAACTCGATCGCCACCGCGATCATCGCCTACCTGCTCCAGCCCGGGAAGCTCGCCGAGCTCCAGGCCGGCGGCACGGTCGTCTCCACCAAGCCGCTGCCCGAGTCGTCGTACTTCTTCCAGATCGACACCGGCGCCGCGGGCGAGCTGTGGGGCTTCATCGTGATCGCCGTGATCGTCGGCATCGCGTACTGGTTCATCCTCGGCCGCACCCGCTTCGGCTTCGACCTGCGCACGGTGGGCCAGTCCGAGAGCGCCGCCGCCGCGAGCGGTGTGTCGGTGAAGAAGATGGTCGCCACCAGCATGGTGATCTCGGGCGCGGTGGCCGGTCTGATCGGCATGCCGACCCTGCTCAACGACAGCCACCAGTTCAGCAACGACTTCCCCGTGGGCATCGGCTTCACCGGTATCGCCATCGCCCTGCTCGGCCGCAACAACCCGGTCGGCATCGCGCTCGGCGCCCTGCTCTGGGGCTTCCTGGAACGCACCACCAACCACCTGGAGTTCGAGGGCTACGACAAGGAGATCCTCGGCGTGATCCAGGGCGTCATCGTCCTGTGCGTCGTCATCGCCTACGAGGTCGTACGCCGTTACGGACTCAAGCGCCAGCAGCAGCGGGTCGGCGCCGAGCTCGCCGCCCAGGCCGCAGCCCCGACCCAGAAGCAGGAGGTGGCGTGATGACTGCCACGATGACCGACACGCCGCCCCCCGCGGCACCCAAGGCGGACACCGCCACCCGGTCGGGCCGCTCGCTCGGCCAGATCCTCATGATCGTCGCCGGTGCGCTGCTGCTCATCGCCGCGGTCCGGGTCATCTCCGGCTCCGACCAGCTCACCTCCGAGGGCCAGGTCTCCGCCGCCCTCAGCCTCGCCGTGCCGATCGGCCTCGCCGGTCTCGCCGGTCTGTGGTCCGAGCGCTCCGGTGTGGTCAACATCGGCCTCGAAGGCATGATGATCCTCGGCACCTTCGGCGCCGGCTGGATCGGCTGGCAGTCCAGCCCCTGGCTCGGCCTGCTGTGCGGTGTCGGCTTCGGCGTCCTGGGCGGTCTGCTGCACGCGGTCGCCACCGTCACCTTCGGTGTCGACCACATCGTCTCCGGTGTCGCGATCAACCTGCTCGCGCTCGGCACCACCCAGTACCTCGCCAAGCTGTTCTTCGTGGACGGCAAGGCGGCGGACGCGGGCGGCAACCCCAAGCAGTCCCCGCCGGTGGACTCCCTGCCCAACTTCGACGTCCCGGGCCTGTCCAGCGGGCTGCACTCCATCGAGAACCACCACTGGTTCCTGATCTCCGACATCGCCGGCATCCTCGGCGGCCTGGTCACCGACCTGTCCGTGGTGACGGTCCTGGCGGTCGTGCTGTTCGTCGGCAGCTGGTGGCTGCTGTGGCGCACCCCGTTCGGCCTGCGGCTGCGCTCCTGCGGTGAGAACCCGATCGCCGCCGAGTCCCTCGGCGTCAACGTCTACAAGTACAAGTACATGGCCGTGGCCGTCTCCGGCGGCCTCGCCGGCCTCGGCGGCGCCTTCCTGGCGCTGGTCACCTCGCACACGTACCTCGAGGGCCAGACCGGCGGCCGCGGTTACATCGGTCTCGCCGCCATGATCTTCGGCAACTGGCGGCCCGGCGGACTCGCCATGGGCGCGGGCCTGTTCGGCTACTCCGACGCGCTCCAGCTCCGCAACGGCGGCGAGACCGTCCACGCGCTGCTGCTCCTGCTGTTCGTGCTGCTCCTGGCGATGGCCGGCTGGAAGCTGTACAAGAAGGCCATGGTCCAGGGCGTCATCAGCGCCGTCGTGGCCGCGGGCGTCCTGGTCTGGTACCTGACCACCGACGAGGTCCCCAGCGACTTCGTGGGCGCCACCCCGTACGTCGTCACGCTGCTGGTGCTGTCGCTGTCCGCGCAGCGCCTGCGGATGCCCAAGGCGGACGGCATGCGCTACCGCAAGGGCCAGGGCAAGTGACCGCCCGGTCCGACGTCGACTGGGAGTCGCTGCGCGAGCGGGCCCGGGACGCCATGTCCCGGGCGTACGCCCCGTACTCCGGCTACCCGGTCGGCGTGGCCGCCCTCGTCGACGACGGCCGTACCATCACCGGCTGCAACGTCGAGAACGCCTCCTACGGCATCGGCCTGTGCGCCGAGTGCGGTCTGGTCTCGGAACTGCACAACACCGGGGGCGGCCGCCTCACCCACTTCACGTGCGTGGACGGCCGGGGCGAGATCCTCGTCCCCTGCGGCCGCTGCCGCCAACTGCTGTACGAGTTCGGCGGCCCGGACCTGCTCCTGGAGACACCGGCGGGGATCCTGCCGTTGTCCGAGATGCTCCCGCAGGCCTTCGGGCCGGAGCACCTCACCAAGTAATCCCCGGAAGGAAAGCCCTGCATGGCCATGGACGCCATCTCCGTCATCCGCACCAAGCGGGACCGCGGTGAACTCAGCGACGAGCAGATCGACTGGGTCATCGACGCGTACACCCGCGGGGAGGTCGCCGACGAGCAGATGTCCGCGCTCGCGATGGCGATCCTGCTCAACGGCATGAACCGCCGCGAGATCGCCCGCTGGACGGCGGCGATGATCGCGTCGGGCGAGCGCATGGAGTTCTCGTCGCTCTCCCGTCCCACGGCCGACAAGCACTCCACGGGCGGCGTCGGCGACAAGATCACGCTCCCGCTGGCCCCCCTGGTGGCGGCCTGCGGCGCGGCCGTGCCCCAGCTCTCGGGCCGCGGTCTCGGCCACACCGGCGGCACGCTCGACAAGCTGGAGTCGATCCCCGGCTGGCGCGCGCTGCTGTCGAACGAGGAGATGCTGAACGTCCTCGACACCACCGGCGCGGTGATCTGCGCCGCGGGCGACGGCCTGGCCCCGGCGGACAAGAAGCTGTACGCCCTGCGTGACGTCACCGGCACGGTCGAGGCGATCCCGCTGATCGCCTCCTCGATCATGTCGAAGAAGATCGCGGAGGGCACCGGTTCGCTGGTCCTGGACGTCAAGGTCGGCACCGGCGCCTTCATGAAGACCATCGAGGACGCGCGGGAGCTGGCGTCCACGATGGTGGGCCTGGGCACGGACCACGGCGTGAGGACGGTCGCGCTCCTGACGGACATGTCGACCCCGCTCGGCCTCACGGCCGGCAACGCCCTCGAAGTCCGCGAGTCGGTCGAGGTCCTGGCGGGCGGTGGCCCCTCGGACGTCGTGGAGCTCACCCTCGCACTGGCCCACGAGATGCTGGCGGCGGCGGGCATCCGCGACGCCGACCCGGCGAAGGCGCTGGCCGACGGCTCGGCGATGGACGTCTGGCGCCGGATGATCGCGGCGCAGGGCGGCGACCCGGACGCGGAGCTGCCGGTCGCCCGCGAACAGCACGTGATCAAGGCGGGGGCCTCGGGCGTCCTGACCCGCCTCGACGCGTACGGCATCGGCGTCGCCGCCTGGCGCCTCGGCGCGGGGCGTGCCCGCAAGGAGGACCCGGTGCAGGCGGGCGCGGGCGTGGAACTGCACGCCAAGCCGGGCGACACGGTGACCGAGGGCCAGCCCCTCCTCACCCTGCACACGGACACCCCGGAGCGCTTCGAGTACGCCCTCCAGTCGATCGAGGGCTCCTACGACATCGCGGCGCCGGGGACGGACTTCACGGCGTCGCCGGTGGTGCTGGAGCGTATTGCCTGAGCCGGACTTCCTTCGAGTGAACGGGATCGGTGCACCCGCACCGGTCCCGTTCCGTCATGTTGGCTCACCCCATGGATGCGCTCGCCGGCGACTACGTCATGGCCGACAGCGAGTGGGACGAACTGGTCTGGCTCTGGCGGCGTACGGATGTTCCCAAGGGCTGCCGAGTCGAGATCCTGGCAGGTCTGATCACCGTCACGCCCTACTCGGCCGGGACCCACCACGGCATCGTGGAGCGAATGCAGCGGCGCCTGTACGACGTGATCCCGGAAGGCTGGGGCATCTACCAGAGACTGCCCATGGCCGTGCCGTCCCAGCTCGGGCTCTACCTGCCCGACCTCGCCGTCGTCCCCCGGGAGGCGCTGCGCGCGGGCGACGACCTGGTGTCCGCCGGTTGTGCGGAACTGGTCGTGGAGATCACCTCGGAGACCACGGCACACCAAGACCGGACGACGAAGGCCGTCGGCTGTGCCCACGCCGGGGTCCCGCTCTACCTCCTCGTCGACCGCCTGGCCCCGGACGGACCCGCCATCACGCTGTACGGGCAACCACGGGACGGTGCCTACGAGTCCTCCGAGCCGACAGGTCCGGCGACCTGGTCACCCTGCCCGACCCGTTCGCCCTCACCATCGACGTCGGAGAATTCGTTCACCCCAACAGCGCCGCGACCACCACCAGCACCGGCACCGACACCACCGTCGACACCAGGATCGAGTCCCGGGCCAGGCGCTCGCCCACGCCGTAGGTCGACGCGTACGTGTACAGGTTCTGCGCGGCCGGCAGGGCCGATGTCACCACCACGTCGAGGAGCTGGGCCCCGTGCAGGCCGAAGACACCGGACGCCAGCGCCCAGGCCGCCGCGGGCTGCCCCACCGACTTCAGCGCGACCGAGAGCAGGACGAGCCGCCGGTCCGGGCCGCGGCCGGGCAGTGTGCTGCCGCACAAGGAGATGCCGAAGGCGAGCAGGACCGCCGGGACCGACATGCCCCCGATGAGGGTAAGGGGGTCCATGACGGGGGCGGGGACCTTCAGACCGGCCGCCGAGACCGCCACACCGGCCAGCGAACCCAGCGCGATCGGATTGCGCAGCGGGGTCAGCAGCCGTAGCCACAACGGGCTCTTCCCGCCCGCGCCCGACGCCAGGTCCAGGACCGTCAGCGCGACCGGCGTCACGCCCACGAGCTGGAACAACAGCACCGGCGCCACCAGCGAGGCGTCGCCCAGGACGTACACCGCGATCGGGATGCCGAGGTTGCCGGAGTTGACGTAGGACGAGCACAGCGCGCCGATCGTCGTACGGCCCAGCCCCCAGCCCCGTACGACACCCACCGCCACGAAGACGCCCGCCGCCGCTGCCGTGCTGAGCGCGGTCACCAGCAGGCGGCTGGAGAAGATCACCGACAGGTCGGCCCTGGCGAGCGTGGTGAACAGCAGGGCCGGGGACGCCACATGGAACGCCAGCTTGGTCAGGACCTCCCGGCCCTGGTCGCCGAGGTGGCCGCGCAGACCGATGAGATAGCCGACCCCGATCACCACCGCGATGACCGCGAAGCCGGTCAGCACTCCCTGCACGGGCACTCCTCAAGGGTGAGGAGGGCGTGGCGTATCCAGGGAGGTGCTGATGGGTGGCGCATACAGGCAACCCTCGGGGGCAGGCGGCACCCAGGTCAACGTGATCTCGCCCGCGGGGGAGAGGCGTCGGCCGATGAGTTACGCCGGCCCGCCAGGTCTACCGATCGTGGACGCCATGACACCCGCTGTACTCGTGTTGGCAGGCCCCGTCACCCGGGACGAGGTGGCGGGGCTGAGCGAGCAGGTCCGGGCACTGCTGCGGACGACCCGCGCCGGGGTCGTGGTGTGTGATGTCGCCGGGCTCGGGCCACCGGGGCTCGGCACCGTCGATCTGCTCGCCCGGCTCCAGCTCGCGGCCCGGCGCGCCGGGGGGCGGATCAGACTGCGCGACCCCGACCCCGGACTACATGCCCTCCTCGACCTCGTCGGCCTCCGCTTCGAGGTGGAGGGGCAGGCCGAACAGGGGGAACCAGCGCTGGGTGTCCAGGAAGAAGTGGAACCCGGTGAGCCGGCCGTCTGAGATCTCCAGCACCTGGACCGCCCACGGGGTGTGACCGCCCTTGTCCGGGTCCGGCTTGTACTGGGCGAACCCGGGCATGCCGTTGACCTGGACCGGCACCAGGCGGGAGCCCTCGCAGGCCGAGCCGAGGGTCGTCATGAAGCCCGTGATGTCGTCGTGGCCCGTCAGCCACAGGTCGAACGGCGGCATCGTCATGATGGCGTCCTCGTGCAGGAGGGCCGTCAGCGCCGTCATGTCGTACCCCTCGAACGCCTTCACATAGCGGTCCAGGAGTTTCTGCTGCTCCTCGTCCAGCGGGTCGGAGACGGCCGCGTCGGCGCCGTGCTCCTCCCGCTCGGCGAGGGTGGCGCGGGCCCGCTGGAGGGCGCTGTTGACCGAGGCGACGGAGGTGTCGAGGAGCTCGGCGACCTCGCTCGCCTTCCAGGCCAGCACCTCGCGCAGGATCAGCACGGCGCGCTGCTTGGGCGGCAGTTGCTGGAGGGCGGCCATGAAGGCGAGCCGCACGGTCTCCTTGGCGACCGCCGCCTCGGCCGGGTCCTCGACGGTCGGCAGGATGCGGTTGTCCGGCATCGGCTCCAGCCAGGTGTGGTCCGGGCGGGGGGAGAGGGCGGCCTGGGCGAGGGGCGTCGACTCGGTGAGGTCCATGGGGCGGGCGCGCTTGTTGCCCGCCGTCAGCATGTCCAGACAGACGTTGGTCGCGATCCGGTACAGCCAGGAGCGGAGGCTGGAACGGCCCTCGAACTTGTCGTAGCTCCGCCAGGCCCGCACCATCGTGTCCTGCACCGCGTCCTCGGCCTCGAAGGAGGAACCGAGCATGCGGTAGCAGTACCCCGTCAGCTCGGTGCGGTGCTTCTCGAGCCTGACGTCGAGCTCTGTCGTCGCCGTAGTGTCCGTCATCGTCCACCCACCCCTGTGGCCGTGCTGCGTCGCGCCTTTGCGCCCAGTACTCGGAAACTACCGCAGCCCACTGACAACGGCCCCTGGAGCGGACGAACACCCAGGTGGGAGGCCCTGTGCAGCACTCCCTCCGGACAAACCGATCCCCCCGGTCGACCGACCTCGACCGGGGGGAAGGGGGTACGTGCGGCTCAGGCCGTCGCGAGCCGCTGCTGGGTCCGGGCCGCACGTGTTCCGAGGACGGTGATCGACACGACGCCGAGCACCGCGAGGAGGCCGACCCCGACCGTTCCGGCCCAGCCGCCCGCGTGGAAGGCGAGCGCGCCGACCGTGCTGCCCGCGCTGGAGCCGATGTAGTAGGCGGACTGGTACAGGGCCGAGGCCTGGGCGCGGCCGTGGGTGGCCGTCTTGCTGACCGCCGAGGACGCCACCGCGTGGCCCGCGAAGAAGCCGCCGGTGATCAGCACCAGGCCCAGCAGGACCAGCCACAGGGAGCCGGAGAGGGAGAGCAGCAGGCCGGTCGCCGTCGTACCGCCCGCCGCGTACAGCGCGCCCCGGCGGCCCAGCCGCCCGACCAGGCGGCCCGCCGTGGACGCCGAGACCGTGCCCACCAGGTAGACCAGGAAGATCGAGCCGACGATGCCCTGGGGAAGCGAGAAGGGCGCCTCGGTCAGCCGGTAGCCGATCACCGTGTACACGCCGCCGAAGACCGTCATGAACAGCGCGCCGATGGCGTACAGGCGGCGCAGCAGGGGGTCGGAGAGGTGTGTGCGGACCGTGCCCAGCAGGACGGCCGGCTTCAGCGAGCCCGCCTTGAAGTGCCGCGGCGCCGGGAGCAGCAGCCGGAACGCCACCGCGCAGGCCACCGCGATCGCGCCGATCACCCCGACGGCCACCCGCCAGCCCCACTCCTGCGCGACCCAGCCGGTGATGACCCGGCCGCTCATCCCGCCGACGCTGTTGCCGGCGACGAACAGGCCGATCGCCGTGACCAGCGCCTTCGGGCGGACCTCCTCGGCCAGATACGCCGTCGCGGAGGCCGGCAGACCGGCCAGCGCCGCGCCCTGCACCGCCCGCAGCACGACCAGCGCGGTCAGCGAGGGCGCGAAGGGGACCAGGATCCCGACCGTCACCGCGACCGCCAGCGAGCCAGTCATGACCGTACGGCGTCCGAAGCGCTCGGAGAGGGCGCTCATCGGCAGCACGAACAGCGCCAGACCGCCGGTCGCCGCCGCCACCGTCCAGCTCGCCTCGCTCGCCGCGACCCCGAACTCGCCCGAGATCAGCGGGAGGAGGGCCTGCGTGGAGTACAGCAGCGCGAAGGTCGCGACACCGGCGAGGAACAGGGCGAAGCTCATCCGGCGGTAGCCGGGGCCGCCCGGGGTCAGACGGGAGTCGGCGGTGACGGGGACGGGGGATACGGCGCCCACGTGGGTGGACGCCTCGGTACTGGCAGGCATGCTTCGAAGCTACGTACGACCGCGCTCATCCGTCCAATGCATGGATTCGCCATAATCGTTCCCATGGAGCATCAGCAGAGGTCACAGCCGCGCCTGTCACCGTCCAGTGACACAGAAGACATGGTGACGTTGCTGGCCCCGCGGCTCGCCCACTTCGCCGGGGTCGCCCGCACCGAGCACGTCACCCGCGCCGCCCAGGAGATGGACGTACCCCAGTCGACGCTCTCGCGGGCCATGGTCCGCCTCGAACAGGACCTCGGCGTCGACCTGTTCGCCCGTATCGGCCGCACGGTCTCCCTCACCCCCGCCGGCCGCACCTTCCTCGTCTCCGTCGAACGCGCCCTCGCCGAGATCCGGCGAGCAGCCGACGAAGTCCGCGCCGACGCCGACCCGGCCACCGGCAAGGTCGCCTTCGGGTTCCTCCACACGATGGGTTCGGAGACCGTCCCGGGCCTGATCCGCGCCTTCCGCGCCGACCATCCCCGTGTCCGGTTCAGCCTGGTCCAGAACTACGGCGAGGCGATGATCGAACGTCTGCGCGCGGGCGAGCTGGACCTGTGCCTGACCTCCCCGGTCCCGGACGCCCCCGACCTCGTCGCCCGCCGCCTGGACGAGCAGAAGCTGCGGCTCGTGGTCCCCGCCGACCACCCCCTCGCCACCCGCAAGCGGGTACGCCTCGCCGAGGCCGCCGAGGAGTCCTTCGTCACCCTGGAACCCGGCTACGGCCTGCGCCGCATCACCGACGACCTCTGCCAGGAGGCCGGCTTCAAACCGAGGATCGCCTTCGAGGGGGAGGAGGCGGAGACGCTGAGGGGTCTGGTGGCGGCGGGCCTGGGAGTCGCCCTGCTGCCACCGCCCGCCTTCCCCCGCCCGGGCGTCGCGGAACTGACGGTCACCGCGCCGAGGGCGGCCCGCGAGATCGGCGTCGCCTGGCTCGACGGCCACCCGGACACCCCGCCGGTGGCCGCCTTCAAGAAGTTCCTGCTGTCGAGGCGGGGCAACCTGCTGCCCTGACCTACCGCCTACCGCCTACCGCCTACCGCCGACGCCCGAACCCGGAGGCGAGCGGCATCCGCAGCCCCAGCGGCGGGGGCGCGGCCAGCGCGTCCTGCACCGGCCGGGACAGCACCCGCCCGAACAGCGCCCCCATCACGAAGTCGACGGTGAGGGCCTGGACTTCGGCCCGGTACTGGTGCAGTCCGTGCCCGTCGGAGTGCACCTCGAACCGGCACACCTCCCGGTTCGCCTTCTTCGCCCGGGACGCGAGCCGGAACGACAACTCGGGGTCCGCCTGCTCGTCGTTGGTCCCGTGCACGATCAGCACCCGCCGCCCCACGAGCTGCCTGACCGGTTCGGGCGTGGCCGCCACATCCTCCTCGGGCAGCCAAGGAGCGACCGCGACCACGGAGTTGACCGCCTCGTGCCCGCCCGCGCGCAGTGCTGCCCGGCCGCCCATGTCGACACCGACCAGGGCCACGGGGACGTCGCCGTAACGCCGTACGACCTCGTCGGCGGCCCAGGTCGCGTCGTGCGCGAGATGCGCCTCGCCGCCGTTCCACCCGCGGTAGCGGTAGTGCACCAGGTGTGCCGCGAGCCCCTCGGCGTGCCCCGCGCGGGCGAGTCGTCGTCCCAACGCCCTTACGGCGGAGGGGAGTCGCATCGAGGCGGGTCTGCGCAAAGAGGTCTCGTCGCCGCCCGGGAGGAGCAGCACCACTCCGCTCACCGCCGCCGGCTCCGGGCCGAGTGTCCTGCCCAGTCGGGCGCTGCGAACCGGCGTCGCTTGCTGTGCCATGACAGAACAGTGTCAGAAGCCGCGGTGTACGACACGGGGCGGGGCGGTCACCGTTACGTATCGGCGGATTCGTACAACGGGCGCTCTACGCGCGTAGGAGTTACAGTGCCAGGATGACGAGCCAGACTGACCGGATGGGGAACTCCCCGAGCCCGGACCAGATCCGCCGGGCACCCAAGGTTCTGCTGCACGACCACCTCGACGGCGGGCTGCGCCCCGGCACGGTCGTCGACCTCGCCCGGGAGACCGGGTACTCCCAGCTCCCCGAGGACGACGCCGACCGGCTGGGCGTCTGGTTCCGCGAGGCCGCCGACTCCGGTTCGCTGGAACGGTACTTGGAGACCTTCTCGCACACCGTGGGCGTCATGCAGACCCGTGAGGCGCTGACGCGGGTGGCCGCCGAGTGCGCCGAGGACCTCGCCGCGGACGGCGTCGTCTACGCCGAGGTGCGGTACGCCCCCGAGCAGCACCTGGAGAAGGGGCTGACCCTCGAAGAGGTCGTCGAGGCCGTCAACGAGGGCTTCCGGGAGGGCGAGCGCAGGGCCAGGGCCGAGGGCCGCCGCATCCGGGTCGGCGCCCTGCTCACCGCCATGCGGCACGCGGCCCGCGCCCTGGAGATCGCCGAACTCGCCAACCGCTACCGCGACCTGGGCGTCGTCGGGTTCGACATCGCGGGCGCGGAGGCCGGCTACCCGCCCACCCGGCACCTCGACGCCTTCGAGTACCTGAAGCGCGAGAACAACCACTTCACCATCCACGCCGGGGAAGCCTTCGGGCTGCCGTCGATCTGGCAGGCCCTCCAGTGGTGCGGCGCCGACCGGCTCGGGCACGGTGTGCGCATCATCGACGACATCCAGGTCCACGAGGACGGCACGGTCAAGCTCGGACGGCTCGCCTCCTACGTGCGGGACAAGCGCATCCCGCTGGAGCTGTGCCCCAGCTCCAATCTCCAGACCGGGGCCGCGTCGTCGTACGCCGAGCACCCGATCGGACTCCTGCGGCGCCTGCACTTCCGGGCCACCGTGAACACCGACAACCGGCTGATGTCCGGCACCAGCATGAGCCGGGAATTCGAGCACCTTGTCGACGCGTTCGGTTATTCACTCGAAGACATGCAGTGGTTCTCCGTCAATGCGATGAAATCAGCGTTCATTCCTTTCGATGAACGACTCGCGATGATCAATGACGTCATCAAGCCCGGATATGCCGAGCTGAAGTCCGAATGGCTGTTCCAGCAGACCGCCTCCACCAGCGGTTCTGTGGCCGACGAGAACTGACCGGGGAAATTCTCGGGTGCGGAATGCGGGCGGGTGTTCACAAACCGTCCGCATTTCGATGTTTGCGGCGGGCGGGTTCCCGTGTTTACGGTCGTGGACCGCTGACATCCCGCAAACCCATTTCGAGG
Organism: Streptomyces sp. NPDC006335; assembly: GCF_040612795.1. Taxonomy (NCBI): domain Bacteria; kingdom Bacillati; phylum Actinomycetota; class Actinomycetes; order Kitasatosporales; family Streptomycetaceae; genus Streptomyces; species Streptomyces sp. NPDC006335. The sequence continues at coordinate 508,938 of NZ_JBEXQX010000002.1, forward strand.
ACGCATTTCATGAAGCAGTCTGCTGCCAAGACCCTCGGTGTCGCCGCCCTCGGTGCCGCCTTCGCCGCCGCCGGCGCGGGTGCCGCGAACGCCGCTCCGGCGGTCCCGGACGCCACCCAGGCGCTCGGCTCCGTCTCCCAGGGGCTCCCCACCGAGAACGTCACCAAGGCGCTGCCGGGTGCCGGCGACGCGCTGACGCAGGCCCAGCCGGCGGTCACCACCGGCCTCTCGGCCGCGCAGCCCGCCGTGGAGAAGGTCCTCGCCGACGGTCCGACCGGGCCCGTCGCCGGTCTCCTCGGCGGTCTGCCGGTCGGCCAGATCATCCCCGGCAGCGGTACCGGCCTCAACGGCCTGCCGCTCGGCTGAGTCCCGTCGCTCCTCGCACGCGCCGGTGGGGCGCATCCCGAGTTCACGGGGTGCGCCCCACCGGCGTACGTGCACAGGAGGTCACCAGGCGGTCTGCGCCTTGTCCTCCGAGGGGAACAGGATCCACAGCGCGATGTAGAGCAGGAACTGCGGGCCGGGCAGCAGGCAGGACACCAGGAAGATCACGCGCATCGTGGTCGCGGAGGTGCCGAAGCGCCGTGCCAGCGCGGCACACACTCCGCCGATCATGCGGCCGTTGGTGGGGCGGGCGAGGCGGGACATTGCGGCTCCTTCGTGAGCGTCGACGACGGTCCGGGTCCGAGTGACCCTTTCCAGCTGTCTTCAACGCTACGGAGACGAACGGCACAAAGCGTCGCTCTACGGTGCGATCCCGACCCTGGGAATCGTCGGGGTCCTACCCTGAGTCGGCTCCTCCTGGCGGGCCGTTGCGCTTCCGCGCCGCTCGTTCCTGCGGCGGAGCGAGTGCCGTACCGCCGGCACGACCACGAGGTGCGCGAGGGCGACGCCCGCGGTGTTCAGGAACAGGGAGTCGATGTCGACGACCTGGCCGGGGACGCCGGTCTGGAGCAGCTCTATGCCCAGGGAGATCAGCGCGCCCGCGGCGCAGGTGCGGATCAGGGAACCGACCGGGGACGCCCACAGGCGGCCGTGCACCATCGGGAGCAGCAAGCCGAGGGGGGCCAGCAGGGCGAGTCCCTCACCGATCCGGCGGGCCGCCTCCTGGCCGCCGAGGGCGAGGTCGGCGCGGATGCCGGCGAACGGGTGCAGGTTGGCGGGGACGACCCAGGGCACGTCCAGCGGACGCAGCGTGAGCCAGGCGACGAACGCGAGGTGTGCGACCAGGAGGGCACCTCCTGCCACACGGACGCGAAGGGCGGCATTGCCGCCGACGAAGCCTTGACGCTGCACGATCCCCTAGACGCCCCGCTCGGCACGATCGGTTCCGGAACACCCCGAGGTACCTGGGTGAGGTCTGTGCCACACGTGGTGGCCGCTCCCGCGTCAGCCGCCCGTCACCTCGGTCGACGGCGGCTGGTGGCTGCCCGGCTGGGCGCGCACCTCGTCCGTGCAGTCGTAGCGGCGCAGCGGTGCGGTCGTGGGGCCGCCGAGGACGACGGAGCCGTCACCCTCGGCCGCGGCCGAGTCGGAGAAGGTGCACACGACCTGGGCGAGGGCGTAGGCGGAGAGCTCGGTGGGCGGGGTGCTCAGCCGGAGCGTGTCCTCGGGGTCCCTCGGGCGCGGACCGCTGACGGTCGTGCCGCCGCGCACGTACGTCTGGTACCCGGCCTCCCGCTCGGCCGTCGACGGTGTCTCGGCGAGCTGGTCGAGGAGCCCCTGCGCGACGAGCACCCGCCGTTCGGAGTCGGCGGTCCCGTCCGGGACCCTGAGGCTCCGGTCGACGGCCACCAGGGACGCCCCGCACAGCAGGAACACCTGCACGGCCAGGCGCTGCGCGGCCTGCTCGGAGGCGTCCGGCTCGGACAGCGAACACCGCACCCGGGAGGGCGCCGGGCCGAAGTCGGTGGGCACCTCGGTGGGCCGGATCCCGCACCCGGCGACCAGCAGACCGAGCAGCGGGAGCGCCAGCAGCCGGCGCGCGGCCGGTCCGGTGCGCGGTGCCGCCGCCCGCCGCGCACGTCGTCCTCGCCGGTGCATCACGCCTGCCCCTTCTTCGCCCCGTCGTCGTCCTTCTTGGCCTCCGTGAGCTGTTCCGCCAGCGCCGAGGCGTCCCGCGGAATCCGCAGCGTGAAGACGGCGCCCCCGTCGGGGGAGTTCGCCGCGGTGATCTCGCCGCCGTGGATGTGGGCGTTCTCCAGGGCGATCGAGAGGCCGAGGCCGCTGCCCTCGGAGCGGGGGCGGGAGGCGCTGGCCTTGTAGAAGCGGTCGAAGACATGCGGCAGGACGTCCTCGGGGATGCCGGGGCCGTGGTCGCGGACCCCGATGACCACCTCGTCGTCCGCCGCGCGCACCGCCACCCGCACCGGGGAGCCGCCGTGCTTGAGGGCGTTGCCGATCAGGTTGGCCAGGATCACGTCGAGGCGCCGCGGATCGAGGCGGGCGTGGATGCCGCGCTCGGCGTCCAGCTCCACCGCGTCCAGCCACGCCCGCGCGTCGATGCACGCGGTGATCTGGTCGGCCACGTCGACGTCGTCGAGGACCAGCCGGGCCGTCCCCGCGTCGAAGCGGGTGACCTCCATCAGGTTCTCGACCAGGTCGTTGAGCCTGCGTGTCTCGCTGACCACCAGGCGCACGGCCGGCTCGATCATCGGGTCCATGGAGCCGGACTCGGCCTCCAGCTCCTCCTCCAGGATCTCCGTCACGGCGGTGATCGCGGTGAGCGGAGTGCGCAGTTCGTGGCTCATGTCCGCGACGAACCGCCGGGACGCGTCGTCGCGGGCGGCCATGTCGTCGACCCGCTTCTCCAGCGCCTCGGCCGCGTAGTTGAACGTCCGTGACAGATCGGCGAGTTCATCGGTGCCCGACACCCTCAGCCGGGTGTCCAGCCTGCCCTCGCCGAGCCGCCGGGCGGCGACCCCCAGCCGGTGCACCGGTTTCAGTACGGTCGTCGCGGCGGCCTGCGCGAGCAGCGCGGAGCCGATCAGGGCGAGCCCGGTGGCGATCCCCAGCGACCAGGCGAGGGAGTTGAGGTCCTTGGCCTCGGGCTCCAGGGACTTGAGCATGTACCCGGTCGGGCCGCCGCCGATCACGCGCGTGCCGGCGACCAGGTACGGGGTGTCGTGGACGACGGTCCGCTGCCAGTACAGGTGGTACGCGTACTTGTTGGCGGAGTCGACCTTCTGCTTCTCGTTCACCGCCTCGCGCAGCGACACGGGCACGTCCTGGAGCGTGAAGCCGTCCAGGGCGCCCGAATTGCCGTACACCTCCCCGCCCTTGGCGTCGGAGGCCACGAGCAGCACGCTGAACCGCTGGCTGCTGCCCGCCATCTGGCCCGCCGCCTGCTGGAGTTCGCCCTGGGTGGGGTCCTCCGGCAGGGCGCCCGCGCGGTTCTGCATCTCCTGCTGGAAGTCCCGCAGGACCGCGTCCTGGGCGCGGGTGAGCACCGCCTCGCGGTTGAGCCAGTAGGCGATCCCGGACGCGGACACGGCGGCGGTCAGCGCCACCAGGCCGAAGACGACGACCAGACGCAGCCGCAGGCTGGTGAAACGCAGCCGTGACCACACACCCTTGCGAGCCGCGAACCAACCGCGGAGCCCCCCTTGCGCTTCGGTCACTGAGGCGTGTCCAGCCGGTAGCCCACGCCCCGCACGGTACGGATCAGCGTCGGGGACGAGGGCACGTCCTCGACCTTGGCGCGCAGCCGCTGCACACAGGCGTCCACCAGGCGCGAGTCGCCGAGGTAGTCGTGCTCCCACACGAGCCGCAGCAACTGCTGGCGGGACAGCGCCTGGCCGGGCCGCCGGCTCAGCTCCAGCAGCAGCCTGAGCTCGGTCGGGGTGAGCTGGAGGTCCTCGCCGTTCTTCGTCACGGTCATGGCCGCGCGGTCGATGACGAGCGAGCCGAAGGACGCCGAGTCGTTGGACTCCCGCTCCCCGCGCCGCAGCACGGCCCGGATCCGGGCGTCCAGCACCCGGCCCTGCACCGGCTTGACGACGTAGTCGTCGGCGCCGGACTCCAGCCCGACCACCACGTCGATGTCGTCGTTGCGGGCGGTCAGCAGGATGATCGGCAACTGGTCCGTGCGCCGGATGCGCCGGCACACCTCGAACCCGTCGATGCCGGGCAGCATCACGTCCAGCACGATCAGGTCCGGCCGCTGCTCACGCAGCAGTTTGAGGCCGTCCTCACCGGTGGCAGCGGTGGCAACCCGGTGACCCTGGCGCGTGAGGCTCAGCTCCAGGGCCGTACGGATGGCGTCGTCGTCCTCGATCAGCAACAGGGAAGGCACGGGCTCATTCTGGCCCATGGAGGGGGTGCGGTACGACCTGTGGGGACACGCAGTCCGTACGGCACCCGTCCGTGGGTCCGCTGGGCAATTCCTGAGACGGATCCCTGTGACAGGTCTGTGACAGTCGGCGGACACGGCCATGAAGGTGCGTTGGCAGAGTTCTCGGCACAGGCAAGGAACCACCGCCTGAGCAAGCCGAACACCGGAAGTCCACGACGGGGGGCGCGAGATGAACACGCTGCACAGCATCAGCACCAGCGCAGTGGTCACGCGGCTGCACGACGTGAACGGGGGCCGGGGTTCCGAGAAGTCCGGTGCGGTGAGCGGGCGGGGGTGCGCTCGCGGCACCGGGCGTCAGCACACCGGGTACATGTCGGTGGTTGACACCTTCACGGGGGAATCGCACGGGGGATCGTCGTACAGGGAGGACACGGGGGAGCGTCGTTCGCTGTCGGAGGCGGAGTTCACCGCCTACGTCCAGGAGCGCCGCGCCTCCCTGTACGCCACCGCCTACCACCTGACCGGCGACCGCTTCGAGGCCGAGGACCTGCTCCAGAGCGCGCTGTTCTCGACGTACAAGGCGTGGGACCGGATCAGCGACAAGGCCGCGGTCGGGGGCTACCTCCGCCGCACCATGACGAACCTGCACATCAGCGCGTGGCGCCGCCGCAAGCTGAACGAATACCCGACCGAGGAACTGCCGGAGACGCCCGGCGACACGGACGCGATGCGCGGCACGGAACTGCGCGCGGTCCTGTGGCAGGCGCTCGCCCGGCTCCCCGAACTCCAGCGCACGATGCTGGTCCTCCGGTACTACGAGGGCCGCACCGACCCGGAGATCGCGGAGATCCTCGACATCAGTGTCGGCACGGTGAAGTCCAGCATCTGGCGGTCCCTGCGCCGCCTGCGCGAGGACGAGGTCCTCAGCTTCGGCCGTGACGAGGAGAACGCCTTCGGGGAGCTCGTCGCCTGAGGGTGGGGGGAAAGCAAGGGAACGGGGGACCAGGGGTACCGGCTGGGGGGCCGGTACCCGTGGGGGGGACCAACGGGGAACACGGGGGAAGCACCGAGAAGCGGGACCGGAGGGCCGGGGGGTCCGTCCAGTCCCGCTTTTCGGCGTGCGCTCAGCGGATCTCCACGAGCCGCGCCCCGGCGGGCGTGTCACCGACGGCCACGGCCTCGGCGGGGTCCCGCCCCTCGACCGCGTACGCGCCGGTCGTCGCCTCCGGGACCGCGGCCTCGTCGTCGCCCGGTGTGTCGTCGCACGCGGGGACCGTGGCGGTGCCCAGCTTCTCGCCGACGGTGAAGTCCGCCTTGTCGCTGGGCAGATAGCGCCGGTTCTCGAAGCTCACCACCCCGGCGCAGGAGGGCGCGGCCTCTCCGTCCGAGGACGTGGCGTCGCCGTCCACCGTGCAGCCGACGGCCGCCACCAGCATCGCTACCGTCATGACCAGCCGCGCGTTCGTCATCGGCTTCCTCTCCGCGGGGACCTGTTTACGGTCCTACGACGGAGACGGCACCGAAGTCGTTCGGCCGGGCCGTTCAGGCGGCCGGAGTCGCGGCCGGCCGGCGGCCCGCCGCCGCGGCGGCCAGGCGGCCGAGGGCCTCGTCCTTGTCGCAGCGGTGGGCGCCCAGCGCGGTCTGGCGGGCGATGATCGAACGTTCCAGGCGCATCAGCCGCCAGCCGCGGCGCAGCAGGAACGGCACGGACTTGCGGCCCTCGCGCAGGTCCCGCAGGAACCGGCGACGGAAGGTGCGCACCGGTCCCCGGCTCAGGCACAGCGCGTCGGCCAGCACCCCGAGTTCCCGGCAGCGGGTGACGATCTCGGCGGCGAAGATGCCCTCCGCGATGAACAGCGGGGTCCGGCCCATCTCGACCGCCTCCTCGCCGGTGCGGGCGCTCAGCGAGATGTCGTACACCGGGATCTTCGTACGGCCCGTGCGGCACAGGTCGACGATCGCGGCCACCGCGGTGTCCGCGTCCCACGATCCGGGGTGGTCCCAGTCGATGTCGGAGCTCCCCGCCACCAGCGGCAGCGTCGGGTCGTCGCCCTCCTTGTAGAAGTCGTCGAGCCTGAGGACCGGCAGACCGGAACGGGCCGAGAGAAGGGACTTGCCGGAGCCGGAGGGGCCGCAGAGCAGCACGACTCGCGTCGGTATGGGCGGTTGGGAACTCACGGGACACCAGTGTGAGGCATTCACCCGCTGTTCATCGACCCAGCGGGTTGGCTTTGAAGCGCGCGTCACACCTCAACTACCCTTCGTGTCGACACGATTACCCAGTGCACGAAAAAAGGTGGCAGAAACGATGGCCCGACACGCGAACCCGACCGTCCAGCGCACGCTCACCGCCCTCGCGACCGCGGGTGTCGCTCTCGGCGCCGGCGCCCCGGTGGCAGCCGCGGACGCCGAGCCGCTTGTCGACGTGCTGCACACCCGGCCCACCTCCCTCGGCAACATCGACCCCCAGGCCGGGCTCCGCTCCCTCACCGGGACGGTCGGCTACGTCACCGGACCGGTCGCCGGCCTCAAGCCGAACCCGCTGGCCGGGACGGGCGTGGACCCGCTGGACAACGGGCTGGGGACCCAGCTGGCGGATTTCCAGCCGCTGACGTCCCAGGCGGTGACCGGGCCGGTCGCACAGGCGCAGTCCATCGGGAGCATGCCGGTGGTGGGGCAGGTGGCGGGACTGCTGAGCAACTGAGCCGGACACCCGGCCGCTTCGGCACAGAGCCGCGCCTTCCCCGGACGGGAGGAAGGCGCGGCTCCGCGGTGTCGCGGCTCCGGTGTCAGTACGCGGAACCGGACGCGCCCAGCGACCCCGTCGGGTGCCACACCGTCTTGGTCTCCAGGAACGCCGTCAACCGGTCGATGCCCGGGGTCGCCGTCCAGTCGTCCACAGGCTGTGGACGCAGGACGCGCTTCAGGTTGTCCGCCGCCGCGATCTCCAGCTCCTTGGCGAGGACCTCGTCCGCGCCCGCCAGATCGATCGCGTTGACGTCCTGGTGGGAGGCGAGCGGGGCCGCGATCTCCGCGGTGCGGCCCGAGAGGACGTTGACCACGCCTCCGGGGACGTCCGAGGTGGCCAGGACCTCGGCCAGGGAGAGGGCGGGGAGGGGGGACCTCTCCGAAGCCACCACCACTGCCGTGTTGCCCGTGGCGATCACCGGGGCCAGCACGCTCACCAGGCCCAGGAACGACGACTCCTGCGGGGCCAGGACGGCCACCACGCCCGTCGGCTCGGGGGAGGACAGGTTGAAATAGGGGCCCGCGACCGGGTTGCCGCCGCCCACGACCTGGGCGATCTTGTCGGTCCAGCCCGCGTACCAGACCCAGCGGTCGATGGTCGCCTCGACCTGCTCGGCCGCCTTCGACTTCGACAGGCCCTCGGCGTCGGCCACCTCGTGGACGAACTGCGCCCTGCGGCCCTCCAGCATCTCCGCCACGCGGTAGAGGACCTGGCCGCGGTTGTACGCCGTCGCGCCGGACCAGCCGCCGAACGCCTTGCGCGCGGCCACGACCGCGTCACGGGCGTCCTTGCGGCTCGACTGCGGCGCGTTCGCCAGCCACTTGCCCTTCGAGTCCGTCACCTCGTACACCCGGCCGCTCTCGGAACGCGGGAACTTCCCGCCGACGTACAGCTTGTAGGTCTTGAGCACGGAAAGTCGGTCAGACATCGAGGTACGCCTCCAGGCCGTGGCGGCCGCCCTCGCGGCCGAAGCCCGACTCCTTGTAACCGCCGAACGGCGAGGTCGGGTCGAACTTGTTGAACGTGTTGGACCAGACGACACCGGCGCGGAGCTTGTTGGCCACGGCCAGGATCCGCGAGCCCTTCTCCGTCCAGATGCCCGCCGACAGGCCGTACTGCGTGTTGTTGGCCTTGGCGACGGCCTCGTCCGGGGTGCGGAAGGTGAGGACCGACAGGACCGGGCCGAAGATCTCGTCGCGGGCGATGGTGTGCGCCTGGGTGACGTTCGTGAAGAGCGTCGGGGCGAACCAGTAGCCGGAGGAGGGGAGTTCGCACTCCGGTGACCAGGGCTCGGCGCCCTCGGCCGTGCCCTTCTCGACGAGCGAGGTGATCCGCGAGAGCTGCTCGGCGGAGTTGATCGCGCCGATGTCGGTGTTCTTGTCGAGCGGGTCGCCGAGACGCAGGGTGGACAGCCGGCGCTTGAGCGAGTCCAGCAGCTCGTCCTGGATCGACTCCTGGACGAGGAGGCGGGAGCCCGCGCAGCAGACCTGGCCCTGGTTGAAGAAGATGCCGTTGACGATCCCCTCGACGGCCTGGTCGATCGGGGCGTCGTCGAAGACGATGTTGGCGCCCTTGCCGCCCAGTTCGAGGGTGAGCTTCTTCCGCGACCCGGCGACCGTGCGCGCGATCTCCTTGCCGACGGCGGTGGAGCCGGTGAAGGCCACCTTGTTGACGTCCGGGTGCGCGACCAGCGCGGCCCCTGTGTCGCCGTAGCCCGGAAGGATGTTGACGACACCCCTGGGCAGGCCGGCCTGGCGGCAGATGTCCGCGAAGAACAGGGCGGACAGCGGGGTCGTCTCGGCGGGCTTGAGCACCACCGTGTTGCCGGTCGCCAGCGCCGGGGCGATCTTCCACGCCAGCATCAACAACGGGAAGTTCCACGGGATGACCTGACCGGCGACACCGAGGGGCTTGGGGTTCGTGCCGAAGCCGGCGTGCTCCAGCTTGTCGGCCCAGCCCGCGTAGTAGAAGAAGTGCGCGGCGACCAGCGGGAGGTCCGCGTCGCGGGTCTCCTTGATGGGCTTGCCGTTGTCCAGGGTCTCCAGGACGGCGAGCTCGCGGCTGCGCTCCTGGATGATCCGGGCGATCCGGAACAGGTACTTGGCGCGCTCGCAGCCGGACAGCGCCGACCACTTCTCGAAGGCCTTGCGAGCGGCCAGCACGGCACGGTCGACGTCCGCCTCGCCCGCCTGGGCGATCTCGGACAGGACCTCCTCGGTGGACGGGGAGACGGTCTTGAAGACCCTGCCGTCGGCGGCCTCCACGAACTCGCCGTCGATGAACAGCCCGTAGGAGGGGGCGATGTCGACGACCGAGCGGGATTCGGGTGCCGGGGCGTACTCGAATGCGGATGCGGATGCGGATGCGGATGCCATGGTGATCAGTCCACCGTCACGTAGTCGGGGCCGGAGTAGCGGCCGGTGGCCAGCTTCTGACGCTGCATCAGCAGGTCGTTCAGGAGCGAGGAGGCGCCGAAGCGGAACCAGTGGTTGTCCAGCCAGTCCTCGCCGACGGTCTCGTTGACCAGCACGAGAAACTTGATCGCGTCCTTGGTCGTACGGATGCCGCCCGCCGGCTTCACGCCCACCTGGACGCCGGTCTGCGCGCGGAAGTCGCGCACCGCCTCCAGCATGAGGAGGGTGTTCGACGGCGTGGCGTTGACCGCGACCTTGCCGGTGGACGTCTTGATGAAGTCCGCGCCCGCCAGCATGCCGAGCCAGCTCGCGCGGCGGATGTTGTCGTACGTCGACAGCTCGCCGGTCTCGAAGATGACCTTGAGCCGGGCGTCCGTACCGCAGACCTCGCGCACGGCGACGATCTCGTCGTACACCTTCATGTACCGGCCGGCGAGGAACGCGCCGCGGTCGATGACCATGTCGACCTCCTCGGCACCGGCGGCCACGGCGTCGCGCACGTCGGCCAGCTTCACGTCGAGGGCGGCGCGGCCGGCCGGGAACGCGGTGGCGACCGAGGCGACCTTCACGCCGGAACCGGCGACGGCCTCCTTGGCGACGGTCACCATGTCGGGATAGACGCAGACCGCGGCCGTGGCGGGGGTCGTCCGGTCGGTCGGGTCGGGGCGGACCGCCTTGGCGCCGAGCGCCCGGACCTTGCCCGGGGTGTCCGCGCCTTCCAGCGTCGTGAGGTCGACCATCGAGATGGCGAGGTCGATCGCGTACGCCTTCGCGGTCGTCTTGATGGAACGGGTGCCGAGGGAGGCGGCGCGCGCCTCCAGGCCGACCGCGTCGACGCCGGGCAGCCCGTGGAGGAAGCGGCGCAGCGTGCTGTCGGACGCGGTCACGTCCGTGAGCGGGTGTGCGGCTGATGCAGTGGTGGGCATGGTCACCAGACGAGCATATCTACGCGCGTAGCGGCTGTACACCCCGGCGATCGGGTTCTGCGGGCACCCGCACACGGTCGCGAACCGGCCCGGCGCTTAGGATCGGCCTCATGACGACCGCACCCCCCGAGTCCAGGGACCGCATCTACCGCTCACCCATGGCCTTGATCGGCGGCTTCCTCCTCCTCGTCATCATCGGCTGGCTCGGTATCGACGCCGTCCTCTCCGGCTCCGGCCGCACACCGTGGCTCGCCCTCGCCACGCTGATCCTCGTCGTCCCTCTGGTGGTCGCCTTCACCCTGCGCCCGGCCGTCTTCGCGAACGACGACCGGCTGCGCATCCGCAACCCCTTCCGCGTGATCGTCGTGCCGTGGGGCCAGGTCGAGATGTTCCGCTCCGGCTACTCGAACGAGGTGTTCGTCGAGTCCGGCACCAAGTACCAGCTGTGGTCGATCCCGGTCTCCCTGCGCGGCCGCAAGAAGGCGGCCCGCCAGACCGCCCGGCAGGCGGCCCGGCCGTCCGACGCCCGCGGTTCCGGCCGGGGCCTCGGCCTGTTCGGCGGCGGAATGCAGGCGGACGGCTTCGGCGGCCGCACACCGGTCCCGGAGGGGCCGACCCGGGCCGAGACCGACAAGATCATGGACGAGCTGCGCGAGCTGCTGGAGGCACGGGGGAAGGCGAAGACCTCCCAGGGTGAGGTCACCGTGCGATGGGCGTACGAGATCGTGGGGCCGGCGGTGGCGGGGGCGGTACTGCTGGCGATCCTGGTGGCGGTGGGATAGCGCGTTTCGGGCGCCGTGGGGTGGGGTGCGGTCCTGTAGGGCGGGTGCTTGCGGGCCCGCGCCGTGTACGCCCCCACGGGTGGTCGGGGTTCGGTGGAACCGGCTCGTCGGGGTGCGCGGGGTGAGGAACGGCCTGTCGTGGTGCGGGTGACTACAGCTCCCCAGGGGCGCGGGGAACTGCGCGACCGGCGACGACGTGCCCGCGGCCGCCGTACGACGGCACGTGGCAGTGGAGTTTGCTGTCGGTCGCGTCAGATGGCGGCGCGGTCGGTCGGGGTGCGTGGTGTGGGGGAAGGTCTGTCGTGGCGCGGGTGAGTGCGCTCCTCAGGGGCGCGGGAAACTGCGCGAGCGGTCACGACGTGCCCGCGGCGGCTGTGCGACATTACGTGCGGGGCGGGGACGGTCTGTCGTGGTGCGGGTGACTACAGCTCCCCAGGGGCGCGGGAAACTGCGCGACCGGCCACGACGTGCCCGCGGCGGCTGTACGACATCACGTGGCCGTTGACTGGTCGTGGCTGTTGTTCGGAGGGCGGCCGTCGCTGAGGGGGCAACTGACGGCCGTCTCCTCCTGTGCGGCCGGTGTCGGGGTCAGATGCCGGCCGCCGCCGACAGGTCGCGCTTGATCGCGGTCAGCAGGTCGGTCGCCCGGGCGCGGGCCGCCGGGAGGTCGCCGTGGGTGGCGACCGGGACGACCACCTCCAGGTAGCACTTCAGCTTGGGCTCGGTGCCGCTCGGGCGGACGATGACCCGGGCGCCGTCCAGCGTGTAGCGCAGACCGTCCGTGGGCGGCAGCCTGTCCGTGCCCCGCGTGAGGTCCTCGGCCCGGGTGATGGCCAGGCCCGCGAGCTCGGTCGGCGGGTGCTCGCGGAGCTGCTCCATCGCGCGGGCGATGACCGACAGGTCCTCCACGCGGACGGAGAGCTGGTCCGTGGCGTGCAGGCCGTGGGTCACGGCGAGGTCGTCGAGGAGGTCGGGGAGCGTGCGGTTCTGCTCCTTCAACTCGGAGGCGAGCTCCGTGACGAGGAGGGCCGCGGTGATGCCGTCCTTGTCCCGTACGCCCTCGGGGTCCACGCAGTAGCCGAGGGCCTCCTCGTAGCCGTAGCGCAGGCCGTCCACCCGGGCGATCCACTTGAAGCCGGTGAGGGTCTCCTCGTAGGGGAGGCCCGCCTTCTCGGCGATCCGGCCGAGGAGGGAGGAGGAGACGATCGACTCGGCGAAGGTGCCCCGGGCGCCGCGGGCCACCAGGTGGGCGGCGAGGAGGGCGCCCACCTCGTCGCCCCTCAGCATGCGCCAGGCGCCGTCCTCCTTGACCGCCACCGCGCAGCGGTCCGCGTCGGGGTCGTTGGCGATGATCAGGTCCGGGTCCGTCTCCCGGGCCTTCGCGAAGGCCAGGTCCATCGCGCCGGGCTCTTCCGGGTTGGGGAAGGCGACGGTCGGGAAGTCGGGGTCGGGGTCGGCCTGCTCCACGACGAGCTCCGGCGCGGGGAAGCCGGCCCGGGCGAAGGCGGCGAGGAGGGTGTCCTTGCCGACGCCGTGCATCGCGGTGTAGACGGTGCGGGCGGTACGCGGGGAGTCGGCCGCGAGTACGGCGTCCGTGCGGGCGAGGTAGGCGTCGAGGACGGCGTCGTCGAGGGTCTCCCAGCCGGTGTCGGGGCGCGGGACGTCGTTCAGGCTCACGATCGCGGCGATCTCGGCTGCGATGTCCGCGTCGGCGGGCGGGACGATCTGGGAGCCGTCGCCGAGGTAGACCTTGTAGCCGTTGTCGCGGGGCGGGTTGTGGCTGGCGGTGACCTCCACGCCGGCGACCGCGCCGAGGTGCCTTATGGCGAACGCGAGGACGGGGGTCGGCAGGGGGCGGGGAAGCACCGCCGCCCTGAGGCCCGCGCCGGTCATCACGGCCGCGGTGTCGCGCGCGAAGTCGGCGGACTTGTGGCGGGCGTCGTAGCCGATGACCACGAGGCCGCCGGTGCTGCCCTGCTTCTTGAGGTACGCGGCGAGGCCGGCGGCGGCGCGGATGACGACCGCGCGGTTCATGCGCATCGGTCCGGCGCCGAGTTCGCCCCGCAGGCCGGCGGTGCCGAACTGGAGCGTGCCGCTGAAGCGGGCGGTGAGTTCGCTGACGTCTCCGGCCTCGATGAGCCGCGCGAGCTCGTCGCGGGTGTCCGGGTCGGGGTCCTCGGCGAGCCAGGTTCTGGCCCGGGCGATGAGATCGTCGTGCACGGGTGCCTCCGGCGGTTGGGCGGTTCGTGTGCGGGTGGGGTGGGGGCGGGCGTCTTTTGCGCAGTTCCCCGCGCCCCTGATGCCTGCGGCGCAGCTGCGGGCCCGGTGGGGGCTTGTGCAGCGCTGCGGGTGGGTCGTGGGGTCGGTGCCGGGGTGGGGGGTATCCGTCCTCGGTCCGGCGGCTCGGTCACTCCAACAGTTCTGGATGACGGACGCCGGCCGCTGCGGGCGGACACCCCCACCCCGTCCCCTTCGCGCCGTACGCGGCTTGAGGTGCGTCCACCGTCCCACCCCAGGGGCGCGGGGAACTGCGCGGCCGGCCACGAAGGACCCGCAGCCGCCGCGTTTCCCTCAGATGCGGCCGAGCACCTGCGCCAGCAGGGAACCCATCCGGGTCGCGCTGTCACGGCCCGCCTGGAGGACCTCCTCGTGGTTCAGCGGCTCACCCGTCATTCCCGCGGCGAGGTTCGTCACCAGGGAGATGCCCAGGACCTCTGCGCCCGCCTCACGCGCGGCGATCGCTTCGAGGACGGTCGACATGCCCACCAGGTCCGCGCCGATGACGCGGGCCATGCGGATCTCGGCCGGGGTCTCGTAGTGCGGGCCGGGGAACTGGGCGTAGACGCCCTCTTCCAGGCTGGCGTCGATCTCCTTGCACAGGGCGCGCAGACGGGGGGAGTAGAGGTCGGTCAGGTCGACGAAGTTCGCACCGATGATCGGGGAGGTCGCCGTGAGGTTGATGTGGTCGCTGATCAGGACCGGCTGGCCGGGGCGCATGCCCTCACGCAGGCCGCCGCAGCCGTTGGTGAGGACGATCGTCTTGCAGCCGGCCGCGACCGCGGTGCGCACGCCGTGGGCCACGGCCGCGACGCCCCGGCCCTCGTAGTAGTGGGTGCGGCCGAGGAAGACCAGGGCCCGCTTCGCACCGATCTTGTACGAGCGGATCTTGCCGCCGTGTCCCTCCACCGCCGGCGGCGGGAAACCGGGCAGCTCGGTGACCGGGAACTCGGCGTCGGGGGCGCCGAGGGCGTCCACGGCCGGCGCCCAGCCGGAGCCCATCACGAGGGCGACGTCGTGGGTCTCGGCGCCGGTCAGTTCGCGCAGGCGCGCGGCGGCGGCGTCGGCGGCGGCGTGCGGGTCGCCCTGGATGTCGTCCGGAAGAAGAGATGCGTTCACGCGCATGAGGGTAGCCGGTCTCGGCCTACGCGCGTAGATGACAGAGCTGACGGGATGGCGATCGTTGTCTTGTCGTTTCCAACCAACCGGGTGACCCAGGGTGGCCCGGGTGACGTGTCCGGGTCAGCAGGGGCGTTTGCGGAGTTCCATGACGTAGTCGTGGGGCGCACCCGCGGACTCCGCCGCGTCCGCGATCTCCCCCAGGTAGCGGGCGGAGGGCAGACCGCCCTCGTAACCGTTCAGGACGTACGTCCAGGCATGCTCCTCACCCTCCAGGGTGTGGACCCGCATGCGCGTGCGGCGGTAGATGTCCAGGCCCACGCCTTCCCAGCGGTCCATCGACTCGTCGTCGGCGGGGGCGATCTCGTAGAGCGCCACGAACACCTGGGACAGGGGGTCCTCGACGATCGTCGCGAGCGCGCCCTCCCAGCCCATGTGCTCGCCCCCGAAGGTCAGCCGCCACCCGTTCAGCCACCCCGTGGCGCGCAGCGGCGAGTGCGGGGCGCGGCGGGTCATCAGCCGCGCGTCGAGGTTGCCGGCGTAGGCGGCGTAGAGCGACATGGGTCGAGGGTACGGCAGCCTTCCCCGGTGTCTCTCCCGTAACAGTGGCGTCTCGGGGCGCCCCCCAGGCCGTGGCACCCCGGGTCGTGCGGGACAATGGAGTACGTGACTCGGATCGTGATCATCGGTGGCGGACCCGGCGGATACGAGGCGGCCCTGGTGGCCGCCCAGCTCGGCGCGGAGGTGACCGTCGTCGACTGCGACGGTCTGGGCGGAGCGTCGGTGCTGACCGACTGCGTGCCGTCGAAGACCCTTATCGCTACGGCCGAGGTCATGACGACCTTCGACTCGTCGTACGAGGAACTGGGGATCATCGTCGCCGACGACACCCCACCCCTGGAGCAGGCCGCCCGGGTGGTCGGGGTCGATCTGGGGAAGGTCAACCGGCGTGTGAAGCGGCTCGCTCTCGCCCAGTCCCATGACATCACCGCCTCCGTGACGCGCGCCGGGGCCCGGGTGCTGCGCGGGCGGGGCCGTCTGGAGGGCATGCAGGCCCTCGACGGGTCGCGGAAGGTGGTCGTGCGGGCCGCCGACGGGAGCGAGGAGACGCTCGTCGCGGACGCCGTGCTGATCGCCACCGGCGGTCACCCCCGTGAGCTTCCCGACGCCCAGCCCGACGGTGAGCGCATCCTCAACTGGACCCAGGTCTACGACCTCACCGAGCTGCCGGAAGAGCTCATCGTGGTCGGCTCCGGTGTCACCGGTGCCGAGTTCGCCGGTGCCTACCAGGCGCTCGGCTCCAAGGTGACGCTGGTCTCGTCGCGGGACCGGGTGCTGCCGGGGGAGGACCCGGACGCGGCCGCCGTCCTCGAGGACGTCTTCCGCCGCCGGGGCATGAACGTCATGGCGCGCTCCCGTGCCCAGTCCGCCAAGCGGGTCGGGGACCGCGTCGAGGTCACTCTCGCGGACGGGCGGGTCATCACCGGGTCGCACTGCCTGATGGCCGTGGGCGCCATCCCGAACAGTGCCGGCATGGGGCTGGAGGAAGCGGGCGTCAAGCTGCGCGACTCCGGGCACATCTGGACCGACAAGGTGTCCCGGACGACGGCTCCCGGCGTGTATGCCGCCGGTGACGTGACCGGCGTCTTCGCACTCGCCTCCGTCGCCGCCATGCAGGGACGTATCGCCATGTACCACTTCCTCGGCGACGCGGTGGCCCCGCTCAACCTGAAGACGGTCTCGTCGAACGTCTTCACCGACCCCGAGATCGCCACCGTCGGCTACTCGCAGTCCGACGTGGACGGCGGGAAGATCGACGCCCGGGTCGTGAAGCTGCCGTTGCTCAGGAACCCGCGCGCCAAGATGCAGGGCATCCGCGACGGCTTCGTCAAGATCTTCTGCCGGCCGGGCACCGGGATCGTCGTCGGCGGTGTCGTCGTCGCGCCCCGCGCCTCCGAACTGATCCATCCCATCTCGATCGCGGTCGACAACAATCTGACGGTCGAACAGATCGCGAACGCGTTCACCGTTTACCCCTCCCTTTCGGGCTCGATCGCCGAGGTGGCACGGCAGTTGCACACGCGCAAGGAGACGGGCGGGGCCTGACGGCCGAAAGCGATTCCTGCCTGGTCACAGGGAGTTGCCGACCATTCGCGCGGCATAGGCGGGGGGATTAGGCCCTATACCACTTCCCGCCCTGCTGTGCGAACATCTTCTGCTATTCGGCGCAAACAGCTGAAAGCAGACGGTCGCCCGCGTTACTGTCAGTTTCGTGTTCGCTGCAGAACGTCGCCAATTGATCCTCGAAATGGTGCGAGCCAATGGAGCCGTGTCGCTCCGTGAGCTCGCCCGCGTCGTCCAGACCTCCGAAGTGACCGTACGGCGGGACGTGCGCGCACTGGAGGCAGAAGGACTCCTCGACCGCCGGCATGGCGGTGCGGTATTGCCGGGCGGGTTCACGCGGGAGTCCGGCTTTCCGCAGAAATCGCATCTCGCGACCGCCGAGAAGACGGCCATCGCCGATCTCGCCGCGGGTCTCGTCGAAGAAGGCGAGGCCATTGTGGTGGGGGCGGGTACCACCACACAGGAGCTGGCCCGCCGGCTCGCCCGGGTTCCCGGACTGACCGTCGTGACCAATTCCCTCCTGGTGGCCCAGGCGCTCGCCCACGCCAACCGGGTCGAAGTCGTGATGACGGGCGGCACCCTGCGCGGTTCCAATTACGCCCTGGTGGGTTCGGGGGCGGAACAGTCGCTTCAGGGGCTCCGGGTCTCACGGGCCTTCCTCTCCGGGAGCGGGCTCACCGCCGAGCGCGGCCTTTCCACGTCCAACATGCTGTCGGCGTCCGTGGACCGGGCGCTGGTGCAGGCCGCCGCGGAGGTCGTGGTCCTCGCCGACCACACCAAGCTCGGCACCGACACGATGTTCCAGACCGTGCCGACGGACGTCATCACCCGCCTGGTCACGGACGAGCCCCCGGCCCACGACGACCGGGCCGCCACGGAACTCCAGGCGCTCGCCGACCAGGGGGTGCAGATCGCCGTGGCCGGTGCGTCGGGAGCACCGGGGGGTGATCACGTCCCGGCGCGGCAGCAACAGCGCCGGGACGTGCCCGTCCCGGGCCCCCGCCGCAGCCAGCTCCCGTCGGCGGGCCCCTCGCTGCGAACGGCCACGGCCCTGGGCGAACCGGCTCCGGGAGCGGAGCGGGCGGCCCGGGTGGCGGACCTGCGCCGCCGCTGAGACCCTCGGTGCCGTGGGGGCCCTTGGTCGGATACGTCTCCGGGCGGCTCGCGGAACGGGGGCAGGGCTGCTTGGGGCGGGCGGGGACTGTTCGAGCCGGGGCAGCTCGTCTGGCCGCATGGGGTTGCACCGGCGGTGCGAGGCGTGGTCCGGGACGGCATGCCTCGGGCCCGTGGCCCGAGGGCGGTGCGGAAACTCGTCCGCGTGGCGGCTCCAGAATGGGAGCGCGGGCGTGGGGCTGGTTCGAGGCCGCAGGTGGTCGTGAGCTTCAACGGCCGTGAAGTACAGGTGACTTGAGGCGCGAGGTTGCTCCAGCCGCTGCCGATGCCGAGTCGGCGGCAGCGTTGCCGTGCGGCACGCTCACGGGACGGCCGGATGGTCCGAGGGCCGGTGACGGACTCACGTGTCGGGGCGGCTGCGGGCGTAACCGCGTGCGGTCGGTGTCCCTGACCCGCCTCCGGGCACCCTCAGCTCGACCAGCCCCGGGAACCCCCAGCTCAACCAGCCCTCTGCGCGCCCCCGTCGGTCCTCCGCCCAACCCCGGCATTCCCCGCGCGCCCCTTCACCTGGCGGCTGCACGTCGTACGTTCTTCTCAAGAGGGAGATCTCTGGCGAGAGCGGCGCCGGGAGAGTGGCATGGAGATCAGCGGGGCGGACGCGCGTCGAGTGGTGGAGCTGGGGCGGGAGCTGGCGGACGCCGCCCGGCCGGAGGAGCTGTGGGAGCGGGCGCTGACCGCGGTGATGGGGCTCGTGCCCGCCGACGCCGGGCAGCGGTACCGGCTGCCGCTCGACGGGCGCGGGGTGTTCGTGCTCAACGTGCCCGCCGACTCCTTCCACGCCGACCCGATGGTGATCTACGACCATCCCCTGGACCACCCCTTGACCGACCTGATGCTGGACACCGTCACCCCCGGCGCCTGGCGCGTCAGCGACGTGGCCGGTGAGCGTCAGTGGCGGCGCACCCACTGCTACAACCTCGACTTCCGCCCCTTCGGCCTGCGCCACCACCTCGTCGCGGCCGGGGGGACGGACAACGCGACCGCAGTCGAGGGCTACGCGCTGGTCCGCTCCCGCACCGACTTCACCCCACGCGAACGCGACCTGCTCAGCCTGGCCCAGCTGCAATTCAGCACGTTGGAGACCCAGTTGGCCGAGCGGCAGCGCCTCCTCGCCCTCTCCGCCGCCGCCCTGCGCCTCGCCGAGGGGCACGGCTGCGGAGTCGCGAGCATCGACGCCACCGGCCGCCCCCACCCCCTCAACGCCGTCGCCGCCGAACTCCTCACCGCCCTGCGCGACGACCCACGCCTCACCGCCGAAGCCTCCTTCACCGCCCGCCACATCGAGGTCCGGCACCTCCCCGCCACCCCCGGCCTGCCCGCCCTGCTCCTCCTCCACGACTTGTCCCGTGCCCGCGCCGTGGCCCGGCTGTTCGGCGTCACCGAGCAGGAGCACCGCACCCTCGCCCACCTCCACGACGGCCGTACGCCGACGGAGACGGCCCACCGGATGCGGCTGTCCCCCGCGACCGTGCGCGGCTACATCGCCTCCCTGCACCGCAAGCTGGAGGCCGGCCACACCGCCGCCCTGCTGCGCCGGGGCCGCGACCTGGGCCTCCTCACCGACCGCAGTGACTGGACGGACCACCGAACGGACCGACACGACATGTCGCGACCCCCTCAGAATTGACGGATGGTCACCGGTCGCCCCCCGCCGCTTCACTGGCACAAGGCGCTCCGCACGGGGGCAGACCGCCAAGGGGGACTCCCATGACCACCACACCGGCAGCCACGCCCACCGCCGCCGCCGAGGGCGCCTCGCCCGGCACCGCCCGCCTGCTCGCCGCGATCGCGGCCGGCCTCGGCCCCCTGATGTTCGCGGCGGCGGGCCTCGTGGCGCCGTACGACACGGACGCCTCCAGCAAGGAGATCGCCCGGGACGTGGCCGCGCACCAAGGAGCCACGGAACTGTCCGTGTGGCTGTGGACGGTGGGCACCGTGCTGTTCCTGCCGGGCCTCGTCGGCGTGGCACTGCTCGCCGTGTCCCGCTCGGCCCGGCTGGGCCTGTGGGGCTCGGTCCTCTTCGGCACCGGGCTGATCGCCGTCAACGCCACCCCCAACCTCGACATGGTCGCGCTCGGCGGTTTCGAGAAGGGCGTGAGCCAGGACTCCCTGGTGCGGGTGGCCGACGGTGTCAACGAACTCGCCGTGGTGAACGGCCCGATCCTCTACTTCGTCGCCGCCCACGTCGTCGGCGCGATCCTGCTCGGCGTGGCCCTGCTGCGCGGCCGCGTGGTCCCGCCCTGGGCCGCCTGGCTGCTGATCCTGTCCATGCCGCTCAACGTCGCCGGGTACGTGATCGGAGTCGCGCCCCTGACCGCGCTCTCCTTCGTCATGGCGGCCGTCGGCTTCGTCCTGGCCGGTCTCGCCCTGGTCCGCCACGGCACCGGATGGGCGCGGACCGCGTAGGACCACCGTATCGGGGGACGGGGAAACGAGGCGCCCCGCGGACCGACTGCTCCGGTCCGCGGGGCGCCTCGGGATGCCGTGGGGCAAAGGGCGTACGAGGTGCGCTCAGTCCTTGATCTCGCAGATCGCCGAGCCCGAGGTGATCGACGCGCCGACCTCGGCGGACAGGCCCTTGATGGTGCCTGCCTTGTGCGCGTTGAGCGGCTGTTCCATCTTCATCGCCTCCAGGACGACGACGAGGTCGCCCTCCTTGACCTCTTGGCCCTCCTCGACGGCGATCTTGACGATGGTGCCCTGCATCGGGGAGGCGAGGGTGTCACCGGAGGCGACGGGGCCGGACTTCTTGGCCGCCCGGCGCTTGGGCTTGGCACCCGCGGCGAGGCCGGTGCGGGCCAGGGACATGCCCAGCGAGGAGGGCAGGGAGACCTCCAGGCGCTTGCCGCCGACCT
Source organism: Streptomyces sp. NPDC006335 (assembly GCF_040612795.1). NCBI lineage: Bacteria > Bacillati > Actinomycetota > Actinomycetes > Kitasatosporales > Streptomycetaceae > Streptomyces > Streptomyces sp. NPDC006335. Next base: position 529,651 of record NZ_JBEXQX010000002.1, read on the forward strand.
CGACGACGATCGTCTCGCGGTCCGCGTCGTCCTCGGCCTCGGTGTCGGCCGGGGCCGCGAAGGGCTTGATGTCGTTGACGAACTCGGTCTCGATCCAGCGGGTGTGGACCGTGAACGGGTCGCTGGAGCCGGTCAGTTCGGGGGCGAACGCCGGGTCCTTGACGACCACGCGGTGGAAGGGGATGGCAGTGGCCATGCCCTCGACCTGGAACTCCTCCAGGGCGCGGGCGGCGCGCTGGAGGGCCTGCTCGCGGGTGGCGCCGGTGACGATCAGCTTGGCCAGCAGGGAGTCCCAGGCCGGACCGATCACGCTGCCGGCTTCCACGCCCGCGTCCAGGCGCACGCCGGGGCCGGAGGGGGCCTCGAACTTGGTGACGGTGCCGGGGGCGGGCAGGAAGTTGCGGCCCGGGTCCTCGCCGTTGATGCGGAACTCGAAGGAGTGGCCGCGCAGTTCGGGGTCGCCGTAGCCGAGTTCCTCGCCGTCGGCGATGCGGAACATCTCGCGCACCAGGTCGATGCCGGCGACCTCCTCGGTGACCGGGTGCTCGACCTGGAGGCGGGTGTTCACTTCGAGGAAGGAGATGGTGCCGTCCTGGCCGACGAGGAACTCGCAGGTGCCGGCGCCCTCGTAGGAGGCCTCCTTGAGGATGGCCTTGGAGGCCCGGTACAGCTCGGCGACCTGCTCCTCGGAGAGGAAGGGCGCGGGGGCCTCCTCGACCAGCTTCTGGTGGCGGCGCTGGAGGGAGCAGTCACGGGTGGAGACGACGACCACGTTGCCGTGCTTGTCGGCCAGGCACTGGGTCTCCACGTGCCGGGGGCGGTCCAGGTAGCGCTCGACGAAGCACTCGCCGCGGCCGAAGGCGGCCACCGCCTCGCGGACCGCGGAGTCGTACAGCTCGGGGACCTCTTCGAGGGTGCGGGCGACCTTGAGGCCGCGGCCGCCGCCGCCGAAGGCCGCCTTGATGGCGATCGGCAGGCCGTGCTCCTCGGCGAAGGCCACGACCTCGTCCGCGCCGGAGACCGGGTCGGGGGTGCCGGCGACCAGGGGGGCGCCGGCGCGCTGGGCGATGTGCCGGGCGGCGACCTTGTCACCCAGATCGCGGATGGCCTGCGGGGGCGGGCCGATCCAGATCAGACCCGCGTCCAGGACCGCCTGCGCGAACTCGGCGTTCTCGGACAGGAAGCCGTAGCCGGGGTGGATGGCGTCCGCGCCCGACTCACGCGCGGCGCCCAGGACCTTCTCGATGTCCAGGTAGCTGGTGGCCGGGGTGTCACCGCCCAGGGCGAACGCCTCATCCGCGGCGCGGACATGCAGAGCGTCCCGGTCCGGGTCGGCGTACACGGCCACGCTCGCGATACCGGCATCCCGGCAGGCCCGGGCCACGCGGACAGCGATTTCGCCACGGTTGGCGATGAGCACCTTGCGCACGATTGAGGCTCCCTCCTTGAAACAAGCCGAGTTTAGGGACTGCCGACACGGCTCTTCGACCCGTCCCCAGTGGTGAGCTTCCCCACACGGAGCGTGATGCGAGCTTGCACGACCCGCGAAATCCCTTGTCGCACCACGGTACGCAGGACTCCTCCCGGAAACCCTAGCCCTCCGCTGTGGTCAAGGTCTCTGTGAGAGCGTGCTGCGGACCACTCCGATTCTTTGTGGAGTCCCTACGAATGGCCCAATGATTCTTTGCCCCCGGCCGAACCCTTGTCCCGCGGTTTACCCGTTAGTAGCGTTCGCGCTGTACCGAACGTACTTCGGGTAACAAGAGCACGGCTCGAAAGTGGGTGGGGACCGGTGATACGCAGGCCGGTGGCGTTCGTCGTGGCGGTCGTCCTCTTGGCCGAGGCCTTCGGCGTGGCGATCCTGAACTGGATCATGGGCACTCTCGTCGGCGCGCAGAACATGTCGCTGGCCGGTCTGGACCCGCACGCGATGTCGGTGTCCTCGAAGATCGGCGGGATCGTCTTCGGCCTCTACTTCGCGCTGTGCGCGCTGGTCGCCCTGCTGGTCGCGGTGCGCGACCGGCAGCCCGCCGGGCTCGGGCGTGTCCTGCTGATCAGCGCCGCCGTCGTGCACGGCCTGCTGGGCGCGGCCGCCTGGGCGCTGATCGGCACGCCCCAGTTCCTCTTCATGATCGTGATGCTCGGGCTGATCGTGCTCGTGCTGGTGACCTACGACGGACGGCGCAAGCCGGTCGCGGCGGAGCCGCACGACACGCGGGGCCCGGGTGGCCCCGAGGGGCCGGAGCGTCCCCGCGGGACCGACGGCTCGCCGCTCACGCCTCCGCCGGCGCCCACAGTTCCGTGATGCCGACGCCCAGGCCGGCCAGCAGTCGGCGCAGCAGGGGCAGGCTGAGGCCGATCACATTGCCGTGGTCGCCGTCGATCCCCTCGATGAACGGGGCCGAACGGCCGTCCAGGGTGAACGCCCCCGCGACGTAGAGGGGTTCGCCGGAGGCGACGTAGGCGGCGATCTCCTCGTCGGTCGGCTCGCCGAAGCGGACGACGGTGGAGGCGACCGCGGACACGTACCGGCCGCTCGCCGTGTCGTAGACGCAGTGGCCGGTCTGCAGGGTGCCCGCGCGCCCGCGCATGGCCTTCCAGCGGGCCGTCGCCTCCTCGGCGTCGGCCGGTTTGCCGAGCGCCTCGCCGTCCAGGTCGAGCACCGAGTCGCAGCCGATCACCAGCGCACCCTTGACCTCGGGCTTCGCGGCCACGACGGAGGCCTTGGCCTCGGCGAGGGCGAGGGCCAGTTCGGCGGGGGTGGGGGCGGTGACGGCGTCCTCGTCGACCCCGCTCACGAGCACCTCGGGTGCGAGGCCGGCCTGTCGCAGCAGGCCCAGCCGGGCGGGGGACTGGGAGGCGAGCACGAGTCGGCGGCGCGGCTGATCGGTCATGCGGTCAGCGTAGTCCGATCAGCGCAGCCCGATCACGATCATGGCGAGCACCATGGCCAGCGCCAGGAAGACGCTCAGTCGCCGAAGCATGTCCTGCATGTCGCGCAGTTCCTTCGGCGGTTCGTTCTCGGGGTCGGACCACAGCATGGTTTCCAGCGTGCGGCGATTTCGTGGAGGGCGCCTGAGTACGCGTACTCAACTTCCCCAAACGGTACTGTGGTTCCATTAGCAGTCCGTGAGAGAGGTACGTGTCGTGTTCACCACCGCTTGGTCCGCCTCGCCTCAGCTCCCCGCCGAGGGCTTCACCCCCAACTGGTCCCGCGAGGGCTTCTGGCGGCAGTCCGTGCGCCAGGTCGTCCGGCTGTCGGCGGGAGGCAGGCGGGTGCGGGTGCGGCTGTCCCACGCGTACGGCACCTCGCCGGTCCGTCTCGCGGGCGCGACCATCGGCCGTACGGCCTCGGGGGCCGGTGTCGAGCCGGGATCGCTGCGAAGGCTCACGCTCGCGGACGAGATCCCCGCCCGGGGTTCCCTGGTCAGCGAGCCGGTCGAACTCGCCGTGACGGCGGGGGAGTCGGTGACGGTCACCCTGCACTTCGACGCGGCGACCGGCCCCGCGACCTTCCACGCGCAGGCGTTCACGCCCACCTACCGGGGTGCGGGCGATCTCGTGACCGAGGTGGGCGGGCAGGGCTTCGACGCGGTGAGCGAGTCCTGGTACTTCCTGGCCGCCGTCGAGACGGACGCGGGACGCACGGACGGGGTCGCGCTCTTCGGGGACTCCCTCACGGACGGGTTCGGATCCACGGTGGGCGCGGACCGGCGGTGGTCCGACGCGCTGGCCCGGCTGAGCGGACGGCCCGTGCTCAATGCCGGCATCGGCGGGAACCTGCTGCTCAACGACTCCGCGTGGTACGGGGAGAAGGGGGTGGGCCGGTTCCGGCGGGACGTGCTGGGCCTGGTCGGCGTGGACACGGTCGTCGTGCTGCTGGGGCTCAACGACATCGGGTTCAGCGAGACCGACGAGCAGCCGACGTACAAGCCGGCGCCGGTGGTGGAGGCGTCCGAACTCGTCGCCGGGCACCGGGAGTTGATACGGCAGGCCCGAGGGCTGCGGGTGATCGGATGCACCCTGCTGCCGTTCGGCGGCTCGGACCACTGGGGTGAGCACGCGGCGAAGGTGGGGCACGAGGTGAACGAGTGGGTGCGCTGCTCCGGTGAGTACGACGCGGTGGTCGACTTCGCGCGCCTGATGGCCGGCCCGGACGATCCGGACCGGCTGCACCCGGCGTACGACTTCGGCGATCACCTGCATCCGAACGATCTCGGATACGAGGTGATGGCCGAAGCGCTGTCAGCCGTCCTCCAGGACGGCTAGGCCGGCCAGTACGTGCGGGACCATGCCGTCGGCCCCGGCCGGGGCAGGCGGCGGCCCGCGATGCGTGACGGGTCGGACCACGCGGCCTTGTGCTCCTCCGCGCCGGACGGCGTGTCCGTCGCCGCCGCGGCGCGGGCCCGGACCACCGCCAGGGCGGCGGCGAGCTCCTCCGGGGTGGGGTTTCCCCGTACGACCTTGATGTTCATGACGGCTCCCGGCAGGGCTAGAGGGGGATGTTGCCGTGCTTCTTCGGAGGCAGGGACTCACGCTTGGTACGGAGCTGGCGCAGCCCCCGGACCACATGGCGGCGGGTGTCCGACGGCATGATCACGGAGTCGATGTAACCGCGCTCGGCCGCGATGTAGGGGTTGAGGAGGGCGTCCTCGTACTCCTGAATCAGCCGGGCCCGGGTCGCCTCCGCGTCCCCGGCGGCCTCGGCCTCGGCGATGGTGCGGCGGTGCAGGATGTTGACCGCGCCCTGGGCGCCCATGACGGCGATCTGGGCGGTGGGCCAGGCGAGGTTGATGTCCGCGCCGAGGTGCTTGGAGCCCATGACGTCGTAGGCGCCGCCGAAGGCCTTGCGGGTGATCACCGTGATCAGCGGGACGGTGGCCTCCGCGTAGGCGTAGATGAGCTTGGCGCCGCGGCGGATGATGCCGTCGTGCTCCTGGTCGACGCCCGGCAGGAACCCGGGGACGTCCACGAAGGTGATCACCGGGATGTTGAAGGCGTCGCAGGTGCGGACGAAGCGGGCCGCCTTCTCCGACGCGGTGATGTCGAGACAGCCGGCGAACTGCATCGGCTGGTTGGCGACGATGCCGACCGGGTGACCCTCGACACGGCCGTAGCCGGTGAGGATGTTCGGCGCGAACAGCGGCTGCGTCTCGAAGAACTCGGCGTCGTCCAGGATGTGCTCGATCACCGTGTGCATGTCGTACGGCTGGTTCGCGCTGTCCGGGACGAGCGTGTCCAGCTCGCGGTCCTCGTCGGTGATCGCGAGGTCCGCCTCCTCCGGGTAGACCGGCGGCTCGGACAGGTTGTTGGACGGCAGGTACGACAGCAGCTGCTTGACGTACTCGACGGCGTCCTTCTCGTCCCCGGCCATGTGGTGGGCCACGCCGGACACCGAGTTGTGGGTGCGGGCACCGCCCAGCTCCTCGAAGCCGACGTCCTCGCCGGTGACCGTCTTGATGACGTCCGGTCCTGTGATGAACATGTGCGAGGTCTGGTCGACCATCACCGTGAAGTCGGTGATCGCCGGCGAGTACACCGCTCCACCGGCACACGGCCCCACGACCAGGCTGATCTGCGGGATGACCCCGCTCGCGTGGGTGTTGCGGCGGAAGATCTCGCCGTACGCGCCCAGCGAGGCCACGCCCTCCTGGATACGGGCGCCGCCGGAGTCGTTGATGCCGATGACCGGGCAACCGGTCTTCAGCGCGAAGTCCATCACCTTGACGATCTTCTGCCCGTAGACCTCGCCCAGCGCACCGCCGAACACGGTGAAGTCCTGGGAGAACACGGCGACGGGGCGGCCGTCGACCGTGCCGTACCCGGTGACGACACCGTCGCCGTACGGACGGTTCTTCTCGAGCCCGAAGTTGGTGGAGCGGTGCCGGGCGAACTCGTCCAACTCCACGAAGGAGCCTTCGTCGAGGAGCAGGTCGATGCGCTCACGGGCCGTCAACTTGCCCTTGGCGTGCTGCTTCTCGACGGCACGTTCGGAGCCGGCGTGCGTCGCCTCGTCAATACGACGCTGGAGATCCGCGAGCTTGCCCGCGGTGGTGTGGATGTCGATCTCTTCCGGCTCGGACATCGGTCTCGCGGCTCCCTGCCTGCTCAAAAGGGGGGACGGTTACTCATCCGTAGAGTAGTGGTGCCCCTAGGAATCAGCAGTGCGGCGTTTCACACACCTAGGGTGGCTTGCATGACGCCGCGAGATGTTTCAGGAGACGACAGCCGGTGGTCGGACCTCGACCGGCCGCCTCTCAACGCCGCCGCGCTGCGCCGCGGGCTGGTGCGGGAGGGCGGGCTGTGGTCCGGGATCGAGGTGCTGGCCGGCACCGGCTCCACCAACTCCGACCTGGTCGCCCGCGCCGCCGCGGGCAGGGTGACCGAGGGCGCGGTCCTCGTCGCCGAGGAGCAGACGGCGGGGCGGGGCCGCCTGGACCGCCGGTGGACGGCACCGCCGCGCTCGGGCCTGTTCTTCTCGGTCCTGCTGACACCGACGGACGTGCCGGTGGCGCGCTGGGGCTGGCTGCCCCTGCTCACGGGGGTCGCGGTGGCGACGGGCCTGTCCCGGTCGGCCGGCGTGGACACGGCCCTCAAGTGGCCCAACGACCTCCTGGTCACCGTGGGCGGCGAGGAACGCAAGGCCGGCGGGATCCTCGCCGAACGGGCGGGCGACGACGGCGTCGTCATCGGCGTCGGCATCAACGTCACCCTCAAGGAGGACGAGCTGCCCGTCCCCACCGCGGGTTCGCTGGCCCTGGCCGGAGCGGTGAGCACCGACCGGGACCCCCTGCTGCGGGCCGTCCTGCGCTCCCTGGAGGAGTGGTACGACCGCTGGCGGGCGGCGGCGGGCGACCCGACGGCGAGCGACCTCCAGGAGACGTACGCGGCGGGGTGCGCGACGCTGGGAAGACGGGTACGGGCGGAGCTGCCGGGAGACCGCTCACTGGTCGGCGAGGCGGTGGCGGTGGACGGAGACGGCCGCCTGGTGATCGCGACGGAGGAGGGCGTACAGGAACCGGTGGGTGCGGGAGACATCGTGCACCTGCGACCTGCGTGAGCTGCACCCAGGACAAGCCACCCACGGTCTCCCCGCTCCACTTGGCGGAGCGGGGACGTGAGCTACCGCACACCTGCCGTACAGTTGAGGCCGGTCGATACCTGACCGTGACAGATCGGAAGGGCAGCAGGCGTGACCGCAGACGACACGGGCTCCGGCGCGGACGCGACCCCGCACCCGCTCGCCGTGCGTCTCGAACAGCTCATCCTCGGCGCCGAGCGGCGTTACACCCCCTTTCAGGCGGCCCGCACCGCCGGCGTCTCCATGGAGCTGGCCACCCGCTTCTGGCGGGCGATGGGCTTCGCCGACGTCGGCCAGGCCAAGGCGTTCACCGAGGCGGACGTCCTCGCGCTGCGCCGGCTCGCCGGTCTCGTCGAGGCGGGGCTGCTGAGCGAGGCCATGGCCGTACAGGTGGCGCGGTCCACCGGGCAGACCACCGCCCGGCTCGCCGAGTGGCAGATCGACTCCTTCCTGGAGGGCCTGACCGACCCCCCGGAACCGGGCATGACCCGCACCGAGGTGACGTACCCGATCATCGAGCTGCTCCTGCCCGAGCTGGAGGAGTTCCTTGTCTACGTCTGGCGCCGCCAGCTCTCCGCCTCCGCGGGGCGGGTCGTGCAGGCCGCCGACGACGAGGAGATGGTCGACCGGCGGCTGTGCGTCGGCTTCGCCGACCTCGTCGGATTCACGCGGCTGACCCGCCGTATGGAGGAGGAGGAGCTCGGCGAACTCGTCGAGGCCTTCGAGACCACCGCCGCGGACCTGGTGGCGGCCAGGGGCGGGCGGCTCATCAAGACCCTCGGCGACGAGGTGCTGTACGCGGCCGACGACGCCGCGGTGGCCGCCGAGATCGCCCTGCGGCTGATCGAGACCATGGCGAACGACGAGACCATGCCGGAGCTGCGCGTCGGCATCGCCTTCGGCACGGTGACCACCCGTATGGGTGACGTCTTCGGGACGACGGTGAACCTCGCCTCCCGGCTGACCTCGATAGCTCCCCGTGACGCCGTCCTCGTCGACTCCGCCTTCGCGGAGGAGCTGATCCGGCACGGCGAGGCGCCCGCCTCCGAGGCGGAGGCGGCCGAGGCCGCGGCCACCGCCGAGAAGGAGGGCGAGGAGCCGCCGACCTACCGCTTCGGGCTCCAGCCGATGTGGCAGCGGCCGGTCCGCGGCCTCGGCGTCGTCGAGCCCTGGCTGCTGACCCGCAGGGACGTGGCGCCCTAGCCGCTCTGCTGCACGCACAGGCCGATGATCGGCACGCACAGGCCCGGCGCGGGCCGGGTCGTGTGGGTGGGCTGGGGTGCCGGTGTCGATGCCGGCGGGGGCGTGGTCCGGGACGGTTGCGGGGCGGCGGTCGTCGCCGGTGCGTGCGGCGCCCGGGACGCGGTGGTCGCCGTGGGGGTCGGTGCCGGTGCCTGGGTGTTCGGCGCCTCCGGGATCGTCGTGGGGGCCGCCGCGAGCGGCAGGGGGAGCGCGGTCGCGGACCCGGCCGGGGCCGGGGAGGTGCCCGGTGTCGCGGTCGCGGACACTCCGCCCATCGCCGTGGTCGACGAGGGGCTCGGTTGCGGGACGGAGCCCACGGTCGCCGCCGCGTTCGTCGCCCGGTCCGTGCCGGGGCCGGTGTCGATGTCCGTGTCCGTGCCCGGGGCGGCCTGCGGGTCCGCCTCCGTGGCCCCGAAGCCGCCCACGGCCGCGTCGGGGGCCAGCCGTACGAGACTCAGGGCGCCGGCGGCCAGGGCGAGGCCGCCGGCCGCGAGCAGGACCTTGCGGGGGCGGGGCTTGCGGTGGCGGCCGCGCGGCCCGAACAGGCGGGTGCCGCCGTCCTCCGCCAGGCCTGTCGTCGTCATCGTCGTCGCCGTCATGCTTCCTCCCCTGGGTGCCCGCGCCCCCTGTGCGCCATGGCGGGGCGCACGTTATGCGCTGCCGTGGGCGGTGGAGGGGGAGTTGAGCGGGATGTCACTCGAACGGGGTGTCGGGTGGATCGGCGGGAACCTTTCGCGGCGGGGTCGGGGCTGCGATGATCGGAGCGTTCTTGTTAACCCGCGTTAACCGGGAGGGTGTCATGGGCGAGGAGCGGTTCGGGGAGTTCGTGGTGGTGCGGCGGCATGAGGAGGGGCATGTCGCCGAGCTGGTTCTCGACCGGCCCAAGGCGATGAACGCGGTCTCCACGGAGATGGCCCGGTCCGTCGCCGCCGCCTGTGCCGCGCTGGGCGGTGACCAGGGGGTACGGGTGGTCGTGGTGACCTCCACGCACGAGCGGGCCTTCTGCGTGGGGGCCGACCTGAAGGAGCGGAACTCCTTCAGCGACGCGGATCTGCTGCGGCAGCGGCCGGTGACCCGGGGGGCGTACACGGGCGTGCTGGAGCTGCCCGTGCCGACGATCGCCGCGGTGCACGGGTTCGCGTTGGGCGGGGGGTTCGAGCTGGCGCTGTCCTGCGACCTGATCGTGGCCGACCGCACGGCGGTGGTGGGGCTGCCGGAGGTGTCGGTGGGGGTGATCCCCGGAGGCGGGGGGACGCAGTTGCTGCCGCGGCGGGTGGGGGCGGCCCGGGCCGCTGAACTGATCTTCACGGCGCGACGGCTGGAGGCGGAGGAGGCGCAGCGGCTGGGGCTCGTGGATCAGCTCGTGGAGGCCGGGGAGGACCGCACGGAGGCGCTGGCGCTGGCCGGTCGCATCGCCGCGAACTCGCCCGTGGGACTGCGGGCGGCCAAGCGGGCGCTGCGGCTCGGGCAGGGGCTGGATCTCAGGGCCGGCCTCGAGGTGGAGGACGCGGCGTGGCGGACGGTGGCGTTCTCGGGCGACCGCGCGGAGGGGGTGGCGGCGTTCAACGAACGGCGGGCGCCGCGGTGGCCCGGTCAGTGACGGTGCCTCCGGCGGTGGTGCGGGTGGGGTCGTCGTTCGGCTGCGGGTTCGGTGGGGGCGGGCGTCTTGCGCAGTTCCCCGCGCCCCTGACGCCTGCGGCGCAGCTGCGGCCCCGGTGGGGGGTCTGTAACGGACGCCGGCCGCTGCGGGCGGACACCCCCGCCCCGTCCCCTTCGCGCCGTACGCGGCTACCGGTCCGCCGTGTCGCGGGTGACTGCAACCCCCTAGGGGCGCGGGGAACTGCGCGACCAGCCCCCACGCGCCCGCACCCGCCCGCCAACCCGCCCCGGCACCCCCGAAGGCGCCCGGCCCAGGTCCAGCACAGCGGCCCCGCGGGGAACTGCGCGACCAGCCCCCACGCACCCGCACCCGCCCGGTAGCCCGTCCCGTTCCCGAACGGCCCAACCGCACCCCGGTCCCCGCCCGAATCCTCCCTAACCTGGACTGATGGGTGAGGACATCCGGCTGGCCGCGGTCGTCGCGTTGGCTCAGGGCATGGCGGCGGCCCACGGCTCGCGGGAGGCGTGGCGGGCCGCCGCCGCCGGGGCGTGCCGTGCGCTCGGGGGGAGCTTCGCCGCGCTGTCCGTGTGGGAGCGGGAGCTCGGTCGGCTCAGGGTGCTGGTGAACGTGGGCGACCGGGCCGCGGGCGAGGAGGAGTTCCCCGAGAACGAGGCCTACCCCGTGCACCAGTTCCCGGAGATCACCGAGTTCCTGCACGAGCGTTGGGCCGGGGGCGGGGAGCCCAACGCGTGGGTCGAGACGGCGGAGGGTCCGGCGGCCGGAGGGCGGCCCGGATATGTGCACCAGCGTGTCGCCGCGCTGCGCAGGAGGGGCCGCGGGAGCTGTGTCGTCGCCCCCATCGTGCTGAACGGGCGGGCCTGGGGGGAGCTGTATGTCGCCCGGCCCGCCGGCGCCCCCGTCTTCGGGCGGGAGGACGCCGACTTCGCCACCGTGCTGGCCGCCGTCGTCGCCGCCGGAATCGCCCAGGCGGAGCGGCTGGAGGAGGCGAGACGGCTGGCCTTCACGGACGCGCTGACCGGGCTCGCCAACCGCCGTGCCGTGGACGCGCGGCTCGACGAGGCCGTCGACCGGCACAAGAGGGACGGCGTCGTCGTCAGTCTCGTCGTCTGTGATCTCAACGGGCTGAAGCGGGTCAACGACACCCGCGGGCACGCCGTGGGCGACCGGCTGCTGGAACGTTTCGGGTCGGTTCTGTCGCTGTGCGGGGCCATGCTGCCGGGAGCCCTGGCCGCGCGGCTCGGCGGGGACGAATTCTGCCTGCTCGCGGTCGGGCCGTCCGCCGACGACGTCGTCAGCGCCGCCGACGAACTCTGCCGGCGGGCCGGGGAGCTGGAGCTGGGCGAGGGCGTGGCGTGCGGGGTCGCCTCCACCGCGGATCCCATCGGCCCCGTCCGCTCGGCCCGGCGGCTCTTCCGGCTCGCCGATGCCGCGCAGTACCGGGCCAAGGCCGAGCGTGCCCGAAGGCCCGTCGTCGCGGGGCGGGGCGGGCCGGACGATCCCGTCGTACGGCTGGCCGATGCCGCCCCCTCCACCCAGTCGGCCGAGCGGCGGACGTTCCGGGGACGGCGGCCCTGAGGGGGGCGTGGTGGTAAGGGGTGTACCCCCGACCCACTAGTGACATCCCGGAATTCAATGCGTACGCTCCTGAATATGGATATGCACACTGTGGTGGTGGGGACGTCCGGGGTCACCGCGTCCGACGTCCTTGCCGTGGCGCGGGACGGTGCCCGTGTCGAGCTCTCCGAGGAGGCGGTCGCCGCCCTCGCCGCGGCCCGCGGGATCGTCGACGCCCTCGCGGCCAAGCCCGAGCCCGTCTACGGCGTCAGCACCGGCTTCGGCGCCCTCGCGACCCGGCACATCAGCCAGGAGCTCCGGGGCCGGCTGCAGCGCAACATCGTCCGCTCGCACGCCGCGGGCATGGGAGCGCGGGTCGAGCGGGAGGTCGTACGGGCGCTGATGTTCCTGCGGCTCAAGACCGTCTGCTCCGGACACACGGGAGTGCGGCCCGAGGTCGCGCAGACCATGGCCGACGTGCTCAACGCCGGGATCACCCCGGTCGTCCACGAGTACGGGTCGCTCGGCTGCTCCGGTGACCTCGCGCCGCTGTCCCACTGCGCCCTCACGCTCATGGGGGAGGGGGACGCCGAGGGACCGGACGGGGTCGTACGGCCCGCCGGGGAACTGCTCGCCGAGCACGGGATCGCGCCCGTCGAACTGCGGGAGAAGGAGGGGCTCGCCCTCCTCAACGGCACCGACGGCATGCTCGGGATGCTGGTCATGGCCCTCGCCGACCTGGACATGCTCTACAAGTCCGCCGACATCACCGCCGCCCTCTCGCTGGAGGCCCTGCTCGGCACCGACAAGGTGCTCGCTCCCGAGCTGCACGCCATCCGGCCGCACCCGGGGCAGGGCGCCTCCGCCGCCAACATGCTGGCCGTGCTGAAGGGTTCGGAGCTCACCGGCCACCACCAGGACGACGCGCCGCGCGTGCAGGACGCCTACTCCGTGCGCTGCGCCCCGCAGGTCGCCGGGGCCGGGCGGGACACCCTGGCCCACGCACGGCTGGTCGCCGAGCGGGAGTTGGCCTCCGCGGTCGACAACCCCGTGGTGCTGCCCGACGGGCGGGTGGAGTCCAACGGCAACTTCCACGGCGCGCCCGTCGCTTATGTCCTCGACTTCCTCGCCATCGCCGTCGCCGACCTCGCGTCGATCGCCGAGCGGCGCACCGACCGGCTGCTGGACAAGAACCGGTCCCACGGGCTGCCGCCGTTCCTGGCCGACGACGCCGGAGTGGACTCCGGGCTGATGATCGCCCAGTACACCCAGGCCGCGCTGGTCAGCGAGTTGAAGCGGCTGGCCGTCCCCGCCTCCGCGGACTCGATCCCCTCGTCCGCGATGCAGGAGGACCACGTCTCCATGGGGTGGTCGGCCGCCCGCAAGCTGCGCACCGCCGTCGACAACCTCACCCGGGTCCTCGCCGTCGAGCTGTACGCCGCCTCGCGCGCCGTCGAGCTGCGCGAGGGCCTGAGCCCGGCGCCGGCGACCCAGGCCGCCATCACCGCCGTACGCAAGGCGGGTGTCGAGGGTCCCGGCCCCGACCGGTTCCTGGCGCCGGACCTCGCGGCGGCCGACGCGTTCGTGCGCGAGGGGCGGCTGGTCGAGGCGGTGGAGACGGTCACCGGGCCGTTGCGGTGAGGGGGACGGGCCCTGCCGTACGACGACGGCGGGGCCCGTGGTGCTACTTCAGCTTGCCCACCTGGGCGTCGATCACCGCGAGCGGGACGGCGGACGTCCCGCCGCTCTCGATCGAGGCGAAGTCGACCGAGTAGTACGTGGAGACGATGGTGCCGACGCGCACCACCTCGACGGTGAAGGAGCCTGTGCCCTCGCCGTCCATGTCGGCGTCCAGGACGAAGGCCACCGACTCGTCACCCTTGCCGGAGGCCTTGCCCGCGGCGACCTTGGTGATCTTCATCTTCTCGCCCTGGGCCGTGATGCCGAACCCGCCGGAGCAGGCGGCGATCCCCGAGGAGACGGCATCGAGGGCCTTCTCCGCGCCGTCGCCCTCGTACGACGAGAGGCCCACGCTGGTCATGGTGACCTCGAAGGAGTTCCCGAGCCGTTCCTCCGACGTGACGGTGTTGCTCGCGCCGGCGTCCGTGTCGCCCGGGGGGAGGCCGGTCAGGGCGTGGGCGAGGGGGGCGCACGCGGCCTTGTCCGTCGTCAGCTCGCTCCGGGACTTCGGCAGGGTGTCGTCGGCGTCGGAGACCTTGTCCCTGGGCAGGTCGCTCTGCACGAGCAGCAGCTTCTCCAAGGCGGCCGCGCTGAGGGCCTTCGCGGCCGCGGCCGTGCTCGGCACGGAGGAGGCGCCGGCCTCCTTGGACGCCCCGGTCTCCTTCGCGTCGTCGTCCGAACCGCCGCCGCAGCCCGTGACGAGGGCGAGCGACAGTACGCCCAGGGCCGCCGTGGCGCCTATGCGCGCCCGCGATGATCTCTTCATGGGCGGACTATGAAGGTCTCGCCAAGAAAGCGTCAAGCGCGCCTAAAAGCCCAGGCGTTCCCGACGTACCGAATAGACGACGAAGCCCGCACCCAGCGTGAGGAAGAGGGTGCCGCCGACGACGTACGGCGTGGTGTCGAAGCTGCCGGTGTCGGCGAGCCGGGCGACGTCCGTGGACGTCTCCGTGCTCGTGGTGGTGACCCGCGCCTGCGTCGTGGCCTGCGGGGACGGCTCGGTTCTCGCCGGGGTGTCCTGGGTCGCGTTGGCGGACGGGACGAACCACAGGGCACCCAGCAGGGTCCCCGCGGCGGTGGCGGTCAGCAACGGACGACGAACGGATGACACGGAATATCGATCCCCTTGTGGTGCTGGCGAATTGGCCGTGTGGGGCGATGTTAGTGAAAGGCGCGGGTCACGGGAAAGTCACGGGAGACATGGGCTTTACGCTCCGGGCATGAGCACTGAAGAGACATCACGTTTTGTACGGCTTCGGGTGGAACTCATCGTCGAGGTCGACGACCAGGACGCCGTGACCCGGGCCGCGCTGGCGCGGATCGCGGAGGATCCGGACGTGCCGGACGACGAGCGGGCGCATGCCGAGGGCGCTGTGACGGAAGACACTGCGGAGGCCCTCGCGTATCTCGTGGACCCGTTCGACCTGGTCGGGGAGGTGCCCGGGGTCGAACTGGCCCAGGCCTCCTGGAGCAGCGAGCGCATCGACTACGACCCGGATTCGCCGGACTGGGACCTCGACGAGGATGATGTGGAGGAAGACGAGGAAGAAGAGGTCGTCGGCTGAGCGCGCTGGGAAAATCGTGACCCCGGGCGGCAACCGCCGTCCGGGGTTTCGTCGTCTCAGGGGTCGCACGGACCGACAGACGCACCTGCCGCCACAGCGGACGTGGTGTGCCCCACACCTTCCGAGAAGGTGGAACGGGACGAACCGGTCGTAGCGTTTAGGTGTATTGACGGGGACTCTCGGGATTTCGGGGTTTCTGGGATTCGGCAACGATGGAGAAGCGTGTGATGACGGTCAGTAAGCGGCGCAGGGGCCTGACGGTCGCGTCCGCTCTGCTCGGCGGGGTGCTGGTGCTCTCGGCCTGTTCCGGTGGCGACGACTCTTCGTCGGGCGGCGGCGGCAGCGACACCTCGCAGGCCAAGGCCGACGAGGCGGCGGCCAAGAAGAGCTCCCAGGCCGAGATCAAGATCACGCCCAAGGACGGCACGGACAACGCCTCCATCAACAACTCGGCCGCCGTCACCGTGAGCAAGGGCACGCTCACGGACGTGACGATGACGACCTCCGACGGCACGAAGGTCGCCGGCGAGCTGTCCGCCGACAAGACGAGCTGGAAGCCCGACACCCAGCTCGAGCGCTCCACGACCTACAAGGTCGCCGCGGAGGCGAAGGACTCCGAGGGCCTCGTCGCCCACGAGAACGCCTCGTTCACGACGGTCTCCCCGGCCAACAGCTTCATAGGCAACTTCACGCCGGAGAACGGATCGACCGTCGGCGTGGGCATGCCGGTGTCGATCAACTTCGACAAGGCGATCACCAACAAGGCGGCCGTCCAGAAGGGCATCACCGTCTCCTCCAGCAGCGGTCAGGAGGTCGTCGGCCACTGGTTCAACGCCAACCGCATCGACTTCCGCCCCGAGGACTACTGGAAGGAGAACTCCACCGTCACGCTGAAGCTCGCGCTCGACGGTGTCGAGGGTGCCTCCGGTGTCTACGGCGTCCAGCAGAAGACGGTCACCTTCAAGATCGGCCGCAACCAGGTCTCGTACGTCGACGCCAAGACCAAGCAGATGAAGATCACGCACAACGGCACGACGATCAAGACCATCCCGATCTCGGCCGGTTCGCCGGAGAACAAGACGTACGAAGGCATCATGGTGATGTCCGAGAAGTTCAAGGAGACGCGCATGAACGGCGCGACCGTGGGCTTCACCGACGACGACGGCAAGGGCGAGTACGACATCAAGGACGTGCCGCACGCCATCCGGCTCACCAACTCCGGCACCTTCGTGCACGGCAACTACTGGGGCGCCAAGTCCGTCTTCGGCAACGTGAACACCAGCCACGGCTGTGTGGGCCTGTCGGACACCAAGGGCGCCAACGACACCGGCACGCCGGGCTACTGGTTCTACACCAACTCGATCGTCGGTGACGTGGTGGTCGTGAAGAACACCGGCGACAAGACGGTGGCCCCGGACAACGGCCTCAACGGCTGGAACCTGAGCTGGGCGGACTGGAAGGCGGGGTCGGCGATCTGACCGCCCCCACCGACTGACGCGAGAAGGCGGTCACCCTGCGGGGGTGACCGCCTTCCGTGTTCGTTCCCGCGGCCGCGCTAGGCGTCCGGGCCGAGTGAGGCGAGGTCGTAGGCGTTG
Source organism: Streptomyces sp. NPDC006335 (assembly GCF_040612795.1). Taxonomy (NCBI): domain Bacteria; kingdom Bacillati; phylum Actinomycetota; class Actinomycetes; order Kitasatosporales; family Streptomycetaceae; genus Streptomyces; species Streptomyces sp. NPDC006335. The sequence continues at coordinate 545,989 of NZ_JBEXQX010000002.1, forward strand.
CTGATGCTGCTGTACCCGTCCGACGTCAGATTGACGTGATCACCGGAGTCGAAGTCGGCGGGAGCGCTGTCGCTGCCAAGCTTCAGGGCCTGCGGGTCGGCCGTACTGGCCGTGTCGGTGACCGCCACGACCGACTCCGCGTCCACATAAGTGACGGTGGGGGAGGTGAAGTCGAGTTGGTCGGTGATCCAGGTGTTGGTGTCGATGCGGTTCTGGTCGACGGCCGCGGTGCAGGGACTGTAGCCGTCACAGGGGGTCAGTGTGGTGAAGACGACCTTGATCCCCCATCCCCTGAGCTGGTCGCGCAGGAGGCCGAGGGCGTTGTCGATGTCCACGTCGTCGTGGCCCGCGACGATGTCCTCCAGGCCCTGGGTGACCACGACTGTGCGGATGCCGGGGACGGAGAGGACATCTCGGTCCAGGCGGGTCAGCGCCGCGCGGCCGCCGGCTCCTGCCCCCTGGTCGGTGCCCAGGTAGTTGTTCTCGATACCCGAAGCCACCACACCGTAGACCGGGATGCCGTCGGTGTTGTTGACCAGTCGGTACGCCAGCCACTGGTTGAAGCGTGAGGTCGTGTAGCCCGCGGTCGTGCCCGTGGTGCGGGTGTCGACGAGACCGTCGCCGAGGACGGAGACGGTGGGCCGGTGGTCGGTGGTGGTGACGTCGATGCCGGTCAGGATGTCGGCGAAGCGGCCCGATTCCGTGCCGGTGCCCGTGAAGGCCGTGTTCGCGGTGTCCGTGGTGTGGTCGCCGCTGCCGACCGCGCTCACGTAGCCGACGGTGTCCGTGGCCGCCCAGGGGTGCATGACCAGGTAGTTCACCTGGTTCACCAGGTGGATGCTGGTCGTGATCACCCCGCGTGGCGCGACCGTCATGGGGATCGGGTCGCTGTAGAGCTCGCCGCCCTCCGGGATCACCACTGACCTGTCTCCGCCGAAGGTGACGTCCACCGGTGGGGATGCCAGGGTGGCGCCGTTGCCGTACGGGGCGACCGTCACGTGGTCGAGGGTCAGTGGATCGGTGCCCAGGGCGTTGGACAGGCGCAGCCGCACCGCATCACCGCCCGCGCTTGCCATGGTGACCTCGCGGAAGGTCTGGTTGCTGAAGGCGCCCATATCGGAGAAGTGGAACCGTTCCTCGGTGGGCGCGCTCCAACTGCCGGTCCAGGCAGCGCCGTTCGGGGCGCTCGTGGTGTCGCGGACGGACATGCCGATGATGTGAAGTCCCGGCACGTACTTGCGGGCGGCGTCGGCCAGGTCGGGCAGCGTCACCGAGTCGACGGCGGCGCCCGCCTTCAGGGGGACGGCGAAAGCATAGATGTTCGTGCTCCGGGTCTCCTGGGTGCTTGGCGTGTTGCGGTGGAGCAGGGTGACGGCCGCCAGGGTGTCCGAGCCGTAGACCCAGTCGGGCATGGCCAGGTAGTACGGCTGCGCTGTGCCGTCCCCGTAGGTGATGGAGCCTGTCGGAGTGACGCAGTCCTCGTAGGTGGCGTTGCCCAGGCTGCAGTCGGTCGCCGCGATGCTGGTGCCGTCCGGAACGACGGGGCTGGTGGTGTCACCGCTCTGATGCTGGGAGCCGATCATGCCGTAGGTGGAGAAGCCGAGGAAGACGAGGGCCCGGCCGCTCGTACCGTTCATCTGGATGGTCTGGTTGGCGGCCATCACGTTGTCGCCGCCGCTGGAACCCCAGTTGGGCAGGGTGAAGGACGCGCCGTCCACGGTGATCTTCCCGCCGGGCTGCCAGCCGGCTGCCTTGAGGTCCTGGAGGGAGAGCGTGGCGCCGACTCCGTCCGCGTCCGCCGTGCTGCGGTTGCTGTCGTCGGTGGTGGCGGTGTTGTCGAAGGCGGCTTGCAGGCTGGCGTAGCTCTTCGTGGCGTGGCCGAGCGCGGTGAACTCGTACTGCTGCTGGGAGGAGACGTTGCCCGCGGAGTCGACCGCGTAGACGTAGAGGGTGTGGGTGCCGGGCGCCGCCGGGGTGACCGTGATGGTGGCCTTGTTGCTGACCGCCGTCTTGGTCTGCGAGGACGGGGTGTTGGACGTGGGCGGGGCGGCGTCGAGGCCGTACAGGAACTTGGCGGCGTTGTTGCCGTTGGTGCCGGGGTCCACCGAGACGGTGAAGTTGCCCGGGGTGCCGGCGGCGGTCGTGCCGGGCTGGTCCTCCGGGTAGAGGCTGTCCGAGCTGGTCACGGTGGGTTGGGCGGGGCTGTGCAGATCGACGGTGAAGTGGCAGGTCGCCGAGGTGGCGGAAGTGTCCTTGCCGTCGCTGGAGGTGGCCTTCCAGCTCACGACGCTGCCGTCGGCCAGCCCACTCATGAACGTGGAGGGCAACTGCTTGGGCGCGTTGGCGCCGCTGGCGACTGTGGCGCTGGTGGTCGTGGTCGCCGAGCCGCTGCCCACCCAATACGCGTAGGTGGCGGCCAGGGCGTCCTTGTCGGCGTCGCTCACCTTGGCGTTGAGGGTGGGCGGGGTGGTGGCGAGGGTCTTGCCGACGATCGGGTACGGGGTGGCGGTGCCGCAGCCGAGCGAGGTGGAGCCGACCTTGGTGGCCAGGGTGCCGGGTTTGGCCGGCACGTGGTTGTACTCGATGGACATCGACGGGTTGTTGTCGAACCGCTTGAAGTAATTGCCGTCACCGCTGCCGCTGTGGCTGTTGACCAGGGCGAAGGTCCAGCTCTTCCAGTGCGCGGCGGCGCCCTTGGCGATCGTGGAGGTCACCGAGAAGCCGCCCGAGGGCTCGCTCGTGCAGGCCGGGCCGAAGCTCTTGGTGGCCAGCTTGCTGGTCAGGGACGGTTTGGTGGTCCAGGAGGTGGACGAGCTGATCGCGCCGGACCAGTAGAGGTAGACGTCCGAGGAGAGACTGCAGCTCGCGGAGTAGTTCTCCTTGGTGTCGACCGTGGCGGAGACGATGTGCGAGTCGTAGACGGCGGAGGGCACCGCCAGTTGGAAGTACGAGCGTTCGCCGCCGATGCAGCCCGACCAGCTGTTGTAGCCGACGCCCGGGTCGCCGTACTGGGTGGAGTCGTAGTTCTTCGCGGTGGGGCAGCCCTGCTGGGTCTCGACGTAGTGCTGCTTGGCGCCGCTGGCGTAGTGCGGGTTCCAGGTCGGGTCGATGTAGACCGGGAACCTGGTGTGTGCGTCCGTGAGCAGCTTGGGGTCGGGGGTCAGGGAGAGGGTGTGACCGTGCAACCTTCCCTTGACGCGGGCGACATGAGCCTTGGGGGCGGGTGCCTCGGAGGTGGCACCGGCCCCTGTGGAGTCCCACATCGATGGTTGCGGAGCGCTGAAGAGGACCTGTCCGTCCGGGGTGGTCGCGGCGAGGTTGCCGTGGCCGTCGTCGGCGACGGTGAGGCCGTTGGCCTGGGTGGTGAGGGCGAGTCGGGCGAGCCCGGGGTCGGCCGCGGCCTGCGCGTTCTTGACGACGAGGACCTCGGACCAGCCGCCCTGGGTGTCGGCGGTGACCCGGAGGTCCACGTCGGGCAGCACGTCGGGGTAGGTCAGGCTCGCGCCGGAGGCGTGGGGGGCGGGCAGAGCGCCCGGCCAGGACAGGGCGAGAGATGCCTTGCCCTTGGTCATGGTGGCGAGAGGGGCCGCACCGCCGCCGGAGAGGGAGAGAGGCTCGGCTGAGGCCTTCGGGCTCCATGTGCCGTCGGCGTTGCGCTGCAGGGTGGCGTCGACCGGTACCCAGTGGTGAGCCCTGCGGACCCGGACGGGCAGCAGGCTGGAGTCGTAGGTGACCGTTCCGGACGGGTTCGCCGTCGTGGTCGCCGTCTCGGTGGTCAGGGCGTCGACCCGGGTCGGCTTGCCGGTCGCTGTGGCCTGCTGCTGAGCGACCGCGAGTGCCGACTCCTCGGAGGACGTCAGGCCGTAGTCGTCGGACGGCCGCAGTGAGCCGGTCGGTTTCGGCGGCTCCGTATGGTCCGTCGGCGCCGGAGTCAGGTCGGGCAGGCTCGTGTTCGCATCCGCGACGGAGCCTGGCCCGGAATCGGCCGACGCCGGCTGAGCGGCCAGCGAAGTCAGACAGAGTGCGCCGGCCGCGGCGAGGACGAGGAATGAGCCCGGTATTCGCGGACTCTTTCTGAATGGAATGCCGGATGGAAACCGGCGGGAACGGTCGGACATCTGCCCCCCTGTTTTGAGTCCGAGACAAAGTGCCGTGGGCGCGAGGGACGCTACCCGTAATCATGCCGAGGCGACAACGGGACAAGAGGCAAAGGCGTGCAGCCGCGTATCCACCCTTGTGTTGATGACGTGTGCAATTTTGCTGTGTGGTGGGCTGGATGAGGATGTTGTTGAGCAATCGACCGTGTTGGTGCGGAAGTTGATGCATTCGTCCATCAAGTTTGGTCGAACGGGGGGCGATACGTGGCGATCTCTATACCTGTTCTAGATGTGTGCGGGCTGTGACGGGAGGGTCTCGGCCTGTTCCAATATCTCTCGACAGCCGTGCTGGAATGGGGGGCCGCAGTGCGTCGGAATTCTCGGTTGCGGATTTACAGAAAGACCATGGGGATACGTAGGGCGCCCGCCCTCTGGATCGTCGCGATCAGTGCCCTTGGTCTCCTTGTGGGAATTCTGTCGCCAACGGCCGCCGCCGCTGTCGGGCAACGGTCCAACTATCTCGTCAAGGCCGCGAAAGAACGGCCCGTGCCCGTTGCACCGGTCAAGGGCAGGGCCGTGAAGGTTCCGCGGATGGCCCGCTGGAGCGCCGCCCGGGCGCACAAGAGCTGGCCCGCCAAGGGCACGGCCGAGTTGGCGGTTCCCGCCCGCGGCGCCGCGCGGACCGGTGAGGTGCCCGTGACCCTCGCTCCGGCGAAGGGTGCACACCGGGCCGCCGCCGGCACCCGCCTGCAGGTGTCGCTGCCCGGGCAGACGGCGGCGCAGAAACTCGGTCTGCACGGCGTGGTCCTCACCGTCCGCCCGGACCGGACCACCAGCCACGGCACTGCCCAAGTAGGCCTCGACTACTCGGAGTTCAAGGACGCCTACGGCGGCGACTGGGCCGGTCGGCTGCGCCTCGTGCAGCTTCCGGCCTGTGCTCTGACAACCCCGCGGTCCGCTGCCTGCCGTCAGCAGACCCCGTTGACCTCCACCAACGACGCCAAGACCCAGACGGTCTCCGCGCAGGTCACCACCGCACAGCCCATGGTCCTGGCGGCCGAGGCGACCGCGTCCGGCGGCGGTGGCACCTACGCGGCAACCTCCCTCGCCTCCTCGGGCCAGTGGTCGGCCGGCGGCTCGTCCGGCGCGTTCACCTACTCGTATCCGATCTCGGTACCGGACGTCCCCGGAAGCCTGACCCCGAGCATCTCGCTGGACTACAGCTCACAGACCGTCGACGGCCGCACCTCCTCGACCAACGCCCAGTCCTCCTGGATCGGCGACGGCTGGGACTACGCGCCCGGCTTCGTCGAGCGGAGCTACGCCTCCTGCTCCGACGACACCGCGAACGGCACCCCGAAGACCTCCGACGAGTGCTGGTCGGACGATGTCGACACCCTCACGCTGTCGCTGAACGGCTCGTCCAACACCCTCGTCCACGACACGACGTCGGGCTCCTGGCATCCCCAGAGCGACAACGGCGAGAAGATCGAGATCAAGACCGACACGGTCAACGGCGACAACGACAACGAGTACTTCGTCGTCACCACCGCCGACGGCGCCAAGTACTACTTCGGCCGCAACCGCCTTCCGGGCTGGACGACCGGAGCGGCCACCACCAACTCGGTGTTCACCACCCCCGTCTACGGCAACGACACCGGCGAGCCCTGCCACGCCTCCACCTTCGCCGGCTCCTGGTGCCAACAGGGCTACCGGTGGAACCTCGACTACACCGTCGACCCGCACGGCAACGCCATCAGCTACTGGTACACACCCGAGACCGGCTACTACGGCCGGGACAACACCACCACCCCGACCCCTTACTCCCGCGGCGGCTACCTCTCCAAGATCCAGTACGGGCAGTTGGACGGGAAGGCCTACGACAGCACCGCACCGCCCGCGGCCCAGGTCTTCTTCGACACCTCCGAACGCTGCCTGGCCGACTCCGGGTTCGACTGCGCGTCCTCCAAGATGACGACGGCCAACGCCTCGCACTGGCCGGACGTACCCGTCGACCAGGTCTGCCCGTCCTCGGGCACCTGCGACAACCACGGCCCGGCCTTCTTCACCACCCAACGCCTCACGGGCATCCGCACCCAGGTCCTGGTCGGTACCGTCTACAAGGACGTCGACGCCTGGACGCTCACCCACACCTTCCCGCCGACCGGTGACACCACCACCCCGTCACTCTGGCTGAGCCAGATCGTGCACACCGGCAAGGACGGCGGCAGCGCGGACCTGCCGCCGGTGAAATTCGCCGGACAGGCACTGGCCAACCGGGTCGACGGGCTGGACGGCTACCAGCCGATCACCCGATACCGGATCACCGACATCACCACCGAGTCCGGTGAGGTGATCACGGCCGACTACACCGGGCCGCAGTGCCACCGCACCGGCACCGCGGTGCTGCCGTCCAGCCAGGACGACAACAACCTCCGCTGCTATCCGCAGTACTGGACCCCGCCCGGTCAGACCTCTCCGCAGCTGGACTGGTTCAACAAGTTCGTCGTCAACTCCGTGACGGCACAGGACCCCACGGGCGACGGCCTTCCCGTCCAGACGTCGTACAAGTACATCGGCGACCCTGCCTGGCACTTCAACGACGACCCGATGACCCAAGCCAAGTACCGCACCTGGAACCAGTGGCGCGGCTACGGCACGGTCGAGACCCGCACCGGCACGTCCCCCGCGACGATCACCCTCACCCGGGAGACGTTCTTCAGGGGCATGGACGGCGACAGGACCTCCACCGGCACCCACAGCGAGACCCTCAACGACAGCGCGAACGACGATCCGCAGAAGGACTCCGACTGGCTGGCCGGCCAGGGCTTCGAGGCCCAGTCCTTCAACGGCGACGGCGGCGCTCTGCTGTCCGACGGCGTGACCGACCCGTGGAGCTCGGCGGCGACGGCCACCCAGACCCGTACGAACGCCGGCCTGGACCCGTTGGTCGCGCACATCACGAACATCAAGCGGGCCCGCACGGTCACCACCAAGGGGGACGGCACCAAGCAGACCACCGAGGTCGACTACACCATCGACCCCGCGACCGGTCTGCCCACCGCCGTGGACGACCAGGGCGACACCTCCACGTCCACCGACGACAAGTGCACCCGCACCTGGTACGTCCAGGACCCGTCGGGCGCGAACCTGCCGGTGCCGCGCCGGGTGCAGGACCTCGCCGTCTCCTGCTCGGCCACCCCGGACTACACGAAGGACCTGGTCAGTGACGACCTGACCTTCTTCGACAACTCCACGGACAACACCGCGGTGCCCACCAAGGGCGATGTGACGATGGTCCAGAAGGCCGACTCGGTCGCCGCGGACGGCACCATCCACCACATCACGGCCTTGAAGAACACCTACGACACCTACGGCCGCGAACTCACCGAGACCGACGCCGACGGCCGCACCACCACCACGGCCTACAACCCGACCACCGGCGCCGCCCCGACCTCCGTCACGGTCACCCAGCCGAAGGTCACCGGCCAGACCACGGCCTTCACCACCACGACCACCCTCGACCCGGCCCGCGGCCTGGACCTGAAGACCACCGACGCGGCCGGCTACTCCACCACCAGCACCTACGACGCGCTGGGCCGACTGACCGCCGTGTGGAACCCGGGCTTCCCCACCGACAACAACCCCAACACCAAGTTCAGTTACAACCTCTCGCCGTCGTCGCCGTCCACGGTCACCACCCAGACCCTGACCGACGCCAACGCCTACCGCACCTCCATCTCGATCTACGACGCGATGCTGCGCCCCCGCGAGACGCAGACGGCGACGGTCGACGGCGGTCGCACGATCACCGACACCGTGTACGACAGCCACGGCTGGCCGGTGAGTTCCTCCGACGCGTACTACAACACCGGCGCCCCGTCCGGTGACCTGGTGGACGCGCCCGACAACCAGACGCCGTCCCAGACCGGCACGCTCTACGACGGCGCCGGCCGCGCCACCGCCTCGATCGCCTACCACTTCGCGTCGGAGACCTGGCGCACCAGCACCGCCTACCCCGGCTCGGACCGCGTCGACGTCACCCCGCCCGCGGGTGCGACCCCCACCACGACGTACACCGACGCCCGCGGCCAACTGGTCAAGCTGCTGCGCTACCACGGCACCACCCCCACCGGCGCCGCCGACACCGTCACCTACTCCTACGACGCGGCCGGCCACCAGACCGGTCAGGACGACGGCCAGGGCCACACCTGGAGCAGCCACTACGACCTCCTGGGCCGTCGCACCTCCCAGACCGACCCCGACACCGGCAATTCGTCCTCCGCCTACGACAACGCGGGCCAGCTGCTGAGCACGACCGACGCCCGTGGCAAGACCATCAGCTACAAGTACGACGAACTGGGCCGCAAGACAGCCGAGTTCGACACCACGGGCGGTGCCGCGCAGTCCACGGCCAACGAGCTCGCGGCCTGGACCTACGACACGCTGAAGAAGGGCAGGCCGACCGCGTCCATCCGCTACGTGGGCGGCACGAGCGGATCGGCGTACGCCGAGAAGGTCCTCGGCTACGACAGCCACGGCTGGGCGCAGGCCACCGAACTCGTCGTCCCCGCGGCCGAGGGCGCCCTGGCGGGCAACTACATCCACCAGAACACGTACAACCTCACCGGCACGCTGAGGAACTACACCGACCAGGACCCGACCACCGTCAAGCTGCCGCAGGAGACCGTCTCCTACACCTACGACGCCTACGACCGGCCCACGGCCGTCGGCGGCACCACGAACAGCTGGTCCTACGTCAACAAGCTCTCCTACACGGAGTTCGACGAGCCGTACCAGTTCAGCTACGGCACCTCGGGCAACTTCGCCCAGCAGACCTTGAACTACGACGACCAGACCCACCGCCTCACGGACTCCACCACGGTCACCCAGTCGGGCGCGGCGATCGCCGACAAGACGGCGTACTCCTACCAGCCGTCCGGCAACGTCACGAAGATCAGCGACAAGCTGGAGAACGGCCAGACCGACACCCAGTGCTTCGCCTACGACTGGGCGCAGCGCCTGAAGTCCGCGTGGACGGCGACCGACGCCTGCGCGGCCACCCCGGCGCCGGGCGCCTCATCGACGGTGGGCGGCCCCTCGCCGTACTGGCAGTCCTGGACCTACGACGCCACCGGCGCCCGCACCACCCAGGTCGACCACGACCCGACCGGCGCCACCGCGAAGGACGCGACGGCCACCTACACCCCCTTCGCGGCGGGCGCGGGCCCGGCCCACGCCGTCTCCCAGGTGGACACGGTCGTGCCGGGCGACGCGACGGCGAACACCACGAGTTCCTACACCTACGACGCGGACGGCAACGTCCTCACCCGTACCACCCGCGCGGGCACCGACACGCTGACGTACGACGACGAGGGCGCCCTGGCCGACCTGTCCTCGACGGGCTCGGCGGGCGACACGAAGTACCTGTACGACGCCGACGGCACCCTGCTGCTGCGCCGCGGCCCCGACGCCACCACCCTCTACACGGGCGACGAGGAGATCACCCTCAAGTCCGGTGCAGCCGCCGCCGACGGGGTGCGCTACATCTCCCTCGCCGGCGAGACCGTGGCCACCCACTCCTCCGACGGCACCTTCTCCTACCTCGTCCCGGACCGCCAGGGCACCGGCACCCTCCAGATCGACTCGCAGACCCAGCAGGTCGTACGCCGCCAGTACAAGCCCTTCGGTGAGACCCGCGACCAGTCCTCCGGGACATGGATCGGCCAACGCGGTTACGTCGGAGGCACCGAGGACGACGACACCGGCCTGACCCACCTCGGCGCCCGCGAGTACGACCCCACCATCGGCCGCTTCCTCAGCCCCGACCCGCTGCTGGACCCCGGCTCCCCGCAGACCTGGAACGCCTACGACTACGCCGGCGACTCCCCGGTCACCGAGTCCGACCCCTCCGGCCTGTGCATGGCGGACCAGTGCGGTGTCGGCTACCCGATCGGCGGCACCGGCACCAGCAAGAGCAACCCGACCCGGTACGTCACGACCGGCCCGGTCGATCCGGGCGGCAGCAACACCGCGTACTGCCACCACGGCAACTGCACCGACGGCCACAAGCTCGGCGAAGGCACGGGCGCGGGTGGCGGAAACATCAACAACAAGACGTACGACCGTCAGGCCGAGGTGAAGGCGGCGCAGCGGGCCAAGGCGACCGCGAACGCGGCTGCCGCGGCGGCGAAGAAGCAGGTGTCCGGCTTCAAGCACCAGCTGCTGAGCCTGGTCGCGGACGTCATCGGCCTGACCGACGCCTACAACTGCTTCACCAAGGGCGACGTGATGGGCTGTGTGAACACGGCCCTGACGGCGGTCCCTTGGGGCAAGGTCTTCAAGGCCATCAAGGTCGGGGTCGAGGCCTTCAAGATCTGGCGTGCCCTTGATCGTGCGTATACAGCGGTGAAGGACGCGGAGGAGGCCGCGAGGGTGGCCGAGGACGCGGTACGGGCGGAGAAGGCGTTCGCCGAGGCGGAGAACGCCGGTGCCGACGCGGTCGAGGGAGTGGGCTGCTCACTGCACAGTTTCGTCCCAGGCACCAGGGTCGAGATGGGGGACGGCACGGCGAGACCGATCAGCAAGATCAAGATCGGCGACACGGTCCTGGCGACAGACCCGCAGACGGGCGTGACGGCTCCGGAGGAGGTCCAGCAGGTCATCGTCACGAAGACCGACAAGGACTTCACGACCCTGACCCTGGACACGACCCCGACCCGCGGTCCGCCTCATAGGCCTCACGCTGCGCCTCACCAAACCCTCACCACCACCTGGCACCACCCCTTCTGGGACGTCACTCACCACCGCTGGACCGACGCCCATGACCTGACCCCGGGCACGAGGCTCCGCACAGCGTCCGGCGCGACGGTCACGGTGGACCAGGTCCACAATTTCCACCAGCAGGAGACCACGTACGACCTGACGGTCGGCACCTTGCACACCTACTACGTGCTCGCAGGGGCTACGTCGATCCTCGTTCACAACTGCGAGACCACTCTCACCGCTCGACAGGCGAGCCTGATACGTCCAGGCCCGCACGCGGACGAATCCGTGGCCGCGACTGGTGCGGAAGTAACGGGTGCACAGTCCGAGGCGATGCAGGGGTTGCCCTGCCACTCCTGCGGCAGCACCGCGGAGGGGGAGACCATGGTCGGGGACCACCAGCCTGCCACCGGGCTGAACCCCGGCGCCGATCAGCGGCTCTATCCGCAGTGTCCTTCCTGCAGCGGTGACCAGTCCAGAGCGGTCCTCCGGGCGCAGAAGCTCATGCGTGATCACTTCAATATGCCCGACCCGGGGGCAGCGGGATATCACGATAAGCTCCTTTCGATCCTTGACGACCACATCAGTGGCTAGTCACTGATGAATGGAGCGAGTCATGCACATCGGGGAAGTCCAGGTTCTGCTCAACCATCCGCGGGTGTTCATCGGACCTGCGGGCGAGTTGGAGGACTTCGTCGAGACGCCGTTGACCGGGCCGATGCCCGTGGAATTCTCACACATTGCGGTTCCTGCTAGAGCCCAGGTCTCCACGGTGTCGGTTCGGATCTGGAGTGGGGCGCACCCGAGTACGGGAATGGTGGTCTTCAGCTCTTCGCTGGAACTTCCCCGCGGGGACATCGCAATCTTCGACGTCGATGGTCTGAGTCGGTTCGTGAGAACCGTCGGCAGGCCGGGACGTCATCACCTCACGATCCGCGTCGACGATCCTGTGCGGGCGTCACGAGTGGACGTCGTGGTGGACAGCGGTCCTGACAAGGCCACTTTGAACCGCGTCCCGGGTTATCGGCTGCCCGAGATCGAAGGGGTGTCGGGCGAACTCTCTCCCCCCGACACGCTGCATATGATCCTCTCGGGGGTGAGCAGTCCCAAAGCGCGTCTGGTCACCGCGCTTGATCTGGTGATCTCCGAATGGGAGAGTTCCGATTCTCCACGTCATGCCCAAGTGAACTCATTCCGGCTCCGGTTGATCACGGAATGGCTCAAGGGTGTTTACCCGGAAGTAGAGAGCGGGTTCTGGCACGACGTTTCCGTCCGCCTTGAAGCTGAGGTCGCGGATGCGGAGGGCCCTACCGTGGGCGGGGTGGCGGTCTCCATCGCCCAGCGGATCATCGCCCTGGCCGAGGAGTCCAGCCGGTGAGAGATACGGGAGCCGGTTGCCGACGCGGCGGTGGGCGGTCCGTTGAACAGGCCCGTCACGGTTCTCACCTGGCCCCCGGACAGCCTTCTCATGCAGCTCTTATGGGTGGCTTATGGAGTCATCACGCGCCGTACCTAGCTTGCGGCCATGTTCTTCACCTACCTGAGGCGCGAACTGCGCCGCCGCAGAAAGGCGGCCCTCGTCGTCGCCTCCGGGCTCGCGCTCGGGATCGCGCTGGTCATCGTGGTCAGTTCCGTGTCGTCCGGCATGGGGCAGGCCCAGGACAAGGTCCTGCAATCGCTGTACGGGCTGGGCACCGACATGACCGTCACCAAGGCCGCCCAGCCGCAGGCCGCTTCGGGAGAGCGGCCGAGCTTCCGGTTCGACGCGCAGGCGAACGGCTCCGGCTCGGAGCAGAGCAGCGACCGGGTGATGGTGCAGGGGTTCGAGACCCTGTCCACGTCCACGGTCGCCGAGGTCGACCAGCAGAGCGGTGTCTCGGACGCGGTCGGCGGACTGAGCCTCCGGGTCATCAAGATCAACGGCCAGTTCACCCGCGGCGAGTTCCAGCAGAACGGAAACGGCGGCGGTGCGGGCGGCTTCGGCCGGAACGGGGGCGGCTCCGGGCAGCCGCAGGGTGAAGTGCGGGGCGGCGGCGCCGACTTCGACGTCGACAACTACTCCGTCTTCGGCACCGACGTCACCAAGGCGGCCCTCGGCCCGCTGACCTCCTCCAAGATCACCAGCGGTCGTACGTTCAAGTCGACCGAGACCGACGCCAAGGTGGCCGTCGTCGACTCCGCGTACGCCAAGGAGAAGAAGCTCAAGGTCGGTTCCACCGTCACCATCAAGAGCGTCAAGTTCAAGGTGATCGGCATCGCCACCGCGGACAGCGGGGACGCGGCCGCCAACGTCTACATCCCCCTCACCCAGGCGCAGACCCTCAGCGACTCCAAGAACAAGGTCACCACGATCTACGTCAAGGCGACCGACTCCCAGAAGATCGGCTCCGTCAAGTCGGCGATCCAGAAGAACATCTCGGGCACCACGGTGACGACCTCGGCGGATCTCGCGGACACGGTGTCCGGGTCCCTGTCGACTGCGTCCTCGCTCGCCACGAACGTCGGCAAGTGGCTGTCGATCGCGGTGCTCGTCGCCGCGTTCCTCGTCGCCGGACTGCTGACCTCGGCCGCCGTCTCGCGCCGGGTACGGGAGTTCGGCACGCTCAAGGCGCTGGGCTGGAAGTCGGGGCGAGTGACCCGGCAGGTCGTCGGCGAGGCCATGGTCAACGGCCTGCTGGGCGGGGCGCTGGGCATCGCGCTCGGTCTCGCGGGGGCGTACGCCGTGACGGCCGTCAGCCCCACATTGCAGGCGCAGTTGGGCGGTGGCGGGGGTGCGGGTGGTCCCGGCGGCGGAGGTGACTTCGGCGGGTTCCGTCGGCAGGCGGCCGCGAAGACGTTCGACGTCGCGCTGACGGCCCCGGTCAGCCTGACGACGGTGGCGGTCGCGGTGGCCCTGGCAGTGGCCGGTGGTCTGGTCGCCGGGGCGTTCGGCGGCTGGCGCGCGTCCCGGCTGCGGCCGGCGGACGCGTTGCGGCGAGTCGAGTAGCGGGCGTTCGCTGCGGCACCGGGGCGCCCAGGGATGTGCCTCATCCGCGGTCCGGCGGCTGCGGAGGCGTCGTGGCTGGTCGCGCAGTTCCCCGCGCCCCTGAGTGGGTGCAGACCAGGCGTGCCCCAGCCGCACCCACCTAGGGGTGCGGGGACCTGCGCAAACGAGCCCCCACCGGACCGCGCCCGACACCGCCTCGCACCACCCCGAACCCCACCACCACCCCAGGAGTCACCATGTACGAGCTCAGAAACGTCACCAAGCGCTACGCCCGAGGCAAGGACACCGTCGACGCCCTCGCCGGTGTGGACCTCACCATCGCCGACGGCGACCGTCTCGTCATCCAGGGCCCCACCGGCGGCGGCAAGTCCACCCTCCTCCAGATGCTCGGCGGACTGGACAGGCCCACGGAGGGCGAAGTCGTGCTCGACGGGACCGACTTGGCCAAGCTCTCCGAGGCCAGGCTCACCAAGGTCCGCAGCGAGAACATCGGCTTCGTCTTCCAGGCCTTCAACCTCATCCCCACCCTCACCGCCCAGGAGAACGTCGAGACCGCTCTCGTCCCCCTCGGCGTGAAGGTGAAGGAGAGGAGGGAGCGGGCCGCCGAGGCGCTCACCTCCGTAGGCCTCGGGGAGCGGCTCTCACACCTGCCCTCCGAGATGTCCGGAGGACAGCAGCAGCGCGTCGCCATCGCCCGTGCCCTGGTCAAGGAGCCGAAGGTGCTCCTCGCCGACGAACCCACCGGCAACCTCGACGAGTCGATGCGCGACGAGATCATGGACGTACTCGAACGCATGTGGAAGGAACTGGGGTTGACCTTCATCATGGTCACCCACGACTCCGCCATCGCGAAGAAGGCCCCGCGTCTCGCCACGATCCGGAAGGGAAGGATCACGGTGAAGGAGAACGCCGCCCCCTGAGCGCGGCTGCCCGACCGAGTGCCTCAACTCCCGCTGAATCCGGCAGTCTTGTAACAGACTTTGCTGTCAGGGACTTGTCTATTGAGGTCGTGATCACCCCTCGGCATACTTCGAGCACCGGGGGGTGCACGCATAGGTGTGCGAGTCTGCCCCCCGCCCGGGTGAACGGGGAATTCGCCCGGTCCTTCTGCAAGGGGGAAACTTGCGCAGACAAGTGAAAAAGGCATGCGCGGCCACGATCGCCACGGCGGCCGCGGTAGCGCTCGCGGCGGGCATGACCAGCCCGGCGGCGGCGGACGCGCAGCAGACGGCGAGCGTCTCGCAGTCGAACAAGGCGCAGCTCACGCCCAAGCACCGCATCACCCTGATCACCGGCGACCGCGTCGTCGTGGACGCCAAGGGCCGTGTCGTGGGTCTGGAGCCCGCGAAGGGCCGCGAGCACATACCGGTCCAGCTCCGCAAGGCCGACGGCCACACCTACGTGCTGCCGTCCGACGTCGTCCGCCTGGTGTCGAGCGGCAAGCTCGACCAGCGCCTGTTCGACGTCACCGAGCTCAACAAGGCCGCCACCCGCAAGTCCCAGAACAAGGGACTGAAGGTGATCGTCGGCTACAAGGGCGCGGCGAGCGCGGCCAAGGACGACGTCCGGGACGCGGGCACGCTCCGCCACTCCCTGACCTCCCTGAACGCCGACGCGGTACAGACGCCGAAGGAGGACGCGCCCGAGCTGTGGGACGCCGTCACCAACGGCGACAAGACCGCCTCCGGCATCGCGCACGTCTGGCTCGACGGCGTCCGCAAGGCCAGCCTCGACAAGTCCGTGCCGCAGATCGGCGCGCCGACCGCCTGGGCCAAGGGCTACGACGGCAAGGGCGTCAAGATCGCCGTCCTGGACACCGGTGTCGACGCGACCCACCCGGACCTCAAGGACCAGGTGATCGCCTCGAAGAACTTCTCCACTTCCGCCGACGCGACCGACAAGTTCGGCCACGGCACCCACGTCGCCTCCACCGCGGCCGGTACCGGTGCGAAGTCCGGCGGCAAGTACAAGGGTGTGGCGCCGGGCGCCAAGCTGCTCAACGGCAAGGTGCTCAGCGACGACGGCTACGGCGAGGACTCGCAGATCCTCGCGGGCATGGAGTGGGCGGCCGAGCAGGGCGCCGACGTCGTCAACCTCAGCCTGGGCGGCGGCGACACCCCGGAGATCGACCCGCTGGAAGCCGAGGTCAACAAGCTCTCGGAGACCAAGGGCATCCTGTTCGCCATCGCCGCCGGCAACGAGGGCGACTTCGGCGACCAGACCATCGGCTCCCCGGGCAGCGCCGCCTCCGCCCTGACCGTCGGCGCGGTCGACGACAAGGACCAGCTGGCGTCCTTCTCCAGCACCGGACCCGGCCTCGACGGGCAGATCAAGCCCGACGTGACCGCGCCCGGCGTGGACATCACCGCGGCCGCCGCTCCCGGCAGCCTCATCGCCAAGGAGGTCGGCGAGAAGCCCGCCGGCTACCTCACCATCTCCGGTACGTCGATGGCGACCCCGCATGTCGCGGGCGCGGCGGCGATCCTCAAGCAGGAGCACCCGGACTGGGACTTCGCCGAGCTGAAGGGCGCCCTGACGGGCTCCGCCAAGGGCGGCAAGTACACCCCGTTCCAGCAGGGTTCGGGCCGTATCCAGGTCGACAAGGCCATCAAGCAGACCGTGATCGCCGACCCGGTGTCGGTGAGCTTCGGCACCCAGCAGTGGCCGCACACCGACGACAAGCCGGTCACCAAGCAGGTGACGTACCGCAACCTCGGTACGACGGACGTCACGCTGAAGCTGACGTCGACGGCCACCAACCCGAAGGGGCAGGCCGCTCCGGCCGGCTTCTTCAAGCTGGGCGCCACCACGGTGACGGTCCCGGCGGGCGGCAAGGCCTCCGTCGACGTCACCGTCAACACCAAGCTGGGCGGCACGCTCGACGGCGCGTACTCGGCGTACGTGACCGCGACGGGCGGCGGCCAGACCGTGCGTACGGCGGCGGCCGTGCAGCGGGAGGTGGAGTCGTACAACGTCACGCTGAACGTGCTCGACCGTGACGGCAAGCCGACCAAGAACTATGACGCCGGCCTGTACGGCATTTCCGGTCTGGCCAACGGCAAGGTCTTCGCGCCGTACGAGGCAGACGGCACTGTCACCGTCCGTGTGCCCAAGGGCGGTTACATCCTCAACTCCGCGTACTACCTGGACCCGGAGGACTTTGCCAAGGGCGCCGACTGGCTGGTCCAGCCCAAGCTGAACGTCACGAAGAACACGACGGTCACGCTGGACGCGCGCAAGGCCAAGCCGGTGGACATCACCGTGCCGGACACGAGCGCCAAGTCGGAGTTCGCCTCGCCCGGTTTCCAGATCGACACGCCCAACGGCGGTTACGGTTTCGGCTGGTTCCTGGACTCGTACACGGGCTTCCGTACCGCGCACTTCGGTCCGCAGGTGACCGACGGCTCGCTCACCGAGCAGTTCGACGGCCACTGGAGCAAGGGCGCCACCGAGCAGTACGACACCGTGGCCGGCGGCAAGGTCAAGCAGCTCGCCACCGGTTACACCAAGCACTACAAGGCGAGCGAGCTGGCCAAGGTGAAGGTCGCCATGGGCGCGGCGGCGAGCGGCAAGAAGGGCTCGATCAACGCCGTCGGCTGGCTGCCCGGCTCCTTCTCCGCCTCCTCGATGGGTATCCAGCAGACCCTGCCGGGCACCCGCACCCTGCACCTTTCCACCCTCAGCGGTGTGAAGTGGGAGATGGACTTCGAGCAGTCCGGCGGTGTCGACGAGGAGGGCTTCCCGCTCTCCGAGGCGTACTACACCCTCGGTGCCGCGCAGTCCTTCCAGGGCGGCAAGTCCTACGCGAAGACCTTCAACACCGCGGTCTTCGGCCCGCATCTCAACGCCACCTTCGGTCTGTACCGCGACGGCAACGAGATCTTCGGCTCCCTCCCGCTGTTCGCGGACGGCCAGGGCCACGCCGGCTCCTCGGTGTTCACCTCGGTCAACACCACGCTGTACAAGAACGGCGTCAAGGTGGGCTCGAACGACGACCCGCTGTTCGGCGAGAAGACGTTCAAGGTCCCGGCCGGCCAGGCCAACTACAAGCTGACGACCTCGGTCAAGCGCAGCGTCAAGGTCGCGGCGGCCTCCACCCGGATCGACGCCAGCTGGACGTTCGCGTCCAAGAAGACGGCCGACCTCACCAAGCTGCCCGCCTCCATGGTCCGCTTCAACGCGAAGACGGGTCTGGACAGCAGGGTCGAGGCCGGTAAGACGGTCAAGATCCCGGTGACCGTCGAGGGCTCCGCCAAGGGCTCCAACCTGAAGTCCCTCGCGGTGTACGTGTCGTACGACTACGGCCAGACCTGGAAGAAGGTCACGGTCTCGGGCGGCAAGATCACCGTGAAGAACCCGGCGAAGGGGAAGGCCATCTCCTTCCACGCCAAGATCGCCGACAAGAAGGGCAACAAGTCGACGATCTCGATCTACAACGCGTACTACGCGAAGTAGTCCTGGCCAGGCAGTCTGGTCGGTAGATCAATGAGAGACGGCCCGCCGGTTTCGAACCGGCGGGCCGTTTCCCGTCCGATGTCAGTAGGTGTCGCTGATGAGCGGTCATGTGGCGGCGGTCGGCTGTTGGCCGGGCCGCTCTGGTCCGCGGTACGGCAGTGTCCGGCTGTAGACGACGCTCGTGGTGGTGGTGCCGAAGCCGGCCAGTTCGTCCATGAGCGTCTCCAGGTGTTCCATGGAGGTCGCGGCCACCTTCAGGGTGTAGCAGTCGTCGCCGGTGGTCCGCAGGCACTCCAGGATCTCGCGGCGTTCGGCGAGCAGGTGGTGCAGCGGCTGGTGGCGGTTGCCGGGGTACTTCAGGCGGACGACGGCGAGCACCGGGTAGCCGACCTTGGCCAGGTCCACGGTGGCGTGGTAGCCGGTGATGACGCCCAGCGACTCCAGATTGCGTACCCGCTCGGTGGTGGCCGACGGACTGAGGCTGACGCGGCGCCCCAGCTCGCTGAGGGAGACGCGGGCGTCCTGCTGCAACTGCTCGATGATCGCCCAGTCGATGTCGTCGAGGTTCACGGCCATGGCGCGATATTACCGGGAGATTCGCCGCAGGAAGCCGGAAGTACCGGGAAGGTTCGGTTCCCCGCAGCCTGATCACCGCAATAACCTCAAGACATGCAACTTGGTGTCAACGTACCGAACTTCGGGCCCGGGACCGATCCGGGCGTGCTGCGTGAATGGGCGCGGGTCGTGGCCGGGAACGGGTTCGATCTGCTGATGGTGTCGGACCACGTGGCCGTCACCCCGGATGTGGCGGAGCGGTATCCGGAGCCGTTCTACGACCCGTTCACCACGCTGTCCTGGCTGGCCGGTATCAGCGGTGGCGAGCTGTCGCTGGGCACGACCGTGCTGGTGCTGCCGTACCGTCATCCGCTGCTGGCGGCACGGATGGCGAGCAACCTGCAACGGCTCAGCGGAGGGCGGTTCGTGCTCGGTGTGGGGGTCGGATGGGCGCGGCAGGAGTTCGACGCGCTCGGGGTACCGTTCGGCGCGCGCGGCCGGCTGACCGACGAGTACCTGGGGGTGATGCGGCAGGTGTGGGAGGCGGAGGACCAGGCCGCGCCCGCGGTGTGGGTCGGCGGGCACAGTGCGGCGGCGATCCGGCGGGCGGTCAGGTTCGGCGATGCCTGGCATCCGCTGAGGCTTCCGCTGGCGCGGATGCGGTCGGTTCTCGCGGCCAACGCGTTGCCGGGGTTCGCGCCGCGGATCGCGCTGCGTCTGACCGACGCTCCGGTCGAAGACGCCGAGCGGCCGGCCGGTGTCGGCGACGTGCGGCAGATCGTGGGTGATCTGACGGAGCTTCGCGGGCTCGGCGCCCGGACGGTGGTGCTCGACCCCTACCACGGGGACCCGGCTCAGACCCGTCGACCCGAGGCCGCGTGGCGCGCGCTCACCGCGGTTGCCGAGCAGTGGAGGACGGCGGCGTGATCACTCCTGCTGACGAGGTGCTGCTGCGGCAGGCCATCGGTATCGCGGCGCGCGCGGTGGAGCTGGGCGACGCGCCGTACGGCTCGCTGCTGGCCGGGCCGGACGGGGCGATCCTCGCCGAGGCGCACAACACGGTCCGCCGGGACGACGACATCACGGCCCATCCGGAGTTGAAGCTGGCCCGGTGGGCCGCCCGTGAGCTGGATCCAGACACGGCCGCCCGTACCACCATGTACACGAGCTGCCAGCCGTGCGGCATGTGTGGCGGCGGCATCGTCCGCTCCGGCATCGGCCGGGTCGTGTACGCGCTCTCCACGGAGCAACTCGTCGAACTCAACCCGGAGTCCCGCCTCTGGCCGTCAGTGCCTCAGGACGGTCCGGCCCTACTCGACGAGGCACGCGCACCCATCGACTCCTACTACGGGCCACGCCCATCGGCCGCCACCTGACCCACAGCTCCTCATTTTAATGCACGCTCTAGGCCCGCTGAAAAGGAATGACGTCCGTCGCTGCCACGCTTTTCAGCGCCGAATGCCTCATTTCACGTCCTTTACTACAGCGATGACGTGCCAAACGGCTGTCACGTGTGCGAGAGCGGCGGCCCACCAACCCCAGAGTTCAACCTCTCGGTCTCGCAGCGACTCCAGTGCCGTCGTCCAGTGCAGCATGAGCAGGCCCAGAGCGAAGACCCAGACGGGCCAACTGAGGAACGCGGCCCAACTGCGGGCCCCGAACAGGTAGTCGAGGCCGAGTGGGACGGCGAAAAGAATCGTGCTCACAACCCAGTCAACCGTGCCGACATAGGTGTTGGCGTCCTTGCCTTCATGGCGCATCGTGAACATGAGTTTCCCCAGAGAGATACGGGTGGGCGGTTGCCGCCGGAGCAGAGCGCCCTTTCGGGTACGACGATGCGGGCAGCCTTCAACGCACATTGGCGAAACAGAGCGCCGGGTCCGCAAAGAAATTACGTGACGAGTTGATCAAGGGGCAAGAAGATCGCGAAGCTTGGCCGAATCGAAGCGAGGCCACAGAGCTGATCTCCAGAGCTTCCCTTCGGCGGCGTAAGGGCCGTGAGTAAACGGCCCCGAAGAGTGCGCACCTGTCCAGGCTGGCCGAATTCCGGCCGAGGAGGTCACGACCGGCCTGGAACGCATGACATCGGGGCCGACCTCCAGGGTCGCCTCGCTGAGCCCTCAGCGAACTCGGGTCGGAGGGGGAGCCTCCGGCGGGGTGTCCGTGTTTGTGTGAAGGCATGACCACAGAGACCGTCGAGTACATCCGCTACCGCATCCCGGAAGACCGCTCGGCGGAGTTCCTGTCCGCCTACACCCACGCCTCGACCCAGCTGGCCGCGGCCCCGCAGTGTGTCGACTACGAACTGGCGCGCTGCGAGGAGGACTTCGAGCACTTCGTCCTGCGTATCACATGGACCTCCACCGAGGACCACCTGGAGGGCTTCCGCAAGTCGGAGCTGTTCGCGGACTTCCTCGCCCAGATCCGGCCGTACGTCGAGAACATCGAGGAGATGCGGCACTACAAGCCGACGACGGTACGGGGGCGGGGTGCCGCCGTGCCCACGCTGTTCGACTGGGCGGGCGGCGCGGAGGCGTTCGGCAGGCTCACCACGGTGTTCTACGAGAAGGTCCTGGCCGACGACCTGCTGGCCCCGGTGTTCGAGGGCCTGGCCCCCGAGCACGCCGAGCACGTCGCCCTGTGGCTCGCGGAGGTCTTCGGCGGCCCGACCGCCTACTCGGAGACCCAGGGCGGCCACGGCCATATGGTCGCCAAGCACCTCGGCCGCGGCATCACCGAGCCGCAGCGCCGCCGCTGGGTGAACCTCATCCAGGACGCCGCCGACGAGGCAGGCCTGCCCACCGACGCCGAGTTCCGCTCGGCGTTCCTCGCCTACGTGGAGTGGGGCACCCGACTCGCGGTCCACTTCTCGGAGCCGGACGCCAAGCCGCCCGCGGAGCAGCCGGTGCCGCAGTGGAACTGGGGCGCGGCACCGCCGTACCAGGGCTGAGCCGGGTCAAGGGCTGAGCCGGGTCAAGGGCTGAGCCGGGTCAGGAGTGCGCGGACTCGCCCGCCCGGGTCGCGTCCGCGCCCCAGCTCGCCAGCAGGCGCAGCGCGTCGGCCGACGGGGAGCCCGGTTCGGCGTGGTAGGTGATCAGGGCCTGCTCGGTGCCGTCGGACAGGGGGAACGACTCGAAGTGCAGGGTCAGGTCGCCGACCAGCGGGTGACGCAGCTGCTTGACGCCGAAGTTCTTCTCCTTGACGTCGTGCGTGGCCCACAGCCGCCTGAACTCCTCGCTCTTGACGGAGAGTTCACCCACGAGCGCGGACAGTTGCGGATCGTCCGGATGGCAGCCCGCGTCCATCCGCAGATAGCTGACCACGTCCGTCGCCTTCTGCTCCCACGGCACGAACAGCTCGCGGTACTCCGGCCGCAGGAACACCAGCCGGGCCCAGTTGCGGTCCTGCGCCGGCAGCTCCGACCAGTCGCCGAAGACCGCCGCCGCCATCCGGTTCCAGGCGAGGATGTCCGAGCGCCGCCCCGAGACGTACGCCGGGACGTCCATCGAGTCGAGCAGGTGCCGGATCGACCCGCGCACCTGCTCGGTCCGCGCGGCCGGCTTCTTCTTGTGCTGCTTGGGTTTCGCCAGGTGCGTGAGGTGGGCGTGCTCGGCGTCCGTCAGCCGCAGCGCGCGGGCGATCGAGCCGAGGACCTCCGTCGAGACGTTCCGCCCGTTGCCCTGCTCCAGGCGTGTGTAGTACGCCACGGAGACGCCCGCGAGCTGGGCCAGCTCCTCGCGGCGCAGCCCCGGTACCCTGCGGTGCCGCCCGAAGTCCGGCAGCCCCACGTCCTGGGGCTTCAGCCGGGCCCGCCGGGTGCGCAGGAACTCGCTGAGCTCGGCACGCCGGTCCAGTGAGCCGCTTCCGGGCAGTTCCTCGGCCATGTCGTCCATACGTCAAGTATTCACGGTCGTACGCCCAGCATCCTGTCCCCGTCAGTAGTAGGAACAGTGGACGTACGCAAAGCCGTGGCCTGGGTGGATCGTGGGCCAGGGGGCACTCTGGAGAACGTGCCCGGACGGATGGACAGAAGGCAGCCGGGCACGCACCCCCTCGCTAGGAGAACACCCGGCATGACCACTGTCGCCGCATACGCCGCCCCCGCCGCGAAGGCTCCCCTGGAGCGCACCACCATCGAGCGCCGGGCGGTCCGTGAACATGACGTCCTGATCGACATCAAGTTCGCCGGCATCTGCCACTCCGACATCCACCAGGCCCAGGAGGGCTGGGGCGAGGCCATCTTCCCGATGGTCCCGGGCCACGAGATCGCGGGCATCGTCTCCGAGGTCGGCCCCGGCGTCACCAAGTACAAGGTCGGCGACCGCGTGGGCGTCGGCTGCATGGTCGACTCGTGCGGTGAGTGCGAGAACTGCAAGGCCGGCATCGAGCAGCACTGCCTCCAGGGCAACGTCCCCACGTACAACGGCATCGGCAAGGACGGCGAGCCCACCTACGGCGGCTACTCCGAGAAGGTCGTCGTCGACGAGAACTACGTCGTCCGCATCCCCGAGGGCCTGGCCCTCGACGAGGCCGCCCCGCTGCTGTGCGCCGGCATCACCACGTACTCCCCGCTGAAGAAGTGGGGCGCCGGCCCCGGCAAGAAGGTCGCCGTGATCGGCCTGGGGGGCCTCGGCCACATGGGCGTCAAGATCGCGCACGCGCTGGGCGCCGAGGTCACGGTGCTCTCCCAGTCCCTGCGCAAGAAGGACGACGGCCTCAAGCTGGGCGCCGACCACTACTACGCGACCAGCGACGAGAACACCTTCAAGGAGCTGGCGGGCACCTTCGACGTCATCCTCTCCACGGTCTCGGCCCCGCTGGACTTCGGCGCGTACCTCGGCCTGCTCAAGACGGGCGGCGCGCTGGTCAACGTCGGCGCCCCCGAGGAGCCGATCTCCCTGAACCTGTTCTCCCTCATCGGCGGCAACAAGACCCTCGCCGGTTCGATGATCGGCGGCATCGCCGAGACCCAGGAGATGCTGGACTTCTGCGCGCAGCACGGCATCGGCGCCGAGATCGAGCTCATCGCCGCGTCGGAGATCAACGAGGCGTACGAGCGCGTCGTCAACAGCGACGTCCGCTACCGGTTCGTGATCGACACGGCGACGATCTGACCCGCCTGCCACCCCCGGCATGAACGAAGGGCCCCGGCCTCACTCCGGGGCCCTTCGGCGTGCAGGCTCGGTGTGGGGCGGGGTCGTTCGGCGGCGTGAGCCCGCAGTACGGCCCCTTCGTCCCGGTCGAGAACCCAACGGCGTGACCCTCGATTACATGGACACGCCGGAACGGATCACGCCGCAGCACTACGCGTTCCTCGTCTCCGAGGACGACTTCGACACGATCTTCGCCCGCGTCCGGGAAGCGGGACTCACGTACTGGGCGGACCCCTTCCACCACCGCCCCGATCCTGACGCGCCCGTACGGCAGCGGGGGTTGACGTTCCGGGGGCGGCTGGGGCGTCGGCGGGCCGTGCTCGCGGGCCGCGTGGGGGGACCGCCGGCCGGACATCGGTGTCGAACACCCCGCCAAGCCCGTCGTCGGCGACTCTCGTACGAACGGCTCGGTGGGCGCAGCCGCGGTTGTCCTCGTGGATGGGCCCGGAAGTTGGGAGGGGGCGGCTGATCTCGACGACCGGGACCGTCTCCTGCACCTCCCCGTTCGTTCGACGGCTTGAGGCCGCCCAGGGCCAGAAAAACCCACGTCCCCCCTCGACGGACGATCTACTGTGCTACTCAACGCCTTGAGCTGTGGCAGAGCGCTCGCGTTCCAGAATCAAACAGGTGGAGAAACAGTGGTTCGCCAATCACGCGTCGGCATTACGGTTGCCATGCTCATGACCTCGTCGGCGCTCGCCGGATGCGGAACCGGACAGGACTCCCAGGCAGACGGGGCAACGGAGCCGACAAAAACGTCCGGTGTACAGGCCAAGCCGCTGAGCAAGGCGGACCTGGAGCGGGCGACGATCACAGGCGCGGATCTCGTCGGATACGACGTGGAGCGGGACCTCGCCGCCACCTCCGCGTCCCACAAGACGGCGGACCCTGCCGAATGCGCGCCTGTCATGCAGGCGGTGGGCGGCAGCAGCGGCTTCGCGGCCACCGCGCGCACCGCACGGATCATTGTGCCGAGGGAGCGCGGATCCGGTGCGCACATGACCCTTTCGTCGCACAGCCCCGCAGACGCCCAGCAGGTGATCGACGCGTTGCGGACGGCCGCGGAGCGGTGCAAGACCTTCAAGGACATCCAGGTGGACTTCGACTACGACGCGGTCCAACTCCAACCCGACCCCGGCTACGGCGACGATTCCGTGTCCCTCCGGCTCACACAGCTGGCGGCGTTCGGCGACGGTGAGGAGCCGGTCCGGGTGCCCTATGCGGTGGTGGCCGTCCGGCAAGGGGCCACGGTCGCCATGTTCACCGACTCCAACCGCCCCAGCGGGCCGAATGACGACGAGCCGGCCGGCATACCGAACGCGATCGTCAAGGGACAGCTGAACAAGCTCAGCAAGCCGGCGGCTGCCAAGTGACCAGGATCCTCTCTCCGTAAAGGCGCACCGGCATGGGCACGGACATCCACGGCGGGATCGAGTTCCGCCATCCCCACGTCGGCACCGACTACTACGACGGCGAACCATGGGTGACCGCGATGGATCTGTGGCCGCTGTACGACGAGACCGACTACACGGCCTTCGGCGCACTCTTCGGTGTCCGCAACTACGCCGGCTTCCGGCCGCTCGCGGCCGGTCGTGGCCTTCCCGCCGACCTGTCGAGCGCCATGCGTTCAGAACTGGGTTCATGGGTTGCCCAAGGCGAGTTGGACGGGGCGAGCTGGGTCCTCTGGGCCGAACTCGCCTCCATCGATCCCGCGACCACGCCCGAACACTTCGTCGGCCGAGTGACCTGGCACGCCAAATCGCTCCCCGCCATACGGCGGCGTCAACTCGTGTCTCGGCCGTGGCCGACATCAGTCCTGTCCACCGTGGGCGTACCGCCCGCCGACGTGGACAGCGCCGCAGAACGCGTCGAGTGGACCACCGACGACTTGGTCTGTGCTTACGAACCACTGACCCTCGGCAGTGTTCTCGGACCGACGACACACTGGCCGCACGTCTTCGCCGTGATGAAGGCCCTGGCCGACCGCTTCGGCGACGACGGTGTCCGCCTGGTCGCAGCGTTCGACTGAGGGCGCGCGGCCTCGCACCGTGAAAGCCCCCGCCGCCGCATCACGGACTCGGCGGACGGGTCCACAGGGTCACGTCGCTGCTCGTCGCGACGGCGAGGGTGCGGCCGGAGGGGGAGAAACCGACGGCCCGGAGCTCGGAATAGTGGGAGTGGAAGACGTGCCACCACCCTTCGCCGTGCGGTTCGCGGTGGGGCATGCCGCTGCCGCGGGAGAGCAGGACGCGGTCGTTCGGCCAGGCCGGGGAGACGACCTCCACGTGCCAGCCGCCGGTGGCCGTGGTGTGGAGCCCGCCGCCGTACAGCCCGGCGATGTGCACCCTGCTGCCGGCGATCGGTCCGAGGCCCGGGCAGGTCAGATCCGCGGCCGCGTCCGGCGTACTGGTCTCGGGGTCGGGGTCCCGGTCCCGGGCGAGCCGCTCACCGGTGACGGCGTCGAAGAGACCGTGACCGGCGGTGGAGACGACCATCACCAGGTCGTCGCCGCTGTCGGGGTGCGTCGCGAATCCGATGCCGAGAAGGCCGCCGACCGCGGCGCAGCTCTCGAAGACCGGCTTCCACGGCGCGGGCGCGGGCACCACGGGCACGGCGAGCAACCGGTCACGCAGGTCCTGCTGATACGGCGAGAGTGGTGTCACCTGGCCATGATCTCCTGTCGAACGGACCGGATGGACCGGATGGACCGGATGGACCGGATGGACCGTACGGCGACCGGGCCGGGTCGGAGGCGCCCGGAATCGTCCGGAACCCTCGTGCGTTGAGGGGGGTGGGCACAGGACGCCGATGACGTGCGAGCAGACGCGAGTAGATGCGAGCAGACGGATGCGAGCAGACGGATGCGAGCAGAGTGGCCCGCCCGATTGACCGAGCCGACAGACAGGGAGGGCCGTGATGGCCGCGCAGACACAGAGGGCCGTCTTGGCGGGCGGATGCTTCTGGGGCATGGAAGAGCTGATCCGCCGGCTTCCGGGTGTGACGGCGACCCGGGTGGGATACACCGGGGGCGACGTGCCGAACGCGACGTACCGCAACCACGGCACCCACGCGGAGGCCATCGAGATCCTCTACGACCCCGAGAAGACCGACTATCGCGCGCTCCTGGAGTTCTTCTTCCAGATCCACGACCCGAGCACCAAGAACCGCCAGGGCAACGACATCGGCCTCAGCTACCGCTCGGCGATCTACTACGTGGACGACGAGCAGAAGCGGATCGCCGAGGACACCATCGCGGACGTGGACGCCTCCGGCCTGTGGCCCGGCAAGGTCGTCACCGAGGTGGAGCCGGTCGGCCCCTTCTGGGAGGCCGAACCCGAGCACCAGGACTACCTCCAGCGCTACCCGGACGGCTACACCTGCCACTTCCCGCGCCCGGGATGGCGGCTGCCCGCCCGCACCGAGGGCTGACGGGGAGGCTCGGCGGCCCGGCCGAGAACCGTCAGGGCGCGGCGCGCGACCGCCCGCGTGTGTGGGTGCGCCCGCGCCGGGGCGCACTCCACTGCCTACCGAGCGCACCCACTGCCTACCGACCCGTCCCGGTCTACCGCGTGCCGTTCTGGGCGAACGTCCACACGGCACGGCTGCCCGGGCCGACGGTGAGGGTCGAGTGACCGATCCGCTCCACGTGCCGGTCCTTCACGGGCCGGTTGAGTGACATCTCGACCCGCTCGAACCCCGCTCGTTCGCGCGGGACGACGTCGAACCGGATCGTGGTGCCGCCGCCCTGTGCGACGACGCCGCCGCCCGTCACGCTCTTGACGGCGAACCCGCCGGCCCGCAGCAGCGGCACGGTGTCGGCGAGGTCGCCCTCGGTGACCGCGATGCGGACAGCGGTCACGTCACGCATCAGGTGGGTGCGGTAGTCGTCGGACAGGACGCGCTCCCGGCCGACGTCACCGGGGAAGCTCGCGGGCTCGGTGTTGCTGCGGGGATCGGCGAAGTACTCCGGCCGGTACTCCATCGCCCAGGCGTTGAAGCCGTCGTACTCGGTGGCGGTGAGGATGGCGTCGAACCACGGCACGCGCACACCGTCTCCGAAGTCCCGGGTCTGGAGGAACTCGATGGGTTCGGCGACCCCCTCGCTCTTCAGTCGCTCGGTGACCGTCGCCAGGTCGCCGTCCTGTTCGGTGGACAGGCCCAGCCCGGCCGAGCCGAGGGCGCCGTCCGGGCCGGAGATGTCACCGACGCCGAACAGTTCCAGGTAGGTCTCGCGGCCCAACAGGTAGCGGCCGGTCCAGGTCTGTCCGCCGGTACCGGTCGTGGTGCGGACCTGGAAGTTGGCGAAGTCCCTCAGGTAGTCGGAGTGTTCGATGGCGTCGGCGGTCTCCCGGTCGAGAACCCCGTAGGAGTGGTTGTAGAACAACAACTGCCGGTCGGACGAGGACCGGCTCCCTTCGGCCTGTGCCGTCCCCACGGCGCCCCCGATCGACACGGCGAGGGCTGCGGCGAGCACGACGATCATCCGTAATATCCGCTGAATCCGCATGCGGGGGATCGTAGGTCGGGGAGACGGCGACCGCGCCTCGTTTTCAACGAGCTCGAAATCCTTGACATACGCCCGCGCTCCACCCGATGAAGAGGCGTGCTCCGTCCACGCATTGCACACCCGTCCCTCCCGGACGCGTCCACGGCAGAGTCGCGACCGTCACCGACGCGAGCAGGGTTGCCGACCAGGGCGTGTCTCCTCCACCGCACCCGACCGCCCCCCGCGCCGACTTCGTCCGCCATCTGACGAGCCCCACCACACCCACCCGGCGCGAACACCCCAACCGCAACCGTCGGTCATCCTCGAAGGTGGTCCAGAAGTTCGTCTTCAACGGGATACACCCGCTCTTGGGGCAGCGCGCGGGCGGCGGAGTCCAGGTCACCACTGTCCACCAGGGCTCGGATCTCATGGACGAGTGGGGTTACGTCCCGGATGGCGACCGTCCATTCGTCCGCGTAGCGTCGTACGGCCTCACCGGAGAGGCCGAGCTGCAGTGATCGGTAGGGCAGCGGCTGCAGGTGCAGGTCCCGCTCGGGGTCCCACTGCACGCGAGCCGGTGAGCGCTTCAACTGCCGCTGCCACGTGGCCCGGTCGGGGTGTACTCCGCGCACATAACTCGACAGACTCGCGTGGCGCAGCGCCCACTCGAAGCCGTCACGCCTGATCTCGACGGCGAGGACGGTCTCCTGCCCCTCCTTGGTACCCCAGCCACAGCGGTACATCATCCACAGGAACGACGGCTTGATCCACGTCATCCGGTCGCGCTTCCACAAGGCGGGGAAACGGCCCTCCTGAGCGGCGGGCAGGCCGATCTCAGGGGCGTATGCCTGGTAAACGGTGATCGTGGATGTCGTGTGCAGCGCGCGGATCCTGTGCCGTGGTTCGTTCATGACGTACAGGGTGTGGTCCCTGGATCCTCGCCGGCCATTCGTTTTCCCACCAGGTTCCTCGCCCGGTACCCGGTCGGCAGAGCTTGAGGGTCCAGGCGAGGTCCCACTTCACCGGCTTCGGAGTGGAAGACCGGCCGACGCACAGACAGCTTCGCCATGACGTCCTTGAGTGAGACCCGTCCGGAGGTGCCGCAGCGCGAGTCGCGCAGGGCCGAGTTGGCGCCACCGACCTCGCGCGTCTGCACTTCGTTCGGGACACAGCGAGGCTGGAACGCGTCTGTTGCCGGCCTGGTCAGAACGGCCTCGCCCTCATGCTGTCCAACGAGCCGTCCTCGCAGACTCCGCCCAGCTCTGGTCGCCGACGTACTCGGCATCATGAAAATGCATGACCTCGACGATCGCCGGACACGGCTGTCGGCAGAGGCTCAGCCATCGGTGGGAGCCGGGGCGACCCCCGTCGGGCACGAAGCGCCCCAATCGGCCTCCGACGGGTCACTCAGCTTGACCCCCGTCCCGCCGATTCCGCAGTAGCCCGCCGGGTTCTTGTCGAGGTACTGCTGGTGGTAGCTCTCCGCCGGGTAGAAGGGCCGGCCCTGCGCGGGCAGGATCTCGGTCGTGATCGTGCGGTGCCCCGAGGCCGTGAGGACCTGCTGGTAGGCGGTGCGGGAGGCCTCAGCCGCCGCTGCCTGTTCGGGGGTGTGGGGGTAGATCGCCGAGCGGTACTGGGTGCCTACGTCGTTGCCCTGGCGGAAGCCCTGCGTGGGGTCGTGGGACTCCCAGAAGGTCTTCAGGAGGCGCTCGTACGAGATGAGGGCGGGGTCGAAGACCACGCGGACCGCCTCGGTGTGGCCGGTGAGACCCGAGCAGACCTCCTCGTACAGGGGGTTCTCGGTGTGGCCGCCCTGGTAACCGACCAGGGTCGTCCAGATTCCCGCCGGGAGCTGCCAGAACTTGCGCTCGGCCCCCCAGAAGCAGCCCAGGCCGAAGTCCGCGGTCCCGTACCCCTCGGGGTAGGGGCCGAGCAGCGGGGTGCCGAGGACGGTGTGCCGGTCCGGGAGCGTGAACGCCGGCTCGGAGCGGCCCTTCAGCGCCTGCTCGGGGGTGGGCAGGACGGGCGTACGGCCGAACAGCATGAGGCGGGCTCCTTCGTTCGTGCGTGCCCCACAGTGACGCGGGGCGGAACCGGGAACAACGCTTCCGTGCCGAGCCGCATTCCGACAAGCCCGGCGTCCACGGGGTCCGGCGTCACGAGGCCCGGCGCCCGGGCGGGCCCTGCGGCGACTTAAGCCTGGCGGTGACGTGAGTCCAGCGTTCCCTTGAGCCCGGCCTCCCCTAAGCGCAGCCCGGTCTCTGCCGCCCGCCCTCGACCGCGCGTGCACCAGCGCTCAGGTCCCGCACCCCGTCCCCGCCCCTCACCGAACACACCACACCACACCAACCCCCTCACCAGACGCTGGCCAGGCCCCCACCGTCACACGCTGTGCCTGGTCACTGCGCCAGCGTCGCCGGGCTGCCGCCGTTGGCCTCGTAGCCCGCGACCGCCAGCGCCCGGTATATCGCGAACTCCGCGGCCGGGTCGGCGGACAGGGTCCAGGGCAGGGCGCCGACGTGGCCGTCGATGTGCACGAGCTGGTTCATGGCCTCCGCCCAGCGTTCGCCGCGCACCAGGAAGAAGACCAGTAGGTGGCGGACATGGGCCAGCATCGGGTCGTCGGCGCGGGCCGAGTGGACGGCGTGCAGCGCGCCGTGGATCGCCTTGGTCACGACCTCGCTCCGGTAGAAACCGCTGACCAGGTTGACCTCGGGCAGGTGCTCGAAGACCGCGAACAACGGCATCGCGGCGAGCAGCGAGCCGTGCGGGGCTCGGGCGGCCGCCGCCTCCGCGAAGCTGTACGCCAGCTCACGCGAGCCGTGCCACTTCTCACACCAGTAGTGCAGCGCGGCCAGATGCGCCCCCATGTGGTTCGGGGCGCGGTCCAGGATTTTCAGCCACAGTTGCTCGAACTCCGCCTGCGAATAGGCCAGTCCGCGCGCCACGGAGAGCTCGACGATGTACGGGACCGGATCGCCGGGGGCCAGCAGCGCCGCCTCGCCGCAGGCCGCCCTCGCCTCCTCCATGATGATCCGGAACTCGTCCGTGCCCGGCGTCGAGGTCCGCCACGCCTGCTGCACCAGGAACTCCGCGTGCACGGCCGCGCCGCCCGCGTCCTTGGGCTGCTCGGCCCGCCACACCCGCAGCCATTGGCCGCCCGGCGCCTCGCTGACCCCGCCCGGCCGCTGCTGCAACTCCAGCGACGCGGCCCCTGCGAAAGCCTGCACGCGCTGCCAGCGCGGCTCGCCCTCCCGCTCGGTGCCCGCCAGGAGCTGGGCGGCGGCCTTGTAGTCCTGCGTGCGCTGCACCAGGTCCAGGACGTCCAGCAGATCCTGGTCGGGGCCGGGCATGCGGATGTCCAGCTCCTCCTGCCGTACGAAGCCGTAGTCCGCCGGGTCCGCGGCGTCCGGGTGGCCCGCCGGGACCTGCTCGATCCCGCCCCGCCTGCGCCGCAGGAACGGAAGCAGCACGAAGCTGAGCAGCACGGCCGCCATCAGGACCCAGAGAATCTCCATGCCTCAAGAGTTCCAGACGCCGCCGACAATTGCCCAACCCGGTCCGCGCCCTGTGGAAAACTTCCCGGACCGGGGCGAACACCTGGGGAAAACCCTGCCGTACGGCCCTCGGGAGCCCGGCGTCCGTCATCGGCCCTCCGGGCGGACTACCCTCGGAGCCCATGAGCGACAGGCACATCAGTCAGCACTTCGAGACCCTCGCGATCCACGCGGGCAACACCGCGGACCCCCTCACGGGCGCGGTGGTCCCGCCGATCTACCAGGTCTCGACCTACAAGCAGGACGGCGTGGGCGGTCTGCGCGGCGGCTACGAGTACAGCCGCAGCGCCAACCCGACCCGTACCGCCCTGGAGGAGAACCTCGCCGCCCTCGAAGGCGGCCGCCGGGGCCTCGCGTTCGCGTCCGGACTGGCGGCCGAGGACTGCCTGCTGCGTACGCTGCTCAGCCCCGGCGACCACGTGGTCATCCCCAACGACGCCTACGGCGGCACGTTCCGCCTCTTCGCAAAGGTCGTCGCCCGCTGGGGCGTCGAGTGGTCGGTCGCCGACACCAGCGACCCGGCCGCCGTACGGGCCGCGATCACCCCGAAGACCAAGGCCGTGTGGGTGGAGACCCCCTCCAACCCGCTGCTCGGCATCACCGACATCGCCGCCGTCGCCCAGGTCTCCCGGGACGTGGGCGCGAAGCTCGTCGTCGACAACACCTTCGCGACGCCCTACCTCCAGCAGCCGCTGGCGCTCGGCGCCGATGTCGTGGTGCACTCCCTGACCAAGTACATGGGCGGCCACTCCGACGTCGTGGGCGGGGCCCTCGTCACCGCCGACGAGGCGCTCGGCGAGGAGCTGGCGTACCACCAGAACGCGATGGGCGCGGTCGCCGGGCCCTTCGACTCCTGGCTGGTGCTGCGCGGCGCCAAGACGCTGTCGGTGCGCATGGACCGCCACAGCGAGAACGCCACCAAGGTCGCCGACATGCTCACCCGGCACGCGCGCGTGACGCAGGTGCTCTACCCGGGCCTGGAGGAGCACCCCGGCCACGAGGTCGCGGCCAAGCAGATGCGGTCCTTCGGCGGCATGGTCTCCTTCCGCGTGGAAGGCGGCGAAGAGGCGGCCGTCGAGGTCTGCAACCGCGCCCGGATCTTCACGCTGGGGGAGTCCCTTGGCGGTGTCGAGTCGCTGATCGAGCACCCCGGCCGGATGACGCACGCGTCCGCGGCGGGCTCGGCGCTGGAGGTCCCCGCCGACCTCGTGCGCCTGTCCGTGGGCATCGAGAACGTCGACGACCTGCTGGAGGACCTCCAGCAGGCGCTGTCCCGGTAGGTACGGCCGGGCTCACCAGCCCGTCATCGGTGGAGTCGTCGTGGACGGCGGCTCCACCCAGGGACGCGCGGTCAGCGCCCACACCACGAAGGCCACGCTCGCGGCCAGCAACAGCAGCCACATGATCCGGCGCGCCGCGGACCTGCGCCGCAGCATGCGCGATCCCCGCCGCAGGGCGTCCCCGTACAGATCAGCCGGTACCTGCGGCGTGCCCCGCTCCATGAGCTGCCGCACGGCCGCCTCGCGCTGGGTCCGGTTCACGCGCACCTCCCGGGACAGGCCGTCCGCCTCATGACGCCGCCACCTTTGCCCCCACGACCGCCGGTGCCGGCCCGCGCGGTGGGTGCAGCAGGGTCGCCGTGGCCCGGTCGCAGATCGTGCGGACGCGTTCCGGCGGCAGGCCGAGCAGGGCCGCCGTCTGTTCCTCGGCCACGCCCTCGTAGAGGCGGAGGACCACGATCAGCCGCTCCTGGGGCGCCAGCTCGGACAACGGGCTGGAGGGGTGGGTGCGGCCGCCGAGCAGGAGGCCGTGGCGGCGCCATGCCCCGTGGGCGAAGCGCAGGGCGAGGTACTGGCGGGCCCGGTCGTAGGGGTCCTCGCCGCGCAGCCGGTCCCAGCACGCGTACGTGTGGGCGAGCGCCAGCGTCAGCAGACGTCGCGCGCGCGGGTTGTCGTCCGGCGACTCCGCCGTCAGCAGTGTCGCGGCGTGCAGGAGCCGCCCCGCCGCGCCCGCGACGAACGCCTCGAACTCCCGGGCCCGCAGCGTGCCCTGGGACGCCTGCCGTTGCCGCACCGCACCTCCCCGCCTGCGGATGGCCGTACGACGGCTTCGTACGACCACGAGGACCCAGAGGACCCGGTCTCATATGAGGCCCGGCGCGCCCGTCCGGTCAAGAGGTGGGGCGATACACACGCGCGCGTGTCTAAGAGGACTGCGCCTCCGGTCCCGGAACGCCCTGGGCCGCCATCCGGGAGGAGAGCGCGGTGTTGAAGCGCGTGAGGAGCGTGCAGAACGCCTCGCGCTCCTCCGGCGCCCAGTCGTGTGTCAGCTCGGCCATCAACTGACGCCGGGAGGAGCGCACTTCCTCCAGCCGGGACTGTCCTCGCGGGGAGAGCTGGAGGACCACCGCCCGTCCGTCCTCCGGGTGGGAAGTCCGCTTGACCAGGCCGGTGTCGACGAGCGGCGCCACCTGCCGGGTGACCGTCGACGAGTCGATGCCCATGCTCGCCGCGAGCGCCTTGACGCCCATCGGGCCTTCCTTGTCGAGCCGGTTGAGCAGCAGGTAAGCGGCGCGGTCCATGGAGTTGCGCACCTGCCCCACCCCGCCGAGCCGGGTCTGTTCGGCACGACGGGCGAAGACCGCCACCTCGTGCTGCAGGGTGTCGAGGAGACCGGTGTCACCGACGGTCGTCATGTCCATCGACATTTCAGGTGTTGTGGGCATGGCCGGGGGCTCACTTCATGAAGGCTGCTGGGTTGGGGGACAGGTTACGCGGCCGGGGGGCGGGCCGTACCGGCGCTGCACAAACCCGTCTCGGACGTTGGTCACAACGCGAACACGCACGTGTGAACTGCGAGACTCGAGTCATGAACTACCGCAAGGCCCACCCCGTGCCGCCGGTGACGCTCGACGACGTGCGCGGCGCGCAGAAGATGCTGTCGGGCGTGGCGCGGACGACCGCGATGGAGGGCAGCCGCCATCTGAGTCGGCTCGTGGGCGCGCCGGTGCACTTCAAGTGCGAGAACCTCCAGCGGACGGGGTCGTTCAAACTCCGCGGCGCCTACGTCCGGATCGCCGGACTTCTGCCCGAGGAGCGGGCCGCGGGTGTCGTGGCCGCGAGCGCCGGGAACCACGCGCAGGGCGTCGCACTGGCGTCCACGCTGCTCGGCGTGCGCTCCACGGTGTTCATGCCCAAGGGCGCCCCGCTGCCGAAGATCAGCGCGACCAGGCACTACGGCGCCGAGGTGCGCCTGCACGGCCAGGTGGTCGACGAGACGCTGGCCGCAGCGCAGGAGTACGCGGCCGAGACGGGCGCGGTGTTCATCCACCCCTTCGACCACCCGGACGTCATCGCGGGCCAGGGCACGGTCGGCCTGGAGATCCTGGAGCAGTGCCCGGAGGTGCGCACGGTCGTCCTCGGGATCGGCGGCGGCGGACTCGCGGCCGGGGTCGCGATCGCCGTGAAGGCCCTGCGGCCCGACGTGCGGATCGTGGGCGTGCAGGCGGCGGGCGCGGCCGCGTACCCGCCCTCGCTGGCGGCCGGGCACCCGGTGTCGATCGAGAACCCGGCGACGATGGCCGACGGCATGAAGGTGGGGCGGCCCGGGGACGTGCCGTTCGGGATCGTGGGCGAACTCGTCGACGAGGTCCGTACGGTGACCGAGGACGAGCTGTCCGCCGCGCTGCTGCTGTGCCTGGAGCGGGCCAAGCTGGTCGTCGAGCCCGCCGGGGCGAGCCCGGTCGCCGCTCTGCTGAGCGATCCGGGTGCTTTCGAGGGGCCGGTCGTCGCCGTGCTGTCCGGCGGCAACGTCGACCCGGTGCTGCTCCAGCGGGTCCTGCGGCACGGCATGGCCGCGCAGGGCCGCTACCTGGCCGTCCGGCTGCGGCTGACCGACCGGCCCGGTGCCCTCGCGACACTTCTCGGGGTGTTGTCAGTGGTCGACGCTAATGTCCTGGACGTGAGCCACGTCCGGACCGATCCACGGCTCGGGCTCGCGGAGGCGGAGGTCGAGCTGCACCTGGAGACGAAGGGACCCGAGCACTGCGCCGAGGTCGGCCGCGCCCTGCGTGAGGCGGGCTACACGGTCATCGACTGAGGTCAGAGCACCCTCGGGACCCCTCCGAACTCAGGAGTCACTCTTTCGGGTAAGTCCATTGAGAGACGCGATACATCGCGTTATGGTGTGTCTCGTGCCACCGCTCACACCGCCCGCGAAAGAAAAAGAACGGGCGGAGGAAATCGCACAAACCTAGGCTTTACCAAGAATCCCCGACGACGTGGAGACTTCATATGCCAGGCGCCATCTATGCCGAAGGCCTGGTCAAGACCTTCGGAGACGTAAAGGCACTGGACGGCGTCGACCTCGATGTCCCGGAAGGCACCGTCCTGGGCCTCCTCGGACCGAACGGCGCGGGCAAGACGACGACCGTCCGCTGTCTGACCACCCTGCTCAAACCGGACCGCGGCTCGGCGGTCGTCGCCGGCATCGACGTCCTCAAGCACCCCGACGCCGTGCGCCGCTCCATCGGCCTCTCCGGCCAGTTCGCGGCGGTCGACGAATACCTCACCGGCCGCGAGAACCTCCAGATGGTGGGCCAGCTCTACCAGATGAAGGCCAAGCACGCGAAGGCCCGCGCGACCGAACTGCTGGAGCAGTTCGACCTCGCCGACGCGGCCGACCGCCCCACCAAGACCTACTCCGGCGGTATGCGCCGCCGCCTCGACCTCGCGGCCGCCCTGGTGGTCTCCCCGCCCGTGATGTTCATGGACGAGCCGACGACCGGCCTGGACCCGCGCAACCGCCAACTGCTGTGGGAGGTCATCAAAGGGCTGGTCTCGGGGGGCACCACGCTGCTGCTGACCACCCAGTACCTGGAGGAGGCCGACCACCTCGCCCACGACATCGCCGTCGTCGACCACGGTCATGTCATCGCCACGGGCACCTCCGACCAGCTCAAGGCCCGCACCGGCGGCGAGCGCGTCGAGGTGGTCGTGCACGAGCGCGAGCACATCCAGGCCGCCTCGGAGATCCTGCGTGGTTTCGGCAAGGGCGACACCACGGTCGAGGACCACATGCGCAAGCTCACCGTGCCCGTCACCGGCGGCGCCAAGCTGCTCGCCGAGGTCATCCGCGAGCTCGACACCCGTGGCATCGAGATAGACGACATCGGCCTGCGCCGACCCACCCTCGACGACGTCTTCCTGTCCCTGACGGGCCATGTGGCCGAGGTGAAGGACGAGGACACGGACGAGAAGGCAGGCGAGAAGGCGGACAAGAAGGCGGACAGGAAGACGGATACGAAGGAGGACGCCAAGTGAGCGCCGTCACCGACACCGCGCGGGTCGCGGCACCCGGCAACCCCCTCAGCCAGTCCGTCCGGGACTCGCTGGTCCTCGCCAAGCGGAACCTGATCCGGATGTCCCGGATCCCCGAGATGGTCATCTTCGGCCTCATCCAGCCGATCATGTTCGTGGTGCTGTTCAGCTATGTCTTCGGCGGCTCCATGAACATCGGCGGCACCACGGACTCCACCGTCTACCGCGAGTTCCTGATGGCCGGCATCTTCGCGCAGACCGTCACCTTCGCCACCGCGGGCGCCGGTGCGGGAATCGCCGACGACATGCACAAGGGGCTCATCGACCGCTTCCGCTCACTGCCCATGGCCCGCGGCGCGGTCCTCACCGGACGCACGCTCGCCGACCTGGTGCAGACGGCCCTGACCCTGTTCGTGCTGGCCATGGTCGCCCTGCTGGTCGGCTGGCGCACCCACACCAACATCGGTGAGGTCCTCGGCGCCTTCGGCCTGCTGCTCCTGCTCGGGTACGCGTTCACCTGGGTCGGCGCCCTGATCGGCCTGTCCGTGCGCACCCCGGAGGCGGCCACCTCGGGAGGGCTGATCTGGCTCTTCCCGGTGACGTTCATCTCGAACGCCTTCGTGGACTCCAGCCGTATGACTCCCTGGCTGCGGCACGTAGCCGACTGGAACCCGTTCAGTGCCACGGTCCAGGCCTGCCGTGAGCTGTTCGGAAACCCCGGCGTGTCCCCCTCGGACGCCTGGCCCATGCAGCACCCGGTCTGGGCCTCGCTGATCTACTCGGTCCTGATCATCGTCCTCTTCAGAACCCTGGCGGTCCGCAAGTACCGCTCGGCCACCGCATGACGAAGCCCCCGGCGCCGAGAGGGCGCCGGGGGCCCGCCAAGGACGGACGGTCGGCCGGGATCAGCCGTTGTAGGGCTCGGCCTTGAGGATGGTCACGGAGGCCTTCTTGCCGTTCGGCAGCTCGTACTCCGCGTCCTCGCCGACCTTGTGGCCGATCACGCCGGATCCCAGCGGGGACTGCGGCGAGTAGGTCTCGATGTCCGCGCTCGCGTACTCGCGCGAGGCGAGCAGGAAGGTCATGGTGTCGTCCTCGTCCCCGTCGAAGGCGATCGTCACGACCATGCCGGGCGCCACGGCACCGTCCGCCGACGCCGGAGCCTCGCCGACCTTGGCCTTCTCCAGGAGCTGGGTGAGCTGGCGGATGCGGAGCTCCTGCTTGCCCTGCTCTTCCTTGGCCGCGTGGTACCCGCCGTTCTCGCGCAGGTCGCCCTCCTCGCGCGCGGCCGCGATCTTCGCGGTGACTTCCTCGCGCGCGGGACCAGACAGGTACGCCAGCTCTTCCTTGAGCTTGGTGTACGCCTCCTGCGTAAGCCAGGTGACGTCTTCGCTGGTCTGGGTCACAGGTGCTCCTCGTAGGTACTGGGAATACAAAGCATCGCCCTACCCAGAAGAATGTTCCTTCACGGATGGGCGAAACCACGAGCCTAACAATTCAGCAGCCGAAGGGGGAGGACATAAGCCATCAGAAATACGTTGACGCAGGTCAGGGCCGCATATCGAGGGTGACGTCAGTCGGCGTGACAGCCCAGCAGCTCGGCCGTGGTCCCCGGGGCCGTCGTACGGAGCGTGACGACCTTGTCGATGCGGGTGGCGTCACCGTCGAAGCGGAAGTCGGCCCGGCCCACCTCGGAGCCGTCCGCCGCCTGCGAGCGGACCGTGCAGTAGCCGGAGGTACCGGAGTCCTTGCGGACCTCCAGATGCACCTCGACCGCGGACTTCTTCGCGTCGAAGGCGATCACCTCGCCGCTGATCTTGCTCTGGCCGACGTAGTGGTAGGCGAAGTAACCGATGAGCGCGAGCAGGAGGGCTCCGAGCACGGCACCGGCGATCCTGAGCTTGTGGTCGGCGCGCTCGTCCGAGGAGCGGCCGTAGCGGCCGTCGGGCAGCCGTGTGCTCGCCGTGCTCATGATCGTCTCCCTGGAAACCGGGCCGCGGAATTAATCGCCCCCCGATTCGGTCACTATAGAAGCCGCCGTTCGCACCCGAAGACACCGGGGGCGCCGACTTACGAGGATTGAGTCTTGACTGACCAGCTGCGACTGATGGCCGTGCACGCCCACCCCGACGACGAGTCGAGCAAGGGCGCGGCCACCATGGCGAAGTACGTGTCCGAGGGGGTGGACGTGCTGATCGTGACCTGCACGGGCGGGGAGCGCGGCTCCATCCTCAATCCGAAGCTCCAGGGCGACAAGTACATCGAGGAGCACATCCACGAGGTACGCAAGAAGGAGATGGACGAGGCCCGCGAGATCCTCGGCGTCCGCCAGGAGTGGCTCGGCTTCGTCGACTCCGGCCTGCCCGAGGGCGACCCGCTGCCGCCGCTGCCCGAGGGCTGCTTCGCCCTGGAGGACGTCGACAAGGCCGCCGGCGAGCTGGTGAAGCAGATCCGCACCTTCCGTCCCCAGGTGATCACCACCTACGACGAGAACGGCGGCTACCCGCACCCCGACCACATCATGACCCACAAGATCTCGATGGTGGCGTTCGAGGGCGCGGCGGACACCGAGAAGTTCCCCGAGTCCGAGTTCGGCCCGGCCTACCAGCCGGTCAAGCTCTACTACAACCAGGGCTTCAACCGCCCCCGCACCGAAGCCCTCCACAACGCGCTGATCGAGCGGGGCATGGAGTCGCCGTACGGCGACTGGCTCAAGCGCTGGGACGACTCGCCGATGCGCGACCGCACCCTGACCACGCACATCCCCTGCGCGGAGTTCTACGAGATCCGCGACAAGGCCCTCATCGCGCACGCCACCCAGATCGACCCCGACGGCGGCTGGTTCCGCGTGCCGC
This sequence comes from Streptomyces sp. NPDC006335, assembly GCF_040612795.1. NCBI lineage: Bacteria > Bacillati > Actinomycetota > Actinomycetes > Kitasatosporales > Streptomycetaceae > Streptomyces > Streptomyces sp. NPDC006335. Next base: position 586,216 of record NZ_JBEXQX010000002.1, read on the forward strand.
TGGAGCTCCAGAAGGAGGTCTGGCCGACCGAGGAGTACGAGCTCGCGAAGTCCCTCGTCGATACCTCCCTCCCCGAGGACGACCTCTTTGCGGGCATCCGCGACAATGCCTGACATGAGCGCAAGCGCAAGCCTGGCAATGACGCACCTCGTGACCTTCGCCAAGGAGGTCGACGAGGACAAGGTCACCCCCGGCGTCCTCGGCTTCATCGTCTTCGCGGCGATGGCCCTGGCGGTGTGGGCCCTGATGAAGTCCATGAGCAAGCACATGAACAAGGTCGACTTCAAGGAGTCCCCGGACGAGGCCTCCGGCAAGGGAACCGCGGAGAACTCCTCCGGCAAGGCCTCCCCGGCCAAGGGCTGAACCACACGGCCACGACGGGAGGGAGTCCCCTCCCGTCCTCCGCCCCCTCCCGTCCTCGGCCGCGCCCGTCCGGTGACGGCAGCCTCCCCGGGCGACTCCGCGTGCAGCGGGAGCATGCCCCGGCCGGTCGGTCTCCGAGGCGGCGGGGCTGTCCCGATTTCGTCGGATGTACGGGCGTGCCTCGGCCTGAGCCCGTGCTGCGGATGCCGCCTCCGGTCAGTGACCGCGGTGCACGGCACGACTCCGCACGCAGCGGGACGCAGCGTCCCTCGGCCCGGCCCGGCCCGGCGGAGCGGGTGTCAGGGACCCCGGAGCCGTCGCGGTCGGCGGGTATGCGGGCGTGCTTCAGCCCGTGTGTCGGTGCCGTCGCCGCCGACCGATGACGGCAGCTGCCCGGGACGACTCCGCGTGCAGCGGGTGGGAGAGAGCGTCGCCCCGCCCGGTGTCCCACTCACCGGCACCGCCTGCGCCATCACCGCCCGCCGGTGACCGCAGCGCCCGGGACGACTCCGCGCGCACTGGGCGAGACAGCGCCCCGGCCCCGGCCGGCGTCCCGAACACCGGAGCCCGCCTGGGCTGCCGCTTCGGGTCGGTGGTCGAAGTGCACCGGAACGTGCCTGGGCGGCCGCTCCGGGCTGGTGGTCGAAGTGCTCCGGAGTCTGCCTGGGGTGCCGCTCCGGGTTGGTGGTCGCAGTGTGTCGGAGCCCGTCTGGACTGCCGCTTCGGGTCGGTGGTCGATGTGCGTCGGAGCCCGTATGGGCGGCCGCTCCGGGCTAGTGGTCGAAGTGCACCGGAGTCTGCCCGGGCCGCCGCACCGGGCCGGTGATCGCAGCGCACCAGAACCCGCCCGGGCTGCCGCTCCCAGCCAGTGATCGCAGTGCACCGGAAACGTCGGGGCCGCCGTTCCCGGCGGCCGGTGATCGCAGCGCAGGGGACGGAGCGTGGCCTGGTTCGAGCCGGGGTGCTGATCACCGTCGGCGGCGGGCAGGTGAACCGGGCCGGGGCCCGTCACCCCCGTGCCGAAGCCACCCCCACCCCCATCACCTCACGCGCGTGCCGGTTCGGCACCATTCCCAGACGCCAGGCCTGCCACCCGGTGTCCAGGTTCACCCCGCGCTCCAGCAGCAGCCCGTACGCCCCCACGTAGTCGTCCAGCTTCTCGTCGCGTGAGCCGTGCTCCCGGCGGGCCAGTTCCGCCAGCTCCTCCTGGGCGACCGCCGTACCGATCTCCACGCCGCCCGGTGCCGCGTACGGCAGCAGGGTGCAGCGCAGGAAACGGGCCCAGTCCTCGCCCCGCCGATCGCCGTAGGAGGCGAACAGGGCCACCGCCTCGTCGCACAGGGCGAGGGCCTGCGGGGTACGGCCGTTGCCCGCGTCCACCACCGCCAGTTCCAGGCACGTCCACGCCTCGCCGTGGGCGACGCCGATGCGCTGGAAGTCGGCGCGGGCATCGACCAGGAGCTGGCGGGCGAAGCCGGAGTTGCGCAACGAGCCGGTCTGGGCGGCCCGTTGGTCGCGGGTGACGCGGGCCGAGTGGTGCCGGGCACAGGCCAGGCCGTAGACGTCCCGCATCCGGGAGAACATCGTCCGCGAGCGTTCCAGCTCCCGGACCGACAGGTCCAGGTTGCCGGTCTCCTCCAACGCCTGGCCCAGGTAGTACACCGTCCACGCCTCGCCCCGCGCGTCCTCGTTGTCGCGGTGCCGGGAGGCCGCCTGGCGCAGACCGTCCACCGCGGCCGACGGGTCTGCGGCCACCAGTCGCGCCCGCGCGAGCTGGGTCAGCGCCCACGCCTCGCCACGGGCGTCACGGGTGCGGCCGTACAGGTCGAGGGCCGTCCTGAGCTCCGACTCCGCACGCGGCACGTCACCCATGCGCAGGGCCAGCTGACCGAGCTGGAAGTGGGCCCAGGCCTCGCCGTGCACGGACTCGCCGGCGCGGTGCAGCACCAGGGAGCGGGTGAGCAGGTCGAGGGACTCGGCCACACGGCCGCGATCCCGCTCCACCGCCGCCAGGGCGTGCATGGTCCAGGCACGGTCCGTGGCCAGTTCGGGGGGCGACTGGAGGGCCAGCGCCTCCTGGAGCTTCGCCGCCGCCTCGGTCAGATGACCCTGGTGGTGCAGGGTGATGCCCAGCGAGCACAGGGCACGCGCGGCGCCCGCGTCGTGATGCGCCTCCATGTACAGGTCGACCACCGAGGTCAGGGTCGTGCGCGCCTTGTCCAGCTCGCCGAGCTGACGGGCGGCGATACCGGTGCGCCACTGCACCGAACGGACCAGCAGCCCCTGGTCCACGGCCTGCGCCAACTCGCTGATCTCGCCCAGGCGGTAGAGGTCGCCGCGCAGCAGGCAGTAGTCGCACAGCGCGCCCAGGAGGTTGAGGACCGCCCCTTGGTTGACGCCGTCCGCGTGCCGCAGCGCCGCCGTGATGAAGCTCGACTCGTCGTCCAGCCAGCGCAACGCCTCGTCCAGGGAGGTGAAACCGTGCGGGCTGAAACGGTCCGAGCGGGTCGACATGTTGCCGTCGACCAGACGCAGCACCGAGTCGGCGAGGTCGGCGTAGTTGACGATGAGGCGTTCCTGCGCGGCCGTGCGCTCGGTCGGCTCCTCCTCGTCCAGCAGTCTCGCCTGGGCGAAGGCGCGGACCACGTCATGAACGCGGTAGCGGCTGCCGCGGACGTGGTCGATCAGGCCCGCGCGGGCCAGCGCCGTCAGATGCCGGACCGCCTCCGTCTCGTCGGTGGCCAGCAGCGCGGCGGCCGCGGCGGCGCCGAGCGAGGCCCGGCCGGCCAGCGCGAGCCGGCGCAGCAGCCGGCGGGCCTGCTCCGACTGATCGGTGTAGCGCAGCCACAGGGCACGCTCCACGGGTCCGACCGGGCCGTACGCACCCAGATCCGAGGCGAGCTGCCGCGGCGAACGGGGGCCCAGCGACGAGCCCGCGATGCGCAGGGCCAGCGGCAGACCGCCGCACAGCTCCCTGATCCGGTCGGCGGACTGGGCGTCGTAGGGGCCGGTGGCGGACTGCGCGGCCGCGTCCAGCAACTCCTCGGCGCCCGCCGCGTCGAGGGCGTCGATCGGAAGTTCGTGCACATGGGCGGCGAGGTCCGCGGGCAGACCGAGCGGCTCGCGCGCGGTGACCAGGATCAGGCTGTCGGAACGCTCCGGGACGAGCGTGCGGACCTGCTCGGGGTCAGAGGCGTCGTCCAGCACGATCGTCACCGGTAGGCCCGTCAGATGCTGGTGGTACAGCTCGCTCAGCCGCTTGACCTGCTGGTCGGGGGAGGAACGCTCACGGAACAGGAGCTGCTCGCGCGGGGCACCGAGCCGGTTCAGCAGATGCAGCAGCGCGTCCCGGGTCGACAGCGGGGACTCCTCCGGGTTGTCGCCGCGCAGGTCCACGACGCAGGCGCCCCGGAAGTAGTCCTTGAGATCGTGCGCCGCCCGTACGGCCAGTGCCGTACGACCGCTGCCGGGCGGCCCGTGCAGGACGACCACGGTGGGCCGGGTCTCGGTGGTCGCGCGCGCGGCCTGCACCCACTGCCGGATACGGCCCATCTCCGCCCGCCGGTCCGCGAACTCGCCTATCCGCTCCGGAAGTTGACCGAACGACTGCTCCAGCACGCTTCTTCCGCGGGCCGCCGCGCTCTTGTCCGTGCCGCGCAGCCGCGGGCCCGCCTTCTTCGGACCGGTCGACGCGTTCAGTACCCGCTGCTGGTCGAGGAAGGGCCGGATCCCCCGCACCTCCAGGGCCGTCAGCCACTGGAGCCGCAGCTGTTCCGGGCCGCCGGGCTGACCGATGGCGCCCGCCCGGTGGTGCGCGGCCGGCAGATGCGAGCCGGCCACCTTCACGACGGTCGTCGCGGCGCCCACGACCCCGACGACCACGCCCGCGCCCAGCGCGGTGCCCGCCCCGGTACCGAGCGCCAGGTCGGCGACGGCGGCGGCCACAGCGGCGACCGCGGCCACCAGCAGGGGAGTGCCGGACGCCTCCTTCGCGTACCGCTGCCCGAACGTGAGCTGTCCGGCCTGCGCCTCGTCCAGCGCGCGCGTGTAGGCCTCGTACTCCTCGGCGGCCGTCTGCGCCATCGCGTCCAGTGATCCACGGGCCCGCGCGAGCAGCACGGTGCCGTCGACCCGCCCGCCCGACCGCCGCACCTCCTCCTCCACGGCCCGCCCCAACAGCCGTTCGGCTTCCGCCCGATGGCTGTCCCGCATGTCACGTCCCCCTCCGGCGGCAACGGCTTTCTTGGTCAAGTGTGCTGCGGACGGGGCACCGGGGCGAGAGGGCGAACGCCTTCGACGTCATCGGGGACGGTTTGTCCGCGTCGCCGTCCGGGGCACGCCTGACGCCTCACCCGAGGGGTACTGCGGCAGGATGGACTCCATGCCGAACCGACTGGCCCACGAGACGTCCCCCTACCTCCTCCAGCACGCCGACAACCCGGTCGACTGGTGGCCCTGGTCGGCCGAGGCCTTCGAGGAGGCGCGGAGGACGAACAAACCCGTCCTGCTGAGCGTCGGGTATTCGAGCTGCCACTGGTGCCACGTTCTCGCCCGGGAAAGCTTCGAGGACGAGGTGGTCGCCGCCTTCATGAACGAGCACTTCGTCAACATCAAGGTCGACCGCGAGGAACGTCCCGACGTCGACGCCGTCTACATGGAGGCCGTGCAGGCCGCCACCGGGCAGGGTGGCTGGCCCATGACCGTGTTCCTGACCCCGGACGCCGAGCCCTTCTACTTCGGCACCTACTTCCCGCCCTCGCCCCGCCAGGGCATGCCCTCCTTCCGGCAGGTGCTGGAGGGGGTGCGGGCCGCGTGGAGCGACCGGCGGGACGAGGTCGCCGAGGTCGCCGGGAAGATCGTGCGGGACCTCGCCGGGCGGGAGATCTCCTACGGCGACTCGCAGGCCCCCGACGAGGAGCAGCTCGCCGCGGCGCTGCTGGGGCTGACGCGGGAGTACGACGCGCAGCGCGGCGGGTTCGGCGGGGCGCCGAAGTTCCCGCCGTCGATGGTGGTCGAGTTCCTGCTGCGGCACCACGCGCGCACCGGTGCCGAGGGTGCCCTCCAGATGGCTCAGGACACCTGCGAGCGTATGGCCCGCGGTGGCATCCACGACCAGCTCGGCGGTGGTTTCGCCCGCTACTCCGTGGACCGCGACTGGATCGTGCCGCACTTCGAGAAGATGCTCTATGACAACGCCCTGCTGTGCCGTGTCTACGCGCACCTCTGGCGTGCCACCGGCTCCGATCTCGCTCGGCGGGTGGCGCTCGACACCGCCGACTTCATGGTGCGGGAACTGCGCACCGCCGAGGGCGGGTTCGCCTCCGCGTTGGACGCCGACAGTGACGACGGGAGTGGGAAGCACGTCGAGGGGGCGTACTACGTGTGGACGCCGGGGCAGTTGCGTGAGGTGCTCGGGGAACAGGACGCCGAGCTCGCCGCGCAGTACTTCGGTGTGACCGAGGAGGGCACGTTCGAGCACGGGCAGTCAGTGCTGCAACTGCCGCAGCAGGACACCGTGTTCGATGCGGAGAGGGTCGAGTCGATCAGGCGGCGGCTGCTCGACGCCCGCGCCGAGCGGCCCGCCCCCGGCCGGGACGACAAGGTCGTCGCCGCGTGGAACGGGCTCGCGATCGCCGCGCTCGCCGAGACCGGGGCGTACTTCGACCGCCCCGACCTGGTGGACGCCGCTGTCGGGGCCGCGGACCTTCTCGTGCGGCTGCATCTGGACGAGCAGGCCCGGCTGGCCCGTACGAGCAAGGACGGTCAGGTGGGTGCCAACGCCGGGGTGTTGGAGGACTACGCCGATGTGGCCGAGGGGTTCCTCGCGCTGGCGTCGGTGACCGGGGAGGGGGTCTGGCTCGACTTCGCCGGGTTCCTGCTCGACCACGTACTGACGCGGTTCACCGGGCCGGAGGGGGCGCTGTTCGACACCGCCGCCGATGCCGAGAAGTTGATCCGGCGGCCTCAGGATCCGACCGACAACGCGGTGCCGTCCGGGTGGACGGCCGCGGCGGGGGCGTTGTTGTCCTATGCGGCGCAGACCGGGGCCGAGCCCCATCGTGCCGCCGCGGAGAAGGCGCTCGGGGTGGTGAAGGCGCTCGGTCCGCGGGTGCCGCGGTTCGTCGGGTGGGGGCTCGCGGTGGCGGAGGCACGGCTCGACGGGCCGAAGGAGGTCGCGATCGTGGGGCCCGCGCTGACCGACGAGGCCACAAGGGCTTTGCACCGTACGGCACTTCTGGGGACCGCTCCGGGTGCGGTGGTCGCGGTGGGGACCGCGGGCAGCGAGGAGCTGCCGTTGCTCGCCGACCGGGTTCTCGTCGAGGGGCGGCCCACCGCGTACGTCTGCCGGCACTTCACGTGTGATGCGCCTACGACCGACGCGGAGGCGTTGCGGGTGACGTTGGGCGGTTAGCCCGCGTCGGCGTCCCGGCGGTCGGACTGCGCCAGGGCGTTCGCCACGATCGCCTCCAGTTGTTCGTGGTGGGCGCCCTTCCAGTAGGCGCGACCGCACTCCTCGCACTGGGCGAAGACGTCGTACGACCGTTCCGTGCCGCCCTCCAGCCGGTCCGCCACCTGTTCCTTGGTGGCCTCGCGCAGCAGGCCGTTGCAGGCCGTGCAGCGGGTCCAGGGCTTGAGTTCGGGGCGGAACCGGTCCAGGACGTCGCGGAGTTGGTCCTCGGGGCGGGTGCTGTAGACGAAGGCGCCGGCCCAGAGTTCCCTGCGGTGCAGCAGGCCGCGGTCGCGGCTGAGCATGACCCGTTTCTCGGTGGCCGAGCGGGTGGCGAGGGCCGGGTCGCCGATGTCCGTCGACTCGTACGCGGTGTCCACGCCGAGCAGGCGCAGCCGACGGGCGAGGGTGCCGAGGTGGACGTCGAGGAGGAAGCGGAGCGGGGCGCCGGGGACGTGCTGGGGGCGGGCGACCGGGAGGACGTGCACGGCGTCGCCCGCGGAGGGGACGTACGACCTGGGCACCTCGCGGCCGTCGACGCGCAGTGCGCCGACCTCGGTGAGCGGGACGCCGAGGGACTCCACGACATGGCCGAGGGAGGAGGTGCCGTCGGTGGTGACGGGGGTGGCGCCGCGGCGGCGTCCGTGTGGGACGAACAGGGCCAGCTCGGGGGCGAATTCGACGTGGATCTCGGGTGCGCTCACCGGGTCAGGATGGCATGGGGGCGGGCGGTGGTCTCAGGGCTTTTTCGCGGGGAGCCCGTGTTCCAGGACGCGCAGGGCGCGCTCGGTGAGGCTGTGCAGGTCGTCCCGCATGCCGTTCTCCGCCCAGTACTGGTAGACCTCGGTGAGACCGCCGATGAGGGACATGGTCTGGACCCGTACCTCCAGGTCGTCCGCGTCGCGGCCGGTGCGTTCCGCGATCGCCCCGGAGAGCAGCCGGCCGGTGACGGACATGCTCTCCATCATGCGGGCGCGCACCGCCGGCACCTGGATCATCAGATGGGCGCGCAGCCGGGTGATCTCGTAGTCCACGTCGGAGAGGTCGAGGGCGCGGTGCAGGATGTGCCGCACGGACTCCGTCCACGGCTCGTCCACCGGCCGGGCGCGCAGCTCGTCCAGCATGACGGAGTCGTACTCGTCCGTGAGGACGATGTCCTCCTTCGTGGGGAAGTAGCGGAAGACCGTGGACGGCGACACCTCGGCGCGTTCGGCGATCTGCTCGACCGTGGTGGCGTCGTAGCCCTGTTCCTCGATCAGCGCGTACGTGGCGTCGCGGATCGCCGTCCGGGTCTTGATCTTCTTCCGCTCGCGAAGTCCCAGCTGGGGGGTGTCAGCGGGGGGAGAGGAGTGTACGGGCGTCATGGGTGCCATTCTCAGGCATGGGCCTCCTCGGCAGCGATGTCCGGGTCGGTGGAGGTCTTGGTCGGGCGGGGTGTGGCGGGCAGGAACGCGGCCGCGAGGAGTGCGGCGACGAGGGCGGCGATCCCGCACACCAGCAGGACGACGCCCATGCCGTGGACGTACGCGTCGTTCGCGGAGGCCAGCAGGTCGGCGGAGCCGGTGCGCTGGGCGACGAGGTGTGCCGCGACCACGGACTCGCCGGCGGTGTCGGCGGCCTTGGCGGGCAGTCCGGTGACGTCGAGGCGGTCCCGGAAGGTGTCGGCGAGCAGGCTGCCGAGCAGGGCGATGCCGATCGCGCCGCCGACCTGGCGCATGGTCATCAGGAGTCCGGAGCCTCCCCCACTGCCCGAAAGGCGTGGGGGGACCCCCAGCCGGCGCGGTCGCCGGGGAGGGCGCTCAGGCCGCCGTTCATGGCGGGGATGAGGGAGAGGCCGAAGCCGAATCCGGTGAGGGAGAGCCAGAGCGCGACGAATCCGTAGCCGGAGTCCACGGTCGTACGGCTGCCCAGGAGCCCGGCGAAGGCCAGCACCACCAGGCCGGCGCTCACCGTGGCGCGGGCGCCGAAGCGGGCCACGATGCTGGGGGCGAGGCGGGACGCGACCAGCAAGCCGCCCATCATCGGCAGCAGTCGGACGCCGGTGCCGAGGCGTCGTGGCCGAGGACGGCCTGGAGGAAGGGCGGCAGGACGAACAGCAGGCCGGACAGGATGAAGCTGACCAGGGTCGCGGCGATCGTGTTGAAGAGGAAGCCGCGGTGGGTGAGCAGGGTCATGTCGAGCATGGGGCGCTGGACCCGGCGTTCGCGCAGGACCAGGGTGGTGATGAGGGCGACGGCCGCCGCGAGCATCCCGAGCACCAGCGGGTCGCTCCAGCCGCGGGTGGGGGCCTCGATGATCGCGTAGACGAGGGCGCCGAGGCCGGTGACGGCCAGCGCGGCGGAGAAGGCGTCGACCTTGGGGGAGGAGGGGTCCCGGGTCTCGGGGAGCAGGAAGACGCAGGCGGCGATGCCGATGGCGGCCATCGGGACGTTGACGAGGAAGACCGAGCCCCACCAGAAGTGGTTGAGCAGCCGGCCGCCGATGATCGGGCCGAGCGGCAGGCCGAGCGCGGAGGCGGCGGAGACGATGCCGACGGCCTTGGTGCGTTCGTCGGGGGCGAAGAGCGTGGGCAGTACGGAGAGCGCGAGCGGGGTGACGAGGGCGCCGCCGATTCCCATCACCGCGCGGGCCGCGATCACCGCGTTCACGTCGGTGGCAAGCGCGCCGACCAGGGAGCCGGCGAGGAAGACGGCGAGTCCGGTGATCAGCATCCGGCGCCGCCCGAAGCGGTCGCCGAGCAGGCCCGCGGGGAGCATCAGGGCGGCGAAGACGACGACGTAGGCGTCCGCCATCCTCCCCCAGTGCTAAACGCCTGGGGGGACCCCCAGCTGTGCGCCGGTTCCGGCGTCGAGGTCGGCGGCCATCGTCGGCAGCGCCACGTTGAGGATCGTCAGGTCGAAGCCGAGCGTCAGTATGCTCGCGACGAGGGCGGCCAGGGCCCACCAGCGACGGGGGGCGGGAGTGATGGTTTCCATGAATTGAGAGTAACTCTCAAAAAGTAGAGACTGTCAATCGATTCCGGCACGCAAAAAGGGCCACGGCTCGCAAGCCGTGGCCCTCGATGGGGGACCGGTCCTATGTGTGCTGGTACGCCACCAGGGAGATGCCGATGTAGTGGACGGCGAAGGCGGCCACGGTGAGGGAGTGGAACACCTCGTGGAAGCCGAAATAGCGCGGTGACGGGTTCGGTCGCTTGAGGCCGTAGATCACCCCGCCCGCGCTGTAGAGCAGGCCGCCGACGACGACCAGGACCAGGACCGCGACGCCGCCGGCGCGCATGAAGTCGGGCAGGAAGAAGACGGCGGCCCAGCCCATGGCGATGTAGCAGGGGGTGTAGAGCCAGCGCGGGGCGCCGACCCAGAAGACCCGGAAGAGGATGCCGGCCAGCGCGGCACTCCAGATGCCCCACAGCAGCCACCGTCCCTTGCTGCCCGGCAGGAGCAGCATGGTCAGTGGCGTGTAGGTGCCGGCGATGATCAGGAAGATGTTGGCGTGGTCCAGTCGTCGCAGGACGCCGTCCATGCGGGGGCTCCAGGTGCCGCGGTGGTACAGCGCGCTGACGCCGAACAGCAGACAGGCGGTCAGGGCGAAGATCCCGCAGGCGATACGGCCTCTGGTGGAGTCGGCGAGGGCGGTCAGCACGAGTCCCGCGATCAGTGCGGCCGGGAACATTCCGAGGTGCAGCCAGCCGCGCAGCTTCGGCTTGATGGGCTCGGCCAGGTCGTGGGCGTGCTGCTTGATCTGGTGGGGCAGGGAGGGCGCATCGGCGTCGTGGGCGGGCGGCGTCATGCCCGGCATCGTACCTACGGGACCGTAAGTTACGCATGAGTACAGCGTGGGAACGGTCGAGAGTGGCCATCATCTCATGGGAGTTGACCAGTAAAGAAACGGTCGGCTGAACGTTATGTGCGCGCAAATAAACGCGCTGTGTACAGAGAAAGCGTGGCGATCCTCACTCCGCTCACTTGTGATGCCCTCTGGACAGATGGGCGCTTCAGTCGGATGATCAAATGAGTGCGGTCGGCACCGGATGAGCGCCAAGGTCACCACCAAAGGCACGAAAAGCATCCGGGTCGCAGCCCCCACGGGGCCTCCAAACACAAAATCCCTCATCTAGGAGCAATCGTGGCGCGCGACATCGCGGCTCCCCCCGTCATCCCCACCCAGCACAAGGAACTGATCTCGTGGGTGAACGAGATCGCCGAACTGACCCAGCCGGACAGCGTGGTCTGGTGTGACGGATCCGAAGCGGAGTACGAGCGCCTGTGCGAGGAGCTCGTCGCGAAGGGCACCTTCAAGAAGCTCGACCCGATCAAGCGCCCCAACTCCTACTACGCGGCCTCCGACCCGACCGACGTCGCGCGCGTCGAGGACCGCACCTTCATCTGCTCGGAGAAGGAGGAGGACGCCGGGCCGACCAACCACTGGAAGGCACCGGGGGAGATGCGGGAGATCTTCGCCGGGGAGCAGGGCGTCTTCCGCGGTTCGATGAAGGGCCGGACGATGTACGTCGTCCCCTTCTGCATGGGCCCGCTCGGCTCGGACCTCTCCGCGATCGGCGTCGAGATCACCGACTCCGCCTACGTCGCCGTCTCCATGCGCACCATGACCCGCATGGGACAGCCCGTCCTCGACGAGCTCGGCGACGACGGCTTCTTCGTGAAGGCCGTGCACACCCTCGGGGCGCCGCTGGAGGAGGGCCAGGAGGACGTTCCCTGGCCCTGCAACTCCACCAAGTACATCTCGCACTTCCCGGAGTCCCGCGAGATCTGGTCCTACGGCTCCGGCTACGGCGGCAACGCCCTGCTCGGCAAGAAGTGCTACGCCCTGCGCATCGCGTCGGTGATGGCCCGCGACGAGGGCTGGCTCGCCGAGCACATGCTCATCCTCAAGCTCACCCCGCCGCAGGGCGAGTCCAAGTACGTCGCCGCCGCCTTCCCGTCCGCCTGCGGCAAGACCAACCTCGCCATGCTGGAGCCCACGATCTCCGGCTGGACCGTGGAGACCATCGGCGACGACATCGCCTGGATGCGCTTCGGTGAGGACGGCCGCCTCTACGCGATCAACCCCGAGGCCGGCTTCTTCGGCGTCGCCCCCGGCACCGGCGAGCACACCAACGCCAACGCGATGAAGACGCTGTGGGGCAACTCCGTCTTCACCAACGTCGCCCTCACCGACGACAACGACATCTGGTGGGAGGGCATGACGGAGGAGACCCCGGCCCACCTCACCGACTGGAAGGGCAACGACTGGACGCCCGAGTCGGGGACGCCCGCCGCCCACCCCAACGCCCGCTTCACCGTCCCCGCCTCGCAGTGCCCGATCATCGCGCCCGAGTGGGAGGACCCCAAGGGCGTGCCGATCTCGGCGATCCTCTTCGGCGGCCGCCGCGCCAGCGCCGTACCCCTGGTGACGGAGTCCTTCGACTGGAACCACGGCGTCTTCCTGGGCGCCAACGTGGCCTCCGAGAAGACCGCCGCCGCCGAGGGAAAGGTCGGCGAGCTGCGCCGCGACCCCTTCGCCATGCTGCCGTTCTGCGGCTACAACATGGGCGACTACATGGGGCACTGGGTCGACGTGGCCAAGGACAAGGACCAGTCCAAGCTGCCGAAGATCTACTACGTCAACTGGTTCCGCAAGAACGACGAGGGCGCGTTCGTCTGGCCCGGCTTCGGTGAGAACAGCCGTGTCCTGAAGTGGATCGTGGAGCGCCTCGAAGGCAAGGCCGAGGGCGTCGAGACGCCGATCGGCATCCTGCCGACCAAGGACGCCATCGACACCAAAGGTCTCGAACTGGCCGACTCCGACCTGGAGTTCCTGCTCACGGTCGACAAGGAGGTGTGGCGGGAGGAGGCGTCCCTGATTCCCGAGCACCTCAACACCTTCGGCGACCACACGCCCAAGGAGCTGTGGGACGAGTACCGGGCGCTGGTGCAGCGCCTGGGCTGAGGTCCCGCCAAGACACCGCGGTCGGCTCCGATCGTGCCCTGACCAGCAATATCGTCACGGCCGACCGCGGTTTCAGTACGGCGAGGCCGCACACAACGGCGTGTGCGGCTGTGGGCCTGCCCTTACCTATTCCCGTCCGCCCCGACGGGAAGCCCGGTGAGGGCGGGCCCTCGCCGGCTTTCCCCGTCGCTAACGCTCCGAGCGTTCCTCCAGGTAGCGGGTGTGGGTCTCCTGCCGTCTGGCCTCCGAGTCCCGCAGGGCCGCCGCCAGTTGCTCCGCGTCCTTCTTCATGAGGCCCAACTGCTGCTCCAGATGGAGCTCGGGGGACTCCGTGCCCGGCGTCATCCGCGTCCACCACCGGGTCCGTACGAAGCTGTCGACGGCCTCGGGCAGGTCGCGCCGCACGATCCGGGACAGCGAGTGCACACCTTCCGGATCGTGCGCCAGCAGCTCCTCGCTCCAGCCCCGGTCGAGCAACGCGCCCAGCAGCTCACCGAGTTCACGCAGCCGGGCCGCCGCCGTGACCGACAGCTCGATGTCCGTCAGATACGCCCGCAGCTTCTCGAAGTCGCCCCGCAGCTCGTCGAGCTGGGCCGACGGGTCGGGGAAGTCCGGCAGTGCGGGACGCTCCGGCGGGGCGATCAGGGCGCCCGCGCCGTAGAGCCCGGCCACCACCACGGGCCAGTACGGGCCCGCCACCCCCGCGAAGGTCAGCGCCAGTCCTGCCAGCCCGCACGCGCTGCCCGTGAGGTTCTTGCGGGACTCCAGGTACCTACTGATAGCCACGGATCTCCTCGAAGGCGCCGTCCAGCGAGCCCTGCCGGGCGTCGAAGAGGCGGCCGCCGGTCAGGTCGGCGATGTGGGCCAGCTCGGAGCGGTCGGAGTCGCCGAAGAGGATGGGGAAGACGGGGATGTCCCGGGCCTCCCGGCCGAGCCGGGCGTAGAAGGCGTCGAAGTCCTCGGCCTCCGCCCCGGCCGTGTTCTCGCCGTCCGTCATCAGCACGATCGACGTGAACGTGTCCCTGTCGGCGCCGAGGTGGTCGTACGCCTTCTCCAGCGAGGTGTAGATCGCGGTGTCGCCGTCGGCGGAGAGCGCCGAGGTGTCCTCGCGGATGGCGTCCAGGCCGGTCCGCGGGTCCGCCGGCTCGACCACGTGCGTCCGTACGCTCTTCACCTCCGAGCCGAACGGCATCAGCGTGACCTCCTCACGCTCACGGAAGTCGCCGGTCAGATCGGTGAGTGCCGTCTTCAGGCGGTCCAGCCGCTCGCCCTCCATCGAGCCAGAGGTGTCCAGGACGTACACGGTCCTCGACGGGCGGCGCAGCTCGTTCTCGTAGGAGTCGAGGAGACCGTCGGCGACGGAACGGGTGCCCGGGAAGGGGAGTTCGCGGCGGCGGGTGGTGTCCAGGCCGCTCGCGGGCGCGACCGCGGTGACGACCGGGCGGCGGTGGGTGCGCTCGGTGATCAGCCGCTGGATCTTCCCGGTGCGCAGGTCCTCGGTCACGCGGCGGACGTCCTCGCGGGTCCGCGTGTCCGTGGACTTGAGCGTGGTGAGCGGGTAGTCGGCGGTGACCACGCCGTCGCGGGGGCGGATCACCGTCAGGCCCGGGACGCCGCTGAGGACGGACTCGTAGTTCAGGAGGGCGTCGACGTCACCGCGCCGGTCGTAGGCCGCGGCCAGCCAGCCCGAGGAGCCCGAGGTCAGTTTCTGGCCCCTGAAGAACTCCTTCAGCCGGGGCGTGGCCTCGGTGACGTCCGCGTCGGTGAGCGCCGACTGGGCGCCGGAGAGGGCCGAGGCCACCGAGACCAGCGTGGAGAAGCCGGAGTTGGAGCGGGCCGGGTCGGTCATGCCGTACGTCAGCCTCCCGTCCTGGACGGCCTGCTCGACCTGGGACCAGGTGACGTCGGCGGGCTTCCAGCCGAGTGACCTCACCGTCGCGGTCCGCACGCCGATCGCGACCGGGCTCGACATGACGGGCGTCTCGGAGACCACCTTCTTCGCCGCGTCGGGGCGCAGCCGGAGGTAGTCGTTCGAGGACAGCCACAGGGCGTCGTACCGGCCGTCGGTCCTCCCCGTGGCCAGCATGTCCACGGCGTCCAGCGTGCCGATGGGGTTCAGCTTCACCTTGACGCCGGTGTCCTTCTCGACCTGGGCGAGGACCGGGGCCATGTCGCTCAGCTCGCTGGAGGCAAGGACGCGGAGGGTGCCCGGCTCGGCGGGGCCGGGGACGCCGGGCGTCGAGAGGCCGCCGATCCCGTCGTCCTGAGTGGTGCAGGCGGTGAGCAGACCGAGTGCCGCCAGGCAGCCGGCCAGTGCGCGTCGACTCATCCGAGGCCCCCCTCCACCGCGCCCTGCGACCGGCTGCGCTCCAAGTACCCGCTCGCGTGCTGGAGTTCGGTGGTCAGGGACGCCACGGTCGCCGCCATCACCTCGGTCGCCTGGACCTTGTACGTGTCGATCGCGTCCAGCGTGCGGTAGATCTGCTGGAAGGCGGAGCGCAGGGTCTCGGCGCCGACCGCCGGGTCGGCCGCGATGCGCTGGATCTCCCCGCTCTGGGTCGCCAGCATCTCGGCGTTGCCCCGGATCAGGTCCTCGGTCGTCCCGCGCAGGGCGTTGACCTGCTCGACGACCTTCTTCTGGTTGTCGAGCGCGGAGGCCAGCATGACCGAGATCCTGAGGGCCGAGACGGTGGTCGTGGCCGCCCGCTCGACGCCCTTGATGAGCTCCTCGTTGTTGCGCCGTACGACGTCCATGGCGAGGTAGCCCTGCGCGCAGACGGCGAGCTGGGTGAGCAGGTCCTGGTGCTTCTGCCGGACGGGGAAGAGCACGTCGGCGCGGAGGGTGTCGGCCGCCCCGGGATCTCCCACCGCGGTGATGTGCTGCTCGACGGCCGTGTCCAGGGCCTCGGTCAGCACCACGTACTCCTGGAGCTTGCCCATGGTCTCCCACAGCCGGACCCGCTCGGTCTGCAACGCGGCGTCGTCCCGGCGCAGTTCGTCCTGACCGCCGCGCAGCGAGCCCACGATCCTGTTCAGCGTCCCCTGGGCGGAGGCGTACTTGGCGACATGGTCGCGCAGCCTGTCGCCGCCGGGGAGCCGGGACAGGAACCTGCGGCCCTTTGCGGTGGACAGGTCCCGCGGGTCCAGGTCCTCGACCACCCGCCGCAGTTCGACGAGCGATCCGGCCACCTGCGACTGGGCGTCCCCGCCCTTGTCCGGCAGGCTGCGCACGGTCCGCTCCAGCATCCGGTTGGACTGCGCGGCGGCACCGCGCAACTCCCCGCCGCCGAGCGCGGTGATCTCGCCGACCTTGCCGGCGAACTCGGGGGAGCGGGCGTCGAGCGTCGCGAGTCCCTCGACGTACGCGGAGGCCTTCCTGGCCATGTCGGTCCGCACCGAGTCGTCGACGGGGACGAGCCCGCCGGCCTTCTCACGGGGCACGGCGGCCACGGGCTCGGGCGGAGTGAGCGTGAAGGTGTCGTTGTCGTTCATGGATGTCATCGGTGCTTCCCCCGTCATCCGCGCGCCCGTCGCGCCAGCTCGTGCAGCACCGCGGAGGTGGGCACGGGCGCCTGGCGGACGCCGGTCAGTTCCTGCTTGAGATAGGTGGCGGCCGAGGCGAACTCGGTGGCCTCGCCCTGCGGCCGGAACCCGTGCCGGACCTCCAGCGCGCGCAGCCGCGGGTCGCTGGAAAGGAGTTCGGCGACGGCCTGGCCGTTCTCGGTCAGCGGTACGACCGTGTGGTCGCTGTTGACCGTGGTGTCCGGGTAGAGGACGACCAGGTCGTCGGGGTGCTGCCCGTCCGCGAGGAGCGAGGCGACCTGGGACTCGTAGACCAGGACGAGCGGGTTGCCGGCCCCGCTGACGAAGTCCCGGAAGGCCGCGTCCGTGCTGGACTGCTGGGCGCCCTGCACGCTGACGAGCCTGTGCAGCAGGGGAGTCGTCCTCGTGACCTCGGTACCGCTCGCGACGACCTTGCCGCCGTTCGCCACGTAGGAGGCGGCGGCGAGGTAGAGGGCGCCGGAGTTCGAGGTCTCCGGGTCGGTGCTGGAGAGATAGAGGGTGCCGGTCAACTCACCGTGCTTCCCGGCCCCCTTGAGCTGCTGCCAGGTGCGGTCCGCGCGGGCCGCGTCGAGGTAGGCGGCCATCTTCAGCGTGCCGCGGTGCTCGGCGTCCAGGGTGGCCAGGCCGTTGCCCGCGAGGACCCCGGCGGCGCTCTGGTGCGCCACGACGACCAGGGGCGAGTAGAAGGGGCGGGGGAGGGTCCCCCGTACCTTGTGCCTCGCGGCGAGCTCGGTGGCCGGCGCCTGGCTCGACGGGAAGGCGAAGTCGTACCCGTCGAGGTCCAGCCCCTCCATGGCCCAGGACCCGGAGGTCTCGGCCTTCACGGTCCAGCCCTTGGCGGCGAGGGCCTTCACCACGTCGGGATCTTCGAAGAACTCGGCCTTCTCCGATCCGATCACTGCCTGCACGGTCTTCGTTGCCGTGCCCTTGTCGTCCGCTTCCCGGCCCGCCACGACGGCTGCCACCACGCCGCCGATCAGCAGGACCGCGAGGACGATCCCTACGATTCGTCTCACACCGCGAAGAGTGCTCCCGGAACGGTAAGTTCCTGGGCAACGAGAATGAACAGCAGGTGTAGTCCCGGTCCCGTCTCAACACGGCCGACTCGGGGAAGCCCCTCTCCGGGGCGCGGGGAACGGCGCGACAAGCCACGACGCACCCGCACCCGCCGGATCGGGGAAGCCCTCTCCGGGGCGCGGGGAACGGCGCGACAAGCCACAACGAACCCGCACCCGCCGACTGGGGGAAGCTCTCTCAGGGGCGCGGGGAACGGCGCGACAAGCCACAACGAACCCGCACCCGCCGACCGCGGGAAGCCCTCTCAGGGGCGCGGGGAACGGCGCGACAAGCCACGACGCACCCGCACCCGCCGGACGACACGACCCCCACGGCGAGAAGGCACCCCGGCTCAAGCCAACGCAGTGCATGGCACCCGGTCCGCACGTCGCTCTGGGTGCGCGCGGACCGGGGCCGTTCAGGGAGCCGTGGGGCTCAGTGGGTGGCGAGTTCGCGGGGCTCCAGGGCCGCCGCGTGGGAGTCCATCCGCTCCGCCGCCAGGATCGCCGCCGCCGTGTCCGCCCGGGACGCCGCCACGAGCAGCGCGCGGCCGGCCACCGCGTGGGCACGGCGGTGCAGGTCGGGGAGGTGCGGTGCGGAGGTGACCGAGGTCAGCGACGCACGGGCCGGTGTGCCGCCGCCCCGCAGCCGGGCCACCTGCTCGGCGAGCCGCTCGGCCGCGGTGTCGAGGTCGGCGGACGGTGCCAGCGCGCGCAGCTCGTCCGTGACGGCGAGCAGTGCGGCGAGGTGGCCACCGAGCTGGATGTCCAGCTCCTCCTCGCGGGAGCGGTGGGGGAAGTCGGTGGGGGCGTCGGCCATCGTGGAGTGGACCGACTTGGTGCGGATCGGTTCGTACATGGGATGGCCTCCTGTGCAGTCAGGAAACCATCCTAGCTTAGATTCCGTCTAAAGTTGAGTGAGCGAAAAAGATCGGGTGCGACGAGGTTTACGGCTGCCCGTACCCGTCCAGGAAGTTCCCGATCCGCCCCACCGCGTCCCGCAGGTCGCCGACGGTGGGCAGGGTGACCACCCGGAAGTGATCGGGTTCGGGCCAGTTGAAGCCGGAACCCTGGACGACCATGATCTTCTCCTGGCGCAGCAGGTCGAGGACCATCCGCCGGTCGTCCTTGATCTTGAAGACCTTGGGGTCGAGGCGGGGGAAGAGGTACAGCGCCCCCTTCGGCTTCACGCAGCTCACGCCGGGGATCTGCGTCAGCAGCTCGTACGCCACGTCCCGCTGCTCGACGAGCCGCCCGCCCGGCAGGACCAGGTCCTTGATGGACTGCCGTCCGCTGAGCGCGGCGACCACCCCGTGCTGCCCCGGCATGTTCGCGCACAGACGCATGTTGGCCAGGACGGTCAGGCCCTCGATGTAGGAGTCGGCGTGCGCGCGCGGGCCGGAGATCGACATCCAGCCCACCCGGTAGCCCGCCACCCGGTACGCCTTGGACATGCCGTTGAAGGTGAGGGTCAGCAGGTCGGGGGCGATCGAGGCGGTCGGGGTGTGCGTGGCGCCGTCGTAGAGGATCTTGTCGTAGATCTCGTCCGAGCAGACCAGCAGGTTGTGACGGCGGGCGATGTCGGTCAGCCCCTTGAGCATGGTCTCGTCGTAGACCGCGCCCGTGGGGTTGTTGGGGTTGATGATGACGATCGCCTTGGTGCGGTCGGTGACCTTCCGCTCCACGTCCGCCAGGTCGGGCATCCAGTCCGCCTGCTCGTCGCAGCGGTAGTGCACGGCCGTCCCGCCGGACAGGGACACCGCGGCAGTCCACAGCGGGTAGTCGGGGGCCGGTACGAGGACCTCGTCGCCGTCGTCCAGCAGGCCCTGCATGGCCATCACGATCAGCTCGGAGACGCCGTTGCCGATGAAGACGTGCTCGACGTCGGTCTCGATGCCGATGGTCTGGTTGTGCATGACGACGGCCCGGCGCGCGGCGAGCAGTCCCTTCGCGTCGCCGTATCCATGGGCCGTCGAGACGTTGCGGAGGACGTCCTCCAGGATCTCCGGCGGTGCCTCGAACCCGAAGGCCGCGGGGTTGCCCGTGTTCAGCTTGAGGATGCGGTGCCCGGCCGCTTCCAGGCGCATCGCCTCCTCGAGAACCGGGCCCCGGATCTCGTAACAGACATTGGCGAGCTTGGTCGACTGGATCACCTGCATGTCTGGAGCTTACGGCCCGGTAACGCCTGACGGGTCGTGTTTTCCGCCACGTGAGACGCGGCGGTTTGGGCTGTTATCGCCGGTAGCTGTCCCAGCGGCCTCATCCGTCCCTACAATCCTGCGCCATGTCGAGGCCAGTCGAATACGAGTCCGGGGCACCGCGCGTCTATCAGCCACTGCCCACGGCGGCCCCGGCGTACGAGGAGTACCCGGACCCCGCGGCCGCGCACGGCTGGCAGAACGAGTACGACGCGACGGCCGAGCTCCCCCAGGTCGAGCCCGCGGGTCCGGAGCCCGCGGGTCCGGAGCCCGCAGGTCCGGAATCCGGCGACCGGGAGCCGGGCGCGCCGGATCCCGGCGGCCGCGCCGCCCGGCGACGGGCCGCCCGCCGCGGTGGCGGCGGGCGCTCGCGCAAGGTGGTCGTGGCCGTCGGAGCCGTGGGCGCGGCGGCGCTGATCGCGGGGCTGTCCCTGTCGGGCTCCTCCTCGGAGCCCGACAGGGACCCGGGGAGCGGTGCCTCCTCGGCGGCCCCGGAGACCGGGGGCGCCACCGACCCGGCCGACTCCGGCCGCCCGGCGGCCCCGGGTGCGAGGGCCTCCGGTGAGCCGGCGACCGGCACCGGCGCGTCCGGCGCGAGCCCTTCCGCGGACGCGTCCGACGGTCCGAGGGCGAGCGGGAGTCCGTCGGCCCGGGTCTCCTCCGCCCCCTCGGCCACCCCCTCGGTGAGCGCCACCGCCCCCGTCACCGCGGGCGGTCCGGGCAACTCCGACGGCAAGGGGCGCGGACAGGGCGCCACGAAGAAGCCCAAGTAGGCCTGCGACTGGGTAAGTTGACCTCGCGGAACGGCAAGCCCGGTGTTCGTGCTGTCCCGGATGTGGAGGTGTCGCCCGTCGAGAGGCGCGGGCTCGGCACAACTTCTTGCCCCAGCGACCACCCTTCTTCACAATGTCCATGACAAACTCACGGGCGGCCGGAAGATTTCCGGTCGCCCAAGTCGCAAGAGGGGACCCCCACATGAGAAAGCCTCTCGTCGCCGTGCTCAGCGCCCTGGCCCTGGCCGGGATCGGCACGGCACCCGCGGTCGCCGCCCAACCCGCCGCATCCGGCGTGGGCAAGAGCGTCGACACGGACACCCCCGTCTCCGTGGTCCAGGACGTGGTCACGTCCGCCACCGCGACCCTGTCCCAGGTCACGTCGCCGTCGCCCAAGCTCCAGGCCGTGACCCTCGCCGGGACCGTCTCGCTCAGCAACTGCTCCGGCTCGGTCATCCGCTTCCCCAACTCCGTGGACACCGACCCGGCGCTGGTGCTCAGCAACGGGCACTGCCTCACCACCGGCTTCCCCGAGCCGGGCGAGGTGCTCACCAACCAGGCCTCCAGCCGGACCTTCGGACTGCTCAACTCCTCCGGCACCAAGGTCGCCACACTGCGCGCCAGCAAGCTCGCCTACGGCACGATGACCGACACGGACGTCTCGATCTACCAGCTGACCTCCACGTACGCGTCGATCAAGAGCTCGTACGGCATCTCGGCGCTCACCGTGCAGGACACGCACCCGACCGCCGGGACCGCCATCACCGTGGCCTCCGGCTACTGGAAGCGGCTCTACAGCTGCAACATCGACGGGTTCGTGTACCGCCTGAAGGAGGGCGACTGGACCTGGAAGGACTCGGTCCGCTACACCTCCGCCTGCCAGACCATCGGCGGCACCTCGGGCTCGCCCGTCATCGACCAGGCCACCGGCAAGGTCGTCGCCGTCAACAACACCGGCAACGAGGACGGCCAGCGCTGCACGGAGAACAACCCGTGCGAGGTCGACGCGAACGGCAACGTCACCGTCCGCGAGGGCATCAACTACGCCCAGGAGATCTACAACATCCCGGCCTGCTTCACGACCCGCAACCAGCTCAACCTGAACGCGAGCGGGTGCACCCTGCCCAAGCCGTAGCGTGCCCCTAGCGGTGTCGGGTGTTCCGTTGCATGGGACTGCGACGGACCGCCCTGCCCGCCAGAACGTCTGTGCGGCGGCCGTCCTCGATCACGAACCGGCCGTCGACCAGGACGTGCGGGATGCCGGTCGGGAGGCGGAGCGGCTCCTCGAACGTCGAACCCGGGGCCACCGTCCGCGCGTCGAACAGGACCAGATCCGCTCGGTACCCCTCCTTCACCAGACCCCGGTCCGGCAGACGCAGCCTGGCCGCCGGGCGCGAGGTGAGGTGGGCCACGCACTCCTCCAGGGACAGCACGCCCAACTCCCGTACATACGTGCCGAGATACCTCGGGAACGTGCCGTAGGCCCGCGGATGCGGCTTCGCGCCCTGAAGGATGCCGTCGGAGCCGCCGGTGTGGACGCGGTGCCGCATGATCGTGCGGACGTTGTCCTCGTGGCCGACGTGCTGGAGGATCGACGGGGCCAGGCGGTCGGCGAGCAGGAGGTGGCGGGCCGTCGTCCAGGGGCTCTCGCCCCGCCGCCGGGCCGACTCCGCGACCGTACGGCCGACGAAGTCCGCGAAGGCCGCGTCGCCGACGCCCGAGATCTCGACGGTGTCCCACTCGACGGGCACGCCGTGGCAGCCGTCGGCGCCGAGCTCCTCCAGGTGGTGCCGGATCCGCTCGGCCGTGTCGTCGTCCGCCAGCCGCTTCAGGACCGCCTCGGGACCGCCCTCGCCCGCCCAGCTCGGCAGCAGCGCCGCGAGGGTCGTGGCGCCGGGCGTGTACGGGTAGGTGTCCAGGCTGATGTCGGCGCCCGACGCCAGCGCCTCGTCCAGGAGGGCGAGCAGTTCGGGCGCCCGGCCCTTGTTCACGCCGAAGTTCATGGTGGCGTGGGCCAGATGGAGCGCGCAGCCCGCCTCCCGGGCCAGGGCGACCATCTCCTCGTACGCCTCGAGGGCGCCCGCCCCGTACGAGCGGTGGTGCGGGCAGTAGTAGCCGCCGTACCCGGCCACCACCCGGCACAGCTCGGTCAGTTCGGCGTCCTCGGCGTACATGCCGGGGGTGTAGGTCAGGCCCGACGACATGCCGAGCGCGCCCTGCTCCATGCCCTCGGCCACCAACTGCCGCATACGGTCGAGCTCCTGGGCGGTCGCCGCGCGGTCCTCCCAGCCGACGACGAGGGCGCGGACCGTGCCCTGGGGGATCAGATAGGCCGCGTTGACGGCGATCCCGCGGTCGAGGCGGTCCAGGTACTCGCCCACCGACCGCCAGTCGAAGTCGAGGTCGTCGCCGTGGCCGTTCCACCCGGTGATGGCCCGGCGGACCTCCTCCAGGGTGCGGTCGTCGACCGGCGCGTACGACAGTCCGTCCTGGCCCAGGACTTCGAGCGTGACCCCCTGCGCGGCCTTGGCGCTGTGGTCGGGGTCGCGGAGGAGGGCGAGGTCGCTGTGGGCGTGCATGTCGATGAAGCCGGGGGAGAGGGTGAGCCCCTCGGCATCCAACTCCCGGCGCGCCTTGGGGCGTTGGCAGCCGGCGTCGGCCGCCTCCTTGACGATCGAGACGATCCGGCCGCGGTCGACCACCACGTCGGCGCGGTACGAGGGGGCGCCGCTGCCGTCGACGACGTCCGCGTCCCGGATGACGAGTTCTTCCATGCCGGACCTCCCGCTGCTGAAAGTTCTAGAAGAACGTGCGGATGTATTCGACGACCGTCCCGTCGGCCTCCGCCACCGGGATCAGCTGCCACTTGTCGAAGGACGTGCACGGGTGGGAGAGGCCGAGGCCCAGCCAGTCGCCGACCTCCAGATCGGCGTCCGGGGCCGTGGCCAGCCAGGCGTGCTGGTCGGAGAGCGCGGTCACCTCGATGCCGGTGGCCGGGCGCTCGGTGCCGCCCCGCCGGACCACCTGCGGGAAGGGGAGGTCGAGGTCGTGGGCCGCGTCCCGCTTGCCCGCGTTGGCGAAGGCCTGACCGGGGGAGGGCCGGGAGACGACCTGCGTCCACAGACGGAACGCGGGCTCCAGGGCGCCCTCCTCGGGGATCCGGTTGAAGGGGGTCACCTTGCGGTAGTGGCCGTCGTCGTGCGAGACGTAGGCGCCGGAGCGGAGCAACTTCAGGACGGGGCGCGAGAGTTCGGGGATCTCGGCGAAGACGTCGGCGACCGCGTCGAACCAGGCGCTGCCGCCGGCGCTGACCACGATCTCGTCGAGCCCTTCCGCCGCGAACCGTCCCGCCTTGTCGAAGTCGGCCGCCAGGGCCACCAGCCGGCGCAGCCAGGCGTGCACCCGCTCCGGGTCCGCCCCGGGGACCTCGCCCTCGTAACCGGCGACGCCGACGAGCCGCAGCGTGCCCGTCGCCGCGACCGCGTCGGCCACGGCCGCGCACTCCGCCTCCGTGCGGACACCGGTGCGGGCGCCCTCACCGGCGGCGAGCTCGACGACGACGTCCAGGGGGCGGGAGGTCCCCCGCAGGGCCGCGTCCATCAGCTCGACCCCGCGGACGGAGTCGACGTAGCAGACGAAGCGGAAGCTCGCGTCGCTCGCCAGTTCGCCGGCGACCCACCTCAGGGCCGCCGGGTCCACCAGTTCGTTGGCGAGGAAGACCCGCTGGACGCCGTACGCCCGCGCGACCCGCACCTGGTGGGGGACGGCCAGGGTGATGCCCCAGGCGCCGCGCTCGATCTGCCGCCGGAAGAGCTGGGGGGCCATGGTCGTCTTGCCGTGCGGGGCGAAGGCGAGGCCGTGCCGGGCGGCGTACGACTCCATGAGCGCGAGGTTGTGCTCCAGGCGCTCGGCGGACAGAGCGAGCACGGGGGTCGTGAAGCCGTCGGTGAAGAGGTTGCGGCGCTGTGCGGTCAGCTCGGCGACGGTCAGGCCGTCCGCGTCAGGGGGCAGGCCCTTGAAGCGGTGGTCGACGCGGTCCTCCGCGAGGCGGGCGAGCGCTTCGGTACCGGACACGGGGCCTCCCTGAGGGATGCGTTGCAACCTGTGCAACGTTCATTGCGTATATCGCTGACTGCTGTCTAACATCCACGCCAACGCCGGGTCAATGAAGGAGCCAGCACCATCGTGAATGCCCCCGACGCCGTGGACGTCGTCGCGCTCGGCGAGTCCATGGTCACGTTCCTGCCCAGCCGCCCCGGGCGACTCGCCGACGTGCCGTCCTTCGACCGGGCCATCGGCGGGGCGGAGTCGAACGTGGCGTGCGGGCTGGCTGCCGCCGGCTTCGCGGTCCGGTGGGTCAGCCGGGTCGGGGCGGACGGGTTCGGGGATCACCTGGTCGAGACGATCGGGGGGTACGGGGTCGATACCTCTGCGGTCGGGCGGGATCCTTCGCGTCCTACGGGGGTCTACTTCCGTACGGCGGGCGACCGGGCGACGGACAGGCATGAGGTGGCGTACTACCGGGCGGGGTCGGCGGCTTCGGCGATGTCGGTCGAGAACGTGGACCTTTCGGTGGTGCGGGCGGGTCGTCTGCTGCATCTGTCGGGGATCACTGCGGCCTTGTCGGACGACTGTCTGGGGTTGCTGCGGGAGTTGACGGCTCCAGGGGGCGGGCGGCCGGTGGTGTCGTTCGACGTCAATC
The DNA here is from genome assembly GCF_040612795.1 of Streptomyces sp. NPDC006335. NCBI lineage: Bacteria > Bacillati > Actinomycetota > Actinomycetes > Kitasatosporales > Streptomycetaceae > Streptomyces > Streptomyces sp. NPDC006335. The sequence continues at coordinate 611,268 of NZ_JBEXQX010000002.1, forward strand.
ACCGGGCCGGGTTGTGGCGGGATGCCGACGGGCCCCGGGTGCTGCTGGAGCTGGCACGCAGGGCCGACATCGTGTTCGTGGGGGAGGACGAGGCGGAGGAGGCGTGGGGGGTGACGGGGGGTCCGGCGGCTGTTCGTGCGGTGCTGTCTGAGCCGGGGGTGCTGGTGGTGAAGCAAGGGGCGAAGGGGGCCACCGCCTTCGTTTCGGGTGCGGGCGAGTGGGGGCTGGTCGCGCCCCGCGGCGGAGCCGCAAATCGATGCAGCCCCGCGCCCCTGGGGTCGGTGACCTTCGCCCCTGCTCTGGAGGTGGACATCGTGGCCACCACCGGCGCCGGCGATGCCTTCGCCGCCGGGTTCCTCTCCGCGACCCTCCGGAACCTCCCCCTCCGCGACCGGCTCCGGCACGGTCACCTCTGGGCCGCCGCCGCCCTCACCGCCCCCGGTGACCTCGCCGTGCCGCCCTCCCGCGCACACGCCGACCGGCTCGTCGCCGTCGGAGACGACACGTGGGGGACACTTCGACTCGGCCCCGGCTGGACGCAAGCCGAGACGGCCCCGGAGGAGGTACGCACCCCATGAGCCAGACCGTCGACCGCGCGCTGAGCATCCTGCCGTTGCTCGCCGAGGGACCCGCCGACCTCGGGCAGGTCGCCGACCGCCTCGGCGTCCACAAGTCCACCGCGCTGCGGCTCCTGCGCACGCTCCACGAACACGGCATGGTCTACCGCCAGTCCGACCAGCGCTACCGCCTCGGCGCCCGACTCATCGCCCTCGCCCAGGAGGCGATGGAGAACCTCGACATCCGCGAGATCGCCCACCCCCACCTCGTACGGCTGAACGAGCAGTGCGGTCACACCGTTCACCTCGCCGTGTACGAGGAGGACGAGGTGCTGTACATCGACAAGGTCGAGAGCCGGTACCCGGTGCGGATGTACTCCCGGATCGGCAAGCCCGTCGCCATCACCGTCGCCGCCGTCGCGAAACTGCTGCTCGCCGACCTTCCCGAGGCCGAGCGCCGCGCCCTCGCGGACAAGCTCGAATACCCCCTGTACACGGCCCGTTCGACACCCAACGCCCCCGCCTTCCTCAAGGAGTTGGAGCGCGTGCGCGAACAGGGCTGGGCCACCGACCTCGGTGGCCACGAGGAGTCCATCAACTGCGTCGCGGCCCCCGTCCGGGGCGCCGACGGCAGGGTCGTCGCCGCCATGTCGGTCTCCGCGCCCAACGTCGTCGTCACCGCCGAGGAACTCCTCACCCTCCTCCCGCAGGTCCGCCGTACGGCCGATGCCATCAGCGGCGAGTACTCCGGCAGAACCACAGCAAAGGACCCCAAGGACCCCGTATGACGGACAAGACGGACAAGATCGCGCTCACCCCGAGCACCCACACCAACCCGCCGGCGAAGTTCTCCCACGGAGTGCGCAAGGGCAACATCCTCCAGGTCGCGGGACAGGTCGGCTTCCTGCCGGCCGAGGAGGGCAAGCCGCCCACACCCGCCGGACCCACCCTGCGCGAGCAGACCCTCCAGACCCTCGCCAACGTCAAGGCGATCCTGGAGGAGGGCGGCGCCTCCTGGGACGACGTGATGATGATCCGCGTCTACCTGACGGACGTGGACCACTTCGCCGAGATGAACTCGATCTACAACACCTACTTCGAGGAGCAGGGCCTCACCGCGCCCCCGGCCGCCCGTACGACGGTCTACGTCGGCCTGCCCGCCGGGCTCCTCATCGAGATCGACGCGCTCGCCGTCCTCGGCTGACGCACCGCGACTTCCGCACCTCCCGCACGTCCTGAACGGCACGGCACCCCACGGGGCGCCGTGCCGCGATCCGCCCTGCCCGAAAGCTCCATGTACTTACGCAGAGGACCCCCATGTCCCTACCGCTCGCCGCGACCACCGAGACACCCCCGCACACCGGTGGCCTGCTCCTCCTCGTCGACGGCACCGCGGGCCTCCTCACGGTCGCCGCCCTCGGTATCGCCCTGCTGCTCTTCCTGATCATCAAGGTCAGACTCCAGCCCTTCGTCGCCCTGCTCGGCGTCTCCATAGCCGTCGGCCTGCTCGCGGGGCTCTCGGTCACCGAACTCTTCGGCACGGTCCAGCGGTCGGACGCCGTGTCCACCATCGAGTCCGGGATGGGCGGCATCCTGGGCCATGTCGCCATCATCATCGGCCTGGGCACCATGCTCGGGGCGATCCTCGAAGTCAGCGGTGGCGCCGAGGTGTTGGCGTCCCGGCTGCTCCATCTCTTCGGGGAGAAGCGGGCGCCCCTCGCCATGGGCCTCACCGGCCTCGTCTTCGGTATCCCGGTCTTCTTCGACGTCGGCATCTTCGTGCTCGCGCCGATCGTGTACGCGGCGGCCAAGCGCAGCGGCAAGTCGATCCTGCTCTACTGCCTGCCGCTGCTGGCGGGCCTGTCCATGACCCACGCCTTCCTGCCGCCGCACCCCGGCCCGGTCGCGGCCGCCGGACTGCTCCACGTGGACCTCGGCTGGGTGATCCTGATGGGCATCGTCTGCGGCATCCCGGCGGTGCTGGCCGCGTGGGCCTGGTCCGCGTGGATCGGCCGCCGCATCTTCGTCGCGGTACCGCAGGACATGGTGGAGGCGGCCGCCGAGGCCAAGCAGGCCGTGATCGAGGAGCAGCGCGCGCAGGGAGTCGTACCGCGCGAGGACCCCGTCCCCCTCGCCACGGTCCTCGGCATCATCGGGACGCCCCTGGTCCTGATCCTCGCCGCCACGTTCTCCTCGATCGCGTTCGACCCCTCCACCGGCCGCTCGGTCATCGAGTTCTTCGGCAGCCCCTTCGTGGCGCTGACCATCGCCCTGGTACTCGCCTACTACCTGCTCGGCATCCGCCGCGGCTGGTCCCGCAAGTCCCTGGAGACGGTGTCGACCGCGTCCCTCAAGCCGGTCGGCAACATACTGCTCGTCGTCGGCGCGGGCGGGGTCTTCGGCGCGGTCCTCAAGGCCAGCGGGGTCGCCCAGGCGCTCTCGGACACCTTCAACGACGTCGGACTTCCGGTGCTCGTGCTGTCGTACCTGATCTCCGTGGTGCTGCGGGTGGCCCAGGGCTCGGCGACGGTCGCGATCGTGACGACGGCGGGCATCGTCGCGCCCCTCCTCTCCGAGGGCCACCACTCCCAGGCCTTCGTCGCCCTCGTCATCATGGCGATCTCGGCCGGCTCCATCTTCGCCTCGCACGTCAACGACGGCGGCTTCTGGATGGTGGCCAAGTACTTCGGCATCAGCGAACGCGACACCCTGAAGACGTGGACCGTCCTGGAGACGGTGCTGTCGGTGGCGGGGTTCGCGGTGGCGGCGGTCCTGAGTGTCTTCGTCTAGGCGATGCGGCCCCATGTAGGCGTCCGGTAACGATGTAGGGGCCGGGTGGGCCGGGCACAGGATCGTCGACCATACTGCCCGCTGTGGAGCAGCGCATAGGTTCGAGCAGCCAGCCCCTGGAAGGCGCCGGATTCGACCCGGCCTTCATCCCCGGGCTCACCTCACCCGTGTCCGGCGAGACGGAGTCCGTCCCGAAGGAGACGGAGGACACCGAGGTGACTCCGGAGGAGGTCGTCGAGGAGCCCGCCGGAGAGCCTGCCGAGGAGGAGGCCCCCGAAGGCCCCGTCTTCGAGGCCTCCGACCGGCGCGCGAGGATCGTCGCCGACCACCGGGGCGTACGGCTCTCCCTCGACGACCAGGCCTGCGAGTTCCGCTGGGACGAGATCGGCGCGATCGAGACGGAGACGCCCCGCTTCGGCAAGCGCTACACCATCACGGTCCACACCCCCGACCGCCGCTGGTACCCGATCGAGATCGAGGCCAAGTCGAGGGCGAGCTTCGAGGAGTGGGACGGTCAGATCGACGCCGTCCTCGACGCGTACTTCGAGGACGAGACTCCCGAGGCTCCAAAGACAGAGGAAGAAGAGTCCGACGAGACTCCCTAGGGGCGCGGGGAACTGCGCGACCAGCCCCCCACCGGCCCGCAGCTCCCCACAAACCTCTAGCAGTACTGAGACGCCTTCCCGATGGACCGGTACATGCAGTCCGAGTTCTCCAGGAGTTGGAGCACCGCGTCCCGGTTGCGCGAGGTCTCCCGCTCGATGACCTCGTCGGGCGGGTAGAAGCCGCCGCCGGAGCTGGACGACGGGTACATCTCGAAGGTGTACGAGAAGATCTTGTGCGTGCCCCAGAGGTAGTCGTCGATCGACCCGTCGGTGATGTACAGGTCGCTCGCCTGCTCCGCCGTGTACCCGTTGCTCGCGGCCATCTTCTGCCCGACCGCCTTGAACACGGCGTTGTCGTCGGCCGTCATCCCGGTCGCCGTGTCGGAGTACGTGTACCCGTAGGGCCACAGCACCAGTTCGCTGTAGGTGTGGAAGTCGATGTTCGTCTTGATCTGCTGGACCCCGCCGACGACCCGGCTGCGGACGAAGTTCGCGACCACCATGACCTCGGGCGCCGACTCGGCGGCCGGGCCCCGGTAGGTCTCGGAGGACGTCGAGCCGGACGAGCCGCCGCAGCAGCCCCAGCGGTAGGCCCAGTTGCGGTTGAGGTCCGTACCGACCGCCGACGAACCGGAGTTGGGCTGCCGGTTCTTGCGCCAGGATCGGTAGGAGCCGGAGGCGATGTCGTACTCGCCGCCGTCCGGGTTGAGGTCGGGGACGATCCAGATCTCACGGTTGTTCACCATGTTCGTCACCCGTGAGTCGCTCCCGTAACCCGCGCCCAGTTCGCGCAGCAGGTACAGGGCCATCTCCACCGTGAGGTGCTCGCGGGCGTGCTGGTGGTGGGTGAACAGCACCTCGGGCTCGGCCTCGTCGGTGGCCACGTTGTCGCTGATCTTGATGGCGACGATGTTCCGGCCCTGGTACGACGTGCCGATGACCCGCTTGCTCATGATGTTCGGGTAGGCGGCGAGGCGCTGGTCGATCTCGGCGTTCATCTCGGCGTAGTTGTGGTAGCGCGAGTCGGCCGACGGGAAGTCGTACAGCCGGGCCTCGTCCTCCGCGGTCCGTGCCGGGGCCGACCCCGACGCCGAGACCTCGTAGCCGAGTTGCCGCAGTTTCCTGATCTGGTCGGCGCGTCCGGAGACCACGACGGTCTCCTCGTCGGCCTCGTCGACGGTCACCCCCGTCTGCTGGATGGCCGTACGGGTCACGGGGGTCGAGTGCTGGTGGATCTCGTACTGGCGGACGTCCTCGGCGCTCGGGGCGGCCTTCGCGGCGCTGTCGGCGTTCGCGGAGAGCGGGGCCGCGAGGGCGAGGGTCATGAGGGAGGCGACGGCGGCGAGGGTGGCGTAGCGGGTGCCGCCGCGGGCGCCGGAACCGCGTGTGCGTAGTCGCATGAAGTCTCCTGTGGTCTCCAGGGATTCCGGGATCTCCGGAAGTGGGGAGTGGAGCGGGGGTGTTTCAGCGAGCTCTGCGACGTGCTGCCGGTGCGGGTGTGCCGCTCATCGTGAGCTTGTGGCATGAGCAGGTCAAGAGCGGATGAAGACGCGTTGGCGTGAACTGTGCGCCGGCTGTGCCACGTCCTTCACCGCACGCCCTCTTGCCGGGCCGCGATCTTTAGGGTTTCTTGACCTTCATGGCGGACACCACGGACAACACAGTGACCGGTGAGGCGAACTCCGTACCGCGCAAATCCAGTTGGCGGTACATCGGCCCGGGGATCGTCGTCGCCGCGACCGGCGTCGGCGCCGGTGACCTGGTCGCCACCCTCATTGCGGGCAGCAACTTCGGCTACACCCTGCTGTGGGCGGCGGTGATCGGCTGCCTCGTCAAGATCTCCCTCGCGGAGGCGGCGGGCCGCTGGCACCTGTCCACCGGCCGCACCCTGTTCGACGGCTGGGCGAGCCTGGGCCGCTGGACCACCTGGTTCTTCGCCGTCTACGTGGTGATCTGGGGCTTCGTGTACGGCGCGGCGGCGATGTCGTCGAGCGCGCTCCCGCTCCAGGCCCTGTTCCCCGACGTGATGGACCTCGAATGGTGGGCCATCGCCTGCGGGCTCGTCGGCCTGGTCTTCGTCTGGTTCAACAAGTACGCCGTCTTCGAGAAGGTCATGACCGTCCTGGTGGGCGTCATGTTCGTGGTGACCGTGTACCTGGCGATCCGGGTCACCCCCAACCTGGGCGACGCCTTCGCCGGCCTGCTCCCGGTCCTGCCCGACGAGAAGGACTCCGTCCTCAACACCCTCGGCCTGATCGGCGGCGTCGGCGGCACGATCACGCTCGCCGCGTACGGCTACTGGGTCAACGCCAAGGGGTGGACGAACACCGGCTGGATGAAGGTGATGCGCCTCGACAACCGGGTCGCCTACATCACCACCGGCATCTTCGTCGTCGCGATGCTCTTCGTCGGCGCGGAACTGCTGCACAGCGCCAATGTGGCGATCGCCAGCGGCGACAAGGGGCTCATCCAGCTCAGCGACATCCTGGAGGACGAGTACGGCTCGGCGACCGCCAAGTTCTTCCTCATCGGCTTCTTCGCCACCTCCTTCACCTCCCTGATCGGCGTCTGGCACGGGGTGAGCCTGATGTTCGCGGACTTCGTGGCGCGCTACCGCGGCCGCGAGGGTTCGGCGGGCTCGGGCCAGGAGGTCGCCTCCGGCTCACGCGAGCGCTCCTGGCCCTTCCGCGCGTACCTGCTCTGGCTGACCTTCCCGCCGATGGTCCTCCTCTTCCAGGGCCAGCCCTTCCGCCTGGTCATCCTCTACGGCGTCCTCGGCGCGGCCTTCCTCCCCTTCCTGGCCGGCACGCTGCTGTGGCTGCTGAACACCTCCCGCACGCCCGTTCAGTGGCGCAACGGTCCCCTGAGCAACGCGATGCTGGCGATCGCCGGCCTGCTGTTCCTGGTCCTGTGCGTGAAGCAGATCTGGGACCAGCCCTGGTCGGAGTTCTTCTAACTGCCGCTCCACCACCGGTCGTCCAGGGCCATCGTCCGCATCTGGGCGATGGTCAGCGCCGGAGTCTCACGGGTCGGGGACTCGTTCTGGGTGCCGGCGTTGAAGGCGCTGATCACCACTCGCCTGCCGTCGGCGCGCATGGTGTCGACGGTCCACATGACCTGGTGGCCCCTGTCCCCGGGCCCCTGCTTGACGGCGACCCGGGTGCCGTCGGGCAGGGTCTCGGAGCCCGAGCCGAACAGGTCACCGGCCGCGTCCAGCATGTCCGGCTGCACATTGACCTGGACCAGGCTCCTGCCCTTGCCGTCATCGACCACGGCGTAGGCGAAGTCACCGTCGTCGCTGCTCTTGTCGGTCACCTTCAGGCCCTTCGGCAGCAGGGCCAGCAGGTCGGTGCGGGCATGCAGGTGGGAGCCGGGGAGCTCCGGCTCGGGTTGGGGCACGGGGAGCGCGTCGGCGACGCCGCGCCACTCCTTCGCCGCCGCCAGCCGCGTCAACCCGGCCGGGTCCAGCGGCGGATCGGTCCGGGTGACGGGCATGTCCTTCTCGGCGGCCGCGTTCCACTCGCTCACGGTGATGTGCTGCCCGGTCGGCGTGACCAGCTCGGCGGTCCAGAGCTTGGTGTCCACCCGGCGGTCGGGATACTCGTACCGCTGGAGCACGGTGACCACGGACCCGTCGGCGAGCCGACTCGTCGTGCAGGCGTCGTACGGGAGGTACGCCCGGTCGGGGCACCGGGTCGCCTGCCGGGCCTCCACGCCGCCCGGCTGCACCCGGCCCACGGCGACCTCGACGGCCGCGGCGCCGTCGCCGTCGTCGAGGACGAGCCCGGCGTACGGCGCGGGCACCTTCAGGTCGTCGGTCGGATCGGTGCCGCGCCCGCGCTCCTGGCTGAAGTCACCCTTCGGCAACAGGCTCTTGAGGGTCGCGATCATCTGCTCGCCGGTCATGGGCGTGGCGGTGACGCTCGGCTTCGGCTTCGGCTTCGGCTCGGCGGAGGCCGTCACGGACGACGGCACGGCCTCGGCCGCCGTACCGCCCGGCCGCAGGAACAGCGTCCCGCCCACGCAGGCGAGCACGACGCTCGCGGCGCCCCCGACGACGGCGGCCCGCCGCACGAACCGTTTGCGCCGACCCCGCACCGCGCCGCGGGTAGCGAGGGCCGTGCGGTCGGTGTCGAACCCGGCGCCGGTCTCGTGCAGGGCGGCGGCGAGCCGCTCCTCGAAGGGGTCCTTGTGCTGGTCTGCGGACATGGGGCAGCCACCGTTCGGGTCGGTCGATCGGTCGAAAGGGCGGTCAGGGGGGCCGGTCAGGGCCGCGCGTAGGCGTCGATGTCCTCGCCGAGGAGCCCGCGCAGCTGCTTGAGGGCTCGGGTGCAGCGGGTGCGGACGGCGGCCGCGGTGGCGTCCAGGACTCCGGCGGTCTCCTCGATGGAGCGGTCCTCCCAGTAGCGCAGGACGACCACGGCCCGGTCCTTGGCGGGCAGCCGTGCGAGGGCGTCGAGCAGCGTCAGCCGCAGGGGCGTGTCGACGCCGGCGGCGGCCACCTCCGGCAGGACGTCGGTCGCGCGCTCCTTGCTGCTGCGGCGGCGCTGATGGGTCAGGAACACCCGGACCAGGACGGTCTGCGCGTACGCCGCGGGGTTGCCGACGTGGGAGACCCGGCTCCAGCGGACGTAGATCCGCCCGAGCGCCTCCTGCACCAGGTCCTCCGCGAGATGGGTGTCACCCGCGGTCAGCAGACACGCCGACCGGTACAGATGTCCGGCCCGGGCGGCGGCGAACTCGGCGTACTCGTCCGCGCGGGCCTGTCTCATGTGTTTCCCCCTGGTGCTGTACGCCCGGCCGTGGAAGAGGTCCTCACTTCACTGACGCCGTGAGGTGGGGAGAATGTTTCACATGATCTGGAAACACTTCGCGACGCGAGGGGACGGACGCCGATGACCACCCAGCCACCGCCCTACGGCGGCGGGCCCCATCCGTACGGCCCCCCGCCGCCCCCGCCGGGCGCGGCCCCGGGTTTCGGTCCGCCCCCGCCCCCGTCGGCCTTCGCCGCGCAGCCGCCCCAACAGGCCCTGGAAGGCCCGGAGTTCATGGCGGTGGACCGCCACAACTCCATCGTCGTCGACTCCGCGGGCGTCGCCTTCGAGGACCACGGCCACTCGGCCGAGTTCCCCTGGCACGAGATCCGCAGCGTCCACTACAAGGCGGGCCCCAACGGCAAGACCCTGATGATGGCCGTCATCCACCTCGACGGCCGCTTCTACGAGTGCGTCGTCGACGCGAGGAGCCGGGACACCCTGGGCCGCTGGTTCGCCGAACTGGCCGCGATCCTCGGTTACTACAAGCCGTTGGCGTGAAGGTGGAGATCGCCGAAGTGCGGAGCGCCAAGGCGGCGGAGGCGACAGTGGTCGTGCGCCCGAGCTGACCCCGACGGTCGGGGACACGGGCCGGGAGGTCATGCCTGTCGTCCAGGGCGACAACCCGGCCGCGTCCTGACCCCGGCTACGGCAGCCCGTGCACGTGCGGTCCCACCGCGTCGGACCAGGCGTTCCCCGCCGCCGCGTCCCAGTTCGTCGACCAGGTCATGGCGCCCCGCAGGTCCGGGTAGGTCCTCGACGGCTTGAAGGAGCCGCAGTTCGTGCCGCGCGTCAGGCAGTCCAGGGCGTTGTTCACCACGGTGGGGGAGACGTAGCCGCTGCCCGCCCCCCTGGTAGACGCCGGCAGGCCCAGCCCGACCTGGGACGGCGACAGTCCGCCCTCCAACTGGATGCAGGCCAGGGCGGTCAGGAAGTCCACCGTGCCCTGCGAGTAGACCTTGCCGTCGCAGCCCAGCATCGAACCGCTGTTGTAGTACTGCATGTTGACGACGGTGAGGATGTCCTTCACGTTCAGCGCGGTCCGGAAGTACGCGTTGGACGTCGACTGCATGTCGATCGTCTGGGGTGCCATCGTGAGCACCAGCGAACCGCCTACCTTCGCCGAGAGCGATCGCAACGCCTGGGACATGTACGTCGCGTCGAGCCCGTTCTCCAGGTCGATGTCGACGCCGTCGAAGCCGTACGTCTGCATCAGCGCGTACACCGAGTTCGCGAAGTTCGCCGCGGACGCCGGGTCGTTCACCGAGACCGTGCCGTTCTGGCCGCCCACGGAGATCACGACCTTCTTCCCGGCGGCCTGCTTCGCCCTGATGTCCGCCTTGAACTGGTCGACCGTGTACCCGCCGAGCCCGGCCGAGTCCAGGGTGAAGGTCACGGCACCCGGAGTCGTCGTCGCGTCCGCGAACGCCACCGCGATGATGTCGTACTGAGACTGCACGGCCGACAGCCTCTGGACCGTCGCCCCGTTGTCGAAGTTCTGCCAGTACCCGGTGACGGCGTGCTTCGGCACCGCGCCCCCGCCGCCGCCCGTCGCCGAGGTCCTCCCCGTCACGGTCCCGGACCTGGCCGACTCACCCGCCGCGTTCGTCGCCGTGACCTGGAAGCCGTACGACGTCGACGCGGCGAGCCCGGTCACGGTCGCCGAAGTCCCCGTGACCGCCGTGACCTTGGTGCCGTCGCGGTAGACGTTGTACCCGCTCGCCCCCGACACCGGGTTCCAGGCCAGGGAGACCGACGAGGACGACGTACCGGAGACCGTCAGGCCGCCCGGCGCCGAGGGGATCGCCGGGTCCGGGTCACCGCCACCGCCGCCGTCGGGGCCGTAGACCGACACGTCGTCCGCGAAGTACGCGGCCTGGCCGTACCAGCCGTGGGTGTACACCGTCACCGAGGTCGTCGAGGCGCCCGTCGTGAAGGTGGTCGTCAGCTGCTTCCAGGAGGCGGAGTCCGGGGTCCAGGTCGACACGTCCGTGGTGCCGGTGCCGGTCGCGCCCAGATAGGCGTAGCCGCCCTGCACCCACGCGTTCAGCGTGTACGTCGAGCTGGGCCTGACCGCCACCGTCTGGACGCAGCGCGCGTTGTCCTGCCCGGCCGGTGTCGCCTTCAGCGCGGCCGAGCCGCCGTGCACGGGGGAGGAGACCGTCGTACCGCTGCTCGCGGAACAGGTCCATCCCGACAGGCCGGACTCGAAGCCGGCGTTCTTCGCGTTGTTGACGTCGGCGGCGGAGGCGGGCCCCGCGAACCCGAGGGCGAGGGCCGCGACGAGGGTCGTCGTCCAGAGCGTCCGGAGTCGTTTGCTGCTGAGTATGGGCATGACAAGAGAGTTGGTCCAGACCAATGCCCTGTCAAGGAGGTCGGCGTGAATGGCTGCGCAACTCGCCTTTCGCCGGCTCGCGCACGTGGCAAGTGCGCCCCATCTGGGCAGGAATCGCCCGCTTTTGATCCTTCGGATAGGCCAGGAAGTCACAGAATCGCTGTTCTCCGGTCACTGAGCCGTGGTTACAGTGCTCAGGTAGTCACGCAGTGAAGTCGACCGGGTGCGCCGGAGTGATCCGCCGGACCCTCGGGCATGGGATACGGGGAGCTGCGCGTGCCAACTGCCATCGCAGTGACCGGTGCCGACATGGCGCTGCCGGCGCAGGACGAGCGGACCCTGCCCGCCGTCGTGCTCGACGGCCTCGACCGGCAGCCGCTCGACCACACGCTCGCCGTCCTCCGGACGCTGATCGACCAGCACGGCCATGTGGTCGTCGTGTACTCCCGTGCCGTGTCCCCCGCGGTGGACCAACGGCTGCGTACCGTACGGTCCCTCCTGGAGAGCGACCGGATCGCCCTGTTCCAGCCCGATCTGCCACCCCTCGGACTCGCGGTCCTGGCCCGTCAGTTGAGACAGCTCGCCTCCTGCGACCTCAGCCCCGGCGTCCTCGCCTCTGCGGGCCGGCTGCTCACCCACTACCTCCACGCGGGCGCGCTCCTCGGCTCGGTGGCGAGGCTCGACCGGGTCCCCGTCGGGCTCAAGTCGCACGCCAAGTCCTGGGTGCCGGGCAGCCAGTTCGCCGTGCTCGCCCACCCCCAGCCACAGCTCGTCAGGCTCGCCCCGGACGCCACGCTCGCCGGCCCGGAGTTCGCCACCTCGATGCTCGTCGCCCGCGGCCAGCTCCAGTCCGACTGGGTCTCCGGGAGCCTCGCCAAGTCCTGGCGCATCCAGGGGCTGCGGGAGACCCCGCTGCCCGCCGAGTCCGCCGCGTGGTGGGGCACCGGCAAGCTGATCGAGTTCTGCACCTTCCTGCCCGACCTGTCCGTCCTTTACCAACTGGTCACCTCGGTACGGCAGAACATCTGTCACTGGTGCGGTATCGACGTCATCGGAGACCGCTGTGTCTTCTGTTCGGCCACCGCACCCGTGACCCCCGCCCCTCAGTACGAACAGCACCAACTGCCCGCCGGGTGAGCCGTACGCCGGATCGCCCCCGTCCCCGATTCCGCCCGACCGAGCCCCCCAACGAGGTCCACGGTTCATGAACTCCCGTCAGCGCCGCGGCGTGATACTCCTGCTCCTGTCGGTCCTGGGCGCCCTCGCGGCCTTCGCCGGCGTGCTCTCCGTCATCGACGACGTGAAGTCCAAGGTCGGGCCCGAGGTCACGGCGTACGAGGTCAAGAAGGACATCGAGCCCTACACCCGGCTCACCGCGGCGCAGTTCGAGAAGACGGAGATGCCCGAGCGCTGGCTGTCGACGAACGCGATCACCGACCTCGACGCCATCCGCGACAAGATCGCCGTGACGACCCTCAAGAAGGGCTCCCTGCTCCAGAGCGACATGATCGTCGACCAGCCCGCGCTCCAGCCCGGGCAGCAGGAGATCGCCATCATGATCGACGCGGCGACCGGCGTCGCCGGCAAGATCACGGCGGGCTCCGCGGTCAACGTGTACGCCACCTTCGAGGGACAGAAGGAGGGCGACCCCGACCTGTCGAAGATCATCGTGACGAACGCCCGGGTCCTGGACGTCGGCGACCTCACCCCGCTCCAGCCCGACGCCGACGACCGCACCCGCGCGGCGACCGATGCCCGCCCCATCACCTTCGCCCTCTCCGCCCTCGACGCCCAGCGCATCACGTACGCCGAGTCGTTCGCCAAGCGGGTCCGGCTCGCCCTGGTCGCCCCGGGCGAGACCGGCACCGTGCCCGAGCAGGAGCGCACGTACGAACTCGCGAAGGACAAGTGAGAGGCCGCCATGCCCACGAGGATCCTCCCGGCAGTCGGCGACGCGGACGCGGTCCGCTCCCTCACCACGCTGCTCAGCCAGCTCCCGGACGCCGAGCCCCTCGCCCCGGTCACCGACTCCACCCAGCTCATCGACACCCTCGCCCGCCTGGCGTCCGAGTCGATCGACGAACTGCCCGAGGTCGTGGTCGTCCATGAGCGCATCGGCCCCGTCCCGGCCCTGGAGCTCATCCGCGAGGTCGCCCTGCGCTTCCCGGCCGTCGGCGTCATCCTCGTCACCTCCGACGTCGGCCCCGGCCTCTTCCAGGCCGCCATGGACTACGGCGCCCGCGGCCTCATCGCCCTCCCGCTCGGCTACGAGGAGCTCGCCAACCGGGTGCACGCGGTCGCCCAGTGGTCGACGGGCGTACGACGGCACCTGGGCGCCGCCACCGACGTGTTCACCGGCGTCGGCGGCACGGTCGTCACCGTCAGCGGCGCGAAGGGCGGCGTCGGCGCCACCACCACCGCCATCCAGCTCGCCCTCGCCGCCCAGGCCTCAGGGCGTACCACCGCCCTGCTCGACCTGGACCTCCAGACCGGCGACATCGCCTCCTACCTGGACGTGCAGTTCCGCCGCTCGGTCGTCGACCTCGCCACCATCACCGACATCTCCCCGCGCGTCCTCGCCGACGCCGTGTTCCCCCACGACACGGGCCTCGCACTGCTGCTCGCCCCCGGTGAGGGCGAACGCGGCGAGGAGGTCACCGAGCGCGCCGCCCGCCAGATCGTCAGCGCCCTGCGCTCCCGCTACGAGGTCGTCGTCGTCGACTGCGGGGCCCAGCTCAGCGGCGCCGGCGCGGCGATCGTGGAGATGGCCGACACGGCTCTGCTGGTCACCACCCCCGACGTGGTCGCCGTACGCGGCGCCAAGCGCGCGGTGCGCATGTGGGACCGGCTCCAGGTCCGCAAGGCCGAGGAGACCACCGTCGTCGTCAACCGCCACAGCCGCGGTACGGAGATCCAGCCCGGGCTCATCCAGAAGATCACCGGCACGGGGGTCGCGGCGACCGTGATCCCGGCCAACTTCAAGGAACTCCAGGGCGCGGTGGACGCGGGCCGGGTCCACGAACTCGACGCCAAGGGCACGGTCAAGCAGGCCCTGTGGGCGCTCGCCGGGGAACTGGGCCTGGTCAAGGGGACGGAGGCCAACTCCCATCGCAACGGAGGGCGGGAGCGGGGGGCGTTGGCGTTCCGGCGGCGCAAGGAGCTGGGGAGATGAGCACCCGGGTCCTTCGGCGCTTCCGGCGGGACGAGGGCCAGGTCACCATCGAGTTCCTCGGGATGACCCCGCTGATCCTGATCACGCTGGTGCTGCTGTGGCAGTTCGTGCTGCTGGGGTACACCTACACGCTCGCCGGGAACGCCGCTGACGAGGCGGCGCGGGCGGGGACGGTGGTTCCGGCCGGGGAGCGGCAGGCCGCCTGCCAGGAGGCGGGCACGGACAAACTCCCGGGCGCGTGGAGCGGCACGGTGAGCTGCGCGACCGGAGGCGGCTACGTCAAGGCCACCGTCACCCTCCAGGTCCCCGTCCTGTTCCCGGGATCGATCGGCTTCCCCTTCGACGTGGAGGGCCACGCGGGCGCCGTGGAGGAGGACAGGGACTGAGATGTCGTACTCCCACAAGAGCCCTCGCGACCGCGGCCAGGTGGCCCTCGAATACCTGGGCTTCATCCCGATCCTGATCCTCGTCGCCATGGCGGGCGTCCAGATCGGGCTCATCGCCTACACCGCCCAGCAGGCCGGTACGGCCGCGAGGGCCGGCGCGCGGGCCGCCTCGCTGGACCTGAGCGCGCAGGACGGCTGTGTGAACGCGATCAGCGACTGGCTGTCCGTCGACTGCACCGAGGGCGGGGGCGGCGACTCGGTCACCGTCACCGCCACCGTCCAGATCCCGTCGATCGTGCCCGGGTGGGACTTCGACCCCGCCGTCAAGACCGCCACCATGCCGCTCGACCACTGAACGAGGTGCCCCCATGAGCCTGCGGTCCCGCATCAACACCCCCGAGGAGAACGGCAGCCGGGGCGAGGACGGCCACCTCGTCTCCTCCTACCGGGCCAAGCTGCTGGAGGAGATCGACCTCGCGGAGATGAGCTCGCTGGCGGCGGCCGAGCGCCGGGCCCGCCTGGAGCGGGTGCTCGGGCACATCATCAGCCGCGAGGGGCCGGTCCTGTCGACCGTCGAACGCTCCCAGCTGATTAGGCGCGTGGTCGACGAGGCGCTCGGCCTCGGCATCCTGGAGCCGCTGCTCGAAGACGCCTCCATCACCGAGATCATGGTCAACGGACCCGACTCGATCTTCGTCGAACGCGCCGGCCGCGTCGAGCAGCTGCCGCTGCGCTTCCCCTCCCACGACCAGCTCATGCAGACCATCGAGCGCATCGTCTCCACGGTCAACCGACGGGTCGACGAGACGAACCCGATGGTCGACGCGCGCCTCCCCTCCGGCGAGCGCGTCAACGTCATCATCCCGCCGCTCTCCCTGACCGGCGCCATCCTCACGATCCGCCGCTTCCCCCGCTCCTACACGCTCCAGGAACTGGTCGGCTTCGGCTCGCTCGACGAGAACATGCTGTACCTGCTGGCGGGCCTGGTGCAGGCGCGCTTCAACATCATCGTGTCGGGCGCGACGGGCACCGGGAAGACGACCCTGCTCAACGCCCTGTCCGGGCTCATCCCGGAGGGCGACCGGATCATCACCATCGAGGACTCCGCCGAACTCCAGCTCCAGCAACGACACGTGGTCCGGCTGGAGTCCCGGCCGCCGAACGTGGAGGGGCAGGGCCGGGTCACCATCCGCGACCTGGTCCGCAACTCCCTGCGCATGCGCCCCGACCGGATCGTGGTCGGCGAGGTCCGCGGCGGCGAGTCCCTCGACATGCTCCAGGCGATGTCGACGGGCCACGACGGCTCCCTCGCCACCGTCCACGCCAACAGCGCCGAGGACGCGCTGATGCGACTGAAGACGCTCGCCTCCATGTCGGAGGTGGAGATCCCCTTCGAGGCCCTGCACGACCAGATCAACAGCGCTGTCGACGTGATCATCCAGCTCACCCGGTTCGCCGACGGCGCCCGCCGGATCACCGAGATCGCCCTGCTCGACAGCCACGGCAGCGAGCCGTACCGCCTGGCCACGGTGGCCCGCTTCGACGCCGAGCCCATGGCGGCGGACGGCCGGATCTACGGCCGGTTCGCGTACTTCCCGCTCCCACGCCGTACCGTCGACCGCCTCTACATGGCGAGCCAGCCCACCCCCCAGGCCTTCGGGGTGGCCGAGTCCACAAGCCAGTTGGCCATCCGAGAAGCCAGGTAGGAACAGGTAGGACGCACCCTCATGGACCTGCAGACCCTAGTCACGCTCACCATCGGCGTCACGCTGCTGACGTGCGCGCTCGCCGTCGTGGGCGTCCACTTCTACGCCAGGGGGCGGGCACAGCGGGCGGCACTGGTCGACCGGCTGTCGGCCGCGGGCCAGGTGCCGTACACCGGCCGCCGCCGGCACTTCCGCGACCTGGACCGCCGGCTGCGCCGTACCCGGCTCGGCCGGGAGCTGGAACTGCGGCTGGCGGCGACCGGTCTTGACGTGACCCCGGGCGAGTTCTTCGCCGCGATGATCGGGCTCGTCGGCGGCCTGTGGTTGATCGGCCAGGCCACCCTGGCGCCCTTCTTCGGCCCGCTGGCAGGCCTCGCGGGCGTCTGGGCGGCGGTGCAGTTCCTCAACTGGCAGCGCCAGAAGCGCATCGAGAAGTTCATCAACCAACTCCCCGAACTGGCCCGCATCCTGGCCAACGCCACCCACGCCGGTCTCGCCCTGCGCACCGCGATCGGCATGGCCGCCGAGGAGCTGGAGGCACCGGCCGGAGAGGAACTGGCGAACGTGGCCAACCAGTTGGCGGTGGGCGTGGCGATGGAGGACGCGCTCGACGAGATGGCGAAGCGGCTGCCGTCCCGCGAACTGGTGGTCCTGGTCACCACCCTGGTGCTGTCGAACCGGGCGGGCGGCCAGGTCGTCAGCGCCCTCCGGAACCTGACCGAGACGCTGGAGGAACGCAAGGAGACCCGGCGCGAGGTCCGCACCCAGCTCTCCCAGGTCAACATGACGTCGTACGCCGTCCCGGTCCTGGGCATCGGCTCGCTGTTCCTGATGAACGGCGTCAAGGACGGCGCGCTGGAGCGGATGACGGGCTCACCGCTCGGCCAGGGCGCGGTGATCATCGCGTTCGCCCTCTACGCGGTCGGATTCATCCTGATCCGCCGCCTGTCCCGCATCGACGTCTGAGGAGGGGGCGGCTGTGATCGCATTCGGGCTGGCCCTGCTGATGGCCGTGAGCGTGTGGGGCGTCTTCGCCGGCATCCGCATGTACCGGGCGGAGGCGAAACTGCCGAGCGACCTGGTGCTGGCGCTGGAGGTCGGCTCGACCCGCACCGGCGCCGTCGACTCCCTGATCGACCGCATGGGCATGCGCTACGCCCCCGCCGTCCTGCGCCTGATGGGCCCCAAGCAGGTCGCCAAGTACCGCCGCAAGATCGACCTGGCGGGCAACCCGGGCGGTCTGACCATCAACCGCTACGCGGCCCGCAGGGCGGTGTACGGCTTCCTGGGCGGCCTGGGCTTCCTGGTTTTCCTGCTGCGGGGGCAGCTGTTCGTGGCGTTGTTGCTCCTGGCCTTCGGGGCGTTCTGGACGGAGGTCGGCATCTGGTCGGCGATCCGGGTCAGGAAGGACGTCATCGAGCGCACGCTCCCCGACTTCCTCGACGTGCTGGCCGTGGTGGTGAGCGCGGGCCTGGGCTTCCGCCAGGCACTGGACCGGGTGGCCTCCAAGTACGAGGGCCCCTGGGCCGACGAACTGCGCATCACACTGCGCCAGATGGACCTGGGCATGAGCCGCCGCCAGGCCTTCGCGGAGCTGCGCCGCCGCAACGACTCCGAACAGGTGGCGATGTTCGTGACGGCCCTCCAGCAGGGCGAGGAACTGGGCGCTCCCATCGTGGACACCCTGGTCTCCCTGGCCAAGGACATGCGCCGCACGGACGCCCAGAACGCCCGCCGCAAGGCCGCCCGCGCGGTCCCCAAGGCCACCATGATGATCACGACCTTCATGGTCCCGGCCACGATGCTGCTCTTGGCCGCGGGCCTGCTCCTCGGCTCGGGCACGGACTTCGGCACGATCACGGGGAAGTAGGGGGGCGGGGGATGTCGATGACGGGTGAGCGGAGCGTAGGGCGACGGGTGGGGGTGGCACCCGCACTCGACGACGAAAGCAGTACGGGTGCGGGTGGGAAATCGAACCACGCGCACGCCCACGCACCCGTATCCGCAAGGGCACCCGCACCCGCACCCGCCCTGGACATCCAGGTCAACGCCCTCCAGGCCATGTGCCGCCAGGTCTTCGGCTTCCGCCTGGCGATGATCGCCCTGGCCGCCCCCGCCGCCCTCCTCAACGCCAACCCCGGCCTCGGCACCCGCCTGGTGGGCGCCGCGGTGGTCGTCACCTTCATGGTCTCGTACGCCCTCTTCAGGGACTGGGAACGCTTCGGCCCCCTCCTCCTGCGCCACCCCTCCCTCCTCGCCGCGGACACCCTCTTCGGCAGCCTCCTCCTGATCTCCGCGGGCCCGGACACCACGCTCGCGTACGTCAGCGTCTGCACCCCCCTCCTCGCCGGCATCGCCTACAGCTGGCGGGGCGCCGCGGTCTTCGCGTCCCTCCAGTCCCTGATCCTCCTGCTGGCCCAGACAGCTCTCCCGCACCCGAACACCACCCCCGCCGACACCCTCCTGCTCCCCGGCTTCTGCGTGATCACCGGCGCGGTCGGCTCCACGCTCCGCAACCTCCTGCTCCGCTTCGGCACCGCGACCCAGGCCCTCACCGCGATGAAGGCCCGCCTGGCCGTGACGGAGGCGATCAGCGAGGAACGGGCGCGCCTGGCGAGGGAGATGCACGACTCGGTGGCGAAGACCCTGCACGGTGTGGCCCTGGCGGCGGAGGGCCTGGCGACTTCAGCGGCGGCCCCCGCCCCGGACCCGGCCCAGCTCAGACAGCAGGCCGAACTCGTCGCCCGGGCGGCCCGCAGAGCGGCAGCGGAGTCCCGCGAACTCCTCACCGACCTGCGCCGCGACCCGGCCCCGAGCACGGACGTACTCCAGGAACTGGCCGCCCGCGTCCGCGACTTCAGCGCCCGCACCACGCTCCCCGCGACCTACCGCGCCCCCTGTCACGCCCACCTCGCCCTCACCGTCCCGCACCCCGTGGCCCGCCAACTCCTCACCATCACGGAGGAGGCGATGGAGAACGCCCACCGGCACGCCGGGGCCACGCGCGTCGACATCACGGCGGACGTCGACCCCGACCTCGGGCTGCTCAGCATCAGCGTCCAGGACGACGGCCGCGGGCTCCCGCCGGACACCACGCTCGACGCACTCCGCCGCTCCGGCCACTTCGGTCTGGTCGGCATGGTGGAACGCGCCGAGTCGGTGGGCGCCGGTATCCACATAGGCGAGGGCACGGACGCGAAGGGCACGCGCGTACTCCTGCAACTGCCCCTGTCACCACCTCCGTCCCCACCTCCGTCCCCGCCCTTGCCGCCCGCACAGTCGGACGACCCCCCACCCCACGAGAGGAGGCCGTGACATGCCGGACGACCCCCAGCACCCCACCCCACCGATCGCGCTGTTCCCGACGGCCCCGGCCACCCCCGTCCGGACCGTCGTCGCCGACGACAACCCGGTGGTCCGAGCGGGCCTCACCGCCCTGCTCTCGGGCCGCGCGGACATCACGGTCGTGGCGGAGGCGGCGGACGGCCGGGAGGCCTACGAGGCCACGAACCGACACCGCCCGGACGTGGTCCTGCTGGACGTTCGCATGCCGGGCATGGACGGGATCTCGGCGCTCCCGTACCTCGTGCCGATCGCCCCGGTGCTGATGCTGACGTACAGCGGAGAGCCGGAGACCGTCCAGGAGGCGCTGCGCAGGGGAGCCGACGGCTACCTCGTCCACGGCGAGTTCACGGCGGACCAACTCGCCGCGGCCGTACGGGACACCGCGCGGGGCCGCACCCATCTCACCCCGACGGCGGCCGGCGCCCTGCTGACCCATCTACGCGATGCGAATGCACACGTAAACCCCCATGTCCCTTCCCCCGCGCACCCAATCCCCCTCAAAGGGCTTTCGCAACTGCAACCATCTGTGGGACAGTCGTCCTCGGACAGGTCGCGTTTCCAACTCAGCGCGAGGGAGGCGGAGATCATGGACCTCATCGCATCCGGCATGACCAACCAGCAGATCGCCGCCGCCTGCTTCATCAGCGAGAAGACGGTCAAGAACCACATCAACCGCATCTTCGCCAAGCTCCACAGCACGAGCCGCTCCGAGGCCGCCGCGAAGTGGCTGGGCACCGCCCCGAGTTCGGGCCGAGGGGTGGGGTGAACCGTGCCGATACGACGTTGGGCCCGGATTTGGGCCCAGGGGCCCTGCGCCGACCGGGATCCGCGGGACTACGTTCCGGTTGTCGATGGCGGCGACACCGAAGGGTCTCACGATGAGCAACCGGTTCAACGACGACAAGGGCCAGACCGCGGTCGAGTACCTGGGCATCATCGCGGTGGTGGTGGCGATCGTGCTGGCGATCACGGGGACGGACATCGGCAACACGATCTACGACGCCATCACCGAGCAGATCGCCAACGTCACCGGCGGCTGACGGGCCTTAACTCGCACGGCGACGCAGGGCAGGCATTCCCCCTCTACATCACGGTGGTGGGGGGCTTGCTCCTGCTCGCGTTCGCCTATCTCGCGGTCGGTCAGGCTGCGGCCAACCGGAACAGCGCCCAGACGGCGGCCGACGCGGCCGCACTGGCAGCGGCCCTGGACACCCGGGACAAGCTGACCGACGAATGGGTGGAGAACATACTCGACCCCACCAAGTGGCGGGACATCTTCGAGGGCGGGGGAGTGGCGTTCGGGGGTTGCGCCCGGGCGAACGAGTTGGCCGCGCAGAACGATGCCACTGTGCTGTGCACGCCGCGTCCGGATCTGTCGCCCCCGGGTTATGAGGTCGAGGCCACGACCAACCAGAGCGTCGGTGATTCCATCGTCCCCGGCACCGAGGGCGAGCATTCGACCGAGCGCGCCACGGCCGTGATCGAGCGACGCTGCGACTTCGAGCTTCCCGGGGCGGGCGCCGACCCTGCCGTGCTGCCGAAGCTCACATGCGAAGGCGACGTCGAGTGGACCCTGGACCCGGAGGACCTCACGGATCTCCCAAAACCCGAGGACCTCTTCGACGTCCACCTGGCGGACTGACAAGCTGACGACACCAGCGACGAAGGAAATACAGTGATGAGCATTCGGTTCACGGCGAGGGCCCGCAGGGGGATCGTCGCGCTGACGATCGCGGCCGGACTGGCCGTCGGTGTGGCCGGCTGCGGCGGAGGTGGCGGCGACGGCAAGAAGCCCGAGACTTCGGCTTCCGCCTCCCGGGGGGAGGGCTCCCAGCCCAGTACTCAGGAGGGCCAAGCGGACGTCCCCTTGGCCGAACTGAAGGGCCAGGACGGACTGTTGCTTCAGATCACCTCCGCCGAGCGGGACGCCGGGGGCTTCGTCACGGTGAACGGAACCCTGAAGAACGACAGCGACAAGGGCGTGGTCGTTCCCGCGGCGGTGCGGGGCGACGAGACCGAGATCGTCCGGAACGGTAGGTCGCTGGGCGGCGCCACGCTCGTCGACTCGAAGGGCAAGAAGCGCTACTACGTGCTCCGGGACACCGACGGCCGTCCGCTGACCACCACCGGCTTCTCGACCCTCAAGGCCGGCGAAAGCCTCGCTGTGTTCATGCAGTTCCCGGCACCGCCCGAAGGTACGACGGAGGTGGCCTTCCAACTCCCCACCTTCGCCTCCGCCACCATCCAGATCTCCGGATGACGCCGCCATGACCGCCACCCGAACCCCACCCCGCCTGGCCCTGGCCCTCACGGTCACGTCGCTCATGGCGGCCCTGACCCTCACGCCCGCCCAGGCGGACGACGGCGGCCCCAGCGTTCCGCCCGGCACCGAACCCTCCGCCACCGCCCCCGTCGAGGTGGACCCCAACGACCCGGACCTGAAGCTCCCGGAAGGGGCCACCCTCGCCGAACCGAAGGTCCTGGACATCAAGCAGGTCGTGGAGGACCAGAGCGGAGACGAACGGCGTGAGGACACCAACGCGGACGTGAAGTTCGCCCTCCAGGCGGAGGTCCTCTTCGGCAAGGACAGCGCCAAGCTGAACGGCGAGGCGAAGGCCCGCATCTCGGCGATCGCGGCGGAGATCAAGAACCAGCACGCCACCCAGATCCGCGTCTTCGGCTTCACCGACAACCTGGGCAGCTACGCCCACGGCCGCACCCTCTCCCGCCAACGCGCCAACGCCGTACAGGACGTCCTCGACCAGGAGTTGAAGGACGCGGGCATCACCTACGAGGTCCGCGGCTACTCCGAGGACTACCCCATCGCCTCCAACGCGACAGAAGCGGGCCGCAAGAAGAACCGCCGCGTGGAGGTGTCGTTCCCACGGGGGGAGGGGTGACGCAGGGCGGTCGAGGGTACGAGGCCGGCCGGGACAGCTGTCGGGGAGTACTGGAGTATCCGGAGGCGTCCATGACTCGGCGCCCTGGGTGGAAGAGCTGTCAGGTCTTGCAGCCGCCTGCAGACCCCTCGAATGACACCGCCAACTGCTTTGTCACCGGCGCGCCAGCTGCGCCCCGGCCCCTTCGCGACTGCCCAACGCCCGTTCCTGACCCCACCCTTGGTGATCCGTTTAGCGTCTCTTTGGATATGGTCGACCTGACATGCGGCCGCTCGGGGTCGTGCCAGGGGGACAGAGGGGGCAACCGTGTCAGGCGGTACGGACGTCGATGACCCGGCGTCGTTGAAGAAGGCCGGCAATGGGGCGGCGGAGATCGCGGGTGAAACCCAGACCGCAGGCAAGCATCCGCTCGACGAGACCCGCGCGGCGGCCAAGGACTTCAGCGCCGACTGGAGCGGCGGATCCGGCGCTGCACTCAACCGTCTCGCGGCGGTCTGGTCCCTCCAGGTGGAGGGGCTGGTCGGCAAGTGCCGGGACCTCAGTGCACAGTTCGGTACAACCGGCGGTAACTACGTCGAGGTCGAGTCGGTGAACACACAGACCGTGAAGTCGGTCCGGCCGTCGCCCTTCGGTTGACCGGCTGGGCTCCAGTCAGCCGTTCACACGATCGTTCTTACGGGGAGAAGTCAGGCCGATGCCGACCTACGAGCAGCTCTACCACCTCAACCTGGCCAACCTCCGTACGGCCGCGGACCGGTGGGCGGAGACCTCCACCAAGTTCAAGGGCCTGCACACCTCTTTCGGGGATCGCGTCGAGCGCCCCTTCAAGGAAGCGGGTTGGCGCCAGCCGGTCATGACCGCCACCCTCGCGGGGACCAGGACCACCGAGGCGAAGCAGGAGTTCGACGACGCCCGGATCGAGGCCGATGGCATCGCCAAGATCCTCACCGACCTGCACACCAAGCTCAAGGGGTACCAGGCGGAGCTGCGTCACTGCGCCGACGTGAAGGCCAAGCAGAAAGGTCTGCACGTCAGTGCCAAGGGTGAGGTCACCGCGCGCGACGACCTGTCGGACGACCCGATGCGTCACCACGATCCCGACTACCAGGACCTGATCCGTCAGCAGCACAGCGACATCGACGCCATCGTCGCCGAGCTGGAAGGCATTCTGAAAAAGGCCGCGGAGGCCGACGAAGAGGCCTGTTACGCCCTGGACAAGAACCTCGGCGGAGACAACGCGAACTTCAACGACCACGTCTACACCTCTTTGAACGAAGCGGATGCGACCCGGGACTCCATCCGCGCCCTGGAACTGGCCGGCAAGGGCAAGGACATGTCGGACACGGAACTGACGGAACTCAACGCACTCCTCAAGGAGCACCGTGAGGACGGCAGGTTCGCCGAGAGGTTCGCCACCGGCCTTGGCCCCAAGGGAACACTGGCCTTCTGGTCACAGATGGCCGACCCGTACGGCGGCGACCACGGCCGCAGCGAGGAGCGCGAGAAACTCCTGCAGGACCTGCAGAAGCAGCTCGGCACCACGCTCGGCACCGCGACCCAGTCCGACAGCAAGGCGATGACGGACTGGAAGCAGGACATGATCAAGCTCGGGCCGCAGCGGCTCGAGATCGATGACGCCGGCAACCCGTACGGCTTCCAGGTGATGAGCAACCTGATGCGGCACGGGGAGTACGACAACGCCTTCCTTCAGCAGTACGGCGACGCCCTGATCAAGACCGAGAAGCCCTGGAACGACGGGGACTCCCACCAGGGCCTGGGCCTCGACCGGCTCTGGACCGGCAATTTCAACAGCGCCGACCTCAACTTCGGCTCCAAGAACGACCGCGGCAACGATCCCATGACCGGCTTCCTCGAGGCCCTCGGCCACAATCCCGAGGCGTCGGCCAAGTTCCTCTCCAAGGGAGAGCATTTCGATTACCTGGTCGGTGGTGGTGACGACACCAAGGCCCGTGCCTGGCCCCACGACACGGCGTTCGGAGGCGACCACGACAAGATCGGTGGGTACGACTCGCTGGGGCACGCGCTGGAATCGGCGACGTTGGGACAGCGCTATGACGCGGATCCCCCGCACCCGAACCGTGGCATGGACGGCGCGGCGAACATCATGGAGAAGGTGGTCCAGCGCTACGGCAGTGACCCCGAGCTGCTCAGTGACCGCGACGGTCTGTCCGACAGCGTGGCCGAGATGGGGGCGGCGTACATGGACGACCTCAACTACGCCGCCGCGGACATCGGTGGCAGCGGCAACGTGATCGGTAAGGATGAGCTGTTCCCCGCAGCCGGGCGGGAGCGCATGGAGGTCAGCCCACGCGAGGCCGGTGAATTCCTCCGTTCCCTGGGCCATGACAAGGACGCCCACGCCACCGTCTCCCTGGCGCAGCAGGCGTACACGTCTGGTCTCCTCGCCGACCCGAACACTTCACCGTCCGAGGCGGCAACCGTGGCTCGGATCGGAGGAACCGTGCACGGGATCCTGGACCAGGGGCGCATGGACCAGATCGAGTCCGACTACGGCGACAAGGGTGACGCCAAGAACCGCGAGATCGCCGAGTCCACCGCGTGGAAGTCCTCTGCCACGAGCATCGCCATCGGAGCTGGGGTAGGGCTGATCGCGGTGCCGACGATGGGAGCGGGTGCCATCGCCGTGCCCATCGCGATCGGGGTTGCGGAGGGAACCGCCAACACCTACTTCGGCAACATGTTCGAGGCTGACGCCGAGGAACAGGCGAAGGAGGCCGAGGACGAGCGGAACAAGGAGAAGCGGATGGACGAGAACCAATTCGAGGACGCGGGGCTCACAGCTTCCCAGTTGCCTCTGAATCGGTACATCCTCAATAACGGTGTTGCCCAGGAAGACAGCGGTGAAATGGTGTCCGGCGTTCAGAACGCATACATGTTCGGCCGTCAATACTAAAGGAAAACTGTCATGTGGGTACGGCGACCTTCGAACGCGCCATTTTCTCTGTCCCGAAAAGCATGGCGCTTTGGTGCTGTTGCTGCGCTGGTTGGCCTTGTAGCGGGCTGTTCGAACGACGGAAAGGACAAGGACTCGGAGGACGATGCTCTTTGTGGCGGTGTGATCAGCACCGCTTCGGAGCGAGCCCTGGAGAAGATGGCCGGCGAATCCTCCCTCGAATCCATTGTTCCTTCGGACTCTGAGAGCGGCCGGGACCTGAAGAAGGAGTCTCAAGGGTGGAAATCCGACCCGAATCCTGAGATCAGCAATTCCCGATGGACCTGCTCGGTGGATCCGAGCGGCGATCGGCACAAGAGGATCGTGCTCTTTGCGGGCTGGTCGAAGCTTCAGACGGAGAGCATCGCGAAGCTTATCGAAAAGGGCTCGGACAAGTATACGAAAGTGTCTCCGGAGGTTTTCATTGTTCCCCGGGGAAAGGAGTTTGCCAATGACTCCACCGTGTACTTCTCCTGCGAACTGCAGACCGAAGGCTCGCGGGCCGTCCGCCATACCCTCACCGCAGGTGTGACCGACACCGTTCGATCAAAGGGGACCCAGGCGGATGCGAACCAGATCACGCTTTCCGTCGCCCGCTGGATGGCTGACGAGGTCGACTGCGTGAACGCCGCCGACCTCCCGGCCTCTGCATAGTTCGGTCGAGGGTTTGTCGGGGCATGGCCGCGAGAACGAGACCGACGTTGATGTTGCATGCAGCTACGGCTGGGGCGGCCACGGCTCCTGGGGCGAAGCCGGCTGCTGATACGGGTTCTGCTGTGGCGGCACGTATTGCTGGTGCGGGTTGTGCTGGTCGTACTGAGGGTAGGCTGCGAGGCCGCCGGGCCCGCCGCTGTCGTTCCTGTGCCGCTTGGACCGCTTGACGAGCAAGAGCACAAGCAGGCCGATGACGGCCAGGCACGCGACACCGATGACACCCCAGATGATCATCGCCTTCTGATCGGCCTGCGCCTGATCCTCATCGGAATTGCTGAGAGAAGAAGTACTCGACTTATCCCTCAGGGACTCCGGCACGGTGAGCGGGCCGTACTTCGAGCCTGCCGGGATGTTGTCCTTGAGGGCGGCGAGCGGCTGGATGATGCCGTAGCCGTAGGTCTTGTCCGGAAGGGACAGGCCCTTCTCGGTATCGGGGAGAGCCGCTGTTTTGACCAGGCGGTTGGCGATCTGGCCTGCCGTAAGATCGGGGAACTTCGACCTGAGCAGGGCTGCTGCCGCTGACGTATAGGCGGTTGCGTCCGACGTGCCGTCGGCCGCGTGATACCCGTTGCCGGTGCCGTTCGCAGAAACGATGTTGGTGCCAGGAGCTGACAAGGCGACGAAGTCACCTGGGTTGGATCCGCTCCAGATCGACCCGTCGTTCTGCACGGCGCCGACGCCTAGAGCGCCTGGGGAAGCGGCGGGATAGCACTTACCGCCCTTGTCCTGTTCGTTTCCCGATGCGCCGACGACTAGGACGTCATGGCTCAAGGCGTAAGCCACAGCATTCGATGTCTCGTCCAGTTCGTCCTGATCGCTGGAATTGAAGCATTGTGAGACATTGATTACGGATGCGCCGTTGTCGACCGCCCATTTGATCGTCTGGGAAAGCTTTACTTCCTTCGAGTCCCGGACCGGTAGGATTTTCGCCTCGGGGGCAAGTCCGATGACTCCGTCATTTGTCCCGTGCCCGTGGGCGGCAATGATTGACGCCATGGCTGTGCCGTGATTATCGCCAGCGGCAGGCTCTGTATTTCCGCCATCCACGAAATCCTTGCCCTTGAGGACATTCCCTTGCAGATCAATGTGATTGGCGTTAACTCCGCTATCGATAACTGCGACGGTGACACCGCTTCCCTGGGAGATTTTCCACACGGATTCGGCATTGAGTGCTTCTAGTGCCCACTGGTCGTCTCTGACCTGGTCTGCAACAGCAAGCGGAGCAGAGGCAAACAGTAGAGCCGTGGCCAAGGTGCCACAGCCTGCTGCGTGAAGTAGCCGGGTGAAGCCCATCCGTATGTTCCTCTCCTGGGACGGTGCGGGGGCGCGCCGTAGAACACCCCCGCAGCACCGTCCTGGCTGCCTGTACACCGTGCGGTTACTCCTCGATGACCCGAGGTGCCACATTACGTTGAGGGGTCCAGGTCTCCTCGTCTTCGACAAGGTAGTCGGGGCGCTCGCCCTCGCGCCGCTCCTCTTCCCTGGAGCGACCGGTGCGGGAACCAGGAACACCTGCCACGCCACCCTGGCGAACAGCGCCGACTCCCCGCCCTGCGGCACCGCGGCTGCTGTGGAGACCTGAACCACCGGCAGTTCCCCTGCCCGAGCCCACACCCGCACCCGCCTTGGGCGCGCCGCCCACCACGCCACCACGGGCGCCACTGCCGGGACGCGCGGTGCCACCTGCGCCGGTGGCACCGCCTGCGCCCCCGGCACGCCCCGTCACACCAGCCCGACCGGTCATGCCGCGGGCGGCGCCGGCTCCGACAGCCCCTCCCATCGGGCCACCCATGAAACCGGTGCCACCGATGCCGGCGCCGCTGGCAGCTCCGCCACCGACCGACGCGGCTCCACCAAATGCGGGCGTTCCCGTGCGACCGACAGAGACACCGTCAATCGCCGTGCCGACATCCTCGGTTCGCACGGTCGCCTTATGTGCCCCACCCGTGATACCCGAAGGCGAAGCAACGGACTTCGAAGAGCTGATGGCACCTGCTTGGGCGGCCCCGGCTGTACTTGATGACACGCTCCGCGGGCTTCCAGAGGAACGGGCAGTCGGCATGACGACGGGCGTAGGCGTAATCCCACCGGGGTCCCCCGGGTAGTCCTTTTCCGCTTCCCTATTCGGCTTCTTCTCCCACGACCCCATAGCCTTCGCCTGCGAGTTGTACGCAGCCCCCAACGTCTCCATTTTCGCAGCCATCCGCAACTGTGCCTCGCGCCCCGCCGACAGGTCGTCCTTGTTGCCGTCGAGTGCCTCCTGCGCACCCTTTCCGGCGGCGATGTCCTTGTTGAGACCGTCGTCGCTGCGAGTGAAGCCGTCGCCGGCGGCGTTGGTGAGGCTGGACATCCGGCCAGGCTTCTCCATCGCCATGACCTCGTCCTTGATGGGCCTCAATGCGGCGCCCACGTTCGTCATAGCGATCGACGTATGGCTGGCGTATTTGGCCGTGTTGCCGATGCTCTTGCTGACCTGCCTGGCCTTCGCGGCGAATCCGTCGGCGGCTGCACCCCTCCAGTGCGCCTGGATGCGGGTGACCTCCTTCTCGAACTCGGCCTGGATACTGGCCAGCTGAGCCGACAAACCCGACCAGCCCTTGGCGACGTCTGTCACGAGGCCTGGTCTCGCATGGCTGAGCATGGCCTTCATCTCGTCCATGTTCTTGCCACCGGCGAAATTCGTCGTGTGCTTCTCGTTGAAGCACATGTTCATCTCGGTGTAGTCGTAGTCGATCTGACCGTCGCTGTCAGCCATGCCTTTGTGCCCCCTCGTTACCGCGCATCTCGGCCTGCACGCCGTCCATGAACCCCTACTGTCCCGCGTTGGGGAAGCTCGCCTTGGCCTCGTAGTCGGTGTCCTGGTAGGCCCCGTGCGTGTACTTCGTCTTTCGCCCGAACTCGTCCATGACGGAGTTGAGGTACCTCACGGCGTCCTCGATGTACGTCTTGATCTCGTTGTGCGCGTTGGCGAGCTTGTCCGCCTCGTCGAAGCCGGTGCCGAGGGCCCCTGGCGGAAGGTAGGTGTTGGTCGCCGCGTCCGTGTTCGCCTTGCCGAGACCGCTCAACACCTGGTTCAACGCGCTTACGGTCTTTTCGAGCTCGTCGAGATCGACGCTTACTTCTTCAGCCATGCCCAGCTCCCCGTGGATCCCCGTTGTCCCCAGCGTGAGCCCGCGCTTCAGACAAGCGCCACTCGGCTCACTTCGACCGGTACAACGAACGTCTCCGCCATCACCGAGCGACGGCAGACGTCCCCAACCTGGTCGGGTACCACCCTAGTTACGTCCAGTGACATCACGATCATCAGGGGAGGTCGGTGGCGAGATCGCGATCAACTCAGCTCACCTTCTTCACATCAACCGGGAACGGTGTCCAAGGGTGCGGTCGATCCCGAGGGGGAGGGGCGTGGCACCGCGGGCGGTGAATGAGGGCACACAGAGCCCTGAACGCAACCGATGCGGGCTCCGGGTGTCGGCAAGCGCACCCCGCACCCCCGAAGGGATGTGCAGGGCCGAGAGTTCCAGGCCTCACTCTTAAGACTGACGAACGGCCCGACGTTGGCCCAAACTCCCCCGCGTGGACGGGCAGACGACTCCCGGCCCTGCAACTGCCCCCGCTCCCACCACGGTTCTCGCACCCCACGCCATCACCGGTTGGACTGGCGCACGATCATCATGATGTGCTTTCGCGCATTACGACGTCAGCCGCGGGGTGACCAAGAATGAAGCCGGACGTGGCCGACAGCCCGACACACCGCCAGGGCGGGGCCGAACGGGCAACGCTGGCCGCAGAGATGCACGACCTGTACGACGGTCGGGGCGACAGCGAGAGGCTGTTGGCGGCCTTCCGGGCAGCGGCACTGTACGTGCCGTTCGCCGAGGACGATGCGATGTGCTCCGGTGAGACGGACGGCATTCGCTGGCTCTACGCCTTCACCTCCGCCACCGAGTTGGAGCGTTTCGCTCGCGCCCGCGTCGAGGCGGGCACCGACCCCGGGTGGGCGAGCGGCCGGATCCGTTACTGGACGGTGCTCGGCTCCCGGCTGCTCGACGTCGCCGTACCCGCCGCCGTCACCGAGGCTCGGATCCCCACCGGGGTCGCCGTGGACGTGGGCGGTGTCAGGCCCCTCTTGCTCCCCCCGGTGTCCGGGATCGTGCCGGGCCCGGTGGCGGTGGACCTCGTGGACCAGAACCTGTAGCGCCGGGAGAAACGTGGACAACGGTTACGGAGCGGACCCGCAGGTCCTCAAGCAGGCTGCCCAGGGCATCAACCGGACGATCGATGAGCTGCAGGACGTCGGCGTGGGCGTCGGCGCGGGAGCGGTCGGACGGGGCTTCGGCAGCCTGGAGCTGACGCAGCTGCAGATGGGACACACCGGCCTGGCGGCCGCCTTCGCCACCTTCGCGCAGCGCTGGGAGTGGGGCGTGCGGGCGCTCGTGACGGAGGGCAACGCCATCGCGCAGAAGCTCGACCTGTCGGCCGGCTACTACCACGAGGCCGAGGAGTACGCGATCGGCGTGGTCAAGGACTCCGTCGTGGCCTCCTACGGTGACCCGGCCGCCTCCGGTGAGGAGACGGAGCGGATGTCGTGGAGCCAGGTCGGTTCGGCGATGAAGGAGACCTGGACACCGGACCTCTCCCAACAGTCGGCCGACGAGGCACGGCAGCAGATCGGCCACACCTGGCAGACCACCCAGGAGGACCTCACCACCACTGGCCAGTACGGCACCCAGCTGCGGATCGGCACCGAGTTCGTGCAGGAGTCGATGGAGAACGCCACCGGCAGCGGCGACGAGCCCGAGCACACGGGTGGTAGCTGATGGGCTTGGGGGACCTGGCCGACGGCGTCAAGCAGGGCCTGGCCGACGGAGTCGGCTCGGTCGCGGACGCGGTGGGCGACCAGTTCGACGTAGTGGGCCTGAAGTCCGTCGGGGAGAAGGTCCGCGACGGTGCCGAGTACGTCACCGGGGCGGTCGGGGCCGTGGTGCCCGAACGGGAGCTGGGCCAGACCGACGAGCCGGGCGAGTTGATCCACGGCTCGCCCGGTGACCTGAACGACACGGTCCGCCACCTGCGGGCCCTGGCCGCCGCCTTCGAGAACACCGGGCAGGCGCTCCGGAAGCTCGACCCGGACCACTGGACCGGCACCGCCGCCGCGTCGTTCCGGGACTCCTTCACCACCCACCCCAAGCGGTGGCTGACCGCGGCCGACGCCTGTACGGCCGCCGCGGACGCCCTGGCCACCTACGCGGACACGGTCTCCTGGGCACGCGGCCGGGCGGCTGAGGCGATCGAGAAGTGGCGGGCCGCGGAGGCGCAGAGCTCGGCGGCCCGGAAGACGTACGACCAGCGGTTCTGGGAGTACCAGTCCGCACTCACCGTCGGCTCCCTGGCGGGCGCCGGCGCCGGCACCCCCATCGACCCGGGAGACTTCGTGGACCCGGGAGAAGCCGGCCGCAAGGCTGCCCGGGAGACCCTCGAACACGCCCGCCGGGAGCGGGACTCCGCCGCCGAGACCGCCACGGTCAAGGTGACCGGCGCCTTCGAGGCGGCCCCGGCCGAGCCCAGCACCTGGGCCAAGTTCCAGGCTGACCTGATGGACGGCACCCAGGCCGTCAACATGGAGCTCGAACACTTCGCCGGAGGCTTCGTCCAGGGCGGGACCGGGATGATCCGCATGGTGCGGACGGTCAACCCGATGGACCCCTACAACCTCACCCACCCCTCGCAGTACCTGCGGAACGTCTCCGTCACCGGCATGGGCCTGCTCACCGCGGCCAACCACCCGGTGAGAACCGCCAAGTCACTGGCCGGCTCCGGCTGGTCCAGCGACCCGTCCGAGGCGCTGGGCACCCTCTCCTTCGACGTCTTCCTCGACGCGGTCACCGGCGGCGCGGCGGCAGGAGTGGGCGCGGCCCGCCGTACGGCGACCGGTGTCGCGAGGGATGTCATGGAGACGGCCGGGGAGCGTGGCGCCCGCGACGCGGCCGGGGCGGCTGTCCGGGACACCGGGGAATCGGCCGCCGAGGCCGCGTCCAAGTCCGCGGGCAAGAGCGCGCCGCTTCCTGACAGTTGGACCCCCTACAAACACAGCGGGGATGTCACCGACGCGACGGCGGACACGGCCAAGGACGCCGCCGACACCGCCAAGGAAGCCGCTCGTGGCAAGTGGGACGGCGATGTCGCCGGCTCCTCGGACGGTTCACCGGCCACGGAGTCCGGCGCCGGGAACCACGTCCGTGATTCCGCCGAGCACCGATCGGCGATGGCCGAGATCTCCGACAAGGCGGTCACGTTCGACAACAACGCGGACGCGGCGCAGTACGGCGCCAAGCACTGGAACGACTATGCGGAGAGCCTGCCCGCCGAACAGAAGGCAGCGGTGCACAGCTACACGGGCCCCGCACACCACCGGATCAACGGGTTCCTGCGAGAGGGCGAGGGCAGCTACCACGACATCCCCGAGGTACGCC
This sequence comes from Streptomyces sp. NPDC006335, assembly GCF_040612795.1. Lineage (NCBI taxonomy): Bacteria > Bacillati > Actinomycetota > Actinomycetes > Kitasatosporales > Streptomycetaceae > Streptomyces > Streptomyces sp. NPDC006335. The sequence continues at coordinate 644,039 of NZ_JBEXQX010000002.1, forward strand.
GACACGTCGAGCAACTCGACAAGGCACTCGCCGGGAATCGGCTGCCCGAGGCCGTCGTCGTCAGCCGTGGTACGGGTCTGGAGCACTATCTGGAAAAAATGAGTTCCGCGAACCCGGCGGACATGATCGGTAAGAAGTTCACGGATGACGCCTACATGTCCACCTCGTTGGGGGACGCCGTGTTCACGAACAAGGGCGCTGTCCTCCACCTGCGCGTGCCCGAGGGGACTCAAGGCCTGTACGTGGAGAAGCTGAGCCGCTACGGAGCCGACGAGCGGGAACTTCTGCTCGGCCGCGGCAACGAATACACGATCACCAAGGCGTTCGAAGACGGCAACGGTACGTGGCAGATCTACGGGAAGATCCACTGATGAGTGAGCAACACGGCCCGGACGAGCACTCCGAGGAGAGGCCCTTCTCCCGGCTGGGGCAGGACCTGCAGGTACGGGTGACCGGTGGCCAGGACGACTACGTGCTGCGGGCCGAGGGACCCGTGCAGTATGTCCTGTTGGCGAATATGGACGGGATCCTGGGGGCCCTGTTCGCGTCTGACGCTGAGGGCGCCGTCGGCACAGTCGTACGCCCTGAGCTGGGGCCCGATGCCAGCAATGCCACCATCCATTGGATCAAACTGCGGCGATCCGCGAAACAACGAGGCCTGTCTCCGACCGAGGCCCTCGCCGAGATGGCACAGCAGCCCGGCGCCTACCCCCTGCCGGGGCGGGTGCTGCCCGGGTCCTGGCAGGAGGCCCCCAGCATGGCGGCGCTGAAGGAAGAGATCGTGGGCGACGGCGAGTGGGTCCGCGGACCACGCGACCTCAAGATCCACGTGTATCCCGACATCCCGCTCCGCGGCCCCAAGATGCTGCCCCCCAAGGTGACCGAGGCCATGCGGGTGTCCGCCCGGCGTCAGCCCGGCAGGGCGATCTTCGCCATCGACCCGGCCTACACCAACCCGCACGGCGAGGTCCCCGAGCACGGAAAGCTGGGCGGCTGGCCCATCGACGAGCACGGTGAGATCGGCGAGTTCCACTTCAACCCCGGGTACGAGCCCACCCTCACCGCGCTCGGATACCGGCCCCCGGAGAACGAGGTGGAGCGCACGCTCCAGGCCCTGCGCTCACGCCGCGGCACCCCCGAGGCACTCCTGGACGCCTTCCGCAAGGCCACGCTTCTGGTCTCCGTCGAGGCGGACGGCACGCAACTCCGCTTCCGCCGACGCGACAACGGCGAGCCCTGCCTCGACGTCTACACCGGGGCCCAGTACGTCCCGGAGGACGGCCGGCAGGTGCGGGCGATGAACGGGGGAGAGCTCACCAAGGGCCTGTACGGCTGCTTCGTGGGGATCAACCCCGGTAGCCGGCCGAGCATGTACATCCCGGCCTCCGATCTCGCCGTCAGCGCCTTCGGCTGACGGCGGCCAGGCGGCCACTTCGAAGCCCCCGCGCACCACTCCTACTCCACGACAACCTGCACCCGCACCCCCACCCGAACCCCCCACCCCTCCATCACCCCGGCCCCCGCCTCCAGCACATGCCGAGACCGCACCCGCGGCAGCCCCAGCCGCCCCGGCCTCATCGTGCGGACGGCGATGACGCGGAGCCCGCGGTCGAGGTAGGCGACGTCGATGGGGAACCGCATGCGGAACGTGTGCACACTGCCCGCGGGGGAGAGGAGCAGGGCCCCGTCGACGGAGTCCCGGCCGAGCAGGCCCTTCGTCCTGGCCCGGTAGGAGGAGGCGATCTCCAGCGGTACGGCGAGCTCTCCCCGCTCACCGTGCACGACCAGCTTGCCCCGACCGTCCTGCCAACGCCCCATCCCGGAGCCACCCTTCCGCCATGGCGTTCCCACGCCGTCCCCGTCGCCCCCGATACCGTGGGAGTCGATCCTCTCCCCACTGCCCAGGTCAGGTGTCCGATGCGCAAAATCGTCCTGATGATGTCGGTGTCCCTCGACGGCTACATCGAGGGCCCCGACGGCGACATCGGCTGGCACCGGGTCGACGACGAGCTGCTCGCGCACATGAACGCCACGGTCGGGAGGATGGGCGGCCTGATCCACGGCCGCCGCGTCTACGAACTCATGGCCGCCTACTGGCCCACCGCCGACGCAGACCCCGACGCCCCCGCGTCCGACAAGGAGTTCGCCCCGATCTGGCGGGACCTCCCCAAGATCGTGTACTCCCGTACCCTCACGCACGTCGGCTGGAACTCCACCCTCGTCCGTGAGGTCGTACCGGAAGAGGTCCGGGCCCTGAAGGAGCAGCCCGGCGGTGACCTCGGGCTGGGCGGGGCCGACTTGGCGGAGACCTTCCTGCGGTACGGCCTCGTCGACGAGCTGCGGATCTACGTCCACCCCGTCCTCGTCGGCCGGGGCAAGCCCCTGTTCCCGCACACCGACACGACGACGTCGCTCCGGCTCGTCGAGTCGCACACCTTCGGCAACGGCGTCGTACTGCTGCGGTACGAGCCGACGCCGTAAAGAAGTTGCCGCACCGTAAGGAAGTTGTCGCACCGGAAAGAAGTTGTCGCACCGGAGCGCGAACCACACCGCAGCACATCCACCCGAGCCCGGAATGACCGCCCCGAGAAAATGAGCGGCGCCCACCCCCGCCCCCCTGCCACCATCACCCCATGATCTCCCCACACCCCCGCACCTTCGAAGACCTCGTCGCCGAGGGCGCCGCCGTGCCCACCGCTGGTTGGGACTTCTCGTGGTTCGAGGGGCGGGCCACCGAGGCGCGGCCCTCGTGGGGGTACGCGCGCTCCCTGGCCGGACGGCTGGCCGGGGCCGCCGCCTCGCTCGACATCCAGACCGGCGGCGGCGAGGTCATGGACTTCGCGCTCGGGCAGGGGGTCAAGACACCCGTGCTCGCCGCGGCCACCGAGGGCTGGCCGCCGAACGTCGCCAAGGCCACGGCCCTGCTGCGCCCGCGCGGCATCGTGGTTGTCGCCGCACCGGAGGACGCGCCGCTGCCCTTCGCCGACGACACCTTCGACCTGGTCAGCAGCCGGCATCCGGTCAGCCCCCAGTGGGCGGAGATCGCGCGTGTGCTGCAGCCCGGTGGCACGTACTTCGCCCAGCACGTCGGCCCGCGCAGCGTCTTCGAACTCGTCGAGTACTTCCTCGGCCCGCAGCCCGCGGCACAGAGCTCGGACCGTCACCCCGACCGCGAGCGCGCCGCCGCCGAGGCCGCCGGACTGGAGATCGTGGACCTGCGCGCCGAGCGGCTGCGGATCGAGTTCCACGACATCGCGGCCGTCGTCCACTTCCTGCGCAAAGTTGTCTGGATGGTGCCGGGATTCACGGTGGCGGAGTACGAGCCCCGACTGCGGTCCCTGCACGAGCGGATCGAGGCAGAGGGCCCCTTCGTCGCCCACAGCTCCCGCCATCTCTTCGAGGCCCGCAAGCCGCTCGCCTGACGTTCGCGCCCGCGGATGGTCCATACATGCCTGCAAAGCGGACAATGGGCGCACTGTGGGCTGATCCACCCCGCATATCCATGGTCTTCACGGGGTTTCCACATCGTTATCCCAGGCGGCTCGCATCCGGACCCCGGCTGACGTAAATTCAAGGCGAGGCAATTCGCGTCAGCAAAGCTGCGCGGGGGCACCGCGCAGAGGAGGGGGCTGCGCGGTGCCGCGCCCACTTCCCGGCGTCAAAGAAACGTTCCGACCCGGAGTCACCCACGCGGGCGATGCCCCACGCCCCCATGATTCCGCCGTGATTCGGCCACGAAACCCCCATGAACAGGGCCTTGACCGCCCACCGCGCCGTCGCCGCCCGACTCCGGAGAGTAGTTGTGGCACGCCGATGCACGCACCATCCCTCACGAAGGGTTATGGTGGAAACCCCCCCTCGGGCCGGTCCGTCTCCCCCCCACGGACCGGCCCGTTTTTTGTGCCCCGACATGAGCTCGAGACCGGCGTACGGCATACGGGGAGATGTGCGGGAGACGCGCGGGGGACGCGCATGAGTGGGGCGGACGGGGTACCCGCCAGGCCGCGGGGCCCGAAGCGGCAGGCGCTCCGCCGCGTGGCCCGACCGGTGCCCGACGACCCGCGGTCGCCCATGCGCCAGAAGGCCCCGCGCAGTTGGCGCCCGGAAGCCCCCGGTACGCTCTAGCCGCGGGGACCGCCATCTCAGAGGGGCTGACTTTCACGTGAACCTGCGCGACAAGCTGCGCGGCCTGCTGGTCAGGCTCTACGCACGCCGGGTGGAGGGCCACCTGGACCACGCCCAGGTGCCCAAGCACATCGGTGTCATCGTGGACGGCAGCCGGCGCTGGGCGAAGGCCGCCGGTTCCACCCCTGTCGACGGCCACCGCGCCGGCGCGGAGAAGATCGAGGAGTTCCTCGGCTGGTGCACCGAGACGGACGTCGAGGTCGTCACCCTCTGGCTTTTGTCGACGGACAACTTCAACCGCCCGCCGGAGGAGCTCGGCCCCCTCCTCGGCATCATCGAGGACGTCGTGCGCACCCTCGCCGCCGACGGCCGTTGGCGCGTCCACCACGTCGGCACCCCCGACCTGCTGCCCTCCCCGATGCAGACGGCGCTGAAGGAGGCGGAGGAGTCCACCGCCCACGTCGACGGAATACTCGTCAACGTCGCCATCGGCTACGGCGGCCGCCAGGAGATCGCCGACGCCGTACGGTCCATGCTGCTCGACGCGCACGACAAGGGCACCTCGATGGAGGAGCTCGCCGAGGCCGTCGACATCGACATGATCGGCCGCCACCTCTACACCGGCGACCAGCCCGACCCCGACCTCGTGATCCGCACCAGCGGTGAGCAGCGGCTGTCCGGATTCATGCTGTGGCAGACCGCCCACTCGGAGTACTACTTCTGCGAGGTCTTCTGGCCGGCCTTCCGCAAGGTCGACTTCCTGCGCGCGCTGCGCGACTACGCGGCCCGCCACCGCCGCTACGGCGGCTGACGCAGGCGCCGTAGCGACCGGTACAGGCGCCGGGGCGACCGGCACGGGCGCTCCACGGAAAGCGCACGACTACCCGTTTTGGGGCGGAAGTAACAAGGAGTTCACCAGCGCGCCGTCGCCCGGGTCGGCATGGCGGCGCGTGTTCGAGGGCATAAGCCAGTCAGGTCGATGCCCGAACCACGGGTGTCGGATCTCAGCGGGCGGCACGGGGCCGTCCGCCCGGGAGGCCCTTTGCACCAGCTCGACCGTGCGGTCTCAGCACGGAAGAAGCAGTGGAGGGCCGGTTCCCGGCCCGTGCAAACGGGCCGTCGACCGGTCCAGCTCCACTCCGTCGCTCCCCGACCTCATCCGAGGGGGTACGTCCTTCCGTGGTGACCAGCACAAAGCGCCGTATGCCTGACCGGCGCACCTACGTTCTCGACACCAGCGTCCTGCTGGCCGACCCGAACGCCCTGAGCCGCTTCGACGAGCACGAGGTCGTGCTCCCCATCGTCGTGGTCACGGAGCTGGAGGCGAAGAGGCACCATCCCGAACTCGGCTATTTCGCCCGGCAGGCCCTTCGGCTGCTCGACGAGTTCCGGGTGCGGTTCGGCCGCCTCGACGCCCCCATCCCGATCGGGGAGCTGGGCGGGACCGTCCGTGTCGAGCTCAATCACTCGGACCCCAGCGTGCTGCCGAGCGGCTACCGCCTGGGGGACAACGACTCCCGCATCCTCGCGGTGGCCCGCAATCTGCAGGCCGAGGGGTTCGACGTCACCGTCGTGTCGAAGGACCTCCCGCTCAGGATCAAGGCCTCGTCCGTCGGTCTCCTCGCCGAGGAGTACCGCGCTGAGCTCGCCATCACGGACTCCTCCGGCTGGACCGGAATGTCCGAACTGACCCTGCCCGGCGAGCAGGTGGACATCCTCTTCGAGGAAGGCCACGTGTATGTCCCCGAGGCCTCCGAGCTGCCCGTGCACACGGGGCTGACGATCCACTCCGAGCGCGGCAAGGCGCTCGGCCGGGTCTCGCCCGACGGCAACATCCGCCTGGTGCGCGGCGACCGGGAGGCGTTCGGCATCAAGGGCCGCAGCGCGGAGCAGCGCATCGCGCTGGACATCCTCCTCGACCCGGACATCGGGATCGTGTCCATGGGCGGCCGGGCCGGCACCGGAAAGTCGGCGCTCGCGCTGTGCGCGGGCCTGGAGGCGGTCCTGGAGCGCCGCCAGCACCAGAAGGTCATGGTCTTCCGTCCGCTGTACGCGGTCGGCGGGCAGGAACTCGGCTATCTGCCGGGCTCCGAGTCCGAGAAGATGAGCCCCTGGGCGCAAGCGGTCTTCGACACGCTGTCCGCGGTCACCAGCCGCGAGGTCATCGAGGAGGTCACCGCGCGCGGGATGCTCGAGGTCCTGCCGCTCACCCACATCCGCGGCCGCTCGCTGCACGACGCGTTCGTGATCGTGGACGAGGCGCAGTCCCTGGAACGGAACGTCCTTCTCACCGTTCTGTCCCGAATCGGCGCGAATTCCCGGGTGGTTCTCACCCATGACGTGGCACAGAGGGACAATCTCCGCGTCGGCCGCTACGACGGTGTCGTCGCCGTGGTGGAGAAGCTGAAGGGGCACCCGCTCTTCGCGCATGTGACCCTGACCAGGTCCGAGAGGTCCCAGATCGCGGCCCTTGTGACCGAAATGCTGGAAGACGGCCAAATCTGAGGTAGTACCCACCAGTTGGCGCCGTCCGGAAAGGCCAAGAGCCTAGCCGGGCGGCGCCTTCGCGTGTCGAGGTTTCTCGAATCCCTGGGGTCAAACGGGATGTGAGCTTTCACACGCAACTCAGAATTGCCACCCGGCGTCCGGTTACGGCAGAGTCTCGGTTCTGTCAGGCCCCGCATACGGCACACCTGTACCCCCAGCGGTATAGCACCACAGCAGCACCACCAACTCCATAGTCGAAGCCGTATGCCGCCCGCGAACCACGCGGCGCTCCCCGCAAGGGAGTTGCCCACCGGGCCCGCGCCTCCCGTGACCCCGTTAGTTGGGAGGCCAGTGTCTAGGGGCACGATTGCGTCCGCCAGGGTCACCGAAGCGGGCGATGCTGGAAGGAAACCGTGTGAGCCCGATTTCGGTCCGGGGATTCGCAGTGGCCTCCGCCACCGCGGTCACCGCTGTCGGAAGCGTTGTCGGAGTTGCCTCCGGCAGTGTCGCGCAGCCGAACGACGCCGAGGCGACGGCAGCCGGCACGACGCTCCTGGCGGACATCCCCGCGGGTGAGCAGGCTCAGGTGCAGACCGCGTCCCTCACGCAGCAGGCCGACACGCAGGCCATCGCCGCGGACGCGAGCGCCAAGAAGATCGCGGAGGAGTCGGCCCGCAAGGCCGCCGCCAAGTCCGCGATCGAGAAGAAGGAGGCCGCCGAGCAGGCGGCCAAGGAAGCCAAGGAGCGCGCCGAGGCCAAGGAGAAGGCCAGCAGGAGCTCCTCCAGCTTCCCGGTGCAGAGCTCGTACACCGTCGCGCAGATCCAGGCGATGGCTGCCTCGATGGTGCCGAGCGGGCAGTTCCAGTGCTTCAGCAACATCGTGGACCACGAGTCCAGCTGGAACTACCGGGCCGTCAACGCCTCCTCCGGTGCCTACGGTCTCTTCCAGGCCCTTCCGGGCTCCAAGATGTCCTCGGTCGGCGCCGACTGGCAGACCAACCCGGCCACCCAGATCAAGTGGGGCCTCAACTACATGGACAGCCGGTACGGCAGCCCCTGCGAGGCCTGGTCGTTCTGGCAGGCCAACCACTGGTACTGAGCGCGCCCGACTCTCAACCTTGCGAAGCCCCTCCCCGTCCTAGGGGGAGGGGCTTTCGCCATGTACGGTCGGACCGGACGACTCCAGGGGGGAGTGGTGAGGAGAGACGGGGGAAGAGGACGGATCATGTCGCGAGTGCCAGGGTGGATCGGTCGGCTCGGTGCCCGGCTGACCGATGTGGGAGAGCGGTTGGACGAGCGCCGCGCGGAGGTGGCCCGCGAGGAGGCCGAGGCCGAAGCGGCCGAGGCGCCTGAGCGCGGGCCCAAGAAGTCCCCGAGGGTCGCGGCCCGCCCGCCCGTCGTACTGGTCCCCCGCCCCGACCCGGCGCAGGCCGTGCCGTGGGGCGTACGGGTCGCCGCCGAGGCCGGCTGGCGGCTCCTGGTCCTGGCGGGCACCGTCTGGGTGCTGATGCGGATCATCAGCTCCGTCCAGCTCGTGGTCTTCGCCTTCGTCGTCGCCCTCCTCATCACCGCGCTGCTCCAGCCGACGGTCGCCCGCCTCATGCGGCACGGCGTCCCGCGCGGCCCCGCCACCGCTCTCACCGCGATCCTCGGCTTCGTCATCATCGGGCTGCTGGGCTGGTTCGTGACCTGGCAGGTCATGGAGAACATCGACGACCTCTCCGACCAGATCCAGAACGGCATCGACGATCTGCGCAACTGGCTCCTGAAGAGCCCCTTCCACGTCACCGACAAGCAGATCAACCAGATCGCCAAGAACCTCAGGGAGGCGGTCGGCGCCAACACCGACCAGATCACCTCGGCCGGCCTCGAGGGCGTCCAGGTCGTCGTGGAGGCGCTCACCGGCATCCTGCTGACCTTCTTCTCCACCCTCTTCCTGCTCTACGACGGCCGCCGCATCTGGAACTGGACGCTGAAGCTGGTCCCCGCGGCCGCCCGTCCCGCCGTGGCCGGCGCCGGCCCGCGCGCCTGGCACACCCTGACCGCCTACGTCCGCGGCACGGTCCTGGTGGCCCTCATCGACGCCGTCTTCATCGGCATCGGCATCTACTTCCTCGACGTCCCCATGGCCGTCCCGCTGGCCGTCTTCATCTTCCTGTTCTCGTTCATCCCCCTGGTGGGCGCGGTCGCCTCCGGCGCGCTCGCGGTTCTCGTCGCGCTGGTCACGCAGGGCGTCTTCACGGCGGTGATGACCCTCGCGGTGGTCCTGGCCGTCCAGCAGATCGAGGGCCACATCCTCCAGCCGTTCATCCTCGGCCGCGCGGTGCGCGTCCACCCGCTCGCGGTCGTCCTCACGGTCGCGACCGGCGGCATGGTGGCCGGCATCGGCGGCGCGGTGGTGGCCGTACCGCTGGTGGCGGTGACGAACACGGTGGTGAGCTACCTCAAGGCCTACGCCGAGGAACAGTCGCCGCCCGAGGACGAGGACGAGGGCGAGGGCGAGGGCGATGTCGTCACGGACCAGGAGGGCCGGGCGGAGCCGCCGCCGGATCCTGAAAAACCTTCCTCGAATTCGGTCAATTGAGCGCCGAACAGAGTGTTTTGAGCAGCCCGCGAACTCAACTTCCGTCAACTAGGGGCAGGTGGGAAACCCGCCCCCGGAATATGCGCGCGGACTGATACACCTTCCCTCCTCAGCGCTACGCGTCAGGCGTGTGTGCGAGACGGCGGGGGGTGTGATGTCGGGCCACGAGCTCCTGGCGCAGGCCCTGGCCGCGTGCGGCCGTGACGGTTTCACCGGAGAGCTGCGGATCACCGGGGCACCCGGCGGCACCTTCCACTTCGGGGACGGCCGGGTGGTCGCCGTGGAGTCGCCCGGCGCCCCGGGCCCCGAGGCGCTGCTGCTGCGCTCGGGGCGGGTCAGCGGCGAGCAGTGGGCCGAACTGGTGCGGGAGTCCGGCGGCTCGCGCTGGCCGGCCACGGCGCTCATCGCCCACGGTTACGCGGGGGCCGCGCAGCTCAGGGTGGTGTGCGCGCTGGCCCTGCACGACGCCGCCTTCGCGATGGCCGCGGGCCGGGTCGAGGAGTGCGAACGCCGGCCCACCGCCGAGCCGTTCGCGCAGGTCCCGCTGGGTGAACCGCCCCTGCGGCTGCTCCAGGACGCGCTCCGCAGACTCACCGCCCTCGCCGCCCTGCCGCACCCCGTGCACCCCGACCGGGAACGTCCCGTACGCTCCGGCACGGACAGCGGGACCGGGGCCCTGCGGCGCGAGTTGCTCACCCACGCCGACGGCCGCCGTACGGCCCGCGACCTCGCCTTCCGGGTCGGGCGCGGTGTCTACACCGTGACCGTCGAGGTCGCCCGCATGCTCGACGAGGGGCTCCTGGTGTGCGCGGGACCGCCCGCGCCCGTCGCGGTCCGCTCCCTCCCCGACGGCGACGAACTCCGGCCCCGCAGGCCCCCGGCAGTGGAGCCGTCCCCGTCCGCGGCGAGAACCGATCTGCCCCGCCGGAAACCCGGCAACTTCTTCCGACTCAGAAACGGAACAGCCAGATGAAAACGCCGATCAGATACGCAAAGAATCAGGGGAGTTGACTTTATGGACCACCAAGCCCTGGCGCTCGAAATGCGCGGTCTGCGGGAACAGGTCACCGGGATAACCGACACCGCGGTGGCCGCCGCGGACGGGCTGCTCATCGCCGCCGACACCGCCGACTCGATCGACCCGGAAGGCCTCGCCGCACTCGCCGCGGCCGGCCTCGGCCTCGCCCGGCGCACCGCCGAGGCGACCGCCCGCGGCACGCTGCGCCGGACGGTGACGTACGGCAGCCACGGCTGCGCCGCCTTCTACGCCGTCGGCGAGACCGCCCTGATGGTCGTGCTCGGCGACGAGGGCATGGACGTGGACCACCTGCACCGGGCGACCCAGCCGACCCTGAACCGGATCGGCTCGATCCTCACCGACAAGGCGCCCGGGAAAGCACCAGAAGGAGTCTGAAGGGATGGCGACGAAGCGCATGGCCACAGGTTTCTCCGACCAGGTGATGGGCCTGGTCAAGTCCCTTCGTACCGACGCCCCCGACTGCGTGGCTTCCGGCGTGGTCGACATATCCACGGGCATGCTGCTGTCGTACGAGACCGTCGAGAACCACCCGCCGGAGGTCCTGGACCTCCTGGCGGGGGCGACTCTCGACCTGTTCCAGGGCCGTACGGTCGTGATGATCGAGGACGTCTTCAAGGAGCGTCGCGGGATCAGCAGTGACAACCACTTCTTCCAGGAGATCCTTGTCAACAGCGAGAACCTCACGCACCTGTTCGTGCGGCTGGTCGAACAGCAGGACGTCGTGGCCGTCGTGGTGTGCCGCAAGTCGGTCAACGTCGGCATGCTGTTCGCCCAGGTCCGGCGGGTGGTGAAGGAGTACAGCCTCTGAGCGGACGGCCGGCTGCGGGCGGTTACTCCGTCCGCAGCCCGTCCGGGCGCATCAGCCTGAGCAGCGGCGGCAGGCTCAGCAGCGTCACCACCAGGACGACACCGGCGCCCACGCCGGTCATCGACAGCACGCTCGACCAGTCCACGCGCACCGAGGTGTCGGTCATCTTCAGCAGGACCACGCCCAGCGTCAGCCCCACCGCCGACGCCAGCAGCAGCCCGAGCCCGACCGGGATCGCCGTCTGCCACAGCACCGACAGGCTCAGGGTGCGCCGCCTGGTACCGAAGGCGACCAGCGCCGACAGCAGCCTCCTGCGCTCACGCAGCTGCTCCAGCTGGGAGACCAGCAGGCTCGCCCCGATCAGCGCGAGGACACAGACGGCGCCCACGAACAGGCCGGTGCGGATGGAGGAGTAGCGGTCGTTGCTCTCGGTGGACACCCAGGTCATGGGCTCCTCGTACGGGTTGATCCGGGCGGCCGTGTTGCGGACGTGGTCGCGCGCGTCCGGCAGCGAGTCGTCCACCCGCACGTAGATCTCTCCGCGCACCCCCGCCGCGGCCTGTGCCGGGAAGGCGCCCGGGGTGAGCAGGATTCCGCCGCGCCGGTAGCCCGTCGGGTCGGCGATGGACTCCGCCTGCTTGACGGCCTTCGGGACCGTCCAGACGACCGAGGTCTGCTTTTCCGCGGCCTCGGAGGTGTCGAAGTAGAGCTTCTGGCCGGGCCGGGCCGTCACGTTCGACTCGTCGTCGGAATTCTGCCTGGCGGTGTCGCTGTCGCCCACCGCCGGCGCGACATGGGAGACGAAGACGTCACCGTCGCGGCAGGAGGACAGCTTGGCCACCTCACGCAGGGACGTGCAGTCGGCGACGGTCACCCGGGCCCAGTGCGCGTCCTCGCCCGTCCCGTCGTTGACGTAGCCCTCGTTGAACGCGTACACCTGCCGGACGCCCTTGGTCTCGGCCAGTTCCTTCGCGGTCGCCGCGAGCGTCTTCCCCTTCGGGACGGTCACCTGCATCTGCGCCCGCGAGATGTCGTAGCCGGTGTCCTTCGTGTAGTCGCTCGAGGTGCCCGCGAACAGCATCTGCAGCGCGATCGCCCCGGCCACCGCGACCGCGATGCCGTTGACCATCCGGGCCGCCGTGCCGCTGCTCAACTGGAGCCTGCGCACGGCCAGTTGCCAGGACACCGCGCCCGCGCCCAGCCGGGCCACGACCGCCTCGACGATCCACGGCAGCAGCGCGGTCACACCGACAAGCAGCAGGATGACACCGCCGCTGACGAGGTACTGGTTGAAGTCGCCGCCGTCCCGGCCCTGTCCGACCATCGGGTACAGCATCCCGAGCCCGGCCAGCGGCAGCAGCAGCCGCCACCACAGCCTGCGTCGCGCGGGCTTCGCCGTACGCACCACGCCGAGCGGTTCGATCACCACGCCCCGCAGGGCGAGCAGCGTCACCAGCACGGCCGCCGCGGGCACCGCGACCGCGACCAGCAGGGCCAGCAGCGGCGAGGGGTTGAGATAGCTCGGGAACACGCTCTGCCCGAACACCTCGACGGAGCCCGCCACTTCGCGGCCGATCAGGAAGAACCCGGTGCCGAGCACGAGACCGAGCACCGAGCCCGCCAACGCCTCGCCGGCGGCGATCCGCCGGGTCGAGCGGCCGTCGGCGCCCACCAGGCGCAGGGCCGCGAGCCGCCGGTCGCGCCGCTCGCCGCCGAAGCGCGCGGCCGCGGTGATGAACACGGCGACCGGCATCAGCAGCACCACGAAGACGACCAGGACCAGCAGCACCAGCACGGGGTCGGAGTCCGACTCGGTGGGGTTCGGGTTGCCGTACTTGTTGATCCGGCTGATCCCGGCGCCGTTGATGTCCTGGGCGGCGAGCCCCTCGGCCCCGCGGTAGAAGGCGAGTTCGTGGGAGCCGATCAGTCCGCTCTCGGCGATCGTCCCGGAGATCCGGTTCGGCAGCCGCTCCCGCAGCAGCTTGCCGTCCTCGGACTCCAGAAGTTTCTTCAGCGCGGGGGAGACGACCATCTCGCCGACCGCGGGGAACTTCGCGACGCCGGGCGGCAGGGGCGCCTTCGGCCCCTCGGGCTCCAGGTCCCGGCCGCGGATGTCGGTGTCCCGGAAGGTGGTCGACGCGTTCCCCGACAGCAGGGTGTCGTCGCCCTTCTTCATGTCCTGCCCGTAGTTGATGTCCGCGCGGGCGTCGCCCCGCTCGTGCCGGACCGCCAGCGCGTTCGGCAGCGCGGTGGTCAGCAGCAGCAGCGCCACCCCGAGCCCGACGCCGACCGCGGTCAGCAGCGCCCGGACCCACCCCTCGCGTCCGCCCGCGAAGGCGAACCGGACCCCCATGGCGAGGTCTCGCCACCACTGCCCGAGTTTCATACGACCCGCTCCATGTCCCGGGACTTCCCGTCCCGTACGACGATCTCGCGGTCGGAGTAGGCGGCGACCCGTGCCTCGTGCGTGACGAGGACGACGGCCGCGTTGGTGGACCGGGCGGCCTCGGTGAGCAGTTCCATGACCCGCTCACCGTTGAGGGAGTCCAGCGCACCGGTCGGCTCGTCCGCGAACAGCACGCGCGGGTTGGTCACCAGGGACCGGGCCACGGCCACCCGCTGCCCCTGACCGCCGGAGACCTCACCGGGCCGCTTCTTCCTCAGGTCGTCGACCTCCAGGCGCTCCATCCAGCCCAGGGCCGCCTTCTCGGCCTCCTTGCGGGAGGTGCCGTTCAGGCGCAGCGGCAGCGCCACGTTCTCCACACAGGTCAGCTCGGGGACGAGCTGGCCGAACTGGAAGACGAACCCGAACTCGGAGCGGCGCAGAGCGCTGCGCTCGGAGTCGTTCATCGTGGCCATCTCCCGGCCGTTGTACGTGATCGAGCCCGAGTCCGGGGTGACGATCCCGGCGAGGCAGTGCAGCAGGGTCGACTTGCCGGACCCGGAGGGGCCCATCACGGCGACGACCTCGCCGGGGTGGATGGAGAACTGGGCGCCGTCGAGGGCGACGGTCGGACCGTAGGCCTTGCGCAGTTCGTCGGCGACGAGCAGGGAACCGGCCGGGGTCACTTGACCACCACCTCCGCGAGTTTGTCCAGACGCGCGGCGGTCAGCTCCAGCCAGCGCAGGTCGGCTTCCAGATGGAACAGGGCGTGGTCGCAGATGAGCTGGTCGGCGAGGTCGCCCTTGCGCTTGCGGTCGGTGAGGATGCGCATCATCCGCAGGTGCTCGGCGCGCTGGTTGTCCAGGATGTCGCCGGCGTCCCGGTGCGTGAGCAGCGCGAGGACGACCTTGGTGTACAGCGTGGACTGGAGGTACGGCTCGGGCTTCTCGGGCGTGGCGAGCCACCGCTGCACGTCGGTGATCCCGGCGTCGGTGATGGCGTAGCGCTTGCGCTCGGGGCCGCCGCCGGGCTCGATGCCGTCGACTTCGACGAGCCCGTTCTTCAGCAGTCGGGACATCGTCGAGTAGACCTGGCCGTAGTGCAGCGGCCGGTCGTGACCGAACTTCTCGTCGAAGGCCCGCTTGAGGTCGTAGCCGTGGCGGGGCCCGGACTCCAGGAGCCCTAGGAGGGTGTGACCGATGGACATGGAGAGGACTGTACATGCGGTGTATACCCCGCATGTATACGCGGAGTGTGTAGATGGCTGTCCGGCGTGAGCAGCCGCAGGTGGCGGCCGATTGTCACGGTTCTGCTACGCCCGCGCTCTAGGTGTCCCGAGCGTCGCCGGTGTCCTTGGGCGGCCGGCCCCGACGCGGCAGCGGGCCGGTGTCACCGGGCAGCCGGCCGGCCTCCTTCAGGGCCCTGCGCAGCAGGAACTCGATCTGCGCGTTCGCCGACCGCAGCTCGTCCCCGGCCCACCGCGCCAGGGCCTCGTACACCAGCGGGTCCAGCCTCAGCAGCACCTGCTTGCGCTGCTGAGGCCGCCGCTCGGGGGGGCCGCCCTCGGAAGGTGCGGAAGGTGCCGTCACTGGTAGAGCGTCCCGGTGTTGAGGACCGGCTGCGGGGCGCGGTCGCCGCACAGCACCACCATCAGGTTGGACACCATCGCCGCCTTGCGCTCCTCGTCCAGTTCCACGATGTCCCGCTCGGTGATCCGGGCCAGCGCCTCCTCGACCATGCCGACCGCGCCCTCCACGATCTGCCGCCGGGCCGCGACGACCGCGCCGGCCTGCTGCCGCTGGAGCATCGCCGAGGCGATCTCCGGCGCGTAGGCGAGGTGGGTGAAGCGGGACTCGATGATCTGCACGCCGGCCGACTCCACGCGCGCGTGCAGCTCGGTGGCGAGCTTCTGGGTGATCTCGTCGGCGTTGCCGCGCAGCGAGAGCCCGTCCTCCTCGTGGGCGTCGTAGGGGTACTCGATGGCGATGTGCCGGACCGCCGTCTCGGTCTGGGTGGCGACGAACTTCACGAAGTTGTCCACCTCGAAGGTGGCCTGGGCGGTGTCCTCGACCTTCCACACCACGACCGCGGCCAGTTCGATCGGGTTGCCGTAGGCGTCGTTGACCTTGAGGACGGCGGTCTCGTGGTTGCGGACCCGGGTGGAGACCTTGGTCCGGGAGGTGAAGGGGTTCACCCAGCGCAGGCCGTCCTGGCGGATGGTGCCCTTGTAGCGCCCGAAGAGCTGGACGACCCGGGCCTCGCCCGGCGCGACCGTGTTCAGGCCGCGCAGCGAGATGAGTGCGGCGATCAGCACGAGGACCCCGCCCACGGCGAACCCGGGGTTCTCCCCGCTCAGCGCGAGAAGGAAGACGGCGATCAGGAGTCCGATCAGGCCCAGCAGCAGCGCGAGCGCGCCGCCGATGCTGTGCGCGGCGAACTCCCGCACGCGCGGGGCGGGCATGTCGGGTACCGAGTCGTCCATGGACATAGGGGTCCCCCTTGTTCGATCTCACGGATCAGCTAGCGCTGATCTAGCTAAGTGATATCACTTTACCCTGTCCCGGCAACCTTCAAGCCCCCTCGGAGGTCTGGTTCCGAGGAGGCGGGTGCTGATTCTCACGCCCCCCCGAGGCCGGATCGAGGGCCCTGTGTCATATAGACCGGTGTTAGCTTTCTGAGCTGACCTGAGCCACGAACCTGTGTGGCCGCCGATGAGGAAGCGGAGCGAGTCGACCCATGGGACGAGCGGAAGAGAGAAGAGCACGTCAGCGCGGTGGCCGCCGCGCGGCGCCGCCCACGCGCTCGTCCGGGACGCCGAGCGAGGGCCTCGCCACCGGCGGCAGGGCCGCGGCGCGCAAGGCCGCGCGAGGCAAGAAGGGCGCGAAGAAAGGTAAGAGCGGCATACGCCGGCTCTTCACCTGGAAGAAGATCCTCGGCACGTTCTTCGCCGTCTGCCTGCTCGGCATCGGCGCCTTCGTCGTGATGTACATGATGATCGACGTGCCCAAGGGCAACGCGAAGGCGCAGGAACAGAGCAACATCTACAAGTACAGCAACGGTTCGGTCATGGCCCGCGAGGGCGACACCAACCGCGAGATCGTCGACCTCTCCGAAGTGCCCAAGCCGGTCCAGCGCACCTTCGTGGCAGCGGAGAACAAGACCTTCTACACGGACGCGGGCGTCGACTTCAAGGGCATCGCCCGCGGACTGTTCAACACCCTCTCCGGCAAGGGCAAACAGGGTGGCTCCACGATCACCCAGCAGTACGTCAAGAACTACTACCTCGACCAGGACCAGACCGTCACGCGCAAGCTGAAGGAACTGGTCATCTCGCTGAAGGTGGACCGCGAGACGCCCAAGGACGACATCCTCGCCGGCTACATCAACACCAGCTACTACGGCCGCGGCGCCTACGGCATCCAGGCCGCCGCCCAGGACTACTACCGCGTCGACGCGAGCAAGCTCAGCGTCGAGCAGGGCGCCTACCTCGCCGCGCTGCTCCAGGCCCCGAGCCAGTACGACTGGGCGGTCGCCAACGACACCGGCAAGAAACTGGTGACGGCCCGCTGGAACTACGTCCTGGACAACATGGTCAAGCAGGGCTGGCTGGACAAGACGAAGCGCGCGGAGATGACCTTCCCGGTGCCGAAGGAGCCCAAGGCCGACCCCGGCCTGGAAGGGCAGAAGGGCTACTTCGTCAAACTCGCCAAGCAGCAGCTCGAGAAGCAGCTGATGGCCAAGGAGAACATCACCCAGGACGAGGCCGAGGCCCGGGTCGAGAACGCCGGGTGGACCATCACCCTGAACATCGACAAGAAGAAGCAGGCCCAGCTGGAGAAGGCGGTCAAGGACAAGCTGACCAGCCAGCTGGACCCGAAGAAGCGCACGGTCGACAGAAACGTCCAGGCCGGTGCCGCCTCCGTCGACCCCAAGACGGGGAAGATCGTCGCCCTGTACGGCGGCACGGACTACACCAAGCACTTCTACAGCAACGCCAACCGCACCGACTACCAGCCCGCCTCCACCTTCAAGCCGGTCATCCTCGCCGCCGCCCTGGAGAACAACTCCGAGACGCAGGACGGCAAGCCGATCGGCGCGAACACGATCTACGACGGCACCAGCAAGCGTCAGGTCGTCGACAGCAACGGCGACAAGGTCGGATTCGCCCCCGAGAACGAGGACGACCACAACTACGGCAAGCAGGTCACCGTCCAGACGGCGATGAACCAGTCCATCAACTCCGTCTTCGCGCAGATGGGCGTCGACGTCGGCATGGACAAGGTCCTCGCGACGGCCACCAAGCTCGGCATGGACACCGGCAAGCTCAGGCCGCTCCCCGCCTACACCCTGGGCACCATGGGCGCGAGCCCCATCCAGATGGCCGGCGTCTACGCCACCCTCGACAACCACGGCAAGCAGGTCACGCCGACCATCATCAAGTCGGCGGAGCAGGGCGGCAACGAGTTCCAGATGCCCGACCCGATCGGCGAGCAGGTCATCAGCCGGGAGGCCGCCGACACGGTCACCTCGGTGCTGACCGGCGTGGTCAACGACGGTACGGCTCAGAAGTCCGTGCAGCAGAACCCGGACCGCGAGGGCCGCAAGGTCGCCGGCAAGACCGGTACCTCCGACGACAACAAGTCGGCCTGGTTCACCGGCTACACCCCGGACCTCGTCACCTCGGTCGGTCTGTTCGGCGAGAACTACAAGACCAGGGCCCAGGCCAAGATGTACGGCGTGGGCGGCGAGGCGCGGGTCAACGGCGGTGGCTTCCCGGCGGAGATCTGGGCCGAGTACACCTTCGGCGTGGCCGGCGAGAACACCAAGTTCGACCTGGAGACCGACCAGGGCGCCGCGGTCCAGCCGACGTGGACACCGACGGTGTCGAACACGCCGAGCCCGACGCCGTCGGCGACGCCCAGCACCAAGAAGCCGTCGCAGACGCCGAGCGCGACACCCTCGCAGACGCCGTCGCAAACCCCTTCGCAGACGCCGTCGCAGTCGCCGCCGACCGGTGAGCAGAGCACTCCGGTCGTGACGACGAGCCCACCGGCGAACCCGTTCGACCCGAACGAGGACCAGTAGCGAACGAGAGAGGGCGCCCGGTGACCACCGGGCGCCCTCTCTCGTTCCCTAGCCCCTGTTGAGCTCGAACCACACGACCTTGCCGGTGCTCAACCGAGTGGCCCCCCACCGCCGGGCGAGCCGGTTGACGAGGTACAGCCCGCGCCCGCCCTCGTCGGTGGCGCGAGCCTGCCTCAGCCGCGGCAGCTGCGGTACGTCGTCCCCGACCTCGCACCGCAGCACATCGGTCCGCAGCAGCCGGAGCGTCACCGGCCGGGTCGCGTACCGCACGGCGTTCGTCACGACCTCACTGACCAGCAGCTCGACCGAGTCGGTCAGATCCTCCATGCCCCACCGCGACAGCGCCCGCCGCGCGAGCCGCCGGGCCCGGCCCGGGGCCGCGTCCTCCGGCTCCAGGAACCAGTACGCCACATCACTGGGCGCGATCCCGTCGAAGCGGGCCGCGAGCAGCGCGATGTCGTCGTCCCGGTCGCCAGGACCGAGCATGTCGAGCACCTCGTCGCACAGCGCCTCCAGCGGCGGCGGATGATCTGGCCCGGTCAACTGCGCCGTCGCGGCGAGCTTCTCCCGCAACTGCTCTATCCCGGTCCACACGTCCCGCAGCCGCGACTCCACCAGCCCGTCGGTGTACAGCAGCAGCGTCGCCCCGGCCGGCGCGTCCAGCTCCACGGCCTCGAAGTCCACGCCGCCGACACCGATCGGCGCCCCCGGCGGCACCCGGAGCACCTCGGCCCGGCCGCCCAGATGCAGCAGCACCGGCGGCGGATGACCGGCGTTGGCGATGGTGATGCGGTGCGAGACCGGGTCGTAGACCGCGTAGAGACAGGTCGCCATACGGTCCGTGCCGAGCCGCTGGGCCTGTTCGTCAAGGTGGTGCAGCACCTCCTGCGGCGGCAGGTCGAGCCCGGCGAGGGTCTGCGCGGTCGTCCGGAGCTGGCCCATGATCGCCGCGGACGTCATGGAGTGCCCCATCACGTCACCCACGACCAGCGCGACCCGGCTGCCGGGCAGCGGGATCGCGTCGTACCAGTCGCCGCCCACCCGGGCCGTCTCGGCGGCCGGCAGATAGCGCGAGGCCAGCCGGACACCGGTCGGCCGCGGGAGCGTCTCGGGCAGCATGGTGCGCTGGAGCTCGTCGGCGATGTACGCCTCACGGCCGTAGAGGACCGCCTTGTCGATGCCCAGCGCGCTGTGCGTGGCGAGCTGGGCGGCGACGAGCAGGTCGTCCGGGTCGAAGGGGATGCGGTCGGGGCGGCGCAGGAACAGGGCGGCGCCGATCACCCGGCGCCGACCGCGCAACGGGGCGAGGATCGCACGCCGGCCCGACGGTACGGCGAACTCGCCGCCCTCGCCGAGCAGTTCCGGCAGCGCGGCGTGGGCCGCGGGCGTGTCCGTGAAGACCGGGCGCACCCCGCGCAGCACCTCGGCGAGCGCGCTGCCGGGCTGCACCTCGCACAGTTCGGTGCCGAGCGCGTCCAGCTCGGTCGGGTTCTCCGGCACCGGCACCGGCAGGATGCCGTCCTCCAGGTCCCGCTCCTGCTGCGGGATGCGGTCGCTGCGCCGCAGCCGGAGCACGAGGGGGCCGGTGGGCCGCTCGTCGCCGACGGGCAGCGGGTCGCGCAGATAGACGAGGATCGCGTCCGAGAAGGTCGGCACGGTCGCCCGGCACAGACCCATCACGATCTCGTCCAGGTCGATACCGCGGGCGATCCGGCGGGTCGCCGCGCCCACGAAGCGCAGCCGGTCGCCGTCGCGCCGCATGGGCGTGGGCCGGCCCGCGGGCAGCCCCTGCCCGGTACGGCGTTCGTCGCCGCTCTGGGGCGGCCGCTCGCCCTCGCCGCCCGGCTGGACCGGAACCCCCTCGGGGACGGGCCGCGGGCGGTGCGTGTCCGGCTCGGCGGCGGCCGGCTGGGAGTGCTCGGGGCCGGTACCGGCCGGGTTCATGCCCATGTCCTTGTGGTCGCCGGTCCTGCCGGTCCTTCCGGTCGTGCTGTTGCCTGCCTGGACGACGGGTGCCGCCTCCGGGGTGGAATCACCGGAGCGGGCCTGGAGCGGTAAAGCGGTGGGCGCCTCGACGCCCTGGGCGGTCGGCGGCACCGGGGAACGCAGGAGCGCCCCGCGGGGGTCCGTGGGGTCGACGCCCGGCTGGGGGCGTTCGAAGGAGGTCGGGTGCTCCGTCACGCGTGTCGAATCCGTCCGTCCGGGGCTGCACGCCGTACGCGCAGTTGGTCCCGCCGAAATCCCGATACCCGGAATACGTGTCCCAGGAACGGAATTCCCGCGTGGTCAGGGGCTGTTCCTGCGTTTTTGGTCAACCTTCCGCGGCCCGTACCGGTGTTGCCCTCGTACCCCACGCTCACGTCCTGCCGCCCCTCGGTGACGATCGGTCAAGCCCAGTGCCCGCTCCGGTAGTTGCCGCTGCGCGCTCTTGCGGAGGACGATCCTACGTTTGCAGCCCGGGGGCGCATCAAGGGTCTCATGAGGACAAGTGCGCGGGCGTACGGTCCCAGTCTTCCGGAAGGAGCGGCACGGTCCAGGACGGATCGGGCCGCCAGTCGGGCCAGCCGTCCGAGAACGGCGGGCCCCAGGCGCGGATCACCTCCACCGCACAACGTCCCGCCGCTCTGACCCGTTCGGCCAGGTCCGGGCCCATCAGCCCGTCCCGCTGGGCCTGCGCGAACTCGTCCTCGTCCCGCCACTGCCAACGGCGGTCGGGATCCACGGTGATGTCCAGGAAGTGATCCTCGGAATCCACACCCCCGGCCCAACGCGCCAGCGGCTCCTCCAGGTTCACGTACCAGTTCTTGAACTGCCAGCCCGGCTCCCAGAACAGCCACACCGACCACGGCAACCCCGGCCGCGCCAGCTTCAGCACCCCGGTGCCGAACCAGCGGTCCCGATGGACCGAACGCGGCTTGGTGTAACGGGACTCCAGCGGCTCGGCGTGCACCGGCGTGCCGTCGGCCAGCACCGGCCGCACACACTCGGTACCCGGTGCCAGCCACACGGCGAGCAGGTCCTCGTCGTCGCGTACGACGGTGACCGGGCGGGCGATGTGGAAGTGCGCGCCCGCGTTCTCCCGGTAGCGCCACAGGATCTGACTCCCGGGCTCCCAGAACCGCGCCGACGTACCTGCTTCCACCGCTCTCACCGCTCCACCGTCTGCCATGCACAGATATTAGGTGCCATAGGCATACGACGCTGCGGTACGCGTCACGGTTCACGCCGGCGCCGGGAAAGGTTACGGCCGTGTCATCCGCAGGACATCCAGCGCCTCGTCGAGTTGTTCGGCCGTCAGATCACCGCGCTCGACGTACCCGCTCTCCAGGACGACCTGGCGAATCGTCTTCTGTTCGGCGAGCGCCTTCTTGGCGACCTTCGCGGCTTCCTCGTACCCGATGTACTTGTTGAGCGGGGTGACCACCGAGGGCGAGGACTCGGCGTACTCGCGGGCGCGTTCCCGGTGGGCGACGATGCCGTCGACGGTCCGGTCGGCGAGCAGCCGGGAGACGTTGGCGAGCAGCCGGATCGACTCCAGGACGTTCTTCGCGATGACCGGCAGCATGACGTTGAGCTCGAAGTTGCCGGCCGCTCCGGCGGTCGCGACGGTGGCGTCGTTCCCGATGACCTGGGCCGCGACCATCAGCACGGCCTCCGGGATCACCGGATTGACCTTGCCGGGCATGATCGACGAACCGGGCTGGAGGTCGGGCAGCGAGATCTCCGCGAGCCCGGTCCTGGGCCCGGAGGACATCCACCGCAGGTCATTGGCGATCTTCGTCAGCCCGACCGCGATGGTCCTGAGCTGCCCGCTGGTCTCGACGATCCCGTCCCGGGCGCCCTGGGCCTCGAAGTGGTCCCGCGCCTCGGTGAGCGGCAGGCCGGTGGTGCGGGCGATCTCCTCGATGACGGCGGCCGAGAAGCCGGGCGGGGTGTTGATGCCGGTGCCGACGGCGGTACCACCCAGGGGCAGTTCGGCGAGCCGGGGGAGGGAGGCGTTCAGGCGCTCGACGCCATGGCGGATCTGGGCCGCGTAGCCGCCGAACTCCTGCCCCAGGGTCACCGGGGTGGCGTCCATCAGGTGGGTCCGCCCCGACTTCACGACGTCGGCGAACTCCTCGGACTTGCGGGAGAGGGCCGCGGCGAGGTGGTCGAGGGCGGGGATGAGGTCCCGGGTGACGGCGGCCGTGGCCGCGATGTGGATGGAGGACGGGAAGACGTCGTTGGAGGACTGCGAGGCGTTCACGTGGTCGTTGGGGTGCACGCCGCGGCCCTCGCCGAGCCGTTCGCTCGCCAGGGTCGCGATGACCTCGTTGGTGTTCATGTTGGACGAGGTGCCGGACCCGGTCTGGAACACGTCGACCGGGAAGTGCGCGTCCCAGTCGCCCCGGGCCACCTCGTCGGCCGCCTCCTGGATGGCCTCGGCGATGTCCTTGTCGAGCACGTCCAGCCGCGCGTTCACCTTCGCGGCCGCACCCTTGATCCGGGCCAGCGCCTCGATGTGCGCCCGCTCGATCCGCTGCCCGGAGACGGGGAAGTTCTCCACCGCCCGCTGGGTCTGCGCCCGCCACTTGGCGTCCGCCGGGACCCGGACCTCGCCCATGGAGTCGTGCTCGATACGGAACGCCTGTTCCTGCTGCTCGTCGGCCACTGCCGATCACCTCCGTCTTGGTCAGCGTCTGCCCCTGTGGCACCTATTCCTGCCGCACCGAGCCGTTCTGGATCACTCCGACCGGTGACGAGACGAACAGACGGCGACGCGAGGAGGTGCCTCGCTGCAGGTGCCCTCAAGGCGCAGCCTGAAGCGCGCCCCACCGGACCGGCAGAGGGACAGCCATGATCGCAGAGGTGCCGCCCGTGGACTTGGAGCCACGGAACGGCCAGGAGCGGCGGAGTGGCGAGTCCCCGCGCTGCCCCTTGCCTGCGCAGACAAGGCGCCAGACCGAACGGCACGCGGGGTTCGGGCCCACGGCGAATCAGTGGGCGAAGCCCGGGGGTGGCGTGCAGGGGACGCAGTCCCAGCGCGGGCTGAGGGGGCGGCTGCCCCCGAGGTGGGACGGGTAGGGGCGGGGGCGAGAAACACCCCCCCGCTGCCCCGGTGGGGCACTCCAGCCCAGCCCAACCCCCAGCCCAACCTCCAGCCCGGCCCGGCGTCGGCGCGGTGTCCTGGAAGCAGTCGTTTGACTTGTTCGGCGGCGACACCCATCAGCCCGGCCGGCCTTTGAGAATGGGGTGTCAGGCCGGTCGCCCGGCCGCAGGAGGTCCGGGTAGCCGTGGGCCGGCGGGAAGTCGTGGGCCGGGCCGACGGGGCGGCTGGCTCTGGGGATGGCACGGGTAGGGGCGGCGGGGGCGAGCCCCCTTCCACCCCCAGGGCACTTCCGCCGGCCCCGGCCCCCGGACCGGAATGGAGGTGAACGTCGGGGCGGGCGCCGGGGCCTGGAAGAAGTCGTTCCACTCTGTTCGTCCGGCGGGTACTGGCGCGTGCCACGCCGAGCCGCCTCGCGGGGGTTCGGGGGCGGAGTCCCCGGCGGGGTCGAAGGGGCGGAGCCTCTGGTAACGGGACGGGTAGGGGCGGCGGGGGCGAAAACCGTCCCCGCCGCCACCCGAAGGCATTACGCCAGGCCGGGACCGCGCACGGGGATCGACGTGAAGGTCGGCTGAGGGGCGGGATCTTGGAAGAAGTCGTTGCCCTTGTCGTCGACCACGATGAACGCCGGGAAGTCCTCGACCTCGATCTTCCAGACCGCCTCCATGCCGAGCTCCTCGTACTCGACGACCTCGACCTTCTTGATGCAGTCCTGGGCGAGCCGCGCGGCCGGGCCGCCGATGGAGCCGAGGTAGAACCCGCCGTGCGCACCGCACGCGTCGGTGACCTGCTTGCTGCGGTTGCCCTTGGCCAGCATCACCTTGGAGCCGCCCGCCGCCTGGAACTGCTCGACGTAGGAGTCCATGCGGCCGGCCGTCGTCGGGCCGAAGGAACCGGACGCGTAGCCCTCGGGCGTCTTCGCCGGACCCGCGTAGTACACCGGGTGGTCCTTCAGGTACTGCGGCATCTCCTCGCCCGCGTCGAGACGCTCCTTGATCTTGGCGTGCGCGATGTCCCGCGCCACCACGAGCGGACCGGTCAGCGAGAGCCGCGTCTTCACCGGGTACTTGGTGAGCTCCGCGAGGATGTCGTCCATCGGCTGGTTGAGGTCGATCTTGACGACGTCACCGTCGGAGTCGAGGTGCTCGTCGGTCGTCTCCGGCAGGAACCGCGCCGGGTCCGTCTCCAACTGCTCCAGGAAGACACCCTCGGCGGTGATCTTCGCGACGGCCTGCCGGTCGGCCGAGCAGGACACGGCGATGGCGACGGGGCAGGACGCACCGTGCCGGGGCAGCCGCACCACCCGCACGTCGTGGCAGAAGTACTTGCCGCCGAACTGCGCCCCGATCCCGATCTTCTGCGTCAGCTCGAAGACCTTCTCCTCCAGCTCCTTGTCCCGGAAGCCGTGCCCGAGCTCCGAGCCCTCGGCCGGGATCTCGTCCAGGTAGTGCGCGGAGGCGTACTTCGCGGTCTTCAGCGCGTACTCGGCGGACGTACCGCCGACCACGATCGCCAGGTGGTACGGCGGACAGGCGGCCGTACCGAGCGAACGGATCTTCTCCTCCAGGAACTTCATCATGGAGGCCTCATTGAGGACGGCCTTCGTCTCCTGGTACAGGAACGACTTGTTGGCCGAGCCGCCACCCTTCGCCATGAACAGGAACTTGTACGCGCCGCCGTCGGTGGCGTACAGCTCGATCTGCGCGGGGAGGTTGGAGCCGGTGTTCTTCTCGTCCCACATGGTCAGCGGGGCCATCTGCGAGTAGCGCAGGTTGAGGTTCAGGTACGCGTCGTAGATGCCCTTCGACAGGGCCTCCTCGTCGCCGCCCTGCGTGAGCACGTTCTGCCCGCGCTTGCCCATGACGATCGCCGTGCCGGTGTCCTGGCACATCGGAAGCACGCCCGCGGCCGCGATGTTCGCGTTCTTCAGCAGGTCCAGCGCCACGAACTTGTCGTTGCTGGACGCCTCGGGGTCGTCGATGATCCGCCGCAACTGGGCGAGGTGCGCGGGCCGCAGGTAGTGCTGGATGTCGTGGATGGCCTCCGCGGCGAGCTTGCGCAGCGCCTCCGGCTCCACCTTGAGGAAGGTCCGCCCGTCGGCCTCGAAGGTGGAGACACCCTCGGAGGTCACCAGCCGATAGGGGGTGGTGTCCTCTCCCATGGGGAGCAGATCGGTGTACGCGAACTCAGGCATCTCAGCCCATTCCTCACTCTGCGGGTCGACCACCCGCCTCCGTTGGCGGGCCTCACCAGCCTAGAACCTGCCCGAGGACGCGAGCTTGTGAGGTAGGGCTCAGTCGGTGCTCGTTCGGCGCTTGTTCGGTGTGCCAAGACTTGTCCACAGCCCTAGTCGCGATCTATCGCGTTTGGGTACGCTGCTGACGTGGACCTTCAGAAGCCGGACCTTCAGAAGCACGCGGGCCCCGCCCCCGCGGTGGCCGACCTGCGTGCCTCGGACGCCGACCGCGACCGTATCGCCGACATCCTGCGCGAGGCCCTGGCCGAGGGCCGCCTCACCGCGGACGAGCACGCCGAGCGGGTCGAGGGGGTGCTGAGCGCCAAGACCGTCGGCGAGCTGGAGGTCTTCATACGGGACCTGCCGGCGGCCCACGAGCCCCGTACCGCCCCGGCCTGGACCCCGGCCCCCAACCGCCCGACCGACGCGATCCCCCCGGACCCGGACGACAACGTGGTGGCGGTGTTCAGCGCCGCCGTCCGCAAGGGCCGCTGGCGCGCCGGCCGCCGTATCCACGCCTACGCGGTCTTCGGCAGTGTCGAGATAGACCTCAGCGAGGCGATCTTCGAGTACCGCCAGGTCGTCATCAAGGCGTTCTCGGTGTTCGGCAGCGTCGAGGTGCGCGTCCCGGAGAACGTCTCGCTGCGCGGCACGGGAGTCGGGGTCCTCGGCGACTTCCAGGTGGACACGCTCGACTCCGCGGAGCCGGACGCGCCGGTGGTGTACGTCGACGGCTGGGCCGTCCTCGGCAGCGTCGACGCGAAGCCCAGGCGCGGCAAGCTCGTCGCGGACATTCTCGACCGGGTTCAGCGCGCGGTCGATCGCAAGGTCGACAAGAGTTTGCGCAAACACCTGGATCGTTGACGGTTGTGAATCAGGGTGGGTCCGAAACGGCGGAATCCGCCCTCGGTCGGCCCGCGGAAGCGCACACGACCGCCCGCGATCCAGCGGTTGGGGACTCAGTGCATAGGCGCGCGCACAGCGGGTAGGGCTTGCTGCATCGTCTCTCGCTCGCGAAGCCGTCGTCAGGAGTAGACCGTGCTGCAACCGCCGCATTCGTCCCTGCAGGTCGCTGCCGTTCCGGCCCAGCGGGTGCCAGTGCGGGACAGGGACCAAGACGCTCCATGGCACACCGAGGCGGTGTGCCGGCGCGACGAGGCCGGCCTGTTCTTCGCTCCGTCCAAGGAACCCACCGCTGCCCGGCTCTCCCGGGAGGAGGCCGCGAAGCGCGTCTGTGCCCGCTGTCCGGTCATGGTCGAGTGCCGCGAACACGCCCTGCTCCAGCCCGAGCCCTACGGCGTCTGGGGCGGCCTCACCGCGGCGGAACGCCGTGTGGTCCTGGCCCGCCGCAGGCGCCGCGACCTGGAGCTCACGAAAGCGGCGCGGGCGGCACGCATAGCCCAGGCCGGCTGAGCACAAGGACAAGAGGAAGGGCGCCCCCTCCGCACCGGGGGCGCCCTTCTCCTCAGGGACGCGGGGCTTGATCGCCACGCTCCGAAGCTCCCGAGCCGTCAGGCGCTATTTGGCGCGATCGAAATCGATCGCGCTGTAGGCCCGCAGCTTGCTGAGCCGGTGCTCCGAGTCGATCCGCCGCACCGTCCCGGACTTCGACCGCATCACGATCGAGTCGGTGGTCGCGGTCTCCGACCGGTACCGCACACCCCGCAGCAGCTCACCGTCGGTGATCCCGGTCGCCACGAAGAACACGTTCTCCCCGGAGACCAGGTCGTCGGTCGTCAGCACCCGGTCCAGGTCGTGCCCGGCGTCGATCGCCCGGGCCCGCTCCTCGTCGTCCTTCGGCCACAGCTTGCCCTGGATCGTGCCCCCGAGGCACTTCACGGCACAGGCCGAGATGATCCCCTCGGGCGTACCGCCGATGCCCAGCAGCATGTCGACGCCGGTGCCCTCGCGCAGCGCGTAGATCGACCCGGCCACGTCACCGTCGGAGATGAGCTTGATCCGCGCTCCCGCCTCCCGGATCTCCTTGATGATGCCTTCGTGCCGGGGCCGGTCGAGGATGACGACGGTCACGTCCTCCGGGGTGGAGCGCTTCGCCTTGGCGACCCGGCGGATGTTCACGGAGACCGGCGCGTTGATGTCGACGAAGTCCGCGGCTTCCGGTCCCGTGACCAGCTTGTCCATGTAGAACACGGCGGACGGGTCGAACATCGAGCCCCGGTCCGCCGCGGCCAGGACCGCGATCGCGTTCGGCATGCCCTTGGCCGTCAGCGTGGTCCCGTCGATCGGGTCGACGGCGATGTCGCACTCGGGGCCGGTCCCGTCGCCCACGCGCTCTCCGTTGAAGAGCATCGGGGCCTCGTCCTTCTCGCCCTCACCGATGACGACGACGCCGTTCATCGACACGGTGGAGACCAGGGACCGCATGGCGCGCACCGCGGCGCCGTCGGCGCCGTTCTTCTCGCCCCGCCCGACCCAGCGGCCCGCGGCCATCGCGGCAGCTTCGGTCACCCGGACGAGTTCCAGGGCGAGGTTGCGGTCGGGGGCCTCGGAGGGGACTTCGAGTTCGGACGGCAGATGATGATGCTCGGTCATCGGAGCGCACCTTTCTGATACGACGACGGCCGGATGAGGGTTCGACCGTCGACTCTATCGTCAGTCCGACAAAATGAGCAGGGGACCCCACGGATGAGCGGACCGGGCACCTGCGACGATAGGGGCGTGGCAGGTTCGAACGGCAAGCAGAAGACGGTCCGGGACATGATTCTGTCCCTGGGCCTCATCGGGATCGCGGCGGCGGTCATCTACGTGTTCATCCCGCACGACGACTCCGCTCCCGACATCAAGACGGTCGACTACCGCGTCGAGCTGCTCACGGCCCGCCGCGCGGCCTCCTACCCGGTGGCCGCGCCCGAGGGTCTGCCGGCCGGCTGGAAGGCGACCTCGGTGCGCTTCCGGGGCGACCAGTCCGACGCCTGGCACCTGGGCTTCAACGCCCCCGGTGGGCAGTACGTGCAGATCGAGCAGTCGACTCAGAAGCCCTCGGAGTTCATCGACGAGGCGAGTCAGGGCGGCGAGGCGACGAAGCAGACCCAGGAGATCGCGGGCCGCACCTGGACGCGGTACACGGGCGGCCGTTACGACGCCCTCGTGCACAGCGGCGACGGGGCGACGACGGTGGTCGCGGGCACGGGGTCGTTCGGGCAGCTCACCGAGATGGCGAAGGCGCTGAAGATGGCGTGAGGTGACACACGGGAGGGGCCCGGCTGCCAGGCAGCCGGGCCCCTCCCGTGTGTCAGTCGTCTCAGACGGTGGTGACGACCTCGTCGTACGCCAGGCGCGGGGAGCGCGGGAACCAGGCGTCCTCGCCCGGCTTGCCGATGTTGACGACCATCAGCGGGGTGTGGTCGTCGTCCAGGAACTCCTTGCGGACGCCCTCGAAGTCCAGACCGGTCATCGGGCCGGCGGCGAGGCCCGCGGCACGGACGCCGATGATGAAGTAGGCGGCCTGGAGGGCGGCGTTCAGCCCGGCGGCATCCTCGCGGGCGGGGCGCTCGCTGAAGAAGACGTCCTTGGCCTGCGGGAAGTGCGGGAAGAGCTGCGGCAGCTCCTCGTGGAACTCGTTGTCCGCGGAGAGGATCGCGACCAGCGGGGCGGTGGCGGTCTTCGGCTGGTTGCCCTCGGCCATGTGCTGGACCAGGCGCTCACGGGCCTCGGCTGAGCGGACCAGGGTGATGCGCAGCGGGCTCTGGTTGAAGGCGGTCGGGCCGTACTTGACCAGGTCGTAGATCGCCTGGACCTGCTCGTCGGTCACCGGCTCGTCGGTGAAGGTGTTCGCGGTACGGGCCTCGCGGAACAGCAGGTCCTGGGCGGCGGGGTCAAGGACGAGAGACATGGGGAACCTTCTCGGGATGTACGTCGGTCCCGTAAACGGACCGTGGACCGGTTGACGTCTCCGACCGTACGCGAATGAAGTTCAACCTTCAATCAAAAGTGGGGTGTGGTGATCCGCTTCACAGATCACCCGTGCCCGCTACGCGGAGTCGCCCTCGCCCTCCTCCGACTCCTCGGCCAGGGCCGCGTCCAGGCGTGCCCGCGCCCCGTCCAGCCACCGCCGGCACACCTTGGCCAGCTCCTCGCCCCGCTCCCAGAGTGCGAGGGACTCCTCGAGTGTCGTACCGCCCGCCTCCAGCCGCCGTACGACCTCGATCAGCTCGTCCCGCGCCTGCTCGTACCCGAGCGCCTCTTCCGCCACCTTGCTGGTCATCCGCCCACCCTATGCATCGACTCGGACAGTGAACTCACCCTCGGCGACCCGCGCCCGCAAGGTCTCCTCCGCCGTCACCTCGTCCGGTGCCCGCACCACGTGGCCGTCGGCCTTCTGGAGGACGGCGTACCCGCGCTGGAGGGTCGCCGCGGGGGAGAGGGCCACCACACGCGCGCGGGTGTGCGTCAGCTCGGAGTCGGCGCGGTCCAGCAGATGCCCCAGGGTGCGGCGGGCGCGGTCGGCCAGGGCGGCCACATGGTCGGCGCGCTCGTCGATCATCCGGTGCGGATCCTCTATCGACGGCCGCGCGAGCGCCTGCGCGAGCCCACGCTCCTCCCGCTGGAGGAAGGACTCGACACACCTTCGCGCCCGGTCCCGCAGCGCCCGCACCCGCTCGTACTCCTCCCCGACGTCCGGTACGACTTTCTTGGCCGCGTCCGTGGGCGTGGAGGCCCGCAGGTCGGCGACGTAGTCGAGCAGCGGGGTGTCCGGTTCGTGCCCGATCGCCGACACCACCGGCGTACGGCAGGACGCCACCGCCCGCACCAACTGCTCGTCGGAGAACGGCAGCAGATCCTCCACGCTGCCCCCGCCGCGCGCCACGATGATCACGTCCACGTCGTCCTGCGCGTCGAGCTCCTTGACGGCCTGCACGACCTGCGGGACGGCGTGCACTCCCTGCACCGGGACGTTGCGCACCTCGAAGCGGACGGCCGGCCAGCGGTGCCGGGCGTTCTCCAGGACGTCGCGCTCGGCGGCCGAGGCACGGCCGCAGACCAGCCCGACGAGCTGCGGCAGGAACGGCAGCGGCTTCTTGCGCTCCGGCGCGAACAACCCCTCCGCGGCGAGGGACTTCTTCAGCGCCTCCAAGCGGGCCAGCAGCTCACCGACCCCGACCGGCCTTATCTCGGCGGCCCGCAGCGAGAGCTGGCCCCGCGGCGCGTACCACTCCGGCTTCGCCAGGACGACCACGCGGGCGCCCTCGCCGACGACCTCGGCGACCTCGTCGAAGACCTGGCGGAAACAGGTGACGCTCACCGAGATGTCGTACGACGGATCGCGCAGCGTGAGGAACACGACACCGGCGCCCGGGCGCCGGGAGAGCTGGGTGATCTGCCCCTCGACCCACACGGCACCGAGCCGGTCGATCCAGCCGCCGATCAGGCGCGACACCTCGCCGACGGGCAGGGGCGTTTCGGGGGTCGAGTTCACAGCCATGCCGCGAGCGTAACGGCCGGGTACGACAACACACGGTCACCGGTGCGCAACCCCCGGCCGCGCTCGGACGAGCCGCCGCACGCCACACGTCGCACGACCAGCACCCGAGCCCGTAGACGCCGACGGGCGCCTGGGCGCGATGACAGCGGGTCGCGGACGACGAGGTCCCGGAAGCAGGGGCTGCGCCGCAGGTCGCCGTGCGGCCTCCTCGGCCGTGCGGTCCGCCGTACCGGTGCCGGACACAGCGCTCCGCCTGGTCCTCGTCCGTCCCGCCCGTCACATCTCCTGGTCAGTCTCCCCAGGAAGGTCACGCCCGCGTGATCTTCGACCCACCGAACGCGGCCTTACGATGGGACGCATGACCGCTTCGCCTGGCCGCCGTGTCCTGCTCGCCGCCCCCCGTGGTTACTGCGCGGGTGTGGACCGCGCCGTGATCGCCGTCGAGAAAGCCCTGGAGCAGTACGGCGCTCCGGTGTACGTCCGGCACGAGATCGTCCACAACAAGTACGTCGTACAGACCCTGGAGAAGAAGGGCGCGATCTTCGTCGAACGGACGGAGGAGGTCCCGCCCGGCAACATCGTCATGTTCTCGGCGCACGGCGTCGCCCCCGTCGTCCACGAGGAGGCCGCGCGCGGAAAGCTCGCCACCATCGACGCGACCTGCCCGCTCGTCACCAAGGTCCACAAGGAAGCCGTCAGGTTCGCGAACGAGGACTACGACATCCTCCTGATCGGCCACGAGGGCCACGAGGAGGTCATCGGCACCTCCGGCGAGGCTCCCGACCACATCACCCTCGTCGACGGCCCCGCGGACGTCGCCAAGGTCGAGGTCCGCGACGAGTCGAAGGTCGTCTGGCTCTCCCAGACCACGCTCTCCGTCGACGAGACCATGGAGACCGTCGACGCCCTCAAGGAGAAGTTCCCGCAGCTCATCTCCCCGCCCAGCGACGACATCTGCTACGCCACGCAGAACCGTCAGCTCGCGGTGAAGCAGATGGGCGCCGAGGCCGAGCTGGTCATCGTGGTCGGCTCCCGCAACTCCTCCAACTCCAAGCGGCTCGTCGAGGTCGCCAAGCTGGCCGGCTCCCGCGAGGCCTACCTCGTGGACTTCGCCAGCGAGATCGACGAGGCCTGGCTGGAGGGCGTGACCACGGTCGGCGTGACCTCGGGCGCCTCGGTGCCGGAGGTGCTGGTCGAGGAGGTCCTGGAGTGGCTGGCCCAGCGCGGCTACGGCGACGTGGAACTGGTGAAGGCGGCCGAGGAGTCCATCACCTTCTCCCTGCCGAAGGAACTGCGGCGCGACCTGCGCGAGGAGGCCGCGGCGCTGGTCGCGGAGCGCAAGGGGACCTCGCAGGCGTGACTGTCAGTCGTCCGTCGTAACGTAGGGCCATGCAGATCTTCGGCTTGGACATCGGCGGATCCGGGATCAAGGGCGCCCCTGTGGACCTGGACAAGGGCGACCTGGCGCAGGAGCGTCACAAAGTGCTCACCCCGCACCCGGCCACGCCCGACGGCGTGGCCGACGGGGTGAAGCAGGTCGTGGACCACTTCGGCTGGACCGGCCCGGTCGGGCTGACCTTCCCCGGCGTGGTCACCGGTGGATCCCACATCCGTACGGCGGCCAATGTCGACAAGAGCTGGATCGACACCGACGCGCGCGCGTTGTTCAGCGAGCGGCTCGGCGGACTGCCGGTGACCGTCGTCAACGACGCGGACGCGGCGGGCGTCGCCGAGATGAGCTTCGGCGCGGGCAAGGACCGCAAGGGCACCGTCATCCTGCTCACCCTGGGCACCGGCATCGGCAGCGCGGTCTTCGTCGACGGCGTCCTCGTCCCCAACACCGAGCTGGGCCATTTGGAACTGCACGGCCACGACGCCGAGAAGAAGGCCTCCAGCAAGGCCCGGGAGGACGAGGAGCTCACCTGGGAGCACTGGGCCCACCGCGTCCAGAAGTACCTCGCCCACGT
The DNA here is from genome assembly GCF_040612795.1 of Streptomyces sp. NPDC006335. Taxonomy (NCBI): domain Bacteria; kingdom Bacillati; phylum Actinomycetota; class Actinomycetes; order Kitasatosporales; family Streptomycetaceae; genus Streptomyces; species Streptomyces sp. NPDC006335. Next base: position 677,282 of record NZ_JBEXQX010000002.1, read on the forward strand.
CGAGATGCTCTTCTCGCCCGAGCTGTTCATCATCGGCGGCGGCGTCAGCCGCAAGTCCCAGAAGTTCCTGCCCCACATTGAGGGCATCAAGGCCGAGATCGTCCCGGCGGAGCTCCAGAACAACGCGGGGATCGTGGGGGCGGCGATGCGGGCGGCGCAGGGGTAAAGGGGCGCGGGTGAGAAGGGGCGCGGGCTGGACCCGGCGCTCCTGCTCCCTGCCGGCGCCGTGACCGGCGGGGCCCTGACTGGTGGCGGGCCGCCTCCGGTGGGGGTGCCGTGACCGACGGGAACGGTGTGCCCGGCACGGCGTCGGGGCGAGCTCCGGCGGGGAGGTGCCGTGACTGGCGGGGGCGGTGTGGCCCTGCATGGCGGCAGGGCGGAGTCAGAGTGAGCGGCACCGTGTCGGCGGCCCACGTCAGCGTGAGTAGCCCCATGCCGTCGCCCCAGAGCGGCCCCGTGTAGTCGGCCCAGGTCAGTGCGAGCGGCCCTGTGCAGCCGGCCCGCGTCAGTGCGAGCGCCCCCGTGCAGTCGGCCCATGTCAGCGTGAGCGGTCCGTGGAGTCGGCCACGCCAGCGTGGTGGCCCCAAGCTGTCGCCCCACGTCAGCGCGAGCGTCCCCGTACCAGGCGGATTCTGCGGACCAGCGCGATGAGGCCGGCGGCCAGCGTGCCGGCGTAGAGCCAGCCGGCCTGTGTGGCCAGGGCGGTGAACAGGCCCATCAGACGGCCCGAGGTGCCGCCGCTGCTGTCGGCGACCGGGACGAGCCCGGCCGCGAAGGCGATCGGGACGATGATCGGGGCGGTCAGCAGGTCACCCCGGCGCATCCAGACAGACGTCAGCACACTGACCGGCACGAACAGGACGCCGTACAGCGTCAGCGACGAGCCGAAGAGCAGGGAGACGAGGAATCCGAGCACGACCATCAACCCAGCGCAGAACAGGCCGCCGCCGAGCCCGGTGAGCCGGGGGTTGGGCAGCCGTCGCAGCGTCTGGACCACGGGCGGCGGCGGGCGGCGCGCCACGGGTGGCCGTCGCTCGCCGCGGGCCTGCGCGGGCAGCGGTGCTCCTTGTGCCGGGCGTCGTGTTCCGTTGTGCGGGGGTCGGGTCCTGTGTTGCTCCACTGGACCAACCTAGGTCTGTTTATGTGCCGAATGGCTCCTCGGACACGCCGTGGGAAAGACCTTGGCCATGCGTTCGAGAGGACCGCCGGAGCGTGCCGCGACACGCCGTAGACTGGTGGATCGGTCCCCTGGCCGCCAGTCTCCTCACGTCTCCTCTCACGTACGGGAAGTCGCAACGTGTCGCTCACGATCGGAATCGTCGGTCTGCCGAATGTCGGCAAGTCGACCCTGTTCAACGCCCTGACCAAGAACGACGTGCTGGCGGCCAACTACCCGTTCGCCACGATCGAGCCGAACGTCGGCGTGGTCGGCGTCCCGGACCCGCGGCTGACGAAACTGGCCGAGATCTTCTCCTCCCAGAAGATCCTCCCGGCGACCGTGGACTTCGTGGACATCGCGGGCATCGTGCGCGGCGCGAGCGAGGGCGAGGGCCTGGGCAACAAGTTCCTGGCGAACATCCGTGAGTCGGACGCGATCTGCCAGGTCATCCGCGCCTTCAAGGACGAGAACGTCGTCCACGTCGACGGCAAGGTCTCGCCCAAGGACGACATCGAGACGATCAACACCGAGCTGATCCTCGCCGACCTCCAGACCATCGAGAAGGTCCTGCCCCGCCTCCAGAAGGAGTCGCGGATCAAGAAGGACATCGCGCCGAAGGTCAAGGCCGTCGAGGAGGCCAAGGAGATCCTGGACAAGGGCGACACCCTCTTCTCCGCGGGCATCGTCCAGGGCTCCGGCAAGGAGGAGCTGCTGCACGACCTGCACCTGCTGACGACGAAGCCCTTCCTCTACGTCTTCAACGTCGACGAGGACGAGCTGGTCGACGAGTCCTTCAAGGACGAGCAGCGCGCCCTGGTCGCCCCCGCCGAGGCGATCTTCCTCAACGCCAAGCTGGAGGCGGACCTCGCCGAGCTCGACGAGGCGGACGCGATGGAGCTGCTGGAGTCGGTGGGCGCCGAGGAGCCGGGTCTGGCGACGCTGGCCCGCGTCGGCTTCAACACCCTCGGCCTCCAGACCTACCTCACGGCAGGCCCGAAGGAGTCCCGCGCCTGGACCATCAAGAAGGGCGCCACGGCCCCCGAGGCGGCCGGCGTGATCCACACCGACTTCCAGAAGGGCTTCATCAAGGCGGAGGTCATCTCCTTCGACGACCTGGTGGAGACCGGCTCGGTGGCCGAGGCCCGCGCGAAGGGGAAGGCGCGGATGGAGGGCAAGGACTACGTCATGCACGACGGGGACGTCGTGGAGTTCCGCTTCAACGTCTGACGGCCAGCCAGAAACCTGTGCCCGACGCGCTTCCCGGCGCATCGGACACGGGTTTCTTCCGTAGAGGGGCGGGAGCGTGGGGCGAGACGAGCGGGACACGGTCGCGAGGGGAGCGCGGCTGTACGAGGCGGCCCAGGCGGTGGTCGCCGACCGTGCGAGGGCCGCGGAGGCGGTACGGGCGGCCCTGAAGCCGATCCACGACGCGGCGGTGCGGCGGGAGCTCGACGCCATCCCCGTGGCCCGGTTGCAGGACGTCACCGACGGGCGGCTGCGGCTGGGGAGTGTCGAGAAGAGCGGGCTGAGCACGGTCGGCGGTGTGCTGGAGGCAGGCCCCTACCGGTTGCGGCAGATCCCCGGTGTCGGGCAGCGCACCGTCGACCAGATGCTCGCGGCCGCCCGCCGGCTCTCCGAGGCCGCGCACGAGACCGTGGCCGTCCACATCGACGTGGAGCGGCCGCAGCCGAGTACCACCGCGCTCGTCATGGCCCTGCACGTCCTGGTGGAGGCCGGTCCCGACGCCCGGCGCGCGGTCGACAAGGCCGCCGTACTGTCGACGCGGCTCGGGCCGCTGCTCACCGACGCCAGGCTCGCGGTCGGACGCATCCGGATGCTCCTGGCCGGCCAGGAGAGGAAAGCCCGTGCGTGGGCGGCGGTCGCCGAGATCCGGTCGCTGGTGGACGAGGCGGATCGGTCGGACCTGCCCGGGCTGCTCGCCCAGGCATCGGTGGACCTGCTCCGCGTGCCCTCGTCCGACATCGCGGCCTGGGTGGACTTCGAGCTCCGCTCCGCCGAGTACTACAGCCTGCTCGCCGAGATCTCCGGGCGGCAGCCGGACGCGGCCGCCGCCGAGGGCTTCCTGCCGGACGAGATCGCCGAGCGGGTGCGGACCCAGCCGCTCGACGACACGCACCGGCGGGTCTCCCTGCGCGGCTACCAGTCGTTCGGCGCACGGTTCGCGCTCGCGCAGCGCAAAGTGATACTCGGCGACGAGATGGGACTCGGCAAGACCATCCAGGCGATCGCCGTCCTGGCACACCTGGCGGCCGCCGGACAGAGCCACTTCATGGTCGTCTGCCCGGCGAGCGTCCTGGTGAACTGGACACGGGAGATCGAGGCCCGCAGCGCCCTGCGGGTGACGGTGCTCCACGGTCCCGACCGGCGCCACGCGCTGGCCGACTGGCAGGAGCGGGGCGGGGTCGGGGTGACCACCTTCGACGCCCTGCGCGGTTTTCCCGCGCCCGCGCCCGGCGACGGGGAGGTCGGGCTGCTCGTCGTGGACGAAGCGCACTCCGTGAAGAACCCGAAGGCCAAGCGGTCCCAAGCGGTCGCCCTGTGGGCCGAGCGGTGCGGGCGCACGCTCCTCATGACCGGAACCCCTATGGAGAACAGGGTCGTGGAGTTCCACAACCTGGTCCGGCTGCTCGACGGCGACCTCGCGGACTCCCTCGGCGAACGGGACGCGGTGGCCGGATCGGTCGCCTTCCGCAAGGCCGTGGCCCCGGTCTACCTGCGGCGCAATCAGGAGGACGTGCTGACGGAGCTCCCCAGTCTCCAGCAGACCGACCAGTGGGAGGAGCTGAGCGCGTCGGACGAGGAGGCGTACCGGGAAGCCGTGCGCGCGGGCAACTTCATGGCGATGCGCAGAGCCGCGTACATGCGCCCGGAGAGGTCGGCCAAGCTGGACCGGCTCCGGGAGATCGTCCAGGAGGCCGGGGAGAACGGGCAGAAGACGGTGGTCTTCTCCTACTTCAAGGACGTACTGGGCGTGGTGGAGGAAGCACTCGCGACCGCGGACACCGACGGCACCCCACTGTTCGGCCCCCTCACCGGAGGTGTCCCGGCCGGACGGCGGCAGCAGATCGTCGACGACTTCGCCGGTGTTCAGGGCCCCGCGGTGCTCCTGGCGCAGATCCAGGCAGGGGGCGTCGGCCTCAACCTCCAGGCCGCCTCCGTCGTCGTCCTGTGCGAACCCCAGATCAAGCCGACCCTCGAACACCAGGCGGTGGCGCGCGCCCACCGCATGGGCCAGGTCAGGCCGGTCCGTGTCTACCGCCTCCTCGCCACCGGGGGCGTCGACGAACGCCTGGTGAAGCTGCTGGAGACCAAGACCCGCCTCTTCGACGCCTACGCCCGCCGCAGCGCCGTGGCCGAAGCCTCCCCGGACGCGATCGACGTCTCGGACACCGAGCTGGCCCGACGGATCGTCGAGGAGGAACAGGAGCGTCTGGGCATGAGGGACGAGAAGCTCACAGCAGCGGAGTGAGCCGGGACAGCGTGGACCCGAACCCCGCGCCCCGTCAGACGGCCCGGACCTCGCACCCGCCGGACGGCCCGGACTCCGCTCCCCGTCAGTCGGCCCGGACCTCGCACCCGCCGGACGGCCCGGACTCCGCTCCCCGTCAGTCGGTCCGGATCCCGCTCCCCGCCGGACGGCCTGGACCTCGCTCCCCGCCGGACGGCCCGGATCCCGCTCCCCGTCAGTCGGCCTGGACCTCGCTCCCCGCCGGACGGCCCGGACCTCGCACCCGCCGGACGGCCTGGACCCCGCTCCCCGTCAGACGGCCCGCACCTCGCACCCGCCGGAAGGCCCGGACCCCCTCCGTCAGACGGCGCAGACCCCGCTCCCCGTCAGTCGGCCCGGACTCCGCTCCCCGTCAGTCGGCCCGGACCCCGCACCCGTCAGACGGTTTTCGCCTCCGCCCCCGCCACCCACCGACAAGCCCGCGCATACCCCCGCACCAGCGGCCGCCCCTCGTCCTCCCTGCGCCAGGCCAGGACGTATCTGCTCGGGCCGATTCCGCGCACCGGCCGGGTGACCACCCCGCCCAGGGTGATCAGGGGGGCGTTGCCGGCGGCCACGAGGCAGATGCCCAGGCCGGCGACGAGGGCCTCGTACGTCTCCTCGGTGCCGGCGATCTCCGCGCCGACGCGGGGCGGCCGGCCGGACCGTTCGTCGAGGGCGAGCCAGAAGTCACGCAGGGGGCCCGCGCTCGGCGGCAGCGCGAGGAACGGTTCGTCGGCCAGGTCGGCGAAGTCGATCTCGGCGCGGGCGGCGAGCGGGTGGCTGTCGGGGAGGGCGACCAGGCGGGGTTCCTCGGCGATCACGGTCCAGCCGTAGCGTTCCTCGTCGGGCAGCGGCAGCCACACGAACGCGACCTCCGTCTCACCGTCCGCCAGACCCGCGGTCGGATCCTGCCAGCCCATCTGCCGCAGCCGTACGACCGCCTCCGGATGCGCGGCCGTGAAGCGGGAGCGGATCGCCGGGAGCAGGCCACCGCGGCCGGGGCTGGTGCTCATGCCCACCACCAGCGTGCCGCGCCCCGCCGCCCGGGCCGTCGCCATCGCGGAGTCCGCCGCCGCCCAGGCCTCCAGCACCTGCCGGGCGTGCGGCAGCAGGGCCTCGCCCGCCTCGGTGAGCAGCACGCCCCGCGGGTCCCGCCGGAACAGCTCCACGCCCAACTGCCGCTCCAGCGCCCGGATCTGCTTGCTCAGCGCGGGCTGCGACACATAGAGCCGCTCGGCCGCGCGCGTGAAGTGCAGTTCCTCGGCCACCGCCAGGAAGTAGCGCAGCTCCCGTACATGCACGTCGGTCGTCATGACCATCGGTTATCACCGTGGGTCTTGGACGGGCAACCGACTTACCCAGCAAGGTGGTTGGCGACACGAGCTGTGGATCACGAGGAGTCTTCATGAACAAGGTGTGGCTGATCACGGGTGCGAGCAGCGGGTTCGGGCGGGCGATCGCCGAGGAGGCCCTGGCCGACGGGGACGTCGTGGTGGGCGCGGCCCGCCGGCCCGAGGCCCTGGACGACCTGGTGGCCGCCCATCCGGACCAGATGGAGGCGCTGCGCCTGGACGTGACCGACACGGCCGCCGCGGAGGCCGCCGTACGGGACGTGGTGGCCCGGCACGGGCGGATCGACGTGCTGGTCAACAACGCGGGTCGCACGCATGTCGGCGCCTTCGAGGAGACCACCGACGACGAACTGCGCGACCTGTTCGACCTGCACGTCTTCGGCCCGGCCGCGCTCACGAGGGCGGTGCTGCCCTCCATGCGGGAGCGGCGTTCGGGGGCCGTCGTGCAGATGAGCAGCATGGGCGGGCAGATGTCCTTCGCGGGCTTCTCGGCGTACAGCGGGACGAAGTTCGCGCTGGAGGGCATGTCCGAGGGGCTCGCCGACGAGGTGCGGGAGTTCGGCATCAAGGTGCTGATCGTGGAGCCGGGCGCCTTCCGCACCTCGCTGTTCGAGACGGGTCGGGCGGGGGCCAGTGCCGACAGCGGCGTGTACGCCAAGGTGACCGAGACCCGCGGGTTCGTCTCCGGCGGCGACGGCACCCAGACCGGCGACCCCGCGAAGGCGGCGGCCCTGATCCGCGCCGCCCTCGAAGCCGAGGAGACGCCGCTGCGGCTGCCCCTCGGCGAGGACGCGGTGACCGCCGTCCTCGACCACCTCGACGGCGTACGGGCCGACGTCGTCGCCTGGGAGAAGAGCACGCGGGCCACGGGTTTCGACGACTGAGCGCCGGGTCAGGTCGAGGCGGAGCCGTACAGGTTGCCGTGGGTCCGTCGGGGCCGTGGGCCCGCGGACGCGTCGGCGGGACCAGGGGGACCGCGCCCGGGCCCCGCCTGACGACACCGCGAACTGCTCCGGCGTCTCCCCGCCCGCATCCGCCGGCCCTGGCCCGCTCGGAGTCGTTGACCTCGGCCGGCGCCTGCCGGACCACCCGCTGCTGTCCGGCGTCCAGCGTGCCAGTGTCCCGCCCGACGAGGTCGGCGCCGATGACACCGTCCGACCACGACGGGAGAGCCGAGCGGCCGGCCTTGGCCCCCCGCCCACCCGCTCACCGCCGTCAGAACTCCTCGGAGAACAGAAGCGCGTCGTCGTCGGGGTAGGGCTCCGGATCGGTGACCCAGCCGGCCATGAGCGCGAGCCGTGAGTGGCGGTGTACGGCGAGGAAGCCGAAGGGGCGGTCGAAGACGGCCTGCACGCCGGTGGTGATCCAGCGCAGGTCCGGCACCCCGGCCACGAGGGCCCCGACCGCGGTGACCGCGGCGGCGTGGAAGCCCTTGGCGCCGAACGTCGCCGTCGTGGACTGCCGGGCGGAGCCGACGGCCAGAGGCGAGGGGCTGATGCCGGGGAAGTGGCCCTCCCGTGCGTCCCGCGCCGCGGTGAGGCCGAACAGCCGGTGCAGTTCCAGCAGATCGTGCCCGGCCCGTATGTCGAAGGCCGGGGTCCCCACGGTCAGCGTCGGGGGCAGCGGTCGCGCGCTGCGCCTCTTGAACACGTGCAGACCTGGCCCCGGTTCCCCGTAGGGCAGATGGAAGCCCGACACCACCGGCCAACGGCGGGCCAGCAGACCGATGCCCGCCCCCAGCACCTGGCCCGCCGTCATGTGCTCCTCGCCCAGCAGCAGATGGACGTCTACGGCGGTGTCGCCCAGCACCTTCAGCTCGGTGACATGACCGTCGGGTGTGTCGGCGACGCCGACCCGGTCCAGGAGTTGGCTCGTGCGGTACAGGCCCAGCAGCTCGCGATCGGCCCAGGGTCCGGTCTCCGGTATCAGCCGGAGCTCCCGGAAGGGGCGCAGCCACGTGGTCCGCAGGGCCAGCGCGCTCGCCAGCACCAGCTCGGTGTCGTCCCGCACCTCCACCGGCATCCGCTCGATCAGGCCGCCCGTCCGTTTCGCCGCCCAGGCGTCCATCTCCCGCCGGTCGAGCGCGGGGTCGCCGGTGAGGACCCCGTGCGCGTCGGTGGGCAGCCCGGCCCGCCACTCCTCGCGCGGCTCCAGCGTCCGACCGGTCCACAGCCCGAGCGCCGAGTCCAGTGCCCTCACCCGGGCCAGTCCCGCGAGCAACTCCCGTGCCGCAGCGGCCGCTTGGTCCGCGGGCACCCCGAGCGCCCGCGCCAGCTCGGCCCGTGCCGTGCCCTGTGCGCCGTCGGCCAGGAAGGCCAGCAGCGGCCACACCCCGGCGGCCGAGAACACGGTCCCCCCGGAGGACATCGCGGCCCACCGTGCCGTGAGTCCGTTCACCGCCCGGGTCGTCCCACCCGTGATCGGCATTCCGCCCCCGCCCACCCCGCGCATACCATGCGCCCTGTCGTACGTCAGTTCCCCACCACTGCTGAACCAGGAGCACGGAACCCGTGTCCATACCCCCGCCCCCTGGGCCCCACCAGCCCGACCCCGCCCAGGGGCCGTCCCCGGCCCCGGACCCGTACGGGCCGCCGCCGCAGGGACAGCAGCCGTATGGGCAGCAGCCGTACGGGCAACAGCCCTACGGGCAGCAGTACGGGCAACCCTATGGCCCGCCCTACCAGGCCTGGGGGCAGGGCTACAGCCCCTACGCCCGCCCCTCCTCCGTCAACGGTCTCGCCGTCGCCTCCCTGGTGCTCGGCGTCCTGTGCTGCTTCCCGGCCGTGGGACTGGTGCTCGGCCTGATCGCGCTCGCGCAGATCAAGAAGAAGGGCCAGTCCGGCAAGGGACTGGCGATCGCCGGGTCGATCCTGTCGTCGCTCGGGCTCGCCCTGTTCGTGACGGCGCTCGCCACCGGCGGGTTCTCCGACGCCTGGGACGAGTTCAAGAAGGGCGCGACGGAGGGTACGGCCTTCTCCGTGGTCAAGGGCCAGTGCTTCGACGCGCCGGGGGAATCGCTCGAAGGCCTGACCTACGACGTCGACGAGGTGCCCTGCGCGGGTGAGCACGACGGCGAGGTGTTCGGCGAGTTCCGGATGACCGGCGGCTCCGCCTTCCCGGGGGACAGCGCGGTCTCCGACGCGGCCGACGAGAAGTGCTACCCGCTCCAGGAGACCTATGCCATGGACACCTGGGCGCTGCCCTCGGACGTCGACGTGTACTACTTCGGCCCGACCCGGCAGAGCTGGCGACTCGGTGACCGCGAGGTCACCTGCATCTTCGGCAACACCGACGAGAACGCGACCCTGACCGGCTCGCTGCGCGCCGACGAGAGCACGCTCGACGGCTCGCAGGTCGCCCTCCTCAAGTCCCTCAACGCCCTCGACACCGTGCTGTGGGAGGAGCCCGAGGACTACCCGGAGGACGATCTGCCCGGCTACCGGACCTGGTCGCGGGACGTCCACGACAGCCTGGACCAGCAGATCAGGGCGCTCCGCGCGCACTCCTGGCCGGCCAAGGCCGACAAGCAGGTCGCGGCCCTGGTGAAGGACATGGAGGACGCCCGCGACGAGTGGGAGAAGGCGGTCGCCGCGGCGGAGGACGACGACGTGGACGCCTTCTACATCCACTACGACAAGGGCTACGAGTACGTCGACGGCCCCAGCACGGTCACCGCACGCAAGGCTCTGGGGCTGGCCACGAAGCGGCCGACGTACGACGAGGAGGGCGGCGACGGGAGCGGCGAGCGGAGCGGTGGCGAACTCAATGTGTGATCGCCGCCATAGCGGGGAGAAAGTGCCTGCGTAAAGCCCACCACCGGCACATGTCATCACATCGAGTGATTCTCTGGCCTTTGCTTGCATGGGCCAACCCACGGTTGCCAGGCTGTTGCTGTCTGTACAACCTGATGGGAGCGGCCAGTGACATTCGGTGAGCAGCCGGCGTACCTGCGCGTCGCGGGTGATCTCCGCAAGAAGATCGTCGACGGTTCGCTGCCACCGCACACCCGCCTGCCGTCCCAGGCCAGAATCCGCGAGGAGTACGGCGTCTCGGACACCGTGGCGCTGGAGGCCCGCAAGGTGCTGATGGCAGAAGGCCTGGTCGAGGGCCGCTCCGGCTCCGGGACGTACGTGCGCGAGCGGCCCGTGCCCCGACGCATCGCCCGCTCCGGCTACCGCCCGGCGTCCGGTGCCACCCCCTTCCGGCAGGAGCAGGCCGACGGGGAGGGTCGCGGTACCTGGGAGTCCAGCAGCCGGCAGACCGAGGCCTCGGCGGTGATCGCCGAGCGGCTCGCCATCCGGGCCGGTGACCGGGTGATGTGCACCAAGTACGTGTTCCGGGAGGCGGGTGAGCCGATCATGCTCTCCACCTCCTGGGAGCCCCTCGCGGTCACCGGGCGCACTCCCGTGATGCTCCCCGAGGAAGGCCCCCTCGGTGGCATGGGCGTGGTCGAGCGCATGGCCGCCATCGACGTCGTCGTGGACAACGTCACCGAGGAGGTGGGCGCCCGCCCCGGCCTCGCCGAGGAGCTGCTCGCCCTGGGTGGTGTCCCCGGGCATGTCGTCCTCGTGGTCCACCGCACCTACTACGCCTCGGGCCGGCCGGTGGAGACGGCCGACGTGGTCATTCCGGCCGACCGTTACCAGGTCGCGTACCACCTTCCGGTGAAGTAGCGCGCGCCCCGGGGAAGTTGCCCGGGGCGAACACGCAACCGGAGCCCAGGCGAACGCCGTTCGAATTCGGCCGTTCTGGCAGGTCGATACCGCTGTTCCGGAGGCCTCGCCGACGGGGGGCACCGCCGTCCACCGGGGGCGTGTTCATCGGTGTGCGCCCCTGCCGGAGGAGTCCGTCCTGGCTGGTTGCGTACCTCTTTGTGAAAACGCGTGTTCGCTGCGTAAAGGTTGGGCGTAGGCTCGGGCATATGCGGAGTGCGGTTTCCTTATCGGGTGGGGCTCGACGCAGGTCGGGAAGGAGCGGTGGGGCGCGGTGAACGACGGCACGATCACTCTTCCCTGGCTCGTCATACGGCAGGACGACAACGGCAATCGCTACCGCGTGGGCAGGTACGCGACCCGGGCCGAGGCCCAGAAGATCGCCGACAGCCTCGATGCCCGCGGCCACAAACAGCTCTACTGGGTCGAGCGCATCGGCCCGAACGGCGCGAGTTCGGCCGACTGACGGAGCCTGTCGTAGGCTCCGGCGCATGACGGAACGGATCGTGGTGGTGGCGGCCGCCCTGTACGACGGCGACCGCCTCCTCGCAGCCCGCCGCAGCGCACCTCCCGAACTGTCCGGCCGCTGGGAGCTGCCGGGCGGCAAGGTGGAGCGGGGTGAGACGCCCGAGGAGGCGTTGTCCCGCGAACTGCGCGAGGAACTGGGTGTGGACGCGGAGGCGGTGGAGCGCGTCCCCGGCGAGTGGCCGCTGAGGCCTCCGTATGTCCTCCAGGCGTGGCGGGCCCGCCTGCTCCCGGGTTCCGCCGAACCGAAGCCCCTCCAGGACCACGACGAACTGCGCTGGCTGACGCCGGCGGAGATCTGGGACGTGGACTGGCTGGACCAGGACGTGGAAGCGATCGGCGCGCTGAAGGCCCTTTAGGGGCGCGGGCGGCTGCCCGAACTCTCGGGTGCGCCCCACTTACGCCATTCGCCGCGGTACCGCACCCCTGATATCGGGTATGTGCCCCTTAACCCCACGAAAGCGGACATGGGCTGGCCCGGGATGTGATCGGCGTGATCGACACCGAAGGCGACTGCGCCAAGTGGACTTTCCCGGCGGACCCGGGCGCCGTACGCGCCGCCCGGACGGCCGTCCGGAACCGGCTGACCGCCTGGCGTCTCGACGGCCTCGCGGACATCGCCGCCCTGCTGGTCAGCGAGCTGGTGACCAACTCCCTGCGGCACGCCACCGGTCCCATCGGCGTCCGGCTGGTCCGTCCCGAAGGCGTCGGCGGTGTCCTCCTGGTCGAGGTCTCCGACCCCCTCCCCGACCCGCCCCGTGAACGCGTCGCCGACCTGGACGACGAGAGCGGCCGGGGCCTGCAACTGGTCGCCCACGCCGCCCGCCGCTGGGGCACCCGCCCCGGCACCACGGGCAAGACGGTCTGGTTCGAGCTCTCGGTGCCGGGGTGAACGGCACCTGACGGCGGCGAAGAACACCATGAAGATCATGAACACCGAGAAGTGAAGATCATGAAAACCGACAAGGGCGGGAACACCTGTACGGCACCCCGCTCGCTGTCCATCGACTGGTTCAGGCCAGTGGCGGTTGTCGGCAGACGTGATTCGAGGTCGTGTCCGCTGGTTAGAAGACTGGAAGTGTTGTCGCAGCCCGGACCGAAAACCGTCGGGATCGTGCTGTGATCGTGAACACCGTGTTGTGCGGCGCCGTAGTGCTGGATACTGCGGGCAGCCGCCCCCGGTGACCGGTACCGGACGCGGTGAGCTGGAGGGGACGGTTCGCGTGAGCGAGATACCAGCGAAGGCCACGGAGTCGAAGGACCCGTCGGACGGCGCGAGGGCGGAGGCCGCGGATGCTGCCGTGGTGGACCTCCGTCACGGCGACGCGCCGTCCGGGGACGCCATGTGGCAGAGCAGCCCGCCCGGCTCGATCTACGACTACATCAAGGTCGCGTCCTTCTCCATAGGCCCCGACGGTCTCGTCGACCAGTGGAGCCTGCGTGCCGAGCAGCTCTTCGGCATCCCCGCCGAGCACGCCGTCGGCATGGACCCCATCGAGGCCTTCATCGACCAGGACCTGCGCGCGCAGGGCCAGCGCAAGATGGCCGAGATCCTGGACGGCCGCGAGTGGACGGGTGTGGTCCCCTTCCGGGTGCCGCCGTCGGCTGCCGACGGCGAGTCCGGCCGGGAAGGGCTCGCCGAGGTCTACGTCATGCCGACGCGGACCGAGGAGGGCGAGAAGGCCGCCGTCTGCATCGTCGTGGACGTGCGCACGCTGCGCAGCATCGAAACCGACCTGGCCGCCTCGCAGGCGATATTCGGTCAATCTCCCTTCGGGTTCGTGCTGATCGACCCCGAGCTGCGGGTCCGCCGCGTCAACTACCGTTTCGCCTCCCTCTTCGGCGGCACCCCTGACGACCACCGCGGCAAGGGTGTCCACGACTATCTGCCGCGCCCCGAGGCCGAGCGGGTCACCGCGACCCTGCGCCGGGTCCTGGAGACCGGCGACTCCATCACGGACATGCACGTCACGGGCTTTCTGCCCGGCTCCGACGAGCGCCGCCACTGGTCCATCAACCTGTACCGGGTGCGCAGCGGGTCCGGCCGGCCCATCGGCATCGCCTGGCTGGGAACCGACATCACCGCCCGCCGCGCCGCCGCCCGCGAGGCCGCCGCCGCCCGGCGCAATCTCGCCCTCCTGAACGAGGCCGGCGCCCGCATAGGGAACTCCCTCGACCTGGAGACCACGGCCCGCGAACTCCTCGACGTCGTCGTCCCCGGCTTCTGCGACCTGGCCACCGTCGACCTCTACCAGGGCCTGCTGGCAGGCGACGAGACCCCGCCCGGGCTCGCCGACGGCAGCGCCGAACTGCGCCGGGTGGCCTTCGCCAGCGCGGTCTCCGACGCCCCGTTCGCCGGCTCCGGCGCCCCCGTCTCGGTCGGCGCGGTCCACCACTACCCCTTCAACTCGCCCTGCGCGGACGCCCTGCGCACCGCCCGCCCGCAGTACATCCCGGCCGAGGACGGCGGCCTCGTGCAGTCCACGCTCGCGGTGCCGATGGTCGCCCACGACACCGTCGTAGGACTCGCGCAGTTCTCCCGGACCAAGGGCAGCGAGCCGTTCGGGGACCGGGACCGGGATCTGGCGGTGGAGCTGGCGGCCCGTGCCGCGGTCTGCATCGACAACGCGCGCCTGTACCGGCGGGAGCACGAACGGGCGCTGATACTCCAGCGGTCCCTGCTGCCCCCCGGCGACCCGGTCGCCTCCGGACTGGACATCGCCTGCCGCTACCTGCCCGGCAACTCCTCCGCGGACCGCCCCAGCGAGGTCGGCGGCGACTGGTTCGACGTCATCGAACTGCCGGGACACCGCACCGCGTTGGTGGTCGGCGACGTGATGGGCCGTGGTCTGCGCGCGGCCGTGGCGATGGGCGAACTCCGCTCCGCCGTCCGCACCCTGGCCCTGCTGGACCTCGAACCGGCCGAAGTCCTCTCCGCGTTGGACGAGATCGCCCGCGGCCTCGGCGCCCCCGGCGGCGTCCAGCAGGCCACCCGCGCGGCCCGCCGCCCCCGTGAGGCGGACCTGTCCGAGGTGTACCTGGCGACCTGCGTCTACGCCGTCTACGACTCGGTGACCCGCCGCTGCACCTTCGCCAACGCGGGCCATCTGCCGCCCGTGCTGGTCGAGCCCGGCGAGGACGCGCTGATGCTCGACGTGCCGCCCGGCATGCCGCTCGGCGTCGGCGGCGAGCCCTTCGAGGAGGTCGAGGTCGAACTACCCGAAGGCGCCCTGCTCGCGCTCTACACGGATGGACTGGTCGAAAGCCGCGATCACCCCCTCGACGAAGGGCTCCAGGCGTTCGTCGGAGCGCTCACCGACCCCTCCGCCCCGCTGGAGGACGTGTGCGACCACGTCCTCAACACCCTCGACACCCACCACGGCGAGGACGACATCGCGCTGCTGATGGCACGTGTCCAGGGGCTGCCCGCCGACTCGGTCGGCGACTGGACCCTCCCGCGCGAGCCGCGCAGTGTGGGCCGGGCCCGCGAGTACGCCCGCGGCCAGCTGCTGAGCTGGGACCTGGAACCCCTGGTCGACACCACGGAACTCCTGGTCAGCGAACTGGTCACCAACGCCCTGCGGTACGGCGAGGGCGACATCCGGCTCCGGCTCCTCCTCGACCGCACCCTGGTCTGCGAGGTCTGGGACTCCGGTCTCGTCCAGCCCCGCCGCCGCCGCGCCCGCGACACCGACGAGGGCGGCCGCGGCCTGCAACTGGTCGGCCTGCTCAGCGCGGCCTGGGGCTCCCGCCGGACCCCGCGCGGCAAGACGGTGTGGTTCGAACTGCCGCTGCCGGACGGGGAGAACGGCATGGTGGACCCGGCGGAGGCCTTGCTGAGCCTGTTCTGAGTCCCGGGCCTGTCTCTAGGCGGGGTGCCCGCGCAGGCGTACGTCCCGTTCGGCGAGGTCACGCGCCTCGCGGGCCAGGGCGTCCGCCCGCGGGAGCTCGTCGGTCAGCCGTGCCTCCGACAGCAGGACACGGGGCCCGGCGCCGACCGCCTCGCGGTGCACGCCCACGTAGTCGTCCGCCGCGGCCACGGACTCCCGCGCCACCAGCAGCGCGGCCACCTCCAGCACCCCGGACCGCCCGGTCGCCAGGGGCGCGGTCGCGTGCACGATCCGGCGCAGGACGCCGAGCGGATCGTACGGCTGTCCGGACGTCGTCTCCCGGCGTACGGCGGCGAGGACCGCGTCGGCGTGCAGGAGCAGGGCGTACGTCTCGCCCTCGTACGCGGTGCTGTCACGGAAGGGCGCCAGTTCCGCCTCCGCGCCGGTGAGGGCGGGCGGGATCAGCCGGGCGGCCTCGGCGCGCGTCTCGCGCAGCCGGGTCACGGCCGTCACCAGCACGTCCGCCCGGGCGATCGCGGTCTCCGCCGCGCGCAGGTGCCCGGCCGCCTCGTCGGTACGGCCGGAGGCGGTGGCCTGGTGGGTCTGGTTGAGGTGGACGGTGGCGGTGACCAGGCTGTCCTTGGCCGACTCGACGTACCCGGTGACGGAGTCGTCCAGGAGCCCGGTCTCCGCCCCGGCCGTGCGGGCGGTCAGGTCACGGAATCGGGTCTCGGCGGACGCCAGGGCCGCGGCGGGATCGCGGTCCAGCCCCCGCAGGACGCGCAGGCTCTCCGCCGCCCCGGACAGTCGCCGCCCGGCCTCCTCGCAGCGGCCCACGACCCCGGCGAGCGCGGCCGCCTCCTCCGGTACGCCCTCCTCGTACCGTCGCCGTATCGCGCACGCCGCCGTCAGTTCGGCCTCCGCCGCCTCGGCCGCCCGGGTGAGCGGGGTCACCGCGTCGGGGTCCGACCCGGTCTCGGCGAAGGTGAGTTCCTCGCGGAGTGTGCGCAGACGGTTGTCGGCGTCGACCAGCGCGGCCCGGGAGCGCTCGTCGAGGCCGGCGAGCGGGGGCGTGGCCGCGGGGGAGGGGTACGCGCCGACGTGGGTCGTGCCGGCGGCCGCCGGTGTCGTACGGCGGCGGGTACGGCGTGTGCGGCGGACCGCGCCGTAGGCGGCGAGGACCGCCACCACGGCGAGGGCGGCGACCGGCAGGACGAGGTCGGTGCCGGAGGACTCGTCCGCGGCCGGGGCGGCGGCGCTGACGCGGGCGTCCGCAACCGGAGCGTCGTCGTTGATCGTCATCCATGGCAACACCAGCCACACGACCCCGGCCACCACACCCAGCAGGGCGTGCGCCACCCGCACGGATATGTGCGAGCGGCCCCGCCGCGGTCGGCCCCGTACCAAGGATGGCGTCACATTTCGGAGCGTATGGGCCGGGATGCGGGGGCGCGAGCGGGGTGGGACGGGCGGGGGTACGCGAGCGGATGGGGGAGCGGATGTCACAGGCGCGGGACGTACGGGCCGACGCGGACGGCGAGGCGGAGAAGGAAGCGCCGACGCCGGTGCCGGTGCCGAGGCGCCGCCGCTGGGTCCGCTGGAGCGTCATCGGGCTCGCGCTCGTCGTCCTCGTCCCCCTCCTGTCCGTCGCCGTCGCCCTTCGCCTGAACTACGCCGGCGACCTCGCCGACGGCACCCGCACCCGGGGCAAGGACGCGATCTGGCTCGGGCACGCCTGGGTGGACGGCCGCAAGACCGACGCCGACGTCAGGGCCCTCGCCCGGCGCCTGAGCGACACCGGGATCCGGGACCTGTACGTCCACGCGGGGCCCCTGGAACACGACGGGACGCTGCCCGCGTCGGCGTACCCGAGGGCGCGCTGGCTGATCGGCGCCGTGCACGAGGCGGCCCCCGGCATCCGCGTCCAGGCCTGGCTCGGCGACAAGCTCGCCACCGAGAGCCCGGACGGCATGCGCCTCGCCGAGAAGGACACCCGCGCCGCCGTCGTCCGCTCCACCCGCCAGATCCTCGCCGCCGGGTTCGACGGCGCCCACTTCGACCTGGAGCCCCTGCACTCCGGCGACGAGCACTACCTCGACCTCCTCGACGCCCTCCACGAGGTCACCCGCGCCCGTGGCGTCCCCCTCTCGGTCGCCGCCCACCAGATCGACCCGCTGCCCGCGCTGCACTCCGTGGCGGGGACGCTCGCCGGGCACCCCAAGTGGTGGTCGCAGGCGTACTTCGGGCAGGTCGCACGACGGGTCGACCAGATCGCGGTGATGTCCTACGACACGAGTACACCGCTGGAGAGCCTGTACGGCGGTTACGTGGCCCAGCAGACCTCGCTGGCCCTGGAGGTGACCCCGGACTCCACCGACCTGCTGATGGGCCTGCCCTTCTACCAGGAGAACAACTTCGACCACTGGGCCTTCGCCGAGACCGTCCCCGCGGCCGTCCGGGGCGTCCGCCTCGGCCTCTCCCGCACGGACGCGGACCGCGCGAACTTCGGGGTGGCGCTGTACGTCGACTTCGCGGCCAGGGAAGCGGACTGGACGGCGTACGAGAAGGACTGGGTCCGCTAGAAAACCAGCTGCGGTCCGGCGCGCCGCCCTGCCACGATCTGCCCGGTGACCGTCACCCGCAGACACCTCACCCGCGACGACCTCGCGCCTCTTGCCCGAGTGGCGACCGGCCGTTCGCTCACCGCCGCCGAACGTCTGCGCGGAGGCACCAGGAAGGGTGTCTACCGGCTCTCCCTCGACGACGGCACCACCGTCGTCGCCTACGTCTGGTCGGCGGACGAGGACTACTGGGACGCCGGCCCCGCCGACCCCCGCGACCCGTTCTCCGCCGGCTCCGGTCCCGAGGTGTTCACGGCCGCCCACGACCGGCTGGTCGCCGCCGGTGTCCGCACCCCGCGCCTCCTGTACGCCGACACCACCAGGGACGCCGTGGTCGTCGAGGACCTGCGGGGAGGCAGCCTGGAGGAAGCCCTGGAGCGGGACCCGGTCGCCGGGCGGGCCGCGCTGGAGCGGTTCGCCGACGAGCTGGCGACCCTGCACGCACAGGAGGGCCCC
The DNA here is from genome assembly GCF_040612795.1 of Streptomyces sp. NPDC006335. Classification (NCBI taxonomy): domain Bacteria; kingdom Bacillati; phylum Actinomycetota; class Actinomycetes; order Kitasatosporales; family Streptomycetaceae; genus Streptomyces; species Streptomyces sp. NPDC006335. The sequence continues at coordinate 695,448 of NZ_JBEXQX010000002.1, forward strand.
GCCTTCGGCAAGGTCGGCCTCGTCGACAACGGCGGTACCTCGTCGGCGGGTTCGGCCGTGGAGCGCGTCACCGAAGGAGCCCTGCGGGACATCGAGCGGGCCGCCGTCCGGGACACCCGGATCGCCGTCGTACGGGACGAGGTGGAAGAGACCGTGCGCCGGCTCGCGGCGGCGGTACGACCCCGCGACCGGCACACTCTCGTCCACGGCGAACTGGGCGCGGACCACGTCCTGTTGGACGACCGGGGGCGGCCCGCCCTGATCGACGTCGAAGGACTCATGTACTTCGACGTCGAGTGGGAGCACGTCTTCCTGCGGATCCGTCTCGGTCCGCACTACGACGCCCTCGGCGTCCCCGACCTGGACGAGGACCGGATGCGCCTGTACCGCCTAGCCCTGCACCTGTCCCTGGTCGCCGGCCCCCTCCGCCTGCTCGAGGGCGACTTCCCGAACCCCGAGGGGATGCGGGAGATCGCGGAACACAACCTGGTCAGGGTGCTGGAGCTCGTGGGACGATGATCGATGTGCACGTGACGCTGGTGGTTCTCGCGGTGCTGGTCCTGACGGCCGGGGCGGTGCTCTCCCTGGCCGCGATCACCACCGGGTGGATCGCGCCGGGCCGCGGACGGGCCAAGGTGCTGCGGCCCCGGGTGTGGGGCTACGGCACCCTGGTCGCGATGGCCGGGATCGGCACGTACCTGTTCGTCGGCCCGCTCCAGGGGCCGGACATGGGGAACTTCCCGGTCGCGATGAGCGGCATGGCCGCGTTCGCCGCGGGGCTGTACGTCCAGCGGCAGTCGCTGAAGCCCGCTAGGAAGACCTCCTCCTGATCTTCGAGCCCAGCCACACCAGCGGGTCGTACTTGCGGTCGACGGCCCTCTCCTTCAAGGGGATCAGCGCGTTGTCCGTGATCTTGATGCCCTCGGGGCAGACCTCCGTGCAGCACTTGGTGATGTTGCAGTAGCCGAGCCCGTGCTCGTCCTGGGCCGTCTTCTTCCGGTCCAGGCCGGACTCCTCCGCCGCGTCCAGCGGGTGCATGTCCAGCTCCGCCACCCGCATGAGGAAGCGCGGGCCCGCGAACGCCGTCTTGTTCTCCTCGTGGTCGCGCACGACATGGCAGGTGTCCTGGCACAGGAAGCACTCGATGCACTTGCGGAACTCCTGTGAGCGGTCCACGTCCTCCTGCATCATCCGGTACTCGCCCGGCTCGAGACCGGACGGCGGCACGAACGCCGGGACCTCGCGCGCCTTCTGGTAGTTGAAGCCGACGTTCGTGACCAGGTCCCGGACCACCGGGAAGGCCCGCAGCGGAGTGACGGTGATCGTCTCCTCCTGCGTGAACACCGACATGCGGGTCATGCACATCAGCCGGGGCCGTCCGTTGATCTCCGCCGAACACGAACCGCACTTGCCCGCCTTGCAGTTCCAGCGGACGGCGAGGTCGGGCGCCTGGGTGGCCTGGAGGCGGTGGATGATGTCCAGCACCACCTCGCCGTCGTTGACCTCGACCTTGAAGTCCTCCAGGTCGCCGCCCTTCACATCGCCCCGCCACACCTTGAAGTGGGCCGTGTAGCCGCTCATTCGTACAGCTCCTCTTCGGCGAGGTACTTGACCAGCTCCTCCTTGTCGAAGAGGGCGAGCAGGTCGGCGCGGATGGGGTCGGTGGTCTCACGGGTGAGGTCGATCTGGCCCCGGACGGGGTCGGTCGCCGCCAACCCGCCCGTGGGATCGGTCAGTCGGCACAGCAGGTTGACGCGGCGCCACTCGCGGTCCATCCCCGGATGGTCCTCACGGGTGTGGCCGCCGCGCGACTCGGTCCGCTCCAGCGCGGCCCGCGCCACACACTCGCTGACCAGCAGCATGTTCCGGAGATCGAGCGCGAGGTGCCAGCCCGGGTTGAACTGCCGGTGCCCCTCGACCCCGGCCCGCCGGGCTCGTACCCGAAGCTCCGCGAGCTTCTCCAGGGCCTGCTCCATCTCGCCCTCGCGGCGGATGATGCCGACCAGGTCGTTCATCGCCTGCTGGAGCTCCTGGTGGAGTGTGTAGGGGTTCTCCGGAGGTCCTACGGCGGGTTCGACGCCCTCCGCCGAGAACGGCCTGAGCGCCTCGGCCGCCGCCGCGTCGACCTGGGCCTCGTCCACCGGCGGACGTGCCGCGGCGAGCCCGGTCGCGTACTCCGCCGCGTGCCAGCCCGCGCGGCGCCCGAACACCAGCAGGTCGGAGAGCGAGTTCCCGCCGAGCCGGTTCGAGCCGTGCATGCCGCCCGCGACCTCACCGGCCGCGAACAGCCCCGGCACTCCGCGCGCCGCCGCCGTGTCCGACTCGACCGCGACGCCGCCCATCACGTAGTGACAGGTCGGCCCGACCTCCATCGCCTCCGCCGTGATGTCGACGTCGGCCAGCTCCTTGAACTGGTGGTACATGGAGGGCAGCCGGCGCCGGATGACCTCGGCGGGCATCCGGGTCGAGACGTCCAGGAAGACCCCGCCGTGCGGGGAGCCGCGGCCCGCCTTCACCTCGGCGTTGATCGCACGGGCGACCTCGTCACGGGGGAGCAGCTCGGGGGGACGCCGGTTGTGGTCCGGGTCCTCGTACCAGCGGTCGCCCTCCTCCTCCGACTCGGCGTACTTCTCCTTGAAGACGTCCGGGACGTAGTCGAACATGAACCGCTTGCCCTCGGAGTTGCGCAGCACCCCGCCGTCGCCGCGGACCGATTCGGTGACGAGGATGCCCTTCACCGACGGGGGCCAGACCATCCCGGTCGGGTGGAACTGCACGAACTCCATGTTCAGCAGGGGCGCGCCCGCGAGCAGCGCCAGCGCGTGCCCGTCGCCGGTGTACTCCCACGAGTTCGACGTCACCTTGAAGGACTTGCCGATGCCACCGGTCGCGATCACCACGGCCGGGGCTTCCAGGACGAAGAAACGGCCGGTCTCACGGTCGTAGGCGAAGACCCCGGAGACGCGGGAGCCGTCCTTCAGCACCCGCGTGACCGTGCACTCCTGGTAGACCTTGAGGCGCGACTCGTAGTCGCCGGTCTCCTTCTTGTCCTCCTGCTGGAGGGACACGATCTTCTGCTGGAGCGTGCGGATCAGTTCGAGGCCCGTGCGGTCGCCGACGTGGGCCAGGCGCGGGTACTCGTGGCCGCCGAAGTTGCGCTGGGAGATCCGGCCGTCCTTGGTGCGGTCGAACAGGGCGCCCCAGGTCTCCAGCTCCCAGACCCGGTCCGGGGCCTCCTGGGCGTGCAGCTCGGCCATCCGCCACTGGTTGAGGAACTTGCCGCCGCGCATGGTGTCGCGGAAGTGCACCTGCCAGTTGTCGTTCTCGTTGGCGTTGCCCATGCTGGCCGCGATGCCGCCCTCGGCCATCACGGTGTGCGCCTTGCCGAACAGGGACTTGCAGATCACGGCCGTACGGGCACCGCGCTCGCGGGCCTCGATGGCGGCGCGGAGACCGGCACCCCCGGCGCCCACCACCACGACGTCCCACTCCTGCCGGTCGACCACGGACATCAGAAGGCACCTTCAATCTAGAAGAAGCGCGGATCGTCGAAAGCGCCCGAGGCGACCAGGAAGACGTAGAAGTCGGCGAGCGCCACGCTCACCAGCGACGCCCAGGCGAGCTGCATGTGCCGGGCGTTCAGCTTCCCGACGAGCTGCCAGGCCCTGTAGCGCACGGGGTGTTTCGAGAAGTGCTTGAGCTTGCCGCCCACGATGTGCCGACAGGAGTGGCAGGAGAGGGTGTACGCCCAGATCAGCACGATGTTGACCAGGAACACCAGGGTGCCGAGGCCCATGTGGCCCCACGCGTAGTGCTCGTCGCGGAAGGCGAGCACGGTGTCGTAGGTCAGGATGCCGGCGACCAGGATCGCGGCGTAGAAGAAGTACCGGTGGATGTTCTGCAGGATCAGCGGGAAGCGGGTCTCACCGGTGTACTTCTTGTGCGGCTCGGCCACCGCGCAGGCCGGCGGGGACGCCCAGAAGCCCCGGTAGTAGGCCTTGCGGTAGTAGTAGCAGGTCAGCCTGAAGCCGAGCGGGAAGATCAGGATGATGATCGCGGGGGAGATCCCCCACCAGCCGCCGAAGATCTCCCAGTTGGGGCCGTGGCGCATGGGCGCGCAGCGCTCGGCGAGGCAGGGGGAGTAGAACGGCGAGACGTACGGGGCCGCGTAGTAGTCCGTGTCGGCGAAGGCCCGCCAGGTCGAGTACACGATGAAGGCGAGCAGCCCGGCGGCCGTGGCCGCGGGCGCCAGCCACCAGCGGTCGGTGCGCAGATGCGGGGCGTCGATCGCGGCGCGCGTACCGGTGCGTACGCCGCCGCTCACGGTATGGGATTCGGTGTCGGGGGGTTCCGTACCAGTGGCCAACGCTTGACTCCGGTCGGGTTCAGGGGGCTCGGCGGTCGCGGGCGCCGAGTCCCTCGTCGTCCGAGTCCGTCCACAGGGTGTTGTCGTACGGGGTGTCGGAGATGGAGACGAGATCCGGGCGGCGGGCCTTGGCCAGCGCCGGGTCGGTCTCCCTCAGCAGCGCGAGGCTCTCGCGCAGGCGGTCGGCGTCGATCCGCACACGGCGCATCTCCAGACCGTTGCTGCCCAGCTGCTGCTCCAGGCGCTTGACGTACCTGAGCACCTCGTCGAGCGAGCGCTGGGCCGCTGCCAGTTCGTCGTTCACGGACATGACGTGACCTCACTTCCGTGGGCGGGGATGCCCTGGACGGGAACGGTCATGCGCCTGCGAGTGTTGCGCGTCACACCTGCCGGTGTGAAGGGACGTGCATGGATTGGCGGATCGTGTGCCTCCGTGCGCGCCCCTCGTGCGCCGTCGATTGCGCCGCACGGGTGGGCTTCCCGGTCGTTGTCGCCGTGTCGCCGTCCGTTGCCGAACCCTTTCCTCTTCAGTGGCCGCAATAGATGTGATCAGCTCCATATACCGCCAAAAGTGATCATAACGCCCGTGGCTCCCGGAGGTAAGCAGAGATGTCCCACAACGGCGTCGCCCTGCGCGCGGTCACGCGCTCGGTCGGCTTCCTCACCGCGGGCGCGCTCGCGGTGACCGCGCTCTCCGGGTGCAGTTCCGATGAGAAGACCAGCAAGCCGCTCGCGGAGCAGGACATCGCGCCCGCCGCCCGCGACCAGGTCGCCGACGGCGGCACTCTGCACTGGGCCGTGGACGCCGTCCCCGAGACCCTGAACACCTTCCAGGCGGACGCGGACGCGACCACCACCACCGTCGCCCAGGCGGTCCTGCCGTCGATGTACCGGCTCGACGCGAACGGGCGACCGCAGGTCAACCCCGACTACCTGGAGTCGGCCAAGGTCGTCGAGACCGAGCCCCGGCAGGTCGTGCTGTACAAGCTGAACCAGCAGGCCGTGTGGAGCGACGGCCGGGAGATCGGCGCCGCCGACTTCGCCGCCCAGTGGCGCGCCCTGTCCGGCAAGGACTCCGCGTACTGGACCGCCCGCAACGCCGGCTACGAGCGCATCGAGAAGATCGAACGCGGGGTCGACGACCTGGAGGTCCGGGTCACCTTCGCGCGGCCGTACGCCGACTGGCGCTCGCTGTTCTCGCCGCTGTACCCGAAGGACGTCATGGGCACCCCGGACTCCTTCAACGACTCCGCCCGCAAGAAGCTCAAGATCACCGCCGGTCCCTTCCAGGTGAAGAAGGTCGACCGCAAGGAGGACGAGGTCACCCTCGCCCGCAATCCGCGCTGGTGGGGCCACCCCGCCAAGCTGGACGAGATCGTGTTGCGCGCCGTACCGCGCGACGAGCGGACCGCCGCGCTGGCCGCCGGCGCGATCGAGCTCGCCGAGATCGATCCCGAGGCGCTCGACCGCATCGGCCTCGCCGCCCGCGCGGGAGCGAAGACCGGCGGCAGCCCGGTCGCGGGCCCGGGCGGAGTCCCCGCCCGCCGCTCCGGCAACCTGGAGGCCGCCGACGCGCTGCGCTCCTGGGCCGAGGCCCACGGGGACGACGAGGAGGCCGACGACGAGGAGCTCAGCGCCCGGCAGAAGGAGCGCAGGGCGCTCGCCGCCTACCGGCGTGAGCAGGCGGCGCTGAAGGGCTTCGAGGTCCGCAGGTCCCTGGAGCCCGCCTACACCCAGCTCGCCCTCAACGGCGCCTCGGGTCCGCTCGCCGACGAGCGGGTCCGCCGGGCCGTCGCCCGCGCCCTCGACCGCAAGGCGCTGGCCGGCGCCGTCCTCTCGCCGCTCGGACTGCCCGCCGTGCCGGTCGGCAGCCACCTCGCGCTCTCCGGCCAGGACGCCTACGCCGACAACAGCGGCGCACTCGGCGGCCAGGACGCCAAGGAGGCCCGGGCGCTGCTCGCGGACGCCGGGTGGGTGCCCGGCGGACCGGTCGACAAGGAGAAGAAGAAGGGCGACAAGGCGGCGGGGGCCGAGGGCGAGAAGGCCGGACGGGACTCCGGGGGCGAGAAGGCCGGACGGGACTCCGAGGGCGAGAAGGCCGGACGGGACTCGGAGAAGGGGGACGACGGGACGTACATCGTCGGCGAGGACGACAAGAGCGACGACAAGGACCCCAAGGACCACCGTGAGGGCGGGGCCGGCCCGCGGCACCTCGCCCAGGACGGCAAGCAGTACGCGAACAAGCTGAGGCAGGGCGGTGCGCCGGGGGCGTACGCCCCCAAGGGCACGGCGGCTCCGGCGGACGCGGCGACGAAGGTGCTGGCCAAGAACGGCAAGGCGCTCGCCCTGCGGTTCGTGCTCCCGTCGGGGCCGGGGTCCCAGACGCTGCGCACGGTGGCCGGGCGGATCTCCGCGATGCTGGAGAAGGTCGGTATCCGGACCGAGATCTCCAAGGTCTCCGACGAGAGCTACTTCAAGGACCACATCGCGTCCGGGCAGTACGACCTCGCGCTGTACTCCTGGCCCGCGTCCGCCTTCCCCGCCACCGACGCCCGCCCGATCTTCGCGAAGCCGGTGCCGGCCGCCGACGGGTCGCTGAACGTCGAGCAGAACTACACCCGGGTCGGCACCGACCAGGTGGACCAGCTCTTCGACCAGGCCGTCGGCACGCTCGACGAGGGAAAGAGCCGGAGCCTGATCCGCAAGGCCGACTCCCGGATCTGGGCCGCCGCCGGATCCATCCCGCTGTACCAGCGGCCCCAGCTCACGGCCGCCAAGAAGAACGTGGTGAACGCCGGTTCCTTCGGGTTCCAGACACCGGTCTACGAGGACATGGGCTTCCTGAAGAAGGGCGCGAAGCCGGCGGCCGGCCCCTCCGCCGACTGAGCCCGGCGAGCCCCCGCCCAGGAGGCAACGTACGATGGGGTGAGGCCGTGGCATGTTGAGCCCGGCAGGGTCCGCGTAACACAGAAGTACGCGTCGGCCTTCCTCACACTCCAGGAGTACGCCTTCATGGCCACGCGCCACGACATCCGTAACGTCGCCATCGTCGCCCACGTCGACCACGGCAAGACGACCCTCGTCGACGCCATGCTGAAGCAGGCCGGTGCGTTCGCCGCGCACGCCGCCGAATCGCTCGACGACCGCATGATGGACTCGAACGACCTGGAGCGTGAGAAGGGCATCACGATCCTGGCCAAGAACACGGCCGTGAAGTACCACCCGAAGGATGGCGGCGAGGTCGTCACCATCAACATCATCGACACCCCGGGCCACGCGGACTTCGGCGGCGAGGTCGAGCGTGGTCTGTCGATGGTGGACGCGGTGGTGCTGCTCGTCGACGCCTCCGAGGGCCCCCTGCCCCAGACCCGCTTCGTGCTGCGCAAGGCGCTGCAGGCCCGGCTGCCCGTCATCCTCTGCATCAACAAGACGGACCGCCCCGACTCGCGCATCGACGAGGTCGTCAACGAGGCGTACGACCTCTTCCTCGACCTCGACGCCGACGAGGACCAGATCGAGTTCCCCATCGTCTACGCCTGCGCGCGTGACGGTGTGGCCTCGCTGACCAAGCCGGAGGACGGCACCGTCCCGGCCGACAGCGACAGCCTGGAGCCCTTCTTCTCCACGATCCTCTCGCACGTGCCGGCTCCGGAGTACGACGACGCCGCCCCGCTCCAGGCGCACGTCACCAACCTGGACGCCGACAACTTCCTGGGCCGTATCGCGCTGCTCCGCGTCGAGCAGGGCGAGCTGCGCAAGGGCCAGACCGTCACCTGGATCAAGCGCGACGGCACGATGTCCAACGTGCGCATCACCGAGCTGCTGATGACCGAGGCGCTCACCCGCAAGCCCGCCGAGAAGGCCGGCCCGGGTGACATCTGCGCGGTCGCCGGTATCCCGGACATCATGATCGGTGAGACCCTCGCGGACCCCGAGAACCCGATCCCGCTGCCGCTGATCACGGTCGACGAGCCCGCGATCTCCATGACGATCGGCACGAACACCTCGCCGCTGGTCGGCCGTGGCGGCACGGGCAAGGGCGCCGACGCGAAGGCGGCCGTCAAGGACCGCAAGGTGACCGCCCGTCAGGTCAAGGACCGCCTGGACCGCGAGCTGATCGGTAACGTCTCGCTGCGCGTCCTGGACACCGAGCGCCCCGACGCCTGGGAGGTCCAGGGCCGTGGTGAGCTCGCGCTCGCCATCCTGGTCGAGACCATGCGCCGGGAGGGCTTCGAGCTGACCATCGGCAAGCCGCAGGTGGTCACCAAGGAAGTCGACGGCAAGGTGTACGAGCCCGTCGAGCGCATGACCATCGACGTGCCCGAGGAGCACATGGGCGCGGTCACGCAGCTCATGGGCGTGCGCAAGGGCCGTATGGACAACATGTCGAACCACGGCTCCGGCTGGGTGCGCATGGAGTTCGTGGTGCCCTCCCGCGGTCTGATCGGCTTCCGCACGGAGTTCCTGACCCAGACCCGCGGTACCGGCATCGGGCACTCCATCCACGAGGGCTTCGAGCCCTGGTTCGGCACCCTGCAGACCCGTAACAACGGCTCGCTGGTCGCCGACCGCTCCGGTGCCGTCACCGCCTTCGCGATGACGAACCTTCAGGAGCGCGGCGTGCTCTTCGTGGAGCCCGGCACCGAGGTGTACGAGGGCATGATCGTCGGCGAGAACTCCCGCGCCGACGACATGGACGTGAACATCACCAAGGAGAAGAAGCTCACGAACATGCGGTCGTCCTCGGCCGACTCGTTCGAGGCGATCGTCCCGCCGCGCAAGCTCTCCCTGGAGCAGTCCCTGGAGTTCTGCCGCGACGACGAGTGCGTCGAGGTGACCCCGGAAGCGGTGCGCATCCGTAAGGTCAACCTGGACGCCCGCGAGCGCGCCCGCGCCGCGAGCCGCGCCAAGCACGGCTGACCCGACCGCCGGCGACGGTCGGCAGCCCGGTTCCCCGACGCGGGGAACCGGGCCTCAGGCGTGCCCGCGAAAGCCTGTCCGCGATCCATGAGACACCGTCCGGATATCGGTAAGGACCCGATCGTGTTTCGGACATGTGAACCGAAATCCATTGCGGTATGTCCGATTTGACGGTCTGTCGTCTTGCGTGTCAAGCGCGACCAGGTGTCAATCTTTGCAATTTTTCCTCAAAATATGGTCGGTAGGGAGATCCCTATGTCTTCCGCCCTTGACGCGCGTTGAACACTTTGGCGAAAGTTCCCCCAAACCACAGAACCTGCCGGTATCTGTGCTGCGCTCAACTCTCCAACCCCCCGGGGGAAGTACACACATGACCAGTCCAGTCGCCTTGGACCCCGAGCTCGAGTCGAACGCCGAGCCTGTCAAGGCCGAGCAGAAGCTCGAGGGTCGTTCTCCCGGCCAGTTGATGTGGCAGCGCTTCAAGCGCGACCGTACCGGTGTCATCTGTGCCGTGGTAGTGATTTTGTACTTCGTGATCTCGCTGCTCGCGCCGCTCCTGGTCAAGCTGAGCGGGACCGACCCGTACACGCTGTACGGACAGGACCCGACCTACGCGGACAAGCCGGTCCTGGACGAGTTCGGTCTTCCCCTGGGCTACTTCGGCGGCGTCTCGGGTGACCACTGGTTCGGTGTGGAGCCGCAGTACGGCCGTGACCTGTTCGCCATGCTCGTGTACGGCATGCGGACGTCGCTGTTCATGGCGCTCGGCGTGACCGTCCTGCTGATGGTCACCGGCGTGATCATCGGTCTGATCGGCGGCTACTTCGGCGGTCGTACCGACTACTGGATCGGCCGGGTCACCGACTTCTTCCTGTCCTTCCCGCAGCAGCTGTTCTTCATCGCCTTCATGCCCGTGGTCACCGCGTTCTTCGTCGACCCGCGGGAGGAGACCCCCACGTACTTCCGCGCACTGGCGATGCTGATCGTGCTGTGGCTGCTGGGCTGGATGGGCATGGCGCGCCTCGTGCGCTCCACCGTGCTGTCCCTGCGTGAGAGGGAGTTCGTCGAGGCCGCCAAGGTCTCCGGCGCCTCCCCCTGGCGGATCGTCCGCAAGGAGATCCTGCCGAACGTGGTGACGCCGATCCTGGTGCAGTTCACGTACTCGCTGCCCAGCACCATCCTCACCATCGCCTTCCTTTCCTTCGCCGGTGTCGGGTTCGTCGAGCCGACTCCGGACTGGGGACGACTGTTCGCCGCCGCTGCCCAATACACCGAGCAGGACCCGGCGTTCCTCTTCTTCCCCGGCCTGGCGCTGGTGATGTTCGTTCTGGCCTTCAACCTCCTCGGAGACTCGGTCCGGGACGCTTTCGACCCCAAGTCCGGGCGGTAACTCGTCCATTGGTGGGGGGTGGCTGCCGCCCCCGCGTCGGCCTACCAGCCGCGTCAGGCAGTACTCATGGATAACAACCGACAGGTAGGTATTCGCCTCATGAAGCCCATCAGCTCGCGCAGAGCGCGCGCAGTCGTCGTCGCCCTCGCAGCCGGTTCCCTGGCTCTCACGGCCTGCTCCAAGAACGAGGGCGGCGACTCCGGTGCCGACTCGAAGAAGGACCAGAAGCAGGCTTCGGTCCAGTCGAAGGCGGTCACGTACGCCGACGCCGCGGGCTCGACGGGTCCTGCCGAGGAGGTCCCGGGCGCCAAGGCCGGCGGCACGATCAACGTCTACCAGGAGGCGGGCCTCTCGCACCTGGACCCGGGCCAGATCTACGTCTCCGACGCGGGCCAGGTCGCCAACCTGCTCTTCCGTCGTCTGACGCAGTTCAAGGAGGACGACAAGGGCAACGTCTCGGTCGTCGGTGACCTCGCCACCGACTCCGGTCAGTCCTCCGACGGCGGCAAGACCTGGACCTTCAAGCTGAAGGACGGCATCAAGGACGCCAACGGCGCCGCCATCACGTCGGCCGACGTCCGCCACACGGTCGAGCGCCAGTTCGCGAAGTTCATCTTCGACGGCCCGCCCTACCTCCAGACCTGGCTCGCCGGCGACAAGTACGCCTCCGACTACCGCAAGCTCCTGCCGGGCGGCGGCTTCGACGGCAAGCACCTGCCGGCCTCGGTCCTGGACACCCCGGACGACAAGACCGTCGTCTTCCACTTCGACCAGGCTCGCCCGGACCTGCCGCAGACGCTGGCCATGGCCGGCTACGCCGTCGTCCCGGAGAAGACGGACACGAAGGAGAAGTACGACAAGGCCCCGGTCGCCACCGGCCCGTACAAGATCGCCTCGTACAAGGTCGGCAAGGAGCTCGTGCTCACCAAGAACACGAACTGGGACCCGAAGACGGACTCCGTCCGTCACCAGTACCCGAACGGCTTCGACTTCCAGTTCGGCATCACCGAGTCGACCCAGACCAAGCGTCTGATCGCCGACCAGGGCGCGGACAAGAACGCCATCCAGCTCACCGGCGGTGTCGAGTCCACGCAGATCCAGGACGTCATCGGCAACGCGGCCGTCAGCAAGCGCACGGTCAAGGGCTACCAGCCCTACGTCATGCAGTTGACCTTCAACCTCAGCCGTGTGAAGGACCTGAAGGTCCGCCAGGCCATCACCTACGCGGTCAACTCCAAGTCGCTCATCGCCGGTGAGGGCGGTGCCTACGGCGGCGACGTGGCGCCGAACTACTTCGCCCCGACCCTGCCGGGCTACGAGGCGAGCTACGACCCGTACGGCCGTCTGAAGACGCCGCAGGGCAACATCGCGAAGGCCAAGGAGATCCTCAAGAGCGTCCCGGCCGCCGAGAAGAAGGTCGTCTTCGCCTACGCCAACAGCGAGAACGGCCAGAAGCGCAAGGTCGCCATCGAGGACGCCCTGACCAAGGTCGGCTTCGACGTCGTCTCCAAGGAGGTCGACGCCGCGAGCTACTACGAGCAGATCGGCAAGCTCGACAACCCGTACGACATGTACATCTCGGGCTGGGGCCAGGACTGGCCGTCGCCGGGCACGGTCATCACGCCCATCTACGACGGCAACCAGGTCTCTGACGGTTCGCCGAACTACTCGCACGTCAAGGACGCCACGGTCGACGGTCTGATCAAGAAGGCCCTCGCCGAGGACCCGACCGCGGCTGCCAAGACGTGGAAGGAAGCCCAGCACTACCTGCTGGAGAAGGTCGTCCCGGCGGCCCCGCTCTGGTACACCAAGCAGTTCCAGCTCTCCGGTTCGAACATCGGCGGTGCCCGCTACGGCTCGGTGTCCAGCCTGATCGACATCAACCGTCTGTTCGTCAAGTCGTAACTCTCTACGGCTGATCGCGGGGGCGCGCACCAGGCGGAGCGCGCCCCCGCACCTCCGTGAAACCTCCCACCGTCTCCGCAGAGAGCAGCCCTCCCGCCATGTTTCAGTTCATCGTCCGGCGCACAGTCGGTGCCCTGGTCACCCTGTTCCTCATCGGCGCCGCCACGTTCTTCCTGTTCGTCGCCGCGCCTTCCGACTACGCCTCTCTGGCCTGTGGCAAGGACTGCTCTCCCGCGAGGCTGGAGGACATCCGCCAGGCTCTCGGCCTCAACCTGCCGATCCACCAGCAGTTCTGGGACTTCATGTCCGGCATCGTGCTGGGCCGTGACTTCCCGACCGGGCACTGCAGCGCGCCCTGCCTCGGTCAGTCGTTCTACTCGGGCGACATGGTCTGGTCGACGATCATGGACCGCTTCCCGACGACCCTGACGCTCACCGCGGGAGGCGCCGTCGTCTTCGTCATCGTCGGTGTCGGCGCCGGCATGATCGCCGCCTACCGGCGCGGCACCCTGATCGACAAGGTCGCCACCGGTGTCTCGATGGTGCTCAGCTCGTTCCAGATCTACGTTCTCGGCCCGATCGTCCTGCTGATCTTCGTGTACAGCACGGGCTGGATGGACAACCCGGCCTACCACCCGATCACCGAGGACCCCTGGAAGTGGTTCACCGGCATGCTGCTGCCGGTGCTGGTGATGGCCACCATCTTCACCGCCCAGTACACGCGTATGGCGCGCTCCTCGATGATCGAGCAGCTCGCCGAGGAACACGTCCGCACCGCCCGCGCCAAGGGCATGTCGAACAAGTACGTGTTCTTCCGCTACGCCTGGCGCGGTTCGATGATCCCGATCGTCACCGTCCTCGGCATCGACATCAGCTCCATGCTCGGCGGCGCCGTCGTCACGGAGCTGACCTTCTCGTTGCAGGGGATCGGCCGCCTCGCCGTGGACGGCGCGGTCCACAAGGACCTGCCGCTCACCATGGGCGTCATGCTGTTCGGTGCCTTCTTCATCCTGATCGTCAACATCCTCACCGACATCGCGTACGCCCTCATCGACCCGCGCGTCCGTCTCTCCTAGGAAGAACGAACCACCGTGACCACACTGACCAAGACCGAGGACGCTCCGGCCCCTTCCGGCTCGGACAGCTTCCTCTCAGTGCGCGATCTGAAGGTGCAGTTCTCCACCGAGGACGGCATCGTCAAGGCCGTCGACGGTCTGTCCTTCGACGTCGAGCGCGGCAAGACGCTGGGCATCGTCGGCGAGTCCGGCTCCGGCAAGTCCGTCACCAACCTGACGGTCCTCGGCCTGCACAACCCGCGCACCACCTCCATCGACGGCGAGATCATCCTCGACGGCAAGGAACTCGTCACCGCCACCGAGCGGGAGCTGGAGCAGCTCCGCGGCAACAAGATGGCGATGATCTTCCAGGACCCGCTGACCGCGCTGTCGCCGTTCTACACGGTGGGCCGCCAGCTGTCCGAGCCGTTCATGAAGCACCGCGGCGCCTCCAAGAAGGAGGCGAAGGACCGTGCGGTCCAGATGCTGGAGAAGGTCGGCATCCCGCAGCCCAAGACGCGCTTCGACGACTACCCGCACCAGTTCTCCGGCGGTATGCGCCAGCGCGCGATGATCGCCATGGCGCTGATGTGCGACCCCGAGCTGCTGATCGCCGACGAGCCCACCACCGCACTGGACGTCACCGTGCAGGCCCAGATCCTGGACCTGCTCAAGGACCTCCAGCAGGAGTTCGGCTCCGCGATCGTCTTCATCACCCATGACTTGGGCGTCATCTCCAACATGGCCGACGACCTCCTGGTGATGTACGCGGGCCGGGCCGTCGAACGGGGCAGCGTCCGCGAGGTCATGCGCGCGCCCCGCCACCCCTACACCTGGGGTCTGCTCAGCTCGATGCCGCGCCTCGACAGCGACGTCGACGAGGAACTGGTGCCGATCCCCGGCTCCCCGCCCTCGCTGCTCAACCCGCCCTCGGGCTGCCCCTTCCACCCCCGCTGCGGTTTCAAGGACGAGGTGGCCGGCACCCTGTGCACGGACGTCAGGCCGCCGCTGGCCGCGGGCCGTGCCTCCGCGTGCCATCTGACGGCGGAGCAGAAGCAGACCATCTTCATCGACAAGATCCAGCCCCGGCTGCGCTAGGGAGAACCGAGACATGAGCGACAACCTCACCCTCCCCGCCCAGCAGGGTCCCACCGGTACCTCGACCGAGGAGCTCCTCAGGGTCGAGGGCCTGACCAAGCACTTCCCGATCTATGGCGGCTTCCCGATCAAGCGGAAGGTCGGCGCGGTGCAGGCCGTCGACGGCATCGACCTCTCGGTCGGGGTGGCCGAGAGCGTCGGCCTGGTCGGCGAGTCCGGCTGCGGCAAGTCGACCACCGGCCGACTGATCACCCGGCTCCTGGAGCCCACGGCCGGCAAGATCACGTACTCCGGTCAGGACATCACGCACGCCTCGCGCCGCCAGCTCGCGCCGGTGCGGTCCGAGATCCAGATGATCTTCCAGGACCCGTACTCCTCGCTCAACCCGCGCCAGACCGTCGGCTCGATCATCAAGTCGCCGATGGAGGTCAACGGGATCGAGCCGGAGGGCGGCCGGGAGAAGAAGGTCCGCGAGCTGCTCGAACTCGTCGGCCTCAACCCGGAGCACTACAACCGCTTCCCGCACGAGTTCTCCGGCGGTCAGCGCCAGCGCATCGGTGTGGCCCGCGCGCTCGCCCTGAACCCCAAGCTGATCGTGGCCGACGAGCCGGTCTCCGCGCTCGACGTGTCCATCCAGGCGCAGGTCGTCAACCTGCTCAAGAAGGTCCAGGACGAGCTCGGCATCGCGTTCCTGTTCATCGCCCACGACCTCGCCGTCGTACGGCACTTCTCGCAGCGCGTCGCGGTGATGTACCTCGGCAAGGTGGTCGAGGTCGGCGACCGGGACTCGATCTACAACCGGCCGCGGCACCCGTACACCCACGCCCTGCTCTCCGCGGTCCCCGAGGTCGAGATCGACGACGAGGCCGAGCGCCGGGAGCGTATCCGGCTCTCCGGTGACGTCCCCTCGCCGATCCACCCGCCGTCCGGCTGCCGCTTCCGCACCCGGTGCTGGAAGGCACAGGACAAGTGCGCGAGCGAGGAGCCGCCGCTGGTCCAGATCTCCGGCAACAAGGCCGGCCACCTGACGGCCTGCCACTTCCCGGAGGACCCGACCACGGAGGCCCGCGACGAGGACGTGATCATGGATCCCGCCCTGAAGGCCCTGGAGGAGGCGGCGCAGTCGCCGACCAAGGACTGACGACGGTTGCACAACCCCCGACCGGGGGCGGAGGCGAACTGCCCCGCCCCCGGTCGCCGTTTCACACGGAGCCCCCACCACTCGACCCAGCTCCCGCCCCCCCGCCCCCAAAGGCCTACCCAGGCGTGCGGAATGCCCCTCTTGATCAGATATTGGCCGGTAACGGATCAGTCTTGAGGAGGCACTCCATGCGTGGAGCCACGCACGCCAGATGGGCCGCATGCGCGGTGGCGACAGCCCTCGCGGCGACGGCCTGCGGCGGTGGGGACAGCGGCAGCGACAGCGGCGGCAGCGGTGCCGGCGGCGCCGTGCTGAGCTCGTCCTGGGGCGACCCGCAGAACCCGTTGGAGCCGGCGAACACCAACGAGGTGCAGGGCGGCAAGGTCCTCGACATGATCTTCCGCAGCCTCAAGAAGTACAACCCGGAGACCGGCAAGGCCGAGGACATGCTCGCCGAGAAGATCGACACGAGCGACTCGCAGAACTTCACGATCACCGTCAAGGACGGCTGGACGTTCAGCAACGGCGAGAAGGTCACCGCCAAGTCGTTCGTGGACGCCTGGAACTACGGGGCCTCCCTCAAGAACAACCAGAAGAACGCGTACTTCTTCGGCTACATCGACGGCTACGACAAGACGCACCCCGAGGACGGCAGCAAACAGAGCGCCGACACCCTGTCCGGGCTCAAGGTCACCGGCCCCAGGACCTTCACCGTCAAGCTCAACCAGAAGTTCTCGACCTTCCCCGACACCCTCGGCTACCCCGCCTACGCCCCGCTCCCGCAGGCCTTCTTCACCGACCACGCGGCCTGGGTGAAGAAGCCGGTCGGGAACGGGCCGTACACCATCGAGTCGTACACCAAGGGCTCGCAGATGGCCCTGAAGAAGTGGGACGGCTACAACGGCCCGGACAAGGCGCAGAACGGCGGGGTGACCCTCAAGGTCTACACCGACAACAACACCGCCTACACCGACCTGATGGCCGGCAACCTCGACCTGGTCGACGACGTCCCGGCCTCCCAGCTCAAGAACGTCCAGAACGACCTGGGTGATCGATACATCAACACTCCCGCCGGCATCATCCAGACCCTCGCCTTCCCGTTCTACGACAAGAGGTGGAACAAGGCCGGCATGGAGAAGGTCCGCACCGGCCTGTCCCGCGCGATCAACCGCGACCAGATCACCGAGACCATCTTCCAGAAGACCCGTACCCCCGCCACCGACTGGACCTCCCCGGTCCTCGGCAAGGAGGGCGGCTTCCAGGACGGGCTGTGCGGGGACGCCTGCGACTACGACCCCGCCGCCGCGAAGAAGCTCATCAAGGAGGGCGGCGGCCTCCCCGGCGGCCGAATCAAGATCACGTACAACGCGGACACCGGCTCCCACAAGCAGTGGGTCGACGCCGTCTGCAACTCCATCAACAACGCGCTCGACAACGACAAGGCATGCGTCGGCAACCCCGTCGGCACCTTCGCCGACTTCCGCAGCCAGATCACCGCGAAGAAGATGAGCGGCCCCTTCCGGGCGGGCTGGCAGATGGACTACCCGCTCATCCAGAACTTCCTCCAGCCGCTCTACTACACCAACGCCTCCTCCAACGACGGCAAGTGGACCAACAAGGACTTCGACAGGCTCGTCAACGAGGCCAACGCCGAGACCGACACCACCAAGGCCGTCGAGAAGTTCCAGCAGGCCGAGGAGGTCGTACGGGACAACATGGCCGCCATCCCGCTCTGGTACCAGAACGGCAGCGCGGGCTACTCCGAGCGGCTCTCCAACGTGAAGCTGAACCCGTTCAGCGTCCCCGTCTACAACGAGATCAAGGTCGGCTGAGCCCGCCATGGGACGGTACGTCGTCCGGCGCCTGCTCCAGATGATCCCGGTGTTCGTCGGGTCGACCCTGCTGATCTTCCTCATGGTCAACGTGATGGGCGACCCCATCGCGGGCCTGTGCGGCGACAAGCAGTGCGACGCGGCGACGGCCGCCCAGCTCAAGCGGGAGTTCGGCCTCGACAAGCCCGTCTGGCAGCAGTACCTGACCTACATGGGGAACGTCTTCACCGGCGACTTCGGCACCGCGTTCAACGGCCAGAAGGTCACCGAGCTGATGTCGACGGCGTTCCCCGTGACCATCCGGCTGACGATCGTCGCGATCCTCATCGAGATCGTCGTCGGCATCACCCTGGGCGTGATCACCGGACTCAAGCGCGGCCGGCCCGTCGACACCTCGGTCCTCCTGCTCACCCTCGTCGTGATCTCCGTCCCGACCTTCGTCACCGGCCTGCTGCTCCAACTGCTCCTCGGGGTGCAATGGGGCTGGATCAAGCCCTCGGTGTCCACGGACGCCACCTTCAGCGAGCTGCTCGTGCCGGGCCTGGTCCTCGCGTCCGTGTCACTGGCGTACGTGACCCGGCTGACCCGCACGTCCATCGCGGAGAACAGGCGCTCCGACTACGTCCGTACGGCGGTGGCGAAGGGGCTGCCCCGCGGCAGGGTCATCACGCGCCATCTGCTCCGCAACTCGCTCATCCCCGTCGTCACCTTCATCGGCACCGACATCGGTGCCCTGATGGGCGGGGCGATCGTCACCGAGCGCATCTTCAACATCCACGGCGTCGGCTACCAGCTCTACCAGGGCATCCTGCGCCAGAACACCCAGACCGTGGTCGGCTTCGTCACCGTCCTCGTCCTGGTGTTCCTGGTGGCCAACCTGCTCGTCGACCTCCTGTACGCCGTCCTCGACCCCAGGATCCGCTATGCCTGAGCCCCAGGAACCACAGGGCGCGATCGCCGGGACCGGAATGGGCGGCGCGATGGACCTCGCCGTGAGCGAGGCGAACACCCTGGAGAAGGGCCCCGACGGTCCGGCACCTCGGGACAGGGCCCGCTCCCTGTGGTCCGACGCCTGGCGCGACCTGCGCCGCAACCCCGTCTTCATCCTCTCGGCGCTGGTGATCCTCTTCCTGGTCGTCATCTCCCTGTGGCCGTCGCTGATCGCGTCGGGGAACCCGCTGAAGTGCGACCTGTCGAAGGCCCAGGAAGGCTCACAGCCCGGGCATCCCTTCGGCTACGACGGCCAGGGCTGCGACGTCTACACGCGCACGGTGTACGGCGCCCGTACGTCCGTGACGGTCGGTGTCTGCGCCACGCTGGGCGTCGCGATCCTCGGGTCGGTCCTCGGCGGCCTCGCCGGCTTCTTCGGAGGCTTCTGGGACTCGATCCTGTCCCGCGTGACCGACATCTTCTTCGCGATCCCCGTGGTCCTCGGCGGCCTGGTGCTCCTGTCGGTCGTCACGAGCAGCACGGTGTGGCCGGTCATCGGCTTCATGGTGCTGCTGGGCTGGCCGCAGATCTCCCGCATCGCGCGCGGCTCGGTGATCACCGCCAAACAGAACGACTACGTGCAGGCGGCCCGGGCACTGGGGGCCTCCAACTCCCGCCTGCTGCTCCGCCACATCACCCCGAACGCGGTCGCCCCGGTGATCGTCGTGGCGACCATCGCCCTCGGCACGTACATCTCGCTGGAGGCGACCCTGTCGTACCTCGGCGTGGGCCTCAAGCCCCCCACGGTCAGCTGGGGCATCGACATCTCCGCGGCCTCCGCCTACATCCGCAACGCCCCGCACATGCTCCTGTGGCCCGCCGGAGCCCTCGCGATCACGGTCCTCGCCTTCATCATGCTCGGCGACGCGGTCCGCGACGCCCTCGACCCGAAGCTGAGGTGAGCGGACGTGGGTGAGAGGCGCGGGGGCCGGCTTCCCTGCTGGGGGAGGGGCACTGTCCTGTGTGGCGGTGCCGTGCCCGACGGCTGGGGTGCGCTGCGGGCGGTTCGTGGCGGGGCGCGTCGGGTGCGCTGCGGTCGCGCCCCGGCGGAAGCGGTGGAGGCCCGTCCGTTCCGCTCGCGCTGCCTCGTCCTGTACGCGGCGTTGTCCCCGGTGGGTGCCTTTGGGTCGGGCGGGGCGAGGGGTTCGTGCGGGGAGGCGGGCTGGGGTCGCTGCGCGGCGTGTCGGGTGCGTCGTCCGGGCGGGGACCAACGCGGTCGCGTCCCGGCGGAAGCGGTGGAGGCCCGTCCGTTCCGCTCGCGCTGCCTCGTCCTGTCCGGCGGCGTCGTCTCCGGTGGGTGCCTTTGGGTCGGGCGGGGCGAGGGGTTCGTGCGGGGAGGCGGGCTGGGGTCGCTGCGCGGCGTGTCGGGTGCGTCGTCCGGGCGGGGACCAACGCGGTTGCGTCCCGGCGGAAGCAGGGGAGCCCCCCGTCCGTTCCGCTCGCGCTGCCTCGTCCTGTCCGGCGGCGTCGTCTCCGGTGCGTGCCTTTGGGTCGGGCGGGGTGCGGGGGTGCTGTGCGAGGGGTTCGTGCGGGGAGGCGGGCTGGGGTCGCTGCGCGGCGTGTCGGGTGCGTCGTCCGGGCGGGGACCAACGCGGTTGCGTCCCGGCGGAAGCAGGGGAGCCCCCGTCCCTTCCGCCCGCGCCGGTCCGTCCTGTTCGGCGGCGTCGTCTCCGGCGTGTGCTCCGGGGCGAGGCGGGTGGCTGGGGTGCTGCGGGAGGCGGATGCGCGCGTCCACTGCAGGACGCACCCGGAACCCACCGCACCCCGTTCCTCCCCCACCCGCGGCGCCACCGCCGACGCCCCGACCCGAAGCTGAGGTGAGTCGTCGTGTTGCTCGAAGTACGTGATCTGCACGTGGAGTTCAGGACCAGGGACGGGGTGGCCAAGGCGGTCAACGGGGTCGACTACGGGGTGGACGCGGGGGAGACCCTCGCGGTGCTCGGCGAGTCCGGGTCGGGGAAGTCGGTGACCGCGCAGGCGATCATGGGGATCCTCGACATGCCGCCCGGACGGATCACCGGAGGCGAGATCGTCTTCCAGGGGCAGGACCTGCTGAAGTTGAAGGAGGACGAACGGCGCAAGGTCCGCGGCGCCGAGATGGCGATGATCTTCCAGGACGCGCTGTCCTCCCTCAACCCCGTCCTCTCCGTCGGCGACCAGCTCGGCGAGATGTTCGTCGTGCACCGGGGGATGTCGAAGAAGGACGCGCGGGCCAAGGCGGTCGAGCTGATGGACCGGGTGCGCATCCCGGCCGCCCGGCAGCGCGTGAAGGACTACCCGCACCAGTTCTCCGGCGGCATGCGCCAACGCATCATGATCGCGATGGCCCTCGCCCTGGAACCCGCGCTGATCATCGCCGACGAACCGACCACCGCGCTCGACGTCACCGTCCAGGCCCAGGTGATGGACCTGCTCGCCGAGCTCCAGCGCGAGTACAACATGGGGCTCATCCTCATCACCCACGACCTCGGTGTCGTCGCCGACGTGGCCGACCGGATCGCCGTGATGTACGCCGGCCGGATCGTCGAGCAGGCCCCCGTCCACGACATCTACAAGGCGCCCGCCCACCCCTACACGCGCGGACTGCTCGATTCCATCCCCCGTCTCGACCAGAAGGGCCAGGAGCTGTACGCGATCAAGGGGTTGCCGCCCAACCTGATGAACATCCCTGCGGGCTGCGCGTTCAACCCGCGCTGTCCGATGGCCCGGGACATGTGCCGCACCGACGTACCTCCTCTGTACGACGTTGACGACAGACGGACGAGTGCCTGTCACTTCTGGACGGAGTGCCTCAATGGTTGAGCCGATCCTGGAAGTGGATGGACTGGTCAAGCACTACCCGTTGACCGAGGGTGTCCTGTTCAAGAGACAGATCGGTGCCGTCAAGGCCGTGGACGGTGTGGACTTCACGCTCCACAAGGGGGAGACCCTCGGCATCGTCGGGGAGTCCGGCTGCGGCAAATCAACAGTTGCCAAGATGCTCGTCAACCTTGAGCGGCCGACGCAAGGGTTGATCAAGTACAAGGGCGAGGACATCACCAAGCTCTCCGGCAAGGCCCTCAAGTCGGTCCGCCGCAACATCCAGATGGTCTTCCAGGACCCGTACACCTCGCTCAACCCCCGTATGACGGTCGGCGACATCATCGGGGAGCCGTACGACATCCATCCCGAGGTGGCTCCCAAGGGCGACCGGCGCAGAAAGGTCCAGGACCTGCTGGACGTCGTCGGCCTCAACCCCGAGTACATCAACCGCTATCCGCACCAGTTCTCCGGCGGCCAGCGCCAACGCATCGGCATCGCGCGCGGGTTGGCGCTGCGCCCGGAGGTCATCGTCGCCGACGAACCGGTCTCCGCCCTCGACGTCTCCGTCCAGGCCCAGGTGATCAACCTCCTAGACCGGCTCCAGAGCGAGTTCGAGCTGTCGTACCTGTTCATCGCGCACGACCTGTCGATCGTCCGTCACATCTCGGACCGGGTCGGGGTGATGTACCTGGGGCGGATCGTCGAGATCGGCCGGGACGCCGAGATCTACGACCATCCGACGCATCCCTACACCCAGGCGCTGCTGTCCGCCGTGCCGGTGCCCGACCCGGAGGCCCGCGAACACCGCGAGCGGATCATCCTGGCCGGTGACGTCCCGTCCCCGACGAACATCCCGTCCGGGTGCCGCTTCCGCACCCGCTGCTGGAAGGCCCGGGAGCGCTGCGCGCTGGAGGTTCCGGCGCTGGCGGTGCCGGCGGAGTTCCGGTTCGCGAGCGGCCCCGCGGCGCACGACTCGGCGTGCCACTTCGCGGAGGAGAAGCAGGTGGTGCCGCTGGAGGGGACGGAGTAACACGGAGGCAACTTGGCCGACCCTGTTCCGATATACGGACGCGTCAGTCTCTACGACGTACGGCCGTGCGGGTGCCGTAAGCGGGCCGGGACGCGCCATGTCGTCCCGGCCCGCTGCCGTGCCTAGGAAAGCCCCAACGACCGCTTCAGGAAGTCGAGCTGAAGCCGCAGCAGGTTCTCCGCGACCGTCTCCTGCGGGGTCATGTGGGTCACGCCGGACAGCGGCAGCACCTCGTGCGGGCGGCCGGCCGCCAGGAGGGCCGAGGACAGGCGCAGGGAGTGGGCGACCACCACGTTGTCGTCCGCGATGCCGTGGACGATCATCATCGGGCGGTGCGGCTCGGCCGCGTCGACCAGGCCCTCGTCGTCGATCAGCGAGTTGCGGCGGTAGACCTCGGGCTGCTCGTCCGGGTGGCCGAGGTAGCGCTCCTGGTAGTGGGTGTCGTACAGCCGCAGGTCGGTGAGCGGGGCGCCGACCACGGCCGCGTGGAAGACGTCCGGGCGGCGCAGCACCGCGAGGGCGGCCAGATAGCCGCCGAAGGACCAGCCGCGGATCGCGACCCGGGACAGGTCCAGGGGGAAGTCCGCGGCGAGCGCCTGGAGCGCGTCGACCTGGTCCTGGAGGACGACCGCCGCGAGGTCGTCCCGGATCGCCTTCTCCCAGGCGGGGGAGCGGCCCGGGGTGCCCCGTCCGTCGGCCACGACCACCGCGAAGCCCTGGTCGGCGAACCACTGCGAGGTCAGGTGCGGGTTGTGCGCGGCGACCACGCGCTGCCCGTGCGGACCCCCGTACGGGTCCAGCAAAACCGGAAGGGGGCTGTCACCGGCGTAGTCCTGCGGCATAAGCACGGCGCACGGGATCTTTCGTGCGCCCCCCTCGGCGAGGGTCACGCGCGGGGTCAAACCAGGATCTTCTGCGTACGACAGGACAGTCGCCGTCTCCTTGCCGTCGCGCAGTACCCGTGCCCGGGTGCCCGGCCGGTCGAGGGTCGCCGACACCAGCACGGTCACGCCCCCGGCGCGCACCGCCGAGTGCACGCCCGGTTCCTGCGACAAGCGCTCCACTCCGAGCTCGTTCACCCGGTAGACGTGCACCTGGCCGGTCTCCGGGGACTCGGCCTCCGCACCGGCCGACGCCGAGACCAGCACGTCGTCCGCGGTGACGTCCAGCACCGCGCGGACGTGCAACTGCGGTCCGGTCAGCGGCCGTTCCCCGACCGCGAGCACTCGCGCGCCACCCTCGTCCGCGATCCGCACGAGCTGTCCCGAAGGGCTCCAGCAGGGCACTCCGGGGAAAAGATCCAGCCAAGTTGGATCTTCGTCCGCGTGCACCATCCGGGTCGCGCCGGACTCCGGGTCCACCGCCAGGTAGAGCTGACTGCGCTGGTCGCGCGCCTGTACGAGCAGCAGTGGAGCACCCGCGGCTGACCAGTGCACATGCGCCAGATACGGATAGCGCCGCCGGTCCCAGGAGACCTCCGTGCGCGTCCCGTCCAGCGCGATCACGAACAGTCGTACGTCCGCGTTGGAGGTGCCCGCGGCCGGGTACGGGACGTGTTGTGGATCACGCTCCGGGTGGGCCGGGTCGGAGAGCCACCAGCGCCGCACCGGCGTGTCGTCCACGCGCGCGACCAGCAGTCGGTCCGACTCCGGCGACCACCAAAAGCCCCGTGACCGGCCCATCTCCTCGGCCGCGACGAACTCCGCCAGGCCGTAGGTGACTTGATCCGACTCCGGCGCGGCGAGCGCCCGGTCGTCCTCGCCCTCGGCGCCCACCACCCGCACGGAGCCCCGGGCGACGTACGCGACGTGCCGTCCGTCGGGGGCCGGGCGGGGGTCGATCACCGGTCCGGGGACGGGCAGTTCACGTGCCGTGCCGGCCCGCAGCTCCGCCGTGAAAAGCCGTCCTGACAAGGCGAAAGATGCCAACTCGACGGCCGCGTCGGTGGCGTAGCCGACGATGCCGGCACTGCCCTCGCGGCTGCGTTCGCGGCGCGCTCTTTCCTCGGGCGACAGGCGCTCCTCGGTGCCGCCCAGGAGGGCGCGCGGGTCGGCCGCCACGCGCTCCCCGCCGTCCGCCACGTCGAGCACCCACAGCGAATTGGCCGGGTTCGTGCCGGAGTTCGAGCGCAGGAACACGACACGCGATCCGTCGGGCGCCACGGTGAACGCGCGCGGCGCGCCGAGGGTGAAGCGCTGGGTACGGGCGTGCCGCCGGGGAAAGGAGTCAGGCTCGGTCGTCATGCCCCGACCATATTGGCCATGCGCCCCCTTGTGCGGCCGTGCGCCGACGGATGCGCAGGCCCGGATAGTTATGATCACTACCGCATAGTGGGTATGAATCCGCTGGCTGCTGTATGGATTTATCTGCCCCCATAGTTCCGTTCCCGTCCGACCCCCCACGTCCCTGGGTTCTTTGGAGGTGAGCCGCCGTGGCACTCTCGATTTCGGCGGTGGTGCTGCTGGCGATCATCGTCTTCTTGCTGATCAAGAAGTCGGGCTTGAAGGGCGGTCACGCGGTCGTGTGCATCCTGCTCGGCTTCTATCTCGCCGCTTCCTCGGTCGCCCCGACGATCAGTGAGCTGACGACGAACATCGCGGGCATGATCGGCAGTATCAAGTTCTGAGACCGGCTGAGCGGGACTGTCGGTGGCTCCTCGTAGGCTGGGGCCATGACGGAACAGCCCGCTCGGCGTCTTCTCCTGGTGCACGCGCACCCGGACGACGAGTCGATCAACAACGGCGCGACCATGGCCAGGTACGCGGCCGAGGGAGCCCGGGTGACCCTGGTCACCTGCACCCTCGGCGAACTCGGTGAGGTCATCCCGCCCGGGCTGCGGCACCTCACCGGCGCCGCTCTCGGCGAGCACAGGCGCGGCGAGCTCACCGCGGCCATGCGTGCCCTCGGCGTCACGGACTTCCGCCTGCTCGGCGGCGCCGGGCGCTACCAGGACTCCGGAATGATGGGCCTCCCGGAGAACGACGACCCCGCCTGCTTCTGGCGGGCCGACGTCGACGAGGCGGCCGGCCATCTCGTCCAGGTGATCCTGGAGGCGCGCCCCCAGGTCCTCGTCACCTACGACGACCACGGCGGGTACGGCCACCCCGACCACATCCAGGCCCACCGCGTCGCCATGCGCGCCGTCGAGCTCGCCGCCGACGCCGGGTGGCGGATCCCGAAGGTCTACTGGAACCGCGTACCGCGCGCGGTCGGCGAGCAGGCCTTCGCCCGGCTCCACACCGACCTGCCCAACCTCCCCTTCGCCAAGACCGCCGTCCTCGACGACGTACCCGGTGTGGTGGACGACGAGCGGATCACCACCGAGATCGACGGCACGGCGTACGCCGCCGCAAAGAGCGCGGCGATGGCCGCGCACGCGACCCAGATCGACGTGTCGGGGGCGTACTTCGCGCTCTCCAACGAACTCGCGCAACCCCTCTTCACCACCGAGTACTACGAACTGGTGAGAGGGGAACACGGAGATAGCAGGGAGAGCGACCTGTTCTCCGGGATCGAGGGCGCGTCATGAGCGACCGTACGTCGATGCTCGCCCAGCCCCTGCAGCGCCCTTCCGCCGGACGGGCCGCCGCCTACCTCGGCCTTCTCGTGCTCGGGGCGGTCGTGGGGCTTGCCGGAGCGCTGGTGCAGGGAGGCTGGTTCCCCGGCGGACTGCTGCTCGCGCTGCTCGGCGAGGCCGGACTGCTGCTCGGCGGGGCCCGGGCGGCCGGCAGTCGCGCCGGAGCCGTCGCGCCCGCCGCCGGCTGGATGATCGCCGTCATCTTTCTCACCACCAGCCGTCCGGAGGGCGACTTCGTCTTCGCCGCACAAAGCGGCTCCTATCTCTTCCTGCTCGGCGGGATGGCTGTGGCTGTGATCTGCGCCACCCTTGGACAGGGGCGGCAACCGGGCGGCGACGCCGTCCGACTTGGCAAGTGACGTACCACTTCTCCGCATCGCGCGCGTGCGAGTCCCGTGTGGGTTTCACCAGCGGTCGTGGGATACCGGCCAGAAGTGGCCAGTATGGTGGTGCGCGCCGCCGACGCCCGAAGCAGTGAGGTCGAAACGGGCGGCGGAGCCAACCGGGAGAACCTGCCTTGAGTCGTGAAACTGACAGTCCGTCCTCCGGGCCCAACGGGCGCGGCGGAGCCGCCTACCCCTCGGGCACGCCGCCGTACGGGACGCCCATGGCGTCCGACGGCGGTCCGGACGCGGGCCGTTCGGCCACGCAGCCGGAGGAACGCAAGACCGAGACCACGCTGACGACCCGGATCCGGATCAACATCCCCGGTTCGAGGCCCATTCCGCCGGTCGTCGTGCGTCAACCCGTCGGGGAGACGGAGAGTTCCGGCGACAGCGGTCCTGAGGCCGAGGCGCCGACACCGAGTCCCTCCTCGACCACCGGCACGGTCGAACTGCCCGCCGAACCCGCCCCGCCCGCCGCCGACGAGAAGGCGAGCGACTGGTTCGCGCCCCGCAAGTCCGGCCCCGCCAAGCCCTCCCAGGGCGGCGGCGGCACCAACGGGGCCGGTCTGCCGGGCGGTTCGGGCGCGGGTGCGCCCGGTGCCGGTGCGTCCGGTGCCGGTGCGGCCGGTGGCGCGGGTGCGCGCCCCGGGGCCGGTCGTCCCGGCGGGGTGGTCGGATCCATGAGCATGCCGGGCGGTTCGCGTCCCGGCGCCGGCAACGGCGCGGGACTGCCGGGTGCCACGGGTGGTCCGGTGGCGCCGGGCCACGGCGGCGGCACCGGCTCCTTCGACGTCACCGAGGCGCTCAACGGCGGCCAGCGCGCCAACGAACCCCGCCGCGACGAGCTGCCGTACTTCGCCGAGAACGGCAACGGCTCAGGCTCCCCGGCCGGGGACAGCGGCCAGGGAGGCTTCGCCGGCCAGGGCGGTCAGGACGCCCTGAACGGACAGGGCGGCTTCGGCGGCCCCGCGGGCCCGGGCGGCCCCGGCGGTCCCCACGGTCAGAACGGCTACGACGGTCAGGACGCCCCGAACGGTCAGGGCGGTCAGAGCGGCTACGGCGCCCAGGGCGGACTCACCGGCCCCGGTGGCCCCGGCGGCCAGAACGGCCAGATCGACTACGGCGGCCAGGGCGGCCAGATCGACTACGGCGGCGGTTTCGGAGGAACGCAGGGTCCCGGCGGCCCCGGCAGCTCCCAGGGGCCCGCGGGCCCGACGGGCGGCCCGGTCACCGGCGACGGCCCGGTCGTGCCGCCCGCCGGACCGGACCCCTTCGCCAGGGCCGAGTCCTTCGGCGGCGAGTCCTTCAACGGCCCCGACGGCTTCGGCGGCCAGGGCGGCCCCGGCGGCCCGGGCAGCGGCGCACGCGGTCCCGGCGGCCCGGGCGGAAACCGCGGACAGAGCGGTCCAGGTGGCCCCGGCGGTTCGGGCGCTCCCGGCACCCTCGGCGGTCCGGGCGGCCCCGGCATCTCCGGCGGCCTCGCGGGCCCCGGCGCCCCGGCCGGCCCCGGCGGTCACCCCGGCCGGCCCGGCCAGTCCTCCCCGGGCGGCCCCGGCACCCTCGGCGGTTCCGGCGCCCCCGGCGGTGCTCCCGGTGCCGGTCTCGGCCCCGGTGGTGGTCTGAGCGACGACACCGCGATCCTCACCCCGCAGAAGCCGGCCCCCGGGCCGGGCGCTCAAGGCCACGGCACCCCGGACAACGTCTCCGGGCACACCGTCACCAGTGGCATGCCGGTCGTACCGTCGGGCGCCCAGAACGCCCCCTTCGGCCAGGCCACCGACGGCCGTACGCCCCCCAAGGCACCCGACACCGCGACGCAGGCGGCCCCGGCAGCCGCGTCGAAGAAGAAGAAAAAGAAGGGCCGCAGCAAGCTGGCGATGGTCGGCGGCACCGTGGTCCTCCTCGGCGTCTGCGCCTACGGAGCCGGTCTGCTGATGAACCGCTCCGACGTCCCCAAGGGCACCACCGTGCTCGGCGTGGACATCGGCGGCGGCACCCGAGACGACGCCGTCAAGAAGCTCGACGACTCCCTCGGCGACCGAGTGAACGAGCCGCTGAAGCTGTCGGTCGGCGGCGACACCGTCTCCCTCCGGCCGGACCAGGCCGGGCTCCAGCTCGACGAGCAGGCCACGGTCGCCGCGGCGGCCAAGAGCGACTACAACCCGGTCTCCGTGATCGGCTCCCTCTTCGGCAACCACCGGGTCGTCGACCCGGTCATGCCCGTCGACGAGGAGAAGCTCCAGGCGGCCCTGGAGGACGCCTCGGGCGGCGCCGGCTCGGCGACCGACGGCACGATCAAGTTCGAGAACGGCAAGGCCGTCGCCGTGTACGGCAAGGCGGGCAAGGGCATCGACGTCGCCAGGTCGACCACCGCGGTCGAGGAGGCGTACCGCACCCAGGTGGAGACCGGCACCGCCGGCTCGGTCACGCTGCCGACGACCACCAAGCAGCCGACGATCTCGAACGCCGAGGTCGACCGGGTGATGAAGGAGTTCGCGGAGCCCGCGATGTCCGAGCGCGTCACGATCAAGACCGACGCGGCGCACAGCATCGACTTCGGCTCGCTGTCGCTGCCGAAGATCCTCGGCTTCAAGGCGGTCGGCGGCAAGCTCGTGGAGACGTACAACCTCGAAGCGCTCAAGGAGGCGTACGGCACCACCTTCGTCGGCGTGCAGATCGACGGCGCGAGCGGCAAGCGCGACGTGCTGCCCGAGGACGTGGCCTCCGCCCTCCGCAAGGCCCTGCGCGGCAAGACGCCGGCCGAGCGCATCGGGGTCATCGACACGAACCCGAGCTGACCGCCCGGCGGACCGCGCACCGGATCACGTACCGGAGTGCCGCCCGACATGACATCTGTCATGCGGCACTCCGGACGGCCGACACTGCACGCCACCGCACCGCGGAGCCACCATGGTCGTATGACAACGACAGCCCCGGTGGTCGCGTTCGACCAGGTGAGCAAGGCGTACGGTGAGGTACGGGCCGTGGACGGACTGACCCTGACCCTGCGCCCGGGGGAGACCGTCGCGCTCCTCGGCCCCAACGGCGCCGGCAAGTCGACCACCCTCGATCTGCTGCTCGGCCTCAAGCAGCCCGACAGCGGCAGCGTCGGGCTCTTCGGCACCACCCCACGTGAGGCGATCGTCGCCGGGCGGGTGGGCGCGATGCTCCAGAGCGGCGGCCTGATGGACGAGGTCACGGTCGCCGAGCTGGTGCGGCTCGCCTGCGACCTGCACCCGAAGCCGTACAAGCCGAACGACGTCCTGGCCCGCGCGGGCGTCGCGCAGATCGCCGACCGCAAGGTGAACAAGCTCTCCGGCGGCCAGGCCCAGCGGGTCCGCTTCGCCCTCGCGACCGCCGGCGACAGCGACCTGATCGTCCTGGACGAGCCGACGACCGGCATGGATGTCACCACCCGCCAGGCCTTCTGGGCCACCATGCGCGAACAGGCCGACCAGGGCCGTACGGTCCTCTTCGCCACCCACTACCTCGAAGAGGCCGACGCCATCGCCGACCGGGTGCTCGTCCTGCACCGGGGCCGTCTCCTCGCCGACGGCACCGCCGCCGAGATCAAGGCCAAGGCGGGCGCCCGCAGGATCGCCTTCGACCTGGAGGGCGTCATCGACGAGGCCCCGCTGCGGAACCTGCCCTTCCTGACCGGCATCGACATCTCCGGCCACACCGTCCGCATCCAGTCCACCGACGCCGACGCGACCGTCCACGCCCTCTACGGCCTCGGCGTCTACCCCCGCAACCTCGAAGTCGCCGGGCTCGGTCTGGAGCAGGCCTTCGTCGCCATCACCGAGGCCGAGGAGGCCCGTACCCGATGAACAGCCTGATCAAGCTGGAACTCGTCCGCGCCCTGCGCAACCGCAAGTTCCTGTTCTTCTCGGTGATGTACCCGTCGCTGCTGTTCCTGATCATCGCGGGCAACGCCGACAGCACGACGAAGGTCGACGGCACGGGCCTGACCCTGCCGACCTACATGATGGTCTCGATGGCCTCCTTCGGCGCCCTGACCGCCGTCCTGATGGGAAACAGCGAGCGCATCGCGAAGGAACGCGAGGGCGGCTGGGTACGGCAGTTGAGGCTGACCACCCTGCCGGGGCGCGGCTATGTCCTCGCCAAGACGGCGAGCGCGGCCGTGGTGAGCCTGCCCTCGATCGTGGTCGTGTTCGCCGTCGCCGCGGCCGTGAAGGACGTACGCCTGGACGCCTGGCAGTGGCTCGCCCTCACCGGCGCGATCTGGGCCGGCAGCCTCGTCTTCGCCGCGCTCGGCGTCGCCATCGGTTACCTCGCCACCGGTGACGCGGTCCGCCCGATCACGATGATCACCTACTTCGGCCTGTCGATGCTGGGCGGCCTGTGGATGCCCACGACGACCTTCCCGCAGTGGCTCCAGGACATCGCCGAGTGGCTGCCTACGCACGCGTACGCTGCCCTCGGGCAGGCCATCGAACAGAGCCGCGCCCCGCACGCACAGGACATCGCCATCCTGGCCGTCTCCTTCGCCCTGTTCGCGGGCGGCGCGGCCTGGCTGTACCGGAAGGACACGTTGAAGGCGTGAGCGGCACCGGCGTCGGGATCGGGCAGCGCCCGGAGACCCGCAGGCAGATGATGGTCAAGATGCTGTGGACGGGCATCTGGCTGGTCTATCTGAGCGCGCCCGTCTCGGACCTCCTGCACGGCGGCCACGGCGTCGCGGCCGTCGTGCTCGGCTGGCTCGGCCTCGCGGGCTTCGTCGCCTGGTACCTGGCCCTGCTGTTCAGGACCGGCCGCCGAAACGCCCAGGAGTTCGTGCTCGCCTCCCTCGCGGTCCTCTCGGCCGAGTCGGCCCTGCTCGTGCTCACCCTGGGCCGCGAGTGGCTCGTCCTCTTCGTGTACGTGTCGATCGCGTCCGGCGCGGCCCTGCCGCCGCGGCTCGCCCGCTGGACCGTCCCGGCCGCGTCCGCCCTGATGGCGGGCCTCGCCCTGGTCGTCGCCGACGGCACGGAGTACATCGGCGGCCTGCTCATCCCGGCCCTGCTCGGCGGGTTCGCGATGACCGGCGTCCGCGAACTCATCCGTACGACCATCGAGTTGCGGGAGGCGCGCGCACGGGTCGCCCAGCTCGCCGCCAACGAGGAGCGGCTGCGCCTGGCCAGGGACCTGCACGACCTCCTCGGCCACTCCCTGTCCCTCATCACCCTGAAGAGCGAACTGGCGGGCCGGATGCTCCCCGCGCATCCCGAGAAGGCGGCCCAGCAGGTCGCCGACATCGAACAGGTCAGCCGCCAGGCCCTGGTGGACGTCCGCGAGGCCGTCTCCGGCTACCGGCGTGCCCGCCTGGCCGCGGAACTCGCGGGCGCCCAGGTCGCGTTGGCGGCCGCCGGAGTCACCGCCACCCTGCCCGCCGAACCCGACCTCACCGGTGTCCCCGAGGAGAGCGAGTCGGCCCTCGCCTGGGCGCTGCGCGAGGCGGTCACCAACGTCGTACGGCACAGCGGCGCCCGCGGCTGCACGGTCGAGCTGCTGCACCGCCAGACCCTCGACGGGCCGCGGCTCGAACTCACCGTCGAGGACGACGGCTCGGGCGGCGCGGGCGACGGCCCCGGCAACGGCCTAACCGGACTCACCGAGCGCCTGGAGAAGGCCGGCGGCACCCTGGAGGCCACCGGCACCCGGCACGGCTTCCGGCTGGTCGCCCGCGTGCCCGCCGGTTCCGCGGCCGACATAGGATCCGTCTCATGACGAGCCGCACGATCAAGGTCCTGCTCGCCGAGGACCAGTCGATGGTCCGCGAGGCCCTGGCCGCCCTGCTCGGCCTGGAGGACGACATCGAGGTCGTCGCGCAGGTGGCCCGCGGCGACGAGGTCCTGGCGGCGGCCCGCGCCCACGACATCGACGTGGCCCTCATGGACATCGAGATGCCGGGCGCCACGGGCATAGAGGCGGCGGCACAGCTCCACAAGGAACTCCCGGAGGTCAAGCTCGTCATCCTCACGACCTTCGGCCGCCCCGGCTACCTGCGCAGCGCGATGGAGTCGGGCGCCGACGCCTTCCTGGTCAAGGACGCCCCCGCGGCCCAACTGGCCCAAGCCGTACGCAAGGTGCTGGCGGGGGAGCGGGTCATCGACCCCACGCTGGCGGCGGCCGCGCTGGCGGAGGGCGCGAACCCGCTGACGGACCGGGAGCGGGAGGTCCTGCGAGCGGCGGCGGACGGCTCCACGAACGCAGAGCTGGCGCAGACCCTCCATCTGTCTCAGGGCACGGTCCGCAACTACCTGTCGACGGCGATCCAGAAGCTGGCGGTGAGGAATCGGGCTGAGGCAGTCCGGATCGCAAGGGAGAAGGGCTGGCTGTGAGGGCCTTTTAGGGGCGCGGGGAACTGCGCGACCAGCCCCCACCGGGCCGCAGACGCCACACAACCGTCAGTTCAACATCGCTCGAGCGGAATGGGCCTGCTGCCGAATCCGAGCCGCCGCCGCCTCATCCACCGCGGCCACCACCCCCGCATACGCCTCCAACTCCCCGGCCCCCTCGACGAAGTCACCCCGCTGCACCAGCAACTGCGCCCGCTCGTACCGCAGTCGCGCCGGATGCGAGGGAAGCAACAGGGCCAGCTCCACGGCCCACAGCCCCACATCCGACCGCTCCGGCCGAGCCGCGGCCCACGCGCGCACGTTGTTCAGGATCCTCTGGACCACGTCCAGCGGATCCGCCGGACCCAGCATCGACGGATCCAGCGAACCCCCCGTCGCCCCGGCGACCAGCACCTCCGCGTCGCCCCCGCTCAACACCCGCCCCCCGTCGAAGGGATCGGCCAGCACCTGCTCCTCCGGCGGCCCGAATCCCACGACGAAGTGCCCCGGCAGCGCGACCCCGTACACGGGAGCCCCCGCCCGCCGAGCCACCTCCATCCACACCACGGACAGCAGGATCGGCAGCCCCCTCCGCCGCCGTAGCACCTCGTGCAGCAGCGAGGACTCCAGCCGCTGGTAGTCGACAGGCGCCCCCCGAAACCCGCACCGGTCACCCAGCAACTCCCGCAACGAAACCGCCCAGGACCGCGGCCCACCGGGTCGGAACGGCAACTGACCGGCCAGCGCGTCGAGTTCGATCTGGGCCGCGTCGATGCCGGTGTCGTCGAGCGCCCCGTCCGCCTGCGCGCCCACCAGCAGGCACAGCGCGGACAGATCGGGCCGCTCGGAGCGCGCCTCTTCGGCGAACCGCCTCCTGATCTCTGCGGAACGCCCGGGCGGTGGAGGACAAGGAGGATTCGGGGGACGCATAGCTGGCTCGTGCCCTTTCGCGGCGATCGCTACTACCGCGCCCCGCCGGAGACGTCCGGCTCGCGGTAGTGGTGGTAGGCGTGGTGCGCGGTGAACCCCATCCGCTCGTACAGGGCCCGCGCACCGGTGTTGTCCGACTCGACCTGGAGCCACGCGGCCGACGCCCCCTCGTCGAGGGCACGCCGTGCCAGCGCCGCCATCACGGCCGAGGCCAGCCCCCGCCGCCGTAGCGCGGGATCCACCTCGACCGCGGCGAAACCGGCCCACCGCCCGTCCACGACACACCGCCCGATCGCGGCCGGCGCTCCCTCGCCGGGGACGGTCGCGAACCACACCGACGGGCCGCTGCCCAGCACCCGCAAGGCCACCTCGCTCACCCCCTTGCGCTGATAGCGCGCCAGCCAGTCCGCGTCGGCCTCCCGGGACAGGACCACGTCCTCGTCGCAGGGCCGGTCCGCGACCGGCGCCAGCGCTCCGGTCCACAACTCCGCCGTCACCTCCAGCGTCCATCCGCGCGCCTCCAGCTCCGCGCACAGCACCTCCTGGGTGCCCGCGGCGCCGGTCGCGGTCTGGACGTACGCCGGCAGACCGCGGTCGCCGTACCACCCTCGTACGGCGGCCAGGGCCTCGTCGAGCGGCAGGCCGGGGTCGCCGAGCGGGAGGACGGAGTTGGCGCGGCGGGTGAATCCGGAGGCGGCGCGCAGTTCCCACTCGCCGAGCCACTCGCTCTCGACGGGCCGCCAGCCGCGCGCGGCGATCCGGGCCAGCTCCTCGTACGAGGCGGCCGGGCCCCGGCGGCGGGCCGGCTCGGCGGGCACGACCTTGCCCGCGACCAGCGTGGATTCCGCGATGCGGACGCTCCGGCCGTCCCGGCGCGTGATCATCAGCACACCGTCGTCCCATGATGTGAGAACACCCACCGTGTCGGTGAACTTCTCCCCGGTGACGCCGGTGGCGTCCAGGCATCGCACGGATACCCGTTTGCCCACGTCAACTGCGGAGATACGGACGACGAGGCGTCCCGCGGCGGAGATTTCCACAGGTCAGTTCACCCCTCCTGTTCGGATCGTGCCCAGGAACGGAGATACTAGGTGCGGGCATCGACGACGCCGCGCTCCCGCGCGCCAGGCGGCGGAGCCTGAGGAGGCCCGCCAGCGCCCAATGGAGGAGGAACGACAGCGTGACCTACGTCATCGCGCAGCCTTGTGTCGACGTGAAGGACAAGGCTTGCATCGAGGAGTGCCCGGTCGACTGCATCTACGAGGGCTCCCGGTCCTTGTACATCCACCCGGACGAATGCGTCGACTGTGGTGCCTGTGAGCCGGTCTGCCCGGTCGAGGCGATCTTCTACGAGGACGACACCCCGGACGAGTGGAAGGACTACTACAAGGCGAACGTCGAGTTCTTCGACGAGCTCGGCTCGCCCGGCGGCGCCAGCAAGCTGGGGCTGATCGAGCGGGACCACCCGTTCATCGCCGCGCTGCCGCCGCAGGCATAGTCATCCGCATCAGCGGCCCGCACCTCGTGCCGCCTCGGTCCCGTACGGCCTGATCGCCTCCGATCGTGGCCGTACGGGGCCGAGGCGTTTGCCGTACGACCCGAAAGTGAGCCCGAACGCCGTGTCCGCAGTCTCCGACCGCCTTCCCACCTTCCCCTGGGACAAGCTGGAGCCGTACAAGAAGACGGCTCTTGAGCACCCGGGCGGCATCGTCGACCTCTCCGTCGGCACCCCGGTCGACCCGGTCCCCGATCTCGTCCAGAAGGCCCTGATCGACGCGGCGGACTCCCCGGGCTACCCGACGGTCTGGGGCACCCCGGCCCTGCGCGACGCGATCACCGGCTGGGTGGAGCGACGCCTGGGCGCCCGCGAGGTCACCCACCGCCACGTCCTGCCGATCGTCGGCTCCAAGGAACTCGTCGCCTGGCTCCCCACCCAGCTGGGCCTGGGCCCCGGGGACAGGGTGGCGTATCCGCGGCTGGCCTACCCGACGTACGAGGTCGGCGCCCGCCTCGCCCGCGCCGACCACGAGGTCTACGACGACCCGACCGAGCTGGACCCGGCGGGCCTGAAGCTCCTGTGGCTCAACTCCCCGTCCAACCCGACCGGCAAGGTGCTGTCCAAGGACGAGCTGACGAGGATCGTGGCCTGGGCCCGGTCCCACGGCATCCTGGTCTTCTCCGACGAGTGCTACCTGGAGCTGGGCTGGGAGGCCGACCCGGTCTCCGTCCTGCACCCGGACGTCAACGGCGGCTCCTACGACGGCATCGTGGCCGTCCACTCGCTGTCGAAGCGGTCGAACCTCGCGGGCTACCGCGCGGCCTTCCTCGCGGGTGACCCGGCCGTCCTGGGGCCCCTCCTGGAGATCCGCAAGCACGGCGGCATGATGACGTCGGCGCCGACGCAGGCGGCGGTGGTGGCGGCCCTCGGCGACGACACCCACGTCCACGAACAGCGCGAGCGCTACGCGGCCCGCAGGTCGCTGCTGCGCGAGGCCCTGCTGAACCACGGCTTCCGCATCGAGCACAGCGAGGCCAGCCTCTACCTGTGGGCGACCAGGGACGAGTCCTGCTGGGCCACGGTCGCCCACCTTGCCGACCTCGGCATCCTGGTGGCTCCGGGCGACTTCTACGGCGAGGCGGGCGAGAAGTTCGTACGGGTCGCGCTGACGGCGACGGACGAGCGGGTGCGGGCGGCGGTCGAGCGACTGGCGTGACCGGCTCCGGACACGACGAAGGGGCCCGGGGAACTCCCCGGGCCCCTTCGCCGTGCGCTGGGTACTAGCCGAGCGGGAGGCTCTTCACCGGCAGGGTGTCCGCCGACGGCAGGCCGCCGCCCTTGGCGAGGGAGTCGGTCGGCAGGCCGCCCTTCGTCGCCGTGGACGTCGTGTCGCCGAGGACACCCCCGGCGGAGCCCGCGGCCTCGCCCGCCGTCTTCTGCGCCACCGGCGTCGCCTTCTTCACGGCCTTGCCGCCGGCCTTGCCCGCGGACGGCACCGCCTTCTCGACGGCCTTGCCGCCGGTCTTGCCCGCGGTCCCGGTCAGGTTCTGCGCCGTGCCGTCCACCGTGTTGCCGACGTGCGCCCCGTCCAGAGCGGTCAGGCCGCCCAGGTTCGGAGTGGCGGGCAGCGCGGCGGGAGCCGCACTGGCGGAGCCGGCCGCACCGACCCCGGCGGCCGCTCCCGCAGCGACGAGCAGCGCGGCACGGGCGATCCTGCGGGTCAGGGGGAGGGACATGTTGCTCCTTCGACGGAGGAAACGTTGCTAGGACGCCGTGACTACCGCTCGAAGCCCACGAAGGTTGCGGACGCGCAACCTAAAGAGTTGGTAATGCGTCGCATTATCACCTGCGGATAAAAACGGGCAAAAAGCTTCCGGTCCGAAAGTCCTTCGAATCCTCGCAGCCCTTTGTTCTCAAGGGTTTTCGCGGATACGGGGGTGAGGTCACGAAAACCTGCGCACACCCGCTCCGGCGGTGGCCGGACGTGACCCTTCCAGGTGATCTCCCGAACTACCGTGCCGTCACTATCCGCACCGAGTCCGCGCCGCCCTCGCCGCCCGCCGTACGCCACTCGCTGGCGGTGCTCCCGGCCGTCCACTGCCGTCCGGCGTACGACACCCGCTCGATGCGCAGCGCCGAGGAGTTGGCGACGGCCCAGTGGGCGAGCTGCCAACCGCGTTCCCGCAGGCTGCGGTGGGAACCCGGGCTGGTGTCCGCGCGCACGGGGAGGGTCACGGTGCGCTCGTCGGCCGTGGTGGGCGTCGGGCTCGGCGCCGCCTTGCCGCCCACCTCGGCGGCGGTCGTCTCCAGCGCGTCGCGCCCGAAGTCCCGCACCAGGGCCGACCGCACCGCGTCGGGGCCCGTGGCGGCGGCCTGGGCGGTCCCGCCGGTCTCCTGGCGGCCGTCACAGGTGAGGGTGGCCGCCGAGGTGCCGGTGAGGGCGGCGGCCAGCAGCCCGGCGTCCGGCTCGTGCTTGGCGTACGCCTCCGGATAGCCGCTGCGCTGCACGCGCTGGGCGGCGACGGTCAGCGGGAGGTCCTGGTAGTCCCGCACCTTGACCAGGTGCTTGTAGAACTCGCCCGCCGCGTACGTCGGGTCCAGGATCTCCTTCGGGGTGCCCCAGCCCTGAGAGGGCCGCTGCTGGAACAGGCCGAGGGAGTCACGGTCGCCGTGCGAGATGTTGCGCAGCCCCGACTCCTGGAGTGCGGTGGCGAGCGCGATGGTCACGGCCCGCTCCGGCAGCCCGCGCCCGGTGCCGACGGCGGTGATCGTCGCCGCGTTCACCGCCTGCTCGGGCGTGAACTCGTACGACGGCCCGCCCGCCCTGCCGGAGGCGACCCGGCAGGTCGGCCCGTCGGTGCCTCCGGTGACGTACTGCACCACGAGGTAACCGGCGACCGCGCACAGGACCACGAGGGCCGCCCCGAAGCGGAGGAGACGGCCACGGCGTTTGCGAGTAGGGGGCAACGGCTCTGGCATCCGGACAAGATACTGGAGAGTACTGAGACGTCCGCGCCCGATGTGGACAGTGAGGCCTCGGGCGGGGGCGTTAGGGTCGGGAGCATGGCCGACACCCCTCTTGACCTTTCGCTGGACGCAGCCCGGCTCACCGCGCAGCTCGTCGACTTCCCCTCCGAGAGCGGCACCGAGAAGCCCCTCGCGGACGCCATCGAGACCGCCCTGCGCGCTCTGCCGCACCTGACGGTCGACCGCCACGGCAACAACGTCGTCGCCCGCACGAACCTCGGCCGTCCGGAACGCGTCATCCTCGCCGGCCACATCGACACCGTCCCCATCGCCGGCAACGTCCCCTCCCGGCTCGACGACGAGGGCTACCTGTGGGGCTGCGGCACCTGCGACATGAAGTCCGGGGTCGCGGTCCAGTTGCGCATCGCGGCGACGCTTCCGGAGCCCAACCGCGACCTCACCTTCATCTTCTACGACAACGAAGAGGTCGCGGCCCACCTCAACGGCCTGGGACATGTGGCCGAGGCCCACCCCGAGTGGCTGGAGGGCGACTTCGCGGTCCTCCTGGAGCCCACGGACAACCAGGTCGAGGGCGGCTGCCAGGGAACCCTGCGGGTCCTGCTGACGTTCAAGGGAGAGCGTGCGCACTCCGCGCGCGCGTGGATGGGGTCCAACGCCATCCACAAGGCCGCCCCCGCACTCGCCAAGCTGGCGGCCTACGAACCCCGCAAGCCGGTCGTGGACGGGCTGGAGTTCCACGAGGGGCTCAACGCCGTGCGGGTGGAGGGCGGCGTGGCCACGAACGTCATCCCCGACTCCTGCACGCTGACGGTCAACTTCCGTTACGCGCCCGACCGCAGTGAGGCCGAGGCGGAGGCCTTCGTACGGGACTTCTTCGCGGACTGCGGGGTCGACGAGTTCACCGTCGACGACCACACCGGCGGCGCCCGCCCCGGCCTCACCCACCCCGTCGCCCAGGCCTTCATGGCGGCGGTCGGGGGCGTCGCCCGCCCCAAGTTCGGCTGGACGGACGTGTCCCGCTTCAGCGCGCTGGGCGTGCCCGCCGTGAACTACAGCCCAGGTCAGCCGCTGCTCGCACACAAGGTGGACGAGCGGGTGAAGGCGTCGCTGATCCCCGAGGCGGAGGAGAAGCTGAGGGCGTGGCTGACGTCGTGACGAGGCGGTGTGCCGGTGGCGCTTCATGGCGGACACGCGTACGTCCCCCCTCCGTAACCCGCGTAGATCTACGCTGAGACGGAAAACCAGGCAAGCGGAGGGAGCGCACATGGCTACCGGGAACCCCGAGGGCAAGAAGCAGCCGCCGGAGGAGCAGCGCCTGGGACCTGTCCTCCGCAGGCGGGGACAGGTCACGGCCAGCACCACCGACCAGCGCCTGCTGGACGCGGGCGGGCCCTCGGACTGGGTCCACACCGACCCCTGGCGCGTTCTGCGCATCCAGTCGGAGTTCATCGAGGGCTTCGGCACCCTCGCCGAACTCCCGCCCGCCATCAGCGTGTTCGGCTCGGCGCGGACTCCCGCGGACTCTCCCGAGTACGAGGCGGGCGTGCGGCTCGGCAGAGGCCTGGTGGAGGCGGGCTTCGCCGTGATCACCGGCGGCGGCCCCGGTGCCATGGAGGCGGCCAACAAGGGCGCCTGCGAGGCGAACGGCACGTCGGTCGGCCTCGGCATCGAGCTCCCCTTCGAGCAGGGGCTGAACCCCTACGTCGACATCGGCCTCAACTTCCGCTACTTCTTCGTCCGCAAGATGATGTTCGTGAAGTACGCGCAGGGCTTCGTGGTCCTGCCGGGCGGCCTCGGCACCCTCGACGAACTCTTCGAGGCCCTGACCCTCGTCCAGACCCAGAAGGTCACCCGCTTCCCGATCGTCCTCTTCGGCAGCGCGTACTGGGGCGGCCTCGTCGACTGGCTCACGAACACCCTGGTCGCCCAGGGCAAGGCGTCGGAGAAGGACCTGCTCCTGTTCCACGTGACGGACGACGTGGACGAGGCGGTGGCACTGGTGTCGAAGGAGGCGGGACGCTAGCGCCGGGCTTGAACCGAACGCCGGAGGGGCTGGATGTCGGCCGAGCTGAGTTCCAGCCCCTCCGGCGTTTCTACGCCAGCCCCCGACGCGCGACCGCCGGCGGCCGGTGCCCCGCGATCGACGCCACCATGTCCAGCACCTGCCGGGTCTCCGCGACCTCGTGCACCCGGTACACCTGGGCCCCCAGCCACGCCGACACCGCGGTGGTCGCCAACGTCCCCACCACCCGCTCCTTCACCGGCTTGTCCAGGGTCTCGCCCACGAAGTCCTTGTTGGACAGGGAGACCAGCACGGGCCACCCGGTCTCGACCATCTCGCCCAACCGCCGCGTCGCCTCGAGACTGTGCCGCGTGTTCTTCCCGAAGTCGTGCCCGGGATCGATCAGCACCGACTCCCGGGGCACCCCCAGCGCGACAGCCCGCTCGGCCAGCCCCACGGTCACCCGCAGGATGTCGCCCATGACGTCGTCGTACGTCACCCGGTGCGGCCGGGTACGGGGCTCCGCGCCACCGGCATGCGTGCACACCAGCCCCACCCCGTACCGCGCGGCGACCTCGGCCAGGCCCGGGTCGACCCCGCCCCACGCGTCGTTCAGCAGATCCGCCCCGGCCTCGCACACCGCCTCACCGACGGACGCCCGCCAGGTGTCGACGCTGATGATCACGTCGGGGAACCGCCGCCGCACCTCCGCCACGAACCCGACGGTCCGCCGTGCCTCCTCCGCCGCGGACACCTCTTCGCCGGGGCCGGCCTTGACCCCGCCCACGTCGATGATGGCGGCCCCCTCGGCCACCGCCTGCTCCACGCGCGCGAGGGCCGGCTCGTCGAGGAACGTGGCGCCCTGGTCGTAGAAGGAGTCGGGGGTCCGGTTCACGATCGCCATGATCACCGGCTCGTGCGCGTGGAACTCACGCCTGCCCAGCCTGAGCATCCCCTGTGACCTCACTTCTCACGTCTGTGTGTTCGTCGTCTGCGGCCGCCTGCGACCCTAACTGTCAGACTCGCATGGCACGATCGGACCCTGACACATTCGACGCCGGTGGCCGGACGCCGGCAGGGACCCTGGGGACCTCAGCGATGGTTATGTTCTTGTTCCTGGTCATCGCGCTCGCGGTCGTGGTCGCCGCGGTGACGCTGGCCGTGGTGGGCGGCAATGACAGCGACGGTCCGCTGCCGGAGGTCGCCCCCGAGCGGCTCCAGGACCCGCTGCCGCTGGACCGCCCGGTGAACCGCGCGGACATCGACAACCTGCGCTTCCCGCTGACCGCCCGCGGCTACCGCATGGCGGACGTCGACGACGCGCTCAGCCGCCTCGGCGCCGAGCTCGCCGAGCGTGACGCCCGCATCGCCGACCTCGAGTCCGCGCTGGCCGGCGCGCAGGCCGCGGCCCACGGCGCCCTGCGCAAGCAGGAGCACGGCCACGGGGAGCAGCAGTGAGCGACGGCGCCGCCCTGGCCGGCCCCGACGGCGCGCCCCGCTGCCCCTGGGCCCTGTCCACGCCCGACTACGTGACGTACCACGACGAGGAGTGGGGCCGCCCGGTCCACGGCGACGACGCCCTCTTCGAGCGCCTCAGCCTGGAGGCCTTCCAGTCCGGCCTCTCCTGGATCACCATCCTGCGCCGCCGCGAGGGCTTCCGCGCCGCCTTCGCGGGCTTCGAGATCGCCAAGGTGGCCACGTTCGGCGAGGCCGACCGCGACCGCCTGCTCCTCGACCCGGGGATCATCCGCAACCGCGCCAAGATCGATGCCACGCTGGCCAACGCGCGCGTGCTGGCCGAATGGGCCCCGGGCGAGCTGGACGAGCTCATCTGGTCCCACGCGCCGGCCTCGCACGCGGTCCCGAGAACCCTGGCGGACGTTCCCGCGGTCACCCCCGAGTCGACAGCTCTGTCCAAGGCCCTCAAGAAGCGCGGCCTGCGCTTCGTGGGCCCCACGACGGCGTACGCGCTGATGCAGGCCTGCGGACTGGTCGACGACCACCTGGAGACCTGCGTCGCGAGGGGCCGCTGAGCCCTACCGGCCGAGGTACTTGGGGGTCTCCTTGTTCACGAAGGCCCGCACGGCGATCGCGTGGTCCTCGGAGGCCCCGGCCCGCGTCTGGAGCTCGTCCTCCTTCTCCAGCGTCTCCGCCAGGGTGTGCGAGAGCGCGTACGCGAGGGACTCCTTGATCGCGCCGTATGCCACCGTCGGCCCCTCGGCGAGGGCCCGCGCCACCTTCTCGGCCTCGGCGGGCAGGTCGGTGGAGGGCACGAGACGGTTGACGATCCCCAGATCGTGCGCGTCCCGGGCCGACATGGTCCGCGGGAAGAGCAGCAGGTCCGCGGCGCGTCCCGGCCCCACCACCCGCGGCAGCGTCCACGAGATCCCGGAGTCCGCGGTCAGCGCCACCCCCGCGAACGACGTGTTGAAAGCGGCCGTGTCCGCCGCCACCCGGTAGTCCGCCGCGAGCGCGATCCCGAAGCCGGCGCCCGCCGCGACCCCGTTCACCCCGGCCACCACCGGCTTCGGCATCTCCGTCAGCGCCCGCACGATCGGGTTGTAGTGCTCCTTGACCGTGCTCATGACCTTCGTCGAGCCCTCGGCGAGCAGCCCGATGTGCTCCTTGAGGTCCTGCCCCACGCAGAACGCCCGCTCCCCGGCGGCGGTGACCAGCACGGCCCGTACGGCGTCGTCCGAGGCCGCCGACTCCACGGCCTCCCGCAGCGCGACCTTCGTGGCGATGTTCAGCGCGTTCATCGCCTCCGGCCGGTTCAGCGTGATCGTCGCGAGCCCGTCGTGCACCTCGTAGAGCACGGTGTCGGCCATGGCGTATCCCCTCCGGTGTGTCCGCTGCATCCGATGTCCGAAGGACAGCATGGCGGAGATCGCCGTCCGGGGACCGGACCGGACGTGTGACCTGCGTCAAACAATTCCGAAGCGCTGGTGACCGGCCGGGATCCGCGCGGCGGCGGAGTATCGCAGCCACATCGCCGAATTGAGTGGTTTTGCTCGCGCGCGTTGCCCAAGCGATGCCGACTGATGTTGGTCATCGGGTCCTGAGATGCGGGATAATGGCTTGGAAGCAATGTGTTCGATGCCGGTGGCGCGTGTCCCACGTGGATCCGCGTGCCCTCCCAGGGCTGTCGGCTTTGACGATGAGCTGGTTTCAGGAAGGGGAACGAGCATGGCGGCCATGAAGCCGCGAACGGGTGATGGCCCGCTCGAGGTGACCAAGGAGGGGCGGGGCATCGTCATGCGCGTTCCGCTCGAAGGCGGCGGTCGGCTCGTCGTCGAGCTGACCCCTGACGAGGCCGACGCGCTCGGCGACGCCCTCAAGAAGGTCGTCGGCTGACGCGGAAGCGACCATACCCTTTCCGCTGCCCCGGCATCTCCTGAGGTGCCGGGGCAGCGCTCTGCCCGGGCGACACCACGAATGGCCGTACGTCCCTCACCTGCTCAGCGCTTGACCGCGCAGAGCAGTCCGTCACCCACCGGCAGCAGCGACGGCACCAGATCCTGGCTCTCGCGCACGGCCCTCAGCAGCTCCCTGAGGCGCAGCACCTCCGTGGGCTGCGGCCCCGAGTCCACGGTGCGGCCGTTGGCGAAGACACCCTCGAAGACCACCAGGCCACCCGGACGCAGCAGGCGCAACGATTCAGCGAGGTAGTCCATGACCTCCTGCCGGTCACCGTCGCAGAAGACGAGGTCGTAGCCGGCGTCGGCGAGGCGGGGCAGCACGTCCAGGGCGCGGCCCGGGATGAACCGGGCCCGGTTGCTGGCGAAGCCGCAGGCGCGGAACGCCTGCCGGGCGAACTGCTGGTGCTCCGGCTCGGGGTCGACGGTGGTCAGCACCCCGTCGGGGCGCATGCCGTACAGCAGATGAATGCCGGAGACGCCGGTCCCGGTGCCGATCTCGGCGACGGCCTTGGCGTCCACGGAGGCGGCCAGCAACCGCAGCGCCGCGCCCGTGCCGGGCGACACCGAGCGCAGCCCCGCCTCACGGGCCCGGTCGCGGGACCAGCGCAGCGCTTCGTCCTCGGCGACATAGGCGTCGGCGAACGCCCAGCTCGTCTGCCGGTTGCCGGTAATGACCCTCTCCTTGCCCCGTGGTTGCCTGGGCGTGACTGTATCCGTTGCCGCCGGGAACCCGCAGATGGGACCGGGCGTTTAGAGGGGTGGAGACGCACCCGGGGGGACACAGTTGGATCACGATGACGAGCAGGCCCTCGAGCAACTGCTGACGCAGGGGACCGAGTGGTATCAGCCCAGATCAAATTCTC
Organism: Streptomyces sp. NPDC006335; assembly: GCF_040612795.1. Classification (NCBI taxonomy): domain Bacteria; kingdom Bacillati; phylum Actinomycetota; class Actinomycetes; order Kitasatosporales; family Streptomycetaceae; genus Streptomyces; species Streptomyces sp. NPDC006335. Next base: position 739,981 of record NZ_JBEXQX010000002.1, read on the forward strand.
GTAAAACCGCTTATCCGGAGCTAACGGGCGAGGTGGCTATGGTAGGGGCTCCACTGGAGACAACCAGAGCCGACAGGGGAGGTGCGGCCGCGCCTGGAGATCGTGGGGGAGTGTTGCGGCGCTTCCTCGGATCGGCGGGCAGGCCGAAATCCGTGAACGACACCGCTGACCACAGCCACGCCGGCGACTACGCCCAGACCGCGACCTTTGCCACCGACGCGGACGGGCAGGCGTGGACTCCGCCCACCTGGGAGGAGATCGTCAGCACGCACAGCGGCCGCGTCTACCGCCTGGCGTACCGCCTCACCGGTAACCAGCACGACGCCGAGGACCTCACGCAGGAGGTCTTCGTCCGCGTCTTCCGCTCGCTGTCCACGTACACGCCGGGCACCTTCGAGGGCTGGCTGCACCGCATCACCACCAACCTCTTCCTGGACATGGTCCGCCGCAAGCAGCGCATCCGCTTCGACGCCCTCGGCGAGGACGCGGCCGAGCGACTGCCCAGCCGCGAGCCGTCGCCCCAGCAGGTCTTCAACGACGCCCACTTCGACGCGGACGTCCAGCAGGCCCTCGACACCCTCGCACCGGAGTTCCGCGCCGCGGTCGTCCTGTGCGACATCGAGGGACTGTCGTACGAGGAGATCGCCGCGACCCTTGGCGTCAAGCTCGGCACCGTCCGCTCACGGATCCACCGCGGCCGTTCCCAGTTGCGCAAGGCCCTCGCCCACCGCTCACCCGAGGCCCGCGCCGAGCGTCGCTCCTTCATGGCCAGGGTCCCCGCGCTGGGGGGAGGGGGCGCGTCCGCGTGAGTGGATCACTGCCCAAACCCGGCGAGGGAAGCCTCGCGGAACAGCATCTGGGAGACCGACTCGCCGCCCTGGTGGACGGCGAGCTCGGTCATGCCACGCGCGAGCGTGTCCTCGCACATCTCGCCACCTGCCCTAAGTGCAAGGCGGAGGCGGACGCCCAGCGCCGTCTGAAGAACGTCTTCGCGGAGGCCGCGCCGCCCCCGCCCTCCGAGAGTTTCCTGGCCCGCCTCCAGGGGCTTCCGGGAGGTGATCCGGAGGACGGCGACAGCTCGCCGTTCGGCGGGGGAGGATTCGGAGGACTGTCGGGACGATCCGGCACCACCGGGGCCTTCGGCGTAAGACGTGACGAGCGCTTCGAGTTCGACTACGTCCCCGCCCGCCCGCACGCCGCGCCACTTCGGCCCGCCATCGGCCGGGGCTTCCGCATCCATGACGTCAGCAGGCACGAAGCCGACCGCTCGGCCTCGCGCGGAATGCGGTTCGCGGTCGTCGCCGCCGGGGCGGTCTCGCTGGCCGCGATCGCGCTGGGCGGCGTCACCACGGGTGTGCCCGGCGACACCGACGCACGCGGGGCCGGCAGCAATGTGACCCCGGCGCGTACGCCGGGCACGGGAGCCGCGGTGCCGGAGAACCAGCGCCGCCGTGGCACGGGCCCGCTGCTCACGCAGAATCAGGGACAGCGGACGCAGGGCGACGACCCGGTCGCCCCGACCACGGCGTCCGCACCGCTGCTGCCCGGCATCCCCGCCCAGGTGCAGGAGGCGGCCCTGCACGCGCTCACGGCGCCGGTGGTCGCCGGGGCCGCCGCGATGTCCCCTCTCATACGTCCGCTCAGCGCCACCCCTCCGCTCACCCTGACGTCCCTGTCCGCGACGCCGGACCTCACCGCCTCCGGCCTCCTCGCCGCACCCGTCCCCCACACGTCAGCGCCCACGCCCCCCAGCGCCACCCGCTGACCAGCGTCCTCCTCGGCTCCCCGGCCCGTGTCGTCGCGCACCGATCGGCAGAAACCTCACAGCGACGCCCCGGAACCACGGTCCACAAGGCAAACAACCCGGAAAACCGCGCGCCCTCCCGCACTCGGAGCCCCCGGGACGGTACCGGTCGTACGGCATCCCCAGGTACCGTGGACCCGGCCCGGACCACGGAAGACCGCACAGACCACCGAGGGCCGAGGACCGAGGACATCGCAAGGAGCTTCAGGTGTTCAATGACATAGGACCGCTCGAGCTGATCACGCTCGTTGTCCTCGCCGTGCTCGTCTTCGGTCCGGACAAGCTCCCGAAGGTCATCCAGGACGTCATGCGGACCGTGCGCAAGATCCGTGAGTTCTCGGAGAGCGCCAAGCAGGACATCCGCTCGGAGCTGGGGCCTGAGTTCAAGGACTTCGAGTTCGAGGACCTCAACCCCAAGACGTTCATCCGCAAGCAGCTCGACAACGACGAGCTGGGTCTCAAGGAGATCCGCAACGGCTTCGACCTGAAGAAGGAGATGGCCGAGGTCACCGATGCCGTGCACAGCACGGACACCTCGCCGTCCTCGTCCTCCTCGGGCGGCCGGATCGACATGACCAAGAAGCCCGAGGAGCCCGGCACGGACGAGCGCCCGCCCTTCGACGCGGACGCCACCTGAGCCGTACGCCCAACGGAAGGCGCCTGCAGAGCAGTTCAGCTCGCGGGCGCCTTTTCCCGTCGTACGTGACGCGTTTCATACCCAGCCCTCACCTCGTACGGCCTCCACGGCCGTCGTAATGCCCTCGTACCGCCCTCGTACGGGCTGAAGCCACCCCCCGTGCGCCCCGCGCGCCGGGCGGTTTCCGCGCAGCTCGGAGCGGTGTGGCTATGCTGCCGAGTTGTTGTGCGGGCCGTACGCGAACCAGCGACGCCGCCCGAAGGGGGGCGGGCCGGTCCGGTCCGACGAGAGCTAGTAGGAGGCGTCCGGCACATGGAGACGACGAGTGGGGCAGTCGCGCAGGCGCCGGCCGCGGAGGGCGGCCAACAGGTTCCCTCCGCCCGGCGCACGGTCGACGGCTACCTTCAGGCGCCCTTCCCCTGGTACGGCCTCGACGAGGCCTTCACAGGGCCGCGCTGGCTGATGCAGGTCGGCACGTCGGCCGACGGGGCCGTCGAGCACGGGTCGATCGGACACGGCGACGAGCCCTCGGTGAAGAACGAGTCGGGGTCCACGGGAGAGCCGAAGGAGAAGTTCGCGGTCGTGGTCACCGTCGCCGCGAACCCGTCCCGCAGGAGCGCGGACGGCACCGGGCTGCTGGAGGCCACCTCGGTGTCCTCCGCCGCCTGGCTGGCCGGGGTGGGGCTGCTGTCGTTCACCTGGCCCGGCCAGATGGACCACTCCCTGCGCGACGACTGGCTGGACCAGCAGACCGAGACGGCCTGGGTCCTGGCGGACGACCTGGAGGGATCCGACTGGTCGACCCTGTCGCTGCCGGTGGACGGCGTGCCCACGCCCTTCCACTACCGGGAGTCGGAGTTCGGCTGGGTGCTCGCGGGCTCCACGCAGGAGGGGGTGCACGTGGGGGCGTACGGGAGAGGCATGAGCGCGTACGGACTCGGGTTCGCGATGATCAAGGACATCTCGGCGTACGCCTAACACGCGGCGGGGCACCGAGGGTCCGTACGGTGCCCCACCACCCTCCTAACGGCCGAACCGCCGCCGTACCCGCCGGACCTGGCGGTTGTCGGCGACCGCGTCGAGGAACCGGCGTCCGGTGCCGGCCTCGTGGGCCGGGCCCTCCAGGCGCAGCAGGGCGCCGTCGCGGACGACGGCGTACGCGACGGGGGCGTCCGTCTTGGGGAGGCTGACCGGGTGACGTCCGGCCGGGAGCTTGAGGCGGGCGGGCAGCCGCAGTGCGGCCGTCGTCCCACCCTCGCCGGGGACCAGCTCGGCGTCCACGGTCAGCGCGGACACGGTGACCTTGAGACGAGCCGCGGTGCTGTCCGCGCGTGCCGCCACGTACGGCAGCGGGAGCGACCGCTCGCCGCGCGCGGTGTTCGCCGCGGCCGCACCGGCCGTGTCGGAACCGAGCCTGCGCTGGCGCTGGTCCACGTCGAGGGCGAGCTGGCCGCTGCCGGTCCAGTACGGCAGCGCGAGCCGCCCGCCGGTCAGCGCCGGGCCCGCAGCCGGGGTACCGGGGGTGCCGTCACCGCTCAGCCGGACCATCCGGTCGACGCCCAGCAGTTGGACGTACGCCCACACGTCGTGCACCCCGCGCTCCAGCGGCCGCCCGCCCGCGAGCCGCTCCGGGTCCAGGAGCAGCCGCCCGACCGCGACGAGCCGCGAGCGCCCCTCGCCGGCGGGTTCGAGCCGCACCTCCAGGTCGCCCTCCGGGTACCACCAGTCCTCGCGGTCGCGGTCCTTGACCACCAGCTCGGCGTACGCCAGCCGGAACGGGTCGCGTACCTCCCAGCCGTCCTCGGTCCCCGGCACCCCGGCGAGCAGCTCCGGGTCCAGCCACCGCTTCCCGTCCCGCTCGACGAGCACCAGCGGCTCACCGTCCCCGCGCAGCAGGTCCAGCGTGACGTCGGCGACCAGTCGGCCGTCCTCCCACCGCGGTCCTTCGACGGTGCTGCGGGCCTTGACCTGACGGACGCGCTCGGCGAGGGCCACCGCTGCGTCGAAGTCACCGCGTTCGAGGAGTTCGGCACGGAGGCGGGACACGGTGGGCAGGCCTTCGCGCACGGCCGCCGGGAACTCCTCGACCGCCAACTTCCGGGCCGCCTCGAAGCGCTCCCGCTGTTCGGCCGGGTCCTCGCGGAGGATCTCGGGTTCGCGGGTGCGGGAGAGGATCTCGACGTGGTACAGGCGGTGCAGGAGGCGGTTCTGGAGGGCGTCGACGTCCTCGGACGGGGACGTGCCGTCCTTGATCTGGCGCACAATGGTGCGGCAGTTGGACCAGAAGCCGTGGCGCGGGTTGAAGCGGTGCTGGGTGTTGTTGCCGCCGTCGTCCCGCTTCATCCAGTAGTAGCAGGGGTAGTCGGCGAGGACCGAGATCCGCTCGGCCTTCAGATAGGCGGCGCTGACGAAGGCCAGGTCCTCCAGGATCCAGGGGCCCTCGGGGAACCGCAGCCCGTGCTCCTCGACGAAGGCCCGCCGGAACATCTTGTGCGGCGACATGCTCTGCATGAGCTCGTCGTTCTCGATGGTGCAGGCGTCCACCGTGTGCCGGAACAGCCGCCGGGGCCGCACCATCGTGCTGGACATCTTGCCGAGCACCACGTCGGCGTCGTTGCGCTTCGCGTGCTCGTACAGCCGCTCCAGGGCCTCGGGCCCGAGCGTGTCGTCGTGGTCGACGAACTGGATGTACTCGCCCTTGGCGTGCCGCATGCCGAGATTGCGCGGTGCGCCCGGCCAGCCGGAGTTGGGCCGGGTGTGCACCTGGACGTTCGGGTGCGCGGCGGCGATCTTCTCCAGCCGGGTCAGCGTGTCGTCCGTCGAACCGTCGTCGACGTAGATGACCTCGTACTCGTCGGCGGGCAGACTCTGCCCGAGCAGCGACGGGGCGCACTCGTCGACGTACTTGCCGGTGTTGTAGACGGGAACGACGACGCTGACTTTGACTCTCGGCATTCCACGGACCTTACCTGGCCCGTGACACGCCTCTTTATCGCGTACGTCTCAGAACTTGTTCTTCGGCGTGATCCCCAGCGAAAGGCCCGAAAGCCCCCGCTGCCGTCCCCCCAGCTTCCCCGCGATCCCGCGCAGAGCCGCCCCCGCGGGAGAGTCCGGGTCGGTCAGGACGACCGGCTTGCCCTCGTCGCCGCCCTCGCGCAGGCGGACGTCGATCGGGATGGAGCCGAGGACCGGGACCGTCGCCCCAGTGGTCCGCGTCAGGCCGTCCGCGACCGTCTGGCCGCCGCCCGTGCCGAAGACGTCCACCATCTCGCCGCAGTGCGGGCAGGGCAGGCCGGACATGTTCTCGACCACGCCGACGATCTTCTGGTGGGTCTGCACGGCGATCGAGCCGGCGCGCTCGGCCACTTCCGCCGCCGCCTGCTGGGGCGTGGTCACGACCAGGATCTCCGCGTTCGGGACGAGCTGGGCGACCGAGATCGCGATGTCACCCGTGCCCGGGGGCAGGTCCAGGAGCAGGACGTCCAGGTCGCCCCAGTACACGTCCGCCAGGAACTGCTGGAGCGCGCGGTGGAGCATCGGGCCGCGCCACACCACCGGGGCGTTGCCCGGGGTGAACATGCCGATCGAGATGACCTTCACACCGTTCGCCGACGGCGGCATGATCATGTTCTCGACCTGGGTCGGGCGCCCGTCCGCGCCCAGCATGCGCGGCACCGAGTGGCCGTAGATGTCCGCGTCGACCACGCCCACCTTGAGGCCGTCGGCCGCCATCGCCGCCGCCAGGTTCACGGTGACCGAGGACTTGCCGACACCGCCCTTGCCGGAGGCGACCGCGTAGACGCGGGTCAGGGAGCCGGGCTTGGCGAAGGGGACCTCGCGCTCGGTCTGGCCGCCCCGCAGGGCCGTCGCCAGCTCCTTGCGCTGCTCGTCGCTCATCACGTCCAGCGTGACGTCGACGCGCGTGACGCCCTCGACGGCCGCGACCGCGTCCGTCACGCGCTGCGTGATCGTCTCGCGCATCGGACAGCCGGAGACCGTCAGGTACACGGTGACCGCGACCGCCCCGTCCGCGCCGATGTCGACCGACTTGACCATCCCGAGCTCCGTGATGGGGCGGTTGATCTCGGGGTCGTTCACCGTCGCCAGTGCCTCGCGCACCGCGTCTTCGCTAGCCATACGACGATGGTACGGCGGCGGCGGGCGCCCCCCGCACCCCCGTCAGTGGTCGTCTACGTCACGCCCGTGCGGTCGTTCTGCCGGGAATACGACATGCCCGTCGTGCTGCTGCCGTGTCTCCAGCTCCTTCATCAGGTCCTGGAGCTCCGAGCGGATCCAGTCGCGGGTGGCCACCTCGCCCAGGCCGATCCGGAGCGAGGCGATCTCGCGGGTCAGGTACTCGGTGTCCGCGATCGACCGCTCGTTCTGCTTGCGGTCCTGTTCGAGGTTGACCCGGTCCCGGTCGTCCTGCCGGTTCTGCGCGAGCAGGATCAGCGGGGCGGCGTAGGAGGCCTGGAGGGACAGCATCAGGGTGAGGAAGATGAACGGGTAGTTGTCGAAGCGAAGATCACGGGGCGCGAAGATGTTCCACAGCACCCACGCGATGATGACGACGGTCATCCAGACGATGAACCGCCCGGTGCCCAGGAAGCGGGCGATCCGCTCCGACAGTCGTCCGAAGGCCTCCGGGTCCCACTCGGGCAGCAGCCTGCGCCGCGGCGGGCGCGGCTGGTCGAGGCGGGCGCGGGGACGGCTGGTGGCCGTGGCGCCGGAAGGGGTGCGTTCGCGGGCGCCGGAGGAGGGGACGCGCTCGCGGTTCGGGGTCTCGCGCTCAGGCGTCATGGTGGGCCACCCCCTCCGCCCCCTCCGCGTCGAACTCCGTCTCCCGCCAGTCCTCGGGCAGCATGTGGTCGAGGACGTCGTCCACCGTCACCGCGCCGAGCAGCGAGCCCGAGTCGTCGACCACGGGCGCCGCGACCATGTCGTACGTCGCGAAGAACCCGGCGATGACCGGCAGCGTCGCGTCCGGGTCGAGGGCCTGGAGGTCGTCGTCGACGAGCGAGCTGACGAGGGTGTACGGGGGGTCGCGCAGCAGCCGCTGGAAGTGGACCGTGCCGAGGTACTTGCCGGTCGGCGTCTCGTCGGGCGCGCGGCACACGTAGACCTGGGCGGCGAGGGCGGGGGAGAGGTCGGGGTTGCGGACCCGGGCGAGCGCGTCGGCGACGGTCGCGTCGGGCCGTAGGACGATCGGTTCCGTCGTCATCAGACCGCCGGCCGTGTGCTCCTCGTAGGCCATCAGGCGCCGCATGTCGGCCGCGTCGCCGGGCTGCATCAGGCTCAGCAGCCGTTCCTGCTCCTCGGTGGGGAGCTCGGAGAGCAGGTCGGCCGCGTCGTCGGGGTCCATGGCCTCCAGGACGTCGGCGGCCCGCTCCTCCTTCAGTTTGCCGAGGATCTCGATCTGGTCGTCCTCGGGGAGCTCCTCCAGTACGTCGGCCAGGCGGTCGTCGTCGAGAGCGGCCGCCACCTCCGCGCGCCGCTTGGGGGAGAGGTGGTGCAGGACGTTGGCGAGGTCGGCCGCGCGCAACTGCTCGAAGGTGGCCAGGAGGCTCTCGGCGCCCTGTCCGTGCTCCTCCAGGGTGAAACCCGTGACGGCGGACCACTCCACGGTCAGGGCCTCGCCCTTGCGCCGGAACGCCCCGCCCTTGCCGCCCTTGCGGACGAAGACGCGGTCGATCTCCCAGTCCCGGCGGGCCGGCAGATGCTGCACCGAGATGTCGAGGACGGTGACCTGCTCGTCGCTCTCCACCAGCGTGACCCGCCGGTCCAGCAGCTCACCGAAGACCAGGCGCTCGGTGGGCCGTTGCTCGAAGCGGCGGACGTTGAGCACGCCGGTGGTGATGACCTGGCCGGACTCGATGCTCGTCACCCGGGTCATGGGCAGGAAGATGCGGCGCCGGGTGGACAGTTCGACGACCAGGCCGAGCACCCGGGGCGGCCTGCGCCCGACGCGCAGTACGACGACCAGATCGCGCACGCGACCCACCTGGTCGCCGGTGGGATCGAAGACGGCGACACCGGCGAGGTGCGAGACGAAGATCCGGGGGGCTCCCGCTGCCATGGCTGTGCTTCCTTTGCCTACGAGGCTGTGTCCGAGGCCGCGTACGGGGGTGCGTACGAGGTGTTTCGTTCGTCGTTCGTTGTCCGGATTGCCCGCTCGGGAGGGCTTAAGGCTAGCCCGTACCGATCGGATACGCCCTGGTGAGCGGTCCGGACGGACTGGCTCCGCCCGGGGGCCCGAGCCCCGGTACGCTGCCGTACGCCGCTGAAGGACCCTCGTCGGAAAGGCAGCCCCACCTGTGACCGCGATTCCCCAGGGCCGTGCCCGCAGGACCGTTGTGGTGGGCGCGATGTGCGCCCTGGTCGTGACGGGAACCGGCCTGACGGGCTGCGGCGAGGACCCCGACGCGGGCACCAACGGGGTCGGCAAACTGCCCGCCGACCAGATCCAGTCGAAGACGCGGGCGGCCGCCGAGTCCGCCGACGCGCTGCGCCTGTCGGGGAACGTGGTCACCAGCGGACGCACATACAAACTCGACATGCGCCTGAATTCCGAGGGCGGCTCCGGATCGGTCACCGCGGAGGGGGTCACCTTCCAGCTCCTGCGGATCGGCGAGGAGCTGTACCTGAAGGCCGACGCGGGCTTCTGGACCCAGGCCGACGGCAAGGGCGAGTCGGACGCGGCCGCCGACAAGCTCGACGGCAAGTACGTGAAGGTGCCGTCGGGCGACCCGGCGTACAAGAAGTTCAGCGGTTTCACGGACAAGGACGTTCTCCTCGACGGACTTCTGACCCTGCACGGCAGCCTCGACACCGACGGCCACCACGAGCAGGCGGGTACCCGCACGATCCGCATCACGGGTGACAAGGGGGACGGCGGCACGCTGGACGTCTCCCTGGAGGGGCAGCCCTACCCGCTGCGCCTGGCCCGGGCGGGCGGCGCGGGCACCCTGACCTTCTCGGCCTGGGGCAGGAACTTCCCCCTGACCGAGCCGGAGAAGGACGAGACGGTGGACTACGGCAAGCAGTTGCCGACGTCCTAGCCGCGTTTGCGGCGTTTCAGGAGCAGCCGGGGAAGCCCGGCCGGGATCGGCTCGCGGGTGGTCGCCGGTGTCGGCAGCGGTGGTCCGGCCAGGTCGCCCTCGGGGAGCGCGGCCGTGGCCCCGGTCGGTTCGAGCCGGAGCACCCGGCACTCGCGGGCCCAACGGTCCGTCATCGCCTCGCCGTCGGGGGCGTTCAGCCGCTTCCCCTTCAGCTCGCCGACCGCCGCCTCCCACGCCTCGGACCGGGGCGCCAGTTCGACGACCCGCGCCGCCCAGGAGACCAGCCGGCCCCCCTTGTCCTTGCTGCGGACGGTCACCTCGGCGGTGCCCCCGTCGGCCAGCCCCGGCAGCGGCTGCTCCCCGGGGCCGTCGCCGACCAGACACGCGGCGCCCTCGTGCCACACGTGCCACAGGGCACGGGCCGGGCCGCCGGGCGCCTCGACCCAGACGAGGCCGGACTTCTTCGTGGCCTCCTCGACGAGGGCCCGGTCGAGCAGCTCACTTGTCATGGGGCCCACCCTAGAGCCAGCCGTTGCGCTTGAGGGTGCGGTGGATGCCCATGCAGATGACTCCGGTGATCGCCATGATCACCGGGTAGCCGAACCGCCAGTGCGTCTCCGGCATGTAGTCGAAGTTCATGCCGTAGACCCCGCACACCATCGTCGGTACGGCGATGATCGCGGCCCAGGACGTGATCTTCCGCATGTCCTCGTTCTGGGCGACGGACGCCTGAGCGAGGTTGGCCTGGAGGATCGAGTTGAGCAGCTCGTCGAAGCCGAGGACCTGCTCCTGGACCCGGGCGAGGTGGTCGGCGACGTCCCGGAAGTACTTCTGGATGTCGGGGTCCACCAGCCGCATCGGCCGCTCGCTGAGCAGCTGCATGGGCCGCAGCAGCGGGGCGACGGCCCGCTTGAACTCCAGCACCTCACGCTTGAGCTGGTAGATACGGGCCGAGTCGACACCGCGCGAGACCTTGCCGCCGCGTCCCGGGGTGAACACCTCGGTCTCCACCTCGTCGATGTCGTCCTGCACCGCGTCGGCGACCGCGACATAGCCGTCGACGACATGGTCGGCGATCGCGTGCAGCACCGCCGAGGGGCCCTTGGCGAGCAGCTCCGGGTCGTCCTGGAGGCGGTGGCGCAGCGCCCTGAGCGAGCCCTGGCCGCCGTGCCGGACGGTGATGAAGAAGTCCCGGCCGGTGAAGCACATGACCTCGCCGGTCTCGACGATCTCGCTGTTGGCGGTGAGTTCGTCGTGCTCGACGTAGTGGATGGTCTTGAAGACGGTGAACAGGGAGTCGTCGTAGCGCTCCAGCTTGGGCCGCTGGTGGGCCTGGACGGCGTCCTCGACGGCCAGCGGGTGGAGCCCGAACTCGCTTGCGATACCGGAGAATTCGGCCTCGCTCGGCTCGTGCAGACCGATCCACACGAACCCGCCGTCGCGGCGCACCTGGCGCATCGCCTCGTGCGGGCTCGGCTGGCAGTCGGTCTGCACGCGCCGGCCGTCGCGGTAGACGGCGCAGTCGACGACGGCGGAGGGCGTGGAGGGGTCGCGCGTCGCGTCGTACGCGCCGGTGTCCTTGCGCAGCGAGGGACGCGACGGGCGTACGGCGGCACGCAGGTCACGGATCATCGACATGGCAGGCTCCTTCGTGACGGGCAACAAAGGGCCCCGGCGACGGGTGGAACTACCCGGAATGAGGACGTCCTGCAAGGGGTATCCCCGTCCTTGAGGCAGAGGAAGGGTGTTTGGCACGTCCACAAAGCGGGGAGCACCGCACCATCGCGGTGGCGGACTTCGTTGCTGAAGTACTGATTCAGCTACTGCTACAGATCAGAAAGATCAGGCAAAACGAACGAAGTGCTCTTCCGCACGAAGACGCGAACGTGAAAGGCGGCGGTTGCCGAAAGTCACAGAGCTGCATCAGCGGCCGGAAGAACGAGTGGTACTACCAGGTCGACTTCGATCCATGACAGCCCCACCTCCTCCGGCCGGTCCCTCGTAAGGGACGATCCATTCCCGCAAGGGAGTCTCACAGGCGTCGGGACTCGATCGCGACTCCCCCAGTGCCTAAAGCCTGGGAGGTACCCCTATCTGCGTGCTGCCCCGACGACCGGGCCAGAGTATCAGCAGGCCGAAGTGTCAAGGCGCTGCTTTGCCCGGTACTGACGAGTTCTATGCTCGCCGCATGGCAGATGTTCTTCCTCTGGTCGAGGCCCGGTTGCGCAGCGCGCTGGGCGAGCCGGACGCGCGCGCCGCGGTCACCTTCCTCGGTACGGACCGCATCGAGGTGCTCCGCTTCACCGACGGGGACGTCGTCCGCTACGCCACGCTCGGCATGTCCGCCCAGCCGATGGGCGACCCCACGGCGATGCTCGCCGACCCGGTCAAGGGCCCGCGCGCCGAACTGCTCATCTCCGTAAGGGGCGGACTCGCCGACACCGACAAGGTGCTCCGCCCCCTCGCCGTGCTCGCCGCGTCCCCGCAGGTCGAGGGCGTGGTCGTGGCCCCGGGGGCCTCGCTCGACGTGGGCGAACCCCTGTGGCCGGGCGCCCCGTTCACCTCGGTCCTGGTCGCCGAGCCGGGCGGACTGGTCGAGGACCTGGAACTCGACGAGCCCCTCGACCCGGTCCACTTCCTGCCGTTGCTCCCCATGACGCCGAACGAGGCCGCCTGGAAGCGCGTCCACGGCGCCCAGGCCCTCCAGGAGCGCTGGCTGACGAACGGGACGGACCTGAGGGATCCGTCCCGCAAGTCCGTCCCGCTGGAGTGATCCTCGCGTGAGCAAGGTCACCAAGTGGTGGCCGGAAGCCGTCAGTTGGCGAAGACGGCCACGCTGTCCTCGACCGCGTGCCTCGGCTCCAGCTCCTCCGCCTCGTGCGTGAGCGCCTTGCGCCGTACGACGACCACGAGCGCGCCGAGCACCGCGGTCACCGCCGCCACCACGAACGGGACGTGGATGTTCGTCCACTCCTCGATCTTCGGCGCGAAGAAGGGCGCCGCGGCCGCCGCGAACCAGCGCACGAAGTTGTAGCCCGCGCTCGCCACCGGCCGCGGGGCGTCCGACACGCCGAGCGCCAGCTCCGTGTACACCGTGTTGTTCACGCCGATGAAGGCGCCGGACAGGATCGTGCAGACGATGGCCGTGGTGTGGTCGCCGTAGCCGAGGACGAGCACGTCGATGGCGAGCAGGACCAGCGAGCCGCCGAGCACCTTCAGGGAGCCGAACCGCTCCTGGAGCCGGGGCGCGGCCAGCACCGAGAAGACGGCGAGCAGGACACCCCAGGCGAAGAACACGGCACCCGACTTGTACGGGGTCATGTCCAGCACGAACGGCGTGAAGGCCAGCACGGTGAAGAACGTGTAGTTGTAGAAGAAGGACGAGATCGCGGCCGAGGCGAGCCCGCCGTGGCCGAGCGCCTTGATCGGGTCGAGCAGGGACGTCTTGCGGGCCGGCTTCGGCTGCTCCTTGAGGAACGCCGTGACGCACAGGAAGCCGACGGCCATCAGGAAGGCCGTACCGAAGAACGGGTAGCGCCAGCTGGCGTTGCCGAGCAGGGCGCCGAGCAGCGGGCCGCACGCCATGCCGAGGCCGAGGGCGGACTCGTACAGCAGGATCGCCGCCGCGCTGCCGCCGGCCGCCGCGCCGACGATGACCGCGAGGGCCGTGGAGACGAACAGGGCGTTGCCCAGGCCCCAGCCGGCCCGGAAGCCGACCAGTTCCCCGACCGAGCCCGAGGTGCCCGCGAGCCCCGCGAAGACCACGACGAGGGCGAGGCCGAGCAGCAGGGTCTTCTTGCCGCCGATGCGGCTGGAGACGAAGCCGGTGACCAGCATCGCGATCGCGGTGATCAGGAAGTACGAGGTGAACAGCAGGGAGACCTGGCTCGCCGTGGCGTCCAGGCCCTGGGCGATCGACGGCAGGATCGGGTCGACGAGTCCGATGCCCATGAAGGCGACGACGGAGGCGCCCGCCGTCGCCCATACGGCCTTCGGCTGGCGCAGGATGCCGCCGGCTCCCGCATCGAAGGGGTCCATGGTCGTTCCTCCACTCCTCACGGAGATAGTTGGTATATGCACATAGTAAGTTAGGGCGGCTAATAAATGCAAGCTACATCTAAATGTCCTGGTGAACCCGTTCCGTCCGGACGGGTGATCGTCCTTGACGTGGCGGAGCGGGGGTAGGACCGTGGGGCCCTATGAGGGGCGAACCCAGTTGCCCGAAGTGTGGTGGCCGGGTCAGGGCTCCCGGACTCTTCGCCGATTCCTGGCAGTGCGATGTGCACGGGACGGTGCATCCGTTGCAGCCCGTGATCCCGCCCAGCGTCGAGGCCCTCGAGGTCGTGGTGCATCGCACGCAGGTACCGGTGTGGATGCCGTGGCCGCTGCCGGTCGGCTGGCTGTTCACGGGCGTGGCCAGTGCGGGCGACGACCGCAGCGGCGGTCGCGCCACCGCGGTGGCCTGCACGGGACCCGGACCGCTCGGCGGTGTCGGCGAGCTGATCCTCGTGGCCGAGGAACTCGGCGTCGGGCTCGGGGCGCGCTACGCGGGCATCGACGGGCCGGACCCCGGGCCGTACATGAGCGTGGAGAAACCGCCGCAGGCGAAGGTGCTCGCCGCCGGCCGGCCCACTCCGCTGTGGCATGTCTCCGGGGCGCCGGAGGATCGGGCGGTGTTCGCGGGGGAGGCGCTGGGGATGTGGCTGTGGGCCGTGGTGTGGCCCGAGCAGTCCGGGCTGCTGATGTACGACGAGCTGGTGCTGACCGACCTGCGGGACGCCGGGGCGGAAGTCGAACTGGTGCCCTGCGGAGCGTTGTCGCCGCGCTTGCTGAAGCCGTGACCGCAGGGGGACTGCGGAGGGGGACTGTAGGGGGCGTACCCCTGCTGCGGGTGTGACGGAGGAGCGGGAGAACCCGGTTATCCTTGAGCGTCCTCATCTGTTCCGTCAGCGTCTGGAGTCCGTGTCGTGCGCATCGATCTGCACTGCCACTCCACGGCGTCCGACGGCACCGACACGCCCGCCGAGCTGGTGCGCAACGCCGCCGCTGCCGGGCTGGACGTCGTCGCCCTCACCGATCACGACACGACCCGTGGGTACGGCGAGGCACTGGCCGCCCTGCCCGCCGGGCTGACCCTCGTCACCGGGGCCGAGCTGTCCTGCCGGATCGACGGGGTGTCCATGCACATGCTGGCCTACCTGTTCGACCCCGAGGAGCCGGAGCTGCTCGCCGAGCGGGAGCTGGTGCGGGACGACCGGGTGCCCCGGGCGCGCGCGATGGTGGCCCGACTCCAGGAGCTGGGTGTGCCGGTCACCTGGGAGCAGGTGGCGCGGATCGCCGGGGACGGTTCCGTCGGGCGGCCGCACGTCGCCACCGCGCTCGTCGAGCTCGGGGTCGTACGGAGTGTGGACGACGCCTTCACCAGCGACTGGCTGGCCGACGGCGGCCGGGCCCACGTGGCGAAGCACGAGACCGACCCCTTCGAGGCGATCCGGCTGGTCAAGGGGGCCGGCGGGGTCAGCGTGTTCGCCCACCCGGGCGCCAGCAAGCGGGGTCACACCGTCCCGGAGTCCGCGATCGCGGAGATGGCCGCCGCCGGCCTCGACGGCATCGAGGTCGACCACATGGACCACGACGAGGACACACGCGTACGGCTGCGCGGGCTCGCCGCCGACCTGGGGCTGCTGGTCACCGGGTCCAGCGACTACCACGGCAGCCGCAAGACCGTCGCCCTCGGCGAGTACACGACCGACCCCGAGGTCTACGGGGAGATCACGCGGCGGGCGACGGGTGCGTTCCCCGTCCCGGGGACCGGCGGAATCTGACGCCCGACCCCTCTTCGTACGAGGCCTGACCTGCTGTCCGAGGCCCTGTCTGCTTGTCTGAGGCCGGACCTGCTTGTCTGAGGCCGGACGTGTTTGGCCGAGGCCTGATCCGCTTGGCCGAGGTCCGACCCCGACCCCGACCCCGCTCCCGCCATCCGGCGTCGCAGGCGTTCCCGTGCCCGTGCCTGTGCCCATGCCCTGTTCCGTGTTCCGTCCCTTTCTGTAAGGCCAGTTCCGTCATGTTCGACGTCGCCGTCTTCGGCTCGCTCTTCCTCACCCTGTTCGTCATCATGGATCCCCCCGGGATCACCCCGATCTTCCTCGCGCTGACCGCCGGCCGACCCGGCAAGGTGCAGAAGCGGATGGCCTTCCAGGCCGTCTGTGTGGCGGGCGGGGTCATCGCCGTCTTCGGGCTCCTGGGCCACCAGATCCTGAACTACCTGCACGTCTCCGTGCCCGCGCTGATGATCGCGGGTGGCCTGCTGCTCCTGCTGATCGCGCTTGACCTGCTCACCGGCAAGACCGACGAGCCGAAGCAGACCAAGGACGTCAACGTGGCGCTCGTACCCCTCGGCATGCCCTTGCTCGCGGGTCCGGGTGCGATCGTCTCCGTCATCCTCGCCGTGCAGAAGGCCCACAGCGTCGCCACCCAGGTCTCCGTGTGGACGGCGATCCTGGCCATCCATGTCGTGCTGTGGCTGGTGATGCGGTACTCGCTGCTGATCATCCGGGTCATCAAGGACGGCGGGGTGGTGCTGGTGACCCGGCTCGCGGGCATGATGCTCTCCGCGATCGCCGTGCAGCAGATCATCAACGGGATCACCCAGGTCGTCCAGGCGAGCTGAGCGCCCCGTGTGGATGCGCTCCTGGGTATGCGCAGAGCCCCCGCCCGGCGTCGATGCCTGGCGGGGGCTCTGAAGCTTCAGCGGTGATCCGCGTCTGTACGGTCGAGACTGTAGAGGTTATGAGGCCGAGGTGTCGGCCGGACGGATCCAGAGCCGCTGTCCTATCGCGGCGGCCTGCTGAACGATCCGGTTGACGGAGGCGGCGTCCACGACAGTGCTGTCCACGGTCGTACCGTCGACGTCGTCGAGTCGCATGATTTCGAAGCGCATGGCTTCTCCCTTCGTCTGGTCATCCTCCTGCGGAGAATTACTGCGTACACAGGGAGTCAACGGGATGCGTGTTACAAACATTCCCTACGCTAAAGAAATTTTTCGAACGACTAACTACTGACCGGTAAGTGAGTCTTCGAGGACTCCTTGGGACCGGTTGTGTTCGCAGCGTGACCGCCGGGACAATGGAGTCGATGAACGACGACCTGGCGCCCTTGAGCGCCCGCATCGACCGCACCAACGAGCTGCTCACGCGCATGCTCGCCGAGGTGGCGAAGACGCCCTCGACACATGCGATCTTCGTCGACGCGGGCTACCTCTACGCGGCGGCCGGACGACTCGTCGCCGGCACCGAGGACCGTCGTGCCTTCGACCTCGACGCCGAGGGCCTGATCGAGGCCCTCATCGACCGGGCCCGCACCATATTCGCGGACAGCAGACTGCTCAGGGTCTACTGGTACGACGGCGCGAGGCGCCGCATCCACACCGCGGAGCAGCAGTCCATCGCCGAACTCCCGGACGTGAAAGTCCGGTTGGGCAACCTCAACGCCAACAACCAGCAGAAGGGCGTCGACTCGCTGATCCGCTCCGACCTGGAGTCCCTGGCCCGCCACCGCGCCATCAGCGACGCGGCCCTCCTGGGCGGCGACGAGGACCTGGTCTCGGCGGTCGAGGCGGCCCAGGGCTACGGCGCCCGCGTCCACCTGTGGGGCATCGAGGCCCCGGAGGGCCGCAACCAGGCGGAACCGCTCCTGTGGGAGGTCGACAGCCAGCGCACCCTCGACCTCGACTTCTTCAAGCCGTACGTCTCGCGCCGGGCCGCCGTCCCCTACGAGGCGACCGCCACCCGGCCCGCCCGCGAGGACGTCCGTTTCGTGGGCGCGCAGATCGCCGCGAAGTGGCTCGCGGAGCGCGGGCGGGCGGCACTCCAGGAGCTCCTGCCCGGGCACCCGTACCTGCCCGGCTCGGTGGACCAGGACCTGCTGGTGGAGGCGGAGGGGCTGCTCCAGTACTCCCTGCGAGGACAGGCCGACCTGCGGCGGGCGCTGCGGGACGGGTTCTGGGAGCACCTGCAGGGGCAGTACTGACCTCTGGCGCCCGGGCCTAGCGGCCGAGGGTGTCCCAGAAGTCGGCCAGGGCATGGGCCGTGGGGAGGGGCTCGTCGGCGTTGGGGGAATGGTCGGCTCCCGGGATCACCGTACGGCGGGCGCCCAGGCGTACGGCCATGTCGTCGAGGAGATGCACCGGCCAGGTGTCGTCCTGTGAGCCGGACAGGACGTGGAAGGGCAGCGGGACGGCGGCGAGTTCGGCCACCAGGTCCGGCTCCGTGCACAACTGGCGCCCGGTGGCGAGGAGTTGGGCGGGCTTGTTGCCGAGCCAGCGGCGCCGGAGCTGTACGACGTCCCCGATGCCCTTGGCGGGCCCGCCGACCTCCTCCGGCGGGCCCATGGCCAGGATCACGTCCCACACCTCGGCCATCGTCATCACCCCCAGCGCGTCCCGCAGCAGCTTCACGCGCTGCTGCTGGGAGTCGGAGATCTGCGCGGGGCCCGAGGAGACGAGGGTGAAGGAGAGGAAGGGCGAGTGGTCCAGCAGTACGGCGGCGCGCGCGATCTGGCCGCCCAGGGAATGCCCGACCAGGTGCACGGGCGTGTCGAGGGCGGCGACCTGGGCGAGCACGTCCCGCGCCAACTCGCCTCGTGCGTAGGCGGATTCGTCGGTCTCCGGTCCGTCCGACTCGAACTGTCCCCGCCCGTCCACGGCCACGATCCGGTAGCCGCGCGCGGTGAGCGGTTCGTGGAGCAGCGTGAAGTCCTCCTTGCTGCCCGTGAAGCCGGGAACCAGCAGCGCGGTGCCCTTGAGGGCCACACCGGGGGGCACGGCCGAATCCACGGCCGCGAACTCGCCGCGAGCGGTGCGCAGGGGGTAGGCGCGGGCGCCGGGCGGCGGGGTGAAGACGGCTCGGGTGCTCACGGGGTGAGGGTATCGGGCGGGGGCGGCGGGATGGCGCCGTAGGGGGCGCCGGTGGCCTCGTGGTGTCCTCGGCTCGGGCGGTGCCGATTCGTCGTGGCTGGTCGCGCGGTTCCCCGCGCCTCTTGGCCGGTGCCGGGAACGCCGACGGCCCGGCCCCTCGTGCAGGGACCGGGCCGTCGGCGTCGGATCAGCTCTCCGCGGGCTCCGCGGCGGCCGTCTTGCGGGTCCGGCGGCGCGGTGCGGCCTTCGGCTCCTGGTCCGCCTGGGCCGGGATCTCCGCGGTCACGGCGGGCTCGGCGGCCTTGCGGGTGGTACGCCGACGGGGCTTGGCCTCGGTGGCCTCGGCCGTGTCCGTGGTGGCCTCGGCGGTGGCCGCGGTCTTGCGGGTGCGGCGCGGCTTGGCCTCCGCGGTCTCGGCCGCGGCCTCCGCCGGAGCCGCCGTGGCCTTGCGGGTGCGGCGCGGCTTGGTGACCGTGCCCTCCGGGGTGTCCACGGCCGCCTCGGCCGCCTTCGCGGTGCTCGCAGTCTTCCGCGTGCGCCGGGGCTTGGTCACCTCGGCCGCCTCCGCCTCCGGGACCGGCTGGGCCGGGATCTCGGCGGCGACGGCGGGCTCGGCTGCCTTGCGGGTGGTACGCCGACGGGGCTTGGCCTCGGTGGCCTCGGCCGTGTCCGTGGTGGCCTCGGCGGTGGCCGCGGTCTTGCGGGTGCGGCGCGGCTTGGCCTCGGTGGCTTCTGCCGTGTCCAGTGCGGTCTCGGCGGCAGTCGCGGGCGCGGCAGCCGTCTTACGGGTGCGGCGGGGCTTGGCCTCCACGGCTTCCGCCGTGTCGGTGGCCGCCTCCGTCGTCGCGGCCGCGGTCTTGCGGGTACGGCGGGGCTTGGTGACCGTGCCCTCCGCGGTGTCCACGGCCGCCTCGGCGGCGGTCGTGGCGGTGGCCGCGGTCTTGCGGGTGCGGCGCGGCTTGGTCTCCGTGGCCTCGGCCGTGTCCACGGCGGCCTCGGCGGGAGCCGCGGCGGCCGTCTTGCGCGTACGGCGCGGCTTCGTGGCCGGGGCCTCCGACGCCGGAGCGGTCTCGGCGACCGGAGCGGGCTCCGTGACCGGCGCCGTCTCGACGACCGTCTCCACCGCGGCCGGCGTCTCCGCGGACTTGCGGGTCCGGCGGCGGCGCGGCTTGGCCGGGGTCTCGGTGTCGAGGGCAGGGCCCTCCGCCGTCGTGACGGCGGACTCCGCGGCCTTGGACACGGTCGGCTCGACCGCCGCAGCTGCCGTGGTCGCCGTGGCCGGCACCGAGTCGGACGCCCCGCCGCGGGTGCGGCGACGGCGGCGCGGGGTGCGGGTCGTGGTGGCGTCCTCGACAGCGGTGGTCTCCGACGGGGCGACCGCCTCGACCGGGGCACTCGCGTCCAGCGGGGTTCCGCCGCGGGTACGACGGCGACGGCGCGGCGTACGGTCCGCACGCTCGGCGTCCGGGCGCTCGCGGTCGGCGGAGCGGGACTCGTCCCGGCCACCTCGTCCGCGACCCCGGTCACGGTCGCCGCGGCCACGGTCACCGCGTCCGCGTGCACCGCGTCCA
This sequence comes from Streptomyces sp. NPDC006335, assembly GCF_040612795.1. Lineage (NCBI taxonomy): Bacteria > Bacillati > Actinomycetota > Actinomycetes > Kitasatosporales > Streptomycetaceae > Streptomyces > Streptomyces sp. NPDC006335. The sequence goes on from NZ_JBEXQX010000002.1 coordinate 759,965, forward strand.
CCCGGCTCGCCCAGGTCCTCGAGCTCCTCCGCGTCCAGCCCGGCACGCGTGCGGTCGGCCCGCGGCAGGACACCCTTGGTGCCCGCGGGGATGTTCAGCTCCTCGTAGAAGTGCGGGGAGGTGGAGTACGTCTCCGGCGGGTCGTTGAAGTCGAGCTCCAGCGCCTTGTTGATGAGCTGCCAGCGCGGGATGTCGTCCCAGTCGACGAGGGTGATCGCGATGCCCTTGGCGCCCGCGCGGCCGGTACGGCCGATGCGGTGCAGGTACGTCTTCTCCTCTTCGGGCGACTGGTAGTTGATGACGTGCGTGACGCCCTCGACGTCGATGCCGCGGGCGGCGACGTCGGTGCAGACGAGCACGTCCACCTTGCCGTTGCGGAAGGCGCGCAGCGCCTGCTCGCGGGCGCCCTGGCCGAGGTCGCCGTGGACCGCGCCGGCGGCGAAGCCGCGCTGCTGGAGCTGGTCGGCGAGGTCGGCCGCGGTGCGCTTGGTGCGGCAGAACACCATGACCAGCCCCCGGCCCTCGGCCTGGAGGATGCGCGCGACCATCTCGGGCTTGTCCATGTTGTGCGCGCGGTACACGTGCTGCTTGGTGTTCGCGACCGTCCTGCCCGCGTCGTCGGGCGAGGTGGCGTTGATGTGCGTGGGCTGCGACATGTAGCGGCGCGCGAGGCCGATGACGGCGCCCGGCATGGTGGCCGAGAACAGCATCGTCTGGCGGCGGGCCGGCAGCATGTTGATGATCTTCTCGACGTCGGGCAGGAAGCCCAGGTCGAGCATCTCGTCGGCCTCGTCGAGCACGAGCGCCTTGATGTGGCCGAGGTTGAGCTTCTTCTGGCCCGCGAGGTCCAGCAGTCGGCCGGGGGTGCCCACGACGACGTCGACGCCCTTCTTGAGGGCCTCGACCTGGGGCTCGTAGGCGCGCCCGCCGTAGATGGCGAGGACGCGTACGTTGCGCACCTTGCCCGCGGTCTGCAGGTCGTTGGTGACCTGCGTGCACAGCTCGCGCGTGGGGACGACGACGAGCGCCTGCGGGGCGTCGGTGAGGTCCTCGGGCTTGGCGCGGCCGGCCTCGACGTCGGCGGGGACGGTGACGCGCTCGAGGAGCGGGAGGCCGAAGCCCAGCGTCTTGCCGGTGCCGGTCTTGGCCTGGCCGATGACGTCGGAGCCGGAGAGGGCCACCGGGAGCGTCATCTGCTGGATGGGGAAGGGGTTGACGATGCCGACGGCTTCGAGGGCCTCGGCCGTCTCGGTCAGAATCCCGAGATCGCGAAAAGTCGTAGTCAGGGTGCTGCCTCTTCTGTGTGCGCGGTGCGAGGCGAGCGCGGGGGTCGTCTACCGTGCTGGGGACGTCGGCTGCCTTACGGCTAAGCCGTAATGGCACGGGACCTCTGCCGACGCTCTAGCGCTCGTACCGCTGAGGGTCCCCCTCCGAACTCCGTACGCACAGTGCCGTACGGGCGAGGAGGGCTTGTCGGGTCGGAGCCGATCGGGCCACCGACCGGGCATCCTCATACGTGCGGCCTGTCGAGGTACGGCACACTCACAAAGTGCCGTCGTACCAGCAGGCGCATTACCACCATACCCCGGAATCGCGCACATGTGATGGCCGATTTGGTCACGTAGTCGTCGTCACACTGATTGACCAGGGCCTTCCACCGTCCGGAGAGCGGGCTATTGTGCGCTTCATGACGACCTCTGACAAGCCCGACAACGCCTCCGAGACCCCTGCCGAACCCACCGTCGAGCACACCGGTGTCGCCGCTCAGGACTGGACGAAGGCCGCCGCCGACCCGCAGTACCGAGCCGCGGTCGTCGACCTGCTCGGCGCGCTCGCGTACGGCGAACTGGCGGCCTTCGAGCGGCTCGCGGAGGACGCCAAGCTGGCGCCGACGCTGGCGGACAAGGCGGAGCTGGCGAAGATGGCGTCGGCGGAGTTCCACCACTACGAGAAGCTGCGCGACCGGCTGACGGAGATCGGCGAGGAGCCGACGCTGGCGATGGAGCCGTTCGTCGCGGCCCTCGACGGCTTCCACAAGCAGACGGCGCCCTCGGACTGGCTGGAGGGGCTCGTCAAGGCGTACGTCGGGGACTCGATCGCCAGTGACTTCTATCGGGAGGTCGCCGCGCGGCTCGACACCGACTCGCGCGAGCTGGTGCTGGCCGTCCTCGACGACACCGGGCACGCCGGGTTCGCCGTCGAGAAGGTACGGGCGGCGATCGACGCGGACCCGCGCGTGGGCGGGCGACTCGCCCTGTGGGCACGGCGGTTGATGGGCGAGGCACTGTCGCAGTCGCAGCGGGTCGTCGCGGACCGGGACGCGCTGTCGACGATGCTCGTCGGGGGCGTCGCAGACGGGTTCGATCTCGCCGAGGTGGGACGGATGTTCTCCCGGATCACCGAGGCGCACACCAAGCGGATGGCCGCGCTGGGGCTCGCCGCCTAGCGGCCGACGGCTCGGGGGCTGTGCGGTCGGCGGCCGCGGGTTCGGCGCGGACGGTCGCGCAGTTCCCCGCGCCCTTGTGGGCCTGCCCGGTGTGCCTGGTGGGCCTGGTGGGATTCGCCTACGCCGGGGCTGATCGGCGCAGTCGGCCGGTCGGGCGCAGGAGCAGGGACAGGGAGGCGACCGAGACCACGGCCGCGCCCAGGAGGATCAGCAGGATGTTGCCGGGGTCCAGTGCGGTGTGGGTCACGAAGGCGCCGAAGAGGGCGCCCGCGGTGCCCGTCGCGAGGACCAGGGAACGGGTCGGCAGGCGGTGCGCGAGGCGGTGTGCCGCCACCCCCGCCAGCACCAGACCGAGCAGGGCGGCGCCGAGCGCTTCGATCAACATCATGGGGTCCCTCCCACACGGCCACACTGCGCATTACGGTCGTAGCCCGTCATACCCGTGACCTGCGGAATGCAATCCTCCTCGGGGTGCCGTTCGTGCTCCATACGGGGAGGAAAGAACCCGCCCGCCACGCGAAGAGGGGCCCGGCGACCTGAAGTCGCCGGACCCCTCTTCGACTGTCTGCCTACAGCGCGCCGAAGCCCACCTTGCGCGGAGCCGGCTCGCCGAGCTCGACGTACGCGAGACGGTCGGCCGGGACGAGGACCTTGCGGCCGTGCTCGTCCACCAGGCTCAGCAGTTGGGACTTGCCGGCCAGGGCCTCCGCCACCGCCCGCTCGACCTCCTCGGCGCTCTGACCGCTCTCCAGAACGATCTCGCGGGGCGCGTGCTGCACGCCGATCTTGACCTCCACGGCTATGTCCCTCCGACGGTCAGTGAAGTGCGCGACCTTCCGCGCCGTACCCAGCACACATTAGCCCGGTGAGGGGACGTACACGCTCCGCGCGAGAACGCCAACAGCGAACATCGGGCGGGAACAAACGACCCGCACGCGTACGTGCGGGTCGTTCGTGATCGGCCGGGGCCTCCGGTGGCGCCCCGCACCTCAGGGGTGAGGCGCGCCTCTATTGGTGATGCGTACCTCTAATGGTGATCCGTGCCGTGCAGCGGGAATCCGGCGATGCCGCGCCACGCCAGCGACGTCAGCAACTGGACCGCCTGGTCGCGCGGGACGCTGCGGTCGCTGTGCAGCCAGGACCGGGCCACCACCTGGGCGAGCCCGCCGAGGCCCGACGCGAGCAGCATGGACTCCGTGCGCGAGAGGCCGGTGTCCTCCGCGATGACCTCGGAGATCGCCTCGGCGCACTCGACGGTGACCTTGTCGACGCGCTCGCGCACCGCGGGCTCGTTCGTCAGGTCCGACTCGAAGACCAGGCGGAAGGCGCCGCCGTTGTCCTCGACGTACGCGAAGTAGGCGTCCATGGTCGCCCGTACGCGCTGCTTGTTGTCGGTCGTCGACGCGAGCGCGGCGCGTACCGCCTGGATCAGGGACTCGCAGTGCTGGTCCAGCAGCGCGAGATAGAGGTCGAGCTTGCCCGGGAAGTGCTGGTAGAGCACCGGTTTGCTGACGCCGGCCCGCTCGGCGATGTCGTCCATCGCGGCCGCGTGGTAGCCCTGTGCCACGAAGACTTCCTGCGCGGCGCCCAGCAACTGGTTCCGTCGGGCACGGCGCGGCAGGCGCGTCCCTCGCGGGCGGGCCGCCTCTGTCTGCTCGATGGCTGTCACGCCGCCTCCCAATGTCGTCCACATGCGGTGTGCGCCGCGCCGCCATCGTACTTTTCGGTAACCCTGCTGTGCGCGGTGCGAGCGCAGAATTTCACGGACCGGACGGTGACGAAAGCCACGCAAAGGTTTCAAACGGGCATCTGATGGGCACCGACCGTGCCGTTCCTGCCCAGGAACGCCCTGATGAGTGCTTTGTCGGCCGTCCCGCGCCGTATCGATGTCACCGATAGTCGTCCTCGTCGAGCGAGACGATCCGGGCCTGTTCGACGAGGTCGGCCTCGTTGGCCCTGTCGGGGTCGACGCCGGTCAGCGGGTCGTCGCGGTCGGGGGCGACGTCGGTGTGCTGCTCGGCCGCGTCCACCTCGGGGGCCTCGACACCGATCTCGATGGCGTCGTCCTCCTGCTCGAAGGCCTCGGCGTCGGTGAAGACCTCGGGGTCGGTGGGGTCGTAGGCCATGGTGGGCTCCCTTCCTAGAACGTCCCTGATGTGCACAGGGGGCCACATTCGGGTGCCCTGCGTACGAGCCTAGGAGACACACGATCTGGACGCCATGCGATGTGCGTGCCGTATCGCGCGCACCGGGCCCCGCCCACCCGCACATGTGGCCTGTGATGGCGAACACATGAACCAGTGCGTGATCGTCTCGTAACATTGCCGCATGTCTTCGACCGAGCTGCCCTTCGTGCCGCCCGCCACCGTCCTTCCGAAAGTGGCACCCGTCAGGGTCGGTGAGGGCGAGCGGCTCAGGTCGGTGGGGCTTCCGGGGATCACTCTGACGGTGCGTTCGAGGCCGCCCGCGCGCGAGGGGCTGCCGCCCGCGCTCTACGTCCACGGCCTCGGCGGTTCCTCGCAGAACTGGTCGGCGCTGATGGAGCAGCTCGAGGGCGACGTCGACGGCGAGGCCGTCGATCTGCCCGGCTTCGGTGACTCCCCGCCGCCGGACGACGGCAACTACTCGATCACCGCTCACGCGCGCGCGGTGATCCGTTTTCTCGACGCGTCCGGCCGCGGGCCCGTCCATCTCTTCGGAAACTCCCTCGGCGGCGCGGTGTCGACGCGCGTCGCGGCGGTACGGCCCGACCTGGTGCGCACCCTCACCCTCGTCTCCCCGGCCCTCCCGGAGATCCGCGTCCAGCGCACCGCCGTGCCCACCGGGTTGCTGGCGCTGCCCGGTGTGGCCGGTCTGTTCACCCGGTACAGCAAGGACTGGACGGCCGAGCAACGCGTCCGCGGCGTCACGGCCCTGTGCTACGGCGACCCCGGGCGGGTCACCCCGGAGGGCTTCCAGAACGCGGTGGAGGAGATGGAACGGCGGCTGCAGCTGCCGTACTTCTGGGACGCGTTGACGCGTTCCGCGCGCGGGCTGGTGAACGCGTACACGCTGGGCGGCCAGCACGCCCTGTGGCGCCAGGCCGAGCGCGTCCTCGCGCCCACGCTGCTGGTGTACGGCGGTCGCGACCAGCTCGTCGGCTTCCGCATGGCCCAGAAGGCGGCCCGTACCTTCCGCGACTCCCGCCTGCTGACCCTGCCGGAGGCGGGGCACGTGGCGATGATGGAGTACCCGGAGACGGTGGCGGGGGCCTTCCGGGAGTTCGCCGCGGACAAAGGGGCGGCGGGGGCTTCCGACGGCTCCGAGGGAGCGTCCGACGACTCCAAGGGAGCGTTCGACGGCTCCAAGGGAGCTGCGGGGTCTTTCCGCGGTTCCGTCGGTTCCGTGGGAGGCTTTGACCGGCGTGACCGCTCCTCGGGTGCATCGGGTGCCTCGGGCGACGGGGCGGGCGCCGCAACGGCCTCCGGCGACGGGGCCGACACCACCATCCTGGGGAGCTGAGGCGCGGCGTGGGACGCCACAGTCGACGCGGGCCCGCTCCCAAGAAGGAGCCCGACAAAGGCAGTTCGGCAAAGAGCGGTACCGGCCAGGCGGCCGCCGAGGCGGTGCGGGGCGCGACGGGCCTCGCCGCGGAGACACCGGGCCGGGAACGGACTCAGGCTCCCCCCGCTCCGGCGCCGCAGGCTGCTCGGCAGGGGGTGCCGGGGGCCCGCGGGCGCGAGTTCGGGGTGCCCGGGGCTGGAACGGTGAGCGGGGCTGCCGGGTACCGGGTGCCGACGCAGGGGGCGCCTAGGGTTGCGGATGGGACGCCGAGGGTCACGGATGGGACGCCGAGGCAGGGATTTCCGCGGGCTTCTGACGGGACGCCGGCGCATGGCTTCCCGCAGGCTCCTGGTGGAACGCCAGCGCATGGCTTCCCGCGGGTTCCTGACGGGACGTCGGCACCGGGGTCTCCTCGGGGCGTGGGTGGGGTGGCGCCAGGGTCCGGCGCACCTCGGGTTCCGGACGGCACGCCTGCGCGTGGGTTTCCTCGGCTCGCGGACGGCACACCCGCGCGGGGCGTTCCCCGGCTTCCCGACGGCACCCCCGCCCACGGCTTCCCCCGCCTGCCCGACGGCACGCCCGCGCGTGGCGTCCCGCGGGTGCCTGATGGCCCGTCCGCGCAAGGTGTGCAGCGGTTCCCGGACGGAACGCCCCCGCGTGGAGTCCCGCGGGTTGGCGACGGCACTCCCGCCCGGGGCGTGCCCCGGGTCCGGGGTGGGCATCCCGAGCAGCGTGAATCCGGGGGCGGCTGGGGGGAGTTGAGCGGAGAAGGGTCGGGCGGGCGCCCCGCCGGACCCGGAGTCGCTCCGCCACGGCAGCGACAGGCCCCGTCCGGGTCGCGGTCGGGGCCGCGACAGGACTACGTCGACGCGTTCGCCGACGACGCCGACGTCTTCGCGCCCGGAGCACCCCGCGTCCACGTCCCCTCGAAGGGTTCCTTCAGAGGGGCCGCCGCGCCCGCCGCCGCACACCCCTCCGACGCCTACGGCTCCGTCTCCGACTGGCCCGACGACATCGACGGCGACACCGGCGCGGACACCCGCCCCGGTTCCGGCGATGCGCCCTTCGACGACCAGGCGCCGGTGGCCAAGGGCGGCAAGGGCCGGGCGTTCACCGGCATCGCGGCCGCCGCCGTCGTCACCGTGCTCGCCGTGGTCGTTGCCGGACAGGTCACCGACGGGCGCGGCACCGCCTCGGGTGCGCAGGCCGCGACCGACCAGGCGCGCGACGCCCGGGACGCCGGCCCCGGCGTGCTCGGGCAGCCCTCGCCCTCGCCGTCGTCCTCGGCCGTCGTGGCGCCGCTGACGTACGAGCAGAAGATGGACACCAAGTACCCGCTCGGCGCCGAGCTCGACGGCTCGGGGAAGTTCGACGCGATCCAGGGCGTCGACAAGGCGCCCGGCAAGGGACAGAAGTACACCTACCGCGTGGACGTGGAGCAGGGTCTCGGGCTCGACGGCGCACTCTTCGCCGAGGCCGTGCAGAAGACCCTCAACGACGACCGCAGTTGGGCTCACAGCGGGGCCCGGACCTTCGAGCGCATCTACTCCGGCAAACCCGACTTCGTGATCACACTCGCCAGCCCGGGCACGACGGCCGACTGGTGTGCGAAGTCCGGCCTCGACACGACGGAGGACAACGTCTCGTGCGACTCGGCCGCCACCGAACGCGTGATGATCAATGCGTATCGATGGGCGCAGGGATCAACCACGTATGGTGATCGGATCCATGCGTACCGGCAAATGCTGATCAACCACGAAGTCGGCCACCGCCTCGGCTACTCCCATGTGACCTGCGACAAGAACGGCGAGCTCGCGCCGGTCATGCAGCAGCAGACGAAGTTCCTCGACCACGACGGGATCCACTGCCGGGCCAACCCCTGGCCGTATCCCGGGAATTGACAAGTGGCGCATATGTCACATTGACATGTGTTGATCGGTCGTACATATTGCTGGGCATGTGGTCTAGTCATGCCGTCGAGAGCAGCGCCGCCATCGAGCTGGCGCTCATCGGTGTGACCTCACTCTGCGTGGCCGACATTCTCTGTCGCTGACGCCCGCCTCAGGCGCGCGCGTCGCGAATCCCGCATGTCCTCCGTGACTCCGAGTCACGGCTCTTTCGACGACCCGACGCCGGGGCTGACGTCTGTCCACGTTCGTCTCACCCTTCGTCAATCCGTCTCGCCATTCGAGACTCATCATTCGAGAGGTCGTCTCCGATGCGTCAACCGTCCCTCACAGCGCGCCGTGTGGCCGCGGTATCCGTAAGCCTGGTTCTGGCAGCGGGCGCCGCCGCCTGCGGCCCTGAGGACAACGATGCCAAGAGCTCCGGTGGCGACTCCACGCCCCACAAGGGCGGCACTCTGACGGTCCTGAACTCCAACCCGCAGCAGGACTTCGACCCGGCCCGCCTCTACACCTCCGGCGGCGGCAACGTGCCCTCCCTCGTCTTCCGCACCCTCACCACCCGCAACCGCGAGAACGGCGCGGCCGGGGCCAAGGTGGTTCCCGACCTCGCCACCGACACCGGTCGCCCCGACAAGGACGCGACCGTGTGGACGTACACCTTGAAGAAGGGCCTCAAGTACGAGGACGGCACCGCGATCACCTCGGCCGACATCAAGTACGGCATCGAGCGTTCCTTCGCGCCCGAACTCTCCGGCGGCGCCCCCTACTTGCGGGACTGGCTGGTCGGCGCCTCGGACTACCAGGGGCCGTACAAGGACAAGAAGGGCCTCGCGGCGATCGAGACGCCGGACGAGCGCACCATCGTCTTCCACCTGAACAAGCCCGAGGGTGAGTTCCCCTACCTGGCCACGCAGACGCAGTTCACGCCCGTCCCCAAGGCCAAGGACACCGGTACGAAGTACGAGGAGCACCCGGTCTCGTCCGGGCCGTACAAGGTCGTCACCAACCAGAACGACGGTGAGCATCTCGTCCTGGAGCGCAACACGTACTGGTCCGCTTCGACGGACGCCGAGCGCAAGGCGTACCCGGACAGGATCGACGTCAAGTCCGGGCTCGACTCGTCGGTGATCAACCAGCGGCTGTCGGCGTCCCAGGGTGCGGACGCGGCCGCGGTCACCACGGACACCAATCTCGGCCCGGCCGAGCTCGCCAAGGTGACGGGCGACAAGGAGCTCGCCTCCCGCGTCGGTACCGGGCACTTCGGCTACACGAACTACATAGCGTTCAATCCGAAGGTCAAGCCGTTCGACGACGTCAAGGTGAGGCAGGCGATCTCGTACGCCATCGACCGCTCCTCCGTGGTCAACGCGGCCGGCGGCAGCGCGCTCGCCGAGTCCGCCACCACCTTCCTGCCGAACCAGAAGTCCTTCGGCTACGAGCCGTACGACCTCTTCCCGGCGGGCGCGACCGGCAACGCGACGAAGGCCAAGGAGCTGCTGAAGGAGGCCGGTCACCCGAACGGGCTCACCGTCACGCTGACGCACTCCAACGCCAAGGACTTCGAGACCAGCCCCGAGATCGCGACCGCGATCCAGGACGCGCTCAAGAAGGCCGGCATCACGGTCAGGCTCCAGGGGCTGGAGGAGAACGACTACTCGGACACGATCCACAGCGTGAAGACCGAGCCCGGGTTCTTCCTCGCGCACTGGGGTGCCGACTGGCCCTCCGGCGGCCCCTTCCTCGCCCCCATCTTCGACGGGCGGCAGATCGTCAAGGACGGCGCGAACTTCAACACGGGTCTGCTCGACGACAAGTCGGTCAATGCCGAGATTGATGCGATCAACAAGTTGACCGATCTTGCCGCTGCTGCCAAGCGATGGGGTGCACTGGACAAGAAAATCGGCGAGCAGGCCCTGACCGTGCCGCTGTTCCACCCGGTCTACAAGCGCCTGTACGGCAAGGACATCAAGAACGTCGTGATCAGCGACTGGACCGGTGTTCTGGACATCTCGCAGGTCGCGGTCAAGTAACCCGATGAGCGAGGCACTTGTCGCCACCGAGGTCCCCGGGGCAGCCGTCCCGGGGGTCTCGGGGGCCCGTCAGTTCTGGCGGCGGCTGCGGGCGCAGCGCGCCGCCATGGTCGCGGCGGCCGTCGTCGCACTGCTCGTCCTGGTCGCCCTCGCAGCGCCGCTCCTCGCGGCGATCGAGGGCCAGGACCCCACCACCTACCACCCGTCACTCATCGACTCCGCGCGCGGGGGCGTGCCCATCGGGTCCTTCGGGGGCGCCGACGCCGATCACTGGCTCGGCGTCGAACCCCAGACCGGACGCGACCTGTTCGCCCGGCTGGTGTACGGGGCCCGGGTCTCCCTCGGTGTGGCTCTGGGCGCGACCGCCGTACAGGTCCTGCTCGGTGTCGTCGTCGGAGTCGCGGCCGCGCTCGGCAACCGATGGGTTGATCAACTGTTGAGCCGGATCACCGACATCATCGCGGCCATGCCGTTGATGATCATGGCGTTGGCACTGCTGGCAGTGGTGCCGAGCAGCTTCCCGCGGCCGGTCCTGGTCGCGCTGATCATCGGCTTCGTCGCCTGGGGCGCCATCGGCAAGATCGCGCGTGCCCAGACGCTCACCCTCAAGGAACTCGACTACGTGGCCGCCGCCCGGCTCAGCGGCTGGGGCACCCTGCGGATCGCCCGCCGGGAACTGCTGCCGGGTCTCGCCGCGCCTGTGATCACCTACGCGGCGCTGATGGTGCCGGCGAACATCACCATCGAGGCGGCGCTGTCCTTCCTCGGCGTCGGCGTGAAGCCCCCCACCCCGTCCTGGGGACAGATGCTGTCCACGGCCGACGTCTGGTACCAGGCGGCCCCGCAGTACCTCCTGCTGCCCGCGGCCGCGCTGTTCGTCACGGTCCTCGCGCTCACCGTCCTCGGCGACGGCATCCGCACCGCCCTCGACCCGCGCGCGGCCTCCCGCCTGCGCGTCGGCACGGGCCGCAGACAGGAATCGAAGGCCGACGAGTCCAAGGCCGGAAAGGAGGGCACCGTATGAGCGGCTTCACCGGCTTCACCGGATTCGCCCTGCGCCGGGCGGTGAGCGCCGCGCTCACCCTGCTCGCCCTCTCGGTCATCATCTACGTCGTCTTCTACGCCACCCCCGGCAACGTCGCCCAGATCACCTGCGGCCCGCGCTGCTCGCCGGAACAGGTGCACCAGGTCGCCCAGCAGCTCAGGCTCGACGACCCGCTCTATCTGCGCTACTGGCACTTCCTCCAGGGCATCGTGGCCGGCCACGACTACTCCACCGGCACCTCCGTCGGGCACTGCCCCGCCCCCTGCCTCGGGCTGTCGTACCAGAGCGACCAGCAGGTCACCCGGATCATCCTGGACAAGCTGCCCGTCAGCCTGTCGCTGGTGCTCGGCGGCATGGTCCTCTGGCTGCTGCTGGGCGTCGGCACGGGCGTGCTCTCCGCCTGGCGGCGCGGCCGGTTCAGCGAGCGCGCGCTGACCGGCGTCACGCTCGCGGGCGTCGCCACACCCACCTTCGTCATCGGCCTCGTGCTGATGATCGTGGTCTGCGGGCAGTGGGAACTCCTGCCCTTCCCGGAGTACGTCCCCTTCTCCGACGACCCCGAGCAGTGGATGTGGGGCCTGCTGCTGCCCTGGGTCACGCTCGCCCTCGGGGAGGCGGCCTACTTCGCCCGGCTGACCCGGGCGTCGATGCTGGAGACGCTCGCCGAGGACCACATCCGCACCTTCCGGGCCTACGGCGTCGGCGAGCGGTCGATCGTCGGCCGGCACGCCCTGCGCGGCGCCCTCGCCCCGATCATCGCCCTCAACGCCAACGACTTCGGCAGCGCCGTGGGCGGTGCCGTCCTCGTGGAGTCGCTGTTCGGCCTGCCCGGCATCGGCCAGGAACTGGTCCACGCGGTCACGGTCGTCGACCTTCCGGTCGTCGTCGGCATGGTCCTGGTCATCGGCTTCTTCGTGGTGCTCGCCAACGCCGTCGCGGACGTCCTGTACGCGGTGGCCGATCGACGGGTGGTGCTCGCATGAGTCTCGTCCAAGTGACGGACCTGACCGTCCGGTTCGGCGACCTGCGCGCCGTCGACGGCCTCTCCTTCCGCCTGGAGCAGGGCGCGGCCCTCGCCCTGGTCGGTGAGTCCGGTTCCGGCAAGTCGACCGTCGCCTCCGCCCTGCTCGGGTTGCACCGCGGCACGGGCGCGCGCGTGGGCGGCTCGGTCGAGGTCGCCGGAGTGGACGTACAGCGGGCGTCGGACGACGCACTGCGGCGGCTGCGGGGCGCGAAGGCCGCGATGGTCTTCCAGGACCCGCTGTCGTCCCTCGACCCGTACTACGCGATCGGCGACCAGATCGCCGAGGTGTACCGCGTGCACACGCGTGTGGCGCGACGAACGGCACGCGCGCGTGCCGTGGAGGTGCTGGACCGGGTCGGCATTCCGGACGCCGTACGGCGATCCCGGTCCCGGCCGCACGAGTTCAGCGGCGGTATGCGCCAGCGCGCTCTCATCGCGATGGCGCTGGCCTGCGAGCCCGAGCTGCTGATCGCCGACGAGCCGACGACCGCGCTCGACGTGACCGTCCAGGCCCAGATCCTCGACCTGATGCACACGCTGCGCCAGGAGACCGGCATGGGCCTGCTGCTCGTCACGCACGATGTGGGCGTCGCCGCCGAGAGCGTCGACGACGTGCTGGTCATGCGGCACGGTCGCGCGGTCGAGCACGGGCCGGTCGACGCGGTGCTCGGGGCGCCCGCGGAGACGTACACGCGCGAACTGCTCGCCGCGGTACCGCGCGTGGACGCGCCGCGGGCGCCGTCCCGGGCGCCGGGCGAGGTGGTCCTGGAAGCGAAGGGCCTGCGGCGCGAGTTCGGACGTGGCAAGAAGGCCTTCGCGGCCGTCGACGACGTCTCGCTGACCGTCCGCCGGGGCGAGACCCTCGGTGTCGTCGGCGAGAGCGGCAGCGGCAAGACGACGCTGGGGCGGATGCTGGTCGGCCTGCTGGAGCCGACCGCGGGAGAGGTCCGACACGACGGCCACGCACGCGTGGGCGTGGACCCGGCCGTACAGATGGTCTTCCAGGACCCCGTCTCCTCCCTCAACCCCCGCCGCAGCGTGGGCGAGTCCATCGCGGACCCCCTCCGCGCGCGTGGTGAACGCGACGAGCAGCGGATCAGGGGGCGCGTGAGGGAGCTCCTGGAGCGCGTGGGGCTCGAAGGGGCGCACTACGACCGCTACCCGCACGAGTTCAGCGGCGGTCAGCGCCAGCGCGTGGGCATCGCCCGGGCGCTCGCGGCCGACCCGCGCGTCATCGTCTGCGACGAACCGGTCTCCGCCCTCGACGTCACCACACAGGCACAGGTGGTGGCGCTGCTGGGGGAGTTGCAGCGGGAACTCGGACTCGCGCTGGTCTTCGTCGCGCACGACCTCGCCGTGGTACGCCAGGTCAGCGACCGCGTCGCCGTGATGCGGCGCGGCCGGATCGTCGAACAGGGGCCGGCCGACGAGGTCTACGACAGCCCGCGGGACCCGTACACCAGGCAACTCCTGGCCGCCGTACCGGCGCTCGATCCGCGGATCGCGGCCCGGCGCAGGGCGGAGCGCCGGGAAGTGGCCGTGACCTGACGTTCCGTGTCCGCTTGATCTCTTAGCGCGACCGAACGCGACCCGCACGGGAAAGTTACGAGCGTTCACCCCTTTTGGTGGCGTGATGGACAACCGTCCGTCGCGCCACCGTCCTGTCCGCATACCTTCGTCCCGCTGCGAGCCGCCGGGCCAACGACGGCTCCTCATGCGGGAGATCGGGGGTGCGCTCGTGCGCATAGGACTGCTTACGGAGGGTGGCTATCCGTATGTGAGCGGTGACGCCGGGCCCTGGTGCGACCGGCTCGTGCGCGGGCTCGAGCAGCACGAGTTCGACATCTACGCGCTCAGCCGCAGCGAACACCAGGAGAACGAGGGCTGGGTCCCACTGCCTCCGCAGGTCGGCAGGGTCATCACGGCCCCGCTGTGGACCGCGGAGGACGACGGCGTGGTGTACGGGCGGCGCGCGCGCCGTCGGTTCGCCGAGTCCTACGGCGAGTTGGCCGCGGCATTGTGCGAGGGGGCAGCCGGCGACGCCTCGGGGGAGTCGTCGGCCACTGAGGCGGACCGTTTCGCCAACGCCCTGTACGGACTCGCCGAACTCGCCCGCGACGAGGGCGGGCTGGTCGGAGCGCTCCGCTCCGAGACCGCCGTACGCGCCCTGGAGCGCGCCTGCCGTGCGCCCGGCGCCCGGCAGACGGCGCGCGCGGCGCGGGTACCGGATCTTCTCGCCGTGGCCGCACACCTGGAACGCGCCCTGCGCCCCCTGTCCCTCGGCTGGTACGAGGACGACGGCCTCGGCGCGGTCGACCTGTGCCACGCGACCTCCGGCGGCCCCGCCGCCCTGCCCGGACTCCTCGCCCACCACTTCACCGGCGTCCCCCTGCTGGTGACCGAGTACGGCGTACGGCTGCGCACGCACTACCTGGCCGGCACCGACTCCCCGCCCGCCGTACGGACCCTGCTCGCCGCCTTCCACGGCCGGCTCGCCACCGAGACCTACCGGCGGGCCGCGGTCGTCACGCCCGGCAACACCCACACCCGCCGCTGGCAGGAGCGCTGCGGCGCCGACCGCGGGAAACTGCGCACGGTCTACCCGGGCATGGACGCCACCCGCTTCACGGAGGTGGGCGAGTCCGCGGAGTGCGTGGCGCCGGACACACTGGTCTGGGTCGGCCGGGTCGAACCCGCCAAGGACCTGATCTCCCTGCTCCACGCCTTCGCGGAGATCCGCAAGGAGGAGCCCAAGACCCGGCTCAGGATCGTCGGCTCACCCACCGGCCCCGAGGGCGCGGCCTATCTGGGGCACTGCAAGGCGCTGGCCGCGCAGCTCTTCCCGGACGAGGCGGAAGGGCTGCACGCCGTCGGCGACAACCCCGTCTCCTTCGAGGAGATCGGCGGCCCCGAGGTGCCGACGCTCGCCGACGCCTACGCCTCCGGTGCGGTCACCGTCCTGTCCAGCGTCGTCGAGGGCTTCCCGATCAGCCTCGTCGAGGCCATGTTCTGCGGCCGGGCCACCGTGTCCACCGACGTCGGAGCGGTCGTGGAGGTCATCGGCGGCACGGGGCTCGTCGTCCCCCCGCGCAACCCGAAGGCGCTCGCCGAGGCGTGCGTCGCGCTGCTGCGCGACCCCGAGCGCCGAGAGCGCCTGGGCGCCGCCGCACGCGCCCGCGCGCTCGAACTGTTCACCGTGGAACAGAACATCACGGCATTTCACGGCATTTACCTGGAGATCGTCTCGCACACCCCGGTCCGCCGGGTCCTCCTGGACGACACCGGCGAACCCCTGCCCTTCGCCGCCCCGGCCGAAGCGCACGTACCCGGCCGCTGGGCCGAGACCAGCACCCGCGTGGTGGCCCGGGGTGGCCCCGGCTGGGCCGCGGGGCCCCCGGTCCGCGCGACGCCTCCCTTCGCCGCCTCGGAAGGAGCGACCGGATGAGCGACGTGGGACTCGACCGCCTCGGCCGCCCGGCGGGCCCCGGCGTGCGGGACGCCGGGTCGGAGGAGCGCGGGGGAGCGGCGGAATCGGCGGCCACGTCGGTGCCGCGCCCTGCGGAGGACTCCGGGGCGCCTGTGGGGTCCGGTGAGTCCGGGGTGGCTCAGGTCTCGGGCGGGTCCGGTGAGCCAGGTGACTCCGGTGAGTCCGGGGTGGGGCAGGTCTCCGGTGACCCCAGGGTCTCCGCTGAACCCCAGGCCTCCGGCGAGCCCAAGGTGACCGAGCTGTCCGAGGCGTCCGAAGAGACCTTGCCGGACGACACCGACCCGCACACGGCCGGGGCCGGCGAGGGTGCCGGGACCAGCGAGGGTGCCGGGACCAGCGAGAGTGCCGCGACCACCGAGGGCTCGGAGACCACAGAGGGCGCCGACCCGTACACCCCGTCGGCGCCCACCCCCCGCGCTCCCGAGATCTCCACCGGCCTCAAGCCCTCCACCACGGGCCCGGGCCGCCGTTCAGCCGCCGATCCGGTGAAGGCCCTGATGCACCGTCACCGCGAGCTGTGCGAACGGGCCGTAGACCCCCTGGAGATCGCGGCGGGCCTGGAGGCCCACGGCGTCACCGACCGCACCGCCGTCCGCTTCCGGCACCGGGACGTCTTCGCCCTCGCCGAGGAGATGTACGCCCGCGTCCCGAGGGACGGCGAGACGCCCCGGCCCCCCACGGCGGAGCGGACACCCCGGGCCCGCGCCGACTGGGCCCTGCTCACCCTCCTCCCCGGCGCCCTCTGCGCGGCCACGGTGGCCGGCATCCGCCTCACCGACGGCCAGTCCCGCCTGGTCGCCGCCCTGGTGGGCTTCCTGGCCGTGTCCCTGGCCACGCGCGCCGCCCTGTCCCGCGGCCCCCTCGGCACCCCCGACCACGCACCCACCACCGCCACCTCCACCTGGACGTACTGGCTCCTCGCCTACGCCACCCTCGGCGACGGCCTCCTCGCGGCGGCCGTGACCGGCGGCCCCGACGCCCTGCCCACCGGTGCCCTCGACGCTGCCTGGCCCATGGCCACAGCCCCCGTCCTCGCCCTCACCCTGTCCTGCGCCCCGGCGGCCTGGTCGGCCCACCTCTTCGCGTCCCGCGCCCGCGCGCGACTGACCGTCAGCCGGGGCCTGGACGACTTCGCGGCCTCCGTACGCCCCCTGCTGTTCGGCACGTTCGCCCTGTACCTGTGCGCGCTGACGGCACTGTCGGCCCTGTCCGGGGCCGCCGTGGCCGAACCCGCCGTCCACCCGCAGGTCATCGCCCTGGGCGCCCTCCTCTTCCTCGCCCGCCTCCTCACCGTTCACGGTTTCACCCACGCCCCCGCGGTGGTCCTCACCGCCGCCGTCACAGCCCAGGCGACCGCCCTGGCGGCCTCCTTCGCCTCCCGCCTGCCGGGCTGCGGCTTCCTGGCCGCACCGGTGGACGGCCTGGTGGCTCTCTGGGGTCCCGGCGGCATCCAGACCCTCTCCTGCGGGCTCGGCGCCCTGGCCCTCCTGATCCACGGCACCCGAAAGCTGACGAGAGCGTCGGCCCACGCCCGGACGGAGGCCCCGTGCTGACCCGCCCCCGAGCCACCCACCCGCCGTAGGCGCGGACACCCGCGCCGTGGGTGCAACCGCCCCCCGCAGTAAGTGCGGCCGCGCACGCCGCGGGGCGATCGTCCCCGGCAGTGAATGCAGCCGCGCACGCCGTGGGTGCAGCCACCCGACCGCGTAGAAGCCGCCGGCCGCCGGGCACGATCACCCGCCCGCCGTGACCGCGGCCCTCCACCCGCCGTGCCGGGCCCGCCGCTTTGCCGGACCGGACCCGCACACCGCCGCAGGCAACCCCGGCCCACCGCCGGAGGCAACTCGCAAGCCCCTCCCGAAGGAGAACCCGCAATGACCACCTCCCGACCCGCCCCCAAGGCCCCGGGAGCAGCCCGATGAGAGTCCTACTGATCGGAGCCAACGGCTACCTCGGCCGCTTCGTCGCCGACCGCCTGCTCGCCGACCCCGCCGTCCAGCTCACCGCCCTCGGCCGTGGCGACGACGCCGACGTCCGCTTCGACCTCGCGTCCGGCAGCCCCGGTGCCCTCACCCGCTTCCTCGACGCGGTCCACCCGGGCGTCGTCGTCAACTGCGCCGGCGCCACCCGCGGCGGCGCCCGCGAACTCACCCGCCACAACACGGTCGCCGTCGCCACCGTCTGCGAGGCCCTGCGGCGCAGCGGCTGCGGGGCACGCCTGGTGCAGATCGGCTGCGGCGCCGAGTACGGGCCCAGCCAGCCCGGCTCCTCCACGGCCGAGGACGCGGTCCCGCGCCCCGGCGGCCCGTACGGCGTCAGCAAGCTCGCCGCCACCGAACTGGTCCTCGGCTCCGGTCTGGACGCGGTCGTCCTGCGGGTCTTCTCACCGGCAGGACCGGGCACCCCCGCGGGCTCCCCGCTCGGCCGTCTCGCCGAGGCCATGCGCCGCGCCATGCAGTCCGGCGACGGCGAACTGAAGCTCGGAGGCCTCGGCGCCCAGCGTGACTTCGTCGACGTCCGCGATGTGGCCCGGGCCGTCCACGCGGCCTCGCTCTCCGCCGCACAGGGCGTCATCAACATCGGCTCGGGCCGCGCCGTCCGCCTCCGCGACGCCGCCGCCGTCCTGGCCCGGGTCGCCGGATACGGCGGCGCCCTCCACGAACTCGACGGCCCTCCCGGCCCGCTGCGGGCGACCATCGGGCACCCCCGCTCCGAATCGGACCACGCGGCACCGGTCGCGTATCCGTACCCCGACGGCTGCGGCAGCTGGCAGCAGGCCGACGTGCGCACCGCACGCGACCGGCTCGGCTGGCGCCCCCGCATCAACCTCGAAGAGTCCCTCGCCGACATCTGGATGGAGGCGGCATGCCGCATCTGACCAGCACGAAGACAAGCACGTCGAGCACCGAACTGCGCACCGGCCTCGGCGTCCCCGGCTTCGCCCACCCCCTGGTCGCCCCCGCCGAATGGGCCGAACTCGCCCGCCCCGGCACCCCCCTGCACTGGGCCGTCCTCGACGTCGCCGACGGCCCCGGCGCCCGCCCCGACCCGCACTGCCTCGAAGCCGCCGGCCGACTGCGCAACGCGGGCGTCCGCGTCCTCGGCCGCCTGGACACCGCCCACGGGGCGCGCGCCCACGGCGAGACGGTCTCCGAGGCCCAGCGCTACCTCGACTGGTACCAGGTCGACGGCTTCCTGCTGGACCGCTGCCCGACCGACCGCGCCGCGCTCCCCGAGATCCGCCGCACCCTCACCACGCTCCGCGCGGTCCGTGACGATGCCCACATCGTCCTCGGCCACGGCACCCATCCCCATCCCGGCTACGCCGAGAACGCCGACCAGTTGATCACCTTCTCCGGCTCCTGGAGCGACTACCGCTGGTCGCAGGTGGCGGAGTGGACCGCCGACTACCCGCCGGACCGCTTCTGCCACCTCGTCCACGGAGTGCCCGGCCCGCATCTCGAGGAGGCGCTGCGGATAGCCCGCTGGCAGGGCGCCGCCACGATCTGGTTCACCGACCGCACGGACCGCGGCGGCCGCGTCGACCCGTGGGAGACCATGCCCGGCTACTGGGACGAAATCGTCTCGCGGATCGGAACGGGTGTCTCGGAATGAAGAAGGCCATGGCAGTGTTACGGAAAGAACAACCGTAGTGATTGACCGACCAACGGAGTCCCCGTGTCGCTGCCACCCCTGGTCGAGCCCGCTGCCGAGCTCACCGTAGACGAGGTCCGCAGGTACTCCCGCCACCTGATCATCCCCGACGTCGGGATGGACGGGCAGAAGCGGCTGAAGAACGCCAAGGTGCTCTGTGTGGGCGCCGGCGGCCTGGGCTCGCCGGCGCTGATGTACCTGGCCGCGGCGGGCGTCGGCACGCTCGGCATCGTGGAGTTCGACGAGGTCGACGAGTCGAACCTGCAGCGCCAGATCATCCACAGCCAGGCCGACATCGGCCGCTCCAAGGCCGAGTCCGCGCGCGACTCCGTCCTGGGCATCAACCCGTACGTGAACGTGATCCTTCACGAGGAGCGGCTCGAGGCCGACAACGTGATGGACATCTTCAGCCAGTACGACCTGATCGTCGACGGCACCGACAACTTCGCGACCCGCTACCTGGTCAACGACGCGTGCGTGCTGCTCAACAAGCCGTACGTCTGGGGCTCGATCTACCGCTTCGACGGCCAGGCCTCCGTCTTCTGGTCCGAGCACGGTCCCTGCTACCGCTGCCTTTACCCGGAGCCCCCGCCCCCGGGCATGGTCCCCTCCTGCGCCGAGGGCGGCGTGCTGGGCGTGCTGTGCGCGTCCATCGGCTCCATCCAGGTCACCGAGGCCATCAAGGTCCTCACCGGCACCGGTGAGCCCCTCGTCGGCCGCCTGATGATCTACGACGCCCTGGAGATGCAGTACCGCCAGGTCAAGGTCCGCAAGGACCCGAACTGCGCGGTCTGCGGCGAGAACCCGACCGTCACCGAGCTCATCGACTACGAGGCCTTCTGCGGCGTCGTCTCCGAGGAGGCCCAGGAGGCGGCCGCCGGCTCGACGATCACTCCCAAGCAGCTCAAGGAGTGGATCGACGACGGCGAGAACATCGAGATCATCGACGTCCGGGAGATCAACGAGTACGAGATCGTCTCCATCCCGGGCGCCAAGCTGATCCCCAAGAACGAGTTCCTCATGGGCACCGCCCTGGAGAGCCTCCCGCAGGACAAGAAGATCGTCCTGCACTGCAAGACGGGTGTCCGCAGTGCGGAAGTCCTCGCGGTCCTGAAGTCCGCGGGCTTCTCCGACGCCGTGCACGTCGGCGGCGGTGTGGTCGGCTGGGTCAACCAGATCGAGCCGCACAAGCCGGTCTACTAGGCCCACGGCATCCCGGGAGGGGCTCGGCACCACGTGTGCCGGGCCCCTTTCCGTCACTGGCGTCGGGCGCAGACCTTGCCGTCCTTCGGCACCGTGCCCTTCAACAGGTACGCGTTCACCGTGGAGTCCACGCAGTCGCTCCCGTTCCCGTACGCCCCGTGTCCCTCGCCCTTCCAGGTGAGCTCCACGCCGACCCCCTCGCCCAACTCGTCCGCCATCCTGCGGGCACCCTCGTAGGGCGTCGCCGGGTCGCCTGTGTTGCCGATCACCAGCACCGGTGCCGCACCGGGCGCGCTCACCTCCGGGGTCTCGTACTGCCCGGGCACCGGCCAGTCGTGGCACCAGCCGGCCGCGTCCCAGCCGAGGAAGGGGCCGAACACGGGTGAGATCCGCTCGAACTCCGGCAGCAGCCTCTTCGCCTCCGCGAGCGTGGGCCGCTGCTTGTCGTCCAAGCACGATATGACCCGTTGTGCCTGCGGGACCAGGCCGTAGCGCCCTGACGGGTCTCGCTCGTTGTAGCCGTCGGCGAGCGCCAGCAGTTCGGAGCCGTCCCCCTGCTCGGCCGTCTCGAGAGCGCTGGTCAGAGAGGGCCAGCTGTCCTCGCGGTACAACGGCCAGACGATGCCGGTGAACGCGAGCACCTGGGTCAGCTTCCGCCCGGAATACGTCTCCAGCGGGTCCGCGTCGATCCGGTCCAGCAGATCAGCGATCTTCCGGGTGCCCCGCTCGGGGTCCTGGCCGGTGGACGCGAGGTAGTTGTCGAGGGCCCGCTGGAAGCCCCGGGCCTGGTTCTTCCGGTGGGCCACCGTGTCGGCGCCGGGGTCGACGACCGCGTCGAGCACCAGGCGCCCCACCTTCTCCGGGAACAGGTGGGCGTAGACGCCGCCGAGTTCGGTGCCGTACGAGATGCCGAAGTAGTGCAGCTTGTCGTCGCCGAGGACCTGGCGCATCAGGTCCATGTCCCGCGCGGTGTCGGTGGTCGAGACGTGGGCCAGCAGCCGGCCCGCGTCCTTCTCGCAGCCCCGGGCGAAGTCGGTGGCGTCCCTGAGGTACGCCCGTTCCTCCGCCGGGGTGTCCGGGGTGGCGTCCACCGCCTCGGCCGCCTGGGTCTCCTTGTCGCCGCGGCAACGGACGCCTTCGCTGGCACCGACCGCGCGCGGGTCCCAGCTCACCAGGTCGTACCGCTCGCGCAGCAGGGAGACGGAGGCGGCGTACCCGGGCATTCCGGCGACGCCCGACGCGCCGGGGCCCCCGAAGTTGAACAGGAGCGAGCCGATGCGGTCGCCGCCGCGCGCTGGGGAACGGATCAGCGCGAGGTCGATCGTCTCGCCGCCGGGTCGCGACCAGTCGAGCGGCACCTTCAGCGTCGCGCACTGCCAGTCCCGGCCGGGCGCGGACGAGTTCGCGGTGGCCTTGCAGCGCTCCCAGTCGAGCTTCTGCGAGGTCAGCGCGGCGGGCAGCGCCTTCGCTCCGGTCGCGGTCGGCCTGGCGCTGCCCGACTGCTCCTCGCCCGCACCTCCACCGGACGAGCCACCGCTGCAGCCGGCCATCAGCAGTGCGGCCGCGGCTGTCACAGCCGCCCACCGTACGAAACGCCCCATTCCAGTCCCCCTCCCAAGCCGTCCGCGACGGGCCCACGAACGTCGGTCCGGACATGGTAGGCCGATCGCATGGCACCCGTCCGACCCTGTGGATAACCCCCTGACCAGCAGCTTCGTGGAACTTTTAGCCGACCGTGCGGCTACGAGCAGACGGTCCCCGCGGCCGGTACCTTCCCGGTGAGGAGATAGCCGTTCACCGCGTCCTGGACGCACTTGTTCTTGCTGTTGTACGCCCCGTGCCCCTGCCCCTTGTACGTCAGCTCGACGCCGACGCCCGCACCGAGCGCCTCGGCCATCTTCCGGGCGCCCTCGTACGGGGTCGCCGGGTCCCCGGTGTTGCCCACGACCAGGATCGGCGCCGAGCCGGGGGCGCTCACGTCGGGATGGTCGGCGGCCCCCGCCACGGGCCAGTCGGTGCAGGTCACCATCGACCAGGCCATGAAGTCGCCGAACAGTGGGGAGGCGGCACGGAACGCCGGCAGCTTCTGCTCGACCTGGGCGGCGGTGTAGCGGGGCCTGTCGTCGGCGCAGTTGATGGAGATGTTGGCCGCGGCGATGTTGCTGTACTCGCCGTTCTCGCTTCGCCCGTTCATCGAGTCGGACAGCAGCATGAGAACCCTGCCGTCACCGTCGTACGCCTGCTCCAGGCCCTCGGTCAGGTACTCCCAGAAGTCCTTCGAGTACAGCGCCTGCGCGATGCCGTTGGCCGCGGCGGTCTGGGTCAGCAACCGCTGCCCGAGGCCGGGGATCGGCTGTCCGTCGAGGTCGGCCAGGAGCTTCGCGATGCGATTCTTGACGTCCTGCGCGGTGTCGCCGACGGGACAGTCCGTGGGCTGCGAGGTGCAGTCCTCGGCGAAGTTGTCGAGCGCGCGCTGGAAGCCCTTCGCCTGTCCGAGCGAACCCTGCTCGCTGCTCTGGGTCGGGTCGACGACCGCGTCGAAGACCGCGCGCCCCACACGCTTCGGGAACAGGTGGGCGTAGACGCCGCCGAGTTCGGTGCCGTACGAGATGCCGAAGTAGTGCAGCTTGTCGTCGCCGAGGACCTGGCGCATCAGGTCCATGTCGCGGGCGGCGTCGGTCGTGCGCACATGCGGCAGCATCTTCTCGGAGTTCTCCTCGCAGGCCGCGTTGAACTCCTTGGTGTCGTCCAGCAGCGTGGCGCGTTCGGCGGCGTCGTCAGGGGTCGCGTCCTGCTGGAAGTGCACGTCGAGCTGGAGGTCGTTCAGGCACTCCACCGGGGCGCTGCGGCCCACCCCGCGCGGGTCGAAGCTCACCAGGTCGTAGCGGGTACGCAGTTTCGCGTAGTCGGAGCCGAAGGCGGGCAGCGTGGTGACGCCCGAGCCGCCGGGGCCGCCGAAGTTGAAGACGAGCGAGCCGATGCGCTTGTTCTCGGCGCCGCTGGCCTCGGCCCTGATCAGCGCGAGGTCGATCGTGTCGCCCTGGGGCTTCGCCCAGTCGAGAGGGGCTTTGAGGGTGGCGCACTGCCACGCGTCGCCGCCCGGCAGCGGTGAGGGGGCGTCGCCGCCGCCCTCGGCCCGGGACGGGGCCGGGCAGTCCTTCCAGTTCAGTTTCTGCGCCGACAGGTCCTCGTTCCCGGAGTCGTCGCCGCAGCCCGCCAGCGCCGAGGCCAGCAGAAGGGCGGTGGCGGTCAGGGCGGCGGCGCGCAGGCGAGGGCGGTTCGGCATGAACCCATCGTGCGCTCGCGCGCGGGGGGACGCGCGGGCCACGAGGCGTATGAGGTACCTGCTCCGGCCGGGGCGGGACGGACTACAGGGCGCCCTTCCGGGACAACTGGTTGAAGGCCAGCCAGCCCGGCAGCACCGGCAGCCACAGCGTCAGCAGACGGAACAGCAGAACGGCCGGTGCGGCGACCTCCTTGGGGAGGCCCACGGCGATCAGGCCGACCGTCAAGGTGGCCTCCACGGCGCCCACACCGCCCGGCGTGGGCGCCGCCGAACCGAGCGCGTTGCCAGCGAGGAAGACGACGGCGACGCTGGCGATGCTGAGCGAGGTGCCCTCGCTGCCGAAGGCGCGGATCGAGGCGTCCAGGCACATCACGAAGCAGGCCGTGAGCAGCAGCATGCCGCCGATGCCGGTGATCAGCTTCTGCGGCCGCTGGAGCACGTCCAGCATGCGCGGCACGACACCCGCGAACAGCGACCTCACGCGCGTGACGACGAACTTCCTGAGGAACGGCACCGAGGTGACCACGAGCACGAGCACCGCCACCGTCAGCAGACCCGCGATGACGGTTCGGGACGGCGACAGCGACGGCGTCTTCTCGGTACCGGTCAGGTAGCCGAAGGACAGCAGCATCAGGATGTGGCAGCCGAGCCCGAACAACTGCGAGGCCCCGACGCTCGCCACCGCGAGCCCCGGCCGCACTCCCTGGCGTTGCAGGAAGCGTGTGTTGAGCGCCACACCGCCGACCGCGGCCGGTGCGACGATCTTCACGAACGAACCGGCGACCTGCGCCGCGACCGTCCGCAGGAACCCCACGCGCTCGGGCACGAAGCCCAGCAGTGCCATGGCGGCGGCGAAGTAGCTGCCCGCAGAGAACAGCACGGCGGCGGCGACCCAGCCCCACTCGGCGTTCTCGATGAGCGGCCCGAACTCGATGTGGGTGAGCTGCGTCAGCAGGAAGTACGCGCCGATGGCACCCGCGATGAAGCTGATCAGCGTGCGCGGCTTCACCCGCTCCAGCCGGGCCGGTTCGACCGGCGCCTGCGGCCTGATCAGCAGCACCTGGTGGCGGATCTGCGTCAGCAGGTCCTCCTCGCGCGCCTCCTCGATGGCCTCGTCGATGGCCCGCTTCTCCGCCCGGGCCTCCGCCTTGACGGTCTTCTTGTCGGGCTTCTCGAGTACGGGCCTGGCGTCCTCCGGCGCTTCCTCCAGGCGGGCCTGCTTGGCCTGCTGGGACGCCTCCAGGACGGCATCGCGCTCGCGCTGGGCCCGCTCCCGGGCCAGTCTGCGCAGGGTCGCGCGCGTGGAGCGCGTCAACGCGATGGGCTGGAGCATCGGCAGACAGTCGGCCACGGTGTCCGGGCCGAGGACGCTGACCGCCGAGGCCACCGCGCGCTCCGCGCCCGCCAGCAGCCCCAGGGTGGTGACGAGCTGGGCGACGTCCATGCGCAGCAGCAGGGTGCTGGCCGCGATCTCGCCGCCGCGCAGATCGGTGAGGATCACCGCGCCGGAACGATCCACCAAGATCGCGTCGCCCGCGAGCCTGCGGTGCGCGATGCGCCGCGACTGCAGCGCCTGCACCTGACGCCAGGTGTTGCGCAGCAGTTCGTCGGTGATCTCGTCCTCGGCCAGCGATTCCAGCGTGCGTCCGCCGGTGTGCTCGTAGACGAGCATCACGGCGTCGGGGCCGAGTTCGGACGTGGCGATGAGCTTGGGCGCGTTGGCGCCGGCCGCGATCGCCGCGTAGGCGAGCAGCGCCTCCTGCTCCAGGGCCTGTCTGAGCGACTGGAGGCTGCTGCGGGTGGCGAAGCCGCGCAGGGTGAGGTTGCGGTACACGCGGTAGAAGAAGCCCTGCGCCTGCTGCTCCCGGTCGACCACCGTCACGTCCAGCGGCGGGCCGTCCTCCAGGGTGACGAAGTAGCGTCGGCCGCGGTCGCCGTTCTCCGCGCTCTCCGGGGCCTCCTCGCGGGCCGCGCTGACAGGGCGGAAGCCGACGGTCCTGAGGCCCGCGATCAGCGTCCGTCCGGTGGGCCGGACATTGGGCGAGCCGACCGCGTACAGCGTGCCGTAGGCGACCGTCCAGCCGATCAGCACCGTCAGGATGATCGAGAACGGTGTGGTGTAGCCGGTGACGAGCATCGAGAACGCGTCGAGCATCAGCACGATCCACAGCACCGCCCGCCAGCGCGGCCTGCGGGACATGCCGACGGCCGTCATATAGGCGATGACGGGCGCCAGATAGCCGTGCACCGGGTCGGTGAGGGCGTGGATGTCACCGGGGGAGGGCTGGGTGAGCGCCTCCTGGATCGAGTGCGGGGCGCCCTTGGCGACCCACAGGTCGGTGGCGAGCGTCACACCGTGGGCGAGGACCGCGGCGAGCACGCCGTCGGCGATCCGCAGTCCGTCGCGCTTGATCAGCCGTTCGATCGCGAACGCGACCGGGACCAGGAGGATCGCGATGCTGGAGGCGAGACCGGCGATCTTGATGAGCAGGTCGGGTGCCTGCCCGGTGCCCTTGTTGATGTCCTGTTCGAGGCCGGAGGTGGTGCCGTGCGCGAACGCGGCGATCGCCAGCAGCACGACGACGGCCAGCACCCCGACCAGCAGCCGCATCAGGTCGGAGGGCCGGTGCACGCGCGCGGGGAGGAGCGGTTCGTCGCTCTCGACCGCGTCGACGTGCACCTCTTCGGCGTCGGCGGTGTCGGGGCGCGACGAAGCGTCAGAGGTGCCCTCGGCGTCCTCCGGGTGCACACCCTGTGGCTTCATCGTCTCTTCTTGATCTCGTATCACCAGTCACCGCCCGCACGATGGTGGCATGCCCCACCGACACACGGGGGTGTCAGGGTGCACATGCGGGGGCGCACAGTCTGCCGGAAGCGCTGTCCCTGGGCGAGGGATACGCACGGTCGCGAGCCCGTCACATTGTCGGTGGGGTGGTGCAGGATGGGGCGGATGAGCGAGCAGAGCCTTCCTCGGGACGCCCACCCGGAGTACACGGACACGCTGCCGGAGTACGCCGAGCGGGTCCTCGACGTCGCCGAACGCATCCCGCCCGGACGCGTCATGACCTACGGCGACGTCGCCGAGTGGCTGGAGGAGGGCGGCCCCCGTCAGGTCGGCCGGGTCATGGCCCTGTACGGCGGAGGCGTGCCGTGGTGGCGTGTCGTCCGCGCGGACGGCGTCCTGCTCCCGGGGCACGAACTGCGGGCGCTCGACCGGTACCGCGCCGAGGGCACGCCCCTGAAGGAGGCGAGCAGGGCCGCCGAGGGCCATCTGCCGCGTCTCGACATGAGACGGGCGCGCTGGGACGGCGGCGATCGTGCGGAGGGTCACACCTGACAGCTTCCGCCATCCCGCGGGCCCGGGAGCACCCTGAGGCCCGTACGGGGGAAACGCGGCACGTCTGTGGCATGCCGTACGTTCGTGGGGTGAGGGACGTACGGGTCGCGAGCGTCTCGTGGGCCGCACGGGTCGCGCGGGAAGAAGCGGAAGCCCTGCTTCCGCACTCGCCGTCGGCGTAGCGTCGGCTGCACGCGTCCCCCTCACCCCCCGTCCACCGCCCTCCACGCGCGGCGGGCCGCCCAACAGCACACCCACCAGGACCGGCGAACCACGTGAGCTCCTCTTCCTCCACCAGGCGTCTGTCGCACTCCCAGGTGCGACAGGGGACCCGTGGCGCTTACCGACTGGTCCGTACCCCACCGGCCCGCGTGAATCCCCCTCGACTGGACGCAGCACAGCGCGCCGTGGTTGAGCACGGAAGCGGTCCTTTGCTCGTTCTCGCAGGTCCGGGCACCGGAAAGACCACCACCCTCGTCGAGTCGGTGGCGTCACGAATCGCCCGTGGAGGGGACCCCGCGCGCGTGCTCGTGCTGACGTTCAGCCGCAAGGCGGCCGTCGAACTGCGCGACCGCATGGCGCTGCGCATAGGAGCGGCGCGCGCCCCGCAGGCGACGACCTTCCACTCGTTCTGCTACGCCCTGGTCCGCGCCCACCAGGACAGCGACCTGTTCGTGGAGCCCCTGCGGCTGCTGTCGGGACCCGAGCAGGACGTCACCGTGCGCGAACTGCTCGCCGGCCAGCCCGACCTGGAGCGGCTCGGCCTCGCGCACGTGCGCTGGCCGGACGAACTGCGGGCCTGCCTGACCACCCGCGGCTTCGCCGACGAGGTCCGCGCGGTCCTCGCCCGCAGCCGTGAACTGGGCCTCGGCCCCGGCGCCCTGGACGCCTTCGCCCACCGCATCGGCCGCCCCGACTGGCGGGCAGCGGCCGCCTTCCTCGCCGAGTACCTCGACGTCCTCGACCTCCAGGGCGTCCTCGACTACGCCGAACTCGTCCACCGCGCGGTGCTCCTCGCCCGCCGCCCCGAGGTCGCCGAGCGGCTCGCCGCCCAGTACGACGCCGTGTTCGTCGACGAGTACCAGGACACCGACCCGGCCCAGGTACGGCTGTTGCACGCCCTCGCCGGCGGTGGCCGCACCCTCGTCGCCTTCGGGGACCCCGACCAGTCGATCTACGCGTTCCGGGGTGCGGACGTGAACGGGATTCTCGACTTCCCGTACGCCTTCCCGCGCGCGGACGGCCGGACGGCGCCCGTCGAGGTTCTGCGCACCTCACGCCGCTCCGGCGCCGACCTGCTGGCCGCGACCCGCCTGGTCACCCAGCGCATGCCCCTGACCCGGCTGCCGGCGGAGAAGGTCCGCGCCCACCGCGAGCTCGCCCCGGTCCGCGAGGGCGGGCGCGTCGAGGTCTTCACCTACCCGACCCCCGGCACGGAGCTCGACAACATCGCGGACATCCTGCGCAGGGCCCACCTGGAGGACGGCGTCCCGTGGGGTGAGATGGCCGTCCTGGTGCGCGCGGGCTCGCGCACGATCCCGACGGTGCGCCGCGCGCTCACCGCGGCCGGCGTACCCCTGGACATCGATGGCGACGACCTGCCCCTGCGCCACGAACCGGCGGTGGCACCCCTGCTGACGGCCCTTCGGGCGGTGGCGACGGCGGAGGCCGCGGGGAGTGGCGTACGGCCTGAAGAAGGGCCAGAAGGGGCACGGGCTGAGGGGACGGGGTTTGAAGCGGCACGGCCTGAGGAGGGCGCTGCCTCCGAGGATCGGCTGTCGGACGACGAGGCCGCCTCTGCGGACGAGGCCGCTCCCGAGGAGTCGCCGTCGGATCCCGTGGCCACTCCCGGCGCGCCGCCGTCGGACACGCAGGCGCAGTCGGTGGAAGCCTCCCAGGCACCCTCCGCGGAGACCTCCTGGCTCGACACCGAGACCGCCCTCACCCTCCTCGCCTCCCCCCTCGCCGGTATGGACGCCGCCGACCTGCGCCGCCTCGGGCGGGCCCTGCGGGACGAGGAGCGGGCGGCGGGCAACGCCCTGCCGCCGCCCTCCGACGTGCTGCTCGCGCGGGCCCTCGCCGAGCCCGAACGACTGGCCGTGCACGACCCCGCGTACGCGCGCGGAGCCCAGCGGCTCGGCGCGCTGCTCGCCAAGGCCCGCCGGCGCCTCGCGAACGGCGGCAGCGCCGAGGAGGCGCTGTGGGACCTGTGGGAGGGCACACCGTGGCCCGGGCGACTGGAGCGGGCCGCCCGGCGCGGCGGCGCCGCGGGACGCAACGCGGACCGTGATCTCGACGCCGTGTGCGCGCTGTTCGCCACCGCCGCCCGCGCGGAGGAGCGCACCGGAGGCCGCGGCGCCCTGAACTTCCTGGAGGAGATCGACGCCGAGGACATCGCCGCCGACACCCTCACCCGGCGTGCCGTACGCCCCGACGCCGTCCGTCTGATGACCGCGCACCGCTCCAAGGGCCTGGAGTGGCGGCTGGTCGTCGTCGCGGGCGTCCAGGAGGGCCTGTGGCCCGATCTGCGTCGCCGTGGCTCCCTCCTGGAGGCGGACCGCATCGGCCGCGACGGACTCGCCGAACCGCTCACCCCGGGCGCCCTGCTCGCCGAGGAGCGCCGCCTGTTCTACGTGGCCGCCACGCGTGCGCGTGAGCGACTCGTCGTCACCGCGGTGAAGGCACCGGCCGACGACGGCGACCAACCCTCCCGCTTCCTGACCGAACTCGGCGTCGAACCCAAGGACGTGACCGGCCGCCCACGCCGCCCCCTGTCGGTCGCGGCCCTGGTCGCCGAACTCCGCGCCACCGTCGTCGACCCGCATGTCTCCGACACCCTGAGGGAGGCCGCCGCCCGTCGGCTGGCCCGGCTCGCCGCCCTCGCCGACGAGGACGGCCGCCCGCTCGTCCCCTCGGCCCACCCCTACCGCTGGTGGGGCATGTTCGAGCCGACCGAGTCCAAGGTGCCGCTGCGCAACCGCGACCAGCCCGTCGTGCTCTCCGGCAGCGCCCTCGACCAACTCGCCAACACCTGCGCCCTGCAATGGTTCCTGGGCCGCGAGGTGAAGGCCGACGCGCCCGCGACGGTCGCCCAGGGCTTCGGCAACGTCGTCCACGTCCTCGCCGACGAGGTCGCCTCCGGGCACACCCCCGCCGACCTCGACGTCCTCATGGAGCGCCTCGACTCCGTGTGGAACGCGCTCGCCTTCGACGCGCCCTGGAAGTCGGCGCAGGAGAAGGAGAACGCGCGCGTGGCGCTCGAACGCTTCCTGAAGTGGCACGTCATGGACCGCACCGGCCGCACACCGGTGGCCAGCGAGCACGACTTCGACGTCACCCTGGAGGCGGGCGAGGTCGAGGTGCGCATCCGTGGCCAGATGGACCGTGTCGAGGCCGACGGCGAGGGCCGCGCCTACGTCGTCGACTTCAAGACCGGCAAGCAGCCGGTGAGCTCCGCCGACGTGGAACGCCACCCCCAGCTCGCCGTCTACCAGCTCGCCGTCCGCGAGGGCGCCGTCGACGAGGCCTTCGACGGAGTACGGCCCGAGCCGGGCGGCGCCGAACTCGTCCAACTGCGTCAGGGCGCCCCCAAGAGGGACGGCGGCGAGACGCTGCCGAAGGTCCAGGCCCAGGAACCGCTGGAGGGGGAGTGGGTCGGCGACCTGCTCGCCACGGCGGCCGGCAAGGTCCTCGACGAACGGTTCACGCCGAGCGCGGGACAGCACTGCTCCCACTGCGCGTTCCGGGCCTCGTGCAGTGTCCAGCCGGAGGGACGGCACGTCGTGGAGTGAGGTGAGCATGCCGGTGTGATCAGTCGCACCACACGTGCTGACCTGCGCATCTTCCGGCCCGGAGGGCGGTTCGTCCTCCGCTGTCAGTGCGCGCCGCTAGCCTCTGCGACATGCCCGCCCGTATCACCGATCCCGATCAGCTCAAGGAGCTCCTCGGTATCCCGTTCACCCCGGAGCAGACGGCCTGCATCACGGCGCCGCCCGCCCCGCAGGTGATCGTGGCCGGTGCCGGTTCGGGCAAGACGACCGTGATGGCGGCCCGCGTGGTGTGGCTGGTCGGCACCGGGCAGGTCGCTCCCGAGCAGGTCCTCGGCCTCACCTTCACCAACAAGGCCGCCGGTGAACTCGCCGAGCGCGTCCGCAAGGCACTCATCAGGGCGGGCGTCACCGACCCCGACGTCATCGACCCGGACAACCCGCCGGGCGAACCCGTGATCTCCACCTACCACGCCTTCGCGGGCCGCCTGCTGACCGACCACGGCCTGCGCATCGGCCTCGAACCGACCTCCCGCCTCCTCGCCGACGCCACCCGCTACCAGCTCGCCGCGCGCGTGCTGCGCGAGGCACCCGGCCCCTACCCGGCCCTGACCCGCTCCTTCGCCGACCTCGTCAGCGACCTCCTCACCCTCGACGCCGAACTCGCCGAGCACCTGGTCCGCCCCGAGCAGGTGCGGGCCCACGACGCCGAACTGCTGCTGACCCTCCAGGGCGCCAAGCTCACCAACGACGCCCTGCGCAAGGTCCCCGAGGCGGCCGCAGCCCGCCGTGAACTCGCCGACCTGGTCGTCCGCTACCGCGCCGCCAAACGCGAACGCGACCTGCTCGACTTCGGCGACCAGATCGCCCTGTCCGCACGCCTCGCGGGCATCCCGGAGGTGGGCGGCATCCTGCGTGACGAGTTCAGGGTGGTGCTGCTCGACGAGTACCAGGACACCTCGGTCGCCCAACGCGTCCTGCTGGCCGGTCTGTTCGGCGCCGGCACCGGCCACCCCGTCACCGCCGTCGGCGACCCCTGCCAGGCCATCTACGGCTGGCGAGGGGCCTCCGTCGCCAACCTCGACGACTTCCCCGAGCACTTCGCCCACCCCGACGGCCGCCCCGCGACCCGCCAGTCCCTCAGCGAGAACCGCCGCAGCGGCGGCCGCCTCCTCGACCTCGCCAATGGCCTCGCCGAGCCCCTGCGCGCCATGCACGCGGGCGTGGAGGCCCTCCGCCCGGCCCCCGGCGCCGAACGCGACGGCATGGTGCGCTGCGCCCTCCTGCACACCCACGCCGAGGAGATCGACTGGCTCGCGGACTCCATCGCCCACCTCGTACGGACCGGCAAGGAGCCCGGCGAGATCGCCGTCCTGTGCCGCACGGCGACCGACTTCGCCGAGATCCAGGGCGCTCTCGTCGAGCGGGACGTCCCGGTGGAGGTGGTCGGCCTCTCGGGCCTGCTGCACCTGCCCGAGGTCGCCGACCTGGTCTCCGTCTGCGAGGTCCTCCAGGACCCCGGCGCCAACGCCGCCCTGGTCCGCCTGCTGACCGGCCCGCGCTGGCGCATCGGCCCCCGCGACCTCGCCCTCCTGGGCAGGCGCGCCCGGCGTCTGGTGTCCCACACGCGCGTGGACGGCGACGACGACCCCGACCGCCGGCTCGCCGAGGCCGTCGAGGGGGTCGACCCGGCCGAGGTGATATCGCTCGCCGACGCCCTGGAGACCTTCCTGGAGACGCCCCTCTACAGCGACGACGAGGACGACGACGAGCTGCCCTTCTCGCCGGACGCGCGCGTGCGGTTCGCGCGACTGGCCGCCGAACTGCGCGACCTGCGCCGCTCGCTCGCCGACCCCTTGATGGACGTCCTGCACCGGGTCCTCGCCGTCACCGGCCTGGAGGTCGAACTGTCCGCGTCCCCGCACGCGTTGGCCGCCCGCCGCCGCGAGACCCTGTCCAACTTCCTCGACGTCGCCGCCTCCTTCGCGGCCGGGGACAACGAGGCGAGCCTCCTCGCCTTCCTCGGCTTCCTGCGCACCGCCGCCCAGTACGAGAAGGGCCTCGACAACGCCCTGCCCGGTGGTGAGAACACCGTCAAGGTGCTTACCGCGCACAAGTCGAAGGGCCTGGAGTGGGACGTCGTCGCCGTCCCCGGCCTGGTCACCGGTACGTTCCCGAGCACCCAGGGACGCGAGAAGTGGACCGCCCAGGGCAAGGTGCTGCCGCACGCGCTGCGCGGCGACACCGACACCCTCCCCGACATCACCTCCTGGGACGCGCGCGGCATGAAGGCCTTCCACGAGGCCATGAAGGACCACCAGCACACCGAGGAACTCCGCCTCGGCTACGTCACCTTCACCCGGCCCCGCTCCCTCCTGCTCGGCTCCGGCCACTGGTGGGGTCCCACACAGAAGAAGCCGCGGGGACCGTCCGACTTCCTCCAGGCCCTGCACGACCACTGCACGGCAGGGCAGGGCGAGATCGAGGCCTGGGCCGACGAGCCCGCCGAGGACGAGGAGAACCCCGCCCTGCACAGCCGGACCGAGGACCAGGTCTGGCCCCTCCCCCTGGACGACCGGGCCCTCGCCCGACGCCGGGCCGCCGCCCAGACGGTCCTGGACCACCTGGAGGACCTCGCCACCCGCACGGACACCCACCCCGCGGCCGTACACGACCCGGACACCTACGACGACCCGGACTGGCCCCCGCCGCCGGACGACGACGAGCCGCCGTACGCCGAAGAGCCGCCCTTCGAGGACGAGATCGTCGGGGGGGACGGCACCGAGGACTGGGACGCCTACAGCACGGACCGCCCGGCCGTCCCGCACCAGGCCACGGCCCCGGAGACGCCCCCCGCACCGGCACGCCCCCACCCCGCGGAACCGGAACCCCTCACCCCCGGGGAGCCCCTCACCCCCGAGGAAGCCCGCGCCATCGCCTCCTGGGACCGCGACCTCGACGCCCTCACCGGCGAACTCCTGCGCACGCGGGCAGCCGTCACCGACGTACCCCTGCCCGCCTCGCTCACCGCGACCCAGGTGCTCCGCCTGGCCGCCGACCCCGACGGGCTCGCGCAGGAACTCGCGCGCCCCATGCCGCGCCCTCCGCAACCCGCCGCACGTCAGGGCACCCGCTTCCACGCCTGGGTCGAGGCCCGCTTCGAAGCCCTGACCCTGCCCATGCTGGAACCGGACGACCTGCCCGGCAGCGACGCCGAGATCGCCGACGAACGCGACCTGGAAGACCTCAAGGACGCCTTCGAGCGCACCGAGTACGCCCACCGCACCCCCTACCGCCTGGAGACGCCCTTCCAGCTCGCCATCGCGGGCCGCGTGATCCGGGGCCGTATCGACGCCGTGTACCGGCACGGCGACGGGGACACCACGACGTACGAGATCGTCGACTGGAAGACCAGCCGCACCCGCACCGCGGACCCCCTGCAGCTCGCCGTGTACCGGCTGGCCTGGGCCGAGCGGCAGGGCGTGCCTGTGGAATCGGTCACGGCGGCGTTCCTGTACGTCCGCACCGGAGACGTCGTACGTCCCAGGAACCTGCCCGACAGGGCCGCCCTGGAGCGGCTTCTCAGCCAGGAACCGGGAGCCCGGTCGGACGGTTCCGTGCGAGCGGACTGTGAGGAACCGCCCAACGAGGATGTCGGTGCGGGCCGATAGGCTCATGACCATGAGCCAACCCGTTGACAGTGACGTCAGCGCCGTCCGTGCGTACATCGAGCAGCACCGCGCCGCCTTCCTCGACGACCTCGCCGCCTGGCTGCGCATCCCGTCCGTCTCGGCCCAGCCCGACCACGCATCCGATGTACGCCGCAGCGCCCACTGGCTCGCCGCCAAGCTCAAGGAGACCGGCTTCCCCACGGCCGAGGTCTGGGAGACCCCGGGCGCGCCCGCCGTCTACGCCGAGTGGCCCGCCGAGGACCCCGCGGCGCCCACGGTCCTCGTCTACGGCCACCACGACGTCCAGCCCGCCGCCCGCGAGGACGGCTGGGACACCGACCCCTTCGAGCCGGTCGTCCGCGACAACCGCCTCCACGCGCGTGGGGCGGCCGACGACAAGGGCCAGGTCTTCTTCCACACCCTCGGGGTCCGCGCCCACCTCGCCGCCACCGGCCGCACCGCCCCCGCGGTGCACCTGAAGCTGATCGTCGAGGGCGAGGAGGAGTCCGGCTCCCCGCACTTCCGCGCCCTGGTGGAGGAGCGTGCCGACCGTCTCGCCGCCGACGCCGTGATCGTCTCCGACACCGGCATGTGGGACGAGAACACCCCCACGGTCTGCACGGGCATGCGCGGCCTCGCCGAGTGCGAGATCGTCCTGCACGGTCCCGACCAGGACATCCACTCCGGCTCCTTCGGCGGCGCCGTCCCCAACCCGGCCACCGCCGTCGCCCGCCTAGTCGCCGCCCTGCACGACGAGCACGCGCGCGTGGCGATCCCCGGCTTCTACGACGGCATCGTGGAACTCACCGACCGTGAGCGGGAGCTCTTCGCCGAGCTGCCCTTCGACGAGGAGCGGTGGCTGCGCACCGCCAAGTCGCACGCCACCCACGGAGAGGCCGGCCACACCACCCTGGAGCGGGTCTGGGCCCGCCCTACCGCCGAGGTCAACGGCCTCGGCGGCGGCTACCAGGGCCCCGGCAGCAAGACGATCGTCCCGTCCTCCGCCATGGTCAAGCTCTCCTTCCGGCTGGTCGCGGGCCAGGACCCCGGCCACATCGAGAAGGCCGTCCGTGCCTGGGCCGCCGAACAGGTGCCCGCCGGGATCCGGCAGGAGATCACGTTCGCCGCCGCCACGCGCCCGTGCCTGACCCCCTTGGAGCACCCGGCCCTCAAGTCCGTGGTACGGGCCATGGGCCGCGCATTCGGCAAGCCCGTCCGCTTCACCCGCGAAGGCGGCTCCGGCCCCGCCGCAGACCTCCAGGAAGTCCTCGGCGCTCCCGTGCTCTTCCTCGGCATCTCCGTCCCCTCCGACGGCTGGCACGCGCCGAACGAGAAGGTCGAGCTCGATCTGCTGCTCAAGGGCGTCGAGACCGCCGCGTACCTGTGGGGTGATCTCGCCGAGCACTGGAGCCACGCGCCCTGACCGTCCCGCGCCGCCCGGACCGGCCGCGCGCGCGGGGCACACTGAGAGAGCCGCCCCGCACCGCGAAGCCCCGGACCCGGTCGCCCGCGCCGTACGTCCCGCCGAACCACTCGCCGAAACAATCCGCTGCACCGGGGGAGTTGGAAGCACTCGTGACCACCTGGACCGACCACACCGCCGACCGTCCCGTCTCGCTCACCGCACCCAGCGGCATCGACCGCGCCGCGCACCACCGGCTCGACGAGGCCTGGCTCGCGGCGGCGTGGAGCCACCCCACCACCCGCTGCTTCGTGGTCTCCGGCGGCCAGGTCCTCATAGACGAGACGGCGGACGGCCGTACCGAACTCGTCATGACCCCGTCCTTCGAGGCCCCGCTCACCGAGGCGCACCGCTATTTCCTCGGCATCGACGAGGACGGCGTGCGCTACTTCGCCCTCCAGAAGGACGCGCTGCCCGGCCGCATCGACCAGTCCGCGCGCCCCGCCGGTCTGCGCGAGGCCGGTCTGCTGCTGTCCGCGCGCGAGGCGGGCCTGATGGTGCACGCGGTGGGCCTGGAGAACTGGCAGCGCACCCACCGCTTCTGCTCCCGCTGCGGCGAGCGCACCGTCATCGCCGCGGCCGGCCACATCCGCCGCTGCCCCGCCTGCGGCGCCGAGCACTACCCGCGCACCGACCCGGCCGTGATCATGGCCGTCACGGACGACCAGGACCGCATCCTGCTCGGCCGCCAGGTGCACTGGCCCGAGGGCCGCTTCTCGACACTGGCCGGGTTCGTCGAACCGGGCGAGTCCATCGAGCAGTCGGTGCGGCGCGAGGTCTTCGAGGAGGCCGGCATCACCGTCGGCCCGGTCGAGTACGTCGCCAGCCAGCCCTGGCCGTTCCCCTCCAGCCTCATGCTCGGCTTCATGGCCCGCGCCACCTCCACCGACATCGACGTCGACGGCGACGAGATCCACGAGGCCCGCTGGTTCTCCCGCGACGAGCTCCAGGCCGCCTTCGAGTCCGGCGAGGTCCTGCCGCCGTACGGCATCTCGATCGCGGCCCGTCTGATCGAGCTCTGGTACGGCAAGCCGTTGCCGACCAGGAGCTTCGTCTGAGGCACATCACAAAAAGGCGGTTCCTGAGCCACTCAGGAACCGCCTTCACGCCCGCCGTGCTTACGCGCCGATCTTCTGCTTCACCTGCGCCAGCGACGGGTTCGTCAGCGTCGAACCGTCGGGGAACAGCACCGTCGGAACGGTCTGGTTCCCGCCGTTCGCCTTCTCCACGAACGCCGCGGACGCCGGGTCCTGCTCGATGTTGATCTCGGTGTACGCGATGCCCTCGCGGTCCAGCTGCTTCTTCAGCCGCTGGCAGTAGCCGCACCATGTGGTGCTGTACATCGTCACAGTGCCCTGCATGTCTCGCCGGCTCCTTCGGTGGCTCGGGGGAAGAGGTCGTCCGGTGGGGGAACGTATGCGACCGGGTCCCCATTCCCGAACCGGGCTACCGGCCGGGTGACGCCTGCCGCATTAGTACGACTGCGGCTACCTGCCTGTGGACAACCGGCTCACCCGTCTCCGCCGACCTGGCAGCATGGCCGTGTGACAGCAGCAACGCACTCCACGCTCTTCCCGCGCACACCGGACTCGGCCGACGCGGTGCTCGAAGGGCTCGACCCCGAGCAGCGCGAGGTGGCCACCGCCCTGCACGGGCCGGTGTGCGTGCTGGCGGGCGCCGGCACCGGCAAGACCCGGGCGATCACCCACCGCATCGCCTACGGGGTGCGGGCGGGGATCCTCCAGCCCTCCAGCGTGCTCGCCGTCACCTTCACCAACCGCGCCGCCGGGGAGATGCGCGGACGGCTGCGCCAGCTCGGCGCCGCGGGCGTCCAGGCGCGCACGTTCCACTCGGCGGCCCTGCGACAGCTTCAGTACTTCTGGCCGAAAGCAGTCGGTGGCTCCATGCCCCGGCTCGTCGACCGCAAGGTCCAGCTCGTCGCCGACGCGGCCGCCGCCTGCCGCATCCGCCTCGACCGGGGCGAGCTGCGGGACGTCACCGGCGAGATCGAGTGGTCCAAGGTCACCCAGACCGTGCCGTCCGACTACGCCCTCGCAGCCGCGAAGGCCGGCCGGGAGACCCCCCGCGCCGCGGCCGAGATCGCCCAGCTCTACGCCGCCTACGAAGACCTCAAGCGCGACCGCGCGGTCATCGACTTCGAGGACGTCCTGCTGCTGACCGTCGCCATCCTCCAGGACCGGCACGACATCGCCGACCAGGTCCGTTCCCAGTACCAGCACTTCGTCGTCGACGAGTACCAGGACGTCAGTCCGCTCCAGCAGCGCCTGCTGGAACTGTGGCTCGGGCAGCGCGACAGCCTCTGCGTCGTCGGCGACGCCAGCCAGACGATCTACTCGTTCACCGGCGCAACCCCCGACCATCTGCTCGACTTCCGCACCCGCCACCCCGGCGCCACCGTCGTCAAGCTGGTCCGCGACTACCGCTCCACCCCCCAGGTCGTCCATCTCGCCAACGGCCTGCTCGCCCAGGCCCGCGGCCGCGCCGCCGACCACCGGCTGGAACTGATCTCCCAACGCGGGCCCGGACCCGAGCCCGTCTACACCGAGTACACCGACGAGCCCGCCGAGGCCGAGGGTGCCGCCCGCCGCATCAGGGAGCTCATGGACGCGGGCGTCCGGGCCAGCGAGATCGCCATCCTGTTCCGCACCAACTCCCAGTCCGAGACCTACGAACAGGCCCTCGCCGACGCCGGAGTGCCCTACCAGTTGCGCGGCGCCGAGCGGTTCTTCGACCGGCCCGAGGTGCGCAGGGCCATCGTCAACCTCCGGGCCGCGGCCCGCTTCGGCGGCAACGACTCGCGGCTGGACGACGCCGTCGACCTGCCCTCCCAGGTGCGTGCCG
Source organism: Streptomyces sp. NPDC006335 (assembly GCF_040612795.1). NCBI lineage: Bacteria > Bacillati > Actinomycetota > Actinomycetes > Kitasatosporales > Streptomycetaceae > Streptomyces > Streptomyces sp. NPDC006335. The sequence goes on from NZ_JBEXQX010000002.1 coordinate 798,689, forward strand.
TGCTGTCGGGCGAGGGCTGGACCACCGAGCCGCCGGCCGGCTCCGGGGCCGTCCGGGAGCGCTGGGAGTCACTGGCCGCCCTGGTGAACCTCGCGCAGGACTTCGCAGCCGCCCGCCCCGGCGTCAGCCTGAACGACCTCGTGGCAGAACTCGACGAGCGGGCCGGCGCCCAGCACGCCCCTACGGTCGAGGGCGTCACCCTCGCCTCCCTGCACTCGGCCAAGGGCCTGGAGTGGGACGCGGTATTCCTGGTCGGGGTCGCCGAGGGCATGATGCCGATCAGCTACGCGAAGACCGACGAGCAGATCGAGGAGGAGCGCAGGCTCCTCTATGTTGGCGTGACCCGCGCCCGTGAGCGCCTCCACGTCTCCTGGTCGCTCTCCCGCTCGCCGGGCGGTCGGCCCAACCGCCGCCCCAGCCGCTTCCTCGACGGGCTGCGCCCCGGCTCCACGGTCACCGCGGGGCGCACCGCGGGCGGCGGCGGTCCCGGAGGCGTCGAGCGCGGCTCCACCAGCGCCGTCGGAGCCGTCCCCAGACGCACCCAGCGCACCCCGGCGCGCTGCCGGGTGTGCGGGCGCACGCTCACCGACGCGGGCGAGCTGAAGCTCATGCGGTGCGAGGACTGCCCCTCCGACATGGACGAGGGGCTCTACGAGCGGTTGCGCGACTGGCGTGCCGTACAGGCGCAGCGCAGTGGGCAGCCGGCCTTCTGCGTCTTCACGGACAAGACACTCATGGCGATCGCCGAGGCCGTGCCCGACGACGAGCACGAGCTGGCGCGGATCCCGGGCGTAGGCGTGCGCAAGCTCAACCGCTACGGATCGGATGTGCTGACCATCTGCGCAGGCCAGGAGGTCACGGAAGAAGAAGACGACGACTGATTCCAACTCGTCGAAAAAATAGTTTGCGCATGCCCCAGCAATCCCCATAGGTTCTTAGCCACGGGGACGGAGGCCTTCTCGGAGGCCCCGATTCCGTGTTCTACTTGCATATCCGTCGGACAGCGGCTCGCGCCGCCGTCCCCAGAGACGCCGAGAGGAGGCGATTGCAGTGATCAGCATCAACAGCACCAAGGCCATCAACACCGCCAAAATGACCGATCGCTCGGTCGTCTCCACGTGCATGCTCGGCGTTTCGAACCTGGGCACCGGTCTGTCCGGCATTCCTGCCGCGCGTCCGGCGTCCTCCATGTCTCTCGCGGTCCTTCCCGTCCGTGAGCGCAATGAGCGACCGACCAAGGCACTGGAAGCAGTAGTGGCACAGGCGCATGCCTATGCCTTTGCGGCGGCCGGTGCCGGATTCCGGAAGCAGACGACGCAGCACCACCTGATGTGGGCCTTCCGTGGGCCAGAACCCTGGAGTGATCCAGCCTGATCTTCGATCAGGCCGGCGCCTTCAGGGCCGCGGAACCCCATCCGGGATCCGCGGCCCTTCTGTTTTCCCCGAACGGGGAGAGCGGAGCGAAGGGGCCTCGGGACAAGAAAAGAACCCGGTACCAAGCGACCACCGGTCCCACAGGGCCGGACCGAACAGACGAGGAAGACGAACCGTGCAACTCGAAGCGCACGCCCCGTCCGTACCGCCTTCCGAAACGATCCCCCCGCCCGGCCTCACGGAGGACTCCACCTTGATCCCGCTCACCGCGCTCACCGCGCTCGACGACGCCATCGAGAACCTCGGCGTACCCGTCCCCTGCCGTTCCTACGACCCGGAGGTCTTCTTCGCCGAGTCGCCGGCCGACGTCGAGTACGCCAAGTCCCTCTGCCGCACCTGCCCGCTGATGGAGGCCTGCCTCGCCGGCGCCAAGGAGCGGCGTGAGCCCTGGGGCGTCTGGGGTGGAGAGCTGTTCGTCCAGGGTGTCGTCGTCGCCCGGAAGCGGCCGCGTGGTCGCCCGCGCAAGAACCCGGTCACGGCATGAACACCATCGCAGGAACGATCGACCGCCCCCTCACGAACGACCCCACGAAGCAGGCCCCGATGAAGCCGTCCACCAGCGAGCCCGCCGGCTCCGCGATCCCAGACTTCACCACCACCGACGCGAACGACTCGCGTCAGAACAGGACCCGAGAGATGCAACTCATCCCAGAAGCCCTGGCTCGCGCGCATATGCGCGACCGGCTGCATGAGGCCGAGCAGGAACGCCGGGCGATCCGCCTGGTGACCGCCCGCCGGATGCAGCGCCGGGCCGAGCGCGCCTCCCTGCGTGCTCGCCGTGCGCTCGCCATGGCCGTCATGCAGTGACGACCCTGTAGTTCCCCGCGGGGGTCGGTCCGTGCGAACGGACCGACCCCCGCGGTGCGTTGTACGCGCCGAACGGTCGGACCCGGCGTTATCGTCTGCGAATGACGAGTCTTCCCGGAGACGACGGCAACGGCGAGGGGGAGCCGCGGCCCCTCGTGTGCGCCCGCTGCGGCACGCGGGCCGAGGGCTCACGGCCCACCTGGACCTGCTCCGTGGAGAACGGCGTCCGCCAGTACTTCTGCGACACGTGCGCCCGGGAGAACCTCAGGGCCATCGAGGGGCGGCTCGACTCGGCCTGGTGGTAGGCCGATCCGGCTCAGGCCTCCGCGGCCGTTCCCGGCTCGTCCGCTTCCTCCGGCAGGAACCCCGGGAGCCACTCCTCCAGTTCCTCGCGCAGCCGGACCGTCGCGCCCAGTTGGCACAGAACGCCGATGGTGCTCAGGGTGACCCGGTGGATCAGGAGGTACGCCGGGGGCAGGTTGAGCTGTTTGCCCAGTTGGTGGGCGGGGGAGCGGGGGTCGGCGATGCGGGCGGCCTGGCTGCGCATCCAGCCGCGGGAGAAGGTGAACGCCTCGACCTCGGCCGGTTCGATGATCGGCAGGAGGTAGTCGAGGACCGCGTCCGGGTCCAGCTCTATGGACTCCTTGACGAAGCCCTCCGCGCAGAGCAGTTCGTAGACCGCCTCCGCCTCACCGTCCAGCGTCATGCGCAGGCAGGTGCCGATGGTCTCCGGCAGGCCGCCCTGGAGCCGGTCGACCGTGCCGAAGTCCAGGACGCCCAGGCGCCAGTCCTCCTCGCCGTCCGGACCGCCGGGCAGGAGCCGGAAGTTGCCCGGGTGCGGGTCGGCGTGCAGCAGGCCGGTGCGGGCGGGGCCGGAGAAGAGGAACCGGGCCAGGAGCTGCCCGGCGCGGTCGCGCTGCTCCTGGGTGCCGTCGGAGATCACCTCCGACAGCGGGACCCCCTCGATCCACTCCGTGATCAGGACCTGGTCGCTCTGGTGGACCACGGCCGGCACCACGACGTCCGGATCGTCCGCGAACTCCTCGGCGTGGGCCTGCTGGGCCTGCGCCTCCAGGCCGTAGTCGAGCTCCTCCGAGACCCGGTCGCGCAACTCGTTGATGAGGGGCTTGATGTCGATGCCGGGCACCAGGGGCCCCAGCAGGCGGGCGAAGCGGCCCAGTTGGTTCAGGTCGGAGAGCAGGGCCTCACCGGCCCCCGGGTACTGGACCTTGACCGCCACCTCGCGCCCGTCATGCCACACGGCCCGGTGCACCTGGCCGATCGACGCCGCCGCGGAGGGCTTGTCGTCGAACTCGGCGAACAGCTCCTGCCAGTCCTCGCCCAGCCGCTCCGCGAGCACCGTGTGCACGGTGCGGGTCGGCATCGGAGGCGCCGCCTCCTGGAGCTTGGTCAGGGCCGCGCGGTAGGGGCCCGCCACCTCCTCGGGGAGCGCCGACTCGAAGACCGACAGGGCCTGGCCGAACTTCATGGCCCCGCCCTTGAGCTCCCCGAGCACCTTGAACAACTGGTCCGCGGTGCGCTGTTGCAGCTCGCGGCCGACGATCTCCGCGGACTCGCCCACGATCCGCTTGCCGAGTCCCCAGGTGGCCCGCCCGGCGAAGCCGAGCGGGAGCGCGGCGAGCTTGGCGGTCCGGGTGACCGCCTTCCGGGGAAGATCAGACATGCGCCCTCCAGGTCCCAGGCGGCCGTGGCGCGGTTGCCTTACGGCACAGCTCCTCCGACGACCGTTGCTCCGTCATTGTCTCGTGCGCAGCCTCCTCCTTGGAGGTGTGTTCTCCCTTACCTTTCTCCGCGGCCCCGCACGGACACGCGGGATGCGGCCCGACCGGCCGCGCGTGCCAGGTCAGACCGGGCAGCGAGACTTCCCAGCGGGCACCCGCGCTCGACGGGACCCGGCCGTCCAGGAAGGCGAGCGCGTGCGCGGCCGCGAGGCCGGCGACCGTCGTGGCCAGGGTCAGGTCACAGGGACGCGCCGTAAGTCGTCTGCTGCCCGAACGCCACTGGGCCACCAGCCGGGGCCAGGCCTGGTCGCGCTCGGTCCGCGTCTCGTGCAGACAGCCCGCGCAGCCCGTCTCGCCCGGCAGGACGAGGGGGCCGACCACTCCTGTCGCCTCGACCACACCGGCGTACAGATGAGGTGTGCCGGACCGGACGAGGGGCTCGCCGACGGCCGGGGCGGGCGCGTGGACGTCGACGTCGTCGCGCGGGGCGAGGACGACCAGGGAGAACCCGGGGTCGTCCGCCGCCACCGAGGCCCGGGAGCCGTGGCGGGGCAGGCGTCCCGCAGCCGCCGCGGACACGGCCCGGCGTGCGGCGGTGTCCCTGCGGTCGCCGACGGAGGCGGCGGGGAGCCCACCGGGGGCGACGTCCCCCGGCTCGACCCGGCCGCCGTCCCGCACGTCGACCTCTCCGACGCCGGCCCCCGAGAGCAGTGCGGCCAGCGCCACGCCCACCCGGCCGGCGCCCCTGACCTGTACGCGCAGTGAGCGGCGGGCGGCCAGGAGCCGGATGGCGTCACCCGGCTCCGAGGTGGTCACAGAGAGGGACGCCAGGTCGGGCGCCAGCCGGTCGAGGACGTCCTTCTTCTGTCGCAACGCGTCCGCGGCCGGCCCGCCGCCCCTCGCGTCGTCGACCAGCCCGGCCCGTGCCAGCCGAGTCACCAGCGTGTCGACATGGCCGTCGGGCAGATCCATACGGCGTCCCTCCTCCCGCAGCAGCGCGAGACCGCGCGTGCCGTTGAGCAGGTCGAGGAAGCTGCCCGTCGCCGTGTCGACCGGTCCCAGCGTCAGCGCGTGCGCCGGGGTCATCCCGAACTGCACGGTGTTGAGATCGCGCCAGCCGCGCCGGAGCGCGGGCTTCATCCGCGGAACCATGGTGTGCTCGAGCGGAACCACTGCTTGCATGACAGGCCCCCGTAGCCCTCGTAGAACGTCCCCGTCCGCCGCCCCACCCCGGGCGACGGTCGGTCGCGGTCGCGGCGGCGATGCCAGCATGCCCCGGGCCGTGGGGCAGGTGCCGAAAGTTGTCCACAGGTGGGGGTCATTCGTCGTACAAATCCGACGCATGGCGGGCGATCGAAACCGAACCGTCCCGGAGTCGGGACTTCCCCCGTGTGCAGAGGGTAACGTCGGGGCGTGCCCGCCGACCCACTGCACAGCGCCGGAACGCCACAGCGCAGCACGACGAGCCAGCCGCCGAGCGGCTCGGGGGCGAGCGCGATCGAGGTGCGCAGGAGCAGCCGCCGACGCCGGACGGTCTCCGCGTACCGCGAGGGCGATCGCACCGTCGTGCTCATCCCTGCCCGGATGTCCGAGGCGGAGGAGCAGCGCTGGGTGAGCGTCATGCTCGACAAGCTGGCCGCCCAGGAGAGCAAACGGGTCCTCGGCGACACCGAACTGGCCGAGCGCGCGCAGCGGCTGTCGGCCCAGTACTTCGACGGCCGGGCGCGGCCCGCCTCGGTCCGCTGGGTCACCAACCAGAACACCCGCTGGGGTTCGTGCACCCCGTCCGAGGGCAGCATCCGGCTCTCGCACCGGCTCCAGGGCATGCCGGAGTACGTCGTCGACTACGTCCTGCTCCATGAGCTCGCGCATCTGCTCGTGCCGGGACACGGGCCCCGTTTCTGGCGGTTGCTGGAGGCCTATCCGCGCACCGAGCGGGCCAAGGGATACCTCGAGGGCGTGGTCGCCGCGGACCGGTTGCCGCACCTCCCGGGCGTCCGCGGAGAGTGACCGGGGACCCGAACGGGTTTTTGTACCGGATCTGTACCGACCTGCGTCGGTGTCGGAGTTTGCCGTTAGCCTGTCGCGACGCACTCGCATTCGGGATGGGGGACGGTCGTTACGCATGGCCAGGGAATTCCAACGCGGCCACAAGGCCAAGATCAGTGACCTGACCGCGGGCACGGACCTGTACGTGGGCGTACAGATCTCCGGCCCCGGACTGACCTTCGACATCAGCTGCTTCGGCCTCGACGCCGACGAACGGCTCTCGGACGACCGCTACTTCATCTTCTTCAACCAGCCGAAGTCCCCCGAGGACTCCATCCAGCTCCTGGGGGCGCAGTCGGGCGACACGGAGTCGTTCCGGGTCACGCTCGACCGGATTCCGTCGCAGATCCAGAAGCTGTCGTTCACGGCGACGATCGACGGTGCCGGCCAGATGTCGCAGATCGCCCCCGGCTACCTCCGCATCGTCGCCGGTGGCGAGGAAGTGGCCCGGTACTCGTTCGACGGCAGCGAGTTCTCCACCGAGCGTGCCGTGATGCTGGGCGACCTGTACCTGAAGGACGTCTGGCGGTTCGCCGCGGTCGGCCAGGGCTTCGACGGCGGTCTGGACGCGCTGCTGAAGAACTTCGGCGGCGAGGTCGCCGAGGAGGAGCCCGAGGCCGCGCCCCAGCAGCCCGCCGTCCCGGCCCAGTCCCAGGCGCCGGCCTTCGCGCCGCCCCCGCAGGCCGCCGCGCCGCCCGCGCCCGCACCGGCGCCTTCGTTCGGTGCCCCGCCGGCCCCCGCGCCCGCCCCCGCCCACGCCCCGTTCGCGCCCACCGCGCCGACGAGTCCGCAGATGTTCACCCCTCCGGGGCAGACGGCCACACCGCCCGGCGCGCCTCCGGCGGGCCAGTACGCGCCCCCCGGCGCACCCGCGGGCCAGTTCACCCCTCCGGGCGCCGTCGCCGGCCAGTTCGCGCCCCCCGGCGCGCCCGGTGCCTTCCCCGGCCAGGCCCAGCCCTTCGGCGGCGGCACCCAGCTCGCCCCCGTGCCGCCCGAGGCCAACGTCCGGGTCGTCCTGACGAAGTACGCGGAAGCGCCCGTCGGCGACCGCTGGACGGAGCAGAACGCCAACCTGGTGCGGGCCACCCTCACCAAGGACGCGCCCATCCTCGCCAAGCAGGGCAGCATGGTCGCCTACCAGGGCGACATCGACTTCGCCCACAAGGGCTCGGGACTGCTCGGCAAGCTCACCGGCGCGCTCACCGGACAGGGCATGTCCCTGATGCGCTGCACCGGCAACGGCGAGGTGTTCCTCGCCGACGAGGCCAGCCGTGTCTTCGTGATCCGCCTCCAGGGCGAGCAGCTCTACACCAGCGCCCAGGGCGTGCTCGCCTTCGACGAGTCCCTGGACACCGAGGTCCGCCGCATCGAGGGCGCGGGGCTGCCCGGCGGGGGCTTCTTCAGCATGCTCTTCTCGGGCACGGGAGCGGTCGTCGTGAAGACACGCGGCGTGCCCGTCGTCCTGCCCGTCGGCGCGGCCACCTACGTCGACGGCAACGCCGTCATCGCCTGGTCCGCCGGTGCGCAGGCGGTCACCACGACCTCGCTCAGGCTGCGCCGCTCCGGGTACGCCCGGCAGACCACCGAGGCCGTGAACCTCCAGTTCCGCGGCGCCCCCGGCAACTTCGTCGTCGTACAGCCCTTCGAGGTGTGAGGCCATGGACTCCCAGACTCTGAGTGCGCACCGCGCCGCCGCGACCGGCGTCCGCATGAGTGTGCACAGCTCCAAGACGCTCAAGGTCACCATGGTCACCGGGCAGGACCTGATCGCCAAGGCCGGCTCGATGATCGCCTACGACGGCTATGTGCAGTTCGACGGGGCGCCCGCGAGCCTGCGCCGCTCGGCGGAGGAGATGGTCACCGGAGAGGGCGGCAAGCTGATGCTGGCCCGCGGCGACGGCGACCTCTACCTGGCCGACTACGGCGGCGACATCCTCGTCCTGCACCTGGGCGGCGAGGCCCTGTCCGTCAACGGCGCCACCCTGCTGGCCTGCGACGCCTCCCTCGAACTGGCCATCGAACCGGTCAAGGGGCTCGCCAAGCTCTCCGGCTCCGGCCTGACCAACCTCGTCATCAAGGGCACCGGCTGGGTCGCCCTGGTCAGCCGGGGCATCCCGATTGCCCTGGACTGCGCCGAGCGCGAGACGTACGTCGACCCGGACGCGCTCGTCGCCTGGACGACCGGCCTGGAGATGAAGGCCCGCCGCACCATCAAGGCGAGCGCCCTCATCGGCCGCGGCAGCGGCGAGGCCTTCCAGATCGGCTTCAAGGGACAGGGCTTCGTGGTCGTCCAGCCGAGCGAGGACACCGGCGACCGATTCAAGATCCGGGGCTGAGGGGAGCACCAGGCACATCATGCACAGCACACTCTTCGCACACGTCCCGGTCGAGTCGACCGGGCGCTACACACTCCAGAACCCGCAGCTCCTGAAGACCGACGTCACCCAGGGCAGCAGCCCGATCCTCGCCCGGCAGGGCGCCATGGTGGCCTTCGAGGGCCAGGTCGAGTTCGACAGCCAGTACCGCAACCGCAGCTGGCGCAACGTCGAGCGGATGACCGGCGAGGGCCTCGACCTCATGCGCTGCAAGGGCAACGGCACCGTCTACCTGGCGAACCTCGCCCAGCACCTGCACATCATGGAGGTCGGCCGCGGTATCACGGTCGACAGCTCCTACGTGCTGGCCTTCGACGGCTCCCTCGGCGTCGGCATCGTCGCCGTCGACAGTGCCGTCGAGGTGGCCTCCGCGGGCGCCTACAACCTGGAGCTGTCCGGTACCGGGCAGGTCGTGCTGATGACCTCGGGCGAGCCGCTGGTGCTGGAGGTGGGCCCGGACAAGAACGTCTGCGTCGACTCCGACGCCGTCATCGCCTGGTCCACGTCCCTGCGCACCCAGCTCCAGGCGCCCACCTCCACCTCCGGTGTGTGGCGTCGCAGGGGCACCACCGGCGAGGGCTGGGAGATGCACTTCGGCGGCACCGGCCACGTCCTGGTCCAGCCCAGCGAGCTGCTGCCGCCGCAGGGCATGCGCAACGGCGGTGTGCTCGGCCAGTTCGGCATGCGCGGCAACTCCCTCGGGGGCAGCAACAGCTAGACACGCGTAAGGGGCGCCCACCAATGGCGGGCGCCCCTTACACATGTGCCGAGAGAAAGCTCACAGCCGCGCGCGCGTGGCTTCCAGCAGACGTACGACCGAGTCGTCCGCCACGTCCGCGACCTCGTCGTAGGCAAACCACCGTACGTCCAGCGACTCGTCGCTGATCGTCTCCACGGCGCCCGACGGGGCGATTGCCGCGTACTGGACGTCCAGGTGGCAGTGGCAGGGCGGTGGGATCGGATGCCGGTCCAGGCGCACCGGGCCGCCCGGCAGCAGTGTCAGGCCCGGGATGCCGGACTCCTCCGTCGCCTCGCGCAGGGCCGCCGCCTCCAGGGAGGTGTCGGCCGGCTCACAGTGGCCGCCCATCTGCAGCCACATGCCCAGCTTCTTGTGGAGGGTCAGCAGAGCCCGGCCGCGCTCCGGGTCGACGACCAGGGCACTCGCCGTGATGTGCCCCTCCTCGCAGGCCTTCCACATGCCGTCCGGGTGGGCCGCCAGATGGTCCAGGTAGGCCTGGCGGAGCTCCGCCTGGTCCTCGTATCCCTTGAGGACCAGGACGGCGTCGTCATGAAGGCTCACTCGGTGTCGTCGTCCTTCTTCAGGTCGTCCTTCTTCAGGTCGGGCTTTCCGCCAGAGCCGTCGGCTGCCTCGCCGAGCATCTTGTCCAGCTCGGAGAAGTCGAGCTGCTCGCGGTGCACGAAGCCGTCCGGGTCGTCCAGGTCGGACGCGGTCGGCAGCATGTCCGGGTGGGCCCACAGGCCGTCACGGCCGTCGACACCGCGCGCGTCGGTGAGCGAGGCCCACAGCCGGGAGGCGTCCCGCAGTCGGCGCGGGCGCAGCTCCAGGCCGATCAGGGTGGCGAAGGTCTGCTCGGCCGGACCGCCCGAGGCGCGCCGGCGGCGCAGGGTCTCGCGCAGCGCGTCGGCGGACGACAGCCGCGGCTTCGCGGCCGCGTGGACCACCGCGTCCACCCAGCCCTCCACGAGCGCCAGAGCCGTCTCCAGACGGGCCAGGGCCGCCTTCTGCTCCGGGGTGTCCTCCGGCTGGAACATGCCCTGCTGGAGGGCGTCCTGGAGCTGCTCGGGGTTCTGCGGGTCGAACTGGCCGACCACGTCCTCCAGCTTGGCGGTGTCGACCTTGATCCCGCGCGCGTACCCGTCGACCGCGCCGTACAGGTGCGAGCGCAGCCACGGCACGTGCGTGAAGAGGCGCTGGTGGGCGGCCTCGCGCAGGGCGAGGTACAGCCGCACCTCGTCCTTGGGCACGCCCAGGTCCTTGCCGAAGGTCTCGATGTTCACCGGCAGCAGCGCGGCCTTGCCGGCCGGGCCCAGCGGCAGGCCGATGTCGGTGGAGCCGACGACCTCGCCCGCGAGGACGCCGACGGCCTGCCCGATCTGGGTGCCGAACATGGCGCCGCCCATCGAGCGCATCATGCCGATCAGCGGGCCCGCCATGGCCTGCATCTCCTCCGGCAGGACGTCGCCCATGGCGGTGCCGACCCGCTCGGCGACCGGGTCGACGAGCTCCTTCCACGCGGGCAGGGTCGCCTCGACCCACTCCGCGCGGGACCACGCCACCGCGGAGCCCGCCCCGGACGGCAGCGACGTCGCGTCGTCGAGCCACAGGTCCGCCAGGCGTACGGCCTCCTCGACCGCGGTGCGCTCGGCGGGGCCGATGCTCGCGTCCTTGGTGCCGTCCGCGGTGCCCTGGGAGACGGTCTGGCGGGCGATCTGCTTGGCCATGTCCCAGTTCACCGGGCCGCCCTCGTAGGAGAGCATCTGGCCGAGCTGCTGGAAGGCGGCGCCCAGGTCGGTGGGGTTCAGCGATCCGAACATGGCAGCGAGCGGATTGTCGGCACCAGGACCGCCGGGGCCGCCGAAGCCTCCGGCTCCGGGCAGACCGCCGAAACCGAACGGGTTGGCCGGTCCCTGACCACCGCCGCTCTGCTGGTCCTTCTTCTTGCCCTCGTCGCCGTCGTCCGGCTCCTCCGGCGGAAGGCCGAATCCGAATGGGGTGTCACTCACGGGATTCCTCGGCTGGTAAGGCCACCGGTTGCCTCCGGCGGCGCGGCTGCCCGATAACACCCCCCAGCGTAGACACCGACGGCCGTTCGGGCCTCGGTGCTCCGCCGACTCTCCGCCTGCGGCAGGATGGATGCCACCTGGTACGTACGCGTCACTCGCGTTCCTACTGAAGACAACCGCTGGAGACGCCCGGTGAGTTCCCCTGATCCGCAGGTTCGCGCAGCGCGAAACCAGTCAACCAATCCCGCCACGCGCGGGCCAGTCGTCGCGGTCACCGGTGCCGCGTCCGGCGTCGGAGCGATGCTCACCGAGCGGCTCGCCGCCTCGGAGGAGATCAAGCAGGTCATCGCGCTCGACGAGCGGCGCGGTGAGTGCGCGGCCGCGCAGTGGCACATCCTGGACGTACGGGATCCGGCCATCGCGGAGAAGCTGCGCGGGGCCGATGTCGTGGTCCATCTGGCGCTCGACCTCGACCTGGAGACCGACCCCGCGGCCCGTACGGCCTACAACGTGCGCGGGACGCAGACCGTGCTGACGGCCGCGGCGGCCGCGGGCGTCCACCGGGTCGTGCTGTGCACCTCCGCGATGGTCTACGGGGCCCTTCCCGACAACGAACTGCCCCTGTCGGAGGACGCCGAGCTGCGCGCCACCGCGGAGGCGACCGGGGTCGGGGACCTGCTGGAGATCGAGCGGCTCGCGCGGCGGGCGCCCCGGGCGCACCCCGGGCTCAACGTCACCGTCGTACGGCCCGCCGTGCTGGTGGGAGGCGGTACCGACACCGCTCTGACCCGGTACTTCGAGTCACCGCGGCTGCTGGTCGTGGCCGGGTCCCGGCCCGCCTGGCAGTTCTGCCATGTCGAGGACCTGTGCAGCGCCCTGGAGCACGCCGTCCTGGAGAAGGTCGACGGGGAGCTCGCCGTCGGGTGCGACGGCTGGCTGGAGCAGGAGGAGATCGAGGAGCTCAGCGGGATCCGCCGGATGGAGCTGCCGTCGGCGGTCGCGCTGGGGGCCGCGGCCCGGCTGCACCGGATCGGACTGACGCCGTCTCCCGCCGGGGATCTCGCGTACACGATGTATCCCTGGGTGGTGAGCGGGAGCCGGCTGCACGACGCCGGGTGGCGGCCGCGGTGGACCAACGAGGAGGTCCTCGCGGAGCTGCTGGAGGAGGTCGCCGGACGGCACACGGTCGCCGGACGGCGGCTGGGGCGCAAGGACGCGACGGCGGCGGGTGCGGCGGGAGCGACGGTCGCGCTGCTGGGTGCGGCGGCCGTGGTGCGGCGGGCCCGGAAGGCGCGGCGCCGGATCTGAGACGGTCGTACGGCGGCTGCGGGCCGGTGGGGGTTGGTCGCGCAGTTCCCCGTGCCTCAGTAGGCCGACTGTACGAGTCTCCAATCGCGCACGTGCGTGTGCCGGGCGATAGCTCCATTCCCCCTGGGTTCGGACGTGCGGCACGATGGACGTATGGCACCCACCAACGAGCATCCCGGCGAGCAGGCCGCGCAGGACCCCATCAGGTTGATCGCGATCCGCGACACGCCCCTCTCCCTCGACGAGGTCTTCCGCGCCGTCGGGGAAGACGCGGCCGGGGGGACCGCCCTGTTCGTCGGGACCGTCAGGAACCACGACGGGGGCGCCGACGTCGACAAGCTCGGGTACTCGTGCCACCCCAGCGCCGAGGCCGAGATGCGACGGGTCGCCGAGAAGGTCGTCGCCGAGTTCCCGGTGCGGGCCCTCGCCGCCGTGCATCGCGTCGGCGATCTCGGCGTCGGAGACCTCGCCGTCGTGGTCGCCGTTTCCTGCCCCCACCGGGGCGAGGCCTTCGAGGCCTGCCGGAAACTGATCGACGATCTCAAGCACGAGGTGCCGATCTGGAAGCACCAGACGTTTTCTGACGGTACGGAGGAATGGGTCGGCGCCTGCTGAACCCTTCCTTCACCCCTCCGGTTGCGTAACCGCACCCCTGGCGTGAGCGTTGTCCGTGCGGATGGTTAATCTGCTGATCAGTCAGTTTCTGCGGTCGCGCACGTGTGGGGTCGGGAGGTCGACATGGGGGCGCTCGTCTGGTTGTTGATTCCGTTGTTGGCCGCGGTCGTCGGCGGGCTGTGGGGCAGCTGGGCCAACCGGACCCGGAAGGCGCGCAGCGACGGCCCCGAGCTCGACGGGTACGCCCGTTTCCGCGCCGCGATGGAGAAGTCGCACTCCGGCACCTGACGTCCGTTCGACGGCGCCGCCCTGACGAAGGTCTGACAGGGGCGTCCCGTACTGTCGTGCCATGCCACGCCGCACCGCGACGATGCTCGCCTCCACCCTGATGCTGATCGCGCTTCTCTGCGCGGGAGTCTTCATCAACGTGCCCTACGCCGAGATGTCACCGGGCCCCACGGTGAACACCCTCGGGGACCACGGCGGCGAGCCGGTGCTGCGGATCTCCGGACGCAAGACGTATCCGACGAGCGGTCACCTGAACATGACCACCGTCCGGGTCACCAGCGCCGACTACAAGATGAACCTCGTCGAGGCCGTGTACGGCTGGCTCGCGCACGACAACAAGGTCGTCCCGCACGACACGCTCTACCCGGACGGCAAGACCGAGGAGCAGTCGACCCAGGAGAACGCCGAGGAGTTCAGCCAGTCCCAGGAGAGCGCCAAGGTCGCCGCGCTGAAGGAACTGGACGTCCCGGTGCAGTCCTGGGTGATCGTCTCCACCGTCGTCAAGGGCTCCCCGGCCGAGGGCAGGCTGCACGCCGGTGACGTGATCAAGGCCGTCGACGGTGCGGCGGTGAAGGCGCCCGGCGACGTCGCCAAGCTGGTGACCAAGCACAAGCCCGGCCAGGACGTCGTGTTCACGATCGTGCCCGCGAAGGAGCAGGCCGCCGCCGAGAAGGCGCAGAGGGCGGCCACGAAGACCGAGAAGGTGACGATCACGACCAGGGCGTCCGACGACGCGGGCGAGAAGCGCGCCATCGTCGGGATCGCCGCCGGGACCGACCACACCTTCCCGTTCACCATCGACATCAAGCTCGCCGACGTCGGCGGCCCGAGCGCCGGTCTGATGTTCGCGCTCGGCATCTACGACAAGCTCACCCCGGGCAGCCTGACCGGCGGCACGTTCGTCGCCGGCACCGGGACGATCGACGACGACGGCAAGGTCGGCCCGATCGGCGGCATCGAGATGAAGACGGTCGGCGCCCGCGACAAGGGCGCCCAGTACTTCCTGACGCCCGCCGACAACTGCGCGGCCGCCGCCAAGGACACCCCGGGCGGGCTCACCCTCGTCAAGGTGAACACCATCGAGGACGCCCTCGGCGCGCTCAAGGACATCCGCGAGGGCAAGACGTCCGACCTGCCGAAGTGCACCAAGGGATAGCCGCGGCGGCTACTCCTCGAACGTCGCCGACAGCGCCTCCGCCAGGCCCGGCACCAGGTCACCGCCCGTGAGGACCTCCGTGGGGGAGTCCTTCTCGCGCAGCCGCAGGGCCGAGTCGCGGGTGCCGTCGCGCAGGACCGCCACCGTCATGCGAACCTCCTGGCGGTCCGGGTGCTCGGCGACCCACTTCGCCAGCTTGGCCTCGCTCAGCCCCTGCGGGACGGACGCCTCGGCGGACGGCGGCAGCATCAGGCGCTCCACGGTGAGCGCGCAGCCGACGACCGCGTCGGGCCAGGCGATGGTGCCGAGGAACTCGTCGAGCGGCTTGCCCGCGGGGATCTCGTCCTGCTCGATGGGGGTGAAGCCCGAGGGCGCCTGCGCGTCCTGCAGACCGAGCTGGCTCGCGAGAGCGGGTTCCTGGGCGCGCAGCCGGGCGGTGTCGACGAGGGCGAAAAGACGGGCGGGCTGGTCCCAGCCGAGGCCGGAGGCGTACTCGTCGATCTCGAGTACGGCCCGGGTGAGCGGGCTCGCCGCCATGGGGGTGTTGGACATGGTCACAATCCTGCCTCGTTCGTCACCGGAATCGGGAACCGAGTAAACGGTGAGTAAGTTGCATAGGTGTGGGCCCGCGATCACGGGGGGCCACCCAGGGCCCGCGAACACGAGGGTCTGACGGATCGACAGCGAACTTCGAGGTGCGCACCTTGGCTTTCCAGATGCCGGACCGCGGCGGAGGCCCCACGGGGCCGCGGATGAGAGTGGGCCGCCCGTCCCGGCGTGCCAGGACCCTGCTCATGACCCTGGGCGTCCTTGCCGTCCTCGGCATGGCGTTCACCATGTTCGCGGGGTTCTGGACGGACTGGCTCTGGTACCGCTCGGTGAACTACTCGTCCGTGTTCACCACCACCCTGTGGACCAAGATCGGGCTGTTCTTCGTCTTCGGCCTGCTGATGGCCCTCGCGGTCGGCTTCAACATCTGGCTGGCCCACCGGCTGCGCCCGCCGCTGAGCGCCATGTCGATGGAGCAGCAGAACCTCGACCGCTACCGCATGGGCATCGCGCCCTACAAGAAGTGGCTGCTGATCGGGATCGTCTCCCTGGTGGGCCTGATCGCCGGCGCCTCCGCCTCCAGTCAGTGGCGGACCTGGCTGATGTGGGTCAACGGCGTCTCCTTCGGCCAGAAGGACCCGCAGTTCCACCTCGACATCTCCTTCTACACCTTCGACCTGCCCTGGTACCGGTTCCTGCTGGGCTTCGGCTTCGCCGCCGCGATCCTCTCGGTGATCGCCGCCGCGCTCACCCACTACCTGTACGGCGGTCTGCGGATCACCTCCCCGGGCGCGCGGGCCACGGCCGCCGCGACCGGCCACCTGTCGGTGCTGCTCGGCGTCTTCGTCGCCCTGAAGGCCGTCGCGTACTGGCTCGACCGGTACGGCCTCGCGGTCAAGTCCAGCGACTTCAAGGCGACCGACAGCTGGACCGGCCTCAGGTACGTCGACGCCAACGCCTATCTGCCGGCCAAGACCATCCTGTTCTGCATCGCCGTCATCTGCGCGCTGCTGTTCTTCGCCACCCTGTGGCGGCGCACCTGGCAGCTCCCCGTGATCGGCTTCGGCCTGATGGTGCTCTCGGCGATCCTCATCGGCGGGCTCTACCCGGCGATCGTCCAGAAGTTCCAGGTCCAGCCGAACGAGCAGGCCAAGGAAGCGCCGTACGTCGAGAAGAACCTCAAGGCGACGCGTGAGGCCTACGGCATCGACGACGCCTCGGTGACCGAGTACGACGGCAAGCCCACCACCACGGACAAGACCAAGCTGCGCGACGACGTCGACGCCACGGCGAGCATCCGGGTCGTGGACCCCAACGTGGTCTCGCCGACGTTCCAGCAGCTCCAGCAGATGCGGAACTACTACGCGTTCCCGACCAACCTGGACGTCGACCGGTACAGCAAGGACGGCAAGGACCAGGACACGGTCATCGGGCTGCGCGAGCTGAACCTCGCCGGCATCCCGAAGAACAACTGGATCAACGACCACTTCCGCTACACCCATGGTTACGGCGTGGTCGCCGCCAAGGGCACCGAGGCCGACGACGAGGGCCGCCCGGTCTTCACCGAGTCCAACCTGCCCTCCCAGGGCGACCTCGGGACGTACCAGCAGCGCGTCTACTACGGCGAGAAGACCACCACCTACTCGATCGTCGGCGGTCCCCAGAAGGAGATCGACTACTCCGACGACTCGGGCGAGAAGACCTACAGCTACGAGGCCAAGAGCGGGGTCAACCTCGCCAACCCGGTCAACCGGGCCGCGTACGCGGTGGCGTTCAGCGAGCCGCAGATCCTCTACTCCGGAGCGATCGGCGAGGGCTCGCGGATCCTGTACAACCGCACGCCCAAGCAGCGCGTCGAGGCGGTCGCCCCCTGGCTGACCATCGACGGCGACGCCTATCCGGCGGTGGTGGGCGGCAAGATCCAGTGGATCGTCGACGCCTACACGACGACCAACGGCTACCCGTACTCCTCGCGTACGACCCTCGGTGACACCACGGCCGACTCGCTGACCGCGACCAACAACCAGCGCGCGGTGGTGGCCCAGCAGAACCAGGTCAACTACATCCGCAACTCGGTGAAGGCGACCGTCGACGCGTACACCGGCGAGGTCAAGCTCTACCAGTGGGACACCAAGGACCCGGTCCTCAAGACCTGGATGAAGGCGTTCCCGGGCACGGTGGAGCCGAAGAAGGACATCTCCACCGACCTGATGGCCCATCTGCGGTACCCGCAGGACCTGTTCAAGGTCCAGCGTGAGCTGCTGGCGCGCTACCACGTCGAGGACGCGGACACCTTCCTCAGCGGCAGCGAGGTGTGGCAGGTGCCGGACGACCCGACCAACAAGTCGGGCGACGCGGTGCCGCCGTACTACCTGAGCATGAAGATGCCCGACCAGACGGCACAGGCGTTCTCGCTCACGACGACGTTCACGCCCAACGGCCGGGACAACCTCAGCGCGTTCATGTCGGTCGACGCCGAGGCGGGCACCCCTGACTACGGCAAGATCAGAATCCTGAAACTGCCGACCAACACCACGGTCAACGGACCCAAACAGGTGCAGAGCCAGTTCAACTCCGAACAGGACATCGCCGAGACCATCAGCCTCCTCAACAGAGGCGACTCCAATGTGGAGTACGGCAATCTCCTGACGGTGCCGCTCGACGGAGGACTGCTCTACGTGGAGCCGGTCTACGTACGCGGTGGTGGACTCAAGTACCCGCTGCTGCGGAAGGTGTTGGTGACCTACGGTGGCAACACCGCCTTCGAGGACACCCTCGACGAGGCCCTGAACAAGGTCTTCGGAGCGGACGGTTCGACCACTCCGCCACCGGAAGACGACGGCGGGGACACCACCAAGCCGCCGCCGACCTCCAGCAACCCGACGGTCCAACAGGCGCTGGACGACGCCCAGAAGGCCTTCGAGGCCGGCCAGGAAGCCCTGAAGAAGGGCGACTGGGAGGCGTACGGCAGGGCCCAGGCGGACCTTGAGGACGCGCTCAAGCGCGCCGAGGACGCGCAGTCCGCGGCGGACAAGGGCAGCGGCAGCAGTGCCAAGCCCAGTGGCAGTCCGAGCCCCAGGAGCAGTCCCAGCAGCAGTCCGAGCAGCAGTCCCAGCGGCTGATCAGCCGCTGGTCGAACGCCCATCCCGCGCCGTGATACGGTTGCAACACAACGGCGCGGGGTGGAGCAGCTCGGTAGCTCGCTGGGCTCATAACCCAGAGGTCGCAGGTTCAAATCCTGTCCCCGCTACTGGAAACGAAGGCCCGGATCCTTTTCAGGATCCGGGCCTTCGTGATGTGCGAACGCATGTGCCGAGAAAGCGATGGCCGTGCCACCGGGGGCAGTTGGGGGGAACTGTGTTTCACTTGTCGTTCTGTGGGCATGTCGACAAAACGCTGAAGTGACCTCACTGGCTGCGGTATACCAGGTGTACCCAGGTTGCAGGTGGTGCGACGATGGACGTTATGGGGGACAAGGCAACTCTGTTCGAGACAGGGCGTTTTGTGCAACCTTCCGGGCGGGACGGGGCCGGGGAGGCGACTGACGACGCCGCCGAGGAGGTCCGGCAGCGCCTGGCCGCCGAAGCCGGTGACGTCGAGGCGATGAGCGTCCTCGGCGCCCTCCTGCTGCGCCGCGGCGATCTCGACGGAGCCGAGCCCCACCTGCGTGCCGCCACCGCCGCCGGCGACCGGGCCGCCGCCAACAACCTCGGCGTCCTGCTGCACCAGCGCGGATACGCCGACGACGCCGCCGGCTGGTGGCGGATCGCCGCCGTCGCCGGGTCCGCCGCGGCCGCGCACGCGCTCGGCCGCCACCACCGTGAGCGCGGCGACGAGCCCGCCGCCGAGTACTGGCTGCGCCAGTCCGCCGAGCAGGGACACGCGCTGGGCGCCTACGCGCTCGCCGACCTGCTGGAACACCGCGGGGACGCGGGCGCCGAGCAGTGGATGCGCATCGCCGCCGAGCGGGGCCACCGCGAGGCGGCCTACCGGCTGGCCCGCACACTCGACCGCCGACTGGGTCCCGAGGGCGACGTGGGGGACGACCACGGCGCCGGGGCCGAGGCCGAGCTGTGGTACCGGCAGGCCGCCGCGCGCGGTCACCGCCGGGCCGCGCTGCACCTCGGGGCGATCCTGGAGCGGCGCGGCGCGCTCAAGGAGGCCGGGCGCTGGTACCTGACGTCCGCCAAGGACGGCGAGGCGCGGGCCGCCTGCGCGCTCGGGTTCCTGCTGCGGGACGCCGGCGACACCGAGAGCGCCGCCGTGTGGTGGCTGCGCGCCGCCCAGGACGGGGACGGCAACGCCGCCAACGCGCTGGGCGCCCTGCACGCCGAGCGCGGCGAGTCGCAGACCGCCGAGCGGTGGTACCGGGCGGCGATGGACGCCGGTGACGACAACGGCGCGTACAACCTCGGGCTGCTCTGCGCCGAGCAGGGGCGGACCGCGCAGGCCGAGCAGTGGTACCGCCGGGCCGCGTACGCGGGGCACCGGGAGGCGGCCAACGCGCTCGCCATCCTGCTGCTCCAGGGCGGGGACACGGCCGGGGCCGAGCCGTGGTTCTCCAAGGCCGCGGAGGCCGGGAGCGTGGACGCCGCGTTCAACCTCGGCATCCTTTTCGCCGGGCGGGGCGAGGAGACCGTCGCCCTGCGCTGGTACGAGCGGGCCGCCGCCGCCGGGCACACCGAGGCCGCGCTCCAGGTGGGCATCGCCCGGCTGCGGGACGGGGACGAGGCCGGCGCCGAGCGGCACCTTCGATGCGCGGCGGGGGGCGGCAGCGCGGAGGCCGCGTACCGGCTCGCGACCGTGCTGGACGCCCGGCGCCCACCGGTGCCCGCGCACACGCTCGGGGAGCCGGTGCACGAGGAGAAGAGCGAGTGCGAGGAGTGGTACGAGCGGGCGGCCTCCCAGGGGCACCGCCGTGCCCAGGTGCGGGTGGGCATGCTCGCCGCCGCCCGGGGTGACGTCGTGGAGGCGGCTCGCTGGTACCGGGAGGCCGCGGAGGCGGGGTCCCGCAACGGCGCCTTCAACCTGGGTCTGCTGCTCGCCCGGGAGGGGAGCGAGCCGGAGGCCGCCGTGTGGTGGGCCCGGGCCGCCGACGCGGGGCACGGACGGGCGGCGTTGCGGCTTGCCCTGGTCTACGCGCGTCGGGGCGAGCTGGCCGAGGGGCAGCGGTGGGCCGACCGGGCGGTGGCCCTGGGGCCGGCCGAGGTGTCCGAGCGGGCGGCCCGGCTGCGGGACGCGCTGCGTGAGGAACTGTCGGCGTAACGGGGTGTGAGGTGGGCCTCGGCAAAGCGATTTGCCTCTGGCCTCACCCATCACGTAACGTTGCATTCATCGACGCGGGGTGGAGCAGCTCGGTAGCTCGCTGGGCTCATAACCCAGAGGTCGCAGGTTCAAATCCTGTCCCCGCTACTGAAGGCCGAGGGCCGGAATCCGAAAGGGTTCCGGCCCTCGGTGTTTCCAGGGGCGATGGCCCGCCGCCTCCTCGTACAGGCCTTGGTCCACCGTCTCCGGCAGCACGAAGCCCCGGCGTCCGCGAGGGATGCCGGGGCTTCGGTGAAGGCTGTTACGCCGCCGCGCAGTTCGGGCAGACGCCCCGGTACGTCACCTCGACGTCCGAGACGGTGAAGCCGAACCGCTCGGAGTCGGGCAGGTCGGCCATCGGGTTGCCCGTGGGGTGCACGTCCCGGATGGCGCCGCACTGGGCGCAGACCAGGTGGTGGTGGGGCCGGTGGGCGTTCGGGTCGTACCTCTTGGCGCGCTTGTCGGTGGCGACTTCGAGCACCTCGCCGAGGGAGACCAGCTCGCCCAGCGTGTTGTAGACGGTCGCCCGGGAGATCTCGGGCAGCTTGGCCACGGCGCGCGCGTGGACCTCGTCGGCCGTCAGGTGGACGTGTTCGCCGTCGAGGACCTCGGCCACGACGCGCCGTTGTGCGGTCATCCGCCAGCCACGGCCGCGCAGTCGTTCCAGAAGGTCGCTCATGCTCTCCAGCCTAACAGCCGGAGACCAGAATCCGAACGGGTGTGAGTTTGGAGAGCTGCTCGATTTGGATTGAGTCTAATGTGACGAACCGGTGGTGGCCGGTACGCGCTGCCGTGCCGGTGCCCAGCAGCGGATGATGTCGCGCACCGAGACGATGCCCGTGGGCTCGCCGTCGTCCAGCACGATCAGGTGCCGGAAGCCGCCGTGGGCCATCGCCTGCGCGGCCTCCTCCAGGGTCCAGGTCGGGGTGGCGAAGACGACGTCGGTGGTGGTGTGGGCGTGGGCGTACTCCGAGTCCGGGCTCTGGCCCAGCCCTACGGAGTTCAGGATGTCGCGCTCGGTCAGAATGCCTGTGCCGGTGCCGTCGGGATCGAGGACCACGGCCGCGCCCACCCGGCGGGCGGACATCAGGGCGGCGGCCTGGCGGAGTGTGTGGGCGGGGCCGATGGTGAGGACCACCGTGCTCATGGCGTCGCGGACGAGCATGGGTTCGCAGTCACCTCCTGGGAACCAATGAGTTCGTTCATTGGTTCACAAGTTCACAAATGAGGGTCCCCTCAGAGTCCCAGGTAAAGCGAGGGTCAACAAGAGGGCGCGCGCCGCCGATTGAGGGCGTGCGCGCTCAGATGTGCTGCCCGGGAGCGCTCCGGGTCCTGGCCGCGCTCCCCGGGGCCTAGTAGCGCTCGTTGAGGTACCCCAGGAACTCGTCGTGCAGCAGTCCGTTGGAGGCGGCGGCGTTGCCGCTGTGCGGGCCGGGGCGGCCGTCGAGGCCGGTGAAGGTGCCCCCGGCCTCCGTGACGACGATCGCGTTCGCCGCCATGTCCCACAGGGAGAGCTCCGGTTCCGCGCACATGTCGATCGAGCCCTCGGCGACCATCATGTACGGCCAGAAGTCGCCGTACGCGCGCGTGCGCCACACCTCGCGGGTCAGGTCCAGGAAACCGCCCAGTCGGCCCTGGTCCTCCCAGCCGGTGAGCGAGGAGTACGCGAAGGAGGCGTCGGTGAGCTTGCCGACCTTGGAGACGTGCAGGCGGGAGGCGGAGGTGAGGCTGCGGCCGCTGAAGGCGCCGTTGCCCTTCGCGGCCCACCAGCGGCGGCCGAGGGCCGGGGCGGAGACCACACCGACGACGGGCTGGTAGCCGCCCTCCGCCGCCTCCATCAGGGAGATCAGGGTGGCCCAGACGGGCACGCCCCGGACGTAGTTCTTGGTGCCGTCGATGGGGTCGATGACCCAGCGGCGCGGGCCGGTGCCCTCGACGCCGTACTCCTCGCCGAGGACGGCGTCGCGGGGGCGGGCGCGCTTGAGGTGGCCGCGGATCAGTTCTTCCGCGGCCTTGTCCGCCTCACTGACCGGGGTCATGTCCGGCTTTGTCTCGACCTTGAGGTCCAGTGCCTTGAAGCGGTCCATGGTGGTCGCGTCGGCCGCGTCCGCGAGGACGTGGGCGAGGCGGAGGTCGTCGAGGTAGTCCGGCATGCCCGAACGGTATCCGGGGGTGCCTGTACGGGGCTACCAGGGCCGCAGTGTGGACAGTGCGAAGGCGCGCCGGGGCGGGTCGGGCGCCGACCGCGGGCCGGCGGGGGCCGGTCGCGCCGTTCTCCGTGCCCCCTGCGCGGGCGCATGCCCTCGCGAACCCTTGACAGTGCCCCCGCACGCGTCAAATCTGGGCGCAGAGCTGCTTGCTCCCTGGGAGGCGATGATGCCTGCTGCGCGGGAATCTCTGCTGGATGCCGCTTACGCGGCGTTGGCGCGCCGGCCGTGGTCCGCCGTGAGGATGGTGGACGTCGCGGCGGCGGCCGGAGTGTCCCGGCAGACGCTGTACAACGAGTTCGGGAGCAAGGAAGGGCTGGCCCGCGCGCTGGTCAGACGAGAGGCCGACGGCTACCTCGTCGGCGTCGACCGGGCGCTCACCGCGCACGGCGACGCCCGTGAGCGGCTGACCGCGACCGCCGAGTGGACCACCGCCTCCGCCCGGGAGAACGCGCTGGTGCGAGCCATGCTCACCGGCTGCTGGAGCGAGCGGCTGCCGTCGCCGACGCTCACGGCCGTACCGTCCTCCTCCGCCGTACCGGCACAGCGCCGGGCCGACGGACCGCTGCCGACACCCGGTGACTTCGTGGCACTGGTGCGCGACCGCGCCGTCTTGGTCCTGGCCGGACCCGGCGTCCACAAGTCGGACGTGCCCGACCTCGCCCGCTCCTGCGAACTCGCCGTCCGCCTCGCGCTGTCCTGCGTGGCGGCCCCGCCGGGCGAGGGCGGGGTCGCGGAGCTGGTGCGGAGCGCGCTGCACCGGCAGTACGCGTGAACGCGCCTAGTGCGACGAGCCCGACAACTGGAGTCCGATCACCCCGATGATCACCAGGCTGATCGAGACGATCTTCAGCGTCGACACCAGGTCGTCGAGGAAGATCATCCCGTAGATCGCGGTGCCCGCCGCGCCGATGCCGGTCCACACGGCGTAGGCGGGGCCGACGTCCAGCTTCTTCAGGGACAGGGTCAGCAGGCCGAAGCTGCCGAGCGCGAAGATGCAGAACGCGATCGTGGGCCACAGCCGGGTGAAACCGTGGGAAAGCTTCAGACACACGGCGAAACCGGTCTCCAGCAACCCGGCCACCACCACCAGCAGCCACGCCATGTGCTGTCCTCCCGTATGTCCGGCTCGGTGCGAGTATGCACTTACCGAACTCGCGTACAGCCAAACAACGCGGAGGTCAGTCCCCCTCCGTCCGCTCCCGCGTCGACAGCAGCCGCCGCAGGGAGTACAGGCGGGCCGGGTCGGCGTGGCCCTCGGCCACCCACTCGTCCAGCGCGCAGTCCGGCTCGTCATGACTGCACGCGCGCGGACAGTTCTCGGTTCCCGGCTCCAGGTCGGGGAACGCGTGGATCACCCGGGACGGATCCACGTGGTGCAGCCCGAACGACCGCAGGCCCGGGGTGTCGATCACCCAGCCGTCGTCGCCCGCCAGAGGCAGCGCCAGCGCCGACGTCGTGGTGTGCCGGCCGCGGCCGGTCACCGCGTTGACGTGGCCGGTCAAGCGCCTGCGGTCCTCCGGGACCAGCGCGTTGACCAGGGTCGTCTTGCCGACGCCCGAGTGCCCGACGAACGCCGTGATCTTGCCGTCGAGCTGCTCGCGCACCCGGTTGACCGCGGCGCCGCTCTCCAGCTCCTCGCGGCTGGTGACGACGTAGGGGATGTCCAGGTCGCCGTAGAGCTCCAGGAGTTTGTCCGGCGGGGCCAGGTCCGACTTGGTCATGACCAGGAGCGGGGTGAGCCCGCCGTCGAAGGCCGCCACCAGGCAGCGGTCGATGAGGCGGGGGCGGGGTTCCGGGTCGGCGAGGGCCGTGACGATGGCGAGTTGGTCGGCGTTGGCGACGACCACCCGCTCGTAGGGATCGTCGTCGTCGGCGGTGCGGCGCAGGACCGAGGTGCGTTCCTCGATGCGGACGATCCGCGCGAGGGTGTCCTTCTGGCCTGACAGGTCGCCGACCAGGGCCACCCGGTCGCCGACGATCGCGGCCTTGCGGCCCAGTTCGCGGGCCTTCATGGCCATGACGATCCGGTCGTCCACGAGGACGGTCAGCCGGCCCCGGTCGACGGTGAGGACCATGCCCCAGGACGCGTCCTCGTGCTTGGGCCGGATGTGGGTGCGCGGCCGGTTGCCCTTGCGGTTGGGGCGGCTGCGGATGTCGTCCTCGTCGGTGTGCTTGCCGTAGCGGCGCATGGCGCGCGTCCCCTACGCCTTCTCGCTCCCGAGCATCCCGCTCCACAGGTCCGGGAAGTCCGGCAGGGTCTTGGCGGTCGTCGCGACGTTCTCGATGCGCACCCCCTCGACCGCGAGGCCGATGATCGCGCCGGCCGTCGCCATGCGGTGGTCCTCGTAGGTGTGGAAGATCCCGCCGTGCAGGGGGCGGGGGCGGATGTGCAGGCCGTCGGCCGTCTCGGTGACGTCACCGCCGAGTTCGTTGATCTCCTTGGTGAGCGCGGCCAGCCGGTCCGTCTCGTGCAGGCGCAGATGGGCCACCCCGCGCAGAGTGGAGGGGGAGTCCGCGAGGGCCGCCACGGCCGCGATGCCGGGGGTCAGCTCGCCCACCTCGCCCAGGTCGACATCGATGCCGTGGATCGCACCCGAACCGGTGAACACCAGGCCGTAGTCGGTGAGTTCGCAGGAACCGCCCATCTCGGTGAAGATCTCGCGCAGCCGGTCACCGGGCTGGGTGGTGCGGGCCGGCCAGTCCGGGACGACGACCTTGCCGCCGGTCACCAGGGCCGCCGCCAGGAACGGCTGGGCGTTGGAGAGGTCGGGCTCGATCGTGAGGTCCCGGCCCAGCAGGGCGCCCGGTGTGACCCGCCACACGTTCGGCTCGCCGCCCGACTCCGGGGTGTCCACCTGGGCGCCGACCGCGCGCAGCATGTCCACGGTCATCCGGATGTGCGGCATCGACGGCAGCGTCGAGCCCACGTGCCGGACCTCGACGCCCTGGTTGAAGCGCGGGGCGGAGAGCAGGAGCGCCGACACGAACTGGGACGAGGAGGACGCGTCGATCTCGACCGTCCCGCCGTCCAGGGCGCCCCCGCCGTGCACCGTGAGCGGCAGCGCGCCACGGCCGTCGTCGTCGATCCGCGCCCCGAGGACGCGCAGGGCGTCGATCACACCGTGCAGGGGGCGTTCGTACGACCTCGGGTCGCCGTCGAAGCGGATCGGGCCGTCGGCCAGCGCGGCGACAGGGGGCAGGAAGCGCATGACGGTGCCGGCGTTGCCGACCTCCACCGTGGCGGGGCCGCGCAGGCCCGCCGGCAGGACACGCCAGGTCTCACCGGTGCCGTCGGGGCCGACCCCCTCTTCGATGCCCACGCCCATCTCGCGGAGGGCCGCCGCCATGAGGAGGGTGTCGCGGGAGCGCAGGGGGCGGCGGAGCCAGCCCGGCTCGCTGGCGAGGGCGGCCAGGACGAGGGCCCGGTTGGTGACTGACTTCGACCCCGGTACGTGGACCGTCGCGTCGACGGCTGCGCTCGCATGGGGGGCGGGCCAGAGGGCGGTGTCTGAGGGGTTCGAAGCCATAGGGCCACTTTAGTAGGGGCGGTGTCTTCGGTGCGGCGCCGTTCGGAGCGGCCGTGCGCCCGTGACACGCCGACCAGGGGCGGTCACACCTCCAGCAGCCACCTGCCGCCGCCTATCAGTGAGCACAGGCTCACCGCGTGGAACAGGAAGAGCCACAGTCCCGCGGGCACGTGCGTCAGGCGGGACAACTGGTCCGCGTCCGAATCACCCGCCCCGCCCCTCGTGCGCTTCGCCTGTAGCTCGAAAGCGGGACGCACCCCGCCCAGCAGCAGGAACCACACCACCGCGTACGCGAACGCCGCCTGCACCTGGGGCCCGGCGAGCCAGGACACCACCACGAACGTGCCGCCGGTGAGCACCACCGTCAGCGCCCCGTACGCGTTGCGGATCATCACCAGCATCGCCACCAGCAGGGCCGTGGCCGCCCACTGGTGAGCACCACCGTCAGCGCCCCGTACGCGTTGCGGATCATCACCAGCATCGCCACCAGCAGGGCCGTGGCCGCCCACAGCAGCAGGGTGATGCGGCCGGCGGCCAGGAGGGCAGCGCCGCCGAGGCCGAGCAGCGGGGGAGCGGTGTAGCCGGCCGCCGCGGTGAGGATCATGCCGAGGCCGTGCGGCTTGCCCCGGCTGAGCGTGAGTCCGCTGGTGTCGGAGTGCAGCCGTATGCCGGTGAGCCGGCGTCCGGTCAGCAGGGCGACCAGACCGTGGCCGCCCTCGTGGGCGATGGTGATGGCGTTGCGCGAGAGCCGCCACAGCGGATGCGGGACCACTATGGCCAGCGCCGCCGCCAGGGTGGCCAGCACCACCCACAGGTCGGGGTCGGGCTGGAGGCCGGTGAGCTCGTCCCAGAGAGAGGTCGCTGTGCTGGTGTCCATGTTTCCCGGTGGCTCCCTCTCGTCGTACGGAGTCTGGCAGTGTGGCACGTATGTGCGGACGGTATGCAGCCAGTCGTGGGCCCGAGGATCTCGCAGGAATCTTTGAGATCGAGAAGTGGGAACCCGAGGAGACCCTGGAACCCGACTACAACGTGGCCCCGACCAAGGAGGTCTATGCCGTCCTCGACCGTCCTCTCAGGGACGTCGAGGACCCCCGGCCGGTTCGGCAGTTGCGGAAGCTGAAGTGGGGGCTGGTCCCGAGCTGGTCGAAGACGCCCGAGGGCGCGGCCCGGATGATCAACGCGCGCGCGGAGACCGTGCACGAGAAGCCGTCGTACAAGAGGGCCTTCGCCACCCGCCGCTGCATCATCCCGGCCGACGGCTACTACGAGTGGGTCACCGGGACCGGCGAGCGGGAGCTGGAGGTCGAGGGCAAGAAGAAGCGACCGCGCAAGCAGCCCTACTTCGTGCTGCCCGCCGACGGTTCGGTGTTCGCGATGGCCGGGCTGTACGAGTTCTGGCGGGACAAGACCCTGCCCGACGACCACCCGCAGGCCTGGTGGGCGACCTGTTCGGTGATCACCACCGAGGCGGAGACCGGCCCGCTCGCCGTCTCCCCGGCCGACGGCCCGCGCTCCCTCGCCGACATCCACCCCCGGATGCCGCTGATGCTGACCCCGGACCGCTGGGACACCTGGCTCGACCCCTCCCGAACGGACGTGGAGGACCTGCGCTCCCTGCTGGCGGCCCCGCCCGAGGGGCTCATGCGCGCCTATCCGGTCTCCACCGCCGTCAGCAACGTCCGCAACAACGGCCCGGAGCTGCTCAAGGAGCTGGAGGGGCCCGAAGAGGGCACACTCTTCTAGCGTGACGACCAGCGAGATCATCAGCACCGAGGCGGGGGACGCCCGCATCACCTGGCATCCAGCACGGCGGAAGGCACGGCTCGTGCTGGCCGTCAGCCACGGTGCCGGCGGCGGCGTCGAGGCACGGGACCTCCAGGCGCTCGCCCGGGTGCTCCCCGGCCACGGGGTGAGCGTGGCGCTGGTGGAGCAGCCCTGGCGGGTGGCCGGCAAGAAGCTCGCACCCGCCCCGAAGACGCTCGACGTGGGATGGCGGGGCCTGTGGCCCGCTCTGCTGAAGCCCGGCCTGCCGGTGATCTCCGGCGGGCGCAGCGCGGGCGCCCGGGTCGCCTGCCGTACGGCCGTGGAGCTGGGCGCCGCCGCCGTCCTCGCCCTCGGCTTCCCGCTGCACCCGCCCGGCAAGCCGGAGAAGTCCCGCGCCGACGAACTGCTCGGATCCGGGGTGCCCACCCTGGTCGTCCAGGGCGGCAACGACCCGTTCGGGAGGCCGGAGGAGTTCCCGGCCGGCTCCTTCGATCTGGTCGAGGTGCCCTACGGCGATCACGGTTTCGCCGTGCCGAAGCGGGCGGAGATCACCCAGGACGAGGCCGTGACGGTCATCACGGACGCGGTCGTGAAGTGGGTCGGGTCACTGGGGTGAAGCCCCGGGAATGCTGAGCCGCGGACCTCTGTTGAGGCGGACAGAAGCGCTGAAGACACAGCGCGGACCGTCGTAGAGAGGAAGTCCGCCGCATGGGTTCGACCTTCTGCCCGAGCCGAAGCAGCCGTGCTGACCTGGACTGGACGGTGCTGCATGCGGCCAAGACCACCCCTATTCGAGGGGCGGCCGGGACGGGTAGTCGTCTATCCTCCAATTCCGGTGGCACCGGTCTCGGTGCTGCCCGGAATCTTGAGGAGGTGGGTCCGGTCACTGGGATCGACGCAGGGACCGACAACGGCCAGGCGGAGCTGCCCGAGGGCCAGGGCGCGAGCACGGAGTCCACTGCGGAGCGCACCGCGCGCTTCGAGCGGGACGCGCTCGAATTCCTCGACCAGATGTACTCGGCCGCCCTGCGCATGACGCGCAACCCGGCCGACGCCGAAGACCTGGTGCAGGAGACGTACGCCAAGGCGTACGCGTCCTTCCACCAGTTCCGTGAGGGGACCAACCTCAAGGCGTGGCTGTACCGGATCCTCACCAACACGTTCATCAACTCGTACCGCAAGAAGCAGCGCGAACCCCAGCGCTCCGCGGCCGAGGAGATCGAGGACTGGCAGCTCGCGCGTGCCGAGTCGCACATGTCGACCGGTCTGCGCTCCGCGGAGTCGCAGGCACTCGACCACCTGCCCGACTCGGACGTGAAGGAAGCGCTCCAGGCGATCCCCGAGGAATTCCGCATCGCCGTCTACCTCGCTGACGTAGAGGGCTTTGCGTACAAGGAGATCGCGGACATCATGGGGACACCCATCGGTACGGTGATGTCCCGCCTGCACCGTGGCCGCCGTCAACTGCGCGGCATGTTGGAGGACTACGCGCGCGAGCGCGGGCTCGTCCCGGCCGGCGCCGGGGAGTCGAACGAAGCGAAAGGCTCGGGCTCATGAGCTGCGGAGAGCCGCACGAGACGGACTGCAGCGAGGTACTCGATCATCTCTACGAGTTCCTCGACAGCGAGATGCCGGACGTCGATCGCGCCAAGTTCAAGCAGCACTTCAACGAGTGCTCGCCGTGCCTGGAGAAGTACGGCCTCGAAGAGGCCGTGAAGAAGCTCGTCAAGCGGTGCTGCGGTCACGACGACGTGCCGACCGACCTGCGCGCCAAGGTCCTGGGGCGGCTCGACCTGATCCGCTCCGGGCAGGCCGTGCCGGACCACGACGTGACGGCATCGCCGGTGACTCCGCAGGAGTCCTGAGCAGCCGCCGTCGTTCACTCGAACGTGCTAATCGGCAGGTGATCACCCCGCCCCGCCTCCCTCCGCCGTCCTAGGCTCCTCGCAACTGTGCGGACTGGGCTGGAGGGGACATGGAGGCGGTGCCGGCACGTGCGCGTGCGTACGTCGCCGGTGTCGCCGTAGCCGCACTGCTCTGTCTGTTGCCGCTGTCGGCCGTGCGCACTCCCTGGTGGGCTCTTGCCCTGCTCGCCGCGGTGTACGCCGGGTGCGAGCAGGTGGCCGCACGGTGGCGGTTCGCGGGCACCTTCTATCCCGTCCTGCTCGCCGGCGCCTTTCTGCTGTCGCCCCCGGCCGCCGCCCTCGTGGCGCTGCCGGGGGCGCTGCTGTCCCCGGTCGAGCGGCGCCCGCGCGGGCTGCGCCGGATCTGGCGGGCCGCACAGCTCGCGGTGAGCGTGTGGACGGCGGCGCGGGTGCACGGGGCGCTGGGCGGCCGGGACGCGGTCGCGACCGCCGACTTCCCGTACGCGCTGCTCCCGGCCGGGGCCGCGGTGCTCGTCTTCTGCCTGGTGCTGAGCCTGCTGGACGGCGGGATCCTGGCGCTCGCCGAGAGGATTCCCGTACGGCGGGCCTGGCGCGGCCTGTTCCTCCGCTCCCTCGCCCCCGTCGCCGTGCACGGGCTGGCCGGGCTGATGATGGCCGTGCTGTGGCGCAGTCCGTACGGTCCCGTCGCCGCGTTGCTCGTGCTGCTGCCGATGTGTGTGTCGTGGTGGGTGTTCGCGCAGTACCACCGGGAGCGGGCGGCCCATCAGGCCACCATCCGGGCGCTGGTGCAGGCCGTCGACATCAAGGACGAGTACACGCGCGGACACAGCGAGCGGGTGGGGCAGGCGTCGATGATGATCGCGCGGGAGCTCGGCATGGACGACGCCCGGATCGAGGTGCTGCGGTTCGCCGGCATCCTGCACGACGTCGGCAAGCTCGGCGTGCCGACCCGGCTGCTCAGGAAGGACGGGCCGCTGACGCCGGAGGAACGGCGGGTCATCGAACTGCATCCCGAGTACGGGCACGAGATGGTGCGGGGCATCTCCTTCCTCGGTGAGGCCCGGGCCGCCGTACTGCACCACCACGAACGGCTGGACGGGAGCGGGTACCCGTACGGACTGGTGGGCGGTCAGATCCCGGAGTCGGCACGGGTGGTGGCCGTCGCCGACGCCTTCGACGCGATGACGTCCACCCGCTCCTACCGGCGGGCCCGGCCCGTCGGGGCCGCGCTGGAGGAGCTGGAGCGGTGCGCGGGCAGCCAGTTCGACCCACGGATGGTGACGGCCCTCGTCCAGGCGCTGGCCCGGGACGGCTGGCGTCCGGCGGTCACGGCCGACGAGACCGACGAGGCCGGTGTGCCGCGTCCCCGGCCGACCGTCGCGGGACGGCCGGGGGTACGCCGGTGAGCGGGCCGACCGTCGCGTGGCGACCGGGGGTACGCCGGTGAGCGCCCCGAGGTCACCCCGACGGCGGTCGCCGCTCCTCACCCTCGTCCACACCTGCGCCGCCCTGCTCGCCCTCGGCTCCCTCGCCTTCGTCCTGTGGACCGGCCTCGAGGAGCGCGGCACCGCCCTCGCCTTCGGTGTGCTGATCACCGTGGGTGAGCTCAACCGGCGCAGCGGCCCGCACGTCAGGGAGGCCGCGCCGCTCGGAGCCGCCGGGGCGCTGTCGTACGCCCTGCTCGGCGAGAACGCCGGCGCGCCCACGCACCACGGCGTCACTCAAGCCGTCACCGTCGTCCTCGCCGCCTCCCTGGTCGGCAGCGTGCCGCACGTCGGACGCGGGCAGGGGCCGACCGCCGACCAGCTGGCCCGCCGCGTCCTCACCGTCGGGTTCGCCGCCGTGTGCTTCCAACCCCTGTACAACCAGGGGACGTTCACCCAGTGGGGCGGCCCCGCCTACGCCCTGCTCCTGCTCGCCCTGCTCTCGCTCACCGCGCTGTGCGACGCGGTGCTCGCGGCCGCCCTGGCGCACTCCCGCACCCGCTGGCCCTTCGGCCCGCTGCTCAGGGACGAGCTGCGGGCCCTGCTCGGCATCGGGTCCGCCGTCGTCGCCACCGGGGCCGTGATGGCGCTCGCGGTGGCCGTCGCCGGGCTGTGGGCGCTGCCCGTCTTCTCCGTGCCGCTGCTGCTCACCCAGCTCTCCGTCCGCCGCTACGCCGCCGTCCGCTCCACCTACCGGCAGACCATCGCCTCCCTCGCCCGCGCCACCGAGATCGCCGGGTACACGCCCGTCGGGCACGCCCGCAGGGTCGCCGCGCTCAGCCGCGAGGTGGGGCGTGACCTGGGGCTGTCCCGGCCCGAACTCACCGTCCTGGAGTACGCCGCCCTCATGCACGACATCGGCCAGCTCAGCCTCGTCGACCCGGTGCCCGCGGGCGCCACCGCCGCCCTGCCCCTCGCCGAACAGCGCCGC
Source organism: Streptomyces sp. NPDC006335 (assembly GCF_040612795.1). Classification (NCBI taxonomy): domain Bacteria; kingdom Bacillati; phylum Actinomycetota; class Actinomycetes; order Kitasatosporales; family Streptomycetaceae; genus Streptomyces; species Streptomyces sp. NPDC006335. The sequence goes on from NZ_JBEXQX010000002.1 coordinate 830,863, forward strand.
ATCGCGCTCCTCGGCGGGGCCGTCGTACGGCAGACGGGCGTCGACGCGGCCGTCGCCGTGGTCGTGGAGCGGCAGGCCGACCCCTGCCGGGAGCAGCCCCTGGCCGCGCGGATCGTACGGGCGGTGAACGCCTACGAGGAGAAGGCACGGGACGCCGGACCCGGGGGGCCGCTCACCGCGCTCGAGGAGCTACGCCTGGGCACCGCGGGGGACTACGCTCCGGAGGTCGTGGAGGCGCTGGCCCGGGTGCTGTCGAGAGACTGTCTGACCTCGCCCGTGACGGGGTAACCCATGGGTAATGAGCGCCCTTCCAAGCACACGTGGTTGGATGCGGGAGAGAGGGTGTCCGGGGGCACAGCCAGCCCACTCGACGGAACCGGCAGGCGGGAATCGTGAGGATCTTCGGCAAGGGACGGCACCGGCCCTCCGCCTCCTGGCGGCAGGCCACCGACCGCGCGTTCACGCTGATCGGAGACGGTCGGTACGAGGACGCGGGCGCGCTGCTGACACGTGCCGCGGACCTGGAGCCGTGGCTGTCCGAGTCCTGGTTCAACCTCGCCCTGCTGCACAAGTTCCGGCACGACTGGGAGCAGGCGCGGGCCGCGGGGCTGCGTGCCGTCGCCCTGCTCGACCGGGAGACCGGGGCGCCCGACTGGTGGAACGTCGGCATCGCCGCGACCGCGCTCCAGGACTGGCCGCTGGCCCGGCGCGCCTGGCAGGCCTACGGGCTGCGGGTGCCGGGCGGTGCGACCGCGGCCGGGGAGCCGCTCGGCATGGACCTCGGCAGCGCGGCCGTACGGCTGTCTCCCGAGGGCGAGGCCGAGGTGGTCTGGGGGCGGCGGCTGGACCCCGCCCGTATCGAGGTGCTGTCGATCCCGCTGCCGTCCTCCGGGCGGCGCTGGGGCGAGGTCGTGCTGCACGACGGGGTGCCGCACGGCGAGCGGACGACCGCGTCGGGCCACGCCTATCCGGTGTTCGACGAGATCGAGCTGTGGGCGCCGTCGCCCGTGCCCACCTGGGTGGTGCTGCTCGAGGCGGCCACCGAGGCGGACCGGGACGCGTTGGAGCAGCTCGCGGCCGACGCGGGGTTCGCCGCGGAGGACTGGTCCTCCTCGGTGCGGCTGCTGTGCCGGATGTGTTCCGAGTCGCGGATGCCGTCGGACGAGGGCGACGGGGAGCATCTGGATCCCCACGATCACAGTGAGCCGGGGCATCCCGGGCCGCTGGGGCACCGCACGGACGGGCAGTTGTGGGTGCCGGAGCGGGAGTGCGGGGTGGCCGCGCCGGCTTCGCTGGTCCGGGGGCTGTTGGACGGGTGGGTCGCGGACAGTCCGGATTCTCGTGATTGGCGGGACCTGGAAGAGGTCTGCTAGGTCGTTGTTCGGTGCGGGTCCGTTGTGGCTGGTCGCGCAGTTCCCCGCGCCCCCTGTGGGGCGCGTCCCCCGTACCCTGTATCAGCAGTCACCCCCTGTTTTGGTTTGAGGAAGGCATCGTCGGTCATGGCCCAGCAGGACACCGATCAGCAGCACGCGGGCGTGCTCCCCGTCGACGACGAGGGGTTCGTCATCGACACCGAGGACACCGAGGAGCGGGAGAACGCCTGGCGTGAGCGCGGCACCTCGCGGCCCATCACCGTCGTCGGGAACCCCGTGCTGCACAAGGAGTGCAAGGACGTCACCGAGTTCGGTGAGGAGCTCGACCGGCTGGTCGCGGACATGTTCGCCAGCCAGCGCACCGCCGAGGGCGTCGGCCTCGCCGCCAACCAGATCGGCGTCGACCTGAAGGTCTTCGTGTACGACTGCCAGGACGACGAGGGCAAGCGGCACGTGGGTGTCGTCTGCAACCCGAAGCTCGTGGACCTGCCCGCCGACCGGCGCCAGCTGGACGAGAGCAACGAGGGCTGCCTCTCGGTGCCCACCGCGTACGCGCCGCTCGCCCGCCCCGACTACGCCGAGGTCACCGGGCAGGACGAGAAGGGCAACCCGGTCAAGGTCCGCGGCACCGGCTACTTCGCCCGGTGTCTGCAGCACGAGACCGACCACCTGTACGGCTACCTCTACATCGACCGGCTCTCCAAGCGTGAACGCAAGGACGCGCTGCGGCAGATGGCCGAGAACGAGCCCCGCTACCCCGTGGTCGCCAACGACTGACGTCCCACAACCCCCGCCCGCACGGCGCCTGTTCGGCAACCACTCCCCGAACAGGCGCCGTTCGCATGTGCGTCGCACGTTCGATCGGAGATGCTCACTTAGTGATCCGATCCGAGTCACACATGGGGAGAATCTCGACACCATGGGGTAGTGAACGAAGCAAATCCGTTCCCAGAATGGTCAGTTGTGGTGCTGAATAGGAAGTGCGGGGATACGCAACGGCGCACGCCCGGTTCAGCGGCAGGGGCGTGCGCCAACTGGCGGCTGGAAGGGGTTTGTTCGTGCCTGCTTTCCCACACAGCACCACATCGACGCCGACGGCGATCGCGGTTCCACCGTCGCTCTCTCTCCCGGTGATCGAGGCAGCGTTTCCCAGGCAACTGCATCCGTATTGGCCCAGGCTCCAGGAGAGGACCCGTACCTGGCTTCTGGAAAAACGGCTCATGCCGGCGGACAAGGTTGCGGAATATGCCGACGGACTGTGCTACACGGACTTGATGGCCGGGTACTACCTCGGCGCCCCCGACGAGGTCCTCCAGGCGATAGCGGACTACAGCGCGTGGTTCTTCGTCTGGGACGACCGGCATGACCGTGACATCGTCCATCACCGTCCGCGCGCGTGGCGGCGGCTGAGGTTCCGGTTGCATGCGGCGCTCGACTCGCCACGCGACCACCTGCACCACGAGGATCCGCTGGTCGCCGCGTTCGCCGACAGCATGGTGCGGCTGTACTCGTTCCTGCCGCAGACGTGGAACACCCGGTTCGCCGGCCACTTCCACGACGTGATCGAGGCCTATGACCGGGAATTCCGCAATCGCACCAGGGGAATCATTCCCACGGTCGGGGAATATCTCGCTCTGCGCCGCCTCACCTTCGCGCACTGGATCTGGACGGATCTGCTGGAGGCGAGCGCGGGATGCGAACTCCCGGACGGGGTGAGGAAACACCCGGCATATCTGCGGGCGGCCCTGCTGAGCCAGGAATTCGCCGCCTGGTACAACGACCTCTGTTCGCTCCCCAAGGAAATCGCGGGAGACGAGGTCCACAATCTCGGAATCAGCCTCATCAAACATGAGGGGCTGACCCTCGAAGAGGCGATCCGGGAAATGCGGCGACTGATCGAGAAATGCGTGGACGCATTCCTCGTGGCCGAGGCCGACGCCCTCCTTTTCGCCGACGGTCTCGACGACGGCACGGTGCGGGGAAAGGAACTGAGCACCGCCGTCCGGGCCTGCGTCCGCAATATGCGCAACTGGTTCAGCACCGTCTACTGGTTCCACCACGAGTCCGGCCGTTACATGGTCGAAAGCTGGGACGACCGGTCCACGCCCCCGTACGTCAACAACGAAGCGGCAGGTGAGAAATGACCGTCGAATCCGTGAAACCCGACACCACGGTGACTCCCGGGTCGGGTGAGCCGCCGTTGGCCGGCGGGGGCGTCCCCGTCCTCGGCCACGGCCTGCGTCTGGTCCGCGATCCGCTGAGCTTCCTGGCCGGGCTGCGGCGGCACGGCGACGTCGTCCGCCTCCGGCTCGGCCCCAAGACGGTGTACGCGCCCACCACCCCCGAACTGACCGGAGCCGTGGCCCTCAACCCGGACTTCATCATCGCCGGTCCGCTGTGGGAGTCCCTGGAGGGCCTGGTCGGCAAGGAGGGCGTGGCCACCGCGAACGGCCCCCAGCACCGGCGCCAGCGGCGCACCATCCAGCCCGCGTTCCGGCTCGACGCGATACCGGCGTACGGGCCGATCATGGCGGAGGAGGCACAGGCGCTGGCCGAGCGCTGGCAGCCCGGTGAGACGGTCGACGCCACCCTGGAGTCCTTCCGGGTCGCCGTGCGCATCGCGGCCCGCTGCCTGCTGCGCGGCGACTACATGGACGAGCGCGCCGAGCGGCTGTGCGTCGCGCTCACCACCGTCTTCCGGGGGATGTACCGGAGGATGGTGATACCCGCGGGGCCGCTGTACAGGCTGCCGCTGCCGGCCAACCTCGCATTCAACCGGGCGCTCGCCGATCTGCATCTCGTGGTCGACGAGATCGTCGCCGAACGCCGGGCATCCGGTCAAAAGCCGGACGATTTGCTGACGGCATTGCTGGCGGCGAAGGACGCGAATGGCGACCCCATCGGGGAACAGGAGATCCACGACCAGGTCGTCGCGATACTCACCCCCGGCGGCGAAACCGTCGCGTCCACGATCATGTGGCTGCTTCAGGTGCTCGCCGAACATCCGGAACACGCGGACAAGGTGTGCGCGGAAGTCGAATCGGTCACCGGTGGCCGTCCTGTGGCATTCGAGGACGTTCGGTCGCTCAGCTACACGAACTATGTGGTGGTCGAGACCATGCGTTTGTGGCCCGCGGTATGGATATTGACGCGGCGGGCGGTACGGGACACCGAACTCGGTGGCTATCGCATTCCGGCCGGGTCCGACATCGTCTACAGTCCGTACGCGATCCAGCGCGATGCGAAGTCGTTCGACGACAGCGCGGCTTTCGACCCGCTGCGCTGGAGTCCCGAGCGGTCCAAGGCGGTTCCGAAACACGCCATGAGCCCGTTCAGCACCGGCAATCGGAAGTGCCCGAGCGACCACTTCTCGATGGCCCAGCTCACGCTGCTCACGGCGGCGCTGGCCCGAAAGTACCGCTTCGAGCAGGTGCCCGGCTCGGACGACACCCCCCGCCCCGGCATCACCCTGCGGCCGAACCGGCTCCTGGTGCGGCCCCTGCCCCGGTGACGGGTCAGGCCGCCTCCGGGCCCTGGAAGGTGCGCCGGTAGGCGTTCGGGGTGGTGCCCACCGCGCGCAGGAACTGGTGGCGCAGCGCGGCCGCGGTGCCGAACCCGGCGCGGCCCGCGATCGCGTCCACCGTCTCGTCCGTCGCCTCCAGCAGCCGCTGGGCCAGCAGCACACGCTGGCGCAGGATCCAGCGGTAGGGAGTCGTCCCCGTCTCCTGCTGGAAGCGGCGGGCGAAGGTGCGCGGGGACATGTGCGCGCGCTCGGCGAGCTGCTCGACGGTGACGTCCTCGTCGAGGTGCCGCTCCATCCACACGAGCACCTCGCCGACGGTGTCGCACCTGGACCGGGGCAGCGGCCGCTCGATGTACTGCGCCTGACCCCCGTCCCGGTGCGGGGGTACGACCATCCGCCGGGCGATCTTGTTGGCGACCTCGGTGCCCTGCTCCTTGCGCACGATGTGCAGGCAGGCGTCGATGCCGGCGGCGGTGCCCGCGGAGGTGATGACCGGGTCCTCGTCGACGTACAGGACGTCCGGCTCGACCGTCAGCCGTGGATACGCGCGCGCCAGCTCCTCCGCGTGGTGCCAGTGCACGGTGCAGCGCCGGCCGTCGAGCAGTCCGGCCGCGGCGAGCATGAAGACGCCGGAGCACACGCTGAGCACCCGGGCCCCGCGGCCGACCGCGCTCCGCAGGGCCTCCAGCAGCTCGGGCGGGAAGTCCCGCGTCTCGTAGCGGGCGCAGGCCGGTACGGCGATCAGGTCGGCCGACTCCAGCCGCTCCAGGCCGTGTTCGACGTGCAGGGCGAAGCCCGAGCGGGAGGTCAGCCGGGGGCCCTCGGCCGAGGCGACCGCGAAGTCGTACACGGGCAGCCCGTCGTCACTGCGGTCGGTCCCGAAGACCTCGCACACGACACCGAGCTCGAAGGGGTTCACGCCGTCCAGGACGACGGCGGCCACGTTCTTCAGCATGCTGCCAGTGTGCCTCAGCGATGGCAGTAAATCGAGGGTGTGCGGCAGTCCTGCCACTGTTTGACAGGAGTCTACGGCGCGACAGTAGTGACATGACGACCGCACAGACACAAGGACTGATCGGAATGCTGATTGTTCTCGGAATCCTCGTCCTGCTGGCGCTCCCGTCCGTGATCGGGATCGTGCACGACAAGCGCGTCGACCGTCAGATCAGGAAGGCACGCGAGTACCGGACCGCTCACGGGGTGACCCGGACGGTCTAACCTCTCCTGAACGAACAGGGGAGGATCATGAAACACAGACTGTGGGCCGTGGCAGGCGGGGCGGCAGCCCTGGCCCTGCTCACGGCCACCGGCGCCCACGCCGAGGGCGAGGGTGACATCAGAGTCACCAAGACCGTCGTCAACAAGGGCGGCAACGTGATCATCGGTACGGCGAAGACCGTCACGTACCCGATCGCGATCACCGTCAAGGACGACTCGGGCGTCAAGAAGATCACGAGCCTCAGCACGTTCAACAGGACCAACGGATACGGCTTCGTCGACTGGGACGGCGACTCGTCCTGCGTGAAGAAGAGCGCGACGACCTCGGTGTGCACGGGCACGATGACGGTCGACCCCGGCTGGATCGCCGCGAGCGACGACATCGACAGCAACAGGGTCGCCGGTGTCTGGCAGGTCAACGCCACCGTCAAGGCGAACGACGGCGACTACTGGATCTCGGACCACATCGCCGAGTACAAGGTCAAGCGAGCCGCGCAGCTCACCACGGACGCGACCCCCGAGCCCGTCGCCAAGGGCGCTCAGCTCACCGTCAGGGGCAAGCTCTCCCGGGCCAACTGGGAGGACCTGAAGTACCACGGCTACCCGGGCCAGACGGTCAGGCTCCAGTTCCGCGCGGCCGGCGCCGCCCACTACGGCACGGTCAAGACCGTGAAGACGGACAACCTGGGCCGACTCAGCACCAAGGTGACCGCCACGTCGGCGGGAAGCTGGCGCTGGTACTTCCCCGGCACCACGACCACCTCGTTGAAGGTGTCGGCCGGGGACGCGGTCACGCTCAGGTGACCAGCACGGTGACCCGCCACTCCTGAATGCCCTTGCAGGAGACCTGGCCGGTCTCGGTCGCGCACAGAGGGCGCTGCGAACTCAGCCGCACCCGGCCGGCCGAGACCGCCTTGTACGCGGAACTCGCGTCACCGGGCAGCAGGACGATCCCGCTGTTGGTCGCCTCCAGTCCGACGCCCTCGGTGCTGACCGGCTTCCAGGGGCGGCTCTTCGTCCCGTCCAGCGAGACGCGGAGGGTGTCGCCCACCGCGAGGCACACGGTGCTGCCGCTGTCGGCCGCGTCGAGCTCCGAGGTGGCCGTACAACCGGGTGACGGAGAGCCGGGTGACGGAGAGCCGGACGGGGGAGGGGACGGGGATGCCGACGAGGGCGGCGGCGACACGGTGTCGCCGCCGCCCCCTTCGCTTCCGGCCTCGGTCCCGCACCCCGCGAGCACCAGCGTCAGTGCCGCGAGGGCGAGGGTCGTGCGGTGGGTCGTAGGGCGCATGGTGGGGCCTCCTCGCCGATGAGACGTGCCACACGCGTACCCGGATCCACCGAGTTTTGAAGCGAACCCGTCAGAAGTCCTCGTCCAGGTCGACCGTGCCCTCCACGGCGACCTGGTACGCGGACGGACGCCGCTCGAAGAAGTTGGTCAGCTCCTGGACGCCCTGGAGCTCCATGAAGGAGAACGGGTTCTCCGAGCCGTACACCGGCGCGAAGCCCAGGCGCGTCAGGCGCTGGTCGGCGACGCACTCCAGGTACTGGCGCATCGACTCGGTGTTCATACCGGGCAGTCCGTCGCCGCACAGGTCCCGCGCGAACTGGAGCTCCGCCTCCACGGCCTGCCCCAGCATGTCGGTGACCTGCTGCTGGAGCTGCTCGTCGAAGAGCTCCGGCTCCTCCTTGCGCACGGTGTCCACCACGTCGAAGGCGAAGGACATGTGCATGGTCTCGTCGCGGAACACCCAGTTGGTGCCGGTGGCGAGGCCGTGCAGCAGGCCCCGGCTGCGGAACCAGTAGACGTACGCGAAGGCGCCGTAGAAGAAGAGGCCCTCGATGCACGCGGCGAAGCAGATCAGGTTGAGCAGGAAGCGGCGGCGGTCGGCCCGGGACTCCAGGCGGTCCAGCTTCTCCACCTCGTTGATCCACTTGAAGCAGAACTCGGCCTTCTCGCGGATGGAGGGGATGTTCTCGACGGCGTCGAAGGCCGCCGCCCGGTCGTCCGGGTCGGGGAGGTAGGTGTCGAGCAGCGTCAGATAGAACTGGACGTGCACCGCCTCCTCGAAGAGCTGCCTGCTCAGGTACAGCCGCGCCTCGGGGGAGTTGATGTGCTTGTAGAGCGTCAGCACCAGGTTGTTCGCGACGATCGAGTCCCCCGTGGCGAAGAACGCGACCAGCCGGCCGATCAGGTGCTGCTCGGCGGGGCTGAGCTTCGCGAGGTCGGAGACGTCCGAGTGGAGGTCGACCTCCTCGACGGTCCAGGTGTTCTTGATGGCGTCCCGGTAGCGCTCGTAGAAGTCCGGGTAGCGCATGGGGCGGAGGGTCAGCTCGAAGCCCGGGTCGAGAAGGTTCTTGGCTTCGGTCGTCATTACTGGCATGCCTCGCAGGACTCGGGGTTTTCCAGGGAGCAGGCGACGGCGTCTTCCGGGGCCGCCTGCTGGACGGGGACGGTGGCCTGAGCCGCGCGGGCGATACGGGTCGCCGGGCGCGAGCGCAGGTAGTACGTCGTCTTCAGCCCGGACTTCCAGGCGTACGCGTACATCGAGGAGAGCTTGCCGATGGTCGGCGTCTCCAGGAAGAGGTTCAGGGACTGCGACTGGTCGAGGAACGGGGTCCGCGCCGCCGCCATGTCGATCAGAGAGCGCTGCGGGATCTCCCAGGCCGTGCGGTACAGCGCCCGTACGTCCGCCGGGATCCACGCGAAGTCCTGCACCGAGCCGTTCGCGTCGCGCAGCGCCTCACGGGTGCGGGCGTCCCAGACGCCGAGCTCCTTGAGCTCCTTCACCAGGTAGGAGTTGACCTGGAGGAACTCCCCGGACAGCGTCTCGCGCTTGAACAGGTTGGAGACCTGCGGCTCGATGCACTCGTACACCCCGGCGATCGAGGCGATGGTGGCGGTGGGCGCGATGGCGAGCAGGAGGGAGTTGCGCAGGCCCGTGGTGGCCATGCGCGCGCGCAGTGCCGCCCAGCGCTCGGGCCAGGTGAGCTCCGCGGCGTAGTGGTCGGGGTGCAGGACACCCCGGGCGGTACGGGTCTTCTCCCAGGCCGGCAGCGGGCCGTTGCGCTCGGCGAGGTCGGCGGAGGCCTCGTACGCGGCGAGCATGACGCGCTCGGCGATCCGGGTGGAGAGGGCCTTGGCCTCGGGGGAGTCGAAGGGCAGCCGCAGCTTGAAGAAGACGTCCTGGAGGCCCATCGCGCCCAGACCGACCGGGCGCCACTTGGCGTTGGACCGCCCCGCCTGCTCGGTCGGGTAGAAGTTGATGTCGACGACCCGGTCGAGGAAGGTCACGGCGGTGCGGACGGTGGCGTCCAGCCGCTCCCAGTCGATGTCGCCGGTCGTCGTGTCCACGAACGCGCCGAGGTTGACCGACCCCAGGTTGCAGACCGCCGTCTCCCCGTCGTCCGTGACCTCCAGGATCTCCGTGCAGAGGTTGGAGGAGTGGACCGTGTGCCCGGGCAGCGCCGTCTGGTTGGCGGTGCGGTTGGCGGCGTCCTTGAAGGTCATCCAGCCGTTGCCGGTCTGCGCGAGGGTGCGCATCATGCGGCCGTAGAGGTCACGGGCCGGGATCGTCTTGCGCGCGAGCCCGGCGGCCTCGGCCTTGCGGTACGCCGCGTCGAACTCCTCGCCCCACAGGTCGACCAGCTCGGGCACGTCGGCGGGCGAGAACAGCGACCACTCGGCGTCCGCGTTCACCCGGCGCATGAACTCGTCCGGGATCCAGTGCGCGAGGTTCAGGTTGTGCGTACGGCGGGCGTCCTCACCGGTGTTGTCGCGCAGCTCCAGGAACTCCTCGATGTCGGAGTGCCAGGTCTCCAGGTAGACCGCGGCCGCGCCCTTGCGCCGACCGCCCTGGTTCACGGCGGCGACCGAGGCGTCGAGGGTCTTCAGGAACGGGACGATGCCGTTGGAGTGACCGTTGGTGCCCCGGATCAGCGAACCGCGGCTGCGGATGCGGGAGTACGCGATGCCGATGCCACCGGCGTGCTTCGAGAGCCGGGCGACCTGGTGGTAGCGGTCGTAGATGGAGTCGAGCTCGTCCTTCGGGGAGTCGAGGAGGTAGCAGGACGACATCTGGGGGTGCCGGGTGCCGGAGTTGAAGAGCGTGGGGGAGGAGGGGAGGTAGTCGAGGCGGCTCATGAGCCCGTAGAGCGCGGCGACTTCGTCCAGGGCGTGCACCGTGTCGTCCTCGGCGAGGCCGGCGGCCACCCGGAGCATGAAGTGCTGGGGGGTCTCGATGACCTTGCGGGTGATCGGGTGCCGCAGGAGGTAGCGGCTGTGGAGGGTGCGCAGCCCGAAGTAGCCGAAGCGGTCGTCGGCCCCGGGGTCGATCAGGGCGTCGAGCTTCTCGGCGTGGACCCGCACGAACTCGGCGGTCCGGTCGGCGATGAGGCCCTCGCGGTGGCCGACGGCGACCGAGCCGGTGAACGAGGTGACGCCCTGCGAGGCGGCCTCCGCGGCGATGGAGATGGTCAGCAGCCTGGCCGCCAACCTGCTGTACGCGGGGTCCTCCGAGATGAGGCCGGCCGCCGCCTCGGTGGCCAGCTCACGCAACTCCGCGACCATTTCGGGGGAGACCGCACGCGAGGACCGGCCCCGCAGCGCGGCGGCGGCGACCCGGCCGGGGTCGGTGTCGGGGAGGTCGGCGGTCAGCTCCGTCAGGGTCCGCAGCAACGCGGTTCCGGGACCGTCCTCGTCCACAGCGGTGGTGGCTGAAGCCGGATCGGCTGGCGCGATGGTCACGTGGGGCTCTCCCTCGCTCGGCACGGGGCCTTGAGGGCAGGGGGCAGCACACGAGCGCGCACGGCGTCGCGTCCACCGGCCCATTCCACGAGGCCCGGACGTCATGACACCCGGACCACGGCGGCCGGGCGTGCTGTCGGCAGGTCCTCGGACTGACGCTCATATGCGCTTGTGCGCGCATGAGTACACCGTTGCGGGACAGTTCCGGATTCGCACCGGATTCCCCTGCGGCGACAGCGAGCATGAGCATACATCTTGTGCCGGGTGCTGGAAGCAGCCCCATATGTTGTGTCGCGGTGACTTCAGAGCGTCAACTTGTAAGTGAGGAGCGTGAAGTCGTCGCCGGGGATCGGGTGCCAGTCGCGCTCGGGGACGCGGGTGAATCCGAGACGCTCGTAGACGCGGTGGGCCGTGTGCATGGTGGGCTGGGTGCACAGGACGATGTCCGATCCGGTGGCTGCGGCGCGGTCGACGCAGGCCTGCACGAGGGCTTGTCCCACGCCTTCGCCGCGGGCCGCGTGGGCCACCGCGAGCATGCGGATCTCCGCCTCTCCGGGGCGGGCTATCTCCGACATGGGGCCGCCGTCGGGGACGAAGGTGACTCCGCCGAGGATGCGGTCGTCGGCTGTGGCCACGAGGACCTCTGCGGTTTTCGCCCGCTTGGCCACGTCCCTGAGTTCTTCGAGGTACCAGTCGTCCTCGTCGCCGAAAGCGAGTAGGCCGTCCTGGAGGTAGGCACTTGCCGTGATGTCGCCGAGGGTCTTGTAGTCGGTGGGTTCGGCTGGGCGAATCAGGATGTCCATGGGGGTGAGTGTGCACGAGAGCGGGCCGCCGAGGGGGGTTGCTCTCGGCGGCCCGCTGCGGGTTGTGTGGGGTTGCTCGCGCAGTTCCCCGCGCCCCTGAAACCCCTAGTGCGAGGTACCCGCGGTAGCCGGCGGAAGCTCCACCTCCACCCCCGGGTCGCCCGCGTCCGCCGTGTAGTCCTCCGGGCTGGTCTCGTCGATGCCGTCCGGGGCCTTGGCCGCCTTCAGGACGAAGGTCAGGACGACCGTCACCGCCACGTTGAGGATGAACGCGGTGAGGCCGATGTAGCCGATCTCGCCGATGCCCGGGATCTCCTTCGCCGAGCCGCCGAAGTGCTTCTGGGTCGGGGAGGCGACACCGTACGCGGCGACCGTGCCGTAGATCATGCCGACCGCCCAGCCCGCGAGCAGGGCCCAGCGGTGGAACCAGCGGGTGAACAGGCCGCCGACCAGGGCCGGGAAGGTCTGGAGGATCCAGATGCCGCCCAGGAGCTGGAAGTTGATGGCCACCGTCTTGTCCATGGTGAGGACGAAGACCAGCGCGCCGACCTTCACCAGGAGCGAGACCAGCTTGGAGACCTTGGTCTCCTGCGCGGGCGTGGCGTCCGGCTTGATGAAGTCCTTGTAGATGTTGCGGGTGAAGAGGTTCGCGGCCGCGATGGACATGATGGCCGCGGGGACGAGGGCGCCGATGCCGATCGCCGCGAAGGCCACGCCCGCGAACCAGTCCGGGAACATGTCCTCGAAGAGCTGCGGGATCGCCAGCTGCGGGTTGGTGACCTTGACCCCGGCCGCGATCGCCATGAACCCGAGCAGTGCGAGCAGACCCAGCATCAGCGAGTACAGCGGCAGGATCGTGGTGTTGCGGCGGATCACCTCACGGCTGCGGGAGGAGAGCGTCGCGGTGATCGAGTGCGGGTACATGAACAGCGCGAGCGCGGAGCCCAACGCCAGCGTGGCGTACGTCCACTGGCCCGCCTCCAGCGGGACGAGTCCGCCCGCCTTGGCCGCCGTGTACTTCTCGCTCGCCGCGCCGAAGACGTCGTCGAAGCCGCCCAGCTTGATCGGGATGTAGATGATCGCCACCGCGATGACGATGTAGATCAGTGTGTCCTTCACGAACGCGATCAGCGCGGGAGCCCTGAGCCCGGAGGAGTACGTGTACGCCGCGAGGACACCGAAGGCGATCAGCAGCGGGAGGTCCTTCACGAACCAGTTCGTGTTCTCGCCGCCGCCGACGCCCATGACGTCCAGGACGGCCTGGATGCCGACCAGTTGGAGCGCGATGTACGGCATGGTCGCGAGGATGCCGGTGACGGCCACCGCCAGCGACAGGCCCTTGGAGCCGAACCGGCCGCGCACGAAGTCCGAGGTGGTGACGTATCCGTGCTTGTGGGAGACCGACCACAGGCGGGGCAGGAACGTGAAGATCAGCGGGTACACCAGGATGGTGTACGGCACCGCGAAGAACCCGGCCGCGCCCGCCGCGTAGATCGCCGCGGGCACCGCGACGAAGGTGTACGCCGTGTAGAGGTCGCCGCCGAGCAGGAACCAGGTGATCCAGGTGCCGAACGACCGGCCGCCCAGGCCCCATTCGTCGAGGCTGTGCTCGTTCTCGGCCTTGCGCCAGCGCGCGGCCAGGAAGCCCATGACCGTGACGGCCAGGAAGAAGAGGATGAAGACGGTGAGAGCCACGCCGTTGACGCCGTCGTTCACTTGGTGCCTCCCCGACGGGCGCGCTGGTCACGCTGCCAGAGCTGGTACGCGATCATCGTGAGCGCGGTGGAGATCAGCACCCACAGCATCTGGTACCAGTAGAAGAACGGGATGCCGATGAACGTGGGGTCGACCTTGGCGTACGAGCCGACCCACAGCATCGCCACGAACGGGGCGATCAGGCAGAGGGCGATGACCACCCGTGCCGGTGTCACCACCGGTGGTCTCACTTCAGGTGCGTCCGACATGTCGTGACTCCGTCCCCTCGCTGATCAGCGTTGATCACCTGTAACGCGCAGGCAATCTAGGTCACGGTGTCGCGTGAGTGGAAGACCTCGTCCGCATATCGGTATGTCGATTCTGTGAAGCCCCCGCTCAGCAGCAGCGGAACCCCTGCCGTGGGTCGCTTTCCTGGCGTTCCGTCCTCATCCGCTCGAACGCCCTGCGGGTCGGCACCGGCGCCCGCGGGTGGTCCTTGCGGACGTGCGCGACATAGCGGTCGTACGCCGACTCGTCGGTCAGTTCGCGGACGTACCAGCGCACGGCCCTAAGCGCCCGTCCGAGCGACCGCATCGCGCGCCTCCTCCTTCTCCGCCCGGGTCGGGATCAGCCCGGCCGGGGCCTGGATCTTCGACTCGACGTAGGGCGCCTCGCTGAGCGTGGACAGCGCGGGACGGCGGACGTGCCGGACGCAGACCCGCAGCGCGTCGGCGATCACCACCACGATCAGCAGGGCGAGGACGGCCGTCAGGACGCCGTCGACCGTGGAGTTGGTGACCACGGTGTGCATGTCGTCCATGCTCTTGGCGGGTGGCAGGACCTTGCCGTCGTCGATGGCGTCCTGGAACACGGACCGCTGCTTGAAGAAGCCGACCTTCGGGTCGCTGGAGAACACCTTCTGGAAGCTCGCCGTGAGCGTCACGGTCGCGTCCCAGGCGAGCGGGATCCCGGTGATCCAGGCCCACTTGAGGCGTCCCGACTTCACCAACAGGGTGGTGCAGACGGCCAGGGCGACCGCGGCGAGGAGCTGGTTGGAGATGCCGAAGATCGGGAAGAGCTGGTTGATCCCGCCGAGGGGTTCGTGGACGCCGACCCACAGGAAGTAACCCCACAGGGCGCAGACGACCGCGCTGGTGAGGACCAGCCCCGGCTTCCAACTGATGTTCCGGAACGGCCGGTACACGTTGCCCAGCATGTCCTGGAGCATGAAGCGGCCCACGCGTGTGCCGGCGTCGAGCGCGGTCAGGATGAACAGCGCCTCGAACATGATCGCGAAGTGATACCAGAAGGCCCGCAGGCTCCCGCCGGTGACCTCGGAGAAGATCTCCGAGACGCCGACGGCCAGGGTCGGGGCGCCGCCGGTGCGCGAGAGCAGGCTCGTCTCCTCGACGTTCTTCGCCGCCTGGGCGAGTTCGGCGGGGGAGATGGAGTAGCCCCAACTCGTCACCACCTGCGAGGCGTTGTCCACCGTCGTCCCGATGACCCCGGTCGGCGCGTTCATCGCGAAGTACAGCCCCGGGTCGATGATGCTCGCCGCGACCAGCGCCATGATCGCGACCGACGACTCCATCAGCATGGAGCCGTAGCCGATCATCCGGACCTGCGTCTCCTTCTGGATCATCTTCGGCGTCGTACCGCTCGAGATCAGGGAGTGGAAACCGGACAGCGCGCCGCAGGCGATGGTGATGAACACGAAGGGGAACAGCGAGCCCGCGAAGACCGGGCCGTCGCCGCGCGAGGCGAAGTCCGTCACCGCGTCCATCCTCAGCGTCGGCAGCGCGACGACGACCCCGAGGGCGAGCAGCACGATCGTGCCGATCTTCATGAAGGTGGAGAGGTAGTCGCGGGGCGCGAGGAGCATCCACACGGGCAGGATCGAGGCGATGAAGCCGTACGCCACCAGCCAGACGACCAGGGTGGAGGGCGCGAGGGTGAAGGCGCCGGCCCACGAGGACTCGGCCACCCAGCGGCCCGCGACCAGCGCGAGCAGCAGCAGACCCACGCCGATCAACGACACCTCGCTGACCCGTCCCGGGCGCAGGACGCGCAGGTAGAAGCCCATCAACAGGGCGATGGGGACGGTCATCGCGATGGAGAAGGTGCCCCACGGGGAGGCCGCGAGGGCGTTGACGATGACCAGGGCCAGCACCCCGAGCAGGATGATCATGATGGCGAAGGCGGCGACCAGCGCGGCCGCGCCGCCGAAGGGGCCGATCTCCTCGCGGGCCATCTGCCCGAGCGAACGGCCGTCCCTGCGCGTGGAGAAGAACAGCACCACCATGTCCTGGACCGCGCCCGCGAAGATGACGCCCGCGATGATCCAGATGGTGCCGGGGAGGTATCCCATCTGCGCGGCGAGCACCGGGCCGACCAGCGGGCCCGCGCCGGCGATCGCGGCGAAGTGGTGGCCGAGCAGGACCCGGCGGTCGGTGGGGTGGAAGTCGATGCCGTTGTCGAGGCGTTCGGCCGGGGTGGCCCTGGTCCCGTCGACCTTCAGCACTCGGTGCGCGATGAACTTCGCGTAGAAGCGGTAGCCGATCGCGTACGACCCGAGGGCGGCCGCGACCATCCAGGCGGCGGAGACGTCCTCGCCCCGGGCGAGCGCGAGCACGGCCCAGCCGGTGGCGCCGACGAGTGCGACGAGGGTCCAGATGACGATGGTTCGGACGTTCGCGGTACGCACGGGGCGGTCCTCCCGTCCAGACGGAGTCGGGAGGACCGTAGAGCAGGATGCCTGCGTGCGCTACACCGCGTGCGGTACCGGAAAGGGAACCCGCGGTGCCGAAAAGGGAACTCGCGGTGCCGAAAGGGGAACTAGTCGACCGGCCTCTTCAGGCGGGCCACGAACTTGTACCGGTCCCCCCGGTACACCGACCGCACCCACTCCACCGGCTCGCCCGTCCTGTCGAACGAGTGGCGGGACAGCATCAGCATCGGCAGGCCCACGTCGGTGCCGAGCAGGCCGGCCTCGCGCGGGGTGGCCAGCGAGGTCTCGATGGTCTCCTCGGCCTCGGCGAGATGGACGTCGTAGACCTCGGCGAGCGCGGTGTAGAGGGACGTGTACTTGACCAATGACCTGCGCAGGGCCGGGAAGCGCTTGGCGGAGAGGTGGGTCGTCTCGATGGCCATGGGCTCCGCGTTGGCCATGCGCAGCCGCTCGATGCGCAGCACCCGGCCGCCGGCGGTGATGTCGAGGAGCTCGGCGAGACGGTCGTCGGCGGTGATGTAGCCGATGTCCAGGAGCTGCGAGGTGGGTTCGAGGCCCTGGGCGCGCATGTCCTCCGTGTAGGAGGTGAGTTGCAGCGCCTGGGAGACCTTCGGCTTGGCGACGAAGGTGCCCTTGCCCTGGATGCGTTCGAGGCGCCCCTCGACCACGAGCTCCTGGAGGGCCTGGCGCACGGTGGTGCGGGAGGTGTCGAACTCGGCGGCGAGCGTGCGCTCGGGGGGTACGGGCGTGCCGGGCGACTGCGTCTCCGTCATGTCGAGCAGGTGCTTCTTCAGGCGGTAGTACTTGGGCACGCGCGCGGTACGGACGCCTGCCCCGCCCTCGGTCTCCGCACTGCTGACGTCGCTGCTCATGGTCTGCCTTCCCGGCTCCGGATGCGGGTCACGTCGTGATCCCTTCTGTATACCGTCGCCACCTCTTTTGGTCTAGTCCACAGAGGTGAGTGGTCTAGCGGACGAGAGTACTCCGCCGCCGCTGTTTTCGCTGGCTTCTTTACTAATGGTTCCTGCATATGTAGCTCGCATAACGGCTGGTCAGGGCCGTTTCGCACACTCTTGACAGGCCCCGTGGTCTGGTCCAAGCTCCCCCTACTGGTCTACACCATTGGTCCAGGTCCCGGCTCGTGGGCGGGAGGTGTGGGCATCCCTGAGGAGGGTGGCGTGAAGCGCAAGCTGGCAGCCGCGATCGGTATCGCGGGCATGATGGTCTCCGTCGCGGCATGTGGGGGCAGTGACGGCGGAAGTTCGGACGACAGCGGCGCGGACGCCAAGGAGCTGACCGTCTGGCTCACCGTCGACGCCCAGAACAACTGGCCCGGACTGGTGAAGGCCGCGGACGCCGCGGTCCAGAAGAAGCACCCCGGCATCAAGATCAACCACGAGTACTACGGCTGGCCCGACAAGAACACCAAGCTCGACGCGGTCCTCGCCACCGACAAGGCCCCCGACGTGGTCGAGATGGGCAATACCGAGATGCTCGGCTACATGGTCAAGGGCGCCTTCGCACCCCTGGACACGGCCGCGTTCACCAACTCCTCGGCCTGGCTCGACGGCCTCAAGGCCTCGGTGACCTACGACGGCAAGACCTACGGCGTCCCCTACTACGCGGGCGGCCGGGTCGGCAACTGGCGCAAGGACGTCTTCGCCTCGGTCGGCGTCAAGTCCACCCCGAAGACCTACGCGGAGCTCACCGCCGCCCTGGACAAGGTCCAGAAGAAGGAGGGCGACAAGTTCTCCGCCTGGTACCAGCCCACCCGTGACTGGTACGCGGCCATGTCCTTCGTCTACGACGCCGGCGGCTCGATCGCCGTCGAGTCGGGCGGCCAGTGGAAGGCCAACCTCTCCTCGCCCGAGTCCCTCAAGGGCCTCACCGAGTTCAAGAACGTCGTCGACAAGTACATGCACGGCGACAAGACCAAGGACGAGTCCGACCGCTACATCGTCTACGGCCAGGGCAAGTCCGGCATGATCTTCGGCGCGGCCTGGGAGGGCGCGACCTCCGCCGACCCGAAGAACGACAAGACCGGCAAGCTCAAGAACAACCTCGAGAACTTCGTGATGCCCGGTCCGTCCGGCAAGAACATGCCCGTCTTCCTGGGCGGTTCGGACCTCGCCGTCCCGGTCAAGTCCAAGGCGCAGGCCGTCGCCGCCGAGTGGATCAACGCCTTCACCGGTCCCTCCGGCCAGAAGGCCCTGATGGCCAAGGGCAACCTGCCCAACAACAAGACCGACCTCGCCACCCTGAAGAACGACCCGGCGACGGCGGTCCCGGCCACCGCGGCCGAGTCCAACTGGTTCGTGCCCATGGCGCCCGGCTGGGGCCAGGTCGAGAAGGCGCAGGTCCTGCAGACCATGCTCCAGAACATCGGCACCGGCAAGAAGTCGGTCGAGGCCGCCGCGAAGGACGCGGACACCGCGATCGACAAGGTCATCAACACCAAGTGACCTGACAGGCAGGGCCCCGTACGCCCACTCGGCCAGGGCGGGGCCCTGCTTCCCGTACGACCAGAGGGACCGCTGAGGAGCACGCGATGAGTGCCGCAGACACCACCACCCCCACCGAGGTGCCGCCGCCGCTGTCGGTACCACCGCCGCCCACCCCGACGGTGCCCCGCAGAAGGCGGGGGCCCGGCGCCACCCCGTGGCTGCTGCTCGCGCCCTGCCTTCTCATCCTCGGCCTGGTCATGGGCTATCCGCTGGTCCGCCTGGTCACCCTGTCGTTCCAGAAGTTCGGCCAGTCCCAGCTGTGGGGCTTCCAGCCCGCCGAGTGGGTCGGCTTCGACAACTTCACCGGCGTGCTCGACGACGGCGAGTTCTGGGCGGTCGTCGTCCGGACCGTCGTCTTCGCGGCGGGCTGTGTCATCTTCACGATGGTCGCCGGCATGCTGATCGCCCTGCTGCTCCAGCGGGTCTCCGGCTGGGTGAAGACCCTGATCAACATCGCGCTGGTGGCCGGCTGGGGCATGCCGATCATCGTCGCCACCACCGTCTTCAAGTGGCTGTTCGACGCGGACTACGGCATCCTCAACGCGCTGCTCAGCAAGCTGCCCGGCGTCGAGATGATCGGCCACAACTGGTTCGCCAGCGGCCCCCAGGGGCTTGCCGTGATCATGCTGCTGGTGGTCTGGGGCGCGGTGCCCTTCGTGGTGATCACCTTGAGCGCCGGACTCACCCAGGTCCCCAAGGAGATGGAGGAGGCCGCCCGTCTCGACGGCGCCGGCGCCTGGGGCGTGTTCCGCTACGTCACCCTGCCGATCCTCAAGCCCATCATCGTGATGCTGACCACCCTGTCGGTCATCTGGGACATGGGCGTCTTCCCGCAGGTGTTCGTGATGCGCAACGGCCACCCGGAGCCGGAGTTCCAGATCCTGCCGACCTATTCGTACGACCGCGCCTTCGTGGTCAACGACTACGCGCAGGGCTCGGCGATCGCCCTGATCACCGTGCTTCTGCTGCTCGGGGTGGTCGCCGTCTACATGCGTCAGATGCTGAAGATCGGAGAGGTCGAATGAGCGCGCTCGCTCCGGGGGCCCGCAAGTCGAAGCTGGGCTGGAACCTCCTCGGCCTCCTCGTCTTCGTCACGGCGGGCTTCCCGGTCTACTGGATGCTCAACACCGCGTTCAAGCCGGCGAAGGACGCCATCGACCCGGACCCGAGCCTGCTGCCGACCGGGATCACCTTCTCCAACTTCAGCCGCGCGCTGGACATCGCCGACTTCTGGGGCCCGGTCGGCCGCAGCCTCGTCGTCTCCCTGGCGGTCGTGGCGATCGGCATCGTGGTCGGCACCCTGGCCGCGCTCGCCATCTCCCGCTTCGCCTTCCGCGGCCGGAAGATCGTGATCGTGGGCATCCTGGCCGTCCAGATGGTCCCGCTGGTCGCGATGATCATCCCGGTCTTCCTGCTCCTGAACGACCTCGACCAGTACGACAAGCTGTCGGGCCTGATCATCACGTACCTGACCTTCATCCTTCCCTTCACGGTGTGGACGCTGCGCGGCTTCATCGTCAACATTCCGAAGGAACTGGAGGAGGCCGCGATGGTCGACGGCTGTTCCCCCACCGGCGCCTTCATGCGGGTGGTCTTCCCGCTGCTGGCCCCCGGCATGGTCGCCACCTCGGTCTACGGTTTCATCCAGGCCTGGAACGAGTACCTGTACGCCCTGATGCTGCTCAGCCAGAAGAACCAGACCGCGACCGTCTGGCTCGGCAACTTCACCACCAAACACGGCACCGAATACGCCCCGATGATGGCCGGTTCCACCATGATGGCCGTGCCGATCGTGGTCCTCTTCCTCCTCGTCCAGCGCAAGATGGCCGCGGGTCTCACCGCGGGCGCCGTGAAGGGATAACGCCCCCCGATGACGACAATCGCCAGCGGCACCGACACGCTCACGCGGGACGCCCTCACGGTCCTCCAACCGGGCTTCACCGGCACTACCGCCCCCGACTGGCTGCTCCGCCGCCTCGGCGAGGGCCTCGCCTCGGTCGGCCTGTTCGGCCGCAACATCGCCTCACCGGAACAACTGGCCGCCCTGACCGCCCAGTTGCGCGCCGAACGCGACGACGTCCTGGTCGCCATAGACGAGGAGGGCGGTGACGTGACCCGCCTGGAGGTGCGCACCGGCTCGTCCTTCCCCGGCAACCACGCCCTGGGCGCGGTGGACGACGTGGCCCTGACGCACGCGGTCGCCGCGGAACTCGGCCGCCGCCTCGCGGCCTGCGGGGTCAACCTCAACTGGGCCCCGTCGGCCGACGTGAACTCCAACCCCTCCAACCCGGTCATCGGCGTCCGCTCCTTCGGCGCCTCCGCCGACCTGGCCGCCCGGCACACCGCGGCCTACGTCACGGGCTTGCAGTCGGCGGGTGTCGCCGCCTGCACCAAGCACTTCCCGGGCCACGGCGACACCGCGATCGACTCCCACCACGCCCTGCCGCGCATCGACGTGGACGAGTCGGTCCTCCTGGAGCGGGAACTGCGTCCCTTCCGCGCGGCCGTCGCCGCCGGCACCCGCGCCGTGATGACCGCCCACATCCTGGTCCCGGCCCTGGACCCGGACCGCCCGGCAACGCTGTCGTCCCGGGTCCTGACCGACCTGCTGCGCCGCGACCTCGGCTACACCGGGCTCATCGTCACCGACGGCATGGAGATGCAGGCCATCGCCGGTACGTACGGCATCGAGCGCGGCAGCGTCCTGGCCATCGCCGCCGGCGCCGACGCGATCTGCGTGGGAGGGGGCCTGGCCGACGACGAGACGGTACGACGCCTGCGCGACGCCCTGGTCTCGGCGGTCCGCTCGGGCGAACTCCCCGAGGAGCGGCTCGCGCAGGCGGCGGAACGCGTCCGCACACTGGCCCACTGGACGGCGGCCGGCGCGGCCGACGCGCACCTGACTGCCGACGAGGAGGTCGGACTGCGGGCGGCCCGCAGGGCGTTGCGCATCACCAGTGCCGAGAGCTTCACACCCCTCACCACGGCGCCCTATGTCGCCGCCTTCACCCCGGTGGCGAACATCGCGGTCGGCGACGAGACCCCCTGGGGCGTGGCCGCAGAACTCGCCCGCATGCTCCCCGGCACGGAGACGGGCAGCTTCGCCGGCGAGGACGCGGGCCTCGCCACCCTGGCCGCCGCCGGCCCCCGCCGCATCGTGGCCGTGGTCCGCGACGAACACCGTCACCCCTGGATGGGAGCTGCCCTGGACACCGTCCTCCGCACCCGCCCCGACACGATCGTGGTCGAGATGGGCCTCCCTCAGGCCCCCGCCCGAGGAGCCCTGCACATCGCGACCCACGGCGCGGCAAGGGTCTGCGGCAGGGCGGCGGCGGAGGTCATCGCGGGGGAGTAGGCGTTACGGCAGGACACGTGCCGGTTCCCTTCGAAGGGAACCGGCACCTGTCTTGCCAGGGGCGCGGGGAACTGCGTGACCAGCCACAGACGACCTGCACCCGGCAGCGAACAGAACCCCGCAGACGAGAACCCGCTTTAAATCCCCTGCCAGTCCGGCTTGTTGACAAACGTGTGCCGGAAATAGTCCGCCAGCTTCAACTTGGACGCGGCCCCCTCGTCCACGACCACCGTCGCATGCGGATGCAACTGGAGCGCCGAAGCGGGACACACCGCGGCGACCGGCCCCTCCACCGTCGCCGCCACCGCGTCCGCCTTGCCCTCACCCGTGGCGAGCAGCACCAGGTGCCGAGCCTCGAGGATCGTCCCGATCCCCTGGGTGATCACATGGTGCGGCACCTGCGAGATGTCCCCCTCGAAGAACCGCGCGTTGTCCACCCGGGTCTGCTCGGTCAGCGTCTTGATCCGGGTCCGCGAGGCCAGCGAGGAGCACGGCTCGTTGAAGCCGATGTGCCCGTCCGTCCCGATTCCGAGCAGCTGCAGGTCCACGCCTCCGGCACCGGCCAGCGCCGCGTCGTACGCCGCACACGCACCGGGGATGTCCTGCGCCGTCCCGTCCGGGCCCATGAAGGAGGTCATCGGTATCCCGAGCGGCTCCAGGACCTCGCGGCGCAGCACCGATCGGTAGGACTCCGGGTGCTCGGCCGGCAGCCCCACGTACTCGTCGAGCTGGGCTATCCGCGCCCGCGAGGCGTCCACGGCACCGGACCGCACCTTCGCCGCCAGGGCCTCGTAGATGGGCAGCGGGGTGGAGCCGGTCGCCACACCGAGCAGGGCGTCGGGCTTGCGTCGGAGCAGCTGGGCCATGGCCTCGGCGATGAGCTCGCCACCCGCCTTGGCATCCGGAACGATGACAACTTCCACGCTGGGCCTGCCGATCTGAGGAAACGGTCTGATCTGTAGAAACGGTCTGAACGGAGAGGGCTCGACCGGACCCCGGTACGGCCCATGTGGTTTAGACCAATCTAACAGAATCGGGTCCCACGGCCCAGGGAACGCTGCACCCATGTCCGAGACCCTCCCCCCTGTCTAACGGTCGCTACAGAAAGACCGTACGCCGACTCGCGCCCCTTTCTCTAGTACTCGCTATACAATTCACTCCATGGTGAGCAGCCGGGAGACGAAAGCGCAGGTCGCATCCACTTCCCCGTCATCCAGGCCGCGCGGCCGCCCCCGTTCCTTCGACCGCGAGACCGCACTGGAGAAGGCGATCATGGCCTTCTGGGAGCGGGGGTACGAGGCCACGTCCGTCTCCGACCTCACTCGTGTGATGGACATCGGCGCCCCGAGCCTGTACGCGGCCTTCGGCGACAAGCGCACGCTCTTCGAGGAAGCGGTGAGCGTCTACGACACCCGCTACGCCGCCTTCGCCGACCGCGCCCTGGCCGAGGAGCCCACCGCCCGTGCCGCCGTCGAACGGACCCTGCGAGAGGCCGCCCGCGCCTACACGGCCCCCGACCGTCCACAGGGCTGTCTCATCGCCCACGCGGCCACCAACTGCACGAATCCCGAGGTCGCGCAGTCCCTGCGGAACCGGCGCAACGCCATGATCTCCGCCTTCGAGAGCCGTATCCGGGCCGACATCACCGCAGGTGAACTGCCCTCCGGCACCGACGCCCGCGCACTCGCCCGGCACACCGGAGCGGTCGTGCACGGGATGTCCCAACAGGCGCGCGACGGCGCGAGCCGGGAGGAGTTGGAGGCCGTCGCGGAAATTGCCATGGCTATCTGGCCCCGCACATGAACCCACACGCGTTAGGCTGCGTGGAGGTTGTTAGGGCGTCCGACTAAGTGACTCCCGTGAGGGAAAGCTCCAACAACAAACAGGCTCCAACGCATGGACACACCTAGTGGTCTAGTCCACAATTGAAGCGCGACTTCCGTCTTCCCCGCACAGGAGGACGGACCGAGGACCCGGAGCTCTCTGCCCTGACTGCCCCGGATCCTCACCTCGGCCGACCGGGACCGCACACCCCACGGCCGATATTGCTCCGGGCTGCGGTGCCGGGAAGGTTGAGGGTCCTTCCCAGGCGCCGCGGCCCGCGGGTGTTTCCGGGCCCGGGATCCCACCGACGCACGGTGCTTTTAGGTCACTCACATACCCCCAGGTACGCTCGCATCCGTGCCCTCCATGAACGAACTGGTCCGCCAGCACACCGCACTCGACGACTCCGACCTCGAGTGGCTGCACCTGCTGGTCTCGGAGTGGCAGCTGCTCTCCGACCTCTCCTTCGCCGACCTCGTCCTGTGGGTCCCCACCCGCGACGGCGCCCGCTACGTCTCCGTCGCCCAGATGCGGCCCAACACCGGCCCCACCTCCTACCAGGACGACATGGTCGGCCACCTCGTCCCCCGCGGCCGCCGCCCGCTGCTGGACGTGGCGCTCGACGAGGGCCGGATCGTGCGCGAGGGCGACCCGGAGTGGCGCGAGGAGGTCCCGGTCCGCGTCGAGTCGATTCCGGTACGGCGGGACGGGCGCGTCCTCGGTGTCATCGCGCGCAACACCAACCTGCTGACCGTCCGCACCCCGAGCCGTCTCGAACTGACCTATCTCCAGAGCGCGTCCGACCTGGCCCAGATGATCGCGGCCGGCTCCTTCCCGTTCCCCAACCAGCAGATGGACATGGACGCGGCCCCGCGGGTCGGCGACGGACTGATCCGCCTCGACGCGGACGGCATCGTCCAGTACGCCTCCCCGAACGCCCTCTCCGCCTACCACCGCATGGGCCTCGCCTCCGACCTCGTGGGCCAGCACCTCGGCCGGACCACCGCCGAACTCGCCCCCACCCGCGGCCCGGTGGACGAGGCGCTCGCCAAGGTCGCCAGCGGCTGGGCTCCCCGGGAGTTCGAGATCGAGGCGCACGACGGGGTCATCCAGTTCCGGGCGATCCCGCTCAAGCCCAAGGGCACCCGCATCGGTTCACTGGTCCTGCTGCGGGACGTGACCGAACTGCGCCGCCGCGAGCGCGAGTTGATCACCAAGGACGCGACCATCCGGGAGATCCACCACCGGGTGAAGAACAACCTCCAGACGGTGGCGGCCCTGCTCCGCCTGCAGGCCCGGCGCATCGAGTCCGACCGCGGCCGGGAGGCCCTCGAGGAGGCGGTCCGCCGCGTCGGCTCGATCGCCATCGTCCACGAGACGCTGTCTCAGAACCTGGACGAGCGCGTGGAGTTCGACGAGATCGCCGACCGGGTGCTCGCCATGGTCGCCGAGATCTCCCCGGGCAAGGTCACCGGCCGGCGCAGCGGACGCTTCGGCATCCTGGACGCCGAGGTCGCCACCCCGCTGTCCATGGTCCTCACCGAAATCCTGCAGAACGCCTTGGAGCACGGCTTCCGCGAGGGCGAGACCGGCACGGTCGAGGTCACGGCCGTCCGCGGCGGCACCACCAAGGAGGCCCGCCTCCTCGTCACCGTCCAGGACGACGGCGTCGGCCTGCCCGAGGGCTTCGACCCGCACACCGCGGGCAACCTGGGCCTGCAGATCGTACGGACGCTGGTGGAAGGCGAGTTGGGCGGAACCTTCGACATGGTCCCGGCGCCGGAGGGCGGCACCCGCGTGATCCTCGACGTGCCGGTGCAGGCGCAGAAGTAGGGGCGTACGCGGTCCGGGGCACAGCAAAAAGCCCCGGACCGTTCAGGGGTCCGGGGCTCAAATGCTCGTTGCCAGCGTTGTGCTGCGCATCGGGGGTACTGCGCGCTGCGGCTCGGGGCGGGAGAAGCGTACGCGGTGTACGCGCCGCCAAGCTCAGGCTGTACGGGGTGGGTATGTCAGGCGGAGGCCTGACGGGCCCGGTTGCGGGCGGCACGGCGCTTCATGGCGCGACGCTCGTCCTCGCTGAGACCACCCCAGACGCCGGAGTCCTGACCGGACTCGAGCGCCCACTGCAGACACTGATCCATAACGGGGCAGCGACGGCAGACGGCCTTGGCTTCCTCGATCTGCAGCAGCGCAGGACCGGTGTTGCCGATGGGGAAGAAGAGCTCGGGGTCTTCCTCGCGGCAAACGGCGTTGTGACGCCAGTCCATGGCTGCTACCTCTCCTTGGTATTACGTGCAAGTTGCTTGTGAATGTGAACGCTTTCACGAATCCCTCAACAAGTGAAGGGCCGTCCACCGAGTCTTCCTCGGCGTGGTCCTGTGGATTGAAGAGGGGTTCCGGTGGCCTGTGGACGCTGGTGTTGCGGGCTGTCCCGACCGCCACGTAGAGACTCGCAAACCTCAGCGGCGGATACAACCCCTTCCGGAAAGTTTTTTTTGATTCCTCGGTGTCGACTAGGTCACAGCCGTACTTCCATGGGGTGGACCCTGGCCTAAACGTTCGAGTGAAAGGACTTTAGCCCCTTCTGCTCACACAATCACACGCAGTGCACGGCGTACGCCTGTGAACGTCACGCTCGTACGCAGTCCGAGGTGGTCGCCGTCCATCTGGAGGGGCAGGGGCACCTTCGAATGCAAGGTGAACTGGTCCAGGTCGTGCAGGGACACGGCGTGCTTGCCCTGGGGGCCGCGGTCGGGGGACGAAGTGAGCAACTGCGTGCCATATCGGGCGATCGCGGTCGTCGTCATGCGGGTGAGGCCGAGTACGTCGAGGCCTTTATCGAACGAGGCCTTAGGCGACGCGTACATCGGGTGATTGCCCAGGAAGGTCCACGGAGAGGTGTTCGAGACTATGGAAAGGACCAGATCGGTCACCGGCTCCGCATCCGGACGTTCCACGGTGATCGTCCCGTGTCGGCGGTGCGCCTCGCCGAAGAACTGGCGCAATGCCTGACGGACGTAGAGAGCGTGTGTGGATTTCCTGCCGCGCTCGCGCTGCTGCTCCACCCGGCCGACCACACCGGCGTCGAATCCGAGCCCCGCGTTGAAGGTGAACCAGCGTCCCGGCACGGCTTCGTCCTCGGTGCCGGGCGTACCCGCGGTCAGCCCCAGGCCGACCGTCCGCTCGCTGCCCTCGCGCAGGGCGTCCAGGAGGGCGCCGGTGGCCTCGACGGCGTCGTTGGGCAGGCCGAGTGCGCGGGCGAAGACGTTGGTGGAGCCGCCGGGGACCACGGCGAGGCCGGGCAGGTGCTCGGGGTCGGGGCCGGCGTGCAGGAGGCCGTTGACGACCTCGTTGACCGTGCCGTCGCCGCCCAGGGCCACGACCAGGTCGATGTCCTTGCTCTCCGCCGCCTGTCGGCCCAGGTCGCGCGCGTGGCCGCGGTACTCGGTGGTGACCGCCTCGAGTTTCATCTCGCTCGCGAGCGCGTGGATCAGGACATCGCGCGTACGTGCGCTTGTGGTGGTTGCCGCCGGATTGACCACGAGAAGTGCACGCATGGGTTGCAGCGTACCTACTGGGTGGTACCGGGCACAGGTCGAGATAGGGATCACGTAAGACTTCGGCGCGTGAACCTTGCCACGGGGGCGTGAGGCAACCCGCGCGCGGGGGTGTGCGTTGCCCGCGCCTCACCCAGGGGGTTTCCGGGGCCGAGGGCTACTCTTCAGGGGTGAGCAGCGAGCAGATCCCCACCGCCCCGGAGACCGCCGGTCCGCGCCCGCGGCGCCTGACCTACGCCGCCGCCCTGGCCGCCCTGGAGGGGCTCGCGCTCGTCGCGGGGGGCGTCTGGATGCTCGTGGAGGGCCTGGTCGGCGACCCGGACGACCGGCAGTCCGCCGTCACCGGCGGCATCACGCTGATCGTTCTCGCCCTGCTGCCGCTCCTCGCCGCCCGCGGGCTGCTGGCCCGGCGCAGCTGGAGCCGGGGCCCGGCGGTCATCACCCAGATCATGGCCCTGCCCGTCGCCTACAACCTCCTCCAGGCCGACAGTGTGGCGATCCCGGCGGGCATCGCCCTCGCGGTCGTCGCGGTGGCCGCGCTGGTCCTCCTGATCAACCCGGCGACGACCCAGGCGCTCGGGATCAGGGGGCCGGGGCGGGCGCAGGACGGCAAGCGGTAGCCGTACGTCGAAGGCGTGGCGTCGGATCTGCGGCCGAGGCGGCCTGTCGTCGTCGTAGGACCGTCGTAGGGCCTGAGCGGCCGGGGTCGGCCTACTCCTCCACCAACAGCTTCTCCCGGAGCTGGGCCAGGGTGCGGGCCAGCAGGCGGGAGACGTGCATCTGGGAGATGCCGACCTCCTGCGCGATCTGCGACTGGGTCATGTTGCCGAAGAAGCGGAGCAGGAGGATTCGCTTCTCGCGGGGCGGGAGGTCCTCCAGGAGCGGCTTGAGCGACTCCCGGTACTCGACGCCCTCCAGCGCCTCGTCCTCCGCGCCGAGGGTGTCCGCCACCGCCGGGGACTCGTCGTCCGTGTCGGGGACGTCCAGGGACAGCGTGGAGTACGCGTTGGCCGACTCCAGGCCCTCCAGGACCTCCTCCTCCGAGATGCCCAGCTTCTCGGCCAGTTCGTGGACCGTGGGGGAGCGGCCGTGCAACTGGGAGAGCTCCGCCGTCGCCGTGGTGAGCGCGAGACGCAGCTCCTGGAGCCTGCGGGGGACGCGGACCGCCCAGCCCTTGTCACGGAAGTGGCGCTTGATCTCGCCGACGACCGTCGGGGTCGCGTAGGTCGAGAACTCCACCCCACGGTCCGGGTCGAAGCGGTCGACCGACTTGATCAGGCCGATGGTGGCGACCTGGGTCAGGTCGTCCAGCGGCTCGCCGCGGTTGCGGAAGCGGCGCGCGAGGTGCTCGACGAGCGGCAGATGCATCCGGACCAGCTGGTTGCGCAGCTCCGCGTACTCCGGGCTGCCGTCCTTCAGCGCGCGCAGCTCGACGAACAGGGCCCGTGCCCCGCTGCGGTCCTGGGGGTCGTGCCGCGGGACCGGCGTGTTGTTCGCGCCCGCCGCGCCGTCCTCTGCGTTTCGCTCGTGCTCGCTCATCGTCCCGCCCGTCGCCCTTCCACGAGCCCTCGCCTCCGTCGGCACCGGGAGGACCCCGGCCCGCCCTGCCGGAGGCGCACCCTGCACGGCACCTTTCCGATCCCCCTGCCCGTCGTCCAGGAGGCCGGTCGCCGTCGTGTCGACGACGTCCTCCTGCGGATGCGGCCGGGCCTGCTCGGGGATGCCGTCGATGCCGTCCGCCATACGACGGGAACCGCCGAGGCCGTCGTCACCCAGGCCGTCGGCGCCGCTCGGGCAGGGAGGACGGTGTCCGCCCCCGGCCGACAGCTCCCGTGTGCCGCGCTCTTCGTCCCGCACCGGCCCGTCCCCGTTCCTCACGCCGGCCCGGGTCCCGCGCCGCGCTGTTTGTAGAGGCTGATCGAAACGGTCTTGTCCTCGTCCACGGCCGACGAGACCTTGCCCGCCAGGGCCGACAGGACGGTCCAGGCGAAGGTGTCCCGTGACGGTGCGTGACCGTCCGTGGTCGGGGCCGAGACGGTGACCTCCAGCGAGTCGTCGACGAGTCGGAAGACACAGCTGAGCACCGAGCCGGGCACGGCCTGCTGGAGCAGGATCGCGCAGGCCTCGTCCACCGCGATGCGCAGGTCCTCGATCTCGTCGAGGGTGAAGTCCAAACGGGCCGCGAGGCCGGCCGTGGCCGTCCGCAGCACCGACAGGTAGGCACCCGCGGCCGGCAGCCGGACTTCCACGAAGTCCTGGGTCGCGGGCTCGCCTGCGATCTGGGACACCCTCACCTCCAAGGTGGTACAAGCTTTACGGGGGCCGAGGGTCGCCCCCCGGAGTAACGCGACGTGTGGTTCAGCGGTGACGCTACCGCGCTCTCGACATTCCTGTCCCCGGGACCCCAACCCCTTGCCGTCACTCACAGTAAAACTGTGGACACGCTCCGTGTCTAGGGGGTTTGCGGCTCCAATTGGGAAGAACGCGCGCCGGGTTGACGTACCCAGACGTCAGACGGTCGAACCGTCCTGGAACCCGACGGTCCAGGGTCACACAAGGACGTGGTCCACGAAGCACCAACGCCAGTTCTCACCGGGTTCGTGGGTGCGCATGATCGGGTGGTCGGTGTCCTTGTGGTGCTTCGTCGCGTGCTGTCCCGGCGAGGAGTCGCAGCAACCGACGTGACCGCAGGACAGGCACAGGCGCAGTTGTACCGGGTGGGTACCGTCCCTCAGGCACTCCGGGCACGTGTCGTTGAGCGGCTCGGGCTCCGGGTGCGGCAGCGCGTCGGCGTGCGTGCACTGTTTCATGATTGCCAGGTTACGACGGCCGCGCGGGCGGCCGCGCGGAAAAAGAGGGCGGGCGCACGACGATGAGCGAGGGCGGGCGAGGGCCATGGACGTGATGCCACTGCTGTTGCTGGTGGCGGGGAGCGCGGCGGTCGCCGCGGCCGCCCGGCGGACCCCCGTTCCGGCGCCACTGCTGCTGGTCGCGGCCGGACTGCTGGTCTCGTACCTTCCCGGGGTCCCGGTGTACACGCTCGACCCGGACATCGTGCTGCCCATCATCCTGCCGCCGCTGCTGCACTCCGCGGCCACCGACAGCTCCTATCTCGACCTCAGGGCGCAAATGCGGCCCGTGGCACTGCTGTCGGTGGGATACGTGCTCTTCGCGACCTTCGTCGTCGGCTGGGCGGCGTACCAGATCGTGCCGGGCCTCTCGCTGACCGGCGCGCTCGTGCTGGGCGCGGTGGTGGCACCGCCGGACGCGGTGGCGGCGACGGCGGTGGCACGCCGCGTGGGGCTGCCCTCCCGGATCACGACCATCCTCCAGGGCGAGTCCCTCGTGAACGACGCGACCGCGATCACCGCCTACCGGGTCGCGCTCGCGGCCGCGGTCGGCGAGGGCGCCACCTGGGCCGGCGGCATCGGCGAATTCCTGCTCGCGGCGGTCGGCGGGGTCGCGGTCGGCCTGGTGCTGATGGTGCCGATCCACTGGCTGCGCACCCACCTGAAGGAGCCGCTGCTGCAGAACACGCTCTCCCTGCTCATCCCGTTCGTCGCCTACGCGGCGGCCGAGCAGTTCCACGCGTCCGGGGTCCTCGCGGTGGTCGTGGTGGCCCTCTTCCTCGGACACCGCGCGTGGGAGGTCGACTTCGCGACACGCCTCCAGGAGGACGCCGTCTGGAAGATGGTCGCCTTCGTCCTGGAGTCGTCGGTGTTCGCCCTCATCGGGCTGCAACTGCCCGTCGTGCTGAGGGGCCTCGGGGAGTACGAGGGCGGCCGCGCCGCCTGGTACGCGGTCGCCGTCTTCCTCGTGGTCGTCGTGTCGAGGTTCGTGTGGGTCTATCCGGCGACCTTCCTGCCGCGCATGCTCTCCGCGCGGATCCGCGCGCGTGAGGACGACCCCACCTGGAAGGCGCCGTTCGTCATCGCCTGGGCCGGCATGCGGGGCGTGGTCTCGCTGGCGATCGCCTTCTCCATCCCGGAGCACCTGCACGACGGCGAACCGTTCGCGGGCCGCAACCTGATCCTTTTCCTCACCTTCACGACGGTCATCGGCACCCTCGTCGTCCAGGGCGTCACCCTGCCCCCGCTGATCCGCATGCTGAAGCTTCCCGGCCGCGACCAGCAGGCCGAGACCCTCGCCGAGGCCAACGCCCAGGCGCAGGCCTCGCGGGCCGCGGAACGGCGCCTGGACGAACTCCTCGCCGACGAGCGCAACGCCCTCCCGCCGCCCCTCGCCGACCGCCTGCGCATGGTCCTGGACCGCCGCCGCAACGCCGTCTGGGAACGCCTCGGCCAGTCCAACCCCCTCACCGGCGAGACCGTCGACGACACCTACCGCAGGCTGTCCGGGGAGATGATCGGCGCCGAGCGCGCGGTGTTCGTGAAGCTGCGGGACCTGCGCTACATCGACGACGAGATGCTGCGGACCCTGCTGCGCAGGCTGGACCTGGAGGAGGCGGCGGCGTACCGGGAGGCGGCCGAGTAGGGCGAACGAGGGTCAGGTGAAGGGGCGGCCCGTGACCACCGCCGCGAGCGTCGCCCCGCGGGGGAAGGCACCCTCCTCGGCAAGGGCGGCCAATCCATACAGCAACTTGGCGACATAGAGACGTTCCACGGGCACGCCGTGGCGGTTCTCGAAGTCCTCGGCGAAGTCGTCCAGTTCGGGTGTGGTGCGGGCGTAGCCGCCGAAGTGGAAGCGGTCGTCGACTGTCCAGTCGCCGCGCGGTCCTCCGAAGGCCTCGCGTTGGAGCGCCCTTGCGCCGGCCGTCAGGAAGCCGCCTTTGAGGACTGCTGTGCCCAGGGCGCGCTGGCCCGGGCCCAGTCCGGCCGCCAGGCCCGCGAGGGTGCCGCCGGTGCCGCAGGCGACCGCGACGACGTCCGCACGCCCCGACAGCTCCTCGCCGAGCGCGCGGCAGCCACGTACCGCGAGCGCGTTGCTGCCGCCCTCCGGGACGACGTACGCGTCCTCGGCGTCCACCGCGCGCAGCACGCGCGCGAGGACGTCCGCTTCGGTCTTGCGGCGGTACGTCGGCCGGTCGACGAAGTGCAGCCGCATGCCGTCGGCCGCGCACCGGGCGAGGGACGGGTTCAGGGGACGGTCGGCGAGTTCCTCACCGCGGACCACGCCCACCGTGGGCAGGCCCAGGAGGCGGCCCGCGGCGGCCGTGGCACGCAGGTGGTTGGAGTACGCGCCGCCGAACGTGACGACCGTGCGGCCGGCCGCCGCGGTGAGGTTCGGCGCCAGCTTGCGCCACTTGTTGCCGACGAGCTCGGGGTGGATCAGGTCGTCGCGCTTGAGGAGAAGGCGCAGGCCGTGCCGGGCGAAGCGGGGGTCCGACAGCTCCTGCAGGGGCGAGGGGAGGCGGGGGCGCAGGGTGTCGAGGCCGGTCACGTCCCCATTGTGACCCGCGGGGTCACTTCAGG
Organism: Streptomyces sp. NPDC006335; assembly: GCF_040612795.1. Lineage (NCBI taxonomy): Bacteria > Bacillati > Actinomycetota > Actinomycetes > Kitasatosporales > Streptomycetaceae > Streptomyces > Streptomyces sp. NPDC006335. The sequence goes on from NZ_JBEXQX010000002.1 coordinate 863,622, forward strand.
CGCTCCCGGATCCGGCCCCGCAGCCAGGCCATCGTGAAGCCGCGCGGGTCCACCTTGCCCGGCTGCCACTCCAGGTGGCCGATGACCGACCGTTCCGTCCAGCCGTGGTGGCGGCACACCGCCGCGGAGACCCGCTCGATCGCCGTGAGCTGGGCCGCCGGCCAGGGATCCTCGCCGTCGCCGAGGTTCTCGCACTCGAAGCCGTAGAAGTGGCGGTTGCCGTCGGTGTTGGCCTCGTTGTCGAGGGGGAGCGCCTTCTCCGCGATCACCGCGCGCAGGACGTCGTCGTCGCCGAGGCCGGCGTGGTTGGCGCGGCCGTAGCCGACGAGGTGGACGGTGCCGTCCTTGGTGATGACGCCGTGGCACAGGGGGCCCGGCAGGCCGGTGTACCCCTTGCGGCACAGTTCCACCGTCGCCGCGCTGCCCCTGGTCACTGTGTGGTGGATCATCACGCCGTGCACCGGTCCCCAGGCGCCGACGTGGTTGCGGTTGTGGTGCTCCCAGTCGCCGACCTCGACGACGGTGGCACCCTCCGCCCGCAGGACGGCCAGGAATCTGCCCGCGGACATGGGTGAGGCCATGGCTCCCTCCTTCGCACTGCGCGCCGGCCGCCGACCACGGCCGGTCCTCACTGGTGCTTGTACCGAAAGCAGCGGACTCCGTCTCCTGGTCCGCACAGCGTGCGAGTGGATTCGGACAGTCAAATTCCGCTCACGACAGCGAAATTGACTGGGTGTCAGTGGATAGGAACCTCGCATATGCCCAGCCGCGCAGTGATCCATTCCCCCTCTTTCGGGTAATAGCACCGGCACGTTCCGTGAGGAAGGCTTGCTCCTGCACATCGATGCCCGGGCGTAGATCGCGTCCGGGCATGTACCGGGAGGGCAATTCCTTATGTCGGTAGGCGAAGAGGTCCGCACCGAGCAGGACCGGCCGCAGCAGAGCCTCGGCACAGCGGCCGCGCGGAACCTGGCCACCACCACCAAGTCCGCACCACAGATGCAGGAGATCAGCTCCCGCTGGCTGCTGCGCATGCTGCCGTGGGTGAACGTCCAGGGCGGTACGTACCGGGTGAACCGACGTCTGAGCTACGCCGTGGGCGACGGCCGGGTGACCTTCGTGAAGACCGGGGACCGGGTCGAGGTGATCCCCGCCGAGCTGCGCGAGCTGCCGGCGCTCAGGTCCTACGAGGACGACGACGTGCTCTCCGAACTCGCCCAGCGCTGCCAGCAGCGGGAGTTCACCCAGGGTTCGGTGATCGCTTCCTTCGGCGCCCAGGCCGACGAGGTGTACCTGCTGGCGCACGGCAGGGTGGAGAAGGTCGGCACCGGCCCCTACGGTGACGACGCGGTGCTCGGAGTCCTTGCCGACGGCGCCTACTTCGGCGACCAGGCACTCCTCGACCCGGACGCCATCTGGGAGTACACCGCCCGAGCGGCCACCGCGTGCACGGTCCTCGTGCTGCCCCGCCAGGACGTCGACCAGGTGGCGGAGCGCGCCGAAGCCCTGCGCGAGCACCTCCGGGAGCAGCGCGCGATCCCCTCGCAGCGCACCAACAAGTACGGCGAGAAGGAGATCGACCTCGCGGCGGGCCACGAGGGCGAGCCCGACATCCCGCACACCTTCGTCGACTACGACGCCCGGCCCCGCGAGTACGAACTGAGCATCGCCCAGACCGTGTTGCGCATCCACACGCGTGTGGCCGACCTCTACAACCAGCCCATGAACCAGACGGAACAGCAGATCCGGCTGACCGTCGAGGCACTCAAGGAGCGCCAGGAGCACGAGCTCGTCAACAACCGTGAGTTCGGACTGCTGAACAACTGCGAGTACGACCAGCGGCTCCAGCCGCACGACGGCGTGCCCAGCCCCGACGACCTCGACGAACTGCTCAGCCGCCGCCGGGGCACCAAGCTGCTGCTCGCCCACCCGCGCGCGATCTCCGCGATCGGCCGTGAGCTGAACAAGCGCGGACTGGTCCCCGAGACCATCGACGTGGGCGGCAACCGCATCCCCACCTGGCGCGGCGTGCCGATCTACCCGTGCAACAAGATCCCGGTCACCCCGGAGCGGACCACCTCGATCATCGCCATGCGTACCGGTGAGGCCGACCAGGGCGTCATCGGCCTCCAGCAGGCCGGTATCCCGGACGAGATCGAGCCGAGCCTGTCGGTGCGGTTCATGGGCATCAACGAACAGGCGATCATCAAGTACCTGGTGACGGCCTACTACTCGGCGGCCGTGCTGGTGCCGGACGCGCTCGGAGTCCTGGAGAACGTCGAGATCGGCCGGTGGAGGTGACGTTCCCGCACCCGGGAGCCGTGTCCCCGCCCGCCGGGGCGGGTACACCCCGGTCGAGCACCGAGGTGGGGGCACCTCGGTCGACCTCCGGGGTGGGGGCACCTCGCAGGAGCGCGGCCGCCCGCAGCGGAAGCGCCACCGTCAGCGGACTGACCGAGGGGGGTTCCATGGCCGAGTTCACGACGGGTACGCAGGCACTGGCGACGGAAAACACGGAGGCACGGGCGCCGACCGCCGGGGGGAGGGCGGCGCCGGCCACCGGGGGGAGGTCGGTGACGGTCACCGGGAGGACGGAGCCGTCGGCCGCCGGGCGGACGGGGGACAGGCGGCCGGCCGGGGAGGCGGGCCCGCTCGACGGGCCAGAGCCGCACTCCCTCGACGGCCATGAGGCCGCGGTGATCCTGGAGCGGGTCCGGGCGTCGGTCGACCCCGAACTGCGGTCCGCGTTGGAGTCGTTGCCCGGTTCCCTGCGCCGGGTCGCGCTCTACCACTTCGGCTGGCAGGACGCCGACGGCACCCCGGCGACGGGCAACGCGGGCAAGGCGATACGGCCCGCCCTCGTCCTCACCGCGGCCGCCGCTCTCGGTGGGGACCGGGCGCGGGCGGCGGCGGTCCGGGCGGCCGTGGCGGTGGAGCTGGTGCACAACTTCACACTGCTGCACGACGACGTGATGGACCGCGACACCACCCGCAGGCACCGCCCCACCGCGTGGACCGTCTTCGGTGACGCCGACGCGATCCTGGCCGGGGACGCCCTCCAGGCGCTGGCGCTCCGGCTGCTGGCCGAGGACCCGCACCCCGCGGCGGGAGCGGCCGCCGCCCGGCTCGCGGCCTGTGTCGTCGAGCTGTGCGAGGGCCAGCACGAGGACACCGCCATGCAGGGACTCGCTCCCGGCGAGGTCACCCTCGACCAGGTGCTCGTGATGGCCGAGGCCAAGACGGGCGCGCTGCTCGGGTGCGCCTGTGCGCTCGGCGCGCTGTACGCGGGCGCGTCCGCCGAGGACGTGGAGGCGATGGACGCGTTCGGCCGGGAGGCGGGCCTGGCCTTCCAGCTGATCGACGACGTGATCGGCATATGGGGCGACCCGAGCCGCACCGGCAAACCGGCCGGCGCGGACCTCGCCGCCCGGAAGAAGTCCCTCCCGGTGGTCGCCGCGCTCACCTCCGGCACGGCCGCCGCCGCCGAACTGGCCGAGCTGTACACGGCGCCGTACGCCGAGGAGGACCTGGCGCGTACGGCCCTCGCCGTCGAGGAGGCCGGCGGCCGCGACTGGGCGCAGGTGCAGGCGGCCGACCGGATGGCCCGGGCGATGGGGCAGTTGACGCGTGCGGTGCCCGATCCGGAGGCGGCCGGCGGGCTGCTCTCCCTCGCGGAGTTCGTGACGCGGCGCACCGCCTGAGGGCCCCGGAGCGCCCGGTACCGCGCGGTCCTGACCCCGCGCGGCCCCCGGGGGCTCCGGCCGACGGGTCCCGCACATCCCCACGGTGTGCGGGGCCCGCTTCCGCATGCTCACCGGCTAGTCTCAACACCCTTGTGGCCGACGGGGGTTGAGTTGAAGGGGTGGGGCATGGGCGTGGCGATACGGACGGCCGGCGGAAGCGACCGTGAGCTGGTGACGCGGCTGCTGGACTCGGCTTTCCAGGACGACCCGGTCAGCGGATGGATCTTCCCGGAGGAGGAGTACCGCCGTACGACGCATCCCCGGTTGATGGCCGCGTTCGTGGACATCGTGATGGCCGAGGGGCGGGTGGATGTCACGGAGGAGGGGACCGCGTGCGCGTTGTGGCTGCCCGTCCCGGCGGACGGGGGTGGTGAGCACGACGGCGAGGACGACTTCGCCGCACTGCGGGAGGCTCTCGATCCGGGCAATGAGCGCATCGAGCTGATCGGACGGCTCACCGCCGAGGTGCATCCTGCCGGGCGGGCCCACGAGTACCTGTGGATGATCGGCGTGGCTCCCGAGCGGCAGGGCGAGGGGCTCGGGACCGCGCTCATCGGGTCGGTTCTGGAGCGGTGCGACCGGGAGGGGATGCCGGCGTATCTGGAGGCGAGCAGCGCGCGCAGCCGGGGGCTCTACGAGCGGCTCGGGTTCGAGCTGGTGGAGCGCCCGCTCGACCTGCCGGACGGGCCTCGGATGTGGCCGATGTGGCGCGAGCCGCGCGCTGCGCGGTAGAGCCGGGAGGGCGGCGCGGAAGGGGACTTCCCGCGGCCGTGACAGCGGCCGAGCGGGGCCGGTCGCGCTGGTTCTCCGCGCCCTCGTGTAGGTGGCCGGCAGGACGGTCGCGGCGGGGCGGGGCTGGTCACGCTGGTTCTCCGCGTCCTCGTCTGGTGGCCGGGAGGACGGTCGCGGCAGGGCGGGGCTGGTCACGCTGGTTCTGCGCGCCCTCGTCTAGATGGCCGGTTGGACGGTCGCCGTGCGGGGCTGGTCACGCTGGTTCTCCGCGCTCCCGGTCAGGTCATCGGGACGATGGCCGCCACGATCCGTTCCACCAGTCCCTCCGGGACCCCCACCCCCGGCAGCACTCCCTCCAGCGCCCCGGGCGGCGTCAGGTGCTCCAGCAGCAGCCCCAGCATCGCCAGATGGAGCACGGTGACCGTCTCGTCGCCGCCCGGGAGGCCCGCCTCGCGGTGGAACCGGATGCCCTCGTCCAGGTCCGCCCGGACCGATGTGGTGAAGGAGGCGCGGAGTTCGGGGCGGCGGGTGGCCTCCAGGCGCATTTCCAGAAGGGCCAGACAGCCCGTGCGGTCGTGGGTCGCCCGGCCCATCAGGTCGTGCATGAACGCCGCGACCAGGGACCGGTCCTTCGGCCGGGACAGCAGTTCGGCGAACTTGTCCGGATCGGGGGCCAGCCGGACGTGGAGGCGGGTGTCGATCTGCCGCAGCAGGTCGTCGCGGTCCGCGAAGTAGTTCGAGGCCGTACCCACCGGGTCGACCCCCGCGTCCACGAGGGCGGCCCGGCGTTCCGGATGGCCGGTCATGCGGAATCTCACTTCTCAGTTGCATCCGGTGCCGAAAACACCTTGCAACCACTACATGTGAAGTACTACAACTGACGTGGTTCACATGCCGGAGCGCTGCCTACGAAAAGAGACCCGCTTGCGAAAGCTCACGTACTTCATCGCCTGCACGATCGACGGCTTCATCGGGGACGAGAGCGGCGACGCGTCGTTCATGTACCGGTTCGTCGACGAGGAGTTCCTCGCCTTCCTCAAGGCCGAGTACCCGGAGACCATCTCGGCCCAGGGCCGCAGGGCCCTCGGCATCCACGACCTGGAGCACAGGAGGTTCGACACGGTCGTCCAGGGCCGCGGCAGCTACGAGGTGGCCCTCAAGGAGGGCATCACCAGCCCGTACGACCACCTGCGTGAGTACGTCGCCTCGCGCACCCTCACCCAGTCGCCCGACCCGCATGTCGAGATCATCGGCGCCGACCTGGTCGGCAAGGTACGCGAACTGAAGGCGGAGGAGGGCGAGTTCGGCATCTACCTGTGCGGTGGCTCCGAGCTCGCGGGCCAACTCCACGACGAGATCGACGAACTCGTCATCAAGACGTACCCCGTCGTGCTCGGCAGCGGCATGCCGATGTTCGGTTCCGGCTTCGCCCTCACCGAGTTCACGCTCGACGAGGTGCGCGTCTTCGACAACGGCGTCGTGGTGCGGACGTACGGCAGGACGAGCTGACGCAAGCGGGGGCCGGCATCGGCGGCGGCGCGTTCCACGACCGCACCCGGGCGAGGAGCTTCAGCACGGGCCGCTGCTCGGCCCCGTGGGCGTCACGGGGCGTCGCGGGGCGTCCCGGTGGCACGAGGAGACGCCGTACCGACCAAGCGGGCACCCCGGCCCGGGCGAGCGGCAGGCAGCGGCGGCCCCTTCGTCCTACCCTGAGGGTATGGGCAGCGACGAACACGTCTGTCCCGTTTGCGGACAGCCGGTCGAGACAGTCGTACGGCGTCACAAGACGCTGGGTGCGTGGGTCCCCGTGTGGACGGGTGGCCCGTGCCGCAACCCCGAGTGCGAGGCGTACGCCGACAGAGCCGCCGAGTCCGCCGAGTCCGACGAGGACCACGGCGGCGCACCCGCCGGAAAAGGTTCCTGAACCCCGCCCGCACCGGGCGGCCGAGTCGACCGGGGCCGAAGGAGCGGAATCATGAAGTACCTGGTCATGGTGGAGGGGACCCAGGCCGACTACGAGGCCATGCGCGGCAAGGGCTCCGAGCACTCCCCGGCCTGGAGCGAGCAGGAGATCCAGACGATGTACGCCTTCATGGGCGCCATCAACGACGACCTGTCCGGGACCGGTGAGATGCTCGACGCCCAGGGCCTCGCCGAGCCCGCGAAGACCCGGCACGTCAGCAGGGGCGCGGACGGCAAGGCGGTGATCACCGACGGCCCCTACAGCGAGACCGAGGAACTGCCGTGCGGCTACTGGGTGCTGGAGTGCGAGAGCCTGGAGCGCGTCACGGCGATCGCCGAGCGCATCGCCCAGTGCCCCCAGCCCGCCGGCGCCCCCGAGTACCCGGTGGTGATCCGGCCCGTCCTGGACGGCGCCGGGGACATCTGAGAGGCGCGTGCCGCGTACGAGGCGGCGGCCGGAAAGACCCTGAGCCTGCCCGAGCAGCGGTATGTGCAGGGGCGGGCGGCACGGCTCAGGCCTTAACGTGACGTCATGTCCACACCCAGCCACATCGTGCACCTGACCGAACGCTCCCTGTGGGAGGAGGCCCGTGCCCGGGGCGCGTACGAGATGTCGACGCGCGGCCGCACCCTCCAGGAAGAGGGCTTCATCCACTGCTCGACGCGCGAGCAGCTACCGACCGTCGCGGCCTTCCTCTACGGCTCCTACGACGGCCCCGACGAACTCGTGCTCCTCGTCATCGACCCCGCCCGGCTCGACGTACCGCTGAAGTACGAGGCCCCCGAGCCCGGCGCCGAGGAGTTCCCGCACATCTACGGGCCGATCCCGGTGCACGCGGTCGTCGACGTGGAGCCGTGGGGGTGAGCGATAGCCGTCACTTATGGCGCTGGGCCCTGCTGGTGTGGGCGGCTCTCGTGGTCGTCGGGGGCGGGCTGACGCTCTGGCTCCAGGACTCGACCGAGCCGGCGGGGCCGTACGGCTGGGAGGAGAGCAGCCCGACGCCGCGGCTTCCGGAGGGGTGGGAGACCATGTGCCCCACCCCCAGCGCCGACCCCGGGGCAGCTCCGACGGTCGTGGCCTGCGCGTTCATCTCCTCCGGCTAGGCAGCCCGCCCGTCTCCGGGTCCCGCCCCGTCAGGCAGTACAGGCCGCCCGCCGGGTCCCTCATCACCGTCCAGCTGCTGCCCTCGGCGACGAACTCCGCCCCCAGACGCTCGTGTTCCGCACGTGTCTCCTCGACGTCCGCGCAGGCCAGGTCCAGGTGGGCGGAGGCGGGGCGTTCCTCGTCGAGGCGCTGGAGGAGGATGCGGACCGGGAGTCCGGTCGGCGGCTTGAGCACGTGGAACTCGGGGAGTGACCCGGGCAGCGACTCCCAGTCGGGCAACAGGGCGGCCCAGAAGGCGACTTCGGCCTCGTGGAGGGAGGGCGGGATGTCGAGGCAGACCTGGTCGAGGCGGCTGCCGCGGATCACCGGGGGGCGGGCCGACTGCCCGCGCCAGGGATCGGCGCAGAACAGCTGGCCCGCGGGGGAGCGGAGTACGACCAAGGTGCCCTGGTCGGCGACCACGTGCGCGCCGAGCGCCGCCGCGGCCTTCGCGAACTTGCGTACGTCGTCCACGCTGAAGTCGAGATGGGCTCCGCCGGGCCCCGAGGCGACGGCCTGGACCTTGACGCAGGCGTCGGTCCCGTCGAGCGGCAGGAGGGTCACGAACTCCCGCCGCTCACCCCGGAACTCGGACAACCGCGTGCCGGTGGCGCCGGCCCAGAAGTCGCAGGCTTGAGCGAATCGTGCGACGGGCCGGTCAACGAAGGCGTACGTCCAGCGGGTAGTCATGCGGTGATCGTAGGCTCCGTCACTTCGGCACCTCCATGAAGCGCAGCATGTTCCCCGCCGGATCCCGGAAAGCACAGTCCCGCACCCCGTACGGCATGTCCGTCGGCTCCTGGATCACCTCGGCCCCGGACTCCCGCACGCGCGCGAACAACGCGTCACAGTCGGTGGTGGTGAAGTTGACCGCCCGCAGCAGCCCCTTCGCCAGCAGGCGCGCCATCGCCTCCTTGTCCGCCGGGGACGCGTCCGGGTCGGCGGCCGGCGGCTCCAGGACGATGTCCACGTCCGGCTGGAGCGGCGAGCCGACCGTCACCCAGCGCATTCCCTCGTACCCGACGTCGCCCCGCACCTCCATGCCCAGGACGTCCCGGTAGAACGCGATCGCCTTGTCGTGGTCGTCCACCGCGATGAAGCAGTTCTTGAGCTTGATGTCCATGGCCCCACGTTAGGCCCGCCGGGGCCGGGTGTGCCTGCGCACGACGCACGGCGGGATCCCGGCGATCTCCTCGTGCGAGCGGGCCCGGTACGCGCTCGGCGTCTCACCCACGAGCTCCGTGAACCGGGAGCTGAAGGAGCCGAGGGAGGTGCACCCCACGGCCATGCAGACCTCGGTGACGGACAGGTCGCCCCGCCGCAGCAGGGCTTTCGCGCGCTCGATGCGCCGGGTCATGAGATAGCCGTACGGCGTCTCACCGAACTCCGCGCGGAAACTGCGCTGGAAGTGGCCCGGCGACATCAGCGCGGTGCGGGCGAGCGCGGTCACGTCGAGCGGCTCGGTGTACTCGCGGTCCATCCGGTCGCGCGCCTGCCGCAGCCGCACCAGGTCCTCGATGCTCACCATCACGCCAGCATCGCACGACGCTCACGAGCCGGGCGCGGGGATCTGGAACGGGCTTTGCCTCACGTTCTCCTGCCGTACGGAAGCGCTTGCTCCCATGAGGGGCATGGACCACATCACGTTCCTCGTGGCGGTCGTCATCGTCACGGCCCTGGCCTTCGACTTCACCAACGGATTCCACGACACCGCCAACGCGATGGCGACGTCCATCGCGACCGGCGCGCTGAAACCCAGGACCGCGGTCCTGGTGAGCGGCGTCCTGAACGTCGTCGGCGCCTTCCTGTCCACCGAGGTCGCCAGGACGATCTCCGGCGGCATCGTGGACGACACCCTGGTCTCGCCCGGGATGATCTTCGCGGGGCTGGTCGGAGCGATCCTGTGGAACCTGCTGACCTGGCTGGTCGGCCTCCCGTCGAGCTCCTCGCACGCCCTGTTCGGCGGGCTCATCGGCGCGGTGTGGGTGGGCGCGGGCTCGCACGGGGTGCACTTCGACAAGGTCGTCGAGAAGATCCTGATCCCCGCGGTGGCCTCCCCGGTGGTGGCGGGCGTGGCGGCGCTGATCGCCACCTACCTCGCGTACAAGCTCACCGCCCGCGCCCGCAAGGACTCGGTGACCAAGGGCTTCCGGCTCGGTCAGATCGCCTCCGCGTCCCTCGTCTCCCTCGCGCACGGCACCAACGACGCCCAGAAGACGATGGGCGTCATCACCCTGACCCTGATCTCGGCAGGCGCGCTCGGCCACGACGCCGGTCCGCCGGTCTGGGTCATCGCCTCCGCCGGACTCGCGATCGGGCTCGGCACCTACCTCGGCGGCTGGCGGATCATCCGCACCATGGGCAAGGGCCTCACCGAGATCCAGTCCCCGCAGGGCTTCGCCGCGGAGACCGCGTCCACCACGGTCATCCTGACCTCCGCCCACCTCGGCTTCGCCCTGTCCACCACCCAGGTCGCCTCGGGCAGCATCCTCGGCGCGGGCCTGGGCCGGAAGCTGGCGGAGGTCCGCTGGGGCATCGCCGGGCGCATGGTCGCGGCCTGGCTGATCACCCTGCCGGCGGCCGCGCTGGTCGGCGGCGTCTCCGCGAGCGCCGTGAAGCACGGCGGCGACTTCGGCACGGTCGTCGTCGCGCTGGTCGGTGCCGCCGTCGCCGCGGGCATCGTGCTCGTCTCCCGCCGCAACCCGGTGAGCGCGCACAACGTCAACGACACCCACGAGGTCACCCTCCGCACCGAGCCGCCGACCCGCGTCGGCACGGCCGCCTGAGCCCGGGAGTTCCTTACATGAGCATCGACTGGACCGCACTCGGCCAGGTCACCGCGGTCAGCGTCGGCGTCACCATCGCGGTGGTCGTGGTCTTCGCCCTCGGGGTACTCGGTCTCGCCCGCGTCGAAGGGGCGCGGGAGGATGGCGGTGGTGGAACGTCCCCACTCGGCATCGCCCAGTCCGGCCTGTGCTTCCTCGCCTGCGCGGCGGTGGTGGCGTACGGCATCTACCTGATCGTGCCGCAGTTCCACTGAGCCACCGAGAGGAGAGGGGAACAGCGAGGTGACCCCCCTGCCGACCGACCTGAAGGTCGACTACACCGACCCCGACGACCCCGTGCTCATCCGCCCGGACGGCAGCCCGATCGACACCTGGCGGGAGAACTACCCCTACGCGCACCGCATGGAGCGCAAGGAGTACGACTGGCACAAACGGCTCCAGCAGATCGAACTGCTGAAGCTCCAGAGCTGGATCAAGGAGACCGGGCGCCGGCTCGTCATCGTCTTCGAGGGACGGGACGCGGCCGGCAAGGGCGGCACCATCAAGCGCTTCACGGAGCACCTGAATCCCCGGGGCGCCCGAGTGGTCGCGCTGGAGAAGCCGAACGAGCGCGAGCGCGGGCAGTGGTACTTCCAGCGGTACGTCGAACATCTGCCGACCGCGGGCGAGATCGTGCTGTTCGACCGGTCCTGGTACAACCGGGCCGGTGTGGAACGGGTCATGGGCTTCTGCACGGACGACGAGTACCGGCGCTTCATGCGCCAGGCCCCACTGTTCGAGCGGATGCTCGTGGACGACGGCGTCGACCTGCTGAAGTTCTGGTTCTCGGTCTCCCAGGGCGAGCAGCGCACCCGCTTCACGATCCGCCAGATCGACCCCGTACGGCAGTGGAAGCTCAGCCCCATGGACCTGGCCTCCCTGGAGCGCTGGGACGACTACACCGAGGCCAAGGTCGCCATGTTCCGCGAGACCGACACCCGGTTCGCACCCTGGACGGTGGTCAAGAGCAACGACAAGAAGCGGGCCCGCGTCGAGGCCATGCGCAGTGTGCTGGCCCGCTTCGACTACACCGACAAGGACGAGGAGGTCGTGGGCACACCCGACCCGCGGATCGTGGGCGAGGCGGCGGGACTGCTGGAGGCGGGCGAGGTCTAGGGGCCGTGCTCCGGGGGCGGGCCGGGGGGCGGCGGACAGCAGGGCGAGCAACCACTCGCCTGAGTACGAGTACTCAGGCGCGTCGAGTTGGCCCATGGCGGTCGCGGTGGCGGTCGGCGGGCCGGCCGGAGACCTGCTGGAATCCATGGTCAAGACAGGGGCGCCTGCTCGTCGCACTGGCGGTGCTGCTCGTCCTGAGCTGACGTCCCTCGCGGAGCCTTGGGGCGCGAAGGCGGGCACCGAAAAGGGGCCCGGTCGGCATACGCCGGCCGAGCCCCTTCCGCACGGTCGCCGACCTGCGATGGTGCACCGATCGCGGGTCGGGCGGAGGCCGACGCGGGGTCAGGCCTTCTTGGTCTCCCAGAAGATCTTGTCGATCTGGGCGATGTAGTCCAGAGCCTTCTGACCCGTGGCCGGGTCGGTCGACGCCTTGGCGGCCGAGAGGGCCTTCAGGGTGTCGTTGACCAGCTGGTGCAGCTCCGGGTACTTCTCGAAGTGCGGGGGCTTGAAGTAGTCGCTCCAGAGCACCGAGACGTGGTGCTTGGCGAGCTCGGCGCGCTGCTCCTTGATGACGGTGGCACGCGCCTGGAAGTGCGGGTCGTCGTTGGCGGCCATCTTCTCCTGCACGGCCTTCACCGACTCCGCCTCGATGCGGGCCTGGGCCGGGTCGTACACACCGCAGGGCAGGTCGCAGTGTGCGCTGACCTTGACCTTGGGGGCAAACAGGCGGGAAAGCATGGAGCGTTCCTTCCTCGTGATCGTCTTCTCAGGTGCGACATTACTCCCTGCGAGAGGCGAAAAGGCGGGTGCCCCCATGGGCTTAGGACAAAAGTCCGGGGTCAGACTGAGACTGGTGGATGAACGTACCGGGGAGGTGCCGGGGATGCCGGAGCTGTCGCAGGAGACCGAGCGGGAGAGGGCGTTGCTGCCCTTCGTGGGGATGGCCGAGGTGACCGGGCCGTCGATGGTGCCCACGCTCCGGCACGGCGACCGACTCGTCGTGCACTGGGGGGCCAGGATCGTCCCCGGCGACATCGTGGTCCTGCGGCATCCGTTCCAGCAGGACCTGCTCGTCGTCAAGCGGGCCGTGGAGCGGCGCGAGGGCGGCTGGTGGGTGCTCGGCGACAACGCGTTCGCGGGCGGCGACAGCACGGACTACGGCGTCGTACCGGAAGAGCTCGTGCTGGGGAAGGCTCGGCTCAGGTACCGGCCGCCGGAGCCCGCTCAGCGCTCCCCGCTGGCCGCCGTGCGCTGGGCGCTGTCCGCCGTGCGGCCCGTCTTCCCCGACCGGTCGGCCTCCAGGCGCTTGCGGGCCCGGTAGGCGGCCACGTTGGCGCGGGTGGCGCAGCGGTCGGAGCAGTAGCGCCGGGAGCGGTTCGTCGAGGTGTCGAGGTAGGCGTTGCGGCAGGGCGCGGCCTCGCACAGGCCCAGCCGGTCCACGCCGTACTCGGTGAGGTGGAACGCCAGGCCCATCGCCGCGATCGCCGCGTACCCGGCGGTGGCGTTGGACGGGTGGTCCGCCAGGTGCATGTGCCACAGCGGACGGCCGTCGTCGTCGCGGAAGTCGTGCCCGGAGATCTGCGGGCTGACGGGGAACTCCAGCAGGAGCGAGTTCAGCAGGTCCACCGCGAGCGTCTCGTCGCCGCCGTCCGCGGCCTCGAAGACCGACCGCAGCCGTGCCCGCACCGACCGGAACCGGGTGACGTCGGCCTCGGTGGCCCGGCGGGCGCCCGTGCCGTTGCCGCCGAACAGGTCGCGGACCGCCTCCACCGAGGTCAGCGTGTCCTTGCCCCGGGCCGGGTCCTCGCTGTTGACCAGACGTACGGCGTAGTCCGAGTAATAGGCCAGTTCCACTTGTAGTCCTTACGGAGGCGTTCTATCGTCGTGGTGCGGTCGGGTAACAGCTGATCGTGCTTCCAGGGTATTACGACAGTGAGTGGACAGGGGGCTCCATGACGACCGGTGTCGGAACCGACTGGCAGGCCTGGCAGGAGAGCTGGGACCGGCAGCAGGAGTGGTACATGCCGGACCGCGAGGAGCGGTTCCGGGTCATGCTGGACATGGTCGAGGCCCTCGTCGGGCCCCGGCCACGCGTGCTCGACCTCGCGTGCGGCACGGGAACCATCACGGCCAGGCTGCTCGCCCGGTTCCCCGAGGCCACCAGCACCGGCGTCGACCTCGACCCGGCGCTCCTCACCATCGCCGGCGGCACGTTCGCGGACGACGAGCGGGTCACCCTCGTGACGGCCGACCTCAAGGACCCGGACTGGCCCGCGCGACTGCCCTACGACTCCTACGACGCCGTCCTGACCGCCACGGCCCTGCACTGGCTGCACAGCGAACCCCTCGCGGTCCTCTACGGGCAGATCTCGGAACTCGTCCGGGACGGCGGTGTCTTCATGAACGCCGACCACATGATCGACGAGACCACGCCCCGGATCAACGCGGCCGAACGCGCCCAGCGCCACGCGCACATGGATCAGGCCAAGCGGGACGGTGCCCTCGACTGGGCCGCATGGTGGCAGGTCGCCGCCGAGGACCCCGTCCTCGCCGGACCGACGGCCCGCCGCTTCGAGATCTACGGCGAGCACGCCGACGGGGACATGCCGTCCGCCGCCTGGCACGCGCGTGTGCTGCGCGAGAAGGGCTTCGCGGAGGCCCGGCCGGTGTGGTGCTCACCCTCGGACACGCTCCTGCTCGCGCTCAAGTAGGCGCCCACGTGAAAGGGGCGGTACGGGATTCCCGTACCGCCCCTCTGCCGTCGTACCGCTAGAGGACCTTCGACAAGAACGCCTGCGTGCGCTCGTGCTGAGGGTTCGTCAGGACCTCGCGGGGATCGCCGGACTCCACGACCACGCCGCCGTCCATGAAGACCAGGCTGTCGCCGACCTCACGGGCGAAGCCCATCTCGTGGGTGACGACGACCATCGTCATGCCGGACTCGGCGAGGTCGCGCATGACGTCGAGGACGTCACCGACCAGCTCCGGGTCCAGGGCCGAGGTCGGCTCGTCGAAGAGCATCAGCTTCGGCTCCATCGCGAGGGCCCGGGCGATGGCTACGCGCTGCTGCTGGCCGCCGGAGAGCTGCGCGGGGTAGCTGCCCGCCTTGTCGGCCAGGCCCACGCGCTCCAGCAGCTCCCGCGCCCGCTCCCGGGCCTGCGCCCGGCTCGCGCCCTTGACCTGGACCGGCGCCTCCATGACGTTCTCGACGGCCGTCATGTGCGGGAACAGGTTGAACCGCTGGAACACCATGCCGATGTCCCGGCGCTGGAGCGCGACCTCGCTGTCCTTGAGCTCGTACAGCTTGTCGCCCTTCTGGCGGTAGCCGACCAGCTCACCGTCGACGTAGAGCCGACCGGCGTTGATCTTCTCCAGGTGGTTGATGCACCGCAGGAACGTCGACTTCCCGGAGCCCGAGGGGCCGATCAGGCAGAAGACCTCGCCCTGCTTGACTTCCAGGTCGATGCCCTTGAGGACCTCGACCAGACCGTAGGACTTGTGGACACCCTCGGCCTTCACCATGGCGGTCATGCCCCGCCCCTCTCACGGCTGAACGCCATCATGTTGACCTTGATCCGCTGCCACGGCGTCGGGGGCAGGTTCCGGGACGAACCGCGGGCGAAACGGCGCTCCAGGTAGTACTGGAAGACGCTGAACACGCTGGTCATGACCAGGTACCAGATGGACGCCACGAACAGCATCTCCATCACGGCGTACGACGTCGAACCGATCGTCGAGGTGGCGCGCAGCAGTTCGTTGTACGTCACCGCGTACACCAGCGACGAGGTCTTCAGCATGTTGATGAACTCGTTGCCGGTCGGCGGCACGATCACCCGCATCGCCTGCGGGATCACGATCCGGCGCAGCGTCTTGCCGTGGCTCATGCCGAGCGCGTGCGCGGCCTCCGTCTGCCCCTCGTCCACGGCCATCAGACCGGCGCGGCAGATCTCCGCCATGTACGCGGCCTCGTTCAGGCCCAGGCCCAGCAGGGCGCACATGAACGGGGTCATCACGTCCGTCATCTCGTCCTTGTAGATCGGACCGAGATTGAGCATCGGGAAGATCAGCGCCAGGTTGAACCACAGCAGGAGCTGTACGTAGACCGGCGTCCCGCGGAAGAACCAGATGTAGGCCCAGGCCACCCAGCTCGTCACCGGGTTCTTGGACAGCCGCATCACGGCCAGCACCACGCCGAGGACCACACCGAGGATCATCGCGAGGACGCTGATCAGCAGGGTGCGGCCGGCGCCCGCGAGGACCGTGGAGTCGAACAGCTTGTCGCCGACCGCGCTCCACTGGATCTTCTCGGCGGTGGCGAACGCGTTGACCAGCAGGGCCACCAGTGCCAGTACGACGACGGCGCTGACGTAGCGGCCGTAGTGGCGGACCGGGATGGCCTTGATGGTCTCCGGCGCGAGGGAGGCCGGCGGTGGCGTGTCCGCCGGTCCCTTGTCGATCTTGTCAGTCACAGTGACTGCCCTTCAGTGGTGCGGGGTCCGTCACTTGCCGCCGTTGACCGCGGCCTTGTCGATGGCGCCGGTCTCGGCGCCCCACTTGTCCAGGACCTTCTTGTACGTGCCGTCCTCGATGATGGCGTTCACGGCCGCCTCCAGGGCGCTCGTGAGCTCCTTGTTGTCCTTGTTCACGGCGATGCCGAACGGACCGGCGTCGACCTGCTCGCCGACGACCTCGAAGGCGTTGCCGCCATCGGCCTTGCGGGCGATGTCGACGGCGACCGGGTAGTCGTTGACGCCCGCGACGGCGCCGCCCGACTTCACCCGGGTCTGGGCCTCGGTGTCGTTGTCGAACGCCTCGATGGTCAGCTTCTTCTTGCCGGCCTTCGTGCACGCCGCGGACTGCTTCTGCAGGGCCTGCTCGTAGGTGGTGCCGTGCTGCACGGCGACCTTCTGGCCGCAGAGGTCCTCGATCGAGCCGATCTTCTTCGGGTTGCCCTTCTGGACGTAGATGGCGGTGCCGGCCGTGAAGTAGTCGACGAAGTCGACACCCGGGCCGAGCTTCTTGCCGTCCTCGTCCAGGCCCTCCTGGCGCGCCTTGGTGTCCGTGATGGAGGACATGGCGACGTCGTAGCGCCCGGAGTTCAGGGAGCTGATCAGGCCCTCGAAGGAGCCCGAGGTGAACTGGAACTCCACACCCAGCTGCTTGCCCAGCGCCGCAGCGATGTCGGGGTCGACGCCGACGATCTTGCCGCCCTCCTGGTACTCCATGGGGGCGTACTCGGCGTTGGTGCCGACCTTGATGACGCCGGCCTTCTGGATCTTGGCGGGCAGCTTGTCGAACAGCGGAGCGCTGCTGGACGACGCGGATTCCTTGGTGCTGCCGCCGCTGTCCGTCTGGTCGCCGCAGCCGGTGAGAATCAGGGCGCCGGCGACCGCGATCGCACCTACCGCGGCTGTCCTGGTGCGCGCGACGGTCGTACGACGGGTGGAGCTTGCGGTCATGGTGGGTTCCTCCGGCGGATGGGTGGAGTTGCCGATGGGCGGGGCGGCTGCCGATCGGTTCGGCAGCGCTGCCTTCATTCCTCAGGTCGACGAGAGCACACGCCTTCGAGTGTCGCGACCTCGTGTGATGACGGCATCTTGCCATTCGGACTGGACCATTCAGGGGGCCGGTCATGTCAAAATCGGATAACGGGTGACCCCCGAACCGCACCATGTCCGTACATCACGACCGGACCATCTGCGGGAATCTGGCATTCCGGCCGGAAGATCTTCGGTGCGGGTCGCGGAGCGGGTGACCTAGGCGAGGCGTCCCACGGGCGCTTGAGCGGCCGTGCGGTGATCGTCAAGGGGCCGCTGATGGTTTGTCCGGATGGCGTTCCATGATTCATGTCACCGGTCTGCGGTGATCGATGATCGATTTCCGTTCCGCCATGTGACCTTGGACGTATTGGACTCGTCCTCGACGCCGGTCGTCCGGTAAGAAGGTTCTTTACACCCCTCATCCGGGGCTCAGGGCGCGTGTGCGGCGCGCCCGTCGCGACCGGCCCGTACGCATCAGTGACCAGGGCCGAACGCGGTGCCCGCCCACTTCTCAACCAGGAGTGGCCACCCTCAAACCATGAAGACCTAAGGGGTAAGACAAAGTGGCAGCGGAGATCGTCAATCCTCGCAGCGACAGCGATACGGGACAGGACGGAGGGGCGGAGCCCCTCGATTCCTTCGACCCCGCGTTCGCGCTGCACCGCGGCGGCAAGATGGCTGTGCAGGCCACCGTGCCGGTCCGTGACAAGGACGACCTGTCCCTCGCGTACACGCCCGGCGTGGCGAAGGTGTGCAGCGCCATCGCCGAGCAGCCGGAACTCGTCCACGACTACACGTGGAAGTCGTCGGTCGTCGCCGTCGTGACGGACGGTACGGCCGTGCTGGGGCTCGGTGACATCGGGCCCGAGGCCTCCCTTCCGGTGATGGAGGGCAAGGCGATCCTGTTCAAGCAGTTCGGCGGGGTGGACGCGGTTCCGCTCGCGCTGGCCTGCACCGACGTCGACGAGATCATCGAGACCGTGGTCCGGCTCGCGCCGTCCTTCGGTGGCGTGAACCTCGAGGACATCTCGGCCCCCCGGTGCTTCGAGATCGAGAAGCGGCTCCAGGAGCGGCTCGACATTCCCGTCTTCCACGACGACCAGCACGGGACCGCGGTTGTGACGCTGGCCGCCCTGCGGAACGCGGCGCGGCTGAGCGGGCGGTCCATCGGAGATCTTCGTGCGGTGATCTCCGGTGCGGGCGCGGCGGGCGTGGCCATCGCCAAGATGCTTGTCGAGGCGGGCATCGGCGACGTCGCCGTCGCCGACCGCAAGGGTGTCGTCTCCGCCGACCGGGACGACCTCACGTCCGTGAAGCGGGAGCTGGCAGGGTTCACGAACAAGGCGGGTCTGTCCGGGTCGCTGGAGGACGCGCTGGCGGGCGCGGACGTCTTCATCGGCGTGTCCGGCGGAACGGTCGCGGAGTCCGCGGTCGCCTCGATGGCTCAGGGCGCCTTCGTCTTCGCGATGGCCAACCCGAACCCCGAGGTGCACCCCGACGTCGCGCACAAGTACGCGGCCGTGGTGGCGACCGGGCGGTCCGACTTCCCGAACCAGATCAACAACGTGCTGGCGTTCCCGGGGATCTTCGCGGGGGCGCTCCAGGTGCGGGCCTCGCGGATCACGGAGGGCATGAAGATCGCGGCGGCCGAGGCGCTGGCGGCGGTGGTCGGTGACGATCTGGCGGCGGACTACGTGATCCCGTCCCCGTTCGACGACCGCGTGGCCCCGGCGGTCACGGCCGCGGTCGCCGCGGCGGCTCGGGCGGAGGGTGTCGCCCGCCGCTGAGCGGTGTTCGGTGTGGGTGGTCCCGTCCGGGTGGGTTACCGGGCGGGACCATTTTTTGCCTTGGGTACGGCTGATCGGGTGGCGGTGGGGTGGCTGGGTGCGGGTTCGGTGGGGGCGGGCGTTGTGCGCAGTTCCCCGCGCCCCTGGGTGCCTGCGGCGGCCTGTTTCGCTTCGGTGGGGGGCGGGTGTAGCGCGTGGGCTCGGTGGCGAAGTGGGGCGCTGGGGGACAGCCCGTAGCGGCGCAGGCCGACTGCAACTCCCCAGGGGCGCGGGGAACTGCGCGACCAGCCCCCACCGGCCTGCACTCGCCCCGCAACGGAACCCGGCCCTCCCTTTAGGCGCCCGGCCCAAGCCCAGCGCAGCGGCCTCGCGGGGAATGGCGCGACCAGCCCCCACGGGCCTGCACTCGCTCCGCAACGGAACCCGGCACTCCCTTTAGGCGCCCGGCCCAAGCCCAGCGCAACGGCCTCGCGGGGAATGGCGTGAGCAGCCCCCACGGGCCTGCACTCGCTCCGCAACGGAACCCGGCACTCCCTTAGGCGCCCGGCCCAAGCCCAGCGCAGCGGCCACGCGGGGAATGGCGTGAGCAGCCCCCACCGGCGCGTACTCGCCCCCACAACCCAACCCGGCACTCCCCTAGACGCCCGGCCCAAGCCCATTCGGCACCCCAAACCGCAAGAGGGCATGTGTCACAACGCGTCCCGGTTCCCCGCGCCGCCGGCGGACCCTATCGTCAAGGTCATGTTCGCTGTCTACGCCGCCCGAATCGACCGCGACAACCCGCTCTCGGGGCTGGAGTTGGGGGAGCGCCCGGCCCCCGAAGCCCGTCAGGGTTGGAGCGTCGTCGACGTCAAGGCCGCTTCCCTCAATCACCATGACCTCTGGTCCCTGCGTGGCGTGGGCCTCGCGGAGGACAAGCTTCCGATGATTCTCGGCTGCGACGCCGCCGGGGTCGACGAGGACGGCAACGAGGTCGTCCTGCACTCCGTCATCGGCCAGAGCGGGCACGGGGTCGGCCCCAGGGAGCCGCGGTCCATCCTCACCGAGCGCTACCAGGGGACGTTCGCCGAGCAGGTGGCCGTGCCGACCTGGAACGTTCTGCCCAAGCCGAAGGAGCTGTCCTTCGCGGAGGCCGCCTGTCTGCCCACTGCCTGGCTGACGGCGTACCGGATGCTGTTCACGAACGCCGGGGTCCGGCCCGGTGACTCCGTGCTGGTGCAGGGGGCCGGCGGCGGTGTCGCCACGGCGGCGATCGTGCTCGGGAAGGCCGCGGGGCTGCGGGTCTTCGCCACGAGCCGGGACGAGGCCAAGCGGAAGCGCGCCGTGGAGCTCGGTGCCGTGGAGGCGCTGGAGTCGGGCGCGCGACTGCCGCAGCGGGTGGACGCCGTCATCGAGACGGTCGGGGCGGCCACCTGGTCGCACTCCGTGAAGTCGCTCAGGCCCGGCGGCACGCTGGTCATCTCCGGTGCCACGAGCGGCGACCGCCCCTCGCACGCCGAACTGACCCGGATCTTCTTCCTGGAGCTCAAGGTCGTGGGCTCGACCATGGGAACCAAGGACGAGCTGGAGGACCTGCTGTCCTTCTGCGCGGCCACGGGTGTGCGGCCCGTCATCGACGAGGTACTGCCCATGGACCGTGCCCGCGAGGGCTTCGAACGGGTCGCGTCGGGTGAGCAGTTCGGAAAGGTCGTGCTCACCAACGGCTGATCCCTTCCTTCTCCTTCTCCTTCTCCTTCTCGTCGGCGGCCGGTCCGGGTACGGATCGGCCGCCGACTCGTGTCAACTGTGGTTGACACGCGAGGAGTGTCAACGTAGGTTGACATCATGACCGAAGCAACGGATCTCGCCGAGCGCGCCGGTGATCGCGATCCCCGGGTCGGACTGCGCGCCGTCGCCGCACTGCGCAGGCTGCTGGAGCAGCTCGAGTCGGTGCAGGTGCGCAGTGCGCGCAACCAGGGCTGGTCGTGGCAGGAGATCGCCGCGGAACTCGGAGTGAGCAGGCAGGCCGTGCACAAGAAGTACGGGAGGCATTGATGCTGGAGCGGTTCACGAAGGACGCCCGGGCCGTGGTCGTGGGCGCGGTCGAACACGCCGAAGGGGCGGGGGCGGGGTCCGTGGGCGCCGAGCACCTGCTCCTCGCCCTGCTCGACCGGGAGGCCAGTCGGGCCTCCTTCGCCCTGGCCGCCCTCGGGCTCACCGAGCGCGGGGACGCCGTACGAGAGGCGCTGGGTGAGGCGCGGCGGCGGGCCGGGCTGTCCCAGGCGGACGCCGAGGCGCTGGCCGGGCTCGGTATCGACGTCTCGGAGATCGTCGCCCGGGTGGAGGAGGTGCACGGTGTCGGAGCGATGTCCGGCGACCGGAAGGACAGGGGACGGTGGTCCGGGCGGCGCTCCTTCGGACGCAGCGCCAAGGAGATCCTGGAGAAGGCACTGCGCATCGCCGTGGCCCGGCGGGACCGTCATGTCGGCGACGAGCACATCCTGCTGGCGATGACGGTACGGCCGGGCGTGCCCGCGGAGGTGCTCGCCGATCACGGGGTGACCTATGCGTCGGTCATGCGCGTCCTCTACGGCGAGGGCGAGGCGAAGGCCGGCTGAGCGAGGGCCGCTCGCTCCGGCAGTACGGCACGGCCGGCGGGGCCGGAGCCGTCGTACTGCCGGAGCCCGAGCGGTTCACGCCTTCGGTGCTCGCAGGAGTGCCCCTATGTGGGCCGCCGCCGTCGACAGGTGGCGGCGGGCGTCGCGGAACTGCTCGGCCGTGACGCCGTGGTCGCGGGCCGCGTCACGGATGTCGTCGCGGAACCGGTCGAGCAGGCGGTCCAGGTCGCGGGCCGGGTCCCCGGTGGGGTCCTCGTGGGCCCAGGTCGGTTCGTGCTCGGCGGGGAAGTCCTCCGGGGTGTGCGAGTACTCGGGGCCGGCCGGCGTCCCCTCGGCCTTCTCGGACCTCGCGCCGCCCCGGCCGAAGCCGAAGTCCTTCCCGAACTCCTTGCCGTAGTCCTTCCCGAACTCGCCGAACTCCTTGGCCAGTTCGGTCAGCCCCTCGCGCACCCCCGTCGGCCAGTCGCCGCGCGCGAAGTGGTCCTGGACCTGCTCCTGCACCCGCCGGGCGATCCGCTGGACCTCCTCCTGCGCCTGCTCCCGGGCCCGGTCCTGGGCCTCCTTGGCCTGGCGGCGGGCCCGCTGGGCCTCCTCGCGGGCGCGGCGGCTCTCGTCCTTGGCGCGCCGGGCCTGCTCCTTCCATTCCTGCTTGACGCGGCGCATCTCTTCCTTGGCGGCGCGCCACGCCTCGTTGTCGGCGTACCCCGTGAAGTCGCCGAAGGGGCCCTCGTGTTCGCCGCCGGTGCCCTTGGGGCCGCTGCCGGAGCCCTGGCGTGCCTCGGTGGCGGCCGCCCGCATCTCGCGCCGCAGATCACCCGCCGCGCCCCGGACATCGGCCCGGATCTCGGCGGCGAGCTCGGCGACCGACTCGCGGATCTCCAGCTCCAGGTCGGCCAGTTCGCCGCTGCGGTCGGCGAGCTCGGCGCGGCCCGCGTCCGTGATGGCGTACACCTTGCGGCCGCCCTCGGTGGTGTGGGTGACCAGGCCCTCCGCCTCCAGCTTGGCCAGCCGGGGGTAGACGGTGCCCGCCGAGGGGGCGTAGAGGCCCTGGAAGCGCTCCTCCAGGAGGCGGATCACCTCGTAGCCGTGGCGCGGGGCCTCGTCCAGCAGCTTCAGCAGGTAGAGACGGAGGCGGCCGTGGGCGAAGACGGGGGGCATGTCAGAGCACCTTCTTGTCGGTCGTGCCGTCGGCCGGGCCGCGGGTCGGGTCGTTCGTGCGGGCGTCCGTGGGGTCGTCCTTGAGGTCGTCCGTGGGGTCGTCCGCCGGGGCGGGGCCGTCGTCCTGGCCGGAGAGGGGATTGTCCCCCGGGACACCGCGCTCGCCGTCCACCGGGTCGGCGGTGTCGGCCGGTCCGGTACCCGTGTCGGCGTCCTTCACGAACGGATCCGTCTCCCATGGCTCCTCCTCGTCCTCCCGGGGCGGCCGGCGCAGGAGGGCGATGGAGCCGGAGACGGTGGTCGCGCGGAGCTTGCCGGTACCGGCGCCGAGGCGGCCCGTGACCTTGTGGGCGCCCCACTGGCCCCGGACGCGCAGACCGTCGAAGGCGTTGGAGATCGTCCCGCTCGCGGTGTTGGCCTCCACCTCCGCGTCCGCGGGCTGGGGGAGTCGGATGGCGATCTCACCCGAGACACTGGTCAGCCGGACGTCGGTGGGGCCCTCGGGGTCGAGGTCGACGATCATCGAGCCGCTGACCGAGTCGGCCCGTACGGAGGGGCCGGAGCCCTCCACGACGGTGAGGTCCCCCGAGACCGAGTTGAAGCGCAGGTCGCCGGTGACGGCCTGGGCCTCCAGGTTCCCCGAGACGGTGTCGGCGCGGACGGGGCCGGAGAGGCCGACGAGTGTGGTGTCGCCGTTGACCCCCTTCACCACCGAGGGGCCGCGCACGCCCGACACGACGGCCGCGGCGCTGACCACTCCCACCTCGACGCGGGTGTCGGCCGGAACGGCCAGCGAGACGACGGCGCTGCGTCGCCAGCCCTTGCGGTCGAGCCACTTGAGGAAGCCCTTCCAGGGCAGGTCCTCGTAGGCGACCGTGAGGGTCCCGCCCTCCTGGGTGACGATCAGAGGCGGCCCCTCGATCTCGGACACCTCCAGGCGCGCGGAACCTTCGTCCGTGCCCACCACGTTCACCGTTCCGTTGACGATGCGCACGTGGAGTTCGCGTACAGGCTCGTCGAAGGCGAGCTTCCCGGGCTCCGTGACGGACCACTCGGACATGGTGCAGACCTCCCCGTAGCAACGCGCCATATCGCGTCTCCTGCAATTCACGATATATCGTGGCGGTCGAAAGTCAAGACACTCTTTCCGGGGACGCCGGAGCCGCAAATATGACCAATCCAGGGGAAATCGCCCTAGCGTGTGACCCATGTCGACGGAAGCCACCTCTCGCAGCGGTCGCACCGGCCCCGCCCCCGGTGCCCTGCTGCTCTGCCGGGCCGAGCCGGGTTCCGTCGCCGCCGCGGCCGTGCTGCTGCGCGAGCGGATGCTGCTCACGCGCGCGGGGGAGGGGTGGAGTGTCCTCGTACCGGAAGGCGGGCCGTGGCTGCGCGGTGAGGACCCGGTCGACCGGGTCGTGACCGGCTGGGCCACCGCCCTGGCCGTCGGTGCTCCCTGGCCCGTCCTCGCCCTGTGGTGGGACGCCGACCGCGGCGGCTACACCCTCGCGTCCGGCTTCCGACGCCCCGTCGGCTACGTCTGGCTCGCCAACGGGACCCCGGCCGGGGAGGACGAGGCCATGCGCACCTTCGCGGCCCGGCTGGCGCTCGACCCGGTCCTGGACGTCCAGTCCCTCGACCGGCTCACCGCACCGGACCGCTCCGCGGATGCCCGCGCCCGCCTGCGCGGCCTGCTCGCGATCCTCACGCGCGTGGGCCTTGACCTCCCCGTCGGCCTCGCCCCCGGCGAACCGGCCGACCGCCTCCTTGAGGTGGCCCGAGACCACCCGGACGCCCGCCCGATCGAGGGGGAGGGCCGGCGGAACACGGTCCTCGGCGGACTCGAAGCGGAAGCGGGCCGCCGCCTCACGCCCTGGCTCCCCTGGTCCGGCGATCCGAAGGCCCACGCCCTTGCCCTGGCCCAGTTGGCGGCGGGGCTCCCTCTGGTCGCCTGGGGCCTGCGGCACCGCAGCGGCGGCTGGCTCACGGCGGGGGCCCTGCTGCTGGCGCACGGCGCGCTCGGCCTGTCGTACGCCCTGACCCACCCACGCGACTGACACACCAGTCCGGCGGGCGCCCCCGCGCGAGCTACACACCAGCCCGACGGACGCCCCCGCGCAATCGCCCCCCCCGCACGAAAAACGGGGCACCTCACCGGTGCCCCGCGGCAAAGCAGGCCGTGTGGCCTCGGCGGTCTAGTCGTCGTCCTCGTCGTCCAGGCGGGCCAGCCACGTGGCCAGTCGTTCCACCGGGACCTCGAAGTCGGGATTGAGGTCGACGAACGTCCGTAGCTGCTCGGCGAGCCACTCGAAGGTGACTTCCTCCTCGCCGCGCCGTTTCTCCAGTTCCTCGATGCCACGGTCCGTGAAGTACATGCCCTCAAGGATAAGTGCGCCCAAACGGCCGGGCCGCACCCCTCGGGAGAGGGATGCGGCCCGGTGACGTACTGCCCGCGAGAGCGGTTACGCCTCGAACACCTCACGCACGAGCTGCTCCTGCTCGGCCTGGTGCCGCTTCGCCGAACCCACCGCCGGGGACGACGAGTGCGGGCGGGAGATGCGGCGCAGGCGCTCCCCGTGCGGGACGTCGGCGCCGACCGCCAGGTCCAGGTGGTCGATCAGGTTGAGGGCGATGAAGGGCCACGCGCCCTGGTTCGCCGGCTCCTCCTGCGCCCACAGGTACTTCTCGGCGTTCGGGTACTTGGCGATCTCCGCCTGGAGCTCGGTGCCCGGCAGCGGGTACAGGCGCTCGATGCGGATGATCGCCGTGTCCGTGATGCCGCGCTTCTGACGCTCGGCCTCCAGGTCGTAGTACAGCTTGCCCGCCACGAAGACGACCTTGCGGACCGCGGCGGCCTCCACGGACGTGTCGCCGATGACCGGGCGGAACTGACCCGACGTGAACTCCTCCGTCTTCGACGCGGCGGCCTTGAGGCGCAGCATCGACTTCGGGGTGAAGACCACCAGCGGCTTGTGGTGCGGGTTGTGCACCTGCCACCGCAGGAGGTGGAAGTAGTTCGACGGCAGGGTCGGCATCGCGACCGTCATGTTGTTCTGGGCGCAGAGCTGGAGGAAGCGCTCCACACGCGCGGACGAGTGGTCCGGGCCCTGGCCCTCATAGCCGTGCGGCAACAACAACGTCACACCCGACGTCTGGCCCCACTTCTGCTCGGCCGCCGAGATGTACTCGTCGACGATCGTCTGCGCGCCGTTGACGAAGTCGCCGAACTGCGCCTCCCACAGCACGAGCGCGTCGGGGCGGGCCAGCGAGTAGCCGTACTCGAAGCCCATGACCGCGTACTCGGACAGCAGGGAGTTGTAGACGTTGTAGCGGGCCTGGTCCTCGTTGAGGTACTGGAGCGGGGTGTGCTCCTCGCCCGTCTCGCGGTCGATGAGGACCGCGTGGCGCTGGCCGAAGGTGCCGCGCTGCGAGTCCTGGCCGGACAGGCGGACCGGGGTGCCCTCCAGGAGCAGGGAGCCGACGGCCAGCGTCTCGCCCATGCCCCAGTCGATGGTGCCGTCCTCGACCATCGACGCCCGGCGCTGGAGCTGCGGCAGCAGACGCGGGTGGACGTTGAAGGTGTCGGGGATGTTGACCTGGGACTCGGCGATCCGCTTCACGACCTCCGCGGAGATCGCGGTGTTCACGGCGACCGGGAACTCGGCCTGCGGGTCGGAGACGGGACCGGCGGCCGGCTGGGCCGTGACGGCCTCGCGGACCTCGGTGAAGACCTTCTCCAGCTGGCCCTGGTAGTCCTGGAGCGCCTGCTCGGCCTCTTCCAGGGTGATGTCACCGCGACCGATGAGGGACTCGGTGTACAGCTTGCGCACCGAGCGCTTCTTGTCGATCAGGTCGTACATCAGCGGCTGGGTGAAGGCCGGGTTGTCCGACTCGTTGTGACCGCGGCGGCGGTAGCAGATGAGGTCGATCACCACGTCCTTGTTGAACGCCTGGCGGAACTCGAAGGCGAGCCGCGCGACGCGGACCACGGCCTCCGGGTCGTCGCCGTTCACGTGGAAGATCGGGGCCTCGATCATGCGGGCCACGTCCGTGGCGTACATGGAGGAACGCGAGGACTCCGGGGCGGCCGTGAAGCCGACCTGGTTGTTGATGACGATGTGGACCGTGCCGCCGGTGCGGTAGCCGCGCAGCTGCGACATGTTCAGGGTCTCGGCCACCACGCCCTGGCCCGCGAAGGCCGCGTCACCGTGCAGGGCGACCGGCAGGACCGTGAAGTCCGTGCCGCCCTTGTTGATGATGTCCTGCTTGGCGCGGACGATGCCCTCGATGACCGGGTCGACCGTCTCCAGGTGGGAGGGGTTCGCGGCCAGCGAGACCTTGATCTGCTCGCCGTCGAGGCCGGTGAAGGTGCCCTCGGCGCCCAGGTGGTACTTGACGTCGCCGGAGCCGTGCATCGACTTCGGGTCGAGGTTGCCCTCGAACTCGCGGAAGATCTGCGCGTACGACTTGCCGACGATGTTCGCCAGGACGTTCAGGCGGCCGCGGTGGGCCATGCCGATGACGACCTCGTCCAGGCGGGACTCGGCGGCCGAGTCCAGCACCGCGTCGAGCAGCGGGATGACGGACTCGCCGCCCTCCAGGGAGAAGCGCTTCTGGCCGACGTACTTCGTCTGCAGGAAGGTCTCGAAGGCCTCGGCGGCGTTCAGGCGGCGCAGGATGCGCAGCTGCTCCTCGCGCTCCGGCTTGGTGTGCGAGCGCTCGATGCGGTCCTGGATCCACCGGCGCTGCTTCGGGTCCTGGATGTGCATGAACTCGACGCCGGTGGTGCGGCAGTACGAGTCGCGCAGCACGCCGAGGATGTCGCGCAGCTTCATCAGGGACTTGCCGGCGAAGCCGCCGACCGCGAACTCCCGCTCCAGGTCCCACAGGGTGAGGCCGTGCTCGGTGATGTCCAGGTCGGGGTGCTTGCGCTGGCGGTACTCCAGCGGGTCGGTGTCGGCCATGACGTGGCCGCGGACCCGGTAGGAGTGGATCAGCTCGAAGACGCGGGCGGCCTTGGTGACGTCGTCGTCGTGCGAGGCGTCGATGTCCTTGAGCCAGCGGACCGGCTCGTAGGGGATGCGCAGCGCCTCGAAGATCTCGTCGTAGAAGCCGTTCTCGCCGAGGAGGTAGTTCGCGACGATGCGCAGGAACTCGCCGGAGGCGGCGCCCTGGATCACCCGGTGGTCGTAGGTCGACGTGAGCGTCATGACCTTCGAGATGCCGAGCTTGTTCAGGGTGTCCTGGGAGGTGCCCTGGAACTCGGCCGGGTAGTCCATGGAGCCGACGCCCATGATGACCGACTGGCCGGGCATCAGGCGCGGCACGGAGTGCACCGTACCGAGGCCGCCCGGGTTGGTCAGGGAGACCGTGACGCCCGAGAAGTCGTCCATCGTCAGCTTGCCGTCACGGGCGCGGCGGACGATGTCCTCGTAGGCCTGCCAGAACTCGAAGAAGTTCAGCGTCTCGGCCTTCTTGATGCCCGCGACGACGAGCTGGCGGTCGCCGTTGGGCTTCACCAGGTCGATGGCGAGGCCGAAGTTGACGTGCGGCGGCTTGACGAGGGTGGGCTTCCCGTCCTTCTCCGCGTAGTGCCAGTTCATCGACGGCATGGCCTTGATGGCCTGCACCATCGCGTACCCGATGAGGTGCGTGAAGGAGATCTTCCCGCCCCGGGCGCGCTTGAGGTGGTTGTTGATGACGATGCGGTTGTCGAAGAGCAGCTTCACCGGGACCGCGCGCACGGACGTGGCCGTGGGCAGCTCCAGGGAGGCGTTCATGTTCTTCGCGACCGCGGCGGCGGGGCCGCGCAGGGTCACCATCTCCGGGCCCTCCGCGGAGGCACCCTCGGCCGGCTTCGCGGCGGGCTTCGCAGCGGCCGGCTTGGCGGCCGGGGCGGCCTGAGCCGGAGCCGCCGGGGCGGCGGCCTTGACCGGCGCCGGGGCCGCGGCGGCCGGCTGGGCGGCCGGAGCAGCGGCCGGGGCCGGCGCGGGAGCCTGCGCCGGGGCGCTGGGAGCCGGGGCGGCGGCCGGAGCGGTGGTGGTCTCCGCGGCCCCCGCGGCCGCGGTACCCGCCGCAGCCGGGGCGGCACCCCCCGACTTGTAGTCGGCGAAGAAGTCCCACCAGGCGCGGTCTACCGAATTCGGGTCCTGGAGGTACTGCTGATAAATCTCGTCGACGAGCCACTCGTTCGGGCCGAACGCGGCAGCGGGGTTCTTGCCCGCTTGGTCTGCGTCGGTCGAGATGCTCGAGTTACTGGGGGACTGTGGCGACACGGCGGCAACCGCCCTCTTCCGCTTCTCACAAGGTGATGGACAGCGGGAATAAAGGCTACGCCCCCAAGAGGGGGAAGGTCAGGCCGGGCCGGTCCATCGTCGTGTAAGTCACATCAAACAGCGAGTTTCGGGGGTTGAAATGGCGGGAAACAAGCGTGGTTCCGGTACGTGAATCCGTCCGAGGGAAGCACCGAGCGGGGCTCTGCGCGACTGCGGCGCGGCCCTCTGCCTGATCACACGTGTCCGTCAGCGCGGACAGAGATGGATCTTGTGGCTCCGCTTCGAACTTTACGTCAACTTGGCACAGAGGGAAGTCCCGGAAGGGTGACAAGAATCCTGCAACCCCGCTGGGATTCGGCCACTCCGATCCGGCCGCCGTGCAGATCCACCGCCCAGCGGGCGATCGCGAGCCCGAGCCCGGTGCCGCCGTCGCTGCCCGGCCCGTGCGGCCGCATGATCTGACCGCGGTTGAACCGCTCGAAGACGCGGTGCCACTCCGAGCGCGGAATGCCGGGGCCCTCGTCGAGAACCTCCAGCTCCAGCGACTCCGGCTGCGCCCCGCGCCGCGCCTTGACCGTCACCCGTCCGTGTGCCGGGCTGTGCTTGACCGCGTTGTCGATGAGGTTGGCCACGACCTGGTGGATGCGCTCCGGGTCGGCGTGCGCGGTGAGCTCCGGCGGGGACACGTCGAGGTGCAGATGGACGTCGTTGCGCGTGTGACTGCCGGACCCGGACGCGATGCCCGCACGCGCCGTGGCGACCATGTTGGCCTCCTTCAACACGCCCGACAGGTACGGCCACACCTCGAACCGGCGCTTCTTCAGCGGTACGACGCCGTTGTCCAGGCGGGACAGGTCCAGCAGCGTCTCCACCAGCCGACCGAGCCGCTCGGTCTGCTTCAGGGCGGTGCGCATGGTCTCGGGGTCGGCCTGGGTGACCCCGTCGACAATGTTCTCCAGCACCGCGCGCAGGCCCGCGATGGGTGTGCGCAGCTCGTGGGAGACATTTGCCACAAGTTCCTTGCGCTGGCGTTCCTGGGCCTCCAGGTCGTCCGCCATGCGGTTGATGGTCTGGGCCAGGTCGCCCAGCTCGTCCCGGCGGTTCTCGCGGACCCGGCGGGTGTAGTCGCCGTGCGAGATGGACCGGGCGACCGCGTTCATGTCGTCCAGGGGCGCGGTGAGCGAATGCGCCACGAACTGCGTAATGAGCAGTGTGGCGATCATCGAGAAGACCGTGATGAAGCGCAGCTCGGTGGCTGTGCGCATCGCGATCATCATCAGCCCGGTGGTGATGAGGACCGCGATGACGACCAGCGCGCCCAGCTTGGTCTTGATCGAGAACGGGCTCACGCCGCCCCAGGGTTCCCTGGCGCTTCTCCGGCCGGCCGGACCCTCGCTCATGGCGTCGGCGTCTCCAGGGCGTAGCCCACGCCGTGCACCGTGCGGATCCGCTCGGCGCCGATCTTCCGGCGCAGGGCCTTGATGTGGCTGTCGACCGTGCGGGTGCCGGAGGCGTCCGCCCAGTCCCACACCTCGGCGAGCAGCTGCTCACGGGAGAGCACCGCGCGCGGGGTGTTGGCCAGGCACACGAGCAGGTCGAACTCGGTCGGCGTGAGGTGGACGTCCTCGCTGCGCACCCGCACCCGGCGCTGCGCGTGGTCGATCTCCAGCTCGCCGAGCCGCAGGATGCCGCTTCTGGGCGTCGCGGCGGCCAGCGCGGCCCGCTCGACCCGCCGCAGCAGGACGTGGACGCGCGCGGCCAGCTCACGCATCGAGAAGGGCTTGGTCATGTAGTCGTCGGCGCCGACGCCGAGCCCGACCAGCATGTCGGTCTCGTCGTCGCGGGCCGTCAGCATGAGCACGGGCACCGGACGGGCGGCCTGCACGCGGCGGCAGACCTCCAGACCGTCGAAGCCGGGCAGCATGATGTCGAGGATCAGCAGGTCCGGCTGCCAGGCCTCGGCCGTGTCGACCGCCGACGGACCGTCGACCGCTGTTTGCACGAGGAATCCCTCGGCGCGCAGGCGGGTCGCGATGGCGTCGACGATCGTCGGATCGTCCTCGACGACCAGGACCCGGCGCTGCGCGCCCGGGGTAGCCGTCGAACCGTTGTGGGAGGTGTGTGTCTGCTCCATCGCCCGCCCCTGGGGAGTGCTTTCCGGAACCATGTGGGGTGATTCCTTGTCTGCGCATGACTGCGATTGACGCTTGAATGATCGGCGTAGGGGAGCAGAGTACGGGGAGACATCACCCCTTTGCTATCCAGGTCGGACGCCGAGATGCACGACGTCCGGTACTCCCCGGGCAACGGGGATCTCCTCGGTACGTACCTGCTGGAACCCGGCATTTGCCAGTGATCCCTCAAATTCCGCAGAGGGTTTGGCCGACCACACGGCCAGTACCCCGCCCGGCTTCAACACCCTTGCGCAGCTTGTGAGTCCGGTACGCGCGTAGAGGCCGTGATTGCCGTCCGTGACCGTCCAGTCGGGTCCGTTGTCGATGTCGAGGCACAGCGCGTCAAAAGTGGCGCATGTCTCATTGACGAATCCGACCAGATCCGTTTCCAGAATGTTGGTCCGGGGATCGGCGAGCGCCTGCGCGGAGAGTGCCGAGAGCGGGCCCGTGCGGTGCCAGTCGATGATCGCCGGTTCCCGCTCGACGACCGTGATCCGGCCCCACCGCGGGTTCGCGGCCGCGTGTGCGAGCGAGAAGCCGACACCGAGGCCGCCGATGAGGACGTGCGGATCCGGGCGGTCGTCGAGCGCAGCGAGCGCCGCGTCGACGAGCGTCCGCTCCGAGCGTCCGTCGGAGGTGTCCATCAGGAAGCAGCCGTTGGCGATGATCTGGAGCAACTCGCCGTGCCGCCGCAGAACCACCTCTCCGTACGGGCCCTCGCGACGGTCCAGGACTTCGGGAATGTCGTACGAGGTGGGCATCGGCCCATCCTGGCAGGTGCGGCGGCCGGGCCGGGGCTCCTTGAGAAGTCCCTGTGAATCGGGGCCGGGGTGGCGCGGGTCACAGACAGCGGGTGTGCGGGGCGCGAAGGGTGGGGTGGAACGGAAGGAGCAGCTCACCTTGGAACGGACCGTGCCCCCAGCCCCTTCCGACGTGCCCGCACCTCAAGAGCCTGTCTCGCGCGCGTGCCTTCCGGAGGCGGCCGGACTGCTCGACGGGATGCCCCGGCAGCGGGAACGGGCCCAGACGGCTGCCGCCGGGCCACCGGTGACACCACCGGCAACGGCCGCCCCGGACACCCGACTTCGCGGCCTCCGGCTCCGGCGTCTGCTCCCCACCCCCACCGGGACGCCGTTCACCTTCGGCTACGGCGCCGTCCTGGCCGTCGTCTCCCTGGTCGCCGCACATCTGGACACCGCCCTCGTGCACACCCTGCACCAGGGCTCCAGCACCGATGTCGCCCACCTCGTGCGGATGCCCGTACTGGTGCTGGTGGCCAGCGCGTTGTGGATCGCGGGCGGGATCCTCTCGCCGTACGCCCTCGCCCTGCTGTTCGTCCTCACCGCGCTGGAGCGGCGGATCGGGGGCGTGCGCACGGCCGGTGTCTTCCTGCTCGGGCATGTCGGGGCGACCCTCGTCACGGAGGTCCCCACGGGCCTCGCGGTCCTGGTCGGGCATCTGCCCGCCAGCTCGCTGCACCGCCTCGACTACGGCGTCAGCTTCGGCGTGGCCGCGTGCCTCGGCGCGCTGGCGGGACTGCTCGGGCCGTGGCTGCGCTGGCCGTTGCTCGCCCTGTTCGGCGGGATGCTGGTGACCGACCTGATCGCGTTCACCGACCCGATGACCGACTGGGGCCATCCGATCGCCCTGACGATCGGTGTCGCGAGCTGGCCGCTGGTGCGGCGCGCGCACCGGGCCCGGCGGCTCCGCCCTGACGGTTAGCCGGCCGTCGGTGTCCAGACGTACGGCGTGGTCGTGGTCACCGCGTGGAAGCCGAGCCGGCGCAGGATGGGCGCGCTGTCGTCCGACGCGTCCACGTGCAGGAAGGTGACCCCGCGGGAGACGGCGAGAGCGGCGCGTACGGCGACCAGGGCGCGGTAGATGCCCCTGCCCCGCCACCGGGCGAGCGTGGAACCGCCCCACAGGCTCGCGAACTCCGTGCCCGGGCGGAACACCAGCCAGGCGGCGCACACCACGTCGCCGTCCGCCTCGGCGACGTACACCGCGATGTCGTCCGGCGCGGTGGCGACCCGGCCGATCAGATCGTCGGCGAGCCAGCTCCAGTCCTGGCCCCACACCGCCGACTCCATCGCGGCGATCCGGCGCATGTCCGCGTCGGCCGTGACCCGGCGCACGGTGACGCCGTCCGGCGGCGCGGGCTGTCGTACGGCCATCTCGGCGGCCCGGCCGACCAGGACCGTCTCGCGCTCCTCGGGCACGAAACCGGCCGCGCGGAGTCGTTCGGTGAGCTCGGGCGGGGTGTCGTGGGCGCGGGTCTTCCACTCGACGGCCTCGCCGCGTGCCGCGAAGAAGTCCCGTTGCCGTGCGATGAGTTCGTCGAGCGCTTCGCCCTCCACACCGAGGTCCCGGGGCCCGCTCACGAACCCGCGGTGCGGGCCGACGATCCGCAGCAGCGGCCCGTCCTGCTCGTATGTCACCCCGGTGGGCGGGGTCGGGGGAGCGCCGCGCATCTGGTCGTCGTAGGCGGAGAGGAGGGGCGGTAGGTCTGGGGTGGTCATGGTCGTTCGTTCCCCTGGTCTTCCTGGTCGTCGTCGCCCACGCGCGTGTGCGGGGCGTGGCGCGTGCTGCCCTCCAGTGGGAAGCCGGCCTTGTGTGGTCCGAGGCGGCGGGCCGTCCGGACGGTGAGGCCCGAGTCCGTCGCCGACTGCCACCGCTCCCGCATCCGTCCGATCCGGTTACCTGCCTCGTCCTCGGTCAGCGCGGGCAGCAGGTGCCAGTGGCTGATGGCGGGGTCGTGGCCCGCGGTCACCAGGGCGGCGGCGTCCGCGGCGCGCCACGGGCGGAGTTCCAGGCCGCCGGGAAGACCCTGCGTCGGCCGGGCGTTGTCCGGGGCATGCGGCCGACGGGGACCACCGGAGGTATCGGGTGGGTCACCGGCGCAGCATGACAGAGGCCGTCCCGGGGCGCCTCAGGGTTTCCCGAGACGCTCAGTCGGCGCCCGGGCCGACGAACTTCGCACTGGTGAGCGGAGCCACCACATGCCAGCCCAGCGACTCGTACAGCGCGCGCCCCGCCGGTGTCCCGGCGAGGACGCCGGTCCCCGCTCCCGCGGTGGCCGCCGCGGCCTGGAGCGTGCGCATCACGACGCTGCCCAGGCCCCGGCGCCGGTGGGCGGGCGCGGTCTCGATCTGGTCGAAGACGGCGGTGGCGCCGGTCGGGGCGCTCTGCCCGCGCGCGGCGAGGGAGCCGTCGGGGGCGGCGATAAGCACGCGCGTGACACCGCCGACGGACCAGACGCGCTTGCGGTAGCCGTCGGGGGCGTCCATATCGCCGCCCTCGGCTCCGGCCAGCGGAACGGTCATCAGGTAGCCCGGCTCGGGATCCACCCACCAGCCCTCGCCCAGCCAGTTCCTGACGACTTCCGGGTCCTGGAACACCTTCAGCCACACCCCGGCGCCCGTCACCCCGTCCGCGACCTTGCGCACGAGCTGCTCGTCCACGCGGTCGCCCAGCGCCTCGAAGACATGCCGGGAGACCTGCGCGAGCTGCCCCACGTCGACGGTAAAGCCCCAGGGCTCGCGCTCCGGCGGGGCGGCCCCGCGGGACACCACCCAGCCGGTCACCCAGGCCTGTACGACTCCGTCCACGACATCCCCCAGTAATGACCGGTCACCGCATGTGTCTATTACATGCCGACTGTAGGTCCGGAACCCCCGATTCCGGCAGCCGTGATCGCCGACAGCGAACAGGCAAGTGGGCGGGGAACATTCGAGGGCTCAGGGGCATTGAGTCGGCATAGCTCAACTTGACTGCCGAAGGGGAGATCATGGCTTCGACGTCCACACCGCTCACTCTGCCTGTGCTGCCGCTCGACGACGAGGTCGTGCTGCCCGGAATGGTGGTCCCGCTGGACCTGAACGACACCGACGTCCGCGCCGCGGTGGAGGCCGCCCAGGCCGCCGCCCGCTCGGAACCCGGAAAGCCGAAGGTCCTCCTGGTGCCACGCATCGACGGCACCTACGCGAGCACCGGTGTGCTCGGCACCGTCGAGCAGGTCGGCCGACTCGCCGACGGCGACCCGGGCGCGCTCATCCGCGGCCGGAGCAGGGTGAAGATCGGTGCGGGGACCACCGGCCCGGGCGCCGCCCTGTGGGTCGAGGGGACCACGGTCGACCAGACCGTCCCCGAACCGCTGCCCGGTCACGTCACCGAACTGGTCAAGGAGTACAAGGCCCTCGCCACCGCCTGGCTGCGCAAGCGCGGCGCCTGGCAGGTCGTGGACCGGGTGCAGGCCATCGACGACGTGTCAGCCCTCGCCGACAACTCCGGCTACTCGCCGTTCCTGACCACCGAGCAGAAGGTCGAACTGCTGGAGACCGCCGACCCGGTCGCCCGCCTCAAGCTCGCCACCCAGCAGCTCCGCGACCACCTCGCCGAGCAGGACGTCGCCGAGACCATCGCCAAGGACGTCCAGGAAGGCGTCGACAAGCAGCAGCGCGAGTTCCTGCTGCGCCGTCAGCTCGAAGCCGTACGCAAGGAACTGCGCGAGCTCAACGGCGAGCAGGAGGGCGAGGAGTCCGACGACTACCGCGCCCGCGTGGAGGCCGCCGACCTGCCCGAGAAGGTGCGGGAGGCCGCCCTCAAGGAGGTCGACAAGCTGGAGCGGTCCTCCGACCAGTCGCCCGAGGGCTCCTGGATCCGCACCTGGCTGGACACCGTCCTCGAACTGCCGTGGAACGAGCGGACCGAGGACGCCTACGACATCCAGGGCGCCAAGGCGGTCCTCGACGCCGAGCACGCGGGCCTGGAGGACGTGAAGGAGCGGATCACCGAGTACCTGGCGGTGCGCAAGCGCCGCAACGACCGGGGGCTCGGGGTCGTCGGCGGCCGGCGCGGCGGGGCCGTACTCGCCCTCGTAGGGCCGCCCGGAGTCGGCAAGACCTCCCTCGGCGAGTCGGTGGCGCACGCCATGGGCCGCAAGTTCGTCCGCGTCGCCCTCGGCGGTGTCCGGGACGAGGCGGAGATCCGCGGCCACCGGCGGACGTACGTCGGCGCGCTGCCCGGCCGGATCGTGCGGGCGATCAAGGAGGCCGGTTCGATGAACCCGGTCGTCCTGCTCGACGAGATCGACAAGGTCGGCTCCGACTTCCGCGGCGACCCCGCGGCCGCCCTCCTGGAGGTCCTGGACCCGGCGCAGAACCACACCTTCCGCGACCACTACCTGGAGGTCGAACTCGACCTGTCCGACGTGGTGTTCCTGGCCACGGCGAACGTCCTGGAGGCCATCCCGGAGGCCCTGCTCGACCGTATGGAGCTGGTCCGCCTCGACGGCTACACCGAGGACGAGAAGATCGTCATCGCCCGTGACCACCTGCTCCCGCGCCAGCTGGAGCGGGCCGGGCTCGCGGCGGACGAGGTCGTCATCGACGAGAGCGCGCTGCGCAAGCTCGCCGGTGAGTACACCCGCGAGGCGGGCGTCCGCACCCTGGAGCGGTCCGTCGCGAGGCTGCTGCGCAAGGTGGCGGCCCAGCACGAACTCGGCGAGCGGGAACTGCCGTTCACCATCACGGACGAGGACCTGCGCGGCCTGATCGGCCGGCCGCACCACGTGCCCGAGTCGGCCCAGGACCCGGCGGAGCGCCGTACGGCGGTCCCCGGCGTGGCCACCGGACTCGCGGTCACCGGCGCGGGCGGGGACGTGCTGTTCGTCGAGGCCTCGCTGGCCGACCCGGAGACGGGGGCGGCGGGTCTGACGCTGACCGGCCAGCTGGGTGACGTGATGAAGGAGAGCGCGCAGATCGCCCTGAGCTTCCTGCGCTCGCACGGCGCGGAGCTCGAACTGCCGGTGGGCGACTTGAAGGACCGGGGTGTGCACATCCACTTCCCGGCGGGCGCGGTCCCGAAGGACGGGCCGAGCGCGGGCGTCACCATGACGACGGCGCTGGCGTCGCTGCTCTCCGGCCGCCTGGTCCGCACGGACGTCGCCATGACCGGCGAGGTCTCGCTGACCGGCCGGGTCCTGCCGATCGGCGGCGTGAAGCAGAAGCTGCTCGCCGCGCACCGCGCCGGGGTGAACACCGTCATCATCCCCAAGCGCAACGAGGCCGACCTGGACGACGTCCCGGCGGAGGTGCTGGACAAGCTCGACGTCCACGCCGTCACCGATGTCCGCCAGGTCCTGGAGCTGGCGCTGGCCCCCGCCACCAACGGGGCGACGCCGGAGGTTCCGGTCGCGGCGTGACGGCGTAGTCCTACGAGCGGGCTCCGCCCGCGGTGACCGGATGAGGGGAAGGCCCGGGTTCTCGTGAGGGAGGCCCGGGCCTTCGCCGTACCCCGGGGAGGGTCAGCCGATGGCGAGCGCCTGCACCCGATCGAGCGGCCCGTTGAAGCGGTCGTGGTCGCCGACCGTCGGGCCGGTGGAGGTGTACTGCCACATGGTGTACGTGCTCCAGCCGGCCGGGAGGGTGCCGGCCGTCGAGGCGTACCGGGCGATCCACAGCGGGTTGGTGGCGGCGAAGCCGGCGTAGTTGCCGGTGCACTGGGTCCACCAGCTCGTGGCGGTGTAGATGACGGCCTGCCGACCGGTACGCGCCTTGTACTGGTTCAGGAAGTCGCGGATCCAGGTGACCATCGCGCTCTGCGACTTGCCGAAGCAGGCGTCGCCGTACGGGTTCCACTCGATGTCGATCACGCCGGGCAGGGTCCTGCCGTCGCCGGACCAGCCGCCGCCGTGGTCGACGAAGTAGTCGGCCTGCGTCGCGCCGCTCGTGGTGTCCGGGGTGGCGAAGTGGTAGGCCCCGCGGATCATCCCGACGCCGTAGGAGCCGGTGTACTGCTGCGAGAAGTAGGGGTTCGTGTAGTACGTCCCCTCGCTCGCCTTGGTGTACGCCCACCGGACGCCGCTGTTCCACAGGGTGGTCCAGGCGACGTTGCCCTGATAACTGGCGACGTCGACCCCCTCCGTCTGGGTGGCGCGGGTGTCGGCGGGCAGAGCGCCCTGGCCGTCATGCGCTACGACGCCCATTCCCATGTGGGCGGAGCCGCGGGCCGGGGTGGCGGTGGCCCCGGGGGACTCGGCGGCCGAGGCGGGGGCCGTGGGGGCCGTGGGGAGCAGGGCGAAAGCGGTGAGCAGGAGTCCGACGAGGAAGAGGCGTCGGGGACGTATCGGTCCGGGTCTGTGCACGGGCATGGCGTGCCTCCGAGGGCTCGGTGTTGCTCGGTGGGGTGAACAGGGGAAGACCGCGCTGACGGCTGGGCTGACGTGGGCGTGCTGACGTGTGCATGCCAGCCGCCGCTCGGTGGGGACGCTGCGACGGGGACGACGGGGCGGTAAGTGGGGCCGGAGGCTGCCGTTGGTCCAGCCCTGCGAAATACTTACGGAGCTGCGGGGATGTCGCAATTTGGCGGAAACTCTCACGACCGGGAAATCCAGGGCAGGGGCTGACGTGCACGAAGACGGAAACGGCGACGGTGGCCGGGGCGCGGCCGACATGGCGCCGAGCGGTGTGGACCAGCCCGGGTTCCTGGCGCTGGAACGCGAGTTGACCGTCCTGCTGCGCCGCGCCCGGGCCAACCAGGGGGAGATGGCCCGCGAGGTCCATCCCGACCTGGAGTCGGCGGCTTACGGGCTGCTCATCCGTCTGGATGAACACGGCCGCCAGCGCGCCACCGAACTGGCCGGATACATCGGTGTCGGCAAGGCCACGATGTCCCGCCAACTGCGCGCCCTGGAGGAACTGGGCCTCGTCACCCGCGAACCCGACCCCGCGGACGGCCGGGCGTGGCTGGTCGAGCTCACCGAGGAGGGCCGCTCCCGGGTGCACCGCGTCCGCGACGCACGCCGGGCCCGGTACGCGGGCCGCCTGGCCCACTGGGACCCGAAAGAGGTCACCGAACTGGCCCGCCTGCTGCACCAGCTCAACCGGGGCATGGAGAAGTAGCCTCCGCCGAACGGGTTGGGGGGCGGGGCGGGTTTTGTTGAGCGGGCGGGGACGGTGTCTGCTGCGGCCGGAGGCGCCGGGTCGGTGCTCGCAGCGGGCCGGATGGGTTTGCTCCGAGCGAGTGCCTGCCTGACCTGTGCCCCGCGAGTGTCTGTTCCGGTCGGTGTGTGTCGTCGTGGCGCCGGGGTCGGCGCCGTCGATCGGGCCGTGCCGGGGGCTGCTCCGCCCGGGCCCTTGCCGTGACGCCACCTGCCGATGGGCCTGAGCGGGGGCCTCGGAGCGCCGGGTCGGTGCTCGGAGCGGGCCGGATGGGTTCGCTCCGAGCGAGTGCCCGCCGGGTCATTGCCCGGGGCGCTGTCGAGAGTGCTGCGCGCGTGTGTCGTGGTGGCGCCGGGGCAGCAACGTGGATGGGACCGTGCCGGGGCCGCTCCGTCCAGGTCCTTGCCGTGACGCCACCGGCCGCTGCCGTCGGGTACCCCGCTCAGTTGTCAGCTCCGTCCGGGTATCCGTCGATGCCCGCCTGGTGCTCCTCGCGGGCGTCCGCTCCGAGTGAGCCCCTTCCGCGCCGATCCCGATCCCCGATCGACACCGTAGAGCCTCCAACGCGGACGTCCCTCCCGGAGGAGAGCCCCACATCCCGGCCCGGCAAGCCCCCGGCCCGGCAAGCCCCCAACCCGGCACCCCCGCTCGGGGAGCCCGTAAGCCCAGCACCCTCCGGGCCCCCTCGACCCTGGCAAGCCCTGAGCTCGGGAAACCCTTCAGCCTCCCCGGCCGTTCCGGTCGCGACCTGCCCCGCGACCTGCCCCGCGACCTGCCCCGCGACCTGCCCCGCGACCTGCCCCGCGACCTGCCCCGCGACCTGCCCCGCGACCTGCCCCGCGACCTGCCCTCCCCCCCCGAGCCCCCCGGCCAGGATCCCCACGCCGCCCACCCATAGGCGCCTCACAACTCCGCGTACACCACCGTCGCGTCGTCGTGGGTCTTGCTGCGGCCCAGCCGTGTGCGGGGCTCCGCGTCCGCCCGTTCCAGTTCGCGGACGCGGTTCACCAGGGCCTGTGCTCCCTCCTTGCGGACGAAGGTGAAGCAGTCCCCCCAGTCGCCCTCGTGGAACTTCTCCACCCACCGGGCCGCCCCGTCCGTCAGGGCCAGCAGGCCGCGTACCGACGAGCGCGGCAGTACCCCCGTCACCGCGCGCGCCGCCACCGACGGATCCGCCGCCGCCGTGAAGAAGCCGCCCTCCTTGTTGCGGAGGTGGGCGTCGACGAGCGCGTCCGTGGCCAGGGAGGCGCGGGGGAGACGGGAGAGGCGGTCGTCCAGTACCGCCGAGACCGTGCCGTCGGGCGCCTCCACCAGCAGTGCCGAGTCCGACAGGACCAGGTACTCGACCGACTCCGGGGACCACCGCGCCACCACCACCGTCGCCTGCGGAGTGCGCGGGTGAGAAAGGTCACAACCTTCACGATGTGTCTCCGCTGTGCGCACGATCGCCCGGGACAGCACCTCGGCCAACGGAACATCCATGAGCGAAACGGCCAGTTCGGTCAGCGCCCCGCCGAGCCGGGCCGTGAACCAGGGGACGGAATGCAGACAGCCCGTCGGACCGCTGGGCGGGGTGACCCCGTCGAGGGCGACCAGTACGCCGCCCTCTCCGGAAGCGGGGAGCGCGACACTCGCGAAGTCCTCGTTGGGCCGCAGGACATCGCCGGGTTCCGAGACAAGTTCCGTACGCATTCGGCCAGTCTGCACGAGCCCTTCACAAGCTTCGCCAAAGCGTGGCAACGATCGCGGAATTGACGTAGTCGCGCAGGTCAGGCGCCAGGTTTGGGCCGGAATGGCGGACCCCGGGCACGCGTGGTGGCGAATACTGCCATCGGTCTCCGCCGACGTCCAACCGGCCCACCGCACGCACTCCGTGCGTGTGCCGCAGGAACTTGCCCGCCAACTCCCCTCCGGGGTTCACTCCTTCGGGTGGCGGCTCAGGCGATGCGCGACCACCGCCCACCGGCGCTGGGAGGGTCGGGAACCGTACCCCGGTGTGCACGCCAGTTGACGGAGCGTCACCCCGGGACCAGGTATCACGAGTTCAGGAATGCGAGCAGCGGTGCAGAAGACGCGGCCTCGTCGCACAGGCAAGCAGACGGCCTCCGGCAACGGCGCGGAGCGCACAGCCGCCACGCCCGGCGCCCCCGAGACCCCCGTCGGCAAGGGCCGCCCCACCCACGTCCGCACCCGGCTGATTCTCGCCGTCGCCGTCGTGGCCGCCGCGATCGCCGGGGCCGGCGCTCCCTCCCTCGTCACCGCCTCCGGGGAACTCCACGACTCCCAGGACCTGGTGACGTTCGCCGAGCAGACCCAGGACGCCCTCGACCTCGCCCACGCCCTCGCCGACGAACGCGACGAGGTCACCTCCTACATCGCGGCAGGCCGGCCCAAGGCCAAGGCGCCCGGCGAGCAGTCGAGCGCCCGCGTCGACCGCCGGGCCGAGGAACTGCGCACCGACAGCGACCTGTCCCCGGCCCTGCGCGCCGACCTCGACGACATCGCCGCCGTACGACGCTCCGCGCTCACCGGCCAGACCACCGCGCTCGAGACGCACAACGCCTACTCCGCCGCCATCACCGAACTGCACGACCTCGCCGAGGAACTGGCCGAGCGGATGCCGGCCCGCGCGGGCTCCGGCGCCTACTCCCTCGCCGAGCTGGACTCCGCCGTACAGCAGGCCGCCGCCACCCGGGGACTGCTGCTCGCGGCGCTCAGCGTGCCCACGACGACCAGGAGCGTCTACAACCCGGTCACCGGTCTGACGGACACCGAGAAGGTCTCCTCGAAGGCCGACGCCGCGCAGCGGGACCTGCTCAGCGCCGCCGCCCAGCAGGCCCGGCTGCGCTCCGACGCGGCCCTCGCCGACTTCCAGGACTCCGCGCCCGCCGCCGCCAAGGCGAGCTACGACTCCACGGTCACCGGACCCGAGGTCAACTCCGCCGACAAGTACCTCGCCGCCCTCACCGACCAGCCCACCCTCGCCGACGGCGAACTGAGCACGAGCACCACCAAGCTCGACGCCGCCCTCTCCGCCCGCGTCGACCTCATGCGCGGCGCCGAGTCCGCGCTCTTCGACCGCCGGGTCAAGGCGCTCGCCCAACTCCGCGACGACGACGTCACCGCGCTGGAGCTGCGGGTCGCTATCCTCGGCGCCCTGGTGCTGCTGGCCGTCGGTGTCACCACCGCCATGGCCCGCACCCTCACCCGGCCCCTGTCCGTGCTGCGCCGCGGCTCCGCCCGGCTCGCCGGGGCCGAGGACCCCACCACCGAGGAAGCGGTCTCCTTCACCGGCCGCAACGACGAGTTCGCCCAGGTCGTCCGCTCCGTCAACACCCTGCACACGCATGCCGTGGCGCTCGCCGAGCGGATCACCACCCTGGAGTCCGACCGCAAGCACCTGGTCGGCCAGCGCCAGAAGATGGCCGACGCCCGCGAGCAGCTCAAGAACGAACTCGCGGACTCCACGGCCCAGTTGGAGCGGCTGCGCACCACCATCGGCGCCACCTTCGTCAACCTGGCGCTGCGCACCCTCGGCCTGGTCGAGCGGCAACTCGCCGTCATCGAGGGCCTGGAGGAGCGCGAGCAGGACCCCGAGCGCCTCGCGACCCTCTTCAAGCTCGACCACTTCGCCACGGTCATGCGCCGCCACAGTGAGAACCTCCTCGTCCTGGCCGGCACCGAACACGTGCAGCAGAGCGCGAACCCGGTCCCGCTGGTCGACGTCGTCCGCGCCGCTGTCAGCGAGATCGAGCGCTACGAGCGGGTCCGCATCGCCGCCCTGCCGCCGCACGCCCACGTGGCCGGTTTCGCCGCGGACGACCTCTCGCACCTGCTGGCCGAACTGATGGAGAACGCCACCTCGTTCTGCCCGCCCGACCTGCCCGTCGAGGTCTCCGGCTGGCTCCTGGAGAGCGGCGAGGTCATGCTCTCCGTCCAGGACGAGGGCATCGGCATGACCGCCGAGCGGATGGCCACCCTCAACTCCCGCCTCGCCGACTTCGACCCCG
Source organism: Streptomyces sp. NPDC006335 (assembly GCF_040612795.1). Taxonomy (NCBI): domain Bacteria; kingdom Bacillati; phylum Actinomycetota; class Actinomycetes; order Kitasatosporales; family Streptomycetaceae; genus Streptomyces; species Streptomyces sp. NPDC006335. The sequence continues at coordinate 906,622 of NZ_JBEXQX010000002.1, forward strand.
AGGCCGCCTACGAGTCGTACGACGAGGGCGACGAGGGTCTCGGCCTCGGCCTGTACGTCGTGGCCCGCCTCGCCCACCGGCACGGTGTCCGGGTGCAGCTGCGCGAGCAGAAGCAGGGGGGCGTGGCCGCGGTGGTGGTCCTCCCCAAGCCGCTGCTCACCGCCGCGCCCACGTCCGCCGTACCGATCTCCGGCACCGGTCCGGTCACCGGCACCGCCCCCTCCTTCTCCCTGCCCGGCGCGGACGCGGAGGTCAACTCCAACATCCTGAGCGGCCGTTCGCAGGACGACGACCCCCTGGTGGCCATGGCCGAGAAGGCCGTACGCCACGCGGAGGGGGAGGCGCCCGCGGAGTCCCCCGCCGAGACGACGATGGAACTCATGGCCCCGGTACCGGCACAGGGAGCGCCGGACCCGGTGCGGCCGGACCCCGTACCGGAAGAGCCGTCTCCGGCCGAGCCCGCGGCCGACGGCGAGACCGAGACCGAACACGCCGGCGAGACCGAGACCGAAAACACCAGCGAAGCCGAGACCGAACACAGCCGCGCCGATGAGGAGCCCCTCACCGACAAGGGCCTCCCCAAGCGCACCCCCAAGATCACCGCACCCACCGCCCCGGCCCCGCGCCGGCGCAACGCGTCCGTGGACGCCGACGCACTCCGCCGCAGGCTCGGCGGCTTCCGCCGGGGGGCGGAGGCCGGCTACCGGGACGTGGAGGCGGAGATCAAGGAACAGACCGGCGAGACCAAGCTGCCGGCCGCAGAACAACGCACCGCATCCGAAGAAGCCACGGGGGGCACAGCCGAGGAGGCAAGCAGTTGACCGCGCCCAGTACCTTCGGACTGAGTCGTGAAGCCCGCAATCTCCACTTCCTGCTGACCAACCTTGTCGAGGAGGTTCCCGGCGTCCAGTCCGTCGCCGTGGTCTCCTCCGACGGCCTGCTCCTGCTCTCCTCCGACGCCGAGCGCAACGCGCAGGCACGCGGGGCCCGTGACGGGAAACCCGCCGGCCCGCGCGGCTCCTCCGCCGACCTCGCGACCATCGTCTCCGGCATCGGCAGCCTCACCCTCGGCGCCGCCAAGCTCATCGACTTCGGCGCGACGAAGCACACCATGATCGCGATGGACGAGGGCAGCCTGTTCGTGATGTCGATCAGCGACGGCTCGCTGCTCGGTGTGCACGGCTCCGCGGACTGCGACATGAGCGTGGTGGCGTACCACATGGCCCTGTTCGTCGGCCGTGCCGGACACGTCCTGACGCCCGAACTCCGCAGCGAGCTGCGCCAGTCGCTGGAGCACGACGCGACAGGGGGTGTCCGATGACGAACAGGCCCGAGCTCCCGGTCCGCGGCGGCGACCGCAAGGCCGCCCGGGTCCGCCCGTACTCCCTCACCGGCGGCCGGACCCGCTTCGGCCACGTCCTCCTCGTGGAGACGTTCGTGGCGAGCACCGCGGCCCTCGAAGCCCCCGAGGAACGCAGGGAGCTGACCAACGGCACGCTGCGGTCGGTCATGCCCGAGCTGCGGGCCATCGTCGAACTGTGCCGCCGGATGCGTACGGTGGCCGAGATCGCCGCGCTGCTGAAGATGCCGCTCGGCGTGGTCCGGGTGCTCCTCAGCGACCTCGCGGACCAGGGAAAGATCCGTGTGTACGGCACCGGGACCGGTCACGGTACGGGCCGTCCCGACCGCGCTCTGCTGGAAAGGGTGCTGAGTGGACTCCGTCGCCTTTAGGGACCTCGCGTTCGAGGACACCGACGACAACCTCAAGTCCTGGCAGACGGACCGCACCCGGGCGCCCATCGCCACGAAGATAGTCGTGGCCGGCGGCTTCGGCGTCGGCAAGACCACCCTGGTCGGCACCGTCTCGGAGATCGAGCCCCTCCAGACGGAGGCGCTGATGACCGAGGCCAGTGAGCAGGTCGACGACCTCACCGGCACCCCGGAGAAGGTCACCACCACCGTGGCCATGGACTACGGCCGCATCACGCTCGACGACGACCTGGTCCTGTACCTCTTCGGCACGCCGGGCCAGGAGCGGTTCTGGTTCATGTGGGACGACCTGGTGCGGGGCGCGATCGGCGCGGTCGTCCTCGCGGACACCCGCCGCCTCAAGGACTCCTTCCCCGCGCTGGACTACTTCGAGAGCTGCGGACTGCCGTACGTCGTCGCGGTCAACCACTTCGACGGCAGCGAGCTGTTCGAGCCGGAGGACGTGCGGGAGGCGCTCAGCGTCCCCCGGCACATACCTGTCATGATCATGGACGCCCGGCGGAAGATCTCGGTCATCGAGACCCTGTTGTCCCTCGTCGGCCACGCGCTGGACGAGACCCCCGAGTAGTCCACACAGAGGATCCACCCTTAGGAGCCAGCACCCGCATGCGGAAGATACTCGTCGTCGGAGCCGGCCAGTCCGGACTCCAGCTCGCCCTCGGCCTCCAGTCGCACGGGTACGAGGTCACCCTGATGTCCAACCGGACCGCGGACGAGATCCGTTCCGGCCGGGTCATGTCGACGCAGTGCATGTTCCACACGGCACTCCAGCACGAGCGCGATCTCCAGCTGAACTTCTGGGAGTCCCAGGCCCCGAAGATCGAGGGACTCGGCGTCTCGGTGGCGGCCCCCGGCTCCTTCGACCCGGGGCCCTCGCAGCGCGCGATCGACTGGCTGGGCAGGCTCGACGGGTACGCGCAGTCGGTCGACCAGCGGGTGAAGATGGCCGGCTGGATGGAGACGTTCGCCCAGCGCGGCGGCCAGCTCGTCATCCACGGCGCGGCGGTCGGCGACCTCGACTACTTCTCCCGTACCTACGACCTCGTCCTGGTCTCGGCCGGCAAGGGCGAGCTGGTCTCCATGTTCGCGCGCGACCCCGAGCGCTCCCCGTACAGCGAGCCGCAGCGCGCGCTCGCCGTCTCCTACGTCCACGGCCTGGGCCCGCGTCCCGAGCACCCGGACACCGAGGCCGTCCGCTGCAACCTCGTCCCCGGTGTCGGCGAGCTGTTCGTCATGCCGACGCTCACCACCTCCGGGCGCGCCGACATCCTCTTCTGGGAGGGCATACCCGGCGGCCCACTCGACGTCTTCAACGGCGTGAAGGACCCGGCGGAACACCTCTCCCTGACCCTGGAACTCATGGAGAAGTTCCTGCCCTGGGAGTACGCGCGCGCCACGAACGTCGAACTCACGGACGCCGGCGGCACCCTGGCCGGCCGCTACGCGCCCACCGTGCGCAACCCGATAGGCCGCCTGCCCGGTGGGGGACTGGTCCTGGGCGTGGCCGACGTCGTCGTCGCCAACGACCCGATCACCGGGCAGGGCTCCAACTCCGCGTCCAAGTGCGCGGCTGCCTACCTCGCGTCGATCCTGGAGCGGGGCGAGAAGGAGTTCGACGAGGAGTGGATGCGCGGGACGTTCGAGCGGTACTGGGCCACCGCGCAGCACGTCACCAAGTGGACGAACGCGATGCTCGCGCCTCCGCCGGAGCACATCCTGAACCTGATCGGGGCGGCCGGGCAGTTGCAGCCGGTGGCGGACCGTTTCGCCAACGGCTTCGACAACCCGGCCGACTTCGAGAACTACTTCTACGACCCGGAGAAGGCGGGGGCGTTCGTGGCCTCCGTGGCCGGGGCCTGATCGCCGCCGTCCGGACGTACGGCTCCGAGGAGCGGGTGAGCCGCGATCGGGGAGACCTTGATCTTCTCGCCCGTCCTCGGGGCCTCGATGACCCGGCCCCTTCCCAGGTAGATCGCCACATGCGTGGCCTTGGGGAAGTAGATCACCAGATCACCCGGACGCAGCTCCTTCAGCGGGACCCTCGGCAGCCGCGCCCACTGTTCCTGGCTGGTCCGGGGGATCGGGGTGCCGGCGTACGCCCACGCCTTCGACGTCAGACCCGAGCAGTCGTACGTCCTCGGGCCCTCCGCGCCCCACTCGTAGGGCTTCCCCACCTGCCGCCGGGCGTACCGCAGTGCCTTCCCGCCCTCCTTGGACGGCTTGCGCGCGTCCTCACCCAGGGCGCCTGACGTCGTCAGCTCCCGCTGCGCCTTCTCGACCCCCTCCTCCTCGAACTCCGCCAGCCTGGCGAGCTGTTCGGCGGTGAGGGAGGCGAGCAGCTCCTCCACCCCGGCGAGCCTCGCCCGTACGGCGTCCCGGTCCTTCTTCTGCCGGGCGGCGAGCGTGAGCTGGTCGTCGAGCGCCTTGCGCGCCTTGCGGGCCAGCCCGTCGGCGCGGTGCTCGGTGCCGGTCAGACGGCCCATCGTCTTCGCCCGGTCCCGCGCCAACTGGCCGATCACATGGCCCTGTTCGAGGGCGTGCTGCGGGTCGCGGGCGAGCAGGAGGCGGACGTACGGCGAGATGTCGGTGCTGCTCTGGTACTGCTGGCGGGCCAGCCGCCCCGCGGCGCCCCGGCTGTCGTGCAGGGAGAGCCGGACCTCGGAGAGCGCCGCGTCCAGGCGGTTCACCTCGGCGCGCTTCTCCTTCAGCTTCTCCTCGGTGGCGTTGTAGGCCTCGGTGGCCTCCTCGGCCTGCCGGTACAGCCCCTGAAGGTCCGTCAGCAGCTCGGCGACGGACCGCTCGCGCGGCTCCGGTTCCGGTACGGCGGCCGCGGGCAGCGGTGCGAGGACGGTGCCGGCCGCCACCGCAGCCGTACACACCAGACGCAGAAGCCTTCCTGACACGTCATCACCTCCCGTGCGGAGCAGCCCCTCTGTTCCGCACGGTGAGCATCAGGCGGCGCCGGCGTTCCCGCGCGCCGGGTGGGCGGTTCGGCGCAACCTCGTCACCCGTCGGTGTCGGCCGGCCTGTCGGGCTTGGACCACGGCCACTTCAGCCCCTCGCTCGCCTTCCCCTCGGGGTCGTAGGCGTACTTCCACCCCTTCTGGATGCCCAGCTTGGTGTGCCCCCGGGGCACCCGGCGGTAGACCAGCACGGTGGGCGGGCCGCCGGCGGCGTCGGGGACGGGGATGCGGTACGTCTTCGGCGGGTGACCGGTCGGTCCCAGCAGCACGGGCAGCACCCGGCCGTCCATGGGACCGCCCTCGAAAGGGGTGTCTTCGCTCTTCACGGCACCAGTGTCAGTCATCCGCCGCGAGGGCCGTGACCAGCGCGGCGGTCTGCGGGTCGCGGTTGGCTGTCACGGAGAGCACGGCGACGAACTGCTCGACCAGCCAGTCGCGCAGTTCCTCGACCGGGGGCTGCTTGCTCTCGTCGAGCCAGATCAGGGAGGCCGCCTCCACCGCGGTGATCCACATCCGTACGGTCATGCGCAGCCGGAGGCCGGGCTCGGCCACGCCGAGGTGGCTGAGGATGTTCTGGGCGGCGGCCCGTCGTACCCCGTCGACGATGGCGGTGGTCCGGGACGTCTCGACGACACTGCCGCCCTGGAGCAGGGCGCTGAAGCCGGCGTCGTGCTCGTCGACGAAGGCGAGGTAGCGGTCGAGGGCGCGCGAGAGACGATCGAGGAGGGGACCGTCCAGGGGCTCGTCGAAGCACTGCTCCAGTTCGTCGGCGGCGGACCGGAGCGCGGCCTCGTACAGCTGCTGCTTGCCGCCGGGGAAGTACCGGTAGACGAGGGGGCGGGAGACTCCGGCCGCCTCCGCCACGTCGTCGAGGGAGACGTCCTCGGGGGCGCGGTGCGCGAAGAGGCCGAGGGCGGCTTCGAGAAGCTGGCTTCTGCGCTCCTCGACGCCGAGTCTCCGGTAGGCGGGCGCGGCAGGGGTCATGGGTGCAGCGTAGTCGGGCGTCCGCGGGCGCGTCGTGGCTGGCCGCGCAGTTCCCCGCGCCCCTAGGTGGGTACAACTGGGCAGGCTCTGTCTGCACCCACTCAGGGGCGCGGGGAACTGCGCGACCAGCCCCCACCGGCCCGCGCACGACCATCAGGCCAGCAGACCCGACGACTTCCACAGTCGGCGCCCCACACCCCGCAGCACCCCGATGTCGTCCAGGAACTCGGTCAACCGGCGAGCCCCCGTCTGCATGACCTCCCGCCGGTGCCCGCTCGCCTTCACCTGCGCCAGCGCCTCCCGCTGGTCGAGGCCCACGTTGGTGTACACCTCCGGGTTCACGAAGGCCACGGAGAACACCCGCGCGAACTCCCCGGACGTCACCCGGGTGAACTCCTGCGACCACCGCGGAGCGGAGACCATCTGGCGCCGCAGCTCCTCGCGGGCGTAGCGCACGTGCCGGGCCTCCTCCACCACGTGGATCCGCGTCACCCCCCGGATCAGCGGCTGCACGCGCTCGTCCGGGAACGTCAGCCGCTGCATCCAGTCGAGGATCTCCTCACCGAGCAGCGTGGCCGTGAACGAGCCCGGAGTGGTGGAGATCGTCTTGAACAACCGCCCGAGCTGCTGATGAGTCCGGCTCACCGGGTACCAGGGCGTGTCACCCCGGGTGATGAGCCGCGCGAACATCTTCGAGTGCCGGCACTCGTCCTCGATCTCGGTGAGCGCGTACCGCACATGGGCGCTGGTGGCCGCCTTGTCGTAGATGTGACGGCACAGCAGCTGCATGAGGATGATCTCGAACCAGATGCCCAGCGAGGCCAGCGCCGCGGCCTCGTGCCGGGAGAGCAGGATCCGCTGCTCCTCGCTCATCCGCCGCCACATCGGGGTGTCGTAGAGCGACACCAGCTCCGGCGGCCAGAACCACAGGCCCTCCTCGAAGGGCGCGTCCCAGTCCAGTTCCCTGTCCGGATCGAAGGAGTGCTTCGCGGAGGAGTCGAGCAGCCGCTCGGCGACCTGCTCCCGGTCCTTGAGCAGGCCGAGGGCGTCACGGAGCCCTTCGAGCGCGTCGACATCTGTCAGACTCGTCATGGCTCTTATGAGACTGCTTGTCAGCAAGACCGTCAATCCCTTGCGCGCGACTTGTTGACCCGGCGTCTACAAAGCGGCAGCCTGCGGAACATGCCGACTTTCGACCTGTACACCACGGATCCCGGGGACCCCCACTGGCAGGTACCGGCGACGGGTCAGGCCCGTTTCGCCTGGGAGTACGACGACGGCCGCGACCGCCTCCTCGCCCTCTACCAGAAGGGCAAGGACAAGCAGTGGGACGGGCAGAAGCGCATCGACTGGAGCCTGGAAGTCGATCCGTACGACCCCCTCGGCACCCCCGACGAGGCCATCTCCGTCTACGGCACCAAGTACTGGGCGAAGTTCACCGACAAGGACAAGGGCGACCTGCGCCGGCACCTCGCCTCCTGGCAGTTCAGCCAGTTCCTGCACGGCGAGCAGGGCGCGATGGTGTGCGCCGCGCGGATCGTGGAGTCCGTGCCCGACCTCGACGCCAAGCTCTACTCGGCGACCCAGGTGATGGACGAGGCCCGGCACGCGGAGATCTACGGCCGCTTCCTCCACGAGAAGATCGGGATGCTGTACCCGATCAACGACAACCTCCAGTCCCTGCTGGGCGACACGCTCAGGGACTCCCGCTGGGACATGCCCTACCTCGGCATGCAGGTCCTCATCGAGGGCCTCGCGCTGGCCGCCTTCGGCATGATCCGCGACACCACCGACAAGCCCCTGCCCCAGCAGATCCTCGCCTACGTCATGCAGGACGAGGCCCGGCACGTGGCCTTCGGCCGGATGGCGTTGCGCGACTACTACCGGCAGCTCTCCGACGCCGAACTGCGCGAACGCGAGGAGTTCGTCATCGAGGGCTGCTACCTGATGCGCGACCGGCTGCGCGGAGTGGAGGTCCTGGAGAACTTCGGCATCCCGAAGGCGGAGGCCGAGGAGTACGCCGAACGGTCCGAGTTCCTCGCCCTCTTCCGCCGGCTGCTCTTCTCCCGGATCGTCCCCTGTGTCAAGGACATCGGCCTGTGGGGCAAACGCCTCCAGCAGGCCTACGTCGACATGGGCGTCTTCGAGATGGGCGACTCCAGCCTCGACCTCCTCATGGCCCAGGACGAGGAGATCGCCGAGAAACTGGACGCGGAACGCTTCGCGGCGGAGGAGCGGGAGCGGGTCGCGGAGGTGCGGGAGGCGATCGAGGAGGGGGCCGCTCACGTGGAGTAACGTACTGACGTGTCCACGCCTCAGAGCCCGTACGGCCCACAGAACCCCTACAACCAGCAGCCCCCGCAGGGGCCTTACGCGCCCGGGCCGTACGCTCCCGGGCCCTACGCCCCCGGGCCGTACGCTCAGCAACAGCCCTACCCTCAGCAACAGCCGTACGGCCAGCAGCCGTACGGCTGGGGTGCTCCCCCTGTCGCCCCGCCCTCGAAGCGACGTCCGCTCGTGGTGGTCCTCGCCGTCGTGGGTGGACTCGTCGCCCTGGGGGTGGCGGGCTCGGTCATGCGCGGGGTGGAGGACGCGAGCGGTGCGGGCTACCCGGACGCCGAGTACACCCTCGACCTGCCCGGGACCCTGTTGGGCGGCCGTTACGAACTCGACGAGGACCTTTCCGGCTCCGCGGACGCGAAGGAGATCGAGAAGGAGGCGGACGCCGCGTGGGGCTACAAGGATCCGAAGGCCGTCCTGGCGCAGTACAGCCCGGCCGGTGACAAGGCAAAGGGCACGCTCGTCGTCTCGGGCATGTACGGCCGCTTCAAGGACCCCGGCCGCATGCGGGAGGAAGTGATGAAGGGCGGCGCGGCAGAGGGCTCCGGCATCGCGATACCGGCGAAGGACTTCCACCCCGCCGGCGCCGGCGGGATCACCGTCAGCTGTGAGGTCCTCACGAGCGAGCAGGCCACCATGAAGGTGACGGTTCCGATGTGCGGCTGGGGCGACGCCAACACCGGCGGGGCGGTGGCCGAGATCATCACCGCGAAGGTGAGCCAGGACCCGGCCGAGGTCGATCTGGGCGAATTGGCGAAGATGACGGCCCAGATCCGCTCGGAGATGCGCAAGCCGATCGGCTGACGGCCTAGACCGCGCACCCCAGGTCGTCCGGGATCTCCAGGGTGGTCACCGGCTCCGCCCCCTGCGCCGGAAACGGCGTCCGGAGCGTGAACGCGTACGGCGTCGGCCCGTTCGTGCGCAGGTGCAGCAGCCGGGACTCGGCCTCGGCGACCGTGGGGCGGTGGCCGGCCGGGACCCACCACAGGGCCACCATCGCCTCCTGGACCCGCTCGAAGAACTCCCTGCGGCGGGCGAGCATCGCACGGTGCCGGCCCTGGTACATGTACGACGTCAGCGCGTCGGCGTCCCGCCACACGGACATGTTGATGATCAGCCACTCGTCACCGAAGACGGCGATGTCCGTAGCGTCGCCCGAATCGCCCTCCAGTCGCCAGACGAAACCGTCGGCGGCGTCCGCGTCGGCGTTCACGGGGTCGAGGTTGTCGACGAAGTCCTTCAACTGCGCCGAGTCCAGCGGTGCTTTGAGACGGCCGATGTTCACCTGGGCGAGTTGGAAAGCGGTCGCTTCAGTCATGGACCGAACGGTAGGTCGGCTGCCGGGCGGCCCTCAAGCCCCGTCTCACTCCTTGGAGTTGAGCACCGCCTCCATGACCGCCCGGGCGATCGGCGCCGCCACCCCACCCCCGGTGATGTCCCCCCGGTCCGCCGACGCGTCCTCCACCACCACCGCCACCGCGACCTCGGGCGCCATGTCCCGCTCGTCCTGCGCCCACGCCACGAACCATGCGTACGGCACCCCGGAGTTGCCGATGCCGTGCTGGGCGGTGCCGGTCTTGCCGCCGACGATCGCGCCGCGGATGGCCGCGTTGGTGCCGGTGCCCTCGGCCACCACCTGGGTCATGAGCTCCTTCAGCACGGCGGCCGTCGCCGGGGACATGGCCTGCCGCACCGGACTCGGGCCCGCCGTGGCCACGACGCTGCCGCCGGCCGTGGTGGTCCGCTCCACCAGGTAGGGCGTGCGGATCTGGCCGCCGTTGGCGACGGCCGCCGAGACCATCGCCATCTGGAGCGGGGTCGCGCGGGTGTTGTACTGACCGATCGACGACAGGGCGAGCTGTGCCCTGTCGACGGTCGGGTCGAAGGTGCTGCGGGCCACCGAGAAGGGGATCCGCAGCGCGGGGTCGTTGAACCCGAAGGCGCGCGCGGTGGCCGTCATGTCACGCACCCCCACGTCCACCCCGAGCTTCGCGAACACCGTGTTGCACGACCACCGGAACGCCTCCCGCAGGGACAGGTCCTCGCAGCCGTCGGACTCGTTGCTGAGCGAGGTGGTGGTGCCGGGCAGGGTGTACGGCGCCGGCGAGTCGGTCGGCGCGTCCACGTCCTTGATCACCCCCGCGTCCAGCGCGGCCGCCGCGGTGACCACCTTGAACGTCGAACCCGGCGGATAGGTCTGCCGTACCGCCCGGTTGAGCAACGGCTTGTCCGGGTTGCCGTTGAGCCACGCCCAGGAACGGCCCACCCCCGCGTTGTTGCCCGACAGCACCCCCGGGTCGTACGACGGCGAGGACACCAGCGTGAGGACGCGTCCCGTCGCCGGCTCCACGGCCGCCACCGCTCCCTTGCGTCCGGCGAGCCCGCGGAAGGCCGCCTCCTGCGCGGCCGCGTTCAGGGTCGTGACGACGTCCCCGCCGGGGTTGCGTCTCCTCGTGAAGTCGTTCCACAGCGGGAACGGCGTCAGCATCGGGTCCGAGCCGGAAAGGACCGCGTCCTCGGTGTGCTCCAGGAGGGTCGTGCCGTACTCCTGCGAGGCGAAGCCGGTGACCGGCGCGTACAACGGCCCGTCCGTGTACGTCCGTTCGTAGCGGAGCTGCTCCCCGGTGTCCCGGGATCCGGTGACCGGCCGCCCGCCGACCAGGATGTCACCGCGCTCCCGGCCGTACCGGGCGATGTTCTCGCGGCGGTTGGCCGGGTTCTCGGCGTGGACGCGGGCCTCGAAGACCTGGACTCGGGCGGCGTTGACGAGGAGCGCCAGGAGCAGCAGGACGCAGAAGCAGGCGGCGTGCCGGATGTAACGGGTCATGACGGGGCCTCGTGTCGTCACGGGGTCTCCTTGCCGTCGTACTGGCCGCGGGCCGAGTCGCTGACCCGGATCAGCAGGGCGACGATCGTCCAGTTGGTGACGACCGACGAGCCGCCCTGTGCGAGGAACGGCATCGCCATGCCGGTGAGCGGGATCAGTCCGCCGACCCCGCCCGCGATCACGAACACCTGGAGCGCGACGATCGAGGCGAGGCCGATCGCCAGGAGCCGTCCGAAGGGGTCGCGCAGGGCGAGGCCCGCCCGGTAGCCGCGCTCCACGAGAAGGGCGTACAGCAGGAAGATGGCGGACAGGCCGGCCAGGCCCAGTTCCTCGCCGGCCGTCGCCAGGATGAAGTCGGACTTGGTGGCGAAGCCGATCAGGACGGAGTGGCCGAGCCCGAGTCCGGTGCCGAGGATCCCGCCCGCCGCGAAGGCGAACAGGGACTGCGCGAGCTGGTTCGGCCCCTGGCCCGCCTCGATCGAGGCGAACGGGTGCAGCCAGTCCTCCACCCTGCTGTGCACGTGCGGTTCCAGCCAGCCCACCGCGATGGCCCCGACGGTGGCCAGCAGCAGGCCCAGCGCGATCCAGCCGGTGAGCCCGGTGGCCACGTACAGCAGGACGACGAACAGTCCGAAGAACAGCAGCGAGGTGCCGAGGTCCCGTTCCAGGACCAGGACCCCGACGCTGAGCAGCCAGATGGCGACCAGCGGGCCCAGCACCCGGCCGGTGGGCAGTTGCAGCCCCCAGAAACGCCGCCCGGTGAACGCCAGCGCGTTCCGGTTGGTCGCGAGGTACGCGGCGAAGAACACCGCCAGCAGCACCTTCGCGAACTCGCCCGGCTGGATGGAGAACCCGGCGATCCGGATCCAGATGCGGGCGCCGTTCACCGCGGGGAACAGGATCGGCAGGATCAGCAGGGCGAGCGCGGCGGCCACACAGACGTACGCGTAGCGCTGGAGCACGCGGTGGTCGCGCAGCATCAGGACGACCCCGATGAACAGGGCCACTCCGACCGTGGACCACACGAGCTGGGTGGGGGCCGCCTGGTCGCCGGGTGTCTCCAGGTCGAGCCGGTAGATCAGCACCAGGCCCAGTCCGTTGAGCAGCACCCCGATGGGCAGCAGGAGCGGATCGGCGTACGGCGCCCTCAGTCGCACCGCCATGTGGGCGACGAGCGCGAGCACGCCGAGCCCGGCGCCGTAACCGGCGGCGCCGGGCGGGACGGTGCCGTGCCGGGCGAGGCCGACAGCGCAGTAGCCGTACACCGACAGCAGCACGGCGAGGACGATGAGGGCCAGTTCGATGCCGCGGCGCCGGGGCAGGCGTACCGCGCGAGCGGGGGTGTCCGCGGGGGCCACGGTGATTCCGGCCTTGGTCATGTCCGGAACCTACCCAAATAGGACGTGATGTCTGCCTAGTTTGTGCGAGATGTCAGCACCAGCGTGGCGCCGGACCGATGGTCCTGATGTACCGGGCCGAGCCCCAGGCCCAGGTGCCGTCCGTGAGGAGGTACCACTGGCGGTTGCCCTGGACGCTCTGCCCGTTGGTCCGGCAGAAGATGGAGACGACCTCACCCCGGTCGGCCCACCGGATGATCTGGCCACCCCGGTTGGGCGCAGCGCGCAGAGCCAGCGAACTGGCCGTCACGACACCCCGGGCCAGCCGTGAGTTCTGGTTCTGGCCCTGATTCTGGCCTTGGTTCTGGCCCTGGTTCTGCTGGTTCCATGAGGAGCTCTGGGGGTCGTCGCCCCACTCGTCGCCGGCGACGGCGGGCGTGGCGAGGGCGGTGACGGCGAGGGCGCAGGCGGCGACGGCTATGGGGAGACGGGAGCGCAGGGACATGGGGGGACCTCCGTGAGGGGGGTGCGAACCTGACTGTTCGCCACGTTAGGAGGCGTGCGGACCCGTCGCCCTTTCAGATGGGCCATAGGGGCAGTACCTAGCGCAGCGTCAGAGTCGCGACCGCCCCACCGCCGTCCGCGTTCGAGAACGACAGCCGGGCCCCGAGCACCTCCGCCTGCCCCACGGCGATGGTCAGCCCCAGCCCGTGCCCACGGGCCCCGCCCTCCGTGCGGAATCGCTGCGGCCCGTGCTCGACGAGATACTCCGGGAATCCGTCGCCGTGGTCCCGGACGGTCACCACCGTGCCGTCGACCGTCACGGACACCGGTGCCCGCCCGTGCCGGTGCGCGTTGGCCACCAGATTGCCCAGCACCCGCTCCAGCCGCCGCCGGTCCGTCTCCACGGCGAGATCCCGTACGACGACGACCTCGGTGTCGGTCCCGGACGCCCGCACCACCCGCTCGGCCACCACGGACAGGCGTTCCGTGGCCGGCTCCACCGTCTCCCGGCCGGTGTCCAGCCGGGAGATCTCCAGCAGGTCCTCCGTCAGCGTCCGCAACGCGGCCACCCGGTCCCGCACCAACTCGGTCGGCCGTCCCGGCGGCAGCAGCTCGGCCGCCGCGTGCAGCCCCGTCAGCGGTGTCCGCAGCTCGTGGGCCACATCCGCGGTGAACCGCTGCTCGCTCAGCAGCTTCCCCTGGAGCGACCCCGCCATGGAGTCCAGCGCGGCGGCCACCGCGGCCACCTCGTCCTGCGGCCGCGAGGGATCCTTCGTCCGCGGATCGCCGACCCGCGCGTCGAGGTCGCCCGTGCTGATCCGCCGGGCCACCCGGGCGGTCGTGTGCAGCCGTTTCGTCACCCGGGTGACCGCGAACGCCCCCACCAGCAGCGTCGCCGTGATCGCCAGCACGGACGACCACAGGATCGCCCGGTCCAGTCCGGCGATCGTCCGCGCGCCCTGCGAGTAGTCGACCTCCACGGCCAGCGCCCGGTTCCCGTCCACCGGCCCCGCCGCCCACATCGTGGGGCGACCGTGGTGCTCGGCGACCATCGTGCCGCGGTCCCCGGCCACCGCCAGCGTCCGCAGCGACCCCGGCAGGTCCGGCGGGTCCACGCCCGCGTCCCACCTCAGGGTGTCCCCGGCCTCGTACGCCTCGGTCGCGTCCTTCAGCCGGCTCAGGGCCAGGTGGCGGGCCTCGCCGACGGTCTGGTTCGTCACCGAGACATGCACCAGGACACCGAGCAGCGCGGCGAGGGCGCAGCACATGACGGTGATGAAGACGGCGGCCTTCACGGCCAGCGTGCCGGACCAGCGGGGCAGCGCGAGCCTCATCGCGAGCTCGCGGACGGGCTGGGCGCCGCGGTCGGCACGTCACCGAGGGCCCGGCTGCCGGTGCGGAGCATCTCGTCGTGCGTGAGGAGCATCGACTTCTGCTGCGGGTCCCAGGTCCACTGGAGCCGGTACTCGTATCCGGCCACCTCGGACGGCGAGCGGATGATCACCGAGTGCCCGGCCAGCTCGACCCCGCTGACCGCGTCCTCCCAGCGCATGACCCGCACCAGCCGGTGCTTGGCCACGGTGTAGACGCGCACGGCGGTGACGTTGCCGGGCGACTGCCGGAAACCCAGCGTCAGGTCCTCGTGCCCGTCACCGGTCAGGTCGCGGTAGTACGGCCGCAGCACGGGACACCTCTTCCCGGCCGCCCCCCGCTTCCCGCAGTCGGCCATCCGGCGGGCCGTCTCGGCGTACCCGGCGCCGGAGTAGCCGCTCGGGTCCTGCTTGATCTCGGCGCGCACGAGGGCGACCGGGTCGACCGTGCGGATGTCGTCGCCGGGCACGGAGACACCCGCCACCACCTCCGAGTCCACCTCGCCGATCTCGAAGGCCGGGCTGGAGGCGGGCGTCAGCTCCGGCCACAGCCGGTCGGGGCTGATCGCGGTCGGCGTCGGGCCCGCGCCCACCAGGTCGCCCGCGTCACCGCAGCCCGCCGCGGCCGCGAGCAACAGGGCCACGGCGACTACGGCACGGGTCGTACGGGGTGCGCGGCGGGCGGGTGGCACTGTGCTCCTGGGGTCGGGGCCGTACGGGGGTGTCGGCCCGTACACATTATTCGTACGGACGTCCTTTTCGCCGTCCGGCGGTACCGGGCGGGCCCTACTCGGCCAGCTCCTCCAGCAGCCGGGCCGTCGACAGCCCGGCCCGGAGGTACTCGACGAACAGCTCGTTGTGCAGCGCCCACGGCGAGCGTCGGCCCCGGATCAGCCGGATCGCCGCGTCGGCCGTGTGCCCCCTGCGGACCAGGGTGTGCGCGACGACCAGGCCCGAGCGGTTGTAGCCGTGGTAACAGCGGACGAGGACCGTGCGGCCCTCGTCCAGCGCGTCGCTCGCGGCCTGCGCCAGGCGCATCACGCCCGCGAGCTGCGTCCCGTCCAGCGGGCCGTCCGGAATCGGCCACACATGGTGCTCGACCCCGGCATCGGGGCCGTGGCCCGG
This sequence comes from Streptomyces sp. NPDC006335, assembly GCF_040612795.1. Classification (NCBI taxonomy): domain Bacteria; kingdom Bacillati; phylum Actinomycetota; class Actinomycetes; order Kitasatosporales; family Streptomycetaceae; genus Streptomyces; species Streptomyces sp. NPDC006335. The sequence continues at coordinate 921,842 of NZ_JBEXQX010000002.1, forward strand.
CAGCCGCAGCAGCGTCTGCACGACCTCGAACTCGTCCCGTACGACGGCGAACTCCCGCTGCCCGGAAACGCTCTGGAACTCATGTCCGCCCATCCACAGCCCGGGCACGATCTCGTCCCACGGTCTGTCCGGAGCCGGTACGTCGGGTTGCTTCCCGCGGGTCCGCAACAGCGCCTCCCCAAGCCCCTGCGCCAAGCCCTGCAACTCATTGCAACTCGCTGCAACTCACCCCAAAGGTAACCGGCTTCTTGCCTGCGCAGCACCCCGCCTGTTCCCATGGTCCCTGGGGTGATGGTGCATGAGCGGACTGCGCGTCGTACCGACCTGGCGCCATGGTCAGGAGCGGCTCTACGTCTGCCTCACGGACGGCAGGAACATCGCCTGGTACGACCGTGAGGCGGCCCGGATCAACCTGCTGAGCGAGGACCGCAGACAGGACGTGCTCGACGCCCTCGGGCCCTTCCTGACCGGCCGGGTGGCCGTGGGTCCGCCCCCGGTGCCGACACCCGCCGAACTGGCCCGGCTCTCCCTCCATCCGGACGACGACCTCGCGCCCAACCGGCCCGGCGAGGCCCTCCAGATCGCCCTCGACCGGGACCCCGGGCCCGCGCACCGGCTCCGCCGCGACCCGCGTCGCCGCGCGCTGGAGGCCGAGCAGGCCGTGGGCGAGGCGCTGGACCGGCTCGACGGCACGGGCTGGCACACCCTGCACTCCGTCCCGCTCCCCGGCGGCGACCGCGTCCACCATCTGGCGATCGGCCCCGGCGGACTGTTCGCCGTGCACACGCTGTACGCCCGCAAGCAGCGGGTCACGGTCTCCGACCCGATGGTCGCCCTCGGCCGCCGCGACCCGCAGCCACTGCTGCGCCGCGTCCGCGCCGACGCCGACCGCGCCTCCTACGCCCTGACGGCCGAGGTACACCCGGTCCTCGCCCTCGTCGGCCCCGCGGCCGTCACGGTCACCGTCCCGCCCCGCGGGGTCCGCGTCCTCGCCGACACGGACCTCGAAGCCCTGGCCCGCCTCGGCGGCGTCCTCAAACCGGCGGACGTGGAGGCCCTGCACGCGATGGCAAGGGACCGCCACACATGGGCCAAGGTCTGAACACCACGGGCTGGGGCCGTGTGTGTGGGGGGCGGGGATGGCAGGGCCTGAACACTGCGGGCTGTGGCCGTGGGGGGGGGCGCGGGCGGTAGGGCTTGGCCACTGCGGGTTGTGGCCGTGGGGGGCGCGGGCGGTAGGGCTTGGCCACTGCGGGTTGTGGCCGTGGGGGGGCGCGGGCGGTAGGGCTTGGTCACCGCGGGTTGTGGCCGTGTGGGGCCCAGGGCGTACGGCCTGGTCACCACGGGCTGAGGCCGTGTGGGGGCGCGGGGCGGTAGGGCCGGAACACCGCGGGCTGTGGCCGAGCGGGGGCCTGGACGCTGTGGGCTGTGGGTGCGTGGTGGGCGTGAGGACAGCAGGGTCGGAGCGCCTTGGGCTGAGCCCACCCCGGGGCACGGAGGCGGCAAGGTCTGAACGCCGCCCACCGCAGCCCACCCAGGGGCGCGGGGAACTGCGCGACAAGCCCCCACCGGCCCGCGGCCGCCCGACAACCCGACCCGACCCGCCCCCGCCGCGTCCTCACGGCAACGGTGACGCCCGTTCACCGTCCAGCAAGGGAGCCAGCAGATCGCCGTAGTCCCGCAGTCGAGCCCCCATGTCCCCGGCCTCGAAAGCGAGTTGCCCAGGCGCCCCACACTCCTCGACCTCCGTCCAGGTCACCGGCGCCGACACCAGCGGCCGGGCCCGGGCCCGCAACGTATAGGGAGTCGCCGTCGTCTTGCGGGCGGCGTTCTGGCTCCAGTCCACGAAGACCTTTCCGGGACGCAGATTGCGGGTCATCCGGTGCAGGGCCAGCCGGGGCATCGCCCGCTCCGCCTCCACGGCGAGCTGCTTGGCGTACTCCGACACCTCGTCGGAGGAGGCTCCCCGCACCGCCGCCAGCAGGTGCAGCCCCTTGGAGCCGGCGGTCTTCGGGTACGCCTCGATGCCGTCCGCCGCCAGCCGTTCCCTGAGCCACAGGGCCACCTCGCAGCACTCGACGACCGTCGCGGGCGGGCCCGGGTCGAGGTCGAGGACCAGGCGGTCGGCCTCGTCGGGCGCGTCGACCAGCCACTGGTGGGTGTGGAACTCGGTGACCAGGTTGGCGGCCCACATCAGGCTCGCCAGGTCCTGGACCAGGACCATCCGGGCCGGGCCCTCGGAGCGGGGCACCTCGGCCGTGGTGACCCAGTCGGGCGTACCCGGCGGCACGTTCTTGGCGAAGAAGACCTGGCCCTCGGGGCCGTCCGGGTAGCGCAGGAAGGAGACGGCACGGTCACGCAGATGGGGGAGGAGGACGTCGGCTGCGGTGGCGTAGTAGTGGAGCACCTCGCCCTTGGTGAAGCCGGTGGCCGGATACAGCACCTTCTCCAGATTGCTGAGCGCGAGCCGTCGCCCCTCCACCTCTGTGATCGGCGTCATACGATGAGAATCGCACGCAAAGAGGGACAAAAGGGCGTAATACCCCAGAAAGGGTGCTGCTGGTGAGATCCATATGGAACGGCGCCATCTCCTTCGGCCTGGTCAGCATCCCCATCAAGCTGGTCAACGCCACCGAGAGCCACTCGATCTCCTTCCGCCAGATCCACACCGAGGACGGCGGCCGGGTCCGCTACCGCAAGGTCTGCGAACTGGAGGACCGGGAGATCAGCCAGGCGGAGATCGGCAAGGGGTACGAGGACGCGGACGGCACCATCATCCCGATCACCGACGAGGACCTGGCCCATCTGCCGCTCCCCACGGCCAAGACGATCGAGATCGTGGCCTTCGTGCCGGCCGACCGGATCGACCCCCTCCAGATGGACGCGTCGTACTACCTCCAGGCGGGCGGCGCCCCCGCGGCCAAGCCGTACACCCTGCTCAGGGAGGCGCTCAAGCGCAGCAACAAGGTGGCCATCGCCAAGTACGCGCTGCGCGGCCGTGAACGCCTCGGCATGCTCCGGGTGGTCGAGGACGCCATCGCCCTGCACGGACTGCTGTGGCCGGACGAGGTCCGCGCGCCCGAGGGCCTCGCCCCCGACACCAAGGTCACCATCAGCGACAAGGAACTCGACCTCGCCGACGCGCTGATGGACACCCTCGGCGAGATCGACCTGGACGAACTGCACGACGAGTACCGCGAGGCGCTGGAGGAGGTCGTCGCCGCGAAGGCCGCGGGCGAGGCGCCCCCGGAGGCCCCGGAGCAGGCGCGCGCCGGCAAGGTGCTGGATCTGATGGCCGCGCTGGAGAAGAGCGTGCGGGACGCGAAGGAGTCGCGGGGCGAGGAGCCGGGGGAGGTCAGACAGCTGCCGCAGCGCAAGTCGGCGCGGGCGGCACCGAAGCAGACCGACGGGAAGAAGTCGACCGCGAAGACCGCCAAGAGCGCCGCGACGAAGAAGACGGCCGCCAAGAAGACGACGGCGAAGTCGTCACAGGGGACGAAGAAGACCGCGGCGGCGAAGAAGACGACGAGCGCGAAGAAGACGGCGGCCAAGAAGACGGCCGCCCGCAAACGGACCGCGTGACCTGCGCACCGCCGTCGGCACCGCGCAGGTCTCGTCAGTCCTCCCGCGAGGTCAGTCGACGACCTTCGCGGACTCGATGATCACCGGCTGCGTCGGCACGTCGCCGTGACCGCGGCTGCTGCCGGTCCGCACGCCCTTGATCTGGTCGACGACGTCCTGGCCCTCGGAGACCTTGCCGAACACGGTGTAGCCCCAGCCGTTCGGGCTCTTGGCCGTGAAGTTGAGGAACTCGTTGTCCGAGACGTTGATGAAGAACTGCGCGGTCGCCGAGTGCGGGTCGCTGGTGCGCGCCATCGCCACGGTGTAGGCGGTGTTCTTCAGACCGTTGTCGGCCTCGTTCGGGACCGGCGCGAGCGTGGGCTTCTGCACCATGTCCGGGGTGAAGCCACCGCCCTGGACCATGAAGCCGTCGATCACCCGGTGGAAGATCGTGCCGTCGTAGTGCCCGTTGCCGACGTACTTCAGGAAGTTCTCGACGGTCTTGGGCGCCTCGGCGTCGGCGAGCTCGAGGACGATACGGCCGAAATTAGTGGTCAGCTCGACCCTGGACATGGGAATCGTCCCTTTCTGGTGGGGCATGACCGAAGCATCTTGTCACACGGCGGTCATGGCGCCGGTGACGACAGGGGGGCCTCGCCCGTGGCGATCCCGGTCGTGCCGGGCCGCGGGGTCGGTACGACCGAGGGCTCGGAGGGGGCGGGCGACGGTGACACCGGGCCGGTGCGGGTGGGCGGGGGGCTGCTCGCCGGGGCCAGCGGCACCGAGGAACGGCCGGAGTCCGTACCGGGCAGCGTGGCCAGGATCCCGGCCGTGAGGGCCCCGGCCACCAGCGCTCCGACGGCGCCCGAGACCGCCGTACGACGGCGTCGGATCCGTCGGCCGCCGGCGACGGCCGCGTCGGTGACACCGGGCAGGGCCGGCTCCCGCGAACCGTCGAGGATGGCCTCGAAGGCGTCCCGCACGCGGCCGCCCTCCCCGTACTCGTCCCAGTCGCCCATGTGCCGCCTCACCTCCCGCTCGTCTCGCCCGCCAGGCCCTCGACGAGGCCGCGCAGCCGGACGAGCCCGCGGGCGCTCTGGCTCTTGACCGTGCCCGGGGTCACGCGCAGCGCCTCGGCGGTCTGCTCCACACTCCAGTCCTCCCAGAACCGCAGTACCAGGACCGCCCGGTAGCGGGGCGGCAGTTCCATCAGCGCGGCCTGCATCACCAGCCGCAGCTCGGGCGTGACCGGCGGCTCGCCGGACACCGGCTCCGGAACCTCCTCCGTCGGCTCCTCCCGCCAGCTCCGCTTGCGGTACTGGTCGATGAAGACACGGGTGAGGATCGTACGGGCGTACGCCTCGACGTTGCCGTCGCGGCGGACCCGGCCCCAGGAGGCGTACAGCTTCATCAACGTCGTCTGGGTGAGGTCCTGCGCCTGGTGCCAGTCCCCGCACAGCAGGTACGCGCTGCGTCTGAGCTGCCCCTGCCGGGCCTCGGCGAACTCCCGGAACTCCCGCTCCCGGACTGCTTCCCGCACCCGCCCCGACCCTCCGCCGAACCCGTCACACCTGTCCTTCAGAGGTACGGCGGGACGCTCCGCGAGGTTGCACGCCCTCGCGAGAAAAGTTTCCGCCCCGGTCCGTGCAACCCGCCCCGGCGGCCGCCCCGTACTCCTCTCACGCAACCGACCCGACCACACAGGAGCAGTCTTGACGAACCGTCATGGCAACCGACCCATCCGCCGTCTGCTGATCGGCGTCCTCGCGGGAAGCGCCGTGGCCGTGGCGGGCTGGGCCGCCGTCGCGGGCGCCGCGACCGGCTCCACCACGCCCAAGCCGCCGTCGGCGCCGTCCGTGGCACCCTCGACGGTGCCCTCACCTGTGCCGTCGCCCGTGCCGTCAAAGGGGCCGTCCCGGCCGAGCCCGGTCCCGTCCGAGCCGACCAGGGTGCCCGGCCCGGTGCCCTCCGCCCCGGGGACCGCGCCGAGCCCGGTGCCGACGGTCGTGCCGAGCGAACGACCCTCGACCGCCCCGAGCCCCGCCCCGGCGAAGCCCACCACCGTGCCCGGCCCGGTGCCGTCGGTCGCGGAGAGGCCGTCGAAGTAGCCCGGGCAGCGACGGCCACCGTGCCGGGCCCGGGTGGTCGTCTCGCGCGGTCGCCGGGAGGTCGTCGCGGGGGCCGGGCGGGGGGCCCGCACGGGGCGGTGGCCGAGCCGCCGTTCCCTGGTGCGGGCAACTCCCGTCAGGTGCGGGCCGGTTGGGGTGGCTCCCGGTGGAAGGCCCACCGCAGCTCCGGTTCCACCACGCACCGCAGGGCTCGTCGGACCGGTGGGGTGCACAGGGCGGTCACGACGGTGGCGGCGACGAGGGTGGCCGCGGCCACGCCGAGCGGACCGTGGACCCAGGCGGGCCCGTACCAGCCCCAGAACCGGGCGCCCTGGACGAGGAAGCCGTGCAGCAGATAGCCGTACAGCGTGCCCGCGCCCAGTGCGGTGAACCAGGTCCGCCGCCCGGGTACCAGCGCGAGGAAGCACCCGACCAAGGCCAGCGAGCACCCGAAGGCGACCAGCGTCATCACCGGCCCCGACCAGGCGGGCGCGCCCAACTCCTGGGCGCTGTCCCGGTGGTAGAACCAGGCTCCGCTCATCCGCGGCACCACCCAGTAGGCCGCCCCGAGCGCGACCGCGAACACCGGCCCGGCGAGCAGCCGTACCGCCCGTCGGCGGACCAGCCGGAAGTGCTCGGGCCTGAGCGACAGACCCAGCACGAAGTACGGCAGGAACTGCAGGACACGCTGGAGGTCGAGGTCGTCACCGATGGAGGGCGTGAGCGTCGCGAGCATCGCCACGGCGAGGGCGACCGGCACCGGATGACGTACCCGCTTCCACACGGGCGTGGTCAGCCGCCACACGAACAGGGCCACCAGGAACCACGTCAGATACAGCGGATCCAGCAGACTCACCGGCCGGTCCGGCTCCTGGTCCGTCCACCGGGTGAAGAAGGTGTACGCCGTCTCGAACACGACGTACGGCACGACGAGCCCGGTCAGCAGCCGCCGCAGCCGCCCCGGACTCGCGTCGAAGTTCCGCGAGAAGTAGCCGGAGACGACGATGAACGCCGGCATGTGGAAGGCGTACACGAGCAGGTACAGCGCGGACACCGCCCGGCTCCCGTCCCGCAACGGCTCCCACGCGTGTCCCACGGCGACCAGCACGATCGCGAGGTACTTGGCGTTGTCGAAGAAGGCGTCGCGCTCCGCGGGACGCTGGGCCGCGGGTCTTTCCCGAGGTACGGCTGTGACGAGTTGCTCGTGCATCCCGGGCGCCTCACCACTCCGGGACCACCCCAAACTCCGCACCTGTGTGCTGGCCGTACCCCGGCTCCCGGCGCGGTGTCACAGGCCGGTCAGGCCGGGTCGCCCTGGGACAGGGCGGAGACGTCGGCCCAGTCCTGCCAGATCTTGAGGCGCTCGGCGTAGACGTGGGGGGCCATGTCCAGTCCCGCGGTGCCGAAGAAGACGCGCAGGGGCGGGGTGTCGGCGTCGACGACCTTCAGGAGCGCCGGTCCGACCGCGGCGGGGTCGCCGATCTTCATGTCCCGCCAGCCCTCGGCCACGGCCGCGCGCACCCCGTCGTAGACGGGCAGCTGCTCGGCGAAGCTGGCCGAGGCGCCCGACCAGTCGGTGGCGAAGCCGCCGGGCTCGACCAGGGTGACCTTGATCCCGAATCCGGCGACCTCCTGGGCGAGGGACTCGGTCAGTCCTTCCAGGGCCCACTTGGAGGCGTGGTAGCCGCCGAGGTTGGGGAAGGCGACCACGCCGCCGATGGTGGAGATCTGCACGATGTGGCCGCTGCCCTGTTCGCGCAGGAGCGGCAGGGCTGCCTGGGTCACCCACAGGGTGCCGAAGAAGTTGGTCTCCATCTGGTCGCGGACCTGTTGCTCGGTCAGTTCCTCGACGGTGCCGAACAGGCCGTAGCCGGCGTTGTTGACGACGACGTCCAGGCCGCCGAAGTGGGCGTGCGCCCGCCGCACGGCCTCGGTGGCGGCGGCCCTGTCGGTGACGTCCAGGGGCAGCGGAAGGATCGCCTCGCCGTGGGCGGCGACCAGGTCCTTGAGGGAGTCGGTGTTGCGGGCGGTCGCCGCGACCCTGTCGCCGCGCTCCAGGGCGGCCTCGACGAACTGGCGGCCGAAACCGCGCGAGGAACCCGTGATGAACCAGATCTTGCTCATGGAAACACTCCTGCTTGAGACGAGGGCTTACGGAGAGACAGTAACGCAGTCTGAGACTCAGTATCAAGTTGAGCTCTTCTGTATTCTGCACGCATGACCGACCCCGACAGCACTCCCACCCGCTCGGCGGCCAAGCCCGGACTGCGGGAACGCATGCGAGCGACGATCCGGGCGGAAGTGACGGAGGTGGCGCTCAGGCTCTTCATCGAGCAGGGCTTCGACCGCACGACCGTCGACCAGATCGCCGCCGAGGCCGGGCTGTCGCGCGCCAGCCTGTTTAGGCACTTCGGTACGAAGGAGGACATCGTTCTGGTCGACCTGGAGGAGCTCGGCCGCCAGATCGCCGACGCGCTCGCCGCCCGGCCCGACGAGGAACGGCCCTGGGAGGCGCTGCGCCGGGCCTTCGACGTGATGACGCGGATGAACGAGGCGGCGCCCGAGCGGACCCTCAGCTATCTGCGGATGCTCCAGGACACCCCGTCGCTGCGCGCCCGGCACTACGAGAAGCAGCTGGGCTGGCAGGAGATGATGGTCCCGGAGATCGCCCGGCGACTGGGGTCCGGCCCCGACCGGCCGGAGGATCCCAGGCCGACCGCCCTGGTCGCGGCCGCCCTCGCCTGCGCGGACGCGGCTTCGGTGGGGTGGGTGGCCTGTGAGGGCGCTGTTCCCCTGGCGGTGCTGCTCGACCGGGCGATGAGCGCGTTCACGGAGTAGAGGCGGCACGAGAAGCCAGGACGTACGGCCCGCCGCTGCCGGTCTTCGACGGAGACGGTCGTCGAGGTCGCCGTCCAGCTCCGCTCCCGTCGGTCGACGGCCGGGACGAGCTCGCCCCCGGTTCCGGGGATCGAGGTCGGCGACGGGCGCGTCTCCCGCATGGTTCGGCCGACGGTGGCTCTCGGGGGCCGCCGAGGTGACCTCGTCGCGGACGGCACGGACGGCCCGGTTCGCGCCCCCTCCGCCGGTGCCACCCTCAGGCGGCCGTGCTCAGCGCCTCCCGGCCCGCCACCTCGCCGCCCGGCTTCGTCGGCAGGGCCACGGGCCCCGGTGTGCGGCGGGCCCGCACCACGAATCCCGCGCCGATCGTGCCGGCGATGAGCAGGCCACCGGTCACGAGAGCTCCCCGGGCCCCGGCCAACTCCATGAGCAGGCCCAGCGCCGGCGGGCCGCCGAGGCTCCACACCGTGCCGATGCTGCTCCACGTGCCGAGGACGCGCCCGCGCAGGTGAGGAGGCGGGTCGGTCTGGAGGACGGCCGTTTGGGCGGTGTCCGACACGGATTCCAGCACCGCCATGGGCAGGACCAGGACCAGCAGGACGACCAGCGACGGCGAGAGTCCCGCCGCCAGTTGCAGCAGCGCGCCCGCGGCGGCCAGGGCGCCCACCAGCCGGACGGAGGGCCGCCGCAGCCGGGCGCCGAGGAACGCGCCCAGGATGCCGCCGACGGCGAGGACGGCGGAGACCGTGCCGAACGCCCCCGCGCCGCCCGCGAGCGGCCCGGTGACGAGCACGGCCAGGGTCAGCCCGTAGTTGCGGCCGAAGACCGAGCTGATCCCGGTGATGCCGGCGAGCGCGACCAGACGGGGCCGACGCGCGAAGAAGCGCAGGCCTCCGCGCACGGTCGTGTCGGCCCCGGCCCCGGCCCCCGCCCCCGTCCGCGTCTCGCTCGTGTCGGTCCCGGTCCGCGCGGTGGTCCTGCCGGGCACGACCACCGCCCCCGCGCCCGGTGCGGGGCGCAGGAACGGCACGACGGCGGCGACGAACAGGAAGGACAGGCCGTTGGCCGCGTACGCGGCGGCCGTGCCGAGGAAGCCGACCGTCACCCCGGCCAGGGCGGTCCCGACGAGCCGGCCGGCGCTGTGCACCAGCGCCCCGACGCCGATGGCGGAGGGCACGTCCTCGGGCGGGACGAGGTCGTTGCCCAGCAGGGCGCACGCCGGCCCGTCGACGGTGGCGATGGTGCCGGTCACGGCGGCCAGCACCAGCAGGGACGTCATGTCCAGCCGGTCCAGCGCCACGAGCACAGCCGTGGCGAAGGCGACCGCGCCCAGGAGGGTCTGGCTCACGACCGCCGTCACCTTGCGCGACCAGCGGTCCACGGCCGCCCCGCCCAGCAGGCTCATGAACAGCGCGGGACCGGCCTGGACGGACATCGACAGCCCGGTGGCGGCGGCGGACCCGGTGATCTGCAGGACGAGCAGGTTCTGGACCGTGAGCTGCATCCAGGTGCCGATGTTCGACACGAGGTTCGCGACGGACCACCAGCGCATGCCGCGGTGTCGCAGGGACCGCCACGGCGAGCGTGACGCCCCCCGGGGCGGGACGGCGGCGGTGTCCGGGGCGGCGGCAGGGCAGGCGGCGGGAGGGAGGGAAGACACAGTGGCGTACCCGAGAGGCGAAGTGGCAGGTCAGACAGGTAGGCGAAACCGAGGAACGCCGGCTGCGCTGCGCGGCCGTCCACCGAGTCGGTCACGGCGCGCACCATCGTGGCAGACCTGCCCGACGGCTCTGCCGCGGTTCGCCGCGCGCGAGCGCCCTCATGGGCTCAACTGCCGCTCACCCGCACATCACTTGCTCTGCCGAGTGCGGTTGCTCACAAACTTCTCCCCTTTCTCACCGGTCACTCCGGCAACAGGCCCGGCGATCTCCGCAGCAGTCGCGCGCCCTGGCGGCCCTATGCACAATAGGGATCAAAGTGTGAAAGCAACTGGCGCGGAAAAACCACTGTCCTTCCGCCGGGAACACGGCGGCCGCGGCCAGGACGGCCCTGTTCCTGACGCACGTTCCGGTGCGTCCTGACCATTCCTGTCCTTTCACTCCCTTTCCATGAGCCGCTCGCGCCGCACCGGACACGTGCGTGCCGTTCTCGGGCCCCGCGAGCACGGCTGAAGGACGTCCCATGACTGATGCCACCTTTCGCATGCCCTGGCGCCGTGCCGTGGTGACCGGCGGTGCCGGCTTCCTCGGCAGCCATCTGTGCGAGCGCCTGCTGGATTCAGGTGTCGAAGTCGACTGCGCGGACAACCTCTCGTCCGGGGCGCGCGAGAACATCGCCCATCTCCAGGGCCGCGCCGGGTTCAGGTTCGTGGAGTGCGACGTCTCCGCGCCCGACTGCCCACGGCGCCTGCCGGGACCGTACGACGTCGTCCTGCACTTCGCCTGCCCCGCCTCGCCCGCCGACTACCTGCGGCTTCCCCTGGAGACGCTCGACGCGGGCAGCCTGGGCACTCGCACCATGCTGGCCCTCGCCGAGCGGGACCGGGCACGCTTCCTGCTCGCCTCGACGTCCGAGGTGTACGGCGATCCCCTGGTGCATCCGCAGCGCGAGGACTACTGGGGCAACGTCAATCCGGTGGGTCCGCGCAGCGTGTACGACGAGTCCAAGCGGTTCGCCGAGGCGCTGGTCACCGCTCATGTACGCGCCAAGGACGCCAACGCGGGCATCGTTCGCCTGTTCAACACCTACGGGCCGCGCATGCGCGCCCACGACGGCCGTGCCGTGCCCACCTTCGTCTGCCAGGCGCTGGCCGACGAGCCGTTGACGGTGGCCGGTGACGGCAGCCAGACGCGGTCCCTGTGCTACGTCGACGACACGGTCGACGGGATCCTGCTGGTGGCCGCGAGCCGCTCGGTGCGGCCCGTGAACATCGGCGGGACCGACGAGGTCATGGTCCGGGACATCGCCCGCCGGGTGGTGGAACTGGCGGGCTCCTCCTCACGCATCGCATTCGTCGACCGCCCCGTCGACGACCCGCAGCGCCGCCGCCCGGACACCCGCCTCGCCCGTGAACTGCTGGGCTGGACGCCCAAGGTGCCCTGGGAGGAGGGGATCAAGCAGACCATCGCCTACTTCGCCGCGGCGCGGTCGGCACCGGAGCCGATCAGGCAGCTCTGAGCCCGCAGGCCGACCAGCCGTCCACCACGCCGCCCCGGAGGAACCCATGCGTGTCCTGGGAATCAACGCCCTTTTCCACGACCCGGCCGCCGCCCTGGTCATGGACGGCAGGATCGTGGCAGCGGCGGAGGAGGAGCGCTTCAGCCGCCGCAAGCACGGCAAGCGGCCCCTCCCCTTCTCCGCCTGGGAACTGCCCGGACTGTCCGCCCGCTGGTGCCTGGAGCAGGCCGGTCTCACCCCGGCCGAGCTGGACGCGGTCGCCTACTCCTACGACCCCGAACTCGCCCGCCCCGCCGATCAGTTGGGCCTGGACGACCCCTGGGACCACCTGCGTCAGGAGTACGCCCGCCGGGCCCCCGAGTTCCTGGCCGAGGCCCTGCCCGGACTGGACCCGGCCAAGGTGCGCTTCGTCCCCCACCACGTCGCCCACGCCGCCTCGGCCGGCCAGGCCTCCCCCTACCCGGACTGCGCCGTCCTCGTCCTGGACGGCCGCGGTGAGTGCGGCTCCCACCTCGCCGGCCGCTACGCCAACCGCGAGCTCGCCGTACTGGGCACGCAGTCCCTGCCCGACTCCCTGGGCCTGTTCTACGAGGAGCTCACCCAGCACCTCGGGTTCCTGCGCAGCAGCGACGAGTTCAAGGTGATGGCCCTGGCGTCGTACGGCCGGCCGCGCTTCGCCGAGCGGCTGCGCGAGTACGTCCACCTGGAGGGCGAGGGCGGATTCCGGGCCCGCCCGGTCCCCTGGTCCTCGCTGGTCCCCCCGCGCGCGGCGGGCGACCCGTGGACCCAGGACCACGCCGACGCGGCGGCCAGCGCCCAGGCGTGCCTGGAGGAGGTCCTGCTCGGCCTGGCCCGCCGGCTGCACGAGCGCACCGGCGAGGAGGTGCTGACCCTGGCGGGCGGTGTGGCGCTCAACTGCGTGGCCAACACCCGGCTGCACCGCGAGGGCCCCTTCCGCCGCGTCTGGGTGCAGCCCGCGGCCGGTGACGCGGGCACGGCGCTCGGCGCCGCGCTCCACGTCGCCCACCAGAAGGAGACGGTGGAGGCCATGCCGACGGCCGCCCTGGGCCGTGGCTGGAGCGACGACGAGCTGCGGGAATGGCTGGAGCGTGCCGCCGTCCCCTACGAGGAGCCCGCCGACATCGCCGACACCGTCGCCGACGAGCTCGCCCGGGACGGCATCGTGGCCTGGTTCCAGGGACGCAGCGAGTACGGCCCCCGGGCCCTCGGCCACCGGTCGCTCCTGGCCCACCCCGGCCACCCCGCGAACCTGGAACGCCTCAACGCGGTGAAGGGGCGGGAGGAGTTCCGCCCGGTCGCCCCGATGGTGCTGGCGGAACGGGCGGCGGAGCTCTTCGACGGGCCCCTGCCCAGCCCCTACATGCTGTTCGTGCACGAGGTCGCCGCCGCCTGGCGCGACCGCATCCCGGCCGTGGTCCACGTGGACGGCACGGCCCGGATCCAGACCGTGGAGCGCGACGCGGAGCCGCTGGTGGCCCGCATGATCGACGGCTTCGAGCGCCGCACGGGGCTGCCCGTGGTGGTCAACACCAGCCTCAACACGGCCGGCCGGCCCATGGTCGACGACCCCCGGGACGCCCTGGAGTGCTTCGGGTCCGCGCCCGTGGACCTGCTGGCCCTCGGGCCGTTCGCGATCCGGCGGAAGGGCGTGTTCGCATGACGAACCCTCCCTCCACTCCGACCTCGTCCACGCCCACCTCCGCCCCCGCCTACTCCGTCGTCGTACCGACGATCGGACGCCCCTGCCTGGCCGACTGCCTGCGCGCGCTCGCCACCGCCACCGGTCATCCGCCCACCGAGATCGTCGTGGTCGACGACCGCCCGCACCCGGCCGGGGCACTGCCGCTGGAGGCCGCGGGCGTCCTGCGCGGCCGGGTGCGGACCCTGCGCAGCGGCGGACGCGGCCCCGCGGCCGCCCGCAACACGGGCTGGCGCACGGTCACCACCCCCTGGACCGTCTTCCTCGACGACGACGTCCAGGTGCTGCCCGACTGGTCCCGCCGGCTCGCCGGGGACCTCGCGGCGGCCGACGCCGTCACGGGCGGGATCCAGGGCCGGCTCTCCGTCCCGCTCCCCGCCGACCGCAGGCCGACCGACTGGGAGCGCGGCACGGCCGGACTGGAACGGGCCGCCTGGGCCACGGCGGACATGGCCTACCGCACGGCCGCCCTCGCGCAGGTCGACGGCTTCGACGAACGGTTCCCGCGCGCCTTCCGCGAGGACGCCGACGTGGCACTGCGGGTGCGGGACGCCGGCTGGACCCTGCGCCGAGGGCAGCGCACCACCCGCCACCCGGTGCGCCCGGCCGACCGCTGGGTGTCGGTACGGGCCCAGCGCGGCAACGCGGACGACGCCCTGATGACCCGGCTGCACGGGCGGGACTGGTGGATCCGCGCCGGGGCACCCCGGGGACGGCTCACCCGGCACGCGCTGGTGACGGCGGGCGCGCTCGTCGCGGCCGGGTGCGCGGCGGCCCGCAGGCCCCGGGCCGCCGGCGCCGCCGGGGCGCTGTGGGCGCTGGGCACCGCCGAGTTCGCCCTCGCCCGTATCGCACCGGGCCCGCGGACCGCCCGCGAGGTCACCACCATGCTCTCCACCAGCCTGGTCATCCCGCCCCTCGCGGTCCGCCACTGGCTCGACGGCCGGATACGGCATCGCGGCGCGGCACCGCTGAGGAGCACACGGTGAACCACCGGACCTCACCCCGCCGCCTCGCCGCCGTGCTCTTCGACCGCGACGGCACCCTCGTCGAGGACGTCCCCTACAACGGCGACCCCGACCGGGTGCGCCCCCTGCCCGGTGCCCGGCGGGCCCTGGACCTGCTGCGCGCGGCGGGCGTCGCGACCGGCGTGGTCAGCAACCAGTCGGGCATCGGCCGCGGACTGCTCACGCACGCCGACGTACGGCGGGTCAACGCCCGGGCGGACGCGCTGCTGGGCGGCCTCGGCACCTGGGTGTACTGCCCGCACCTGCCCGAGGCGGGCTGCGACTGCCGCAAGCCCCGGCCGGGTCTGGTGATCGAGGCGGCGCGACGCCTCGGCGTGGCTCCGTCGGACTGCGTGGTGATCGGCGACATCGCGGCCGACGTCCTGGCCGCGCGCGCCGCGGGCGCCCGGGGAGTGCTCGTACCCGACGCGGCTACCCGGCCCGAGGAGATCGAGACCGCGCCCCGGACCGCCCCCGACCTGCTCACGGCGGTCCGCGAGCTCCTCGACGAGGTGCCGCCAGAACGCCGGGGCCCCGCCACCGCCGACTCGGCAGCGGCCGGGGCGCCCCGGGCGGCGGACGCGGCGAACGCACTGGTCGTGCGGCTCGACAGCTTCGGCGACGTCCTGCTCGCCGGGCCCGCCGTCCGGGCGGTCGCCGCCCACTCCTCCCGGGTGACGATGCTCTGCGGCCCGCTCGGCGAGGCCGCCGCACGGCTCCTGCCCGGCGTCGACGACGTGATCACCTGGGCGGCCCCCTGGGAGGGCGTGGACGCGCCCACCGTCGCCGACGCGGACGTGGACGCGCTGGTGGAGCGCCTGAAGGCGGAGGCCTTCGACACCGCCCTGATCCTCACCTCGTTCCACCAGAGCCCGCTGCCCACGGCCCTGTTGCTGCGGATGGCCGGCGTGGCACGGATCGGCGCCGACAGCGCCGACCACCCGGGCCGCCTGCTCGACGTACGGCACCGGCGGCTGCCCGGCCGGCACGAGGCCGAGGCCGCGCTCGACACCGCCGCCGCCATGGGCTTCCTCGCGCCGCCGGGTGACGACGGACGGCTGCGTGTCGTCCCGCCACCGGACACCGTCGCGCTCACCGGCAACGGCCCGTACGTCGTCGTGCACCCCGGTGCCAGCGCGCCCGCCCGCGCCTGGAGTCCCGACCGCTGCGCCGAGGCCGTCGCCCTGCTCGCCGACGCCGGGCACCGCGTCGTCGTCACCGGCGGCCCCCATGAGACCGGCCTCACCCGGCGGGTCAGCGGCGAGTGGGCGGTGGACCTCGGCGGCAGGACGAGCCCGCGGACCCTGGCCGGCGTCCTGCGTGCCGCCGAGGCCGTGGTGAGCGGCAACACCGGCCCCGCCCATCTGGCCGCCGCCGTCGCCACCCCCGTGGTCTCCCTGTTCGCGCCCGTCGTCCCGGCCGAGCGGTGGGCGCCGTACGGGGTGCCCCACGTGCTCCTCGGCGACCAGCACGCGCCCTGCGCCGACAGCCGGGCCCGGCACTGTCCCGTGCCGGGCCACCCGTGCCTGGACGAGGTCACGGCCCAGGACGTGGTGCGCGCCGTGCAGAAACTCCTCAAGGAGAGCGCATGAACATCCTTGTCTGGCATGTGCACGGCTCCTGGCTGACGTCGTTCGTCCAGGGCCCGTACACCTTCCTCGTCCCGGTGACGCCCGATCGCGGACCGGACGGACTGGGCCGGGCCAGGACCTGGCAGTGGCCGGCGACCGTGCGCGAACTGAGCCCCGCCGAACTGCGCGAGGCCGACATCGACCTCATGGTCCTGCAACGGCCGCACGAGCTGGACCTCGCCCGGCGGTGGACCGGCCGCCGGCCCGGCACCGACGTACCCGCCGTCTACGTCGAGCACAACAGCCCGCACGAGTCGCCCGTCGACACCCGCCACCCCCTCGCCGACCGCAGTGACATCCCGGTCGTCCACGTCACCCACTTCAACCGCCTGATGTGGGACAACGGCCGCGCTCCCACCGAGGTGATCGAGCACGGCATCATCGACCCGGGGCCCCTGTGGACCGGCGAGGAGGCCCGCGCGGCCGTCGTCGTCAACGAGCCCGTACGGCGCGGACGTACCACCGGAACCGACCTGCTGCCCCGGTTCGCCCGCTCGGTGCCGCTGGACGTCTTCGGCATGCGCACGGAGCGACTCGCCGGCCATCTCGGACTGCCGGCCGACCGCTGCCGCAGCCGCGACCTGCCGCAGGGCGAACTCCACCCCGCGATGGCCCGCTGCCGCCTGTACCTGCACCCCGTGCGGTGGACGTCGCTCGGCCTGTCCCTGCTGGAGGCCATGTTCCTGGGGATGCCCGTGGTGGCCCTCGACACCACGGAGGTTCGGGAGGCCGTGCCCGAAGGGACCGGGGTGGTCTCCAACCGCCTCGACGTACTGGAGGAGGCCGTCCGCGGATTCCTCGCGGACCGGGCCCACGCCCGGCTGACCGGGGAGGCCGCCCGGGCCGCGGCACAGACCCGCTACGGAGAACGGCGTTTCCGGGACGACTGGGAACGCCTGATCAAGGAGGTCACCCGATGAGCCCCAGCCAGCCGTCGGCCGGCCGCGTCGCCATGGTCTCCGAGCACGCCAGCCCGCTGGCCGAGCTCGGCGGACCCGACGCGGGCGGCCAGAACGTCTACGTGGCCCAGCTCGCCGCCCGACTGGCCCGCCGGGGCCACGAGGTCGTCGTGTACACGCGCCGCGACGACCCGCGGCTGCCGGAGCGGGTCGTCACGCCCGACGGGGTGAAGGTCGTCCACGTGCCCGCCGGGCCGCCGGCCCCGATACCCAAGGACGAACTCCTGCCGTACATGGAGGAGTTCGGAGCCTGGCTGGCCCGCGAGTGGGCCACCGAGCCACCCGACGTGGTGCACGCCCACTTCTGGATGTCCGGCCTGGCGGCGGTGGCCGGGGCACGCGCCACGGGCGTGCCCGTCGTGCAGACGTACCACGCGCTCGGCACCGTGAAGAAACGCCACCAGGGCGCCGCCGACACCAGCCCGCGCGAACGCGTGGCGATCGAGACGGCCGTGGGCCGGGAGTGCGGCGGCATCATCGCCACCTGCGAGGACGAGGTGCGCGAACTCCTCGCCATGGGGCTGCCCCGCCGGCGCATCCACGTGGTCCCCTGCGGAGTGGACCCCGTGCGGTTCGCACCGGTCGCGGCCGCCCGCCGGGCCCCGTCCGCGCCCCGGCGACTGCTCACCGTCGGCCGGCTCGTCCCCCGCAAGGGCTTCGACCGGGCCATTCGCGCCCTGGCCACCGTGCCGGACGCCGAACTCCTCGTCGCCGGGGGCCCCGAACCGGCCCTCCTCTTCGCCGAGCCCGAGACGGAACGGCTGTGCTCGATCGCCGAGGAGTGCGGAGTGGCCGACCGGGTGACGCTGCTGGGCGGCGTGAGCCGCACCCGGATGCCCGCGTTGATGTCCGGCGCGGACCTCGTGCTGTCCGTGCCCCGCTACGAACCCTTCGGCATCGTCCCGGTCGAGGCCATGGCCTGCGGCACCCCCGTCGTCGCCACCGCCGTTGGCGGACAGCTCGACACCGTCGCCGACGGCGTCACGGGCGTCCTGGTCCCGCCCGACGAGGACCACGACCTCGGCGGAACCGTCCGGGAACTGCTCGACGACCCGGACCGGCTCACCCGGTACGGCGCCGCCGGACGACGCCGGGTCCTCGCCCGCTACACCTGGGACCGCGTCGCCGACGGGGTCACCCGGGTGTACGGCGCGGTGTCCTCCGTTCCCTCGCTCTCAGGAGTCGTCCGATGAAACTCGCCGCCGACACCGCACACTGCGACGACCTGATGACGGCACTCGAAGGGTTCCGCGACTACGCCGCCCCCGTCGTCCGGCGCTGGGGGACCTCCCTCGCCGAACGCCTGGGCACCGGCGCCCGGCTCCTCGTCGCGGGCAACGGCGGCAGCGCGGCCCAGGCCCAGCACCTGACCGCCGAACTCGTCGGCCGCTACCGCGACGACCGCCCGCCGTTCTCCGCGCTCGCGCTGCACGCCGACACCTCCTCGACCACCGCCATCGCCAACGACTACGGCGTCCAGGAGATCTTCGCCCGGCAGGTCGCCGCGCACGGCCGCACCGGGGACGTGCTGATGCTGCTGTCGACCAGCGGCGCCAGCGCCAACCTGCTCGTCGCCGCCAAGGAGGCGCAGCGCCTGGGCATGACCGTCTGGGGCCTGACCGGCCCGGCGCCGAACCCGCTGGAAGGATGCGCGGACGACTCCCTGTGCGTGGACGCGGCGACGACCGCCACGGTCCAGGAACTGCACCTCGTGGCCGTCCACATGCTCTGCGAGTCCTTCGACCGCGCCGTGGCGGGACGCGTGCCGCCCGACGGCCGACCGGCGGACCGGGACACGGAGGGCGGCACATGAGCGCCCCGGCCCCGCTGCTCGTCGTAGGAGACGCCCTGCTCGACCACGATCTGTGCGGGCGGGTCGAGCGGCTGGCCCCCGACGCGCCCGTCCCGGTCGTCAGCTCGCTCCGGCGCGTCACCCGCCCGGGCGGAGCCGCGCTGGCGGCCTGCCTCGCCGCGGCCGACGGGAGGCAGGTCACCCTCGTCACCGCGCTGGGCGACGACGAGGCCAGCGAGTCGCTGTGCCGACTGCTGTCCGGCCGGGTGCGCCTGGTCCGGCTGCCCCTGACCGGCGCCCTGTCCAGCAAGACCCGGGTCCTCGCCGAGGACCGGCCGCTGCTGCGCCTGGACGACGGCGACGGGCGGGCCCGGGAAGGGACCGAGGAGGCGTGCCGGGCGATCGCGCAAGCCGGTGCCGTCCTCGTCGCCGACTACGGCCGCGGCACCGCCGACCTCCTGCGCGACCCGCTGCGGTCCGCGGCCGCGCGGGTGCCCGTCGTCTGGGATCCGCATCCGCGCGGCAAGCCGCCGGTGCCCGGCGTCCGGCTGGCCACGCCGTGCGCGAGCGAGGCGCGTGGCTTCGCCGCCCGGCTGGGCACCGGCGAGGAGCCGCAGGGCGGCAGCGCCCTGCACACCGCGGCCCGCCACGCCGACACGCTCGTCCGCGCCTGGCGTGCGACCTCCGTGGCCGTGACGCTGGGCGGGCGGGGCGCCCTGCTGTCGCACGGGGAGGCTCCGCTGCTGGTGCCGTCGCCGGTCACCGCCGAGGGCGACGCCTGCGGGGCCGGGGACCGGTTCGCGGCGACCGCCGCCGGATCCCTCGCGGACGGCGAGCTCACCGAGACCGCCGTGCGGGCCGCCGTACACGCCGCCACCCGGTACGTCGCCGAGGGCGGCGCCCGCGCGCTCGCCGTGGACACCGCCGCACCGGCCGCGCACCCGAGCCGCTCCGACGACCACGAGCCGACGGACGACGCCCTGCGCACGGCCGCTCGCGTACGGGCCGCCGGCGGGACCGTCGTCGCCGCCGGTGGCTGCTTCGACCTGCTGCACGCCGGCCACGTCGCCCTGCTGGAGGCCGCCCGCCGCACCGGCGACTGCCTGGTGGTGTGCGTCAACTCGGACGCCTCCGTACGCCGGCGCAAGGGCGGCGGCCGACCCCTGGTCCCGCTGGCCGACCGGCTCCGGGTGCTGCGCGCGCTGGAGTGCGTCGACGCGGTCGCCGTGTTCGACGAGGACACCCCGGAGCGACTGCTCGGTGAACTGCGCCCGCACATCTGGGCCAAGGGCGGCGACTACGCCCTGGCCCAACTGCCGGAGGCGTCGCTCGTGGAGAGCTGGGGCGGACAGGTCGTCCTGTTCCCCTACCTGGACGGCCGCTCCACCACCGGCATCGCGGAACGCGCGGCGGCGGCCCCGCGGCCGGAGGGTCTGACCGGACGGAGGGCCCGGTGACCACCTCGCCGCGTCGCCCCCGCCTGCTGGTGCTGCGTGCGCTGGGCCTGGGTGACCTGCTCGCCGCGGTGCCCGCGCTGCGCGGCCTCCGCAGGGCCTTTCCCGGGCATCACGTCGTCCTGGCGATCCCGCCGGCACTCGGCGAGGCGGCCCTGGCCACGGGAGCGGTGGACGAAATCCTCCCCGCCGAGGCTCCGAGACGGGCCGTACCCGCGCTGGACCACTGGACCGGGCCGCCCCCCGACATCGCCGTCGACCTGCACGGCAACGGACCGGAGAGCCGCGACGCGCTGGCCGCCCTCGCCCCCCGCCGGCTCCTGGCCCACGCCCAGCCGGACCCGGCCCTCCCCGAGCCCCCGGTGTGGCGGCCGGACCAGCACGAGCGCGAGCGGTGGTGCGGCTTCCTCGCCGCGTTCGGCGTCGCCGCGGACCCCGGCGACCTGCGGCTGCCGCCACCGGACACGCCGTCCCCGGCGCCGGGGGCCGTGGTCGTCCATCCCGGCGCGGAGTCCGCGTCCCGCCGCTGGCCGGCCGACCGCTTCGCCCGCCTCGTACGGCGCCTGCGCACCGCCGGTCACCAGGTCGTCCTGACCGGTGGCCCGGGGGAGGACGCCGTGGTCCTGGAGGTCGCCGCGCGTGCGGGCCTGCCGGAGCGGTACGTACTGCGCGGCGGTCTGCGGTTCGGCGAGCTGTCGGCGCTCATCGCCCACGCCACGCTCGTCGTGAGCGGCGACACCGGACCGGCGCATCTCGCCACGGCCCACGCCACGCCCTCCGTGACCCTCTTCGGCCCGGTACCGCCCCACCTGTGGGGCCCGCCCCGCTCCGGGCCCCACATCGCCCTGTGGAAACAGGGACCGCCAGGCGATCCGCACGGCGACACCCCCGACCCGCAGCTGCTGCGGATCGACACGGACGAGGCCACCGAGGCGGCGCTGTCCCTGCTAAGACCGGTACGGACCGCGGCGTCGGCCCGAAAGGGGCGGGCCCCGGCCTGAGGTCACGGGCCAGGCCGCTCACGGCAGGGGCGTGCCGCCGGTCGCGTTGAGGATCTCGGCGGTGACGAAGCTCGCGTCCTGAGAGGCCAGGTACACATACGCCGGGGCCAGTTCGGCGGGCTGGGCCGGGCGGCCCAGCGGACTCTGCTTGCCGAACTCCACGGTGTCGGGCATGGTCGCGGGGATCAACGGCGTCCACACCGGTCCCGGCGCGACCGCGTTGACGCGGATACCGCGCTCCGCGAGCATCTGGGCCAGCCCCTGGGTGAAGGTCACGATCGCGCCCTTCGTCATCGCGTAGTCCAACAGGTGCGGACTGGGCTTGTACGCCTGCACCGACGTGGAGTTGATGACACTGCCGCCCTCCGGGATGTGCGGCACGGCGAACTTGGTCAGCCAGAACATCCCGTAGAGGTTGGTGCGCATCACCCGGTCGAACTGCTCGGTCGTGATGGCCTCGATACCGTCCGGCTGCGACATCTGGAACGCCGCGTTGTTCACCAGCACGTCGATCCGCCCGAACTCGGCGACCGCGCGCTCCACCAGCGCCCGGCAGTTGTCCTCCTCCCGGATGTCACAGGAGACGGCCACCGCCTTGCGGCCGGCGCCCTCGACCAGGCGTGACGTCTCGCGCGCCTCGTCCGCCTCCTCCGGCAGATGCGTGAACAGCACATCGGCACCCTCCCGGGCGAACGCCAGTGCCACCGCCCGCCCGATACCGGAGTCCCCGCCCGTGATGACGGTCTTACGGCCCTCCAGCCGACCGGTGCCGCGATAGGACTCCTCGCCGTGGTCCGGCGGAGGGTCCATCGGGCCGGTCCAGCCCGGGTGCGGCTGGTCCTGCGCCGGAAAGTCCGGGCGCGGGTGCTGCGTCGCCGGATCCTGCTGCGTGTGCTGTTCCTCGGTCACGGCGGCCTCCTCGGCGTGGTCGGATCAGGACGAACGAGCGAGTTCCCGCCCTGCCCCGTCCGAAAGCTCAGCGCCCGCGCCCTCAGGGCAGCCGCCCCGCCTCGTGAAGCGCGTCGAAGACCAACCCGTCGACGACCGAGACCCTGTCCCGATCGGCGTACCGGAACCATGCCTTCTCGGCGATCTCCCGCGACGGGATCAGCTCGCCACGGTGATCGGCGGTGTAACAGATCATCCGGAAGGGACCGTGCCCGGGATGACCCTCGCCGATCTCGAAAGTACCGAAGCGAACCATGGACGCAGGACTGATCACCGCCCGCAACTCCTCGTCGATCTCCCGCACCAGAGTCTCGCTGTCGGACTCACCGGGCTCACGATGACCCCCCGGCAGATAAAACAGTTCCCTCCCATGACTACGCACCGCCAACACCCGCCCACCCCGAACCAGAACCCACGCCACCTTCTCCGGCACACCACGCCCATCCACCATGGCCCGGGACCGTATCGGAGGGCACCGCGATGCTGCCGTAGACGTACACCGACCCCGGCACGCAGTCCTCGAAGTACCGTTCCCGTGCGACCCGTGGGCGGCAGCCCCGGTAGCCGCTCGAGGTCGCGACGCGGTGGAAGGCGTGCTGTCCTGGAACCATCCACGGGAGACACGCCGATGCGTCACAGCAAGACCTCCGCCTTCGCATCCGCCCGGTCGCGCGCACCGACCGGAGCGGGAGGAGGCTTGCTGCCGGCCCGGGATCTCGCGGCCGCCTGGCTCCTGGTCGTCCTCATATCGGCGCCCGCCTGGGCGCTGACGATCGGGCAGGCCCGGGACATGGGGGTCGAGCCCGGCACGATGGGGATGGCGCTGCCCCTGTTCCTGCTGCTGTGGGTGACGATGATGGCGGCCATGATGCTGCCGTCCATGGCACCGGTGGCCATCACGTGGGTGCGGGGGATCGGCCGGCAGTCCTCCGGCTGGGCGCGGACCGCGCGCACCGCCGAGTTCGTGGGCGGGTATCTGCTGGTGTGGACCGTCTTCGGGCTGCTCGCCTACGCGGCCCTGGCCCTCACCGGCACTCTGCTGGACGACCGTCCGACCGCCGGACGCTGGATCGGGGCGGTGGTCTTCCTTCTCGCGGGACTGTATGAGTTCGGCCCCCTCAAGCATGTCTGCCTGCGCCACTGCCGCGACCCCATGGGCCACCTCGTGCGCTACGCCGCGTTCCGACAGCCAGCCCGCGACCTGCGGGTCGGCGCCCATCACGGCGCCTACTGCGTCGGCTGCTGCGCGGGACTGATGGTCGTCCTGGTCCCGCTCGGCGTGATGAACGTCGCGGCGATGGCCGGACTGGCCGTGGTGATCTTCCTGGAGAAGCTGTGGCCCCGGGGTCCGCTGCTCGCCCGGGTCGTGGGCGTCGCGTTCGTCGTGCTGGCAGTGCTCGCGCCGTTCCAGGACTGGCTGCTGCCGGGGTTGCAGGGGCCGATGCCGTCGATGAGCGGCGGGTGACTCGGCCGGCCCCCGAGGACCGAGCTGTCCGGCAGGCGAAGAAGTCCGCCGGCCCTTGCCAGGCCGAGCAGCTCGTCAGTCGGGACCACTCCAGTCGAACGGGAAGTGTTTGCTCGACTTCCCCGAGCGTTCCCAGGAGAAGCCGAATGCGTCGGCGCGGTCGACGGTGGCCCGTCCCCAGGTGGCGACCTGGCCCGGCCCGACCTCGGCGCCCGGGGCGTTGTGGACCTGGACGCGTGCGCCGTCCGGTGTGGTCGGTCCGGAGAGTGCCTCCGCGGTGGCCGTGACCTTGCCGGGAACCTCGGCTCGCCAGGTGCCGAGGTCTTCGTCGATCTCCACGTGAACCGGGGCGAAGTCCATGCCGCGCATCTCGGGGTGGAACATCTCCCCGAACTGCGCCGGCCATCCGCCCGCCTCACCTCCGAAGATGGCCCCGAGTGCACCGCGCTGCTGCTCGTCGGCGCGCTCGTCGAGGAAGACCGCGGCGTACGCGTCGGTGTGCGCGCCGGCCCAGACGTTGCCGACGAAGGAGCCGAGCATCAGGACGTTGAGACCGTCGAGTCGCACATCGCCGAAGCTGCCTTCGCGGATGTGCCACACCAGCACGCCCTCGCAGTCGCCGTAGGTCGGAGGCTGCGCGAACGTGCAGGGGCACGGTATGGCGCACTTGCACACGTCGAACCAATCACCGGCCAGGCGCCAGTGCGTGTCGGTGGTGGCCTGCTCTGTCATCTCGCTTCCCTCCTGCCGGGCCCGTAGGAGCCCACTCGGAGTGACGAGACCGCGTCTCCCGAGCCCGCACGCGGGATGGCGAGGCGGCCTCCATTCCAGCTTGCGCCTCTCGTCCCGGTAGGGGAACCCGGGCATCGACGCGCTCAGGGGCCAGGTCCGTCCGGACGGACCGCCCAGGCCGGCAGCGACCGTCCGGCTCAGCCCTGGAGAGCAGCCCTGCCGTGCGTGTGCAACGGGCGGGGTGGGCGCCGACCGGCGTATCCAGGACCACCCGCGCTCACTGTCGAGCGCGGCGATCATCCGGATCCGGGTACGTTCGAAGCCGGACTCGACCTCGACGCCTAGGTCATGTCACAAGGTGCCCCGCAACAAGGACACGCCGTGGGACAGCGGTCCACTGAACGCCCCGTCCAGGTCGGGGCTGCTCGACAACTGACCTGGTGCGCATGCTCCTGGCCCACGTCGAGGAGTTCGGTACAGCAGAAGACGGTCGGCTGTTCGCCGACGAACGAGGGAAAGTGGACGCCTCGACGACGTACTGGCGGGTCTGGAACGAGGCTCGATTCCGCGCTCTCATCCTCGCTCAACGCGGGCGTGGACCCCACCAAGGTCGCGGAGCGCGCGGGCAACAGCGTCGAAGTGCGGCTGAGCCGGTACGCGAAGTGCCTCAACGGTCGCCAGGACTTGGCCAACCGTCGGATCGCGGAGTTCCTCGGGGAGGGCGATGACCAGGAGGCAATAAAGAACTGACAATGAGCGGGTGGGGCCTTCGGCGTTCTGGCCCGTTCCCTGCTGTTGCCCGTCTGCCTTGTGGAGTTCGGAGGACCATGGACCCGCTCGCTGTGCTTGATGAAGCTGTGGCCACTCTCAAGGCTCCTCTGGGAGAGGGCGACCGGGCGCAGGGCTGGACCGATGATCTCCGAAGAGAGGTGCAGGCAGAGATCTCGATCAATCGCTCGGTGCTGCGTCGCCACGGGCTGGGCATGGCGCGGCACCTGCGCCCTCGCCTCGACGAGTGGATGGCACATGAGGGCGTGCAGCCTGGGCGCCTCCGGAACCTGGTGGGTGACGTACAGCGGTCGCTCGTGGAAGCTCGGACCATGACGTGAGCAATGCCCGCCGACCTGGGCGTTCGTCGCCCACCGCCCGTCCACGGCCCCTGACATACAGGCCCATGGCGGCACACGCCCCCACATACGCGAAGACCCCGGCCTCAGCGTTTCCGCTGGTGACGGGGTCTTTGGGCACCTCATACAGGGTGCCCCCGGCAGGATTCGAACCTGCGCACACGGCTCCGGAGGCCGTTGCTCTATCCCCTGAGCTACGGGGGCGTGTCGGCGTGGAGCTGGTGGCTCCTGGCGACGGGTAGAACACTACCAGCTCCGTCGGGGTGATCAGGAACGGGTTTCCCGGTGGCACCCGCACGGGGTGGAAGTGGGGAAAACCCGGACGCGGTGGCCGGTCCGCACCTACTCTCGAGTTGTGCCAGGCGCGTCGGGTCGGGTGCTTGTTGTGGACGACAACAAGGTCATCCGGCAATTGATCAGGGTCAATCTCGAGCTGGAGGGTCTCGAGGTCGTGACCGCGGCCGATGGTGTCGAGTGTCTGGATGTCGTTCATCAGGTGCGTCCCGATGTCGTGACCCTCGATGTGGTCATGCCCCGGCTGGACGGACTGAGGACCGCCGAGGCGCTGCGTTCCGACCCTCGGACGGCTCACCTTCCCCTCGCCATCGTCAGCGCCTGTACGCAGCACGAGGTCGACAGCGGTCTCGACGCCGGCGTCGACGCCTTCCTCGCCAAGCCCTTCGAACCCGCCGAACTTGTCAGGCTTGTACGGCAGTTGATCGAGGACAGCCGGGAAGGGCCGGGCCCGGGGGAGGGCGACAGCCCACTCGTCGGGGGTGTCGGGGGCGTCGGGGGTGTCCTCGGAAGCGCGGAAACCGAGCGGGCCGGTCAAGCCGGCGCCTGAACGCCGTCCCACCGCGACCCCACCGCAGCACGCACGCCGTCCCACCGCGACCACACCGCAGCACGCACCCCGACCCACCAGACACCGCCCCACCGCAACACGCACGCCGCCCCACCGGCTGCCATCTCACCGCACGCCAGCCCACCCCACGCCGCCCCACCGGCTGCCATCTCACCGCACGCCAGCCCCCTCCACGCCAGCCCACCCCACGCCGCCCCACCGCACCCCGTAACCCCGCCACACCACCCCGTCGGCCGACGCCACTCCACACCCGGCCCAGCACCCCCCGCTGCGCTCCGACACCGGCCCCGTCAAACCCGCCCGGCCGCCCGTTCGCCGCCCCACCCTCCCCGAGGCCGACCCGCCCCCGGCCGCCGCACCCCCCACCCGTCCCACATCCCGGACCCCCGCCAAACCCGCTCGCCCTCGCACCCCCCTCCTCCCATACGCTTGTCCCGTGACCCCCGTCGAGCTCTCCCGTACCGTGCTGCGCGCGGTGCGTCGTGCTGTCGACGACGGGGAGCTGGACGTGGTCGTGCCGGGGCGGACCCATGTCACGCCTCCGGGGCCCGGAGGCTGTGGTGACTACGCCACCAACGTCGCCCTCCAGCTCGCCCGGCCGGCCGGGCAGCCGCCGTTGCGGGTCGCCGAGATCCTCCGGCGGCGCCTCGCGCAGAGCGACGGCATCAGCGACGTCGTCGTCACCGGGCCCGGGTTCCTCAACATCAGCCTGCGGGGCACCGAAGCGGCCCTCGTGCGGGAGATCCTGCGGTGCGGGCGGGCGTACGGCCATGTCGACCGGCCCACCGGGCAGCTCGCCCAGCTCCACGCCCCCCACGAGGTGCGCGCCGTCGTCGTGATGGACGCCGTCGCCCGCATCCTCCGCTCCCAGGGCGCCCTCGTCCGCACCAGCTGCGTCGCTCGCCCCGAGCCGGCCTGGACGGACATCCTCGGCGCCCAGGTCGACGCGTACGGCACCCCGGAGGCCCCCGCCCCCCTCGACGTCAACGTCCGGCCCGTGCCGGGGCCCCCCGCCGACCCCACCTCCCTCGGCCGCGACGCCGCCCGCTGGGCGCTTCTCCACCCGGCCCCCCATGACCGGCCCCGCATCACCGCCGACCATCTGGTCCAGCGGGAGAGCAACCCTCTCTTCCGGGTCCGTTACGCCCACGCCCGCACCCGGGCCCTCACCCGCAACGCCGCCGACCTGGGCTTCCACGCCGAGCCGGGGGACGTGCACCCACGGGCGGACACAAAGGCAGCCGTACAGGAAACAGCCGTACCGGACACCGCCGTACACGACACGACCGTCCTGCGGAACGTCCTCGCCGATCACCCCCGTGTCCTCCAGGCCGCCGCCGCGCACCACGCCCCCGACCGCCTGGCCCGGCACCTCGTCACCGTCGCCGATGCCGTGCTCCCCCTGCTCGCAGCCGTCCTTCCGCGGGGCGCGGAGAAACCCTCGGCCGCCCACCGTGCCCGGCTCGCGCTCGCCGAAGCCGCCGGGGCGGTGCTGGCCGGTGGCCTGACCCTGCTCGGCATCGACGCACCCGAACACCTCTGAGAACAGAGAGCCAGTCAAGAAGATGAGCCGTTCCGCACATCCCGCAGGGCCCCGTCACGCCGACGTCCTTCCCGAGGGCCACTACTCCGCCCCGCCCGCCGACCTCAACACCCTCGACCCCAAGGTCTGGGCCCAGACGGTCACGCGCGACGGGGACGGCGTCCTCACCGTGGGCGGTATCACCGCGACGCGCCTCGCCGAACAGCACGGCACTCCCGCCTACATCGTCGACGAGGCCGACTTCCGGGCCCGGGCGCGGGCCTGGCGCACCGCCTTCGGCCATGACGCCGACGTCTTCTACGCCGGCAAGGCGTTCCTCTCCCGGGCCGTCGTGCGCTGGCTGCACGAGGAGGGGCTCAACCTCGACGTCTGCTCCGGAGGGGAGCTCGCCACCGCCCTCTCCGCCGGCATGCCCGCCGACCGGATCGCCTTCCACGGCAACAACAAGTCCACGGAGGAGATCCGCCGCGCGATCACCGAAGGGGTCGGGCGGATCGTGCTCGACTCCTTCCAGGAGATCGTCCGCGTCGCGCACATCGCCCGTGAGCTGGGTACGCGGCAGCGCGTGCAGATCCGGATCACCGTCGGCGTCGAGGCGCACACGCACGAGTTCATCGCCACCGCCCACGAGGACCAGAAGTTCGGCATCCCGCTCGCCGGCGGGCAGGCCGCCGAGGCCGTGCGGCGGGCGCTTCAGCTCGACTCGCTCGAACTCATCGGCATCCACTCCCACATCGGGTCGCAGATCTTCGACATGTCCGGCTTCGAGGTCGCCGCGCACCGCGTGGTCGGGCTGCTCAAGGACGTTCGTGACGAGCACGGCGTCGAGCTTCCCGAGATCGACCTCGGCGGCGGGCTCGGGATCGCGTACACGAGTGACGACGATCCCCGTGAGCCGCACGAGATCGCCAAGGCGCTCACCGAGATCGTGACGCGGGAGTGCGAGGCCGCCAGGCTGCGCACGCCCCGCATCTCCGTCGAGCCCGGGCGGGCCATCGTCGGTCCCACCGCGTTCACGCTCTACGAGGTCGGCACCGTCAAGCCCCTCGACGGGCTGCGCACCTACGTCTCCGTCGACGGCGGGATGTCGGACAACATCCGCACCGCGCTGTACGACGCCGAGTACACCGTCGCCCTCGTCTCCCGGACCAGTGACGCCGAGCCCATGCTCGCCCGGGTCGTCGGCAAGCACTGCGAGAGCGGGGACATCGTGGTGAAGGACGCGTTCCTGCCGGCCGACCTGGCACCGGGTGACCTCATCGCCGTACCGGCGACGGGCGCCTACTGCCGTTCCATGGCGAGCAACTACAACCACGTGCTGCGCCCGCCGGTCGTCGCCGTCAACGACGGTGAGTCCCGGGTCATCGTCCGCCGGGAGACCGAGGAGGACCTGCTGCGGCTCGATGTCGGCTGAAAAACGTCAGGGGTGGAAGATCTACGGTCTTCCGCCTCTGTGGAAATGAAATAGATGTCTCATCATCCGGACGAGGGGCAGAAACTCCCGTCCGGTGAGTGAGACTGGACCCACCGTAGACGGTATGAGGAAACGAGGTCGGATGATGCGTACGCGTCCGCTGAAGGTGGCGCTGCTGGGCTGTGGAGTGGTCGGCTCAGAGGTGGCGCGCATCATGACGACGCACGCCGACGACCTCGCCGCCCGGATCGGCGCCCCCGTCGAGCTCGCGGGGGTCGCGGTACGGCGTCCCTCCAAGGTCCGTGAGGGCATCCCGCAGGAACTCGTCACCACCGACGCCACCGCCCTCGTCAAACGCGGCGACATCGACGTGGTCGTGGAGGTCATCGGGGGGATCGAGCCCGCCCGTTCCCTCATCACCACCGCCTTCGAGCACGGCGCCTCCGTCGTCTCCGCGAACAAGGCCCTCCTCGCCCAGGACGGGGCCGCCCTGCACGCGGCGGCCCTGAAGGCCGACAAGGACCTCTACTACGAGGCCGCCGTCGCCGGTGCCATCCCGCTGATCCGCCCGCTGCGCGAGTCCCTCGCCGGCGACAAGGTCAACCGGGTGCTCGGGATCGTCAACGGGACCACCAACTTCATCCTCGACAAGATGGACAGCACCGGGGCCGGCTATCAGGAGGCCCTCGACGAGGCCACCGCCCTCGGGTACGCGGAGGCCGACCCGACCGCCGACGTCGAGGGGTTCGACGCCGCCGCCAAGGCCGCCATCCTCGCCGGTATCGCCTTCCACACGCGTGTGCGTCTCGACGACGTCTACCGCGAGGGCATGACCGAGGTCACCGCCGCCGACTTCGCCTCCGCGAAGAACATGGGCTGCACGATCAAGCTGCTCGCCATCTGCGAGCGCGCCGAGGACGGCCGGTCCGTCACCGCGCGCGTGCACCCCGCGATGATCCCGCTCAGCCACCCGCTGGCCTCCGTGCGCGGCGCCTACAACGCCGTGTTCGTCGAGTCCGACGCCTCAGGCCAGCTGATGTTCTACGGCCCGGGCGCGGGCGGTGCCCCCACCGCCTCCGCCGTCCTCGGCGACCTGGTCGCCGTCTGCCGCAACCGGCTCAGCGGCACGACCGGGCCCGGTGAGTCCGCTTACGCCGCCCTGACCGTCTCGGGCATGGGCGAGGTCGTCACGCGCTACCACATCAGCCTGGACGTGGCCGACAAACCGGGTGTTCTCGCCCAGGTCGCCACCGTGTTCGCCGAGCACGGGGTGTCCATCGATACCGTTCGGCAGCAGGGGAAGGACGGCGAGGCGTCTCTCGTCGTCGTCACGCACCGCGCGTCGGACGCCGCCCTGGGCGGAACCGTCGAGGCGTTGCGCAAGCTCGACACCGTGCGGGGTGTCGCCAGCATCATGCGGGTTGAAGGAGAGTAACCAGCAATGACCCACCAGTGGCGCGGAATCATCGAGGAGTACCGGGACCGGCTGCCCGTCTCCGACACCACGCCGGTCGTGACGCTCCGCGAGGGCGGTACGCCCCTCGTGCCCGCGCAGGTGCTCTCCGAGCGCACCGGGTGCGAGGTCCACCTCAAGGTGGAGGGCGCCAACCCCACCGGGTCCTTCAAGGACCGCGGTATGACCATGGCCATCACGCGGGCCAAGGAGGAGGGCGCCAAGGCGGTCATCTGCGCCTCCACCGGCAACACGTCGGCCTCCGCCGCCGCCTACGCCGTACGCGCGGGCATGGTCTCCGCCGTGCTCGTCCCGCAGGGCAAGATCGCGCTCGGCAAGATGGGCCAGGCGCTCATCCACGGGGCGAAGATCCTCCAGGTCGACGGGAACTTCGACGACTGCCTCACCCTGGCCCGCGCACTGAGCGACAACTACCCGGTGGCGCTGGTCAATTCGGTCAACCCGGTGCGCATCGAGGGTCAGAAGACCGCCGCCTTCGAGATCGTGGACATGCTCGGCGACGCGCCCGACATCCACGTCCTGCCGGTCGGCAACGCCGGCAACATCACGGCGTACTGGAAGGGCTACAAGGAGTACGCCGCCGACGGTGTGGCCGCCAGGACGCCCCGGATGTGGGGCTTCCAGGCCTCCGGCAGTGCCCCGATCGTGCGCGGCGAGGTCGTCAAGGACCCCTCGACCATCGCCACCGCCATCCGCATCGGCAACCCCGCCTCCTGGCAGTTCGCGCTCGCGGCGAAGGAGGAGTCCGGCGGGTTCATCGACGAGGTGACGGACCGTGAGATCCTGCGCGCCTACCGGCTGTTGGCCGCTCAGGAGGGCGTCTTCGTGGAGCCCGCCTCCGCCGCCTCGGTGGCCGGTCTGCTGAAGGCGGCCGAGCAGGGCAAGGTCGACCCGGGACAGCGCATCGTCTGCACCGTCACCGGCAACGGCCTCAAGGACCCCGACTGGGCCGTCGCGGGCGCCCCGCAGCCCGTCACCGTCCCGGTCGACGCGGCGACGGCGGCCGAGCGTCTCGGGCTCGCCTGAGACCAGGCCCGACCGGGCCCGCGCCGGCGCCCGAGCAGGGAATCCCCAACAGGGGTGCACAGGGGGCTTACGACACGCATCGTGCGCCTCCTGTGCGCCCTATGTCGCCACAGAACCTTCCTTCGATAGGCTGTACCGAACCCGCCCGCTGCATATGCCCTCGCGTACAGCGGGGTGCCGCGTCGTCTCCGCGGTCGGCAGGGTCTTCGTTCGTCATCGAATGTCATTCGACAATCACGCAGCTCAAGGAGAGTCATCGAGAGATGGCCGGTCCCGCCTTCCGCGCCGCCGCCGTCCGGGTGCGCGTCCCCGCCACCAGCGCCAACCTCGGCCCGGGCTTCGACGCCCTGGGCCTCTCGCTGGGGCTCTACGACGACGTCGTCGTCCGGGTGGCCGACTCAGGGCTGCACATCGACATCGCGGGGGAGGGGAGCGAGACGCTCCCGCGTGACGAAAAGCACCTTCTCGTACGCTCCCTGCGCACCGCCTTCGACCTGCTGGGCGGCCAGCCGCGCGGCCTGGAGATCGTCTGCGCCAACCGCATCCCGCACGGCCGCGGCCTCGGCTCCTCCTCGGCCGCCATCTGCGCCGGAATCGTCGCCGCGCGTGCCGTGACCATAGGCGGCGAGGCCCGGCTCGACGACACCGCGCTCCTGGAGCTCGCCACCGAGATCGAGGGCCACCCCGACAACGTGGCCCCCTGCCTGCTCGGCGGCTTCACGATCGCCTGGATGGAGGCCGGTGCCGCCCGGGCGATCAGGCTGGAGCCGCACGATTCCATCGTTCCGGTGGTTTTCGTGCCCGGGAAGCCCGTCCTGACCGAGACGGCGCGCGGACTGCTCCCGCGCACCGTGCCGCACGTCGACGCCGCCGCCAACGCCGGCCGTGCCGCGCTGCTCGTCGAGGCCCTCACCAGGCGCCCCGAGCTGCTGCTGCCGGCCACCGAGGACCGTCTCCACCAGGAGTACCGCGCTCCCGCCATGCCGGAGAGCGCCGCACTGGTGGAGCGGCTGCGGGCCGACGGAGTCCCGGCAGTCATCTCAGGGGCGGGACCCACCGTGCTCGCGCTGGTCGACACGGACAGCGCCGACAAGGTGGCACATCTGGCGGGCGAGGGCTGGGCCGCCAACCGGCTGGAACTCGACGCCCAGGGGGCCTGTGTGCTCCCGCTCGCGGCCGCCAGTGACATCTGAGATCCGGCGTGTGCCGGATTTCGAGAGGGGGAATGTTTGTTGGATCCGGTAGTGTTAATCTCAAGTCTGCACCCGACCCCACCATGGCGAGGTGCTTCACGTCCCCGTCCGGGACAGACATTCTTCCGGGAGCCTCCCAAGCCGCACTGCGTTCCGTACGACGTACATGGGCAGTACCTCGTACGCGAGCACTGAGCGACTTGCCGGGCACGCTCCGGAACCGGTGTGACCAAGCCACGTGACACGGACACTCAGTGCCACGGCTCTCGGAAGCGCCGTCACCACATTCCTCCGCCGTTCAGGCGGACCACCGCCCCGGCACGGTCCACAAGGATGGGACCGACGTCGGACAGCACAAACGGTCGCCGAGCCAGACAGGCCGACGTCCGCTCCAGGGAAGGACCCTTCGTGAGCGACACCACCGATCTGATGGGCGCACGTGTCGAGGAGACCGCTGCCGCGCCCTCCACGGACGCCTCCGCGCCTGCCACCGGTGCCGGCTCCCGGCGGCGCCGCGGTACCGGCCTCGACGGCATGGTGCTGGCCGAGCTGCAGCAGGTCGCATCGGGCCTCGGTATCAAGGGCACCGCGCGTATGCGCAAGAGCCAGTTGATCGAGGTCATCAAGGAGGCGCAGGCCGGGGGAGGTGCCGCGGCTCCCAAGGCTGCTTCCTCGCCCGCCGGCGACGCCGCCGAGACCAAGCCGAAGCGCCGCGCCACCTCCAAGGCTCGTACGGGCGACGCCGCCGAGAAGAAGGCGACGGCCGACAGTGAGGCCCCCGCCGAGAAGGCCGTGGCCCAGCAGCAGATCGAGATTCCCGGCCAGCCCGCCGCCGAGCGGGGCGGGGACGACGCTCCCGTCGAGCGCCGCCGTCGCCGCGCCACTGCCGAGGCGGGCGCCCCCGCGGGCAGCCCCGAGACCGTCGTGGCCGAGGCGAAGAACGAGCCCAAGGCCGAGACGCCCGCGCAGCAGCAGCCGCAGGGCGACGCCGGTGACGGCGAGGGCCGTGGCCGCCGCGACCGCCGTGACCGCGGCCGTGACCGCGGGGAGCGTGGCGACCGCGGTGACCGTGGTCGCAAGAGCGACGACCAGCAGGGCCAGGGCGGTCAGCGCCAGCAGAGCCAGCAGCAGGGCGGCGGCCGTCCGGACCGTCAGGACCGTCAGCAGCGCGACAACGGCCCGCAGGACGACGACGACTTCGAGGGCGGCCGCCGCGGCCGCCGGGGCCGTTACCGGGACCGTCGCGGCCGTCGTGGCCGTGACGAGATGGGCGGCCCCGAGCCGCAGATCAACGAGGACGACGTCCTGATCCCGGTCGCCGGCATCCTGGACATCCTCGACAACTACGCCTTCATCCGCACGTCGGGCTACCTGCCCGGGCCGAACGACGTGTACGTCTCCCTCGCCCAGGTCCGCAAGAACGGCCTGCGCAAGGGCGACCACATCACCGGCGCGGTCCGTCAGCCCAAGGAAGGCGAGCGGCGCGAGAAGTTCAACGCGCTGGTCCGCCTTGACTCCGTCAACGGCATGGCGCCCGAA
This sequence comes from Streptomyces sp. NPDC006335, assembly GCF_040612795.1. Lineage (NCBI taxonomy): Bacteria > Bacillati > Actinomycetota > Actinomycetes > Kitasatosporales > Streptomycetaceae > Streptomyces > Streptomyces sp. NPDC006335. The sequence goes on from NZ_JBEXQX010000002.1 coordinate 956,416, forward strand.
CACGGCCGTGGCCGCCCGGAGTTCAACAAGCTCACCCCGCTGTACCCGCAGGACCGCCTCCGCCTGGAGACGGACCCCGGCGTCCTCACCACCCGCATCATCGACCTCGTCGCGCCGATCGGTAAGGGCCAGCGTGGTCTGATCGTGGCCCCGCCGAAGACCGGCAAGACCATGATCATGCAGGCGATCGCCAACGCGATCACGCACAACAACCCCGAGTGCCACCTGATGGTCGTCCTGGTCGACGAGCGTCCGGAAGAGGTCACCGACATGCAGCGGTCGGTCAAGGGCGAGGTCATCTCCTCGACCTTCGACCGCCCGGCCGAGGACCACACCACGGTCGCCGAGCTCGCCATCGAGCGTGCCAAGCGTCTGGTGGAGCTGGGCCACGACGTGGTCGTGCTGCTCGACTCGATCACGCGTCTGGGCCGTGCGTACAACCTCGCGGCGCCCGCCTCCGGCCGCATCCTGTCCGGTGGTGTCGACTCGACCGCCCTGTACCCGCCGAAGCGCTTCTTCGGTGCGGCCCGCAACATCGAGGACGGCGGCTCGCTGACCATCCTCGCCACCGCCCTGGTGGACACCGGGTCCCGCATGGACGAGGTCATCTTCGAGGAGTTCAAGGGCACGGGCAACGCCGAGCTCAAGCTCGACCGCAAGCTCGCCGACAAGCGGATCTTCCCCGCGGTGGACGTCGACGCGTCCGGCACCCGTAAGGAAGAGATCCTGCTCGCCCCCGACGAGCTCGGGATCGTCTGGAAGCTGCGCCGGGTGCTGCACGCCCTCGACCAGCAGCAGGCGGTCGAACTGCTCCTCGACAAGATGAAGCAGACGAAGTCGAACGCCGAGTTCCTGATGCAGATCCAGAAGACGACGCCGACGCCGGGCAACGGCGACTGACGTCCAGCGCTCGCGAAGAGGGCCGCCCCCCGTCACCGGGGGGCGGCCCTCTTTGGTTTACGATCACGCTTTCGGTCGAATTTTCGATCTCTGAGCTTCTGATCCCTAGGGGGGACTTGCATGGGCATATCCATGTCCGGAGGCGCCGGGCGTCTCAGACGCCGCGTTCGGACCGCTCTGCCCGTCGCCGCGGCCGCCGCGCTCCTGGCGACGTCCGCGAACGCCGCCACCGTCGAGCCCGGGCCGCGGGCCACGGCCCCGGCCGCCGCCGCGTCCACGCCCTCGCAGGCCGAGCTGAAGCAGCGGATCGCCCACGCGGCCGCGGTCGTCGACACCTCCCGCACCGAGACCCGGACGCCGACGAGCGGCGGCACCGTCGACTCCACCGTCTCGCCCATGATCATCGGCGGAACGACGACCACCATCAGCTCCGCCCCCTGGATGACCCAGCTCTGGTACGTCGACGACAAGGGCACCACGGACACCCGCGACGACACCGGTTTCTTCTGCGGCGGCGCGGTCGTCGCGCCGACGAAGATCCTCACCGCCGCGCACTGCGTCAAGGGCGCCAACTGGGCCAAGGGCGGCTCCGTGGTGACCGGGGCCACCCAGCTGCTCTCCGAGGACGGCGACCTGCACGGCGGCACCGCCACGGCTGTCCTGCGGCAGTGGAACCACCCCTTGTACAACGAGGACACCATCGACAACGACATCGCGGTCCTGACCCTGGCGAACCCCGTCAAGGCCACCCCGATCCGCATGACGACGTCCACGGACACCGCCTCGTACGACCCCTCGACGACCGGCGCCAAGACCGCCAAGGTCTACGGCTGGGGACGTACCAGCTCCACCAGCCAGGCCATCTCCGAGACGCTGAAGACGGCCACGCTGCCCATCAAGTCGGACACGACCTGCGCCGCGGCCTACGGCTCCTGGTTCATCAAGGGGCACATGACCTGCGCAGGCCCGCCCGCCAGCGGCCGCGACTCCGGTACGACCGCCATCTGCAGCGGTGACTCCGGCGGCCCCCTCGTCGTGAACGGCCGGATCGTCGGCGTCGTCTCCTGGAACGTCACCGACTGCGTCGCCAAGGGCGCCTACAGCGTCTTCACGAAGGTCAGCAAGTACGTCGGCGCCGCCTACCCGCGCGTCGACGACAGCAACCTGAACCTCGACCACAAGGCCGACCTGTGGGTGCGCAAGTCCTCCGACAAGGTGGGCTACGAGCTGGACTCCAAGGGCACGACCCTCGGCACCCGGCGGCAGTCCTCGGTCGACGCGAGCGGGTGGAACCTCGTCCGGCAGACCGACCTCGACCGGGACGGCCACCAGGACCTCATGTACCGCGTCTCCGCCACCGGCGACGTCTACTGGCTGCGCGGTCTGTCCACACCCGGCACCTGGGCCGCCCCCAAGAAGGTCTTCACCGACTGGCGGACCCGCACCCGGATCGTCACCCCCGGCGACGTCACCGGCGACTACAAGCCCGACCTGCTCTCGGTCGACTCCGCGGGCGTCCTGTGGATCTACCCGGGCAAGGGCGACGGCGGCTTCGCGGCCCGGGTCAGGGTCGGCGGCGGCTGGAGCCAGTACAACCAGCTGCTCGGCCACGGCGACCTCACCGGCGACGGCAAGGCGGACGTGCTCGCCCGCAACAAGAGCACCGGCGACCTCTACCTGTACAAGGGCACCGGCAAGTCCGGCACGGGCGTCTTCGCGGCCCGCGTCAAGGTGCGCACGAACTGGAGCGGCTACAACGCCTTCGCCGCCGTCGGCGACATCACCGGCGACGGCAGGGCCGACCTGCTGGCCCGTACCGCGGGCGGCACGCTCTACCTGTACAAGGGCACCGGCAAGGCGACGAGCGAGATCTTTGCCACAAGGATCACCGTTGGTACCGGTTTCCAGCAGTACGACATCTTTGGCTGAAACCGCTGGTGAACGGGGCTCGCCCCGAGTCTCCTGTCACGTGCTGTGACCGCTGCTTCACGTGGTGGTCACAGCACGTTGTGCAACCCTTTCTCGAGTTTCGCCGTCTGACCAGGCGGAGCGACCATGGTGCGGTACGGGTCTTCAAGTGACCACGTCTGACCCTGAAAACAGGGGGTAACCGACCGGACGAGATTCGAGGAGCACATGTCAGCCGAGAGCACGCCGATACCCGGGAGTCCGGGTGGCAAGGGACGCCGCCGAAAGCCCCGCAGCAAGGGCAGCAAGGGCCTGCTGATCACGGCCTGGGTCGCCGCGGGGATCGTCGTGGTGGGCGGCACCGGCGCCGGCTACGTGTACTTCAAGCTCAACGGCAACCTCAAGAGCGTCGACATCGACCAGGTCCTCGGCAGCGAGCGCCCCGAGAAGGTCGACAACGGCTCCGAGAACATCCTCGTCCTGGGCTCGGACACCCGCTCCGGCTCCAACAAGGAGCTCGGCGGCGGCACCGACGACGGCAGCGCCCGCTCCGACACCGCGATGATCATCCACGTGTACGAGGGCCACAAGAAGGCCACCGTGGTCTCCATCCCGCGCGACACCCTGATCGATCGCCCGGAGTGCACCGACACCGACGGCAAGGAGCACGACGCCGCGTCCGACGTCATGTTCAACACCGCGTACACGACCGGCGGCGCGGCCTGTGCCGTCAAGACCGTCGAGACCATGACCGACATCCGCATGGACCACTACCTGGAGGTCGACTTCAGCGGCTTCGAGAAGCTGGTCGACGAACTCGGCGGGGTCACGGTCACCACGACCAGGAACATCAAGGACACCGACAGCCACCTGGACCTCAAGGCCGGCACGCACGAGCTGACCGGCGCCCAGGCCCTCGGTCTCGTCCGCACCCGGCACGGCGTCGGCGACGGCTCCGACCTCGGGCGTATCCAGCTCCAGCAGGCCTTCATCAAGGCACTGGTCAAGCAGGTCAAGAGCGTCGGCGTGCTGACCAACCCCAAGAAGCTGTACGACCTCGCCGACACCGCCACCAAGGCCGTCACCACCGACTCCGACCTCGGCTCGGTCAACTCCCTGGTCTCCTTCGCGAGCGGCCTCAAGGGCATCAGCCCCTCGGACATGACCATGGTCACCATGCCGGTCCGCTACGACCCGGCGAACCCGAACCGCGTGCTCGTGCAGGAGACCAAGGCCCAGCAGATCTGGACGGCCCTGGAGAACGACCGGGCGATCCCGAGGTCGGCCACGGAAGGCACCGCGACGGGCCAGGCCAAGGGCGTCGTGACCTCCTGAGGCTCCTGAGGAATAGATCGCGGCCACCCCTCGTTTTGGGGGATGCGGCCAGTGCTGGCAGACTGGTACGTCGGCCCCGGTTCACGCCCCCGCAGCCCGCGGACGGCGACCCGGCGCCCTCCCGAAACTAGGAGACACCTTGAAGCGCGACATCCACCCCGAGTACGTCGAGACGCAGGTCAGCTGCACCTGTGGCGCGTCGTTCACCACCCGCAGCACGATCTCCAGCGGCTCCATCCGTGCCGAGGTCTGCTCCGAGTGCCACCCGTTCTACACGGGCAAGCAGAAGATCCTCGACACCGGTGGCCGTGTGGCCCGCTTCGAGGCCCGCTTCGGCAAGGCTGCTGCCAAGAAGTAGCGAGCCACCAGCGCCGGTCCACGCCGCACTCCTCGGAGTGCGCCGGGACCGGCGTTTTTGGTCGCCCGCCCGCCCTCTTTCTTACGCAGTTCAGGAGCCCAAGATGTTCGAGGCCGTCGAGGAACTCGTCGGTGAGCACGCCGACCTGGAGAAGAAGCTCGCCGACCCGTCGGTCCACTCCGACCAGGCCAACGCGCGCAAGCTGAACAAGCGCTACGCCGAGCTCACCCCGATCGTCGCCACGTACCGCTCCTGGAAGCAGACCGGCGACGACATCGAGACCGCGCGCGAACTGGGCGCCGACGACCCGGAGTTCGCCGCCGAGGTCAAGGAGCTGGAGAAGGCCCGCGACGAGCTGACGGAGAAGCTGCGGCTGCTCCTCGTCCCGCGCGACCCCAGCGACGACAAGGACGTCATCCTCGAGATCAAGGCGGGCGCGGGCGGCGACGAGTCCGCGCTGTTCGCCGGCGACCTGCTGCGCATGTACCTGCGCTACGCCGAGCGGGTCGGCTGGAAGACCGAGATCATCGACGCCACCGAGTCCGAGCTGGGCGGCTACAAGGACGTCCAGGTCGCGGTGAAGACCAAGGGCGGCAACGGCGCCACCGAGCCCGGCCAGGGTGTCTGGGCCCGTCTGAAGTACGAGGGCGGTGTGCACCGGGTGCAGCGCGTCCCGGCGACCGAGTCCCAGGGCCGTATCCACACCTCCGCGGCCGGCGTGCTGGTCACGCCCGAGGCGGAGGAGGTCGACGTCGAGATCAACCCCAACGACCTGCGCATCGACGTCTACCGCTCCTCGGGGCCCGGCGGGCAGTCCGTCAACACGACCGACTCCGCCGTGCGCATCACGCACATCCCCACCGGAGTCGTCGCCTCCTGCCAGAACGAGAAGAGCCAGTTGCAGAACAAGGAGCAGGCCTTGCGTATCCTGCGCTCCAGGCTGCTCGCGGCGGCGCAGGAGGAGGCGGAGAGGAACGCCGCCGACGCCCGGCGCAGCCAGGTCCGCACCGTCGACCGCTCCGAGAAGATCCGCACGTACAACTACCCGGAGAACCGCATCTCGGACCACCGCGTCGGCTTCAAGTCGTACAACCTGGACCAGGTCCTGGACGGCGACCTCGACGCGGTGATCCAGGCCTGCGTCGACGCGGACTCGGCAGCGAAGCTGGCAGCCGCCTGACAGGCACGTACGCACGACCGAGTACGACACGGAGGACTTGCGTGAACCTGCTGCTCGCAGAGGTGGCCCAGGCCACCCAGCGGCTGGCCGACGCCGGCGTGCCCTCGCCGCGCAACGACGCGGAGGAGCTCGCCGCGTTCGTGCACGGCGTGAAGCGGGGCGAGCTGCACTCCGTGAAGGACGCGGACTTCGACGCCCGCTACTGGGAGACCATCGCGCGCCGTGAGCAGCGCGAGCCGCTCCAGCACATCACCGGCCTCGCCTACTTCCGCTACCTCGAACTCCAGGTGGGCCCCGGGGTGTTCGTGCCGCGCCCCGAGACCGAGTCCGTGGTCGGGTGGGCCATAGACGCCGTCCGCGCGATGGACGTCGTCGAGCCGTGCATCGTCGACCTGTGCACCGGCTCCGGCGCCATCGCGCTCGCCCTCGCCCAGGAGGTCCCGCGCTCCCGCGTGCACGCCGTGGAGCTGTCCGAGGAAGCGCTCCGGTGGACCCGTAAGAACGTCGAGGGCTCCCGCGTCGACCTGCGTCAGGGCAACGCCCTGGACGCCTTCCCCGACCTCGACGGCCATGTCGACCTCGTCATCTCCAACCCGCCCTACATCCCGCTCACCGAGTGGGAGTACGTCGCCCCCGAGGCGCGGGACTACGACCCCGAACTCGCCCTGTTCTCCGGCGAGGACGGCCTCGACCTCATCCGCGGTCTGGAACGGACCGCACACCGGCTCCTGCGCCCCGGCGGTGTCGTCGTCATCGAGCACGCCGACACCCAGGGCGGCCAGGTGCCGTGGATCTTCACCGAGGAGCGGGGCTGGGCCGACGCGGCCGACCACCCCGACCTCAACAACCGCCCCCGGTTCGCCACCGCCCGCAAGGCGATGCCGTGAGCCACTTCCCCAAGACTTCAGTGCAGTACGTGTACGAGGAGGCCCGCTAGATATGGCACGGCGATACGACACCAACGACGCGACCGACCGCACGACCGGTCTGCGCGAAGCCGCGTCCGCCGTCCGCCGTGGCGAGCTCGTGGTCCTCCCGACCGACACGGTGTACGGCATCGGCGCCGACGCGTTCTCCTCCGAGGCCGTCCAGGACCTCCTGGAGGCCAAGGGCCGCGGCCGCAACATGCCCACCCCCGTGCTGATCGGCTCCCCGAACACCCTCCACGGTCTCGTCACCGACTTCTCCGAGCTGGCCTGGGAACTCGTCGACGCCTTCTGGCCGGGCGCGCTCACGCTCGTCGCCAAGCACCAGCCGTCCCTGCAGTGGGACCTGGGCGACACGAGGGGCACGGTGGCCGTCCGGATGCCGCTGCACCCCGTCGCCATCGAGCTGCTGACCGAGGTCGGCCCCATGGCGGTCTCCTCCGCCAACCTGACCGGTCACCCGTCGCCGGAGACCTGCGACGCCGCGCAGGAGATGCTCGGCGACTCGGTCTCCGTCTACCTCGACGGCGGCCCGACCCCCGGCAACGTCCCCTCCTCCATCGTCGACGTCACCCGCGAGGTGCCCCTGCTGCTGCGCGCGGGCGCGATCTCCGCGGACGAGCTCAGGAAGGTCGTACCCGACCTCGAGGTGGCGAATTGACGGCCCCTGACGCGGGGCGTGGCATATGGGACGGGGAAGAGACGCGGACCTTCACAGGGCTCCCGCATGACAGCTTCCGCATCCTCCATGTCAGCACCGGCAACGTCTGCCGCTCGCCGATCACCGAGCGGCTGACCCGGCATGCCCTGGCGGACCGGCTCGGCGACCCGCTGTGGGGCGGTCTGGTCGTGGAGAGCGCGGGGACCTGGGGCCACGAGGGCGCGCCCATGGAGGCCAACGCGGAGACCGTCCTCGCCGAGTTCGGCGCGGACCCCTCCGGCTTCACCGGACGGGAACTGCTGGACGAGCACGTGATCATGGCGGACCTGGTCCTGACCGCCACCCGCGACCACCGCCAGCAGGTGATCTCCATGGGCCACTCGGCGGGCCTGCGCACCTTCACCCTGAAGGAGTTCACCCGTCTGGTGAAGGCGATAGACCCGGCGACCCTGCCGCCCCTGGAGGACGGCCTGGTGACCCGCGCACGCGCCCTGGTCCGCGCGGCAGCTGCTCTACGCGGGTGGCTCCTGGCCCCGACCGCCGAGGCCGACGAGGTCTTCGACCCGTACGGAGCACCGCTGACCTTCTTCCGCTCGATCGGGGACGAGATACACGAGGCGCTGGATCCGGTGGTGACGGCGCTGACGGGGGTTCCCGCGCGCACCTGACGCAGGCGGCACCGCGCTCACCGGTGCACCCGCAAGGACGTGACGACCGGGCACCCCACCCGCCCCGGGCCTACATTGGACGTACGTCACCGTCGACGCCCCGGAGCCCACCATGTCGGTCACCCATGCGCCCCAGACCGCCGACCTCCTCGCACGGCAGGACCCCGAGCTGGCCGAGATCCTGGTCGGGGAGCTCGACCGGCAGTCGTCGACGCTCCAGTTGATCGCGGCCGAGAACTTCTGCTCGCCGGCCGTGCTGGCCGCGCTCGGCTCCCCGCTGGCCAACAAGTACGCCGAGGGCTATCCGGGCGCCCGTCACCACGGCGGCTGCGAGATCGTCGACGTCGCCGAGCGGCTCGCCGTGGAGCGCGCGAAGGCACTCTTCGGCGCCGAACACGCCAACGTGCAGTCCCACTCCGGCTCTTCGGCGGTCCTCGCCGCCTACGCCGCGCTGCTGCGCCCCGGCGACACCGTCCTCGCCCTCGGCCTGCCCTACGGCGGCCACCTCACCCACGGCTCGCCCGCCAACTTCTCGGGCCGCTGGTTCGACTTCGTCCCCTACGGCGTCGACGCCGAGACCGGGCTCATCGACCACGACCAGGTCCGCACGCTGGCCCTGAGCCACCGGCCCAAGGCCATCGTCTGCGGCTCCATCGCCTACCCGCGGCACATCGACTACGCCTACTTCCGCGAGGTCGCCGACGAGGTGGGCGCGTACCTCATCGCCGACGCGGCCCACCCCATCGGGCTCGTCGCCGGGGGAGCGGCGCCCAGTCCGGTGCCGTACGCCGACGTCGTCTGCGCCACCACGCACAAGGTGCTGCGGGGCCCCCGCGGCGGGATGATCCTCTGCGGGAGCGAACTGGCCGAGCGGGTCGACCGGGCCGTCTTCCCCTTCACGCAGGGCGGCGCGCAGATGCACACCATCGCCGCGAAGGCGGTCGCGTTCGGCGAGGCGGCGTCACCGGCGTTCAGCGCGTACGCCCATCAGGTGGTCGCGAACGCGCGGGTCCTGGCGGCCCGACTGGCCGACGAGGGGCTCGTGGTGACCACCGGCGGGACCGACACCCACCTCGTGACGGCCGATCCGGCGCCGCTCGGCGTCGACGGGCGCACGGCCAGGGGACGGCTCGCGGCCGCCGGGATGGTGCTCGACTGCTGTGCGCTGCCTCACGCGGACGCCCGCGGACTGCGCCTCGGCACCGCCGCCGTCACCACCCAGGGCATGGCCGAGAAGGAGATGTCGAGGATCGCCGCCCTGATCGCGGGGGTGGTGCGCGGCGAGGTCGAGGGCGTACGGGCACGTGAAGAAGTGCGGGACCTGGTCGGCGGATTTCCGCCGTATCCGGCCTGAGCGGGGGTATCCGCACCTGCGTGCACAGCCGCACGTGCAACCATCGGCTCTACCCGGAAGTCCACAACCATATGCGTGCGTCGCTAGGGTGTGGGGCTGAGATGGCCAGCGAGACCTGTGGGGAAGCCTGTGCGTGAATACCTGCTGACGCTCTGCATCACGGCCGCGGTGACGTATCTGCTGACAGGGCCGGTACGGAAGTTCGCGATCGTGGCCGGAGCGATGCCGGAGATCCGGGCCCGTGACGTGCACCGGGAACCGACTCCGCGGCTCGGCGGTATCGCCATGTTCTTCGGACTGTGCGCGGGCCTGCTGGTCGCCGACCACCTGACCAACCTCAGCGAGGTCTTCGAGAAGTCGAACGAACCGCGCGCGCTGCTCTCCGGCGCCGCGCTGATCTGGCTGATCGGCGTCCTGGACGACAAGTTCGAGATCGACGCCCTGATCAAGCTGGGCGGCCAGATGATCGCCGCGGGCGTGATGGTCATGCAGGGTCTGACGATCCTGTGGCTGCCCATCCCCAGCGTCGGCTCGGTCGCACTGACCCAGTGGCAGGGCACCCTGCTGACGGTCGCGCTCGTCGTCATCACCATCAACGCGGTGAACTTCGTCGACGGCCTCGACGGTCTCGCGGCCGGCATGGTCTGCATCGCGGCGGCGGCGTTCTTCCTGTACGCCTACCGGATCTGGTACTCGTACGGCATCGAGGCGGCCGCCCCGGCGACGCTCTTCTCGGCGATCCTGATGGGCATGTGCATCGGCTTCCTGCCGCACAACATGCACCCTGCGCGGATCTTCATGGGCGACTCCGGCTCGATGCTCATCGGGCTGGTGCTGGCCGCGGGCGCGATCTCCATCACCGGGCAGATCGACCCGGACGCCCTGAAGCTGTTCGCCGGATCGGAGAAGGCGGCCGTGCACCAGACGGTCCCCGTCTACATCCCGCTGCTGCTGCCGCTGACCATCATCGCGGTGCCGGCCGCCGACCTGATCTCGGCGATCGTGCGCCGCACCTGGCGCGGTCAGTCGCCGTTCGCCGCCGACCGCGGGCATCTGCACCACCGGCTCCTGGAGATCGGCCACTCGCACAGCCGCGCGGTGTGGATCATGTACTTCTGGTCCGCGCTGATCGCGTTCGGCTCGCTCGCCTACTCGGTGAACTCCGCGTCCATGTGGATCGTGCTCGGCGTCGTGTTCCTCAGCGCGATCGGTCTGGTGCTGCTCCTGCTGCCGCGCTTCACCCCGCGCGCCCCGATGTGGGCCCAGCACATCGTGCCGCCGCGCTACCGCCGCCGCCGGCGGGACGTGGTCGCCGAGGCCGCGGAGGTGGAGCAGCGGGCTCCGGTCGCCGTGGGAGTGGCGGGTGTCAACGGCGCGACCGCGCTGAGCGCTCGTACGCACGTCCCCGAGAGGCCCAAGGCCGAGACGTCGCGCTGACGCTCAAGGTAAGAATCTGACTAAAGCATTGCCAACGCGTGGGAGTTCCCCGGGGCGACAAATCGCCCTTATATCAGACAACTCGGCCGCGTTTCTGCACAGACGCGCAGCTTCACTCTCATGTGTGACACCTGGCACACCTTCTAGGTAAAGACCGCATCAAATAGTTTGTGATACGGTTCACGAGAACCCGGGACAGAGCCGAAGGACCCTAGTGCGACGGTCCCTTGGCGTGAGGGTCACTCTCAGCCCGGGACTACGCTCGTCCATGACGACACACCCCCCCTTTGAAAGCGGAGTTGCCGCCATGCCGTCCAACGACGTCCGGATCCTGGCTCAGGCCGCCGTGCCCACGGCTGCCGTCGGCGCGGTCGCCGCCGTCGTCAGCGGCTTGGTCGTCGGTGGCAAGGGTGCGATCGGGTCGGCCGTCGCGACGGTGATCGTGATCCTGTTCATGGGTCTCGGTCTGTACATCCTGCAGCGCACTGCCAAATCGCTTCCGCACCTGTTCCAGGCGATGGGCCTCATGCTGTACGCGGCGCAGATCCTGCTGCTGTTCGTCTTCTTGGCCGCGTTCAAGAACACCACGCTCTTCCACCCCAAGGCCTTCGCGTTCACGCTGGTCGCCGGCACCCTCGCGTGGATCGCCGCGCAGACCCGTGCGCACATGAAGTCCAAGATCCTTTACGTCGAGCCCGACAAGACGGGGCACTCGTCGTGAGGGGTAGGGCCGGGATAAAGGGGTGTGAGATCTCCTGCTATCGTCCGGTGCCAACTGCGGCATCGCGGGCGCGGGCATCCGAGCTGACGCCTGCTCGAACGCGAGGCTCGATGCCCCACAGCCGCCCCCACATCCGTAACACCAGTCCAGTGCCGAACCGCGGCTGTGCGCCGCGCCGACACAACGAGGTTGCCGTACCTATGCGCCACGCTGAAGGAGCCCGCGGTGAGTGCTGACCCGACGCAGGTGCTCGCCTTCGAGACCGACTGCCATCTCTTCGACGGGTGTGGCTTCGACAAGGTTTCCCCGGGCCTGCACTCGTTCCTGTTCGAACCGCTCATGGGTGACGCGGACGGCAACGGCTTCTACTTCAACAAGCCGATGCTCCTCGCCCTGCTGGGTTCCATCATCGTGGTCGGCTTCTTCTGGACCGCGTTCCGCAGGCCGAGCGTCGTCCCCGGCAAGCTCCAGATGGTCGCCGAGGCCGGCTACGACTTCGTACGCCGCGGCATCGTCTACGAGACGATCGGAAAGAAGGAAGGCGAGAAGTACGTCCCGCTCGTCGTCTCGCTGTTCTTCTTCGTGTGGATGATGAACCTCTGGTCGGTCATCCCGGTCGCCCAGTTCCCGGTGACGTCGATCATCGCCTACCCGGCCGTCCTGGCCCTGATCGTCTACGTCTTGTGGGTCTCGTTGACCTTCAAGCGGCACGGTTTCGTGGGTGCCTGGAAGAACATCACCGGCTACGACAAGTCGCTCGGCGCGGTGCTGCCGCTGGCCATGACCATCGAGTTCTTCTCGAACCTGATCGTCCGCCCGTTCACCCACGCCGTCCGACTCTTCGCGAACATGTTCGCCGGTCACACACTGCTGGTGCTCTTCACCGTCGCCAGCTGGTACATGCTGAACGGCATCGGCATCGCCTACGCCGGTGTCTCGTTCGTGATGACCATCGTCATGACCGCTTTCGAGCTCTTCATCCAGGCTGTCCAGGCGTACGTCTTCGTCCTGCTGACCTGCTCCTACATCCAGGGCGCGCTCGCCGAGCACCACTGAGCTCCCCGGTTACCCACCCCCTAGCCGTCCGGTGGCCAACCCCCACCGGTCCGTACAGAGAAGGAAGAACTGGCATGTCCCAGACCCTTGCTGCCGTCGAAGGTTCCCTCAGCTCCGTCGGTTACGGCCTGGCGGCCATTGGCCCCGGCGTCGGCGTCGGCATCATCTTCGGCAACGGCACCCAGGCCCTCGCCCGCCAGCCCGAGGCTGCCGGTCTGATCCGCGCCAACCAGATCCTGGGCTTCGCCTTCTGTGAGGCGCTCGCCCTCATCGGTCTGGTCATGCCGTTCGTCTACTAAGACGAACCTGACGACCAGCCGTATTCGACGAAAGGCACTGATGTGAACCTCCTGGTTCTGGCGGCCGAGAAGGAGAACCCTCTCGTTCCGCCGTGGCCCGAGCTTGTCATCGGCCTGATCGCCTTCGTCATCGTCTTCGGCTTCCTCGCCAAGAAGCTCCTCCCGAACATCAACAAGGTTCTGGAAGAGCGTCGCGAGGCCATCGAGGGCGGTATCGAGAAGGCCGAGGCCGCGCAGACCGAGGCCCAGAGCGTCCTCGAGCAGTACAAGGCCCAGCTCGCCGAGGCCCGCCACGAGGCCGCGCGCCTGCGCCAGGAGGCTCAGGAGCAGGGCGCCACGCTCATCGCCGAGATGCGCGCGGAAGGCCAGCGGCAGCGCGAGGAGATCGTCGCCGCCGGTCACGCGCAGATCGAGGCGGACCGCAAGGCCGCGTCCTCCGCGCTTCGCCAGGACGTCGGCAAGCTCGCCACCGACCTGGCCGGCAAGCTCGTCGGCGAGTCCCTCGAGGACCACGCCCGGCAGAGCCGCGTGATCGACCGCTTCCTCGACGACCTCGAGGAGAAGGCCGAGGCCGCGCGATGAACGGAGCGAGCCGCGAGGCCCTGGCAGCCGCACGCGAGCGTCTCGACGCGCTGACGGACAACACGTCCGTGGACGCCGGCTCGCTCGCCGACGAGCTGGCCGCCGTCACCGCGCTGCTCGACCGCGAGGTGTCGCTGCGTCGGGTCCTGACCGACCCGGCGCAGGCCGGCGAGGCCAAGGCCGAACTGGCCCAGCGCCTGATCGGCACCCAGGTCGGCGGCCCCGCCACGGACCTGGTGTCCGGCATGGTGCGCTCCCGCTGGTCGCGCTCGCGCGATCTGGTGGACGCGCTGGAGGAGCTGGCCGACGCCGCCGACCTCACCGCCGCGCAGCAGCGGGGCACGCTCGACAACGTCGAGGACGAGCTGTTCCGGTTCGGCCGGATCGTCGCCTCGAACACCGAGCTGCGCGCCGCGCTGACCGACCGCGCCGCCACGGCCGCGGCCAAGCGCGAGCTGCTCCGCAGCCTGCTCGGTGGCCGCGCCGAAGCGACGACCGAGCGTCTGGTGACGCGCCTTGTGGCCGCGCCCCGGGGACGTAGCCTGGAGTCGGGACTCGAGTCCCTGTCCAAGCTCGCCGCCGATCGCCGAAACCGCATGGTGGCCGTCGTCACCTCGGCGGTTCCGCTGAGCGACCAGCAGAAGCAGCGTCTGGGCGGTGCCCTGGCGAAGCTCTACGGCCGTCAGATGCACCTCAACCTCGACGTGGACCCCGAGGTCCTCGGCGGGATCCGGGTGCAGGTCGGCGACGAGGTCATCAACGGCTCGATCGCGGACCGCATCGAGGACGCCGGCCGCCGCCTGGCGGGCTAGCAGCAACTTCATAGCAGTACCTACGGACGACGGCCCTGGTTGGGCCGTACATGAAGAATCCTGGGGGTCGCCCCCAGACCCCCAAAGTGAAACTTCGGGCCCAACAAGGAGAGCAGGGAACCCAGATGGCGGAGCTCACGATCCGGCCGGAGGAGATCCGGGACGCGCTGGAGAACTTCGTCCAGTCGTACAAGCCGGACGCGGCCTCGCGCGAGGAGGTCGGTACGGTCACCCTTGCCGGCGACGGCATCGCGAAGGTCGAGGGTCTGCCCTCGGCCATGGCCAACGAACTGCTGAAGTTCGAGGACGGCACCCTCGGCCTCGCGCTCAACCTGGAAGAGCGCGAGATCGGCGCCATCGTCCTCGGTGAGTTCAGCGGCATCGAGGAGGGTCAGCCGGTCTCCCGTACCGGTGAGGTCCTCTCCGTGGCCGTCGGCGAGGGCTACCTCGGCCGCGTCGTCGACCCGCTCGGCAACCCGATCGACGGCCTCGGCGAGATCGAGACCAGCGGTCGCCGCGCCCTTGAGCTGCAGGCTCCGGGCGTCATGGCCCGTAAGTCGGTGCACGAGCCGATGGAGACCGGCTACAAGGCCGTCGACGCGATGACCCCGATCGGCCGTGGCCAGCGTCAGCTGATCATCGGTGACCGTCAGACCGGCAAGACCGCCCTGGCCGTCGACACGATCATCAACCAGCGTGACAACTGGCGCTCCGGCGACCCGAAGAAGCAGGTCCGCTGCGTCTACGTCGCCATCGGCCAGAAGGGCTCGACCATCGCCTCCGTGCGTGGCGCCCTCGAAGAGGCCGGCGCGCTGGAGTACACGACCATCGTCGCCGCCCCCGCGTCCGACCCGGCCGGCTTCAAGTACCTGGCGCCGTACACCGGTTCGGCCATCGGCCAGCAGTGGATGTACGAGGGCAAGCACGTCCTCATCATCTTCGACGACCTCTCGAAGCAGGCCGACGCCTACCGCGCCGTGTCCCTGCTGCTGCGCCGCCCGCCGGGGCGCGAGGCCTACCCGGGTGACGTCTTCTACCTGCACTCCCGTCTGCTGGAGCGCTGCGCGAAGCTCTCCGACGAGATGGGCGCGGGCTCGATGACCGGTCTCCCGATCGTCGAGACCAAGGCCAACGACGTCTCGGCGTTCATCCCGACCAACGTCATCTCCATCACCGACGGCCAGTGCTTCCTGGAGTCGGACCTGTTCAACGCCGGTCAGCGCCCCGCGCTGAACGTCGGTATCTCCGTCTCCCGAGTCGGTGGTTCCGCGCAGCACAAGGCGATGAAGCAGGTCTCCGGTCGTCTGCGCGTGGACCTCGCCCAGTTCCGTGAGCTGGAGGCGTTCGCCGCCTTCGGTTCCGACCTGGACGCCGCGTCGAAGGCGCAGCTGGAGCGCGGCCAGCGCATGGTCGAGCTGCTGAAGCAGGCCCAGTACCAGCCGATGGCGACCGAGGACCAGGTCGTCTCCGTCTGGGCCGGCACCACCGGCAAGATGGACGACGTCCCGGTCAACGACATCCGCCGCTTCGAGAAGGAGCTCCTGGAGTACCTGCACCGCAAGGAGCAGGGCCTCATGACCTCCATCAAGGAGGGCGGCAAGATGTCGGACGACACCCTCACCGCTGTTGCCGACGCGATCGCCGACTTCAAGAAGCAGTTCGAGACCTCGGACGGCAAGCTTCTCGGCGAGGACGCCCCGGCCGCGGCCAAGTGACGTAAGGAAGGGACCTGACTCATGGGAGCCCAGCTCCGGGTCTACAAGCGTCGCATCCGATCCGTCACCGCGACCAAGAAGATCACCAAGGCGATGGAGATGATCGCCGCCTCGCGCGTCATCAAGGCGCAGCGCAAGGTGGCGGCCTCCACGCCCTACGCGACCGAGCTCACCCGCGCGGTCACGGCGGTCGGCACCGGTTCGAACACCAGGCACCCGCTGACCACGCAGGCCGAGACGGTCACGCGGTCCGCGGTGCTGCTCCTGACGAGCGACCGCGGTCTCGCGGGCGCCTTCAACTCCAACGCCATCAAGCAGGCGGAGCGGCTCACCGAGCGGCTGGAGCGCGAGGGCCAGGAGGTCGAGATCTACATCGTCGGCCGCCGCGGTGTCGCGCACTTCAACTTCCGTGAGCGCAAGATCGCTCAGTCGTGGAGCGGCTTCACCGACGAGCCCACGTACGCGGACGCCAAGAAGGTCGCGGCCCCGCTGATCGAGGCCATCGAGAAGGACACGGCCGACGGTGGCGTGGACGAACTCCACATCGTCTTCACCGAGTTCGTCTCGATGATGACGCAGACGGCGCTCGACGACCGTCTGCTGCCGCTCAGCCTCGAAGAGGTGGCGAAGGAGTCGAAGCCGCAGGGCGAGATCCTTCCGCTCTACGACTTCGAGCCCTCGGCGGAGGACGTCCTCGACGCCCTGCTGCCGCGCTACGTGGAGAGCCGCATCTACAACGCGCTGCTCCAGTCGGCCGCCTCCAAGCACGCCGCCACGCGGCGCGCGATGAAGTCGGCCACCGACAACGCGGGAGAGCTCATCACCACGCTCTCCCGACTTGCCAACGCGGCCCGCCAGGCCGAAATCACCCAGGAAATCAGCGAGATCGTCGGTGGCTCCGCAGCCCTGGCCGACGCGTCCGCGGGGAGTGACAGGTAATGACGACGACAGTTGAGACGGCCGTTGCCACGGGCCGCGTCGCCCGGGTCATCGGCCCGGTCGTCGACGTGGAGTTCCCCGTCGACGCGATGCCGGAGATCTACAACGCCCTTCACGTCGAGGTGGCCGACCCGGCCAAGGACGGCGAGAAGAAGACGCTGACCCTGGAGGTCGCCCAGCACCTGGGTGACGGCCTGGTCCGCACCATCTCCATGCAGCCCACCGACGGTCTGGTCCGCCAGGCCGCCGTCACCGACACCGGCACGGGCATCACCGTCCCGGTCGGCGACTTCACCAAGGGCAAGGTGTTCAACACCCTCGGTGAGGTGCTGAACGTCGACGAGCAGTACGAGGGCGAGCGCTGGTCCATCCACCGCAAGGCCCCGAACTTCGACGAGCTCGAGTCGAAGACCGAGATGTTCGAGACCGGCGTCAAGGTCATCGACCTTCTCACCCCGTACGTCAAGGGTGGAAAGATCGGTCTGTTCGGTGGTGCCGGCGTCGGCAAGACGGTGCTCATCCAGGAGATGATCTACCGCGTCGCCAACAACCACGACGGTGTCTCCGTGTTCGCCGGTGTCGGTGAGCGCACCCGTGAGGGCAACGACCTCATCGAGGAGATGTCCGACTCGGGCGTCATCGACAAGACCGCGCTGGTCTTCGGCCAGATGGACGAGCCCCCGGGCACCCGTCTGCGCGTGGCCCTCGCCGGTCTGACCATGGCGGAGTACTTCCGCGATGTGCAGAAGCAGGACGTGCTGTTCTTCATCGACAACATCTTCCGCTTCACGCAGGCCGGTTCCGAGGTCTCGACCCTGCTCGGCCGCATGCCCTCCGCAGTGGGCTACCAGCCGAACCTGGCCGACGAGATGGGTCTCCTCCAGGAGCGCATCACCTCGACCCGTGGTCACTCGATCACCTCGATGCAGGCGATCTACGTCCCCGCGGACGACCTGACCGACCCGGCCCCGGCCACCACCTTCGCCCACCTCGACGCGACGACGGTTCTGTCCCGTCCGATCTCCGAGAAGGGCATCTACCCGGCCGTGGACCCGCTGGACTCCACGTCCCGGATCCTGGACCCGCGCTACATCGCGCAGGACCACTACGAGACCGCCATGCGCGTCAAGGGGATCCTCCAGAAGTACAAGGACCTCCAGGACATCATCGCGATCCTCGGCATCGACGAGCTCAGCGAGGAGGACAAGCTGGTCGTCCAGCGTGCCCGCCGCGTCGAGCGCTTCCTGTCGCAGAACACCCACGTCGCCAAGCAGTTCACCGGCGTCGACGGTTCGGACGTGCCGCTGGACGAGTCGATCACCGCGTTCAACGCGATCTGTGACGGCGAGTTCGACCACTTCCCGGAGCAGGCGTTCTTCATGTGCGGTGGCCTGGAGGACCTCAAGGCCAACGCCAAGGAGCTCGGCGTCTCCTGAACTGCCTGAGTTCTGAGTGAACCCTGTGGTTCACACGTGAGGGGGCGGGGCACGTCCCGCCCCCTCATTCACGCCCACTAGACTTGTAACCAACACCCGGCAGACCCGCCGGGTGGTGACCCGAGGAGCCACCTTGGCTGCTGAGCTGCACGTCGCGCTGGTCGCGGCCGACCGAGAGGTCTGGTCCGGCGAGGCCACCCTGGTCGTCGCGCGCACCACGTCCGGCGACATCGGCGTCATGCCCGGTCACCAGCCGCTGCTCGGTGTGCTGGAGTCGGGCCCGGTGACCATCCGTACGAGCGATGGCGGGACGGTCGTCGCCGCGGTGCACGGCGGTTTCATCTCGTTCGCCGACAACAAGCTGTCGCTGCTGGCCGAGATCGCCGAGCTGTCGGACGAGATCGACGTCCAGCGCGCGGAGCGGGAGCTGGAGCGCGCGAAGGCGGAGGGCGACGCCGCCGCCGAGCGTCGCGCGGACGTACGACTGCGCGCGGCGACTGCGCGCTGAACCAGCGCGGAGCCGTATGACGTCACTCAGCCGCGGCCGGCACCGGAGCGATCCGGAGCCGGTCGCGGCTGAGGCAGATCTGGATGTTTTTTCCGTTCCGTTACCTATTGAAGGTACCTAGGAGACGAGGAGGTCGGTGTCGATGGTCCTCGCTCTGACTGTGTGCGGAATCGTCGTGGCCCTGGTGGTACTGGGGCTTTTCGTCTTCGGCCTGCGCCGCAGGCTCATCCAGCGCTCCGGCGGCACCTTCGACTGTTCCCTGCGCTGGGACGTCCCGGAGAAACCCGACACCAGCGGCAAAGGCTGGAGCTACGGCGTCGCCCGCTACAACGGCGACCGTGTCGAGTGGTACCGCGTCTTCTCCTACGCCTACCGCCCGCGCCGCGTCCTGGAGCGGGCCGCGATCGAGGTCGCCGGCCGCCGTCTCCCCGACGGGGAGGAGGAGATGGCCCTCCTCTCCGACGCCGTGATCCTGACCTGTCTGCACCGGGGAACCCGGCTCGAACTCGCGATGAGCGAAGACGCGCTGACCGGTTTCCTCGCGTGGCTGGAGGCAGCCCCGCCCGGTCAGCGCGTCAATGTCGCCTAGCTCTTTCGGGTGCTTTCCTAGGACAGTCCGCTGTTGATGGCGCTCACCAGCTCGCCGCCCGTGGTGTCGCCGCTGAACTCCCAGAAGAACGCTCCGCCCAGGCCCTGGTTCTTGGCCCACGTCATCTTCCCGGCGATCGTCGCGGGGGTGTCGTAGGACCACCAGTTGGTGCCGCAGTACGCGTACGCCGTGCCGGCGATGGTGCCGGTGGCCGGGCAGGACGTCTTGAGGACCTTGTAGTCCTCGATGCCCGCCTCGTAGGTGCCGGGTGCCGCGCCGGTCGCCGTGCCACCGGGGGCGGCCTGGGTGACGCCGGTCCAGCCGCGGCCGTAGAAGCCGATGCCGAGCAGCAGCTTCTTCGAGGCGACGCCCTTCGACTTCAGCTTGGCTATGGCGTCGGCGGAGTTGAAGCCCGCCTGCGGGATGCCGGAGTACGAGGTCAGCGGCGAGTGCGGGGCGGTCGGGCCCTGCGCGTTGAAGGAGCCGAAGTAGTCGTACGTCATCACGTTGTACCAGTCGACAAAGGCCGAGGCGCCGCCGTAGTCGGCCGCGTCGATCTTGCCGCCGTTGGAGCCGTCGGCCGTGATGGCCGCGGTGACCAGGTAGTTCGAGCCGAACTCGGTGCGCAGCGCGGACATCAGGTTCTTGAAGGCCGCGGCGCCCGAGGTGTCACAGGTCAGACCACAGGCGTTCGGGTACTCCCAGTCGATGTCGATGCCGTCGAAGACATCGGCCCAGCGGGGGTCCTCCACGACCGCCTTGCAGGACTTGGCGAACGCGGCCGGGTTCTGCGCCGCCTGGCCGAAGCCGCCGGAGTAGGTCCAGCCGCCGAAGGAGTACAGCACCTTGATGTGCGGGTACTTGGCCTTCAGCTGGCGCAGCTGGTTGAAGTTGCCGCGCAGCGGCTGGTCCCAGGTGTCGGCGGTGCCGCTGACGGACTGGTCGGCGGTGTAGGCCTTGTCGTAGGCGGCGTAGGTGTCGTCGACGGTGCACTGACCGTTCTTGACGTTGCCGAACGCGTAGTTGATGTGGGTGATCTTCGAGGCGGAGCCCGAGGTCACCAGGTTCTTGACGTGGTAGTTGCGGCCGTAGACGCCCCACTCGGTGAAGTAGCCGAGCTTGACTTTGTCGCCGGTGGGCGGAGGCTCGGTGGTGCCGCCGGTGGTGCGCACCGAGCGGGCGCCGCTGACCGGGCCGGTCTGGTCGGCGGTGTCGCGGGCCTGGACGCTGTAGGAGTAGTCGGTTCCGGCGGTGAGGCCGGAGTCGCTGTACGAGGTCGTCGTCACGGTCGCGACCCTGGTGCCGTCGCGCAGGACGTCGTAGTTCTTGATGCCCTTGTCGTCGGTGGCCGCGCTCCAGGAGAGCTTCACCGAGGTGTTGGTGATGTCGGAGGCGGTGGGAGTGCCCGGGGCGCTCGGCGCGCTGTCGCCGGGGTTCGTGGTGCCGCCGTCACAACTGCCGCCGTTCAGCTTGCAGTTGGCGGGGGAGCCGGAGCCGCTGCCGTTGAAGCCGAAGGAGACGGAGGCGCCGGGGGCGAGGGTGCCGTTCCAGGACTTGTTCTTGGCGGTCCAGTGGGAGCCGGAGGAGGTGACGTCGGCGTCCCAGGCGGAGCTGACGGAGGTGCCGGAGGGGAAGTCCCACTCGACGGTCCAGGAACTGAGGCTGGTGGTACCGGTGTTCTTCACCGTCCACTTGCCTTCGAAGCCGGTGCCCCAGTCCTGGGTCTTGGCGTAGGTCGCGGTGGCGGAGGTCGCGGCCTGGGCGGGGCTCGCGAGGCCGACCAGGCCGGCGAAGGGGAGCAACAGCGTCGCGAACCCTGCCGCGGCTCTGTGTCTGAAGCGCATGGTGCGCCTCCTAGGGGAGTTGGGGGCGTGACTGAGCCTTCACACCCACGGTGCCGCGAGAATAGAAAGGTCTGGACCACGGGTCAATAGGTCTGGACCACTCTCGTGCAGGCGCCCTTCTAAACCCCCAACTCCTGCGCCAGTACGGCCGCTTGCACCCGGCTGCGCAGCTCCAACTTCCCCAGCAGGCGGCTGACGTGCGTCTTCACGGTCGTCTCCGCCATGTCGAGACGGCCGGCGATCTCGGCGTTGGACAGCCCCTCGCCGAGGCAGGAGAGCACCTCGCGCTCCCGCCGGGTGAGGGTGGCGAGGACGGCCGGATCGGTGCCCGCACCGCGGACCGGCCCGGCGGCGAACTCGGCGATCAGACGCCGGGTGACGGCCGGGGCGACGATGCCCTCGCCCCGCGCCACCGTGCGCACGGCCGTGATGAGGTCCTTCGCCTCCGTGTTCTTCAGCAGGAATCCGGCGGCACCGGCCCGCAGGGCCCCGAACACGTACTCGTCGAGGTCGAAGGTGGTCAGCACGAGGACGTCCGCGAGCCCTTCCCCGACGACCTGGCGGGTCGCCGCCACCCCGTCGAGCCGTGGCATCTGTACGTCCATCAGCACCAGATCGGGCCGCAACTGCCGGGCCAGCGCGACCGCTTGCTCACCGTCCGCCGCCTCACCGACCACCTCGATGCCGGGGGCGCTGCGCAGGATGAGGACGAGCCCGGCGCGGACGGCGGACTGGTCCTCGGCGACGAGAACCCTGACGGCGGGGCTCATTCGGGGACTCCTTCATCCAGGGGCAGAGTGGCGCGTACGGTCCAGTGCGTCCCGTCGGGGCCGGCGTCGAACGTGCCGCCCAGCAGCGCGGCCCGCTCCCGCATCCCGACCAGTCCGGCGCCGGAGCCGGGGGCGCGGGGCCCGTCCCGGTCGCCGTACGGACTGCTCACCGCGACGGTCAGCTCACCGTCCCGCTGGGCGAGGCTCACCGTGACCCGGCCGGGGCACGCGTGCTTGAGGGCGTTGGTCAGGGACTCCTGGACGATCCGGTAGGCGGCGAGTCCGACGGGGGCGGGCACGGCGCTGTGCCGGCCGGCGTCCAGGGTGACGTCGAGGCCGTTGGCGCGGGCTCCGTCGACGAGGGCGGTGAGGCCGTCGAGGGTGGGGACGGCGGACGGTTCGTGGTCGCCGTCGCGCAGGATGCCGATCAACCGGCGCATCTCGGCGAGCCCGTCGACGCTGTTCTCCCGGATCACCGCGAGGGCCTCGCGGGAGGTGGCGGGATCGTCGATCGACAGCGCGGCCGTGGAGTGGATGGCGATCGCGGAGAGGTGGTTGGCGACCATGTCGTGCAACTCCCGTGCCATCCGGGCGCGTTCGGCGGTGACGGCCTGGGCGCGGTCCATCTCGGCGAGCAGCGCGGTCTGTTCGGCGCGCAGCCGGGCGGCCTCGGCGGCGTCCCGGTGGTTGCGCACGATCCAGCCGGTGGCTGCGGGCCCGTACGCCACGACCCCCACGACCACGCCGATCAGCAGCGCCTCCGGCACCCGCCACACCGCGAACGGCACCAGCGTCCCGGCCACCGTGAGCAGCCCGGTGATCCACTGGACGCGGCGGGCCGAGGCGAGCGGGCCGTAGAGCACGGCCGCGTAGACGACGTCGGTGAACATCAGGAGCGTGGCGAGGTTGCCCTGGGTCACGAGGTCGGCGCAGATCGCGCCGGTGCCGGTGAGCAGGGCCGTGCGGGGGGCCGTGCGGCGCAGCAGCTCGCAGCCGGCCAACACGGTGAGCGGTACGAGGACCGGCCAGGGGCCGTCGAAGAGGGTGATCGGGTCGTCGGCGGGCCGGGTGCCCAGCCCGATGGCCGCCAGCAGCAGCCCGCCGAGCAGCCCGCCGGCCGCGATGTACACGTCGAAGCGGTGCGGGCGGGGGATGGCCATGGCTCCATCCAACACGGTGTCCGCGCCCCGCGCCTGATGCCCAGGAACGGTCCTGGACTGCATCTTTCGATGTACGGCGGTTTCGTCACCGCCGACGACGCGAGGTGCCGCGCACGTCGGGAGCCTGGAGGGGAGACGAAGGGAGCGGTCGTGGTCGTCGGACTGATCGTCGTGTGCGAGGTGGCCTTCTGGGTGCTGCTGGCAGCGGGACTGGCCTTCCGCTACGGGCTGCGCATGCCGCGGGTCGGACTGGCTCTGCTGCTGTGTGAGCCGCTGCTGGAGCTGGTGCTGTTCACGGTCACCGCGATCGACCTGAGGAACGGTGCCGAGCCCGACTGGAAGCACGGTCTGGCCGCCGTCTACATCGGCTTCACGGTGGGTCTGGGCCACTCGACCGTCAAGTGGGCGGACGCCCGGGTCGCCCACCGGTTCGCGGGCGGCCCGCCACCGGTGCGGCCGCCGAAGTACGGCACGACCCGCGCCGTCCACGAGTGGAAGGTCGCGGGCCGCTGGATCCTCGCCGCGGTGGTCGCCATCGTCCTGCTCCAGGCAGCGGTCTGGTACGTCGGCGACGGTCGCACCGAATCGCTGCACGCCTGGCAGCAGCGCATGCTGTGGCTGATCGGCATCAACCTGATCATCGCCGGGAGCTACACGCTGTTCCCCAAGCAGAAGCGCTAGCGTTCGCCGCCGGGCACCCACAGGACGTCGCCGACGTCCTTGTTCGCCGTGCGCGCCAGGATGAAGAGCAGGTCCGAGAGCCGGTTCAGATAGGTCGCGGTGAGCGGGTTCATCGTCTCGCCGTGGACCTCCAGCGCCGCCCACGTCGAGCGCTCGGCCCGGCGTACGACCGTGCAGGCCTGGTGGAGCAGCGCGGCGCCCGGGGTGCCGCCGGGGAGGATGAACGAGCGGAGCTTCTCCAGCCGCTCGTTGAAGCGGTCGCAGTCCGCCTCCAGTTTGTCGACGTAGAACTGCTCGACCCGCAGGGGCGGGAACTGCGGGTTCTCGACCACGGGCGTGGACAGGTCGGCTCCGACGTCGAAGAGGTCGTTCTGCACCCGGGTCAGGACCGCGACGACCTCCTCGTCGAGCCCGCCCAGCGCGATCGCGGTGCCGATCACCGCGTTCGCCTCGTTGGCGTCCGCGTACGCGGAGATCCGCAGATCGGTCTTGGCGACCCGGCTCATGTCGCCGAGGGCGGTGCTGCCCTGGTCGCCGGTCCTGGTGTAGATGCGCGTCAGATTGACCATGGGGCCAGCGTAATTACGCCCCGGCCGTGCGGAACACGCGTGTGCCCACCGTCACCGCCAGGACCGCGAGGCCGACGGCGACCAGGACGCCGTACAGCATGTGGTCCGTCGTGTACGAGCCGACGTACGCGTCCCGCATGGCGTCGACCAGGTAGCGGAACGGCATGAAGTGCGAGAGGACGTCCAGCCAGGCCGGTCCCAGGGTCATCGGGAGCATCAGGCCGGACAGCAGCATGGACGGCATGCTGACGGCGTTGATCAGCGGCCCGAACTCCTGGGGCGTACGGACCTTCATCGCCACCGCGTACGACAGCGAGGCCAGCGAGACGGTCAGCAGGGCGACGAACCCGAAGCCGATCAGGATCCCGGCCAGCGGCGCCCTCAGCCCCATCGCCACGGCGGCCAGCACCAGCAGCACCGCTTGGAAGACGAAGACCGTGGCGTCCCGCAGCACCCTGCCCAGCAGCAGGGCGAGCCGGCTGACCGGCGTGACCCGCATGCGATCCAGGATGCCCTGACCCTTCTCCAGGATGATCATGAAGCCCGAGAACAGCGCCCCGAACAGCCCGAGTTGCAGCAGCAGTCCCGGTACCAGCACCTGCCAGGAACTGCCGCGCCCGCCGAGCGGGAGGCCGGTGAGCAGCGGCCCGAAGAACACCAGGTACAGCAGCGGCATCAGGACCCCGAACAGCAGCGCGAAGCGGGAGCGCAGGGACTGGCGCAGGTAGCGGCCGTAGACGAGCGCGGTGTCGTGAAGAAGCATGGCTTTCCTATACGGCTACGGGGGCGGCGTCGGCCGGGGAGGGACCGCGGCCGGTGACGGCGAGGAACGTGTCCTGGAGCGGGGCGTCGATCGAGCCGCCGTACTCCAGCTTCAGGGCGCTCGGCGTGCCCTCGGCCGCCACCACGCCCTTGTCGACGATCACGAGGCGGTCCGAGAGGGCGTCGGCCTCGTCGAGGTAGTGGGTGGTCAGGAGGACGGTCGTGCCGTGCTCGGCGCGCAGCCGGCGGATCAGCTCCCACAGGTCGGCGCGGCTGCCGGGGTCGAGTCCCGTCGTCGGCTCGTCGAGGAACAGCACCTCGGGCCGGTGCGTGAGCGCCATCGCGATGTCGAGGCGGCGGCGCTGACCGCCGGAGAGCGTGCCGCACCTGCGGTCGAGCAGCTCGGTGAGGTCCAGGTCGCGGGCCAGCTCCTCGGCGCGGGCGGCGGCCCGGGGTCCGGCCAGGCGGTAGAGGCGGCCCTGGGTGACCAGTTCCTCCCGCACGGAGATCTGCGGATCGACCCCGCTCGACTGGGCCACGTACCCGCACGCCCGCCGCACCCCCGCGGCGTCGGTCGCGAGGTCGTGCCCGGCGACGGTGGCGGTCCCGCCGGTGGGGGCCAGGAGAGTCGTGAGCATCCGGAGCGTGGTGGTCTTGCCGGCGCCGTTCGGGCCGAGGAAGCCGAGGATCTCCCCTCTGTGGACGGTGAGGTCGACGCCGCGGACGGCCTCGACGGGCCCGTGCTTGGTCTGGAAGGTGCGGGCCAGTCCGGCCGCGCTGACGACTGCTGTCATGGCACCCAGAAAAACAGAGTCCCTGAAATTTTGCAATGACTCCAAAAATCAATCGCGCCCAGGAACGTCTACGATGCGGACATGGCAGAGGGGCTCAGGGAGCGGAAGAAACGGCAGACCCGGCAGTACATCTCGGACGTCGCCACGGCCCTGTTCATCGAGCGCGGGTTCGACGCGGTGACCGTCGCCGAGATCGCCGACGCCGCGGACGTCTCCGTCAACACCGTCTACAACTACTTCCCGGCCAAGGAGGACCTCTTCCTCGACCGCAGCAAGGGCGTCGTCGACCGGCTCTCGCGCTGGGTGCGCGGACGTGACGCGGGGGAGTCGGCGGCCGCGGCCGTCCTGCGGGAACTGCGCGACGAGGTCGAGGCGGTCTCGCCGCGGGTCGGCCTGCTGAAGGGCTACGACCGCTTCATGCGGGTCATCCAGGACGCGCCCGCGCTCCGCTCCCGGCTGTGGAGCATCCAGCAGGAGGTCCAGGAGAACCTGGAGGAGACCCTGCGCGAGGAGACCGGCGCCGAGCCCGGCGATCCGCTGCCCGCCCTGATCGCCGGTCAGATCAACTGGCTCCACCACACGGTCATGGGCTCCATCGGGCGCGAGATGGTCGCGGGGCGCGAACCGGACGAAGTGTCACGGGAGACGCTCGTGCTTCTCGACCGCATGGAGGAGTTGTTGAGCGATAAGGTGCTCAACTACGCCGTACGAGACCACTAGTGACAGCTACCGGTGTGATGTCCGTCAGATGAGACGTGACGCGCGTTACTAACCGGTCACACAGCCCTTCACGAGCGCTAGTGTCCGCCGCAGAGGCAACGTAAACAGGGCGTAAGGCGTTTCAAAGGGGAGTCGCAACAGTGGCACGGAAGCTTGCCGTCATCGGCGCCGGCTTGATGGGTTCCGGTATCGCCCAGGTCTCCGCCCAGGCGGGCTGGGACGTGGTCCTGAGGGACGTCACCGACGAGGCGCTCAGGCGCGGCACCGACGGAATCAAGGCTTCGTACGACAAGTTCGTGAGCAAGGGCAAGCTGGAGGCGCACGACGCCGACGCGGCCCTCGCCCGGATCACCGCGACCACCGACCTGGACGCGGCCGCCGACGCCGACATCGTCGTCGAGGCCGTCTTCGAGAAGCTCGAAGTCAAGCACGAGATCTTCCGCACGTTGGACAAGATCGTCCGCGAGGACGCCGTACTGGCCTCCAACACCTCCGCGATCCCGATCACCAAGATCGCGGCGGCCACCGAGCGCCCGGAGCGGGTCGTCGGCGTGCACTTCTTCTCGCCGGTGCCGATGATGCAGCTCGTCGAGCTGGTCCGCGGCTACAAGACGAGCGACCAAACCCTCGCCACCGCGCGGGAGTTCGCCGAGTCCGTCGGCAAGACCTGCATCGTCGTCAACCGGGACGTGGCGGGGTTCGTGACCACCCGTCTCATCTCCGCCCTCGTCGTCGAGGCGACCAAGCTCTACGAGTCGGGCGTGGCGACCGCCGAGGACATCGACCTCGCCTGCAAGCTGGGCTTCGGTCACGCCATGGGCCCGCTCGCCACGGCGGACCTGACCGGCGTCGACATCCTCCTGCACGCCACCAGCAACATCTACACCGAGTCCCAGGACGAGAAGTTCGCCCCGCCGGAGCTGATGCGCCGGATGGTGGACGCCGGTGACATCGGACGCAAGAGCGGGCAAGGCTTCTACAAGCACTGAGCCTCTACAGGCACGGAAGCCTCTACAGGCACGGGCGGCTTTTTCCGCCGCCGTAACCGCACAAGCCCCTCGGGTTTCACACTCTGGGGTGAATTCGGTATCGGTTCGCTTACAGACGGCAACCTCCGACCGCCCCGCGCAGTCAGAGGTGTCATCACTGGACATCAGATTCGTGGAGCACTGAACGCACTCTCGGGGAGCGCATATGTACATCAGGGGCGACCACGCCGAGCTGGTCGTCGGGGGCCGCCTCGACGTCCGCAGCGCGGCGGACGCCCGTACGGTCCTGCACTCGGCCGTCGACGACGGAGTCGGCGACCTGGTGCTCGACCTGTCCGAGCTGGATTCCTGGGACGCCACCGGTCTCGGGGTGATCATGGGGGCCCACCGCAGGGCCGGCCGCTGCGGCCGCCGGCTCGTGCTGCGCGACGTACCGCCGCAGATGCAGCGCCTCCTGGTCGCCACCCGGCTGCACCGGATCCTGGCGATCGAGGGCGGCATCGGCGTGGAGTCCCTGCCCCGCGTCTGAGCGGGCCGCCGTGGTGAAACGCATGTCCCGCGCAATCCTCATGAGACTGTGACGTCTCGGACGGCGCGGTACCCCGGGCTGTCGTAGATACTGTGCGAAGGTTTAGGGTTCGGTCGCCCGCTGTCTGCATCCCTTCCAGCGGGCCCGGACCAGAAGCGACAGCGCGGTGTGCTGCAAGGCCGGGAGGGGCCACTGACGGCACACGAGACGCTTTTGGGGGGCTTGAACCTATGGACCCGAACAACCGGGGACCCGAGGAGTACGGCCATGACGACGATGGCGGCTCGCCACGTCAGCGGCCTCCCAGGGACTCCCTCACATCCGACTTCGGCCAGCACTCGCCCGCGCTCGCCCGCACCGTGCAGCTCGTCGCCGGCGACTTCCTGCTCACCGTCAACCCCGTCGACGGCAGCGAGATAGAGGCCTGCCCGCCCGGCGAGCGGCCCGGACGGCCGCAGAAGTTCGGCGCCGCGGAACGTGCCGAGGTGGACCGTGCGGCCCGCCCGCCCGTCCCGCCCGGACCCACCCGCACCGCGCTGCCACTGCTGGCCCGCCAGGACGAGCGCGAGCGACTGGTACGGCTGCTCGCCCGCGGCCGCTCGGTACGCCTGACCGGCCCCGCCGGCTCCGGCCGCACCAGCCTCCTCGACGTCGTCGCCGAGGACTGCTCGGACCTCGCCCCCGACGGCGTGGTCCGCCTCACCGGCTTCAACCGCACGGCGAGCGAGCTGCTGTACGACCTCTACTACGCCGTCTTCGACTCGCCCCTGCACCGCCCCGACCGGGACGAGCTGCTCTCCTGCGTCCGGGAGATCGGCGCGGTCGTCGTCCTCGACGACATCGAGTTCGGCGGCGCGGCCCTCGACGAACTGCTCGACGCCACCCCCGAGTGCGCCTTCGTGATCGGCGCGACGCCCGACGTGCCCGCGCCCTCGGCCGACTCCGCGATCGAGGAGGTCTTCCTCAGCGGCCTGGAGCGAGCCGACGGCGTGGAGCTCCTGGAGCGTTCCGTCGGCCGGGTGCTGACGGAGGAGGAGTCGAACTGGGCGGGCGACCTCTGGTTCGAGTCCGAGGGCCTGCCCCTGCGCTTCGTCCAGGCCGGCGCCCTGCTCCGGCAGCGCGACCGGCTGCGCGCCGGGGCGAACGCCGTCGACGAGTTCGGCGTCTTCGCGGACGCGGCCCCGATCGACACCCCGTTCGCCTCCGACGAGGGCGAGGAGATACCGCTGCCCGCGCTCGGCGAGGCCGCCGCCCCCGCCCCGCTGCTCGCCTCCCGGCTGAGCGAGTCGGCGCGCGCCACCCTACGGTTCGCCGTCGCGCTCGGCGGCGAGGTGCCCCACCAGGCGCACCTGCCCGCACTGATCGGCGACACCCACGCGGACGCCGCCCTCGGCGAGCTCGCGGACTGCGGCCTGGTCTCCCCGGTCGGCTCCCGCTACCGGCTCGCCGCCGGAGTCCTCACCCAGCTCGAAGCCGCCGGATACGGCGACGACACCGAGAGCCGCGCCCTCACCGCAGCCCAGCACTACGGCTGGTGGGCCGGCCACCCCTCGGTCACCCCCGAGCGGGTGTGCGCGGAGGCCGACGCCCTGCTCGCCGCCCTCGCCGTCCTGGTCCCGGCCACCACCGCGCCCGACGAGGGCGAGGAGGCCGCCACCGTGCGGCTTGCCCGCACTGCGGCCCCCGCGTTCGCCGCCGGCGGTCACTGGGGCGCCTGGGAGCGTTCGCTGCGGGCCGGTTCCGAGGCCTCCCGGCTCGCCGGTGAGGTGTCCGAACAGGCCTACTTCCACCACGAGCTCGGCATCCTCGCGCTCTGCGGCGGACAGCTCGACCGGGCCCGCGCCGAACTGGAGGCCTCCATCGGCCTGCGCGGCGCCCTCGCCGACAAGCGCGGCACCGTCGCGGGCCGCCGCGCCCTCACCCTGGTCTCCGACCGGGACGGCAGCGCGCCCGGCCTGGCCGTCGGCCTCGGCGCCACGGCGGGCGAGGAGGTGCCCGACGCCCGCTACGACGAGTCCGCCTCACCGCCCGGGGGAGTCCCCGCGGCCTTCCCGCCGCTCCAGCCGCCGGCCGACTCGCAGACGATCGTCGTGAACCGCTCGCCCGGCACGCCCGCGCCCTCGCGCAAGGCCCGGGGCGGCCTCAAGGGCCTCGCCAAGCGCAACCTCGTCGCGGCCGGCGCGGGCGCGCTGCTGGTCGCGGTGCTCGGCACGGTCGTGACCCTGGGCGCCACCTCCGACAACGACCCGAACGCCCCCTCCGACCAGGTCGGCGTCAACCCGTCGGCCAGCGTCGGCATCGACGACGGCAACCTCGGCGCGGACGTCCCGAACAACGACGACGGCAAGGGCGACACGGGTACGGCGACGTCCCGTCCGACCGACCCGGGGCCCGACGGGACCTACGGGACTTCGGACGATCCGACACCCACGGGTACGGCGACTCCGTCCGACGATCCGAGCGGGACGAAGGGGACGGGGAGCACGCCGAGTTCTCCGAAGCCGACGACGCCCAGGCCCTCGACGTCTAAGCCGTCGACACCGTCGACGCCGACGGGTTCCGGAACTCCGTCCTCGACGCCGACCGGGCCGACGGGCACGCCGAGTCCGACGCCCACGCCGCCCCCGACCGACACCACCCCGAGCAACTCCACTTCGGCCAGCGGCCCCGCCTCCTCCGCCCCGGTGGAGACCAGTTCCGCCAGTGCCCCGGAGAGCAGCACCGTGAGCTCGCCGAGCGGCTCGGTCATCTAGGACACCGCACGCACAAGGGGGCCGGGTCCGTCACACGGACCCGGCCCTCGTCGTCGTGGAAGAAAAGGCGTCAGAACAGCCGCAGCTTGTCGTCCTCGATGCCCCGCAGCGCGTTGTAGTCCAGCACGGCGCAGCCGATGCCGCGGTCCGTGGCCAGGACGCGGGCCTGGGGCTTGATCTCCTGGGCGGCGAAGATGCCGCGGACCGGGGCGAGATGGGGGTCGCGGTTCAACAGGTCCAGGTAGCGCGTGAGTTGCTCGACGCCGTCGATCTCGCCGCGCCGCTTGATCTCCACCGCGACCGTCTGGCCCTCGGCGTCCCGGCACAGGATGTCGACCGGGCCGATGGCCGTCATGTACTCGCGGCGGATCAGGGTGTAGCCGTCGCCGAGCGTTTCGATGCGGTCGGCGAGCAGTTCCTGAAGGTGTGCTTCCACGCCGTCCTTGATCAGGCCCGGATCCACGCCCAGTTCGTGCGAGGAGTCGTGGAGAATCTCCTCCATCGTGATGATGAGCTTCTCGCCCGCCTTGTTGATGACGGTCCAGACGCCTTCCTCGTCGCCGGTCCCCTCCTTCAACGTGCAGGGCGGCGACATCCAGTTCAGGGGCTTGTAGGCCCGGTCGTCGGCGTGGATGGAGACGCTGCCGTCGGCCTTCACCAGGATCAGACGGGGGGCCGAGGGCAGGTGGGCGGTGAGCCGGCCCGCGTAGTCGACGGAACACCGGGCAATGACGAGACGCATGGTCGGCAACGCTACTCGACGGGCGCATGTCCACGCGATTCGGCCCGTAAGGCTGTGAAGGAACCCTGTTCACTTGTGGCCGATTGTGGGCCTGTTGGGAGTGCTCTTTGTTCGCATTCTCCTGGTGCCGTCACCTTCCGTTGCCTACCGTAGTAAACGGGAGGTCGCGAGGCGTGTACTGAGCGTGTCCGGCAGCGCGAACTCCCTCATCTGTCCGGCAACCTCTGAGGATTCAGGGGTGCGAGAGGAGAACCCATGTCGCTCGACGTCTCACCGGCCCTACTCGAGAAGGCCGAGCGAGGCGAGGTCGACGAAGCCGAATTCGTCGACTGCGTCCGGACCTCCCTGCCCTACGCATGGGAGATGATCAGCTCCCTGGTGGCCCAGCTGAAGGTCGACGGCGGCAACTTCGCCGACAACCAGACGCCCCCGCCGGACGAGCAGGCACGCGGTCAGCTGCTGCGTGCGCTTGCGAGTGACGCGATACGCGGCGCGCTTCAGCGGCACTTCGGTGTGCGGCTGGCCTTCCAGAACTGCCACCGGGTGGCGGTGTTCCCGTTGGACTCCTCTGTCGACGAGACGCTTTCCCGTTTCACCTCGGTGCGCAGTCAGCTGCTGAACCAGTCTCCGGAGTTCCGGGACTGCTGACGCGGCGCCGCTCGCTTGCCGCTCCGTACGCGGGAGGTGCATCAGTACCGGGGCGGCAAGCTCCCGCCGGACAGGTTGTTCCGATTCAGGTCAGATGCGGCAGCACCTCCGCACCCAGCCGCCGTACGTTCTCCTCGGTGGCCGCCAGGTCGCCCGAGCCCTCGACGAGCAGGGCGAAGCGGGAGACGCCCGTCCGTTCGCTGGTCGCCGCGAGGCGGTCGGCGGCGAGGCGCGGGGTGCCCACCGGGTGCAGTCCGCAGAGCAGTTCGGTGTAGGCCACCGGATCCCGCATCTGCCGTGCGCGGCCGTCGACCGTGATGTGGGCGCCCAGTCCCTGCCTGAGCCAGCCCGGCATCGCCTTCACCAGAGCCTCCACCGCGTCCGTACGCCGGTCCGCGAGCTGGCAGACACCGGCCGACACGTGGGGCGCGTCCAGGACCTTCTCCGGCGCGTGGCCCGCCGCGCGCGCCTGCCTGCGCCACAGTGCGACCATCTCCGCCTTCTCCTCGTCCCCGACATGCATCCCGAGCAGCATCGGCAGCCCGCGCTCGGCCGCCAGCCGGACACTCGCCGGGGAGGTGCAGGCGACGATCACCTCGGGACCGTCCACCTCCGTGAGCGCCTCCGACGGCCGCGGGACGACCGGCACTTCGCGGAAGCGGAACCGCTCGCCGTCCGCCCCGACGGACGGTTCGCGCAGCCAGCGCACCAGCAGATCGAGTGATTCCGGGAACCCCTTCTCGTACGCCTCGAGGCCCGACCCGAACACCTCCAGGTCGACCCAGGGGCCGCCGCGCCCCACGCCCAGCGAGAAGCGCCCGCCGCTCGTCATGTGCAGCAGCGCGGCCTGCTCCCCGAGGGCCACGGGGTGCACCGTGGGCAGCACGCTCACGGCGGTGCCGACACGGATACGGCGGGTGCGGCCCAGCAGTAAGGCGGCGAGCGTGATCGCGGACGGACAGGTGCCGTACGGCACGAAGTGGTGTTCTGCCAGCCAGACCGCGTCGAGTCCGGCCTCCTCCGCGACCTCGGCCGAGCGGACCGCGCGGTGCAGCGCCTCCCCCTGGCCCTGCCCCGGGAACTGGGCCGCCAACACGAAACTTCCAACGTGCATGTGCTTTTCCTGCTTCCTTGGCTCCGACACGGAGCTCCCCCACCCGGCATAACCGCCTGACACGTGCCGAGGACACGGCCTGGCGAAGAGATTTGCGGATTGTCTGCAGAATCGCCGCCCCGGAGGGGGACTTGTGGGGGTTGGTGCCCTACGCCTACCCAGCCGCGTCCCGCGTAGGCTGGACGCGGTCCCTGCTCCCTGTATAGCCCCGTGAGGTGTCCTGTGTCCCCGCGTCGCAACCGGCCCAAGGGTTCCGGTTCCTCGGACTCGGCCGGCCGGAGTGCCGACGACGACCGGTCCGGCCGTTACGGCGGCTTCCAGTCCTCGACGCACTGGCAGGGCGAGGACTGGAACGTCCGGCATGTGGCGGGGGCGAGCGCGCAGGGCAAGACGTACCGCTGCCCGGGCTGCGACCAGATGATCCCGGACGGCGTCCCGCACGTGGTGGCCTGGCCGGACCACTCGGGTGTCGACGAGCGCAGACACTGGCACAAGGCCTGCTGGAACGCGCGGGACCGCCGCACCACGCGGGTGCAGCGGTCCCGTAACGCGCCGAGATTCTAGCGGATCACACGTCCCGCTTCTCCAGCAGGGCGAACGCGACGGCGAACACGGCGGCCGTCACGCCGAGCACGATCCACAGCGGGTCCCAGCCCGAAGGGCCGGACTCGGAGAGCGGGTTGGAGTAGAACACGCTGAGCTGGCTCGGGATGGAGTACTCGAACAGCGCCTCGCGCAGGCCCTCCAGGGACTTCGAGAACATGAACAGCGCGATGACCAGCGGGGCCAGCAGGACACCGATCATGAGGGTGATCGCGCCCGCCGAGTGCCGGATGATCGAGCCGACGATCAGCGAGAGCAGACCGAGCAGCGCGATGTAGAGCGAGATGCCGACGGTGCCCTTCAGCCACTCCTGGCCGGTCGGCGTGCGGGCCCCGTCCAGCAGGGCCACGTCCGCGAGGGCGACGACGAGGACCGAGACGAGGGTGGTCACGAAGGCGACGGCGAAGAACACGACCGCCTTCGCCGCGAGGACCCGGCCGCGCGAGGGGCAGGCGACCATCGTCGTACGGATCATTCCGGTGCCGTACTCCGAGGCCGTGGTCAGCACGCCGAGCGTGATGACGCACATGCTGCCGAGCAGCACACCGAAGAAGCCGAACGACAGCGGGTTCTCGTCCCGCATGCTCTCCGGCGAGGCGTTGGCCGCGATCAGCGCGGCGGCCCCCAGCCCGATCCCGATGACGAGCAGCACGAACACGCCCAGCGTCCACATCGTCGACCGCACCGACCGGATCTTCGTCCACTCCGACGCGATGGCGTTCCCGAGATGGGTGCGCACGACGGGGATCGGCGAGGTGTAGCCGGGGTACGACGGCCCACCCGCCGCCTGCCGGTTCGGTACGGCGGCCTGGGCCTGCGGCATCGAAGGCTGCGGGGTGCTCATCGGGCGTCCTCGGGCTCGGTCGGGGTTGCGGGGGCGGATGCGTGCGGCGCCGGAGCCGCGGCGGGGGCCTGCGCAGGCGGCTGGGGGAGGCCCTGGGGGGCCGCCGGGCCCGCCTGGGCGTACGGATTGGGCGTGCCCGCGCCGGGACCGCCGTACGGGCCCGTCTGCGGCTGTCCCTGGGGGACCGCGAACGGCTGCCCGCCCTGCTGGGGCGGCGGCGGGGCGTACCAGCCCGGCTGGCCCTGGCCGGGGACCGGCATGGGGGGCTGCGCGCCCGGCGGGAGGGGCTGCATCAGGCCCGCCTTCTGGTCGGCGGTCGAGCGGTAGTCCACCGCGCCCTGCGTCATCCGCATGTACGCCTCCTCCAGCGAGGCCTGGTGCGGTGACAGCTCCCACAGGCGTACGTCCGCGTCGTGCGCGATGTCGCTGATGCGGGGGAGGGGCAGCCCCGTCACCCGCAGCGCGCCGTCCTGCTCGGGCATGACGTGCCCGCCCGCCTCGGTGATCGCGGCCGACAGCTTCTCGCGGAGCTGCGGCTCGGTGTCCGGGGTGCGCACGCGCGCGAAGCCCGCGGAGTTGGCCGCGATGAAGTCCTGGATGCTCATGTCGGCCAGGAGCTGCCCGCGTCCGATGACGATGAGATGGTCCGCGGTCAGCGCCATCTCGCTCATCAGGTGCGAGGAGACGAAGACCGTACGGCCCTCCGCGGCCAGCGCCTTCATCAGGTTGCGCACCCACAGGATGCCCTCGGGGTCGAGCCCGTTGACCGGCTCGTCGAAGAGCAGCACCTGCGGGTCGCCGAGCAGCGCGGCCGCGATGCCGAGCCGCTGGCCCATGCCGAGCGAGAAGCCCTTGGAGCGCTTCCTGGCCACGTCCTGGAGCCCGACCACGCCCAGCACCTCGTCCACCCGGCGGGCCGGGATCCCGGAGAGCTGGGCCAGGCACAGCAGGTGGTTACGGGCCGACCGCCCGCCGTGCACCGCCTTGGCGTCGATCAGCGCGCCGACCTGCCGGGCCGCGTTGGGCAGCCTGCGGTACGGGTAGCCGCCGATCGTCACCTGCCCCGAGGTGGGATTGTCGAGGCCCAGGATCATGCGCATGGTCGTCGACTTGCCCGAGCCGTTGGGGCCCAGGAAGCCGGTGACGGTGCCGGGACGCACCTGGAAGGAAAGGTTGTACACAGCGGTCTTGTCGCCGTAGCGCTTGGTCAGGCCGACTGCCTCGATCATGCTCCGCACCCATCGCAAGGTTCAGGACAGCGGGGCACACGCCCCCCGTAAGGGTTAGGAGCTTATCGGGGCGCTGACGGTTCCGCTCAAATGAAAGCAAAGGCTCCTCGCGTCACGCGTCCCGCTTCTTCAACAGGACATACCCGCCGATCAGGGCGGCCGCCACCCACAGCGCCATGATCCCGAGCCCGCCCCAGGGGCCGTAGGGAGTGTCGTCGTCGATCGGGGTGACCACCTGCATGATCTTGCTGCCGGCCTGGTCGGGCAGGAACTG
Organism: Streptomyces sp. NPDC006335; assembly: GCF_040612795.1. Lineage (NCBI taxonomy): Bacteria > Bacillati > Actinomycetota > Actinomycetes > Kitasatosporales > Streptomycetaceae > Streptomyces > Streptomyces sp. NPDC006335. The sequence goes on from NZ_JBEXQX010000002.1 coordinate 992,825, forward strand.
GCCGATCTTCTTCGTCGCCGAGACATTGCCGAGGATGTTGGAGATCAGGAAGAAGAACGGCATCAGGATGCCCAGCGACAGCATCGGCGAGCGCAGCATCGCGGCGACACCCATCGAGAACATCGCGATGAGGGTCATGTAGACACCGCCGCCGATGACCGCGCGCAGCACGCCCGGGTCACCGATCTCCGCCCGGTGGGAGCCGAGCATCGCCTGTCCGAGGAAGAACGTCACGAAGCTGGTGACCAGGCCCACGACGAGGCAGAGCCCGGTCGCCACCGCGATCTTGCTGACCAGGAAGGTGGCGCGCTGCGGGACCGCGGCCAGTGAGGTGCGGATCATGCCGGTGCTGTACTCGTTCGACACGACGAGCACCCCGAACACGATCATCGCGAGCTGTCCGAGACTCATCCCGGCGAAGCTGATGAAGGTCGGGTCGAAGGAGAGCTTGTCCTCGCGGCTCATGTTGTCGAACTCGCTCTTCGACAGGGCCGAGATCAGGATGCCGAGCCCGATGGTGACGACCACGGCGAGGGAGAGCGTCCACACCGTGGAGGCCACCGAACGGATCTTGGTCCACTCGGAGCGGATGACCTGGGTCGCCGCCATGGTCACTTCCCCTTCCAGTCGTCGCCCCACTGCTGGGCCGGTACGTCGACGGGCGCGTCGCTGTGGGCGTGGTACTCGACCGACTCCGCGGTCAGCTGCATGAACGCCTCCTCCAGGGAGGCCTGTTGCGGGCTCAGCTCGTGCAGCACGATCTGGTGCTGGGCGGCCAGCTCGCCGATGTACTCGGACTTGCTGCCGTCCACCTCCAGCGTGCCGTTGCCGGTCTCCACGACGGTGACCCCGGCCGCGTGCAGCACGTCGAGCAGCCGCTCGCGCTGCGGGGTGCGGATGCGGACGTACGACCGCGAGTTCTGCGCGATGAAGTCCGCCATGGAGGTGTCGGCGAGCAGCCGCCCCTGGCCGATGACGACGAGGTGGTCGGCGGTCAGCGCCATCTCGCTCATGAGGTGGGAGGAGACGAAGACCGTACGGCCCTGCGCGGCAAGGGACTTCATCAGGTTGCGGATCCAGTGGATGCCCTCGGGGTCGAGCCCGTTGACCGGCTCGTCGAACATCAGGATCCGGGGGTCGCCGAGCAACGCGCCCGCGATGCCCAGCCGTTGGCCCATGCCCAGCGAGAAGCCCTTGGCCTTCTTCCGCGCGACGGCGGTGAGACCGACCGTGTCGAGGACCTCGTCCACCCGCTTCCTGGGGATGCCGTTGCTCTGCGCGAGGCACAGCAGGTGGTTGAAGGCGCTGCGCCCGCCGTGCATCGCCTTGGCGTCCAGCAGGGCGCCGATGTACTTGAGCGGGTCCTTGAGCTGGTCGTAGTGCTTGCCGTCGATGCGGACGTCCCCGGCGGTGGGCCGGTCCAGGCCCAGCATCATGCGCATGGTGGTCGACTTGCCGGCGCCGTTGGGGCCGAGGAAGCCCGTCACGATGCCGGGTCTGACGGTGAAGGTCAGATTGTTGACCGCCACCTTCTCGCCGTACCGCTTCGTCAGGCCCGCTAGCTCGATCATGGGGACCACGCTAGGTGCGCGCCGGAGCAGATGCCACTCCTATGGGCAAACGGAGACCGACGGATGCGGTAAGAAACCCGAACGCCCCCGGGTACGCCGAAGGCCCGCACCTGTCGGGGGAGAAGGTGCGGGCCCTTGCTGCCGTCAGGCGGTGTTACCGGGACTGCTGGGCCGGAACCCCACGGGAGATCGGCTCGTCGTCGGCCGGGGAACCGGCGGCGGCCACCGCGGCGCCCGTGAGCGTGGCGAGCATCTCGCGCACGTTCGTGAGCTGGGCGTTGATCGAGTCGCGACGGTTCGTCAGAGCCGCCAGCTCGCGCTCGGATTCCGAACGGATGCGGTCGGCCTTGGCGTTGGCGTCGGCCACGATGTCCTCTGCCTGGCGCTGCGCGGTCTCCACCGTCTGGCGGGCGCGGCGCTCGGCGTCGGTGCGCAGCTTCTCGGCCTCCAGGCGCAGCTGCTCCGCCCGGTGCTCGATCTCCGCGAGACGCTTCTCCGCCTTCTGCTGACGCGAGGCCAGGTCGCGCTCGGACTGCTCCCGGCGCTTGGCGAGGTTCGTCTCGAAGTCGGCGGCGGCCTGCGCGGCCTTGGCGCGGGTCTCCTCGAAGAGGGCGTCCGCCTCCTCACGCTTGGACTGCGCGTCCTTCTGCGCCTCGGAACGCAGCTGCGACGCGTCGCTCTTGGCCTTCTCGACGATCCGGACGCCCTCGTCCTCCGCCTTGGCCTTGCGCTCCGCAGCGAACGATTCTGCGTCGTTGCGGACCTGCTGGGCCGCCGACTCGGCGAGCTCGCGGTGCTGCTCGGCCGCGCGACGGGCCTCCTCGCGCAGATCCTTGGCCTCCTCCTCGGCGAGGCGGAGGATCTTCTCGACACGCGCGCCGAGACCGGCGTACGACGGCTCGGCGTCGCTTACCTGGGCCTGGGCGTTCTGCGTCTCGAGGTGGAGCTCCTCGATGCGCTTCTCCAGGGCGGTGATGCGGGAGAGAGCGCTGTCACGGTCGGAGACGAGCTTGGAGATCCGTTCGTCCACCTGAGCGCGGTCGTACCCACGCCGCACAAGCTCGAAGCCGTAGGGGGAAGTGTCGCTCATGGGGTTCCTGTCAAATGAGACCGGTGAGGTGATAGGGGGAATCCTAGGGGCCGAAGCGGTGTGTCATCGAGCGGATACGTGTTTGATCTGGAGAATGACACCCCTTTTGAGTGGCTAACCCCTGGACGGCTTGCCAAAAACTTGGTCAAAGGCCCCAGACGGCACCGGATTCCGACCAGTCGGTCAGCCGTCCGACGGCTTACCCGAACGAGGGGCGCCGACCGCGGCGCCCGCCTTGACGCCACCGTCCTTGCCCGCCGACGGGGCCTCGAAGGATTCCAACGCCTCCAGGACGTCCTGGACACGGGAGATCTCCGTGTTGATGTCCTCACGGCGACGGACCAGGACCTCCAGCTCGCGCTTGCCCTCCTCGACCGTGCGCTTGGCCTCGCGGATCGCCTCGGCCTTGAGCTCCTCGGCCTCCCGGACCAGCGTGGCCTTCTTCTGCTCGGCCTCCTTGAGGAGCCCCTCGGCCTTCTTGACCGCGGCGATGCGCACCTTGCCGGCCTCCGAATTGGCCTCCGAGACCAGCTCCTTGGCCTTCGCCTGCGCCTTCGCGAGCTGCTCCTCCGCGGCCTTGATGAGCGCGTCGCAGCGGTCGCCGGTCGACTTCATGGTCTCCGCGGCCTCACGGCGGGCCCGCTCGTGCAGCGCCTCGATCTCGCCCGTGATCCGGTCGCGCAGCTCCTCGGCGCGCTCCCTTATGGCGGTGGCGTCCCGGCGGGCCCCGACGAGCAGCTCGTCCGCGTCCGTACGGGCCTTCTCCACGCGTGAGTTGCCCTCGACCGTGGCCTCGGCCACCAGGCGGTCGGCCTCCTTGCGGGCCGCGCCCACCATGGTGTCGGCCTGCGCCTCCGCGTCCGCGGTGGTCTTGAGCGCCTGCTGCTGCGCCTCGGTGAGCAGCTTGTCCGCCTCGGCGGTGGTCTCCGTGATGAGCGTGTCGACCTGCTCGGCCGCCTCGGAACGCCGCTTGTTGGCGTCCTTGCGCGCCTCGTCGAGGGTGCGCTCGGCCTCCGCGCGCGCGGAGTTGACCAGCTCCTCGGCCGCGGCCGCCGCGTCCGCCCTGACCCGCTCGGCCTCGCTGCGGATCCGCTCCGCGTGCTGCTGCGCCTGACCGACCGTGTCGGCTGCCTCGGCCCGCAGCCGCTCCGCGTCCCCGGTGGCCTCCCCGATCAACTGCTCGGCCTGCGCGACCGATTCGGCCCGCACGCGCTCGGCCTCGGCGACCGACTCCGCGCGGACCCGCTCCGCCTCGGCGACCGTCTCCGTCCGCAGCCGGTCGGTGTCGGCGATGGTCTCCTCGGTGAGCCGCTCCGCCTCGCTGCGCGCCTCGGTGATGAGGGTGTCGGCCTGCCTCGCCGCGTCCGAGCGGATGCGGTTGGCGTCCTCGCGGGCGTCCGCCCGGGTGCGGGAGGCGTCCTGGTCGGCCTGGGCGACGGCGTCCGAGGCCTCGGTGCGCGCCCGCTGGGCGTACTCGGCCGACTCCGACCTGAGCCGCTCGGCCTCCGCGATCGCGTCGGAGACGGTGCGCTCGGCGAGGGCCTTGGCGGCGTCCGTCTCCTCGGCGGCCTCGCGCCGGATCCGGGCCGCGTCCTCGCTGGCCCGCTCCCGCTCGGAGTAGGCGTCCGAACGGACCCGGTCGGCCTCCTCCTGCGCCTCGCGCCGGGTGCGCTCGGCCGCGTGCTCGGCGGCGGAGCGCAGCCCGGTGATCTCCTCCTGCGCCTGCTCGTGCAGCCCGGCGACCGAGTCCCGCACCTGCTGGGCGTGCTGCTCGGCGGCCGACACCATCTCCGTGGCGCGCCGGTTTGCCTCCTCGACCAGGCGCACCGCCTCGGCCTGGGCCTCCTCCACGCGGTTGCGCGCCGAGGCCAGCAGCTCCTCGCTCTGCTCGCGGGCCCGCTCACGCTCCTGGTCGGCCTCCTGGCGGGCCGAGCCGAGGTACTCCTCGGCCTCGCGGCGGCGCCGGTTGGCCTCCTCCTGGGCGGCGGCCAGCGTCTCGGACGCCTCCGTGGCGATCCGCTCGGCGGCGGCCTGCGCCTCCGCCCGGACCCGGTCCGCGGTGTCCTGGGCCTCGGTCTTGAGCCGCTCCGCCTCGGCGGCGGCCTCGGAACGCAGCCGTACGGCGACGGCCTCGCCCTCGGCGCGGGAGGCGGACGCGTCGGACGCGGCCTCGGTGCGCAGCCGGTCGGCCTCCGCCTCGGCCTGCTGCTGGAGGGTGCGGATCCGCTCGGCGGCCTCGGTGCGCAGCCGGTCGGTCTCCTCGGCGGCCTCGCGGCGGATCCGCGCGGCCTCCTCACGGGCCTCGGTCAGGGCCTGCTCGGCGGTGGCGAGGCGCTCCTCGGCCTCGGTGCTCAGCCGGGTCAGTTCCTCGGCGGCCTCGGCACGGCGTGCCTCTATGGCCCGCTCGGTCTCCTCGCGCAGCTCGCTCGCGGCCCGCTCGGCGGCGGCGGTGATCTCCTCGGACAGCTCGACGGCCTCGGCACGCTGCCGCTCGGCCTCGTTGCGGGTGCGCTCCAGGGTCTCCTCGGCCTGCCGGCGCAGCGTGGTGGCGCGCTCGATGGCCTCGGTGCGGACCTTCTCGCTGTCCGCGGTGGCACTCTGGCGCAGCTCGTCGGCGTCCGCCTTGGCCTTGGAGAGCAGCTCCTCGGCGGTCTTGGCCGCCTCCTCGATCTGCTGGACGGCCTCCTTGCGGGCCTCCGCGCGGATCTTCTCGCCCTCGGCGACCGCGTCGGCGCGCAATTGCTCGGCCTCGCCGCGCAGCCGACGGGCCTCCTCCTGGAGCTCGACCGTCTTGGCGCGGTACTCCTTGGTGTCGTCCTTCGCCGTGCCCTTGAGCTGCTCGGCGATGTCGTGCGCCTCGGCGCGCAGCCGGTCCGCCTCGGCCTCCGCCTCGCGGCGGATCCGCTCGGCCTCCTCGGCGGCGGCCTTGGTGGTCTTGCGCGCGTCCTCCTGCGCCTTGTTGAGGACGTCCTCGGCGGTCTTGGCCGCCTTGGAGAGCTGGGTGGCGCTCTCCTCGGCGGTGAGCGTACGGGCCTTCTCGGCGGCCTCGGTGACGATCTTCTCGGCCTCGGCGCGGGCGTCCGCGACGATCTGCTCGGCGGCCTCCTTGGTCGCCTCGGCCTCCTGGCTGGCCTCGGTGACCAGCCGGGCGACCTGCTCCTTGGCCGTACGCGTGCGCTGTTCGTTGGCCGACTCCGCGCTCGCGAGCGTCTTCTCGGCGGCCGACTTCGCCTCGGTGAGGACCTTCTCGGCCTCGGCCTGCGCCTTGCGCAGCGCCTCCTCGGCCTCCGCCATCCGCTGTTCGGCGGCCCGGCTCAGCTCGGTGGCCTGGCGGCGGGCGCTGTCCGACTCGGTCGCGGTGGAGGTGCGCAACTGCTCGGCGTGCTCGGTGGCCTCCTGGGCCTGCGTGGAGGCGCTCTCCAGCAGCCGCTCGGCGTCCGCGCGGGCGCGCCGCAGCAGTTGTTCGGCCTCCGCGCGGGCCGCCTCGGCCTCGCTCTGCAGGCGCTGGCGGGCCTCGGTGGTGACCCGCTCGGCCTCGGCGCGGGCGGCCGCCATGGCCTGCTCGGCCTCGGCGCGGGACTCCTCCAGGAGGCGTCGGGCCTGCGACTCGCTGCGGGCGCGCAGCTGCTCGGCCCACGCCACGTTCTCGTTGACGTGCGACTCGACGGTCTGCCGGCGCTCGGCCAGCTCCTGGTCGAGCTGCTGCCGACGGGTGACGGCCTCCTGGTGCAGCTCCGCCTGAAGGCGCGCGGCCTGCTCGGCGTGCTCCTGGAGGATGCGCTGGGTCTGGGCGCGGACCTGGCTCAGTTCGCGCTCGGCGTCCTGGCGCAACTGGTCGGCCTGGATCTGCGCGTTCCGCAGCAACTGCTCGGCCTGGTAGCCGATGTCACCGCCGCCGAATTCGGGCCGGGACATGAGGGTGCGCCGCGCCTCGTGCAACTTGGCGCGCAGCACCTCGACCTGGTAGCCGAGGTCCTCGGCGTGCTGGATCGCCTTTTCCCGCTCGGTCTTCAGCCGATCCATCTCGGCCTCGAACCGAGAGAGGTGGTCGACGTCAGCCGCCGGCTCTCGCTCCTGGCGTTCGTAGCCCCGCACTGCGCGGTCCCATCCGTCCCCTGGTCGCAAGTCTCTCCGAACGAGCCCCGTCCATCCGCCGAACGGGGCCCCCGGGGAATGGTGTCAGATCAGCGACGGAGCATGGACTGCTGCCCGCCGCTCGTCCCCCGAAACCCGGACCCCGGAAAGCGGCCACCCCCCTTCCGGGAGCGACCGCCCCCAACCCTACCGGCCCATATGTACGAGGGTCAGTGCTCAGGTGACTCAACAGGCGCCGAAGTGACCAGTTCTGTCAGTACGCCGTGGCAATCCTTGGGGTGCAGGAAGGTGATCCGTGACCCCATGGAGCCGCGTCGCGGCTCCTCGTACAGGACGCGTACGCCCTTGCCCTTGATGTCCGCGGCCTCGGTGTCGACATCCGCCGTACCGAAAGCGATGTGGTGGACGCCCTCGCCGTTCTTGTCCAGCCACTTGGCGACGGTGGAGTCGGGGCGGGTCGGCTCCAGAAGCTGCAGGTAGGAGGCGCCGCCGTCGGACGTCTCGTTGATCTTGAGCATGGCCTCGCGCACGCCCTGCTCCTCGTTGACCTCGGAGTGGAACACCTCGAAGCCGTACGTGGCCCGGTAGAACTCGACGGTCTTGTCGAGGTCGAAACAGGCGATCCCGATGTGGTCGATTCGCGTCAGCATGTAGTCAGTGCAGCGCTCGCGAAACGGTTACGCAACGTGCGCGCGATCACACCGACGGCCGGGTGACGGCACGGAGTGCCACTCAGTACATTCGAAGTAAACCCTCGTTCACACTCCTCGGCAGTGCAGCCGAAAGGGGATCGCAGCTCATGTCTGGATCGAACAGCACGACCTCGGTGATCGTCGCGGGCGCTCGTACGCCCATGGGGCGGTTGCTGGGCTCGCTGAAGTCCTTCTCGGGAGCCGACCTCGGCGGCTTCGCGATCAAGGCCGCCCTCGACCGTGCGGGGATCGGTGGCGACCAGGTGCAGTACGTCATCATGGGCCAGGTCCTCCAGGCCGGCGCGGGCCAGATCCCGGCCCGCCAGGCCGCGGTCAAGGCCGGCATCCCGATGAACGTCCCGGCGCTCACCATCAACAAGGTGTGCCTGTCCGGCCTCGACGCGATCGCGCTGGCCGACCAGCTCATCCGCGCCGGCGAGTTCGACGTGATCGTCGCGGGCGGCCAGGAGTCCATGACCAACGCCCCCCACCTGCTCCCGAAGTCCCGCGAGGGCTTCAAGTACGGGGCGATCGAGATGCTCGACGCCATGGCCCACGACGGCCTGACCGACCCGTGGGAGAACATCCCGATGGGCCAGTCGACGGAGAAGCACAACACCCGCCTCGGCATCCAGCGCCCCGAGCAGGACGAGTTCTCCGCCCTGTCCCACCAGCGGGCCGCTGCCGCGCAGAAGAACGGCCTCTTCGAGGCCGAGATCACCCCGGTCGAGATCCCGCAGCGCAAGGGCGAGCCGGTCGTCTTCAGCAAGGACGAGGGCATCCGCGCCGACACCACCGCGGAGTCACTGGGCAAGCTGCGCCCCGCGTTCACCAAGGACGGCACCATCACCGCCGGCAGCGCCTCGCAGATCTCCGACGGCGCCGCGGCCGTGGTCGTGATGAGCAAGGCCAAGGCGCAGGAGCTGGGCCTGGAGTGGATCGCCGAGATCGGCGCCCACGGCAATGTGGCGGGCCCGGACAACTCCCTCCAGTCCCAGCCGTCCAACGCGATCCTGCACGCCCTCAAGAAGGAGGGCCTGGAGGTCTCCGACCTCGACCTGATCGAGATCAACGAGGCCTTCGCCGCGGTCGCCGTCCAGTCGATGAAGGACCTCGGCGTGTCCACCGAAAAGGTGAACGTGAACGGCGGCGCGATCGCCCTGGGCCACCCCATCGGCATGTCCGGCGCCCGGCTCGTCCTGCACCTCGCCCTGGAGCTCAAGCGGCGCGGCGGCGGGGTCGGCGCGGCCGCCCTGTGCGGCGGCGGCGGTCAGGGTGACGCGCTCGTCGTCCGGGTACCCAAGGCCTGAGCGCTCGTACGTCGTCCCTGTGAACGGAGCTGTGATGCAGGACGTCTCCACCCTGGTGGCCCAGGCCAGGGAAGGCCGACCGCGGGCCGTGGCCCGGCTGATCTCCCTCGTGGAGGGGGCGTCCCCGCAGCTCAGGGAGGTCATGGCGACGCTGGCCCCGCTCACGGGCAACGCGTACGTGGTGGGCCTGACGGGCTCGCCCGGGGTGGGCAAGTCGACGTCCACCTCGGCCCTGGTGACCGCCTACCGCAAGCAGGGCAGGCGGGTCGGCGTCCTGGCCGTCGACCCGTCCTCGCCGTTCTCCGGCGGCGCCCTGCTCGGCGACCGGGTGCGCATGTCGGAGCACGCCTCCGACCCCGGCGTCTACATCCGCTCCATGGCGACCCGCGGCCACCTCGGCGGCCTCGCCTGGGCGGCACCGCAGGCCATCCGGGTGCTGGACGCGGCCGGCTGCGACGTGATCCTGGTCGAGACGGTCGGCGTCGGCCAGTCGGAGGTGGAGATCGCCTCCCAGGCCGACACCTCCGTGGTCCTGCTCGCCCCGGGCATGGGCGACGGCATCCAGGCCGCCAAGGCCGGAATCCTGGAGATCGGCGACGTCTACGTCGTCAACAAGGCCGACCGCGACGGCGCCGACGCCACCGCCCGCGAGCTCAACCACATGCTGGGCCTCGGCGAGTCGCGCAAGCCCGGCGACTGGCGTCCGCCGATCGTCAAGACGGTCGCCGCCCGCGCTCAGGGCGTCGACGAGGTCGTGGAAGCCCTGGAGAAGCACCGCGCCTGGATGGAGGAGCACGGCGTCCTCGCCGAGCGCCGCCGCGCCCGCGCCGCCCACGAGGTCGAGACGATCGCCGTCACCGCCCTGCGCGAACGCATCGGCGACCTCAGGGGGGACCGGCGCCTGGACGCCCTCGCGGAGAAGATCGTCGCCGGCGAACTGGACCCCTACCGGGCGGCGGACGAACTCGTGGAGGGCCTGACCCGGGCCTGAGCCCCCTGGTACGTTGACGGCCATGTTCCTCTCCTTGGCGTAGGGCAGACACCGGCCGCGGTCGAGCACACCGCTCCCGTGGCCCCTCGGTGTCCCCCTTCCGCCTCTCCACGAGGAACCCTCCATGTCCGCGTCCTACGCGCGCGTGCTGCGCCTTCCGCACGCCCGCCGCACCTTCGCCACCGCCCTGCTCGGCAGACTGTCCTACGGCGTCGTCCCGCTGTCCGTGATGCTCGCGGTGATCCGGGCCTCGGGCTCGTACCCGGTCGCCGGTGCCGTGATGGCGCTGTTCGGCGCCACGGTCGTCCTCCTGGCACCCGCGCGGGCCGCCCTGATCGACCGTCACGGTCCGCGCCGGGCGCTCGTGCCCCTGCTGGCCGCGTACACCGCGCTGCTGGGACTGCTGACGGCGGCCGTCTGGCGCCCCGGCGCACCTCCCGTGCTGCTCGGCACCCTCACCGCCCTCGCGGGAGCCTGCGTCCCGCCCCTCGGCCCGACCATGCGGACCGTGTGGTCGCGCCTAGCCCAGGGCGACAAGGCCCTGCTCCAGCGGGCGTACAGCCTGGACGGGGTGGCCGAGGAACTGCTCTTCGTCTCGGGCCCGCTGCTGGTGGGCGTCCTCGTGGGGGTCGCCGCGCCGACCGCGGGGATCGGCGTCGGCGCGGCCCTGATGGTGGCGGGGACGGCCGGGTTCGTACGGTCGCCGGCGGTGCGGGCGGTGCCTCCCGCCGCTTCTCGTCCCGTACGACGGGACAGGGGCGGTCGGCGGGTACTGCGCCGGATCGCCCGCCCCATGGGCGCCGCCGCGGCCGTCGGACTCGCGCTCGGCGTGCTCGACCTGCTCGTCGTGGTGTTCGCCGAGCGGCACCACCTCGGCGGCGCGAGCGTGGCCTGGGTGCTGGCCGCGCTGTCCGCCGGGAGCGCGGTCGGTGGGCTGCTCAACGGCGCGGTCGGCTGGCGCAGCCCCGCGCGGACCCGGCTCGCCCTGCTGACGGCCTGTCTGGGCCTGGCCCTCGCCGGCGCCGGACTCGCCCCCGGCCTCGGCACCCTCGCGTTGGTCATGGCGGGGGTCGGGCTCTTCGTGTCGCCGGCCGTCACCACGGCGTACCTCATCGCCGACGAGGAGGTCGCCCCCGAGGCCCGCACTCAGGCCGGGGCGTGGGTCAACACGGCCGTCAACGCGGGGAGCACCGGCGGTACGGCGCTGGCCGGCGTGGCGGCCGGGCAGGCGTCGGTGGCCGTGTGCTTCGCGGTGACGGGCGGGGTGCTGGCCCTGACGGCGGTGCTGGTCATGACGAAGGGCGCCCGGGGGAGGGGCGCCCTTCGAGACGGTGCGGCTGTCGTGCCGTGACGGCCAGGTCAGTCCTCGTCGCGGTCCTGGGTGACCTTGCCCGAGTCGAGTGCGACCTTCCACTCGCCCTGCTTGCCGTCCTTCACGGTGTCCACGCCCCAGGCCACGGTGCCGTTGTCGTCGTCGAGGCCGACCTCGGTCACCGTGCCCTTCGCGGCGGCGGCCAGCGCGGCCTCGCGGGCGTCGGTCCTCGCGTCCTTCACCGCGGCGAGCTCGGCCCGGTCGTCGGCGTCGTTGTCCTCGTCCGTGTCGCGCTGGGCACCGAGCACCTTGCCGGAGTCCGGGGCGACCCGCACGTCGTACTCGGTGCCGTCGCCCTTGACGACGGTCACCTCCCACGCGTCGGCGCCGTCGTCGTCGAGGTCGGAGGCCAGGGCGGTGCCCGGGGTGTGCTTGAGGGCGGCGGCGATGGCCTCGACCGCGGTGACCTTGGCGCCGGAGACCGCCGTACGGTCCTCGGAGGCGTCGTCGTCCCGGTCGTCGGCGGAGTCGTCGTCGCGGTCCGCGGCCTGCTGGGCGCTCGTGTTCGTCTGGCGCTGCGTCGCCGTCGCGTCGTCGTCCCCGGCCGCGAAGGCCGCGACGGTGCCGCCGGTGGCCAGGGCGGCGGCGGTGAGGGTGGCGATGACGATGTTGCGCTTCATGAGGATTCCTCCAGAGCGGTTCTGCTTCGTTCTGCTTCGTTCGCTTCCGACGACAACCAAGCTGCCCGAGAGGAGCTGAAGCGGGGCTGAAGCCCCCTGAAGGCGTCTTCAGGTTCGGTTTGCCACCCTGTACGCATGCGCCCGCCCGTCGCCCACCACCACCCTGCTCGAGACGCTTCGCGTCACCCCTTTCGATTCTTGATCGTCGAGGACGAAAAGCGACTAGCCCTGTCCCTCGCCAAGGGCCTGACGGCCGAGGGCTACGCCGTCGACGTCGTCCACGACGGCCGGGAGGGACTGCACCGGGCCACCGAGGGGTCGTACGACCTGGTGATCCTCGACATCATGCTGCCCGGCCTCAACGGCTACCGGGTCTGCGCCGCCCTGCGCGCCGCCGGCCACGAGGTGCCGATCCTGATGCTCACCGCCAAGGACGGCGAGTACGACGAGGCCGAGGGCCTGGACACCGGCGCCGACGACTACCTGACCAAGCCCTTCTCCTACGTCGTCCTCGTGGCCCGCATCAAGGCCCTGCTGCGGCGGCGCGGGAACGGGGCCGGGGCCTCACCGGTGCTGGAGACGGGGCCCTTGAGGATCGACACCGCCGCCCGCCGGGTCTTCCTCGACGGCACCGAGGTCACCCTCACCACCAAGGAGTTCTCGGTCCTGGAGCAGCTCGCGGTGCGGGCCGGCGAGGTGGTCTCCAAGGCGCAGATCCTTGAGCACGTCTGGGACTTCGCGTACGACGGCGACCCGAACATCGTCGAGGTGTACGTCAGCACCCTGCGCCGGAAGCTGGACGCGGGCCTCATCCGCACGGTCCGCGGGGCCGGGTACCGGCTGGAGGCCGGCAGATGAGGCGGCTGTTCGGCTCGGTCCGGGCGCGGGCCACGCTGGCCGCGACCCTGGTCGTCGCGGTTGCCCTGCTCGCCGCCGGGGCCGCCGTGCTGCTCTCCCTGCGCTCCAACCTGATCGACGAGGCGGGCACCCAGGCCGAGCGGGCCGCGCGGAACGTCGCCGCCGACCTCTCCGGCGGGACCCCGTACACGGGCCTGGAGCTGGACGATGACGACGAGCCGGTCCAGGTCGTCGACGCGCACGACCGGCTGGTCGCGGCCACCGAGCACCTGGAGCACATCAGCGGCACGGGGGTCACCGAGGTGAAGCCGCGGTCGCCCGAAGGTGGCACGGCGGGCACCGGGGGGACGGGCGATCCCGAGGACTCCGACGACGACGCGGCCGGGGACGATCCCGACGGCCCCTCCGCCCTCGAGCCCGGCGAGATCGCCGACGACGTGCGGCTCACGGACGGCTCCGCCACGATCGACGGGAAGTCCGCCGACTACCGCTTCGCCGCTGTGGAGGTCGAGGTCCCCGACAAGGGCACCCTCACCGTGTACGCGGGCGCCTCCCTGGACCCCGAACAGAGCGCGGTCGGGACCGCCCAGACCGTCATGCTGGTCGGCTTCCCGCTGCTGCTCGGTGTCGTCGCCGCCGTGACCTGGCTGGTCACCCGGCGGGCGCTGCGCCCGGTCGAGGGCATCCGCGCCGAGATGGCCGCGATCACCGCCTCCGAGGACCTCGCCCGTCGCGTCCCGGTGCCCGACACCCACGACGAGGTGGCCCGCCTCGCCCGCACCACCAACGAGACGCTGGCCGCGCTGGAGACCTCCGTCGAGCGCCAGCGCAGGTTCGTCGCCGACGCCTCGCACGAGCTGCGCAGCCCGATCGCCTCGCTGCGCACCCAGCTCGAAGTGGCCGCCGCACACCCGGAGCTGTTGGACCTGGACGGGGCGGTCGAGGACACCGTACGGCTCCAGCACCTCGCCGCGGACCTGCTGTTGCTGGCCCGTCTGGACGCGGGGGAGCGGGTCGCCGACGGGCGGGTCGAGCTGGGGGCGCTGGTGCGGGAGCGGGCCGCCGGGCGGGCCGGTGTGACGGTGCGCGCGGACGCCGTGGAAGTGACGGGATCCCGGGGGCAGTTGGAGCGTGTGCTCGACAACCTGCTGGACAACGCGCGGCGGCACGCACGCTCGGAGGTCGCCGTGACGGTACGACGGGACGGTGACCGCCGCGCCGTGGTCGAGGTCGCCGACGACGGGGACGGGGTGCCGCCCGGGGACCGGGAGCGGATCTTCGAGCGGTTCGTGCGGCTGGACGAGGCGCGGGCGCGGGACGACGGCGGGGCCGGGCTGGGGCTCGCCATCGCCCGGGACGTCGCCGCCCGCCACGGCGGCACGCTCACGGTCCGTGACGCGCCGACAGGCGGAGCCCTCTTCGAACTCCGCCTGCCGCTCGCCTAACCGTGCCCCGGTGTCAGGGACGCCCCCGCTGCCCCCGCAGATGCTCCGCGATCGGCTTCAGGGCCTTGCCCAGCTCCGTCAGCGACTCGGGCGGCACCAGGTCGATGAAGTGCCTGCGCACCGACGCCACGTGATGGGGCGCGACCTTCCGCATGGTCTCCATGCCGTGCTCGGTCAGGACCGCGTACAGGCCGCGGCGGTCGGACTCGCAGTTCTCGCGCCGGACCAGGTCCGCGTTCTCCATACGGGTGATCTGGTGCGAGAGCCGGCTCTTGGACTGGAGGGTGGCGGCCGCGAGGTCGCTCATCCGCATCCGTACGCCCTCCGACTCGGAGAGATTGACCAGGATCTCGTAGTCGTTCATCGTCAGGCCGAACGGCTGAAGGTCCCTTTCGAGCTGATACGTCAACAGCCTGTTGACCTCCAGGTGGGTGCGCCAGGCGCACTGCTCCGCATCGGTCAGCCAGCGCGTGGCCGTCTCGGTCTCCATGAATGAAGTCTACCTAAAAGGTTGAAAGGCGAACTAATGAGGGTGGTGTGACTGTGCGCACGCGTTCGATGTCACACTCCGCAGACTACCGCTCACAGCCCGAAGCGACGCTGGAGGTCCCCCAGCTGTCCGGGAAGGCGCGGTGCTCCCGGCTGCTGTGGCTGGCCTGTGGGTACCCCGTGACCGCCGGGCACGCCGGGCTCCTGCGGAACCACTCCGGTGGCCTGCTCGGCCATCAGCACCTCGGTCGACTGGAGCAGTACGGTGCCGGCCCCCACGAACTCGAACTGGTGCTCCTCGCCGGAGGCCCCGCCGAGGCCCGTCATCGCACGTAGACCGCCCATCAGACCGGTCATGTACCCGTGGTCGTAGTGGTGGCACGGGGAGGGGCAGTCGGCCCAGCCCACAAGCGCTTGCGGGTCCACCCGGATCGGGGGCTCCATGAACACCACCGGACCGTTGGACGCGGCCACGAACTTTCCGGTTCCGATGAGGGTCAGGAAGCCGGGCACGATCGACTGCTTCAGCGCGAGACTTGGCTGAAAAGCAAGCAGATTGCCCGAGCGAATGGTCAGGTTGCCGTCTTCGAGGTCGTAGGAGTTCACGTCGAAGGCCCGGTCGGCGAGGAGCATCTTGCCCGAGCCCTGCGCCACGACCCAGTCGCTCGCGTGCAGAGGCGAATGGAACGACGTGCGGACGAGACCGTCGAGTCGGCCGTGTCCGATGCCGTTGAAATCCATCTGCCCGTAGTAGGCGATCATCTTCCCCTTCTGCAGGAACCACTGGCTCCCCTTGAGCTCCACGCAGAAGGTGTAGTTGTTGACGTTGTCGTCCGACGGCAGCGTCATCGGGTCGTACACGGTGGGGCCCGCGCCCGGGTAGTGGCTCACAGCTTCTCCTCGGACGCCTGGACGTAGACCACGCCGTTCCCACTGAGCTCCAGCTGGAAGGCCTCGCCGGAGCCGCGGCCCACCATGTCGCGCCAGCCGAGCGCCGTCGACAGCTTGTTGCGGACGTCGCCGTGGTGGGCGACGTAGGCCTGCGGGTCGACGTGGACCGGGCGCTGCGGGGTGATCGGGACCTCGAAGACCCCGCCGTGGGCCATCACGGCCACCGAGCCGTGGCCCTTCAGCGTGGTCGTGAAGAGGCCCTGGCCGCTGATCTGGCCGCGCACCATGCCCATGACTCCGCCCTGCGAGCCCATGAACATGGTGCCCTGCTGGAGGGTGCCCTCGAAGGCGAGCAGGCGGTCCGCCTCGACGTACAGCGTGTCGCCGGTGAGGTTGATGACCGTGACGTGGTGGCCGCCGTGCCCGAACAGCACGGTGCCGCTGCCCTCGACGGTCATCAGGGGCGTGTCCTCGTTGGCCACCCGGCGGCCGATCATCGACATGACCCCGCCCTGGCCGCCCTGGATGTTCGGGGTGAAGGACACCTCGCCCTTGTACGCCAGCATCGCCCCGCGCTGACTGAACAGCCGCTGGCCCGGCAGGACCGTCGCTTCGACCATCTTGGAGTTGATCTCACGGAAGGGCATGTCACACATCCCCCGCGATCGTGTTGCGCTCGCTGGGCTGGACGTACACCAGGCCGTCGCCCTCGAAGCGGATCTGGAAGGCCTCGCCGCCGCCCTCGCCCATGAACGTGCGGAAGGTCACACCGGACTGGAAGGACTGGCTCAGGTTCCCCTGGTGCGCGATGTACGCGCCGGGGTCGACGGTCAGCGGGTACTGGCGGCTGACACGCAGGACCACCGCGGGGCCGTCGGACATGATCGCCGCCTGTCCGTGTCCCTCGACGGTGGTCGTGAAGAGCCCGTTGCCCTGTGAGGCGCCGCGCATGCCGGTGAAGCTGGTCCCGGTCCGCAGCCCCCCGTCGGTCGCGAGGAGGTTGCTGGACTCCACGAAGAGTTTGTCCCCCTGGAGGCTGACGAGGTTGATCTCCGAGGCCCGGTCCGCGAACCAGCACGTCCCGTGCCCCGACACCTCCATCACGGTCATCTGCTCGCCGGTGATGCGCCGGGTGACCATGCCCCGGATCCCCTCACCACCGCCGCTCATCTTCTTGAACGCCATGCGCCCGTCGTACGCCACCATCGAGCCGTTCTTCGCCTTCACGGCGTCCCCGGTCATGTCGACGGCGAGCACCTTGCTGCCTTGAAGTCGAAACATCGCCACGAGGTGAAGGTAGCTGGAGCAAGCCCTTGCCGACAGGTCCTGTGGGTGGAGGTCGACCCTGAAAGGCCCCTCAGGGCCCAGGTCATGGGCGCGAGCGGTACCGCCGCGGTGACCCGGCTGCGTCCTCTCCCAGCGGCGGGGACGTGAGCCGCCGTCTGCGGAGGGTGGGGCGAGGACCCCCGGCCCGGGGCGGCGGAACCGTTTGTCACAATGGAGGCACGCTTGTGCGCTCGTTCACAAACTGCCAGACCGTCGACGTACTTCCCACCGAAGGTGACCCGTGGACCTCAAGACAGCCTCCGCCATCCGACGCCTCCGCCTGGTCTCCGCTCCCGAGGCGATCTCGTTCCTGATCCTGCTCGTCTGCTCGGTGCTGAAGCGGACCACGGACTTCGATGCCGTGCGGCCGATGGGCATGCTCCACGGTGTCCTGTTCATCCTCTACGTGATCTTCTGGCTCGACGCCTGGAACCGCACCAAGTGGTCCGCGAAGACGGGGATCTGGTACTTCGTGCTCTCCGTGCTGCCCACCGGCGGCTTCTTCGCCGAGCGCAGGCTCAAGCGTGAGGCCGAGGACGCCGTCATCGCCTCCCGCGCCCGCCAGGAAGGGATCGTGAACGCATGATCGTCGCCTTCTCCGTGACCCCGCTCGGGGTCGGCGAGGACGTGGGGGAGTACGTCGCCGACGCGGTGCGGATCGTGCGGGAGTCGGGGCTGCCGAACCGCACCGACGCCATGTTCACCTCGATCGAGGGCGAGTGGGACGAGGTCATGGACGTCGTCAAGCGGGCCGTGGCCGCCGTGGAGGCACGGGCACCGCGTGTGTCGCTGGTGCTCAAGGCGGACATCCGGCCCGGCGTCACGGACGGCCTGACCTCCAAGGTGGAGACGGTGGAGCGGCACCTCGCCGGCTGATCGAGCCCCGCCCTGCGACAGGCGAACCCCGCCACCCCAGAAGAACCCCGGCCCGCGCGGGCCGGGGTTTTCTCGTGCCCGATGTTTGAGCGGTCGCTCAAAAGCGTGTACCTTCCCGTCCAGAGAGTTTGAGCGGTCGCTCAAACGGTGGGCTCACCTGGGGGAACGATGGGGCTCTACATAGAGGCACGTATCCGTGCCGATCTCGACGACCTCTGGGCCCGGACGCAGGAACCGTCCCAGCACCAGCGCTGGGACCTCCGCTTCACCCGGATCACCTACCTCCCGCGCGTGGAGGGCGAGCCGCAGCGCTTCCGCTACGCCACACGCGTGCTGCCCGGTCTCACCGTCGCCGGCACGGGCGTCGCCGCGGGTGAGCGGGAAAGGCCGGACGGCACCCGCACCTCCGCCCTGCGCTTCTCCTCCCCGCATCCGCTCTCGCTCCTGGCGGAGGGCAGCGGCTACTGGCGCTACGTCCCCGACGGCGACGGCGTCACCTTCCTCACCGGCTACGACTACCGCCCGCGCTGGGGACGCGCCGGCGCCGTTGCCGACCGCCTGCTCTTCCGCCCCCTGATCGGCTGGGCGACCGCCTGGTCCTTCGACCGGCTGCGGCTGTGGCTGGAGCGGGGCATCACCCCGGAGCGGGCGCTGCGGAACTGGCTGGCCGAGCTCCTGGTCCGCGCAATCGTCGTCCTGGCCGCCGGAACCGGTCTGGGCCTGGAGCGCTTCCTGCACCTCTTCGGCCCGCTCGCGGCGTCGATGGCCTACCTCTCCCCGCTCCTCCTCGCCCTCGCCATCTCCGTGGCCCTGTTCAAGTCGCCCCTGCCCTGCACCCCGGCCGCCCGCCGCTGTCTGCGCAGGCCGCCCACGCGCGTGCGTGCACCGCGTGTCCTTCGCACCCTGGAGACCCCGCGATGACCTCGATGCCCCGCACCTCGATGTCCCGCCCCTCGACGTTCCGCACCTCGATGTTCCGCACGGTGATGGGTGCCGACTTCGACCGCCTCCACCCCCGGCTCCAGCGCCGCTTCTCGGTCGGCCTGGAGTCCGGCGAGACCTGCACCGGCCGGGGCGTGATGGACCGCGTCTGGCACGGCGGGGCCTTCGTGAAGCCTTTCCTGGCCCTCGGCACGACCCGCAACATCCTGGTGCCGAGCCCGGGACGGAACGTGCCGTTCGTGATCGAGAACGTGCCCTACCTGGACACCTACGGCCGTGAGACGGTGACCTTCGTGCGCACCTTCCACCTGCCCGGCCGGCCCCGCCGCTTCGACGCCCAGATGGTGCTGAGCCCCAAGGGCGACCGCATCCTCGACTACCTCGGCACCCACCAGCACCTGGCCAGCGAGCTGCACTTCCGCGCCGAGCCCGACGGTTCGCTGCTGATCCGGTCCGGGGAGCACCGGTTCCGGGAGGGCGTGGTGGACGTCCGGGTGCCCGAGCTGATCGGCGCGAGGGCGGAGGTGCGGGAGTCGTACGACGACAGGACGGGCCGTTTCCGCATCGCGGTCCGGGTCGTGAACCGGTACTTCGGCCCGCTCTTCGGCTACGAGGGCTCCTTCGAGGCGACGTACGGCGACGTCACGGCCCGCGGAGTACGGCCGGGCCTGCGCCCCGTGCGCGAGGAGGCGCGCGCATGAGCCCCGAGTCCGCCAAGTCCCAGGAGACCAAGGCCAAACTCCTCGACGGCGCCCTGCGCACCCTCACCGAACAGGGCATCGCCAAGACCTCCGCCCGCACGGTCGCGGCGGCCGCGGGCGTCAACCAGGCCCTGGTCTTCTACCACTTCGGTACGGTCGACGAGCTCCTCGCCGCGGCCTGCCGTTACGGGGCGGAGCGGTCGGTGGCCCGCTACCGGGCCCGGCTGGCCGACGTGACCTCGCTGTCCGAGCTCCTCGCGGTGGGACGGCAGGTCCACGAGGAGGAGCGGGCCGGAGGACATGTGGCCCTCCTCGGCCAGCTCCTGGCCGGCGCCCAGACCCACGCCACCCTCGGCCCGGCCACGGCGGCGGGCCTGCACCTGTGGATCACCGAGATCGAGCAGGTCCTCACCCGGGTCCTCGCGGCCACCCCCTTCGGAGAGTTCGCCGATCCCGCCGGCCTGGCCCGGGCGGTGGCCGCCTCCTTCGTGGGCATCGAGCTGTACGAAGGGGTCGACGCGGCCGGCGCCACCTCGGCCCTGGACGCCCTGGAGCAGCTCGGCGTGCTGGTCGCCGCGCTGGAGGACCTGGGGCCGGTCGCCCAGCGCGCGGTGCGCCACCATCTGCGTAGGACCGGCGGCCGCCGCTGACCGCACGCGTCCCAACCCGACCCGAGAGGACCCCCATGCCCGACAGCCTCTACGAGATCCTCGACGACCGCTTCCGGCCCTGCACCAACGGCGACAGCAAGCTGGAGACCCTTTACGACGGCTGCCGCTGGGCCGAGGGGCCGCTGTACCTGCCCGCGTGGCGCCAGCTCGTCTGGAGCGACATCCCGAACGACCGCCTCCTGCGCTGGGACGAGGCCACCGGAACGGTCGGGGTCTTCCGCACCCCGGCGGGCAACACCAACGGCAACACCGTCGACCCCCAGGGCCGCCTCGTCAGCTGCGAACAGGGCAACCGCCGCGTCACCCGCACCGAGCCCGACGGCACGGTGACCGTCCTGGCCGAGCGCTACCAGGGCAAGCGCCTGAACAGCCCGAACGACTCCGTCGTACGCTCCGACGGCATGATCTGGTTCTCCGACCCGGACTTCGGGATCCTCAGCGACTACGAGGGGCACCGGGCCGAGTCGGAGATCGGGGCGTGCCGTGTGTACCGGATCGACCCGGGCACGGGCGAGGTGGCTCTCGCCGCCGACGGGCTGGACGGGCCCAACGGGGTGATCCTGTCCCCCGACGAGCAGCGGCTGTACGTCTCCGACTCACGGGCGGCCCGGATCCACCAGTACGACGTCCACGCCGACGGCACGCTCTCGGGCGCCAAGGTCTTCGCCGAGGCGGATGAGGGCGTCCACTTCGACAACATCCGCTTCGACGACGAGGGCCGGCTGTGGGCCGCCGCCCTGGCCGACGGCATCCACTGCTACGACCCCGACGGCACGCTGATCGGGCGCGTGCGGGTGCCTGAGCCGGTGGCCAACGTGACGTTCGGGGGGCCGAAGGGGAACCGGATGTTCATCGCGGCCACGAGTTCTCTGTACTCGCTGGTGATGTCGGTGACGGGAGCGCCGAGGGTGTAGCGGACTGGGGGGGGGAGGGGCGGGTGCGGGTCGGTGGGGGGCTGGTCGCGCAGTTCCCCGCGCCCTTGGGGAGTTGTGATCACCGGCGCCACGACGGGCCGTCCGTCACCCGACCCCCAGCCCGAGCAGTCTGAAGGGCGAGACACTGCTGACCACGATGTGACCGGCCGGTAAGGTCGGTGCCGTGCCGAAGCCGCTCAGTCTTCCCTTCGACCCCATCGCCCGCGCCGACGAGCTCTGGAAGCAGCGCTGGGGAAACGTGCCGTCCATGGCCGCCATCACCTCGATCATGCGTGCGCACCAGATCCTGCTCGCCGAGGTCGACGCGGTGGTCAAGCCGTACGGGCTGACGTTCGCGCGGTACGAGGCGCTGGTGCTGCTCAACTTCTCCAAGGCGGGCGAGCTGCCGATGTCGAAGATCGGCGAGCGGCTCATGGTGCACCCCACATCGGTCACCAACACCGTGGACCGCCTGGTCAGGTCCGGCCTGGTCGACAAGCGCCCCAACCCCAACGACGGCCGCGGCACCCTCGCCTCCATCACCGACAAGGGCCGCGAGGTCGTCGACGCCGCCACGCGGGACCTCATGGCGATGGACTTCGGCCTCGGTGTGTACGACGCCGAGGAGTGCGCGGAGATCTTCGCGATGCTGCGCCCGCTGAGGGTCGCCGCGCGGGACTTCGACGAGGACTGACCCGGGGCAAGATCTCCCGGAACGGACGGTTACGCTCGACGCCATGAAGAAGAGCGTGCTGACCCGCTACCGGGTGATGGCCTACGTCACCGCCGTCATGCTGCTCGTGCTGTGCACCTGCATGGTGTTCAAGTACGGCTTCGACATGGGTGAGGGCGTGACCCTGGTCGTCTCGCAGATCCACGGCGTCCTGTACATCATCTACCTGGTCTTCGCGTTCGACCTGGGCTCCAAGGCCAAGTGGCCGCTCGGCAAGCTGGCCTGGGTGCTGCTCTCCGGGACGATCCCGACCGCCGCGTTCTTCGTGGAGCGGAAGATCACCCATGAGCTGGAGGGCAAGGTCGTCGACGCGGCTCCGGCACCCGTCAAGGCGTAACCCCACCGCCGTACGGCACGCGTACGGCGGTCGCCTGTCGACGTTTACTAGGACGTCCTAGTAACTTCGATGGTATGGACGCTGACGCCATCGAAGAGGGCCGCCGACGCTGGCAGGCCCGGTACGACGCCTCGCGCAGGCGTGAGGCCGACTTCACCACGCTCTCCGGCGATCCCGTGGAGCCCGTCTACGGGCCACGGCCGGGGGACGTGTACGAGGGCTTCGAGCGGATCGGGTGGCCGGGGGAGTACCCCTTCACGCGCGGGCTGTACCCGACCGGCTACCGGGGGCGGACCTGGACCATCCGGCAGTTTGCCGGGTTCGGGAACGCCGAGCAGACCAACGAGCGGTACAAGAAGATCCTCGCCAACGGCGGCGGCGGCCTGTCGGTCGCCTTCGACATGCCGACGCTGATGGGCCGGGACTCCGACGACCCCCGCTCGCTCGGCGAGGTCGGGCACTGCGGCGTCGCCATCGACTCGGCGGCCGACATGGAGGTCCTGTTCCGGGACATCCCCCTCGGTGACGTGACGACGTCCATGACGATCAGCGGGCCCGCCGTCCCCGTCTTCTGCATGTACCTGGTCGCGGCCGAGCGCCAGGGAGTGGACCCGTCCGTCCTCAACGGCACGCTCCAGACGGACATCTTCAAGGAGTACATCGCGCAGAAGGAGTGGCTCTTCCAGCCCGAGCCGCACCTGCGCCTCATCGGCGACCTCATGGAGTACTGCGCGGCCGGCATCCCCGCCTACAAACCGCTGTCGGTGTCCGGGTACCACATCCGCGAGGCCGGTTCGACTGCCGCGCAGGAGCTGGCGTACACGCTCGCGGACGGCTTCGGGTACGTGGAGCTGGGACTCTCGCGCGGCCTGGACGTCGACGTCTTCGCTCCCGGTCTCTCCTTCTTCTTCGACGCGCACGTCGACTTCTTCGAGGAGATCGCCAAGTTCCGCGCGGCGCGGCGTATTTGGGCCCGCTGGATGCGGGACGTGTACGGGGCGCGGTCCGAGAAGGCGCAGTGGCTGCGGTTCCACACCCAGACCGCGGGGGTCTCGCTGACCGCGCAGCAGCCGTACAACAACGTCGTCCGTACGGCGGTGGAGGCGCTCGCGGCCGTCCTGGGCGGGACCAACTCCCTGCACACCAACGCCCTGGACGAGACCCTCGCGCTGCCGTCGGAACAGGCGGCGGAGATCGCGCTGCGGACCCAGCAGGTGCTCATGGAGGAGACCGGGGTCGCCAACGTGGCCGATCCGCTGGGCGGTTCGTGGTTCGTGGAGCAGTTGACGGACCGGATCGAGGCGGACGCGGAGAAGATCTTCGAGCAGATCAGGGAGCGGGGGCTAAGGGCGCATCCGGACGGGCGGCACCCGATCGGCCCGATCACGTCCGGGATCCTGCGGGGGATCGAGGACGGGTGGTTCACCGGGGAGATCGCGGAAGCGGCCTTCCGGTACCAACAGGCCCTGGAGAAGGGCGAGAAGAGGGTCGTGGGGGTGAACGTCCACCACGGCTCGGTCACCGGGGACCTGGAGATCCTGCGGGTGAGCCACGAGGTGGAGCGGGAGCAGGTGCGGGCGCTCGCGGGGCGGAGGGCCCAGCGGGACGAGGGTGGCGTACGGACTGCCCTGGACGGCATGCTCGTTGCCGCCCGCGACGGGTCCAACATGATCGAGCCGATGCTGGACGCGGTGCGGGCGGAGGCGACGCTGGGGGAGATCTGCGGGGTGCTGCGGGATGAGTGGGGCGGGTACACGGAGCCGGCGGGGTTCTAGGTTCCAGTCCGTTGGTAACGATCTGATCAAATGGCGGCGAGCTTTGTCTGTTCTTGTCGCGATCTGGAAGATTCATGGGATTTTTTTGACCTTCCCGTGAAGATCACCCCCGTGAGACCGTCGTCGGGTAAGCGGCGGCGTCAGCTCATTGGGGGGCGAGTGCTGGCGCATGCCGCACGGGGGGAAGGTCGCTGCGGCGACAACCGCGTTGCCTGTCATGCCCATGGTGGATGCTGCCGAGCGTCGAGAGATTGTTGGGCACACCCACATGCCATCGTTCAAAGACGTCGGCAGACGCCGACGACGTCTGCGTGACGCGATCACGCGAGGCGTCAGCGGGACGGCTCTCGTCACCGCGGCCGCCGTACTGATGGGCCTGGTGCAGGCCGCTCCGGCCGTGGCCGACACCACCCCGGAGGAAGACACCGGGTACTACCGCAACAGCGTCGGAGAGTACACACGGCTCGACCGCTGTCTCGCCGGTGTGGCGCTGCACTACGGCGGCGCCCACATGAAGGCCAAGGCGATCGAGGGCCTGACGGGCACCGCCGAGCAGCTGTACGCCGTCATCGGGGACCGGGGCTGGATCGGGCTCGGACCCCTCGGCCAGGCCTCCGACGCGGACCAGGACGCGGGCCTCGCCTATCGTGACGCCTCCGACGCCCGTACCACCGCGCTCGACGAGGCGAACACGCCGTACGCCAAGTCCGCGTACGCCAGTGACGACATGATGTGGGATCCGCCCGAATTCGACGCGGACGTACGGCAGTTCACGCTCTTCACCCAGCAGGAGCTGGCCGGCCGGCTCGGCTGGGAGGGGCACAGCAACGCCAGTGCCGAAGCCGTCGCGCGGGCCAAGGAGATCACCGAGGCCAACCGGGACTCCAACGAGATGGCGGAGAACTGGGCCGCCGACGACATGCTCGAGGACTGGAACGTCGGCCAGAAGCAGTTCTCGGGCGGAACGACGGCCAGCGACATCGCGTTCTATCTCAAGCACGGCGGCTTCGTGAAGGAGGCGCCCGCCGAGGGCTCCGCCGAGTACCGGATCGTCGTCGAGGACCTGAAGCAGGCCTGGGCCGCCTGCGACTACCAGAACCCGGTTGACATCCGGCGGGCTCTCAACGGCCCGGTGATGACCGCGATGGCCGAGTGGGAGCTGGAGTACGCCGCCCAGGCGGCCCCGCGGGCCACGATCATGCAGGCGGAGGCGGACGCCGCTGCCGCCACCCGTGAAGCCACGGACGACATGATCGAGGCCATCGGCCAGGCGTGGCGCGCCGAGCAGATCCTGACCTGGCGCAAGTACTGGCAGGACACGCTCGCCGCCGACCCGGGCGCCCTCAGCCCGCCCGACCAGGCGTTCTACGACAAGGCCGACGCCGACCTCGCCCAGGTCCGCGACAACGTGGCCGCACTGGTGACCTCGGCCGAGCAGCGCGCCGCCGAGGCCGCGACCGCCGCTCAGAAGGCGTCCACCGCGCAGCAGCAGGCGTGGGGCATCGCCGACGCCGACAACGTGCCGCGCGGGCGCGGGCTCATGTACGCCCAGCAGTCGGTCCAGGTCGCCCGCGCCTCGAGCGCCGCCGCCGAAGCCGCCGCCAAGGCGACCCGCACCGCGCTGGAAGCGGCCAATGCGACCGTCGCCGACAGCGAGACCCTGCTGGCCAAGGCGCAGACGCAGTCGCACGCGGTGAACACGGAGTTCCGCCGGATCGCCGCGCAGGAGGCCGCCGCCCAGGCGAAGGCCGCCGCGGACACCGCCGACGCCGAGGCGAAGGCCGCCGCGGACAGCGCCACCACCGCGAAGCAGGCCCAGGCCACCGCCGAGTCGGAGGGCGAGGAGGCCCGTAAGGCCGCGGCCACCGCGCAGACCAAGCGCGCCGCGGCCGAGGTGGAGAAGGCGACCGCCGTCGCCTCCCGCGTCCAGGCCGCGGCCGAGCGCGCCAAGGCCGGCGAGGCCGAGGCACAGGCGGCCACCCGGCAGACCGCCGCCGAGGAGGCCAAGTCGGCCGCCACCACGTCCGCCGGCACCGCCAAGGACAAGCGGACCGCCGCCGACGCCAAGGCGAAGGCCGCCGCCACCGCCCGTGCCGCCGCCGTCGCCGCACTCCAGAAGAAGCAGGCCACCGCGGCCCGTGCCGCCGCCCTCCAGGCAGCCGCGACGGCCGCCGCGGGCACTTCGGCCGCCGGGGAGACCCGCGAGGCCGCCGACAAGGCCCGCACGGCCGCGTCCGAGGCGGCCACCGCGGCCGCCGCCGCACAGACCGCCGCCGACCAGGCGAAGGCCGCCGCGGTCGCCGCCCGTTCCGCCGCCACCAAGGCGGAGGCGGCCGCCGAACGCGCCCGGGCGAACGCCGACGAGGCGTGGTCGTCGTACCTGAAGGCGACCGGTGCCGCCGCGAACGCGCACGCCGCGGCCGCCAAGGCCCTGGACGCCGCCCAGGACGCCGCGCTGCGCGCCGACAACGCCGCCACCGCCTCGGAGAACGCCACCGAGGCGGCCAAGAAGGCCGCCGAGGAGTCCTCCGCCGCGGGCATCGGGGCCGCGTCCGCCGTCACCACGGCCGCCACCGCGTCCGGCCGCGCCTACGCCGCCGGACAGGCCGCGCTCGCCGCCCGCGACAGCGCGGGCCAGGCCATCGCCGCCGCCAACGAGGCCGTCGCCATCGGCACCCCGTACCAGGAGAAGGACGCCTCGGCCGCGTTCGCCGTACTGGTCGGACAGACCTCGAAGACCCTCGCGGAGCAGCAGGCCGCCGCGGCCGAGGCCAAGGCCGACGAGGCCGCGGAAGCCGCCGAGGCCGCCCAGCGGGCCGCCGACCAGGCGCTCGGCGACGCCAAGCTCGCCGCCGAGGCCGCCGCGCAGGCGGCGACCGACTCGGTGCGCGCCACCCGGGCCGTCGCCCGCGCCCAGGCATCCGCGACGGAGGCCCAGAGCGCGCAGACGGCCGCGCGGAAGGCGGCCGAGTCCGCCACCGACCATGCCCAGCAGGCCGGTTCGGACGCCGTGAGCGCCCGCAACACCGCCGGGGAGGCGGAGACCGAGGCCGCCCAGGCCGACCGGGAGGCCACCGAGGCCGAGCGCAGCGCCGCGCAGGCCGACGAGCTCGCCGAGCGGGCGGCCGGCGCCGCGGGCGACGCCGCGAACGAGGCGACCGAGGCCGAACAGAACGCCAAGGACGCCGAGGCGAAGGCGGCCGACGCCGACGCCGACAGCAACGCGGCCGAGGACGCCGCCGCGCAGGCCGAGCAGGAACAGCGCGAGAAGAACGAGGCCGAGCGGCAGGACGCCCTCAAGGACGGCAACACGCCTATCGAGGGCGGCAGCGCCAACTGGGCCGTCCTCGGCGCGCAGGAGAAGCAGATCCTCCTGGACGCCTGCGGCCAGACCTGTCTCGACGCCTACCAGGACGCGCTCGCCGCGGTCTCGGTGGACGTGGTCGAGTGGACGTCCGCGAACGGCGGGCAGATCCTCCTCGACGAGTTCGGCACCGCCAAGGTCAAGCAGTGCCTGGCGGTCGACGGCACAGAGGACTGCCTGTGGTCCCTCGTCGACGTCCAGTCCTCCGCTGTGATCGTCGGCAGGATCCCCGCTCTCGCCGAGGCCGTCGAGAAGGTCGCCACCGGCATCCGGCAGATCTTCCTGGACGCCTACGACGGACGGGCCAAGCTGGTCGAACTGACCCGGCTCATCAGCGACAAGCGCAGCACACCGCGCCGGGACCAGTGCATCGCCGGTGTCGCCCTGCACGTGGGCGGCGCCAACATGAAGGCCAAGGCCATCGAGGGCCTGACCGGCAGCACCGCCGAACTGCACGCCATCGTCGGTGACAGCGGCATGATCGGGCTCGAACCCCTCGGCCAGGCGAGCAGCAAGGACCGTACGGCGGCCCTCGCCTACCGCGACACCTCCGCCGCCCGCACCTCCGGCCTGGAGGACGCCAACCGGCCCTACGCGCTCAGCTCGTTCAGCGACGAGATCTCGCTGCACGCGCCCAAGTTCGACGCGGCGGTCCTGCAGTTCACCCTGTTCACACAGGCGGAGCTCGCCGGTCGCCTGGGCTGGGACGGGCACAGCAACGCCGGCGTCGGGGCCGTCGCACAGGCCAGGAAGATCACCGAGGACAACCGCGGCAAGGACATCTGGAACGACTGGGCCGCGGACGAGATGCTCCGCGACACGGCCGTCAACCAGACGAGGTTCGCCGGCGGCACCACCGCCACGGACGTCGCGTCCTACCTCCGGCACGGCGGCTTCCTGAGCGAGGCCCCCGCAGCGGACTCCGCCGAGTACCGCTTCGAGGTGGAGAACCTCAAGCAGGCCTGGTCGTCCTGCGACCACCAGGACCCGGTCGACCCGAACAACGCCCTGGGTGCGGTCGTCTCCACGGCGACCGCCGAGTGGAACGCGGAGTACGCCGCCCAGGCCGCCCCGCGCGCCGCCATCCTGCAGGCCGAGGCGGACGCCGCCGCGGCCACCCGGGTCGCGACCGACACCATGATCGAGGCGATCGGCCAGGCATGGCTCGCCGAGCAGATCCTGCTCTGGCAGAAGTACTGGCACGACGAGCTGGAGAACGACCCGAACAGCATCCTCAAGCCCAAGAAGGCGCTGTTCGACCGGGCCAACACGGACCTCGCCCGCGCCCGCGGGAAGGTGCAGGCCCTCGTCACCACGGCCAAGCAGCAGGCGACGGCGGCCCAGACCGCGGCCACACGCGCGGTGACGGCCCAGCAGCAGGCGTACGGCATCGCGGACGCGGCCGAGGTGCCGCGCGGCCGGGGTCTGACCTACGCCCAGCAGTCGGTGCAGGTGGCCCGGGCCTCCGGGGCCGCCGCGACCGCCGCCGCCAAGGCGACGGAGACGGCCCTGAACGCGGCCAACGCCACGGTCTCCACCTCGCAGGCGCTGCTGGCGCTGGCGAAGACCGAGGCGCACGCGGTGAACACCGAGTTCCGCCGCATCGCCGCCCAGGAGGCCGCCGCCCAGGCGAAGGCCGCCGCCGACAAGGCCGACGCGTACGCCACCTCCGCCGCCAACAACGCGGCCATCGCGAAGAAGGCCAAGGAGGACGCGGCCCGCGAGGAGGAGGAGGCCCGCCAGGCCGCCGCCGACGCGCAGCGGACCCGCGCCGTCGCCGAGATGGAGCGCGCCAACGCGGCGGCCTACCGGGCCACCGCCGAGCGCGAGCGTGACATCGCCTCCGGCCACGAGGCCGACGCCGTCGCCCAAGGCCGGGTCGCGAGCGATGCCCGCGCCTCGGCCGAGGCGTCCGGCACGGTCGCCGCCGACAAGCGGAAGGTGGCCGAACAGGCCGAGAGGGACGCCGTCGCCGCCCGCGACGGCGCCCTGGAGGCGGAGCAGCGGCGCGACTCGCTGGTCGCGAAGGCCGAGGCCCTGGAGGCCAACGCCGCAGCCGACGAGGGGACGGAGGCGGCCACGGCGTCCCGTGCCGCCGCCACCGACGCCCGCTCGGCCGCGAACACCGCCACCACGGCGGCCACCAACGCCCGCGCGTCGGCGAACGCGGCCACGGCCGCCGCCGTCAACGCGCGCGAGGCCGCGACCAAGGCACAGGGCGCCGCGGCCCGGGCTCGGTCCGCGGCCGACGCCACCTGGGCGTCGTACCTGGTCGCCGCCGGTTCCGCCGCCACCGCGCACGCGAAGGCGGCCGAAGCCATCGACGCCTCCGAGGCGGCCGCGGCCGACGCCAAGGGCGCCAAGGCGGAGTCCGAAAAGGCGAACGCGGCGGCCAAGACCGCCAAGGCCGAGGCCGCTGCCGCCCGTACCGAGGCCCAGCAGACCGCGAACTGGGCGGCGGTGACCGCCGGCAAGGCCCAGGCGGCCGTGGCGTCCTCGCTCGCGGCCCGCGACTCCGCCGCTGCCGTGACCCGGCCGGCGCAGGAGGCGATCGCCCTCGGCACGCCGTACCGGCAGGACGACAGCTCCGCTGCGTTCGCGGTCCTGACCGGGCAGTCGTCCTTGACGATCGCCCAGCAGCAGGCGGCCGCGGCGGCTGCCACGGCCGGTCTCGCCGAGGAGTTCTCGACCGAGGCGAAGGCCCTCGCGGCGCAGGCCGCGGCCGACATGAAGCTGGCCCTGGAGGCGTCGGCCGCTGCCGCCGCCGACGCGCTGCGCGCCGCCAAGGCGTACCAGCGGGCGCAGGCCTCGGCCAACCAGGCCGCGGCCGACGCCAAGGCCGCGCAGGCGTCGGCGACCCGTGCCGACGGCTACGCGATGTCAGCCGGTGAGGACGCGCTGGCGGCGAACTGGGCGGCGAACGACGCCGAGCAGGACGCCGTTGCCGCCGACCGCGCGGCGACGGAGGCGGAGCACGACGCCGCCCACGCCCGCGAGGTCGCCACCCAGGCGGAGGCCGACGCGGCCGCCGCCCGTACCGCCGCCGACAAGGCGGAGATCGACGCGACTGCCGCCGAGAAGGCCGCCGAGGGGGCGCGCGACGCCGCCCAGGAGGCCCAGGACGCGGCGGACCGCACCGAGTCGGAGGGCAACGGCGAGCAGATCCAGCAGGGCGTCACCACCGGCATCGGCGGCGTGTGGGCGGTCCTCGACCACATCGAGTACATCGGCGACCCGAAGAACGTCGTCAAGGACAACTGCAACCCGATCATTCACTTCGGTGACTGCAAGATCACGGCGGACGTCACGTACAGGTCGCACGTCGACGTGTACATGTGCCTGGAGGAGTCCTTCACGGGCAACTGCCCGGCCGCCGACACGCTCTACCTCGGCCCCGAGGTGACCGAGCCGGAGACGAAGAAGCTCAGCTACACGCTGACGATGACCGAGTTCAACTCGGGCATCGACCCGATCGACATCCTCCTCGGGGACTTCATCGGCTGCGCCAAGCTGCTCACGCCGGGTGTGTCCGGCGGCAGCTGGGGCGACTGCGCCTGGGCGGCCAGCTGGTTCGTCGCGGGTGTGATCTTCCGGACGGGCAAGGCCGCGGTGATGGCGATGGACGCCGCCATCAAGACGGGCGTCGGGTTCATGGCTGCCTTCAAGTCGCTCCGCACCATCGGTCTGACCGAGGCCGCCGTCCAGGGCATCGTCCGCAAAATCTTCCAGCGGGTCGGCGCGGCGTGCGAGGTGGCGGACACGGCGACCTTCAAGGTCGCGTCGTACTCCGTCATGGCGGCGTCGGGCGACGACGAGATCGTCAAGAAGTGCCAGGCGGTTCTCAAGGACATCGTGCAGGACGGCGATCACATCGTCCTCGGTGTCAACGGCGGCCCGGACAAGCCCGGTTCGGAGAGCCTGGCCAAGGCCGTCGGCGGGCGCACCTTCAACGGCAAGGTGTACGGCACCGAGCTCCCTGAGAGCATGAGCATGGGGAAGCGCGCCCTGTGGACGGTGGGCGTGGAGCGAGCGGTCGAGAGGCCCGGGGTGAAGATCTCCGTGTCCTTGGACGGTCTCGGCACGAAGGACCCCGACGAGGCGCTGGGCCTGCTTCTCACGCGAGGTGAGACGATCTCGGACAGCAACTGGGAACTCATCCAGAAGGGCGGTTACGGAACCGCCTGGGAGATGATCAAGCTCCGCACGGCCGTTCGGATGGAGTACCGCAACTGGGCTTCCATCGACTGGTACATGACCAACGCCGAGGGCAAGGCCGTGAAGGTCTTTCCACAGAAGTTCACGTACGCCAACGGAACGCCGGTCGACTGAGGAAGAGAGGCGCAGTGACAGATTTCGTACGGAAAGGGCGGCTCTTCAGGGTGACGGCGTTCAACCCGTCGCATCGCCAGCTCTTTCTGGGCAGTGAGGCCACTCCGATGGAGGGCATCACGACGAGGGTCGAGGTCTACATCGGGCATGTGGAACTGATGCTCCTCAAGCCTCTCTACAGTGACGGGCTGCACATCCGGAGGGCGACCGCCGCCGAGTTCGCCGTACTCAGCGAACGGCACGCCATTCCGGCCGAGGACATCGAATACACCTGGATGCTGGAGCCGGACGGCGGCAGTTTCGTCGTTGGCGGCATCCCGTCCTGGCGGGAGGCGGAGAGAGCGCTGATGGGCGACCGGGAGTCGTTGTACTCGGGTGAGCCCTGGCCTGAGGGCTTCCCGATGGAATCGGGGCACGTCAGCTGAGTGAATAGGAAAGGGGCTTCCCCGGTGCACAGAGCACCGGGGAAACCCCTTCTTTTCGCGGAAGCGGGCAGGTGATCTCCGGGATCCGGAATTACGTCGTCAGTCCAGCTTCTCCAACTGTGCCTCGATCGCTGCCTCCGGAATCGCGCTCTTCTCAGGGGTCAGCATGTTCACCCCGTAGAACGCGGCGATCACCCCGCCCTTGCGGACGATCGTGTACGTCATCGGCACGGACTGCTTGGCGACGACGTTCGTGATGCGGTAGCTGACCGCGTCGTCACCGAGGGAGGGGTCCTTGAGGTGCTTGACGTCCTTGTAGGTGAGGCCGAGGGTCTTGAAGCCCTTGGCGCACTTCTTCAGAGAGGTGCGCAGGTCGGACATGACCCGCTCGGCGTTCTTCTCGGAGTGGGAGGCCAGCCACATCGAACCGATGGTGGCGTTCGTCGCCTCCGAGGGCTGCAGAGAACGGTGTTCGACACTCACCGCCTTGATGTGGGTGTAGCCGCCGGCGAGGCTCGCGAGAGGCTGGCACTCGGGCTTGTCGGCCTCCATGTCCTGGCCCGCGACAGCGTCCGCCTCGGACACCTTCTTGAACTCGAATCCCGTGCTCTTCCCGGAGATGGCCGCCTTTTCCAGCGACTGCGGGTCCATTGCCCCGATGCGCTTCGCCTCGGCCGCCGCTTTCTCGGCCGCGCTTGTCGGCGAACTCTCCGCGCTCGGCGACGCCTCGTCCGCGGAGTCGTCGGAATCCCCGCTGCACGCGGATATCACCAACAGGGCCGGCAGTACGGCGACCACCGGAAGGGCCTTTCGCAGGTTCATGCTTTTTCCTGACACTTGTCGCGGTATGCGGCAGCGGGCATCGGTGAAAAGATCTTACCGACGGAATACCGCTTTCCTCATTACGTTTTGACTACTACGTTTCCGCTACACGGACCGGTCCGCGTCCGCGGCCCCTCGAAGTCCCAGCAGCAGT
The DNA here is from genome assembly GCF_040612795.1 of Streptomyces sp. NPDC006335. Classification (NCBI taxonomy): domain Bacteria; kingdom Bacillati; phylum Actinomycetota; class Actinomycetes; order Kitasatosporales; family Streptomycetaceae; genus Streptomyces; species Streptomyces sp. NPDC006335. The sequence continues at coordinate 1,025,618 of NZ_JBEXQX010000002.1, forward strand.
ACGCGCGTCAGGCTGCGCACCCATGCCGCGTCGACCGGCTTCGAGCTCACCAGGCAGCGGTGCACCACCGAGCCCGCGACGATGTCGAAGATGAGGTCCACCGTGCGGGCGGACTCCAACGGGTCCGTCTCCGGCGGGAGTTCGCCGCGGGACTGGGCGCGGGAGCGGCCCTCCAGGACCAGCCGCTTCTGCCGTTCGACGATCGACTCGCGGATGCGCCCGCGCAGCGCGTCGTCCCGTGTCGATTCCGAGATCACGGCCATGAGACCGCTCTGCGTCTCCGGACGCTCCAGGATCGCCGCGAACTGGAGGACCACGCCCTCGATGTCGTCGGCCAGAGTGCCGCAGTCGGGGAGTTCCAGTTCGTCGAAGAGTTCGGCCACCGCGTCGACGACGAGTTCGTTCTTGCCGGCCCAGCGGCGGTACAGGGTGGTTTTCGCGACCCCGGCACGGGTAGCCACATCTCCCAGCGTGAGCTTCGACCAGCCCAGCTCCACCAGCGCCGCCCTCGTCGCCGCGAGGATCGCGGTGTCCGCGGCGGCGCTGCGCGGGCGCCCCGCGGCGCGCGGGGCCGGCGTGCTGCTCTGCATCCTCCGACCATAACGGGCGGTTCTTGTGGCGCAGTGAGGGAGATCACCGGGGCGGGGTACCGGGTAGGTACTCGGTGCCATTACGCTACGACCCGTAGCGAAAGCTCGTGGAGGACGTACGCGAGCGGACGGCACACACGGCGTGGGGTGGGGACCCGGCGCCGGGGCCGCGCTGCACGACCGGCTTTTCACATCGCTTTTCACACACGCGCGTGTACGGGGGAGGATAGGCGCATGCAGCCACGGAACATGTCCATGAGCGGAGTCGTCGACCTCGCCGCGGTGAAGGCGGCCCAGGAGGCCAAGGCGAAGGCGGAGCAGGCGCGCGCCGAAGCGGCCCGGCACGGCGGCGGCCCCGGTGCCGTCTCCCCGGCCGATCTCGTCATCGACGTAGACGAGGCGGGTTTTGAGCGCGATGTTCTGCAGCGGTCCACCGAGGTTCCGGTCGTCATCGACTTCTGGGCCGAGTGGTGCGAGCCCTGCAAGCAGCTGAGCCCGGTGCTGGAGCAGCTCGTCGTCGAGTACAGCGGACGTCTGCTCCTCGCCAAGATCGACGTCGACGCCAACCAGATGCTGATGCAGCAGTTCGGGGTGCAGGGCATCCCGGCCGTGTTCGCCGTCGTCGCCGGACAGGCCCTGCCGCTGTTCCAGGGCGCGGCAGGCAAGGAGCAGATCCGGCAGACCCTGGACCAGTTGGTGCAGGTCGCCGAGCAGCGCTTCGGGCTGACCGGTCTCACTGTCGACCCGGACGCCCAGCCGGGCGGCGGCGCCGGGGTCCAGGAGGCCGCGGCGGTGCCCGCGGGACCGTACGACGCGCTCCTCGAAGCCGCCGTGCGCGCCCTGGACGCGGGGGACTTCGGCGGTGCCGTGCAGGCCTACAAGAACGTGCTGAGTGACGACCCCGGCAACAGCGAGGCCAAACTCGGGCTCGCCCAGGCGGAGTTGCTCCAGCGGGTGCAGTCGCTCGACCCGCAGCAGACGCGCAAGGACGCGGCCGAGAAGCCGGGTGACGCGCAGGCACAGATCGCCGCCGCCGACCTGGATCTGGTCGGCGGTCATGTCGAGGACGCGTTCGGGCGGCTCATCGACACCGTGCGGCGCACGGCGGGTGACGAGCGCGACACCGTACGGATTCGGCTGCTTGAGCTCTTCGAGGTCGTCGGCGCCGACGATCCGCGGGTGGCGGCGGCCCGCAGGGCGCTGTCCCGCGCCCTGTTCTGAGCCCGAATCCGGGCGGGGCGCGAGCCCCGTTCTGACCAGTCGCTAAACACCACGGCATGTGGTGCCCGAGTGAAAAATTCGCCATCGGGGGGTCACTGCGGCCGCGCTTTGCCAAAACTTGGCAATCGCGGCCGCTGTTACTTCCAGTAAGTCACCGGCGTTGATCTGTCGCTTTCTGTCCATCGATCAACAGCTTTGTCCTCCCCCTCTCTGCCACCCAGCGTCGCCGACCGAGACCAGCGGGTCGTTGTTCGGTTATCCGGCCGTTACTACCGAGTAACGAAGGCCCTTGTGCGGGCGGCGAGAATGCACCACGATCGGCGACGCTCGGTCCTTTCCCGTACCCCGACAGCCGGTCGGGCGGCGGGAGTCCGTGGGTCCCCACCGAGCAGAGCCGGCGGCAGGTGCGCCGGTTCTTGGGCAGGGGGGTCTTCGCCGATCCGGCGAAGCCTGTCCAGCAAGGTTGTGCGTGATGCGTGTCAGGCGCGACCAGTGGTTGTCGCTCGGGGGTGATCGCCGGTGATCGGTGCGCGGTTCGCGCCTCCGAAGGCGGGCGCTCTCCTTCCCGAGGACGTAGCACTTCTCCCATCCCTGCCCGGCTGAGCCGTCCTTTTCGGGAGGGCAGTCAGGGCCAGGAGATGTACGTCCGAGAAGGAGGAAATATGGAGTCCCAGGTGCGTGGCGGGACAAGATGGAAGCGGTTCGCTGTGGTCATGGTGCCCAGCGTTGCCGCCACGGCTGTGATAGGTGTCGCCCTCGCACAGGGCGCGCTTGCCGCGTCGTTCAGTGTGTCGGGGCAGGAGTTCAAGGTCCGGGCCGGCAAGCTCGTCGGCTACGACATGAACCAGTACGGCGCCATAGACACGGGCAAGAGTCTTGATGGCAAGACCGACGAGGCACACCCGGTGTCGGTTTCGGCGTTCGGCACCGCCGAAATCACCGACATGTGTCAGTCCGTGGTCACCCCGGTCCCGTTCCTGAACAAGTCGGTCACCCTGAAGCTGACCGCGGGTGACAAGGGCGAGGCTGTAAAGGCCGAGAACATCTACATCGACGTCGCCAACCTCGACGCGAAGCAGGCCGTGTTCTCGGACATCAACATCGGTGTCCCGGCCGGGTCCGCGAGCGGGAACACCCCGAAGCCCAAGACCGAGAACGGGGAGAGGTCCAGCCCGTTCGGGTTCGCTCAGCAGGCCAGGGTGGCCGAGCTGACCGATGTGAAGCAGACGGCGTGGGCCACCACGGCCGGCAGCTTCAAGCTCTCCGGGCTCCACATGGAGCTGAACTGGGGCTCGGGCGCGAAGGTCGAGTGCTACTAGGCACTCAGTGACGGGCGGGGGAGCCGTTACGGTCCCCCGCCTGCCATCTCTGGCCCGCCGCCTTCACATCCCCCGCATTCTTCGCGATACACCCTCATCAAGAGCAACGCCGCACCAGGGAGCTGTTTTCCATGAGCGCCGAGAGTCCTGCCGCGCCCGGCCAGTTCGCCCACCGGAGGCAGCAGTTCCGCGCCTGGCGGGGCACCCGCCCGTTCTGGGCGGGGCTGTTCGTCATGTTCAGCGGCGTTCCGATCATGTACTTCCCGTACGCGCACATCCAGCTCGGTGGCCTGACCCTGGCCATGGCCACCACGGCGGGCGCGGGATCCCTGATCATCGGCATACTGCTCGTCGTCCTGGGCTTCACCCTCTGGTTCCAGAAGCACGTACGCACATTCGCGGGTATCGCCGCGATCCTGCTCGGGCTGGTGTCCATCCCCGTCTCCAACTTCGGCGGCTTCATCGTCGGCTTCCTCTTCGCGTTGTTCGGCGGAGCGATGGCCGTGGCGTGGGCACCGGGCGCACGGCCCGCGAAGGAGCCGGTCGCTCAGGACACGACCGGTGAGGACGACGCGCCCGAGGCCACGGACTACGACACCACGCTCCTGCGGCCGGTGAACCCGGTGGGCGAGCCGAACGATCTGTCAGGAACGAGCCCGGTCAACGGGGCGAACGGGAGGCACAGTGCCGGCTGACGAGGTGACCCACGGGGCTGACGTGGACACGTCCCGTGCGAGATCCGGGCCCCGCCACGCGGCACCCAAGAAGCCGCTGTTCACGAGGTTCCACGTGCCCGCGGGCAAGGCGATAGCCCTGGCGGCGATGCCGACGGCAGTGCTGATGGGGATGGGCTTCACGCCCACGCTCGCACAGGCCGACGACGCGCCGACCGCGAAGAGCCTGACGGCGGACGAGTACAAGGACTGCGTCGCGGCACTGGACGGCAGCGCCTCCCCGTCCGCCTCGGCGAGTTCGTCACCCTCCACCGACGACACCACGGCGACACCGTCCCCCTCGGCCTCCTCCGGCTCGGGGTCGGGCTCCGGTTCGGGCTCGGGTTCGGGCGGATCCTCTTCGTCGGATTCAGGTTCCGACGCCGAGGCCACGCCCACGCCGTCCCCGTCCGCCTCCGCGAGCAAGCAGGAGAGCAGCTCCTCCGAGAGCTCGGGCTCCGACACCGCCAAGCCGTCCCCGTCCGCCTCCGCGAGCGACGACGGCAACCTGCTGACGGACATCGGCGACGCGATCACCGGGATCTTCACGGGCGGCTCCGGCTCTGACGGTTCGTCCAGCGCGAGCCCGACGCCGACCCCCTCGGCCTCGGCGTCCAAGAGCGCGGACGACGGCGCGGGTGACACCGCCAAGGACACGACCGAGAAGGTCACCGACACGGTCAAGGACTCCGTGAAGGACACGACCGACAAGGCGTCCAAGGCGGCCGACGGCACCACCAAGGCCGTCGAGGACGCCACCAAGGCGGCGCAGGAGGCGGCGGCGGACGCCACGGCCTCCCCGAGCCCCTCGGCGAGTCCCTCGACCGACCCGCAGGACTGCCCGGCCGCCACGGACGAGGTGGGCGACACCGAGCCCAATATCACGGTGGCGGACAAAGCCTGGACTCTCAAGGCCAGTTCGCTGCTGCTCAAGGGCGCCGACTACCAGGGTGTCGTCAAGGTCAGGACCGCGAGCGGCAAGATCAAGAAGGTGCTGAAGTACGTCATCTCCGACGGCACCGAGATCGGTGACCTCCACCAGATCGTCACCGAGGGCGGCAAGACGTACCACGTGCAGGCGGGCAAGGGCATGAAGCCGTCCACGATCACCGGCGGCAAGACGATCATGTACACCGAGAGCATCTCCGGCAACCTGCTGGGGCTGATACCGGTGACGTTCAGCCCGGACAACCCTCCGCCGCTGAACATCCCGATCATCTACTTCACCAATGTGACGGTCCAGCAGGCCGCCCAGTACGGCGGAACGCTGACCGTGCCCGGGATGAAGCAGTACAGCGAGGGCTGAGCACCGCCCGCCGCCTCACAGTCCTTTCCGGGAGCCGCAACACACTGTGCCCCGCCGGGTGTTGAACCCGGCGGGGCACAGTCGTGCGGTGAGGGCGACGATAAGGTCGGCGCTCCTCTTCGGGCACCAGCGGGACGAGTGGGGCGGAGTTCCGCAAGACGGCGGCACTGGAGGCGAAGGCGCAGGCGAAGGCCGCGGCTGAGTCCGCCGCCAAGTTGGCCACGGAGGCCGCGGCCAACGCCGCCACCGCGAAGACCGCCCGCGCGACCGCTGAGAAGGCGGAGCAGACCGCCAAGACCCAGGCCGCCGAGGCGAAGCGGCAGCGCGGGATAGCGGAGGCCGAGAAGGCCACCGCCGAGCGGGAGCGCGACAACGCGGCGAGCGAGCGGGCGAAGGCCAACGCCGCCGAGGAGCGGGCACGGGGCGAGCAGGACAACGCCAGGCAGGCCCGCACGGCCGCGGAGGCAGCCGGCTCGACGGCGACGGAGAAGCTGGCGGCGGCGGAGGATGCCGAAGCGCGCGCGTTCACCGCGCGCAATCAGGCGGTCAAGGCCGAGCAGGAGAAGAACGCCACCGCCTCCCGGGCGGCCGCTCTGGAGTCCGCAGCGGCTGCGGCCGAGGGCACCCAGGCCGCGGGCGAGACACGGCAGGCGGCCACGGAGGCCCGTAGCGCCGCCAACGAGGCGGTGGGCGCGGCGACCCGAGCCCGTACGGCGGCGAACGAGGCGAGCACCGCAGCGGTGAACGCCCGTGCGGCGGCGACCCGTGCCGAGGGGGCGGCCAAGCGGTCCCGGTCTGCCGCCGACGCGGCCCAGTCGGCATACGCGAAGACGCACGCTGCTGCGGTCACCGCGCACGCCGCGGCGGCCGAGGCGATCGATGCCGCGGCGTCGGCGAAGGAGAACGCCAAGAAGGCGGACGCCGAGGCCAAGAAGGCCCAGGCCGCGGCGGTCACCGCACGCAAGGAGGCCACCGCGGCGGTGGCCGAGGCGGCCAAGACGGCCGCCTGGTCGGCGAAGACCGCCGGTTACGCTGCCGCCACGGCGCAGTACGCGCAGGGTGCCCGGGATGCCGCGACCGCGGTGACCAAGGCGGCCGACGAGGCGATCAGCATCGGCTCCCCGTATCGAGAGAGCGACACCTCGGCGGCGTACGCGGTCCTGATCGGCCAGACCTCCAAGACCCTCGCCGAGCAGCAGGCCAGCGCGGCCAAGGCCAAGTCGGACGAGGCGAAGAAGGCGGCGGCGCAGGCCAAGGCGCTCGCCGACAGGGCCGCAGGCGACGCGAAGATCGCCCTTCAGGCGGCGGCCGACGCCGCGGACTACGCGGTGCAGGCGGTCAACTCCGCGGCGGCGGCCAACGCTTCGGCGGCCGCTGCGGCGACCGACGCGGCAGCCGCGAAGAAGGCCGACGCGAACGCCCAGAAGTACGACGAGCAGGCGGGCACCGACGCCTTCTACGCCAACTTCGCCGCGAACGACGCCGAGTCGGCGGCGGCCCAGGCCGACAACTCCGCCACCGAGGCGGAGAAGGATGCCGTCGGCGCCCGCTCTGCGGCTTCCGCCGCCGAGTCCGACGCGGCCGCGGCGGACCGAACCGCCACCAACGCCGAGTCGGATGCGGTCAAAGCCGAGAAGGCGGCGTCCAACGCGGAGAACTCGGCGAAGGAGGCGGACACTGCCGCCACCCGTGCTGAGGCGGAGGAGCAAGAGCGGCTGCAAGCCGAGCAGGCCGCGCGAGCCGAGGCCGGCACTGTCGATGTGGGCGGCGACCTCACGGCGGACGAGGAAGCGATCCTCCTTACCCAGTGCGGCCAGGAGTGCGTTGACGAGTTCCGTAGAGCCAAGGCACTGGCGTCCATGGACGTGATCGACTGGGTCAAGGAAAACGGCGCCGATATTCTGCTCGAGGTGCTGGGCGTCAACAACGTCCGGCGCTGCCTCGGTTCCTTCGATGTCGAGAGTTGCCTGTGGTCGCTGGCCGACGCGGCCTCGTTGGTGCTCGTCGTCGGCAAACTGCCTGCGGTGTCCAAGGCCATCTACCGGGTGGTGTCGGGTATCGGCAAGTTCTTCGAACAATCGCGTACCGCGACCAAGACGCTGCAGTGGCTCCGCAAGGTCGTCGAGAAGTACAAGGCGGCGGAATGCGTCATCGATGAAGTGACGCCGTCGAGCAGTAAGGGAGTCCAGGGTTCGGTAAGCAGTGCCGTCTATCGTGCTGAGGACGGTGCCGCGACCGACCGGACGACGGGGCTTCCCGCGGCTCTGCGTGCGGCAGGCACAAACAAGTTCTGTGGCATCAAGTGGGTCTCGATGGTGGACCAGGACTGGGGCACGAAGGGGGCTCACATCAATCTCAAGAACGGCCGTGAGGTTCGCATCATGGTTGTCAACGGCGGTGCGCTGAAGGGGGAGGCGATCAATGTGAAGACCGCCGGCTTGGCCACACAGGCAGAGATCGACGCGACGATCGCCGCCATCAAGTCGGACCCGGCCCTGCGTGCCGATCTGATCGCCAAGACGACCGAGGCGATGAACATCATGAACACTCCCGTGTCGAAGGGCGGAAACTGGGGTATGGCCGTGTCCAGAGCTGCAGAGATGGCTCGGATCATCCGAGCTGTGAAGGCGCTGGGGTGATGACGTGCTCGGTGCGGAAGTGATCTCAAGCACACTCGTGACCGGGCGCTTCCTCGGTGTTGGCGTCGGTTCGTCACCGGCCGAAGCTGAAGCTCGTCTCGGAGACAACGTCCAGCAGGTACACGGTCGTGAGCCGCATCGCTATCTGCGGCTGGATTTCGGTCTTGTGGAAGCCACCTTCAGTGGTGAACCAGACTGGACGTGCCAGTGGTTTTCCATTCACATGCACCGGTTGGGGGAAGTCCCCGGGTTGACCGCGGAGGTACGCGAAAATTACGGACTGGATTTCCCCGAGCCGGTCACCTGGGGACAGCTGTCCCCAGAGGTCCGGCAAAGTGCCGAACGTATTGATCCACCCCACCGTGATGGGTACGCGCAGACCCCGACGCGTTACCGCGTTCCGGGTGTCAGGGCGAATATCTCGCTGTCGTCGGCGCTGGAAGGTGATGGGCCCGGCCGGGTGATCGAGAAAATTCAGATCGGCATCTGAACGCTGACGCAAATGAGAGCCCAATAGACCGAGGGCGCCCCCTGTCACAGGGGGCGCCCTCGGTGTCGTACGGCCTCTTACTGGGCCGCGCCGCTCAGGTGGTGCACCCGCAGCATGTTGGTGGTGCCGGCCACGCCGGGGGGCGAGCCCGCGGTGATGATGACGATCTCGCCCGGGTTGAAGCGGTTGATCTTGGCGATCTCCTGGTCGACCATGTCGACCATCTCGTCCGTGGTGTTCACGAACGGCACCACGTGCGACTCCACGCCCCAGCTCAGCGCGAGCTGGTTGCGGGTGTTCTCGTCGGTGGTGAAGGCGATGATCGGCTGCTGTGCGCGGTAGCGCGACAGGCGGCGGGCGGTGTCGCCGGACTGGGTGAAGGCCACCAGGCCGCGGCCGCCGAGGAAGTCGGCGATCTCGCAGGCCGCGCGGGCGACCGAACCGCCCTGCGTACGGGGCTTCTTGCCGGGGACCAGCGGCTGGAGGCCCTTCGACATCAGCTCCTGCTCGGCCGCGACGACGATCTTCGACATCGTCTTCACGGTCTCGATCGGGTACGCGCCCACGCTCGACTCCGCGGACAGCATGACCGCGTCCGCGCCGTCCAGGATCGCGTTGGCCACGTCGGAGGCCTCGGCGCGGGTCGGGCGGGAGTTGGTGATCATCGACTCCATCATCTGGGTCGCCACGATCACCGGCTTGGCGTTGCGGCGGCACAGCTCGATGAGGCGCTTCTGCACCATGGGGACCTTCTCGAGCGGGTACTCGACGGCCAGGTCGCCACGGGCCACCATGACGGCGTCGAACGCCATCACGACGTCCTCCATGTTGTCCACCGCCTGCGGCTTCTCCACCTTGGCGATGACGGGGACCCGGCGGCCCTCCTCGTCCATCACCTTGTGGACGTCGGCCACGTCCTTGGCGTCCCGGACGAAGGACAGGGCGACCATGTCGCAGCCCATGCGCAGCGCGAAGCGGAGGTCCTCGACGTCCTTCTCGGACAGCGCCGGGACGTTCACGGCCGCGCCGGGCAGGTTGATGCCCTTGTGGTCGGAGACGACACCGCCCTCGATGACGATCGTCTTCACGCGCGGGCCGTCGACGTCCAGGACCTTCAGCTCGACGTTGCCGTCGTTGATGAGGATCTGGTCGCCTCGCGAGACGTCACCGGGCAGGCCCTTGTAGGTCGTCCCGCAGATGGTCTTGTCACCGGGGACGTCCTCGACGGTGATGACGAACTCGTCACCGCGCTCCAGCTCGACCGGACCCTCGGCGAAGGTCTCGAGGCGGATCTTCGGGCCCTGGAGGTCGGCGAGGACACCGATGGCCCGGCCGGTCTCCTTGGCGGCGGCACGGACGCGGTCGTACCGGCCCTGGTGCTCGGCGTGCGAGCCGTGGCTGAAGTTGAAACGGGCCACGTTCATGCCGGCTTCGATCAGCGCGACAAGTTGCTCGTGGGAGTCGACCGCGGGGCCGAGAGTACAGACGATTTTCGAACGGCGCATGGGGCGATCCTATCGGTTTGTTTCGCAACGGAATATTCCGTCTGGCGGAAGATACAAATGGGCGCGGCCGCGCTCAGTTGCGGTTACTGCTCAGTTGCTTTCTTCTTCGACCAGTGCGTAGGTCTGTGTCGCGATTTCCAATTCCTCGTCCGTCGGCACCACGGCCACCGCCACCCGGGCGTCCGCCGGCGAGATCAGTCGCGGCTCGTCGCTCCGTACGGCGTTCAGCGCGTCGTCCACCGCCAGGCCCAGGCTTTCCAGGCCCGCCACGGCGGCCTCGCGCACCGGTGCCGCGTTCTCCCCGACGCCGGCCGTGAACGCGATCGCGTCCACCCGGCCGAGCACCGCGTAATAGGCGCCGATGTACTTCTTCAACCGGTGAATGTAGATGTCGAATGCGAGCTTCGCCTGTTCGTCACCCTCGTCGACCCGGCGGCGGATCTCCCGCATGTCGTTGTCCCCGCACAACCCGATCAACCCGCTCTTCTTGTTGAGAAGAGTGTCGATCTCGTCCGTGGACATTCCGCCAACGCGCATCAAATGGAAGATGACGGCAGGGTCCATGTCACCGGAGCGCGTACCCATCACCAGCCCCTCCAAAGGTGTCAGCCCCATGGAGGTGTCCACGCACCGCCCGCCCCGCACGGCGGACGCGGACGCGCCGTTGCCGAGGTGCAGCACGATCACGTTCACCTCGTCCGGTGACTTGCCCAGCAGCTCCGCCGTCGCCCGGGACACGTACGCGTGCGAGGTGCCGTGGAAGCCGTAGCGGCGGATGCGGTGCGCGTCGGCGGTCTCCACGTCGATCGCGTAGCGCGCGGCCGACTCCGGCATCGTGGTGTGGAACGCGGTGTCGAAGACGGCGACCTGGGGCAGGTCCGGGCGCAGTGCCCGCGCGGTGCGGATGCCGGTGAGGTTGGCCGGGTTGTGCAGCGGGGCGACCGGGATCAGCCGCTCGATCTCGGCGAGCACGGCCTCGTCGATCACCGTCGGCTCGGTGAAGGTCTTGCCGCCGTGCACGACACGGTGGCCTATCGCGGCCAGATCGGGGGAGTCGAGGCCGAGCCCGTCCTTCGCCAGTTCTTCCGCTACGGCCTTCAGCGCGGCGTCGTGATCGGCGATCGGGCCGGTCCACTCACGGGACGCGCCGTCGCGGGGGGTGTGCTTCAGCCGTGCGGACTGCTCGCCGATGCGCTCGACGAGCCCCACCGCCAGCCTGCTGCTGTCCCGCATGTCGAGCAACTGGTACTTCACCGACGAGGAGCCGGAGTTGAGGACGAGGACGCGGGTGGCGCTCACAGCTGGGATGCCTTCTCAGTAGGGTTCTGGGCCTGGATCGCCGTGATGGCGACGGTGTTGACGATGTCCGAGACCAGAGCGCCCCGGGACAGGTCGTTGACGGGCTTGCGCAGGCCCTGGAGCACCGGGCCGACGGCGATCGCGCCGGCCGAACGCTGCACGGCCTTGTAGGTGTTGTTGCCCGTGTTGAGGTCCGGGAAGATCAGGACCGTCGCCTGTCCGGCCACGTCCGACTCCGGCAGCTTGGTCTCCGCGACGGTCGGCTCGACGGCCGCGTCGTACTGGATCGGCCCCTCGATCTTGAGGTCGGGCCGCCGCTGCCGCACCAGCTCGGTGGCCTCGCGCACCTTGTCCACGTCGGCGCCCGAGCCCGACGTACCGGTGGAGTACGACAGCATCGCGATCCGCGGCTCCACACCGAACTGCTCGGCGGTCGCGGCCGACTGGATCGCGATGTCGGCGAGCTGCTCGGCGTTGGGGTCGGGGTTCACGGCGCAGTCGCCGTACACCAGCACCTTGTCGGCGAGGCACATGAAGAAGACCGACGAGACGATGTCGGCGTCCGGCTTCGTCTTGATGATCTCGAACGCCGGTCGGATCGTCGCCGCCGTGGAGTGCACGGAGCCGGAGACCATGCCGTCGGCGAGGCCCTCCTGGACCATCAGGGTGCCGAAGTAGTTCACGTCGGAGACGACGTCGTAGGCCAGCTCGACGGTGACGCCCCGGTGGGCCCTGAGGGCCGCGTACTTCTCGGCGAAGGCGTCGCGCAGCTCGGAGGTCGCCGGGTCGATCAGCCGGCAGTCGCCGAGGTCGATGCCGAGGTCGGCGGCCTTCTTGCGGATCTGGTCGACCGGGCCGAGCAGCGTGAGGTCGCAGACGCCCCGGCGCAGCAGGACCTCGGCCGCGTGCAGCACGCGCGGCTCGGTGCCCTCGGGGAGCACGACCCGGCGCTTGTCGGAGCGGGCCGTCTCCAGGAGCTGGTGCTCGAACATCATCGGCGTGAGGCGGTCGCTGCTCGGCGCGGAGACCCGGCGGGCGAGCTCGGCGGTGTCGGCGTACCGCTCGAACAGGCCGAGCGCGGTCTCCGCCTTGCGCGGGGTGGCCGCGTTCAACTTGCCTTCCAGCGCGAAGAGTTCCGCGGCCGTGGGGAAGCTGTTGCCGGGCACCGAGAGCACCGGGGTGCCGGGGGCGAGGCGGGCGGCGAGGGTGAGGATCTCGTCGCTCGGCACCTCGTTCAGGGTGAGCAGCACCCCGGCTATCGGCGGGGTGCCGGCGCTGTGCGCGGCGAGCGAGCCGACGACCAGGTCCGCGCGGTCGCCCGGGGTGACCACCAGGCAGCCCGGGGTCAGGGCGTTCAGGAAGTTCGGCAGCATCGCGCCGCCGAAGACGAAGTCCAGCGCGTCCCGGGCGAGCCCGGAGTCGTCGCCGAGGATCACCTTGGCGCCGAGGGCCTGGCCGATCTGGGCGACGGTGGGCGCGGCGAGGGCGGGCTCGTCCGGTACGACGTAACAGGGCACCGGCATCCGGCCGCGCAGCCGTTCGGCGATCTCGTCGCGGTCCTCCCGGGCCACCCGGTTGGTGACCATGGCGAGGACGTCGCAGCCGAGGCCCTCGTAGGCCCGGTAGGCGTTGCGGGTCTCGGCGAGCACCGACTCGGCGGGCTGCTTGCGGCCGCCCACCACGGGGATCACGGAGGCGCCGAACTCGTTGGCCAGCCGGGCGTTGAGGGAGAGCTCGTCCGGGAGCTGGGTGTCGGCGAAGTCGGTGCCGAGGACCAGGACCACGTCGAAGTCGCGGGCCACCAGGTGGAAGCGGTCGACGAGGGTGGAGACCAGCTCGTCGGTGCCGCGCTCGGCCTGGAGCGCGGAGGCCTCGTGGTAGTCGAGGCCGTAGACGGTGGTCGGGTCCTGGGAGAGCCGGTAGCGGGCGCGCAGCAGCTCGAACAGCCGGTCGGGACTGTGGTGCACCAGCGGCCGGAACACCCCCACCCGGTCGACCTGGCGGGTCAGCAGTTCCATGACCCCCAGCTCGACGACCTGGCGGCCGTCGCCGCGGTCGATCCCGGTCACGTACACGCTGCGGGTCACGCGTGATCTCCGTTCCATCGCCTACGAAGTTCCATCGCCTACGAACAGTCGCTGTCATGAAAATCGCCCACCGAGGTGAGCGGAAACCCTCTTGACAGTACCCCGGCCGATGGATAAGGCGCCCGTCAGCACGGGATGCGACGGGGCTCCGCGGGACGTGAAAGAATCGGGACAGGCTCACCGGTATCAACAGCGAGCAGGAGACACAGCACGATGCGCATCGGAGTTCTCACCGCTGGCGGCGACTGCCCGGGTCTGAACGCAGTGATCCGGTCGGTCGTGCACCGAGCGGTCGACAATTACGGCGACGAGGTCATCGGCTTCGAGGACGGCTACTCCGGCCTGCTCGACGGCCGCTACCGCGCCCTCGACCTGGACAGCGTCAGCGGCATCCTGGCCCGCGGCGGCACCATCCTCGGCTCCTCCCGGCTGGAGCGCGACCGGCTGCGCGAGGCGTGCGAGAACGCCTCCGACATGATCCACGAGTTCGGCATCGACGCGCTGATCCCGATCGGCGGCGAGGGCACGCTCACCGCGGCCCGCATGCTGTCCGACGCCGGTCTCCCGGTCGTCGGCGTCCCGAAGACGATCGACAACGACATCTCCTCCACCGACCGCACCTTCGGCTTCGACACCGCGGTCGGCGTCGCCACCGAGGCCATGGACCGCCTCAAGACCACCGCCGAGTCCCACCAGCGCGTGATGGTCGTCGAGGTCATGGGACGGCACGCGGGCTGGATCGCCCTGGAGTCCGGCATGGCCGCCGGCGCCCACGGCATCTGCCTGCCCGAGCGGCCCTTCGACCCCGCCGACCTGGTCAAGATGGTCGAGGAGCGCTTCGCGCGCGGCAAGAAGTTCGCCGTGGTCTGCGTCGCCGAGGGCGCCCACCCCGCCGAGGGCAGCATGGACTACGGCACGGGCGAGATCGACAAGTTCGGCCACGAGCGCTTCCAGGGCATCGGCACCGCCCTGGCGTACGAGCTGGAGCGCCGGCTCGGCAAGGAGGCCAAGCCGGTCATCCTCGGGCACGTCCAGCGCGGTGGCGTACCCACCGCCTACGACCGGGTCCTCGCCACCCGCTTCGGCTGGCACGCGGTGGAGGCCGCCCACCGGGGCGAGTTCGGGCGGATGACCGCGCTCAAGGGCACCGACATCGTGATGGTGCCGCTCGCGGAGGCGGTCACCGAGCTGAAGACGGTCCCGAAGGACCGGATGGACGAGGCGGAGTCGGTCTTCTAGACCTGTTTCCCCAGGACTGGGCGGCGGCGGGGCTACGGCCGTGTCTCGACCGCCTCCCAGAACCGCTCCACGATCTCGTCCAGGAACTCCTGGCCGGCCTCGCCGGAGCGTTCGCCGCCCCCGCCCCAGCTCAGGGTGGACACCATCTGCCCCTGGTACTGCCGGTGCAGGTCCATGAGGGTTTCCTCCACCAGGCGCCGGTCCAGGGGCACGATCTTCACGATCTGCCGGACGTAGGCCTGCCAGCGGGTGCTGACCGCCCCGCGCAGGCATTCGGCGAGCCGCCTCTCGCGTCCCGTGACGGCGACGAAGTCCGGCAGGGTCAGCTCCAGCAGGTCGGCGAGGGCGGCGGACTGACGGTCGGTGCCGCGCCACTCGTCGTGCTCCTCCATGGCGAGGTAGGCGAGCAGTTCGAGCCCCACGGCACGGGCGACGTCCTCGGGGGCGATGCCGCGCGCGACGCGGTGTTCGCGCAGGGTGCGGGGGCGGCCGATGAGTTCGCCGGGGGAGCACCACAACACGCCCGCGAGAGCGGTGAGTTCCGGACTGGTCGGGCAGAGGGTCCCGCGTTCCCAGGCGATGACGAGATCCGGAGTGACGTAAGGGAGCCCGTACGAGACGCGCAGCCCGTAGGCCACGTGCTCGGGACCCATGCCGAGAGCGACACGGAGTCTGCGGGCGGTGAGGTGGTCGAAGGGCGGTCCGGGCTGGTTCGGCAGGGCTGGGGGTCGGCGCACGGCCCACAAGCTAGGGGCGCCATCGCGCGCTGACTACGGTCTGTTCGGCCAGGAACACGGATTGTAGGAATCTACGGTTTCGACTGCGCGTTCGGGCTGGCCGAAGATCCTCTGTCGGCGGCGCGGGCGCGCTGACGAGGATGGCGCCGGGTGCCCGGACGGGTGGCCGGAAAGAGGTGTGATCTTCGTGTACGAAGTGAATGGCAAGGTAGAGGGGCATATTCGCGAGCGGTTGCTGGCGCCGAACTTCTGGCACCTCGCGACGGTCGGCCCGGACGGAGCGCCGCAGGTCTCGCCCATGTGGGCGGACATCGAAGGTGAGTACGTCATGGTCAACACGGCGATCGGACGGGTGAAGGAGGAAAACCTGCGGCGCAATCCGAACGTTTCCCTCTCCCACCACGACCCCGACAACCCCTACGACCGCGTCGAGATCCGGGGCCGGGTGGTCCGCTTCGTCGAGGGCGAGGCGGCGGAACGCTCCATGGACCGGCTCACCCGGAAGTACATCGGCGAGGAGCGCTATCCCTGGCTCCTGGAGGGCGAACGCCGGGTGATGCTGCTGATCGAACCGGTGCGGGTGCGCAGGGTGGTGGGGGTGGAGCCGTTCCGGCCGGGGGTGCTGTCCAGGGAGTGAGCGGCGGGGGATCCTGTCCTGCCGACCGGGCCACGCGCCCGGCCCACCTCGCCCTTGCGCCAGGACGGGGTCCAGGGGTGGGCCCTGGGCCTCCAGTGCAGCCCCTGCGTGGCCGCGCCGTGTGTGCACGGATCGTCGGGTCGAAACCCCACATCCGCGTCGGGCGCCGAGCGGGTCGTCCGCGTCCGCGCGCCGAACTCGGTGGCCCGGAGCCCGGCTGCCGCGCAGCGCCGTACCAGGACCGACAAGCCGCCCGACGGCCCGGCGCGGGCGGGCGGCCTCAGCACCCGTTCCCTCCAGTCACCCCTTGACCGCCCCGCCCAGCGCGAAGCCCCCGCCGAGCCGCCCGGCGATCAGTACGTACAGCAGGATCACCGGTGTCGAGTAGACGATCGAGAACGCGGCGAGCTGGCCGTACGCGACCATTCCGCGGTTGCCGAAGAACTCGTTGATGCTGACGGAGGCCGGCATCTGGTCCGGGGTGAGGAGCAGCATGAACGGGACGAAGAAGTTGCCCCACATCATGACGAAGGAGAAGACGGTCACGACCGCGACTCCGGGGCCCATGAGGGGCAGCACGATCCGGAGCAGGGACTGGAGGGAACCGGCGCCGTCCGTCCAGGCCGCTTCCTCCAGTTCCTTCGGCACGCCGTCCATGAAGTTCTTCATCAGCCAGATGGCGAAGGGGAGTTGGGAGGCGGCGAAGAACAGGATCGTGCCCTGGAGGGTGTCGATCAGGTCGACCTGCACGAAGAGGGCGTAGACCGGCACCATGATCGCCGTGATGGGCAGGCTGGTCGCGAAGAGGATCGACAGCAGGAACGGCCGGTTGAGGCGGGAGCGGAAGCGGGACAGGGGGTAGGCCGCGAGGGCCGCGCAGACCACGGTCAGCAGGGTCGCCCCGCCGCACAGGATCAGGCTGTTGAGCAGCGGGGTGAAGGTGATCTCCGAGGTCAGGATCGCGTCGAAGTTGTCGAGGGTGACACCGTCGGGGACCTTCACCCTCAGGTCGGCGTGCGGGTCCAGCGCCGACAGCACCACCCAGGCGAGCGGCAGCACGAACGCGGCGGCCACGACCAGCAGCCCCGCGTCGGCGGCCAGGCGGCGGTTGCGGCGGCGGTCGGCGAGCGGTGACCCGGCCATGGTCACACCTCCGTCCGCAGCAGGCGCATGTAGACCAGGGAGAAGAGCGACCCCACCAGGAGCAGCAGCAGGGCCACCGCGGTGCCGTAGCCGATCATGCTGTTCTGGAAGGCCTGTTCGTACATGAACAGGGGCAGGGTCTGGCTCCTGTCGCCCGGGCCGCCCCTGGTCATCACCCAGATCAGCCCGAAGACCGACAGGGTCTGGAGGGTGTTGAGCATCAGGTTCGTGCCGATGGAGCGCCGGATCATCGGCAGGGTGATGTGCCACATCCGCCGCCAGCCACCCGCGCCGTCGACCTCGGCGGCCTCCGTGATCTCCTTCGGGATCTCGTTCAGGGCCGCCGTGTAGACCAGCATGGAGAAGGCCGTGCCGCGCCACACGTTCGCGAAGGACACCGCCAGGATCGGCAGGGTGAACAGCCAGTTCTGGGACGGCAGATGGAGCAGGTCCAGCAGCGCGTTCAGGGTGCCCTCCTTGCGGAAGAAGGCGTAGAGGAGGAAGCCCGCGACCACCTCCGGCAGCACCCACGCCGTGATGACGATGCCCCCGGTGAGCGTACGCACCGGCTTCGAGGCGCGCCGCATCAGCGAGGCGAGGGCCAGGCCCAGGGTGTTCTGGCCGACCAGGGACGACACGACCGTGAACACCAGTGTCAGCCATACGGCGTTGAGGAACTCCTCGTCCCGGAACGCCGTACGGAAGTTCTCGAAGCCGACGAACGACGACTGAGCCTGTCCGGTCAACTGAAGGTCGGTGAAGGCGATCCAGGCGCAGTAGGCGATCGGCCCGGCGAGGAAGAGGAGCAGCAGGACGAGCGCGGGGGTGAGGGGGAGGGCGCGGGTGAGGGAGCGCGGGGTCACTTTTCGATCACTTGGTTGTCCGTGGCCTCCTTGAGCGCGTCGTCGTAGGCCTTGGCCGCCTCCTCGACGGGGACGTCACCGGTTGTCACGCCCTCCATCGCCTCCTGGATCGCGGTGGAGACCCTCGGATACGCCGGGTAGGCGGGCCGGTAGTGGGTGCTCGCGACCAGATCGGTGAAGAACTTGATGCCGGGCTGGGCCTTGGCGTACGCCGGGTCCGCGGCCACGTCCTCGCGTACGGCGATACCGGAGTTGGCGACGTACCACTTCTGGGCGTTGGCCTTGGTCTGCATCGTCTTGACGAACTCGAAGGCGAGGTCGGGGTTGCCCGCCTTGGCCGGCACCGACCATGTCCAGCCGCCGGACATGCTCACCTTGCCGGGGGCCTGTCCGTGCTGGGTGGGCATGTACGCGAGGCCCAACTCGCTGGACCACTCGGGCCATTCGTGGCCGCTGCCGGGCA
Organism: Streptomyces sp. NPDC006335; assembly: GCF_040612795.1. Classification (NCBI taxonomy): domain Bacteria; kingdom Bacillati; phylum Actinomycetota; class Actinomycetes; order Kitasatosporales; family Streptomycetaceae; genus Streptomyces; species Streptomyces sp. NPDC006335. The sequence continues at coordinate 1,043,869 of NZ_JBEXQX010000002.1, forward strand.
GCCAGTCCTGCGGGAGCCAGGAGCCGTCGAGGTTGATGCCGAGCTTGCCCTTGGGGAGCAGGTCGCCGCGCACGATGGTCTGGATGTTGGGGTCGAGGGCGGTGGAGACGTCCGGGCCGAGCTTCTCCCGGTAGACCGTCTCGACGAAGGAGAGGGCGTCCTTGAAGCCCTGGCTGCCGGCGATCCACTTCTTGGCGGAGTCGTCGTACAGCCGGTCCTCGGTCCCGTAGAGCAGCATCTCGAAGCCCTGCATGGTGGCGGCCTCGCCCGCGGGTTTGCCGGTGTAGACGTTGAGGGGCGTGACGTCCGGGACCCTGCGCTTGATGGTGCGGGCGGCGTCGAGGACCTCGTCCCAGGTCTTGGGCTGCCAGTCCGCGGGCAGGCCCGCCTTGGCGAAGATCCCCTTGTCGAACCAGAGCCCCCGGGTGTCCGTGCCGTCCGGGACGCCGTACGTCTTGCCGTCCTCGGCCTTCGCGGCGGCCTTCGCGGTGTCGATGAACCGGTTCCAGTCGGGCCACTTCGGGAGATAGGGGTCCAGTGGCTTCAAGTATCCGCTGGTGATGTCGGAGTTGATGAGGAAGGTGTCCTCGTAGACCAGGTCGGGCGCGGTCTTCGCGGAGCGGAGCATCTGCTGGAGCTTGGTGTAGTACTCCGAGTCCGGGGCCTTGATCGGGACGAGCTCGACCTTCTTGCCGGGGTGGGCCTTCTCGAACTGCTTCTTGATGTCCGCGAGATAGTCGTCCATCACATGGACGGAGTTGTCCGTGGACTGTTTGAAGGAGACCTTCACGGTGTCCGGATCGCTGCCGGAACCGCCGCCGCAGGCGGTGAGGGCGGACGCGGCGAGGGCGGTGGCGAGCAGGGAGGGGAGTACGGCGGTGGGGCGCACGGGCATGTCCTCCTACGGGCTCACGTCGTTGTGGCCGGGACGGCTGCCGTGTGAACGTAAGAGGAGTGGTCTAGTCCCGTCAATGAGCGTGCAGCAGCTCGGACTTACGGGTTCCTGACCCACCGGTACTGCAACTCGGGCCGTCCCACGGTCCCGTACTGCGGACTGCGGGCCGCCCGGCCCGCGTCGACCAGGTGCTCCAGGTAGCGGCGGGCGGTGATCCGGGAGATGCCGACCACCTCGGCCAGACCGGTCGCCGTGAGGCCCTCCGCGCAGTCCCGCAGGGCCACCGTCACCCGCTCCAGGGTCGGGGCGCTGAGCCCTTTGGGCAGGGCGGCCGGGCCCGGCGCCCGGAGCGTGGCCAGCGCGCGGTCCACCTCGTCCTGACCGCTTGCCTCACCGGCCGCCGCGTGGAACTCCGCGTACCGGATCAGCCGGTCCCGCAGGGTGGCGAAGGTGAACGGCTTCAGCACGTACTGCACGACCCCCAGCGAGACGCCCTCGCGGACGACCGTCAGGTCCCGGGCCGACGTCACCGCTATCACGTCCGCCTGATGCCCGGCCGCGCGCAGCGAACGGGCGAGCTGGAGGCCGTGCCCGTCCGGCAGGTGCAGATCGAGCAGCAGCAGGTCGACGGGCGTACGGTCCAGGAGACGACGGGCCTCGGCGCCGGTGTGGGCCTTGCCGACGGCCGTGAAGCCGGGCACGCGGTTGACGTACAGGACATGCGCGTCGGCGGCGACCGGGTCGTCCTCGACGACCAGGACACGGATGGGCTGCTGGGTGGTCATACGTCGCCTCCGGGGACCGCGGCACGGTCGAGGACGGGGGCGCCGTCGGGGGGTGGAGGGCTGTCGGCGACGGGGGCGCCGTCGGAGGGCGGGGAGTCGTCCGGGGCCGTCGGGTCTTCCGTGGCCGCGGAGCCCCCTGGACCCCGGGCGCTCTCGGGGTCCTCGGACTCGTTCCCCAGGGGCAGCCGTACCTCGAACTCGGCGCCGCCGCCCTCGGCCTCCGTCACGGTCAGCGTTCCCTTGCAGCGGTTGACCGTCTGCCGTACGAGCGCCAGGCCCAGCCCGCGTCCGCCCGGACCCGCCGGCTTCGTCGAGAAGCCCCGCTGGAAGACCGCCTCGGCATGGGCCGGATCGACGCCCGCGCCGGTGTCCGAGACCCGCAGGACCAGTCCCCGGCCGGCCGAGCCGGCGACTCCCGCCCCGCCCTCCGGTCCCGCCGCGTACGCCGTCACCGTCACCCGTGCCCGCACACTGCCCTGGGCCGCGTCCACCGCGTTGTCGATGAGGTTGCCGAGGATCGTCACCAGGTCGCGGGCCGGGAGGCTCTCCGGCAGCAGTCCGTCGTCCAGGCGGCTGTCCTCCGAGACGACCAGCTCCACGCCCCGTTCGTTCGCCTGCGCGGTCTTGCCCAGCAGGAGGGCGGCCAGGACGGGCTCGCCGACCGCCGCCACGACCTGGTCGGTCAGCGCCTGCGCCAGTTCCAGTTCGGCGGTCGCGAAGTCCACCGCCTGCTCCGCGCGGCCCAGTTCGATCAGGGAGACGACGGTGTGCAGCCGGTTCGCCGCCTCGTGGGCCTGGGAGCGCAACGCCTGGGTGAAACCGCGCTCGGAGTCCAGCTCGCCCATCAGGGACTGGAGTTCGGTCACATCGCGCAGGGTGACCACCGTGCCGCGCTGCTCGCCGCCGGAGACCGGGGAGGTGTTGACGACCAGGACCCGGGTGGACGTCAGATGGACCTCGTCGACCCGTGGCTCCGAGGAGAGCAGCGCGCCCGTGAGCGGCGCCGGCAGCCCGAGGTCCGCGACCGACCGCCCGATCACCCCGTCCTGCGGGGCCACCCCCAGCAGCTCCCGTCCGCCGTCGTTGATCAGCGCGACACGGTACTGCCCGTCCAGCATCAGCAGCCCCTCGCGCACGGCGTGCAGGGCGGCCTGGTGGTAGTCGTGCATCCGGCTGAGCTCGGCCGCGTTCATGCCGTGGGTGTGGCGGCGCAGGCGGGCGTTGACGACGTACGTGCCGATGGCGCCGAGTGCGAGCGCGCTGCCCGCGACGGCGAGCAGGGCGGTGAGCTGGCCCTGCACCCGCTCGCTGATCTTCTCGACCTGGATGCCGGCGCTGACCAGGCCGATGACGTGGTCCTGGTCGTCCTTGACCGGGGTGACCGCCCGTACCGAGGCGCCCAGGGTGCCGGTGTAGGTCTCCGTGAAGGTCTCGCCCTTGAGCGCGCGCTCGGTGTTGCCGAGGAAGTGCTTGCCGATCTGCTTCTCGTCGGGGTGGGTCCAGCGGATGCCCTGCGGGCTCATGATCGTGACGAAGTCGACGTCGGTGTCGGCCATCACCCTGAGCGCGTACGGCTGGAGTTCGACCGTGGGTCTCGGCGTACCGATCGCCTCGCGCACGGACGGCGAGTCCGCGACCGCCCGCGCCACCGCCCTGGCCTGACTGCGCGCCGCGTCCTCGGCCTGACCCCGGTCACTGACGTACGTGAACAGCGCGTACCCCGCCACGACCACGGTGATCAGCACGGCCTGCATGGCGAAGAGCTGGGCCGCCAGGCTCCGGGGTCTCGGTACGGGTATGCGCATGCCGTCAGTCTGCCCCATGGCCGATTTTGACCGCTCCCCTCGCGGGCCAGCCGGTTTCCGCGCGCCCCTGGCCGACGCTTCACGCACCCCTGCCCGACGCTTCCCGGTGAACTCAATGAACGGAAGGGTGACCGCCCTCACAGGGCGGGAGATAGTCACGGCATTCCTTCAAAAGCCCGGACGTGAGCCGCACGCCGGTCATGCCGACGAAGACGTCAAGGAGGGCAGCCGTGGCCGCCAGCACCCCCGATACGGCACCCACAGTCAAAAAAGACCGCACTCACTACCTCTACATCGCGGTGATCGTCGCGGTCGCCCTCGGTATCACCGTCGGTCTGGTCGCGCCCGATTTCGCGGTCGAGCTGAAGCCGATCGGCACCGGGTTCGTCAACCTGATCAAGATGATGATCTCGCCGATCATCTTCTGCACGATCGTGCTCGGTATCGGATCGGTACGGAAGGCCGCCAAGGTCGGCGCCGTCGGCGGTATCGCGCTGATCTACTTCACGATCATGTCGCTGGTCGCGCTGGGCATCGGCCTGGTCGTCGGCAACATCCTGGACCCGGGCACCGGCCTCGCCGTCACCGACGCGGTCAAGGACGTCGGCCACGCACAGGTCGACGCGGAGGCCAAGGACACCACCGAGTTCCTGCTCGGCATCATCCCGACCACGTTCGTCTCCGCCTTCACCGAGGGCGAGGTGCTCCAGACCCTGCTGATCGCCCTGCTCGTCGGTTTCGCGCTGCAGGCCATGGGTCCGGTCGGAGCGCCGGTCCTGCGCGGTGTCGAGCACATCCAGCGGCTCGTCTTCCGGGTCCTCGCGATGGTGATGTGGGCCGCCCCGGTCGGCGCCTTCGGCGCGATGGCCGCCGTCGTAGGCTCCGCGGGCGTGGACGCGCTCAAGGACCTCGCGCTCCTGATGGTCGGCTTCTACACCACCTGCGTGCTGTTCGTCTTCATCGTGCTCGGCACGCTGCTGCGGCTCGTGGCCGGCCTGAACATCCTGACGCTCTTCAAGTACCTGGGCCGTGAGTTCCTGCTGATCCTGTCGACCTCCTCCTCCGAGTCCGCGCTGCCGCGGGTCATCGCGAAGATGGAGCACCTGGGCGTCAGCAAGCCGGTGGTCGGCATCACCATCCCGACCGGCTACTCCTTCAACCTCGACGGCACCATGATCTACATGACCATGGCCTCGCTGTTCATCGCCGACGCCATGGGCACCCCGATGTCCATCGGCGAGCAGATCCCGCTGCTGCTGTTCCTGTTCGTCGCCTCGAAGGGCGCCGCCGGTGTCACCGGCGCCGGCCTCGCGACCCTGGCCGGCGGTCTCCAGTCGCACAAGCCCGCCCTGGTGGACGGCATCGGCCTGATCGTCGGTATCGACCGCTTCATGAGCGAGGCGCGCGCCCTGACCAACTTCGCGGGCAACGCCGTCGCCACCGTCCTGATCGGCACCTGGACCAAGGAGATCGACCGCGAGCGCGTCGACCAGGTGCTCGCCGGTCACCTGCCCTTCGACGAGAAGACGCTCCTGGACCACGACGACGACGTCCCGGCGGACATCCCCGAGCAGGGCGGCGAGAAGGAGCTGGCCAAGGCCTGAGCGGCCGGACGCCGATGGCCCCAGGGCCACACAGAGCCGGGTCGGGCCCGACCTGAACCCGGGCCCGGCTCCCGCCCCGGGCGGCCGAGTACTCCCCCGTAGCTCGGCCGCCCGGGCCCCTTTCCGAAAGGTTCAGTCGCTCAGTTTCGCCACCAGTGCGGTGGCCAGAGAGGCGGGTACGCCCGCCGCGGTCAGAACGGTGACCGCGGTGGCGCGGCCCGCCTCTTGCGCGTCCAGCAGCCCGTCGTTCACCGCCTCCATCACCGCGAACATCATCTGCTCGTGGACGTACGCCAGCGCGGGAGCGGGCAGCGGGGAGACGAAGACGCCCTCGTCCAGGCCGCGCTGGAGCAGTTCGGTGCAGGCCGCGCGCACGGGCGCGAGCCGCTCCCGGATGCCCTGCACGGTGACGCTGCGCTGGGCGAGCGAGACCAGGATGCGATAGCGGTCGGCGACCTCCCAGACCGCGAGCACGGAGCCCGCCACGGCCTGCGCCAGATCCTCGATCCCCTCCTGCCCCGCCGCGTGCGCGGCCGCCACCGCCTCCACGGCCCCGTCGACGAGCGTGCCGATCAGCGCCTCACGGCTCGGGAAGTGGCCGTACACGGTCCGCCGTACGACGCCCGCGGCGCGCGCGATCCGGTCCATGGACGCGTCGGGGTCGCGCAGCAGCTCGGCGAGCGCGATGTCGAGGATGCGGCGGCGGTTGGCGTCGGCGCGGCTGGAGTGGCCCGTGGTCATGGCCGTCATTGTGCCCCTCCCGACTGGACTTGCACATCACTGTGCAAGTCTGCTGAGGGAGGCCACCCCTGCCATGCGGCTCGTCATGACCGAACCGGTCGAGAAGATGGAGTGCCCCTACGCCCGCCGCTGGTGGGCACTCCTCGTCCTCTGCCTCAGCCTGCTGATCATCGTGATGGCGAACACCGCCCTCACGGTCGCGGCCCCCCGACATGACCGAGGACCTCGGGCTGTCCAGCGCCGACCTCTGGGGGCACCTCCCACGCCCTTAAGGAAGTGGGGGGCCTCGGCGTGTTCGGCGGCGGCGCGGTCTTCGGCTCCTTCGCCGACAGCGCCACGACCGTCATCGCGGCCCGCGCGGTGATGGGCACCGGCGCCGCGATGATCATGCCGGCCACGCTGTCCCTGCTCGCCGCGACCTTCCCGCGCGTGAGCGCGCCAAGGCGATCTCCTTCTCGGACGCGGTGGCGCACACCAGCCTGATCGGAGTGATCGTGCTCGGTGTCGGGACGGTCCTGGTGGCGCTGCTGCTGCCGGGCCGCAAGACCGCGGAGCCGGCTCCCGAGGGCCAGGAGGACAAGGAACTGGTCGGCGCCCGCTGACTCACCGAACTCTTACCCCGCCCCACTAGCGTGCCGTCCCCGGACGGCACGCTCTTGGTTTCGGAGGCGCACGGGGGATGAAGATCGACTGGGACCGGCGCACGTGCGCCCGCCGCGGCCATGTGACGTACGCGCCGGACGAACCCCGCCTGCGCCAGCGGCTGTACGCCGACACCGCCCTCGGCGCCGCCTGGCGCTGTCTGCGCTGCGGCGACTTCGCCCTCGGGGAGCCGCACGGCTCGGGGCCCGCGGACCACGCGCCCCTCGTGCCGCGCGGCCCGGTGCTCAGGGACCTGTTCGTGCTGCGCTTCCTCGCGGTTGAGCGGGCGGTGCGAGGGGTGTTCATCGTGCTGGCCGCGGCGGCGGTGTGGAAGTTCAGCAACAGCCAGGACGCGGTGCGCCGGCTCTTCGACGAGTACCTGGACGTCTTCCGGCCGGTGTTCCGGCACTTCCACTACGACCTCGACCACTCGCCGGTCGTCGGCACCGTCCAGAAGACGTTCGGGTACCGGCACGGCACCCTCGTCCTGGTGGCCGCGCTGCTGCTGGCGTACGCCCTCGTCGAGCTCGTCGAGGCGGTCGGTCTCTGGTACGCCAAGCGCTGGGCGGAGTACCTGACGGTGGTCGCCACCGCCGCGTTCCTCCCGCTGGAGATCTACGAACTCACCGAGCGCGTCAGCTGGTTGAAGATCGGCACGCTGTTCCTCAACATCCTCGCCGTCCTCTACATCCTCCTGGCCAAGCGCCTGTTCGGCCTGCGCGGCGGCCACCGGGCCTTCGAGGCGGAACGGCAGAGCGCTTCGCTGCTGGAGGTCGAGGAGGCCGGTGGGCTGCGTGAGCTCAGCGCATCCAGTCAGGGGTCTCGACACCCGTGAAGTCGTTCCAGGCCCGGCAGTAGGCGCGCGAGTCCGGGCCGAGGGCGGGCCAGACGGCACGCAGGTCGAAGCCGGCGTCCCAGGCGTTGAGCAGGGCCTCGAAGAAGCCGGTGGCCACGGCGTCGCCGTCCGCGTCGCCGCCGTTCGACAGGACGTCTTCCAGCAGCCGGAACAGCTCCCGGGTCTGCGCCTGGCTGAATCCGGGCTCCGATCGGCCATGGCCCTGGGTTCGTGAGGGGTGCGGGGTGTGAGCCCCGGTCTCGGTCGAGTGCTGGGCGTAGACCCGCCCGAGGGTGCCGAGCCGGACCGTCAGGGGTGGCACGTCGTCCGGGGCGCCCTCGCTCCCGGGGCGGCGCCAGCGCTCGATCTCCGCGCGGTCGGCGTCCGCCAGGACCTCGCTGACGCCCACCACTTCGTCCCACCACGACGGGGTCGCCACGGCTTCCCTCCCTCTTTCCCGTCCGGTCCGGTCAGGTCCGGTCTGATCTGGTCCCGCCTGGTCAGGTCCGGGCATACCTTAGGCCCACGGATCCGTGATCTCCCGCAGCAGGGTCAGTGCCTCACGCAGCTGCTTCATGCGACGCGCACCGAGGTGTTCCCTCCACTCCTGCTCCACCTCCGCGACCACACCGTCGGCGACCTCCTTCGCCGCCCACGCCTTCGCCGCGCCGCGCACCAGCCGGGCCCGCTTGTCGGTCGGGTCCGGGACGCGGGTGACATAGCCCGCCTTCTCCAGCTGGTCGACCAGGAACCCCGCGGTCTGCTTGGTGATCTGGGCCTGCTCGGCCAGTTCCGTCAGCCGGGTGCCGTCGGGGCCGATCCGCTGCATGACCCGGGCCTGAGCGGGCGTGAAGTCGTCGAAACCGGCTTCCGCGAGCGCGGCGAAGATTCGATTCTCCAGGGCCCGGTACGGGAGGAAAAGGAGCACGCCCGTGTTGAGCTCGCTCTCCGCCACCATCGTCGACGCTCCCTCGTGCCGTTCGAACTCACACTGCTTGACATTGGTCAGAGTCTCTGACTACTTTGGTCAGAGAAGCTTACCACTTGAGTGGGTGATCGCCGTGGGTGCAGTGCTGGACACCGACGAGCTCTGGCAGGTCGTCGACCAGGAGCGGACGAGCCTGGCCGACCTGCTGGAGAGCCTGGGCCCTGAGGAGTGGGAGACGCGCACACGCTGCGGGGACTGGCGGGTGCGGGAGGTCGCCGCGCATCTCACGATCGCGGCGCGCTTCTCCTACGGCCAGGTCGTACGGGAGATGGTCCGAGCCCGGGGGAACTGGAACCGGATGATCCACGACTCGGCGGTCCGCGAGGCGGAGCTGCCGGTCACCGAGATCGTCGCCAACCTGCGCTCGATCATCGGTTTCCGGCGCCTCGCACCGACCACCTCGCCCCGCGAACCCCTCCTCGACCTCCTCGTCCACGGCCAGGACATCGCCCTCGCCCTCGGCCGTGAGCGCGCGGTGCCGCCGGCGGCCGCCCGGGACGCCGCCGACCGGGTGTGGACCATGCGGTTCCCCCCGCGCCCCTGGCCCCTGCCGAAGGCACGGCTCGTCGCCACCGACATCGAGTGGACGCGTGGGTCGGGTGAGGAGATCCGCGGTCCGATCACCTCCCTGCTCCTGCTGCTCACCGGCCGCCCGGAAGCGGCCCGGCAGTGGGCCGAGCGCACCGGGGAGCCGTGGACGGGGGTCACGGCTTCCCGGTGACGGGGGTGCGGGGAGGTGGTGGGCGGCGGTCCGCTGCGAGGGTGGGGGTGCCTGCGCCAACCGTGTGCGGGGCCGCTCGCCGTGGAGGCCTGTGCCGACGCGCGGGGACCAGTGCCGAGGTGTGGGGCGGGGCCTTCGCCTGGGGGCCGAGTCCGTGCCGGACCAGAAGGCGTTCTTGGCGCGCTCACGGCTGACGCCCCCGCCCCCACGTCCAACGTGCCCCGTCGGCCTGGGCGGCGCCCTGACACGTCAACGCGTCGTGGCCTCGGACCCGGAGCCCTGGGTTCTGGGCCCAGGGCCCAGGGCCCGCAGTTCTACGGCGGTGTCCACCTCGGCTCCGCCCCCGGCTGCCGCATCCCTGAGCCACTACGGCCCCCCGCCACGCTGACGTCAACGGCCCGGTGCCGGCCAGGCCCTGGTGGCCGATCCCGGCCAGACCCCCGTGGCCGGTGCCGGCCGGCCCCCAATGACCCAGTGCCGGCTAGCCCCGGGTGGCCCGGTCCAGGCGGGACAGCTCGGCCGCGTTCAGCACGAGTTCCGCCGCCCCCGCCGAGTCCCGGTGGATCGTCGCGGGACGGGTCGCCCCCGGGATCGGGATCACGGTCGGGGACTTGGCCAGCAGCCAGGCCAGACAGACCTGTTGGGCGCTGACGCCGTGCTCCTCGGCGACTTCGTGGAAGGAGCCCCGGGGTTCCGCGTGCCCCGCGTACCCCGACGGGCCGTCCAGGGAGCTGCGGGAGATCCCGCCGAGCGGGCTCCACGGCAGGAAGGCGAGGCCCAGCTCCGCGCACAGCCGCAGTTCGGGCTCGCTGTCGCGTACGGCGGGGGAGTACCGGTTCTGCACCGACACCAGCCGGTCCCCGAGGATGCCGCGTGCCGTACGGATCTGCGCCACGGACGCGTTGGAGATCCCGGCGAGCCGGATCGTGCCCTCGTTGAGCAGCTCCCGCAGCGCGCCCACCGACTCCTCGAAGGGGACGCGGGGATCGGGCTTGTGGAGCTGGTACAGCCCGATCGCCTCGACCCCGAGCCGCTTCAGCGAGGCCTCGGCGGCGGCCTTGAGATGCCGTGGGCTTCCGTCCACCGTCCAGTCGCCGTGGGCGGGCCGCCCCCGGCCGCCCTTCGTGGCGACCAGCACGCCGGAGGTGTCACCGCCGTAGGAGGCGAGGGCGCGGGACACCAGAAGCTCGTTGTGGCCGGGCTCGGCGCCGGGAAGGTGGTAGGAGTCCGCCGTGTCCAGCAGGGTCACGCCCGCGTCCAGCGCCGCGTGCACCGTGGCCAGGGCGCGGGCCTCGTCGGGGCGCCCTCGATGGACAGGGGCATCGCACCCAGCCCGATCGCGCTCACCCGCAGACCGCCCAGCTCGCGGTACCGCATCTCAGGCCGCCTTTCCGAGCGTCTCGGCCACGGCCCGCGGCAGCCACTGCCGTACGTCGCCGAAGGTGAACCCGAGCCGGGTGGCGCGGGCGTTGTCCATGCCGTAGGAGCGGGCGAAGGAGAACGGTGAGACCTCGCCGAGCTCGACGAGCTGGAGGAGGGTCTTCCCCTCGGGGAAGTGCGCGGCCACCGCCCGGCACAGCTCCTCCGTGTCCAGCAGCCCGCGGGAGGCCGCGTTCACCGGCCCGGTGAAGTCCTGGCCCACCGTCCAGGCGAGGAAGTCGGCTATTTCCTCGACGTGGATGTAGGTGGCGGGCTGGTTGTCGACCGGGACGGCGATGGGCTCGCCGGTGCGGATACGGTCGGCGTAGTGGGTGAGCCTTCCCGTGAAGTCGTCGTCCCCGCCGAGGACGTGGGCCACGCGGACCGTCGTGAAGGGAAAGGCGGGGTCCACCGAGAACACGGATTCCGCCTGGCGCTTTCCCTCGCCGTAATGGGAGTCGCGGAATGCGGGGTCGTCCCAGGGGAGTGCGAGATCGACGGACACGGTCGTCGGGTCGACGGCGTCCTCCCGTACGAGGGCGATCGAGTCCTCGTACTCGTACACCTCGACCGTCGAGGTCATCACATAGCGGCGGGTGCGTCCGGCGAGGACCCGGCGGGCGATCGCCGCCTGGCGCGGGGTGTAGCAGACCTGGTCGACCACGACGTCGAAGGTGCGGGAGCCCAGCGCGTCGCGCAGCGCACTCTCGTCGTCGCGGTCGGCGACCAGGTGGACCGCCCCGGGAGGGGGTGCGGACGAGCCCCGGTTGAGGACCGTGACCCGGTCGCCGGCCGCCAGCAGACGTGCGATCAGGCGCTTGCCGAAATACCGGCTGCCGCCGATGACCAGTACCTCTCGTGGGGTTTCCATGCCCATAATTCTCCCGGCGCACATCCGCCTGTTGAAGGGGGAACCATGGGAGTTCAGGCGACGGCACCGAAAGAACCACGGCATCTGCGAGCGGCCGCCGACGAAACCTCGGTGGCCTTCGACGCGCTCGACCGGCAGATCCTGGAGCTCCTCCAGACCGACGGGCGGATCAAGCTCAGCGAGCTGGGCCGCCGGGTGCGGCTGAGCCCGGCGGCGGTCACCGAGCGGGTGCGGCGGCTGGAGGCGGCGGGTGTGATCGGCGGCTACGGCGCCCATGTGGTCCCGGCCCGGCTCGGCTACGGCATCCAGGCGTTCATCCGGGTCAACCCGCACGGCGGCTACAACCTGAGGCACCCGAGGACCCTGGAGCTGATGGAGCGCCCCGAGATCACCGAGGTGCACCACGTGGTCGGCGAGGACTGCTGGATCCTCAAGGTCGCCGTCCGCGACACCGTCCACCTGGAGGAGATCCTCGAAGAGGTCTCCGCCCTCGGCCGCACGACGACGTCGATCGTGCTGACCTCCCCGGTGCAGCGCAAACCGCTCTTGCCTTGACGTCGGCGTCAAGGACTACGTTCGTGGACATGCGAATCGGCGAGCTGGCCGCACGGGCCGGGACCACCACGCGGACGCTGCGCTACTACGAGGCGCGGGGTCTGCTGCCCGCGCGGCGCGGACACAACGGATACCGGACCTACGACGAGGACGACCTGAGGCTGCTCCGGCAGATCCGGACGCTCCAGGACTTCGGGTTCGACCTGGAGGAGACCCGGCCGTTCGTGGAGTGTCTGCGGGCCGGCCATCCCGAGGGGGACTCGTGTCCCGCCTCGCTCGCGGTCTACCGGCGCAAGCTCGGTGAACTGGACGCGTTGATCGGTGAGTTGCAGGCCGTGCGCGCCCAGGTCGGGCAGCAGCTGGAGCGGGCCGAGCGGGCGCGTGCCGAGCTGGCCGCCGACGCGGAGGTTCCGGGCGGTCCGGAGCCGGTGTGCGAACTGGGAGGGGACCACAGGTGATCAAGGCAGCGGGTGTGGCCGAGGTGACGGACGCGGACTTCGAGACGGAGGTGCTCGGGGCGGAACTGCCGGTGCTGGTGGAGTTCACCGCCGACTGGTGCCCGCCGTGCCGGCAGATGGGGCCGGTGCTCACGGCACTCGCCGCGGAGGAGGGCGAGCGGCTCAAGGTGGTCCAGTTGGACGTCGACACCAACCCGCTGACCACGAACGCCTACAAGGTGCTGTCGATGCCCACCTTCATGGTGTTCCGGGGCGGGGAGCCGGTGCGCTCGATGGTGGGGGCACGCCCCAAGCGGCGGCTGCTGGAGGAACTGACGGACGTCCTGTGAGCTGACGCAATACAGAGAAATCCCCCGGGCGATTGCGCCCGGGGGATTTCTTTGCGTATATTCAATGGTTCGCGACTTCGCAGATATTGAGTCGCAAAGAAGCTCAGTGAGCACAGTATATCCGGGCGGGAGTGGAATTGTCAAACACCGGTTTTCCGGACGATGAATTGCGGCAGGAACAGGAATTCATCGACGGGCTGTACGCACATGTGGACGCCCTGCGCGGCGACACCGAGGTCTCCGTCACGGACGCGCTCGCCCAGGGCAACACCCCCATGCAGGCCCGCCTCGAACGGGACATCCTGGTCGCCGAGCGCTCGGGGCTGCTGGCCGCGCTGAATGCGGTCGACGGCTCCCTCTGCTTCGGCCGGATCGACCTCACCTCGGGCACCACCCACCACATCGGCCGGATCGGACTGCGCACCGACGACGCCGACCGCACCCCGATCCTCATCGACTGGCGGGCCGACGTCGCCCGCCCCTTCTACCTGGCCACCGGCCACACCCCGATGGGTCTGCGCCGCCGCCGGCACATCGGCACCGAGGGCCGCCGGGTGACCGACCTGCACGACGAGATCCTCGACCTCGGCGACCAGGAACGCACCGGCCACGAGGACCCGACCGGCGACGCCGTCCTGCTCGCCGCGCTGAACTCCGCGCGCACCGGCCGCATGAGCGACATCGTGCAGACCATCCAGGCCGAGCAGGACGAGATCATCCGCGCACCCCATCGCGGGGTCCTGGTGGTCGAGGGCGGACCGGGCACTGGCAAGACGGCCGTCGCCCTGCACCGTGCCGCGTATCTCCTGTACGAACACCGCGAGTTGCTCGCCAAGCGGGCCGTGCTCATCGTCGGCCCCAACCCCGCCTTCCTCGGCTACATCGGCGAGGTGCTGCCCTCGCTGGGCGAGACCGGAGTGCTCCTCGCGACGGTCGGGGAGCTCTTCCCCGGCGTGAAGGCGACGGCCACCGACAGTCGCGCCGCGGCCGCGGTGAAGGGGCGCGCCGCCATGGCGGACGTCCTCGCCGACGTCGTACGCGACTGGCAGGCGCTGCCCGACCCGGTGATCGCCATCGAGCACGACCGCGAGATCCTCATGCTCGACGACGGGCTGGTCAAGGTCGCCCGCGAGAAGACCCGTGCGGCCCGGCTGCCGCACAACGTGGCCCGGGAGCACTTCGAGGGCCACATCCTCAACACGCTCACCGACATGGTCGCCGAACGCATCGGCACGGACCCGTTCGACGGGACGAACCTGCTGGACCCGAGCGACATCACCCAGATCCGCGACGAACTCGCCGAGAACCCCGAGGTCTGGGCCGCCATCGACCAGTTGTGGCCGCGCCTGACCCCGCAGCGACTGGTCGCCGACTTCCTCGCCGACCCGGTGGGCTACCTCCCCGACGAGGACGCGGCCGCGATCCGCCGCCCGGTGACCCGCGGCTGGACCGTGGCGGACGTGCCGCTGCTCGACGAGGCGGCCGAACTCCTCGGCGTGGACGAGCGGTTGGCGCGGGCCCGGGCCGAACGCGAGCGGGAGACGCAGATCGCGTACGCGCAGGGTGTCCTCGACGTGTCGTACGCCTCGCGCACCTACGAGTTCGACGACAAGGACGAGGAGGACTCCGAGGTCCTGTCAGCACACGACATCATCGACGCCGAGCGGTTCGCCGAACGGCAGGAGGAGGACGACCACCGCAGCGCCGCCGAGCGCGCGGCGGCCGACCGCACCTGGGCGTTCGGCCACATCATCGTCGACGAGGCGCAGGAACTCTCCCCGATGGCCTGGCGGTTGCTCATGCGGCGCAGCCCGACCCGCTCGATGACCCTGGTCGGCGACCCCGCGCAGACCGCGGAGGCGGCGGGCGTGGGCTCGTGGCAGCAGATCCTCCAGCCGTACGTCCAGGACCGCTGGGAGCACACGAGGCTGGGCGTCAACTACCGCACCCCGGCCGAGATCATGGAGCTCGCGGCGGCCGTGGTGCGCGCGGAGGACCCCGGTTTCGAACCCCCGAGTTCGGTCCGTTCCACCGGCGTACGGCCCTGGGTGCGCGCCACCGACGACCTGCCCGGCGCCGTTGCGCAGGCGGTGAAGGAGCTGACCCCCGCCGAGGGCCGGCTCGCGGTCATCGCCCCGCGCCATCTGCACCGCAGGCTGGCGGCCCGGCTCGACGGGGTGACGGCGGGCGCGGAACCCGACCTGACGCGGAGCGTCGTGCTCCTCGACCCCCGGCAGTCGAAGGGGCTCGAATTCGACTCCGTGCTCGTGGTCGAGCCGGCCCTGTACGGCACGAGCGACCTGTATGTGGCGCTCACCCGGGCGACCCAGCGGCTGGGGGTGCTGCACACGGGCCGGCTGCCGAAGGCCCTGGTCGACACATCCGTCCCAGGGATCACCATGGCGTAACAGTTCACGCCATGGTCACTGCGTGTGCACGGCCGGTGCGGTAAGCGTGTGCGTATGGAAGCCCCCTCGCACGCGACCCCGCCGGCCGACGGCCCCGCTCTCGGGTCGCTGCCGGTCGAGCCGCTGCTCACCGCCGAGTTCGACGTCGACCCCGGCGCGGTGTACGAACGGCTGCGCCGCACCTACGGGCCGGTCGCGCCGGTCGGTCTGATGGGCGTGCCGGTGTGGCTGGTGCTCGGGTACACCGAGGTCACCGAGGTGCTGCGGAACGAGAACCTGTGGCGCCGGGACGTGCGGTACTGGCGGGCGCGGGCCGAGGGGCGGCTGCCGCGGGACTGGCCGCTGCTGGCCGGTTACGAGGTACGGCAGATGATGTTCATGGACGAGGAGGAGCACCTGGGGGCCCGGCGTACCCATCACTCGGCACTCAGCCCCTTCCAGGACGCGCGGAGCCCGGAGGGGTGGGAGCTGCGGGCCGCCGTCGCACGGTATGCCGACGAGCTGGTCGGGATGCTGGCCGCGGAGTCGGGGTCCGTGGGATTCGCGGATCTGGGGGCGCAGTACTCGCGGCCGTTGCTGCTCATGGTCACGACCAAGCTGTTCGGCTGCCCCGTGGAGTTGGGCGACGAACTGGTCATGGACCTGTGGCGGATGCTGGACGGGGGACCGGACTCGGGGCCGGCGACGGCCCGTGCGCTGGGAGCCTTCACCCGGCTCGCCGCGCACCGCAGGGCACGGCCGGGGGACGACCTCACGTCGTACCTGCTGCTCGCGGACCCCGGGCTGAGTGACGAGCAGCTCGGCCGGGAGCTGTTCATGAACGCCGTGTACCTGAACGACATCACCGGGAACATGGTGCTCAACACCCTGCTGGAGGTGTTGCGGGGGAACGCGACGGTCCGGCGGAGCCTCTCGGCCGGGCAACTGGGAGAAACGGTCAACCGGGCGGCGCTGGCGAACCCTCCGGTGGCCAACATGTGCTTCCGGTTCGCGGCGCGGGACGTGCGGTTGGGGGAGGTGTGGGTGCGGGCGGGGGACGCGGTGTCGCCCTCCGCCGCGGCCGCCCACCGCGACCTGCTGGCGATCGGTTCCTCCCACCTGGTGGGGTCGGCGGTGTCCACCCGGGCGCATCTGGGGTGGGGCGCGGGTCCGCACCAATGTCCCAGCGCGGCACGGGAGTTGGGCGGGATGATCGTGGCGACCGCGGTGGGGAGGGTGCTGGATCACTTCGTCCGGGCGGAGCTGACCCTGCCACCGGATCAGTTGCCCTGGCGGTCGGGGCCGGTGGTGCGGGGGCTGCGGTTGCTGCCCGTGCGCTACGAGTTGGGGGCGGGGGTGCCTGCCGTGCCCCGGCGTGCGACGCCGTCGGTGACTCCGGCGGCGGAGCACGAACCCCGCGGGTTGCTGGCGATTCTGCGCAGGCTGATGTTCGGCGTCCGCTGAGAGCTTTTCGCCCCCTCCGCCCCTACCCGTCCCGTCCCCAGGGGGCTCCGCCCCCTTCGACCCCCGCTCCTCAAACGCCGGAGAGGCTGATTTCAGCGCGTCCGGCGTTCGAGGACCTGGCCTTCGGGCCGCTTACGCCGGCCGCAGCCACACCGTCGCCAGCGGCGGCAGTGTGACCTGGATGCTGGCCGGGCGGCCGTGCCAGGGAGTCGGGTCCGGTTTCACGACGTCCGGGTTGGTGACGTCACCGCCTCCGTACCTCGCCGTGTCCGTGTTCAGGGTCTCCAGCCAGGCCGGGACGTCGTCCGGGGCGCCCAGCCGGTAGCCCGGGCGGACCACCGGGGAGAAGTTGGAGACCGCCAGGAGGGGCGAGCCGTCCGCGTCGTAGCGGAGGAAGGCGAAGACGTTGTCCTCGGCCGCGTCGCCCACGATCCACTGGAAGCCCGAGGGGTCCGTGTCGCGCTGCCAGAGGGCCGGGGTGTGGCGGTACACGACGTTGAGGTCCCGGACCAGGTCGCGGACGCCCCGGTGGTCGGCCTCGGCGCCGTACGCCGGGTCGAGGAGCCACCAGTCGGGACCGTGCGCCTCGGACCACTCCGCGCCCTGGGCGAACTCCTGGCCCATGAACAGGAGTTGCTTGCCCGGGTGCGCCCACATGAAGGCGAGGTAGGCGCGCAGTCCGGCCCGCTGCTGCCACCAGTCGCCCGGCATCTTCGACACCAGGGAGCGTTTGCCGTGGACGACCTCGTCGTGGGAGATCGGCAGCACGTAGTTCTCGCTGTACGCGTACACCATCGAGAACGTCATCTCGTGGTGGTGGTACTTGCGGTGCACCGGCTCGTGGGCCATGTAGTCCAGCGAGTCGTGCATCCAGCCCATGTTCCACTTCAGGCCGAAGCCGAGGCCGCCGAAGCCCCCGGGGCCCATGTGGTGCGTCGCGCGCGTCACGCCGTCCCAGGCCGTGGACTCCTCCGCGATGGTCACCACGCCGGGGACCCTCCGGTACACCGTCGCGTTCATCTCCTGGAGGAAGTCCACCGCGTCCAGGTTCTCCCGGCCGCCGTGCACGTTCGGGATCCACTGGCCCGGCTCGCGCGAGTAGTCGAGGTAGAGCATCGAGGCGACCGCGTCCACGCGCAGCCCGTCGATGTGGAACTCCTCGCACCAGTACACGGCGTTCGCCACCAGGAAGTTGCGCACCTCCCGGCGCCCGTAGTCGAACTCCAGCGTGCCCCAGTCGGGGTGGGCCGCGCGCAGCGGGTCCTCGTGCTCGTACAGGGTGCGGCCGTCGAACTCCGCCAACGCCCAGTCGTCGCGCGGGAAGTGCGCCGGCACCCAGTCCATCAGTACGCCGATCCCCGCCTGGTGGAGCGCGTCGACGAGGTACTTGAAGTCGTCGGGGGTGCCGAGACGTGCCGTGGGCGCGTAGAACCCGGTGACCTGGTAGCCCCAGGAGCCGCCGAAGGGGTGCTCGGCGACCGGCATCAGCTCGACGTGGGTGAAGCCCAGGTCCTTGACGTAGGCGGGCAGTTGCTCAGCGAGCTGACGGTACGTCAGGCCGGGGCGCCAGGACGGGAGATGGATCTCGTAGACCGAGAAGGGGGCCTCGTGGGCCGGTGCTCCGGCCGCCCGGTTCGCCAGCCACTCCTCGTCCTGCCACTCGTGGTGCGAGGCGTGGATGATCGAGGAGGTGTTGGGCGGGACCTCCGTGCGGCGGGCCAGCGGGTCCGCGCGCAGGGTCCTGGAGCCGTCGGGGCGGGTGATCTCGAACTTGTACAGCTCGCCCTCGCCGACCCCGGGCACGAACAGCTCCCACACCCCGGTGGCGCCGAGCGAGCGCATCGCGAACGCCGAGGGGTCCCAGAAGTTGAAGGTGCCGGCCACCCGGACCCCGCGCGCGTTCGGCGCCCACACCGTGAAGCGGGTGCCCGTGACGCCCTGGTGGGTCATGGGCCGCGCGCCCAGCGCCGTCCACAACTGCTCGTGCCGGCCCTCGCCGATCAGATGCAGGTCGAGGTCGCCGAGCGCGGGCAGGAAGGCGTACGCGTCCTCGGTGTCCTGGACCGACTCCTCGTACGCCACGAGCAGCCGGTAGGAGGGGACCTCCGACAACGGCAGCAGACCGGAGAAGAAGCCGTCGCCGTCGTCCTGCAGCTCGGCCCGCAGGTCCCCGGCCACGACCGTGACACCCCGGGCGTACGGGCGGAACACCCGGAAGGCCACCCCGCCGGGAACCCGGTGCGCGCCGAGGACGCCGTGCGGGTCGTGATGGGTGCCGGAGAGCAGCCGCTCCCGGTCACCGGCGTCCATGGCGGGCGAGACGGGCGTCTCCGACGGCGGAACCAGGGCGGGAGCGGAGTCCCCCGCTGCCGCGACCGGCTCCACCACGGCCGCCGCGGCGGCCACCTCCGGCGGCACGGTCTTCTTGGCGGCCACCTTCTTGGCCGCGCCCTTCTTGGCCGCGCCCTTCCTCGCGGGGGCCTTCTTCGCGGCGGCCTTCTTCACGGCAGGCTTGTCGACGGCCGCCTCCTTGACCAGGGCTTTCTTGGCGACGGCCTTCTTGGCGGCAGGCTTCTTGGCCACGGCCTTCTCAGCGCCGCCCTTCCCGGCGACGGCCTTCACGGCATCGGCCGCTTCGGCGCCGATCTTCTCGGCACCGGCTTTCACGGCCCGGGCCGTCTCGGCCGCCGCCGTACCGACACCCGTCTTCCCGGCGCCGGCCTTCTTCGCGGGTGCCTTCCGGGCCACCGGCTCCGCCTTCTTCGCCGACGCCTTCTTGGTCACTGTCTTCTCCGCGGCCTTCTTCTGCGCAGTCTTCTTCGGTTCCGAACCGCTGGGGGTGGGCGGAGTCACAGGTGGAGCCTCCTCGGCGGGAGTCGGGTCGGTCAGATCAGGTCGGTTGTCGCGTACCGCGCGACCGCGGCCATCGGCACCTGGAGCCAGTCCGGGCGGTGCCGGGCCTCGTAGACGACCTCGTAGATCGCCTTGTCGGTCTCGTACGCGCGCAACAGCACCGGATCGGTCCGCGGGTCCACTCCGCTGACCTCGGCGTATCCGGTGCAGTACGCGGCCCGGCACGCCTCGGCCCAGCCGGGTACCGGCAGGTCGGTCGAGTGTGCCGCGTAGTCGAAGGAGCGCAGCATCCCGGCGATGTCCCGGGCCGTGGGCTGCGGCAGCCGGCGTTCGGAGAGCGGCTTGGACGGCTCGCCCTCGAAGTCGATCAGCGACCAGTGCCCGGCGGCCGAGCGCAGACACTGGCCGAGGTGCAGGTCGCCGTGGATGCGCTGCGCGGTCCAGGTGGAGCCCTCGGCGGCGAGATCGCCCAGCGCGGTGAACGCGGAGCGCAGGCCCGGCGCGTGCGGCCGTAGCGCGGGGACCGCCTGTACGGCCGCCTCCAGCCGCTCGATCATGCCGTCGACCAGCGGTTGCAGTTGCTGGTGGCCCAGCGTCACGGTCGGCAGCGCGCGCGCCAGCGCGGTGTGCACCTCGGCGGTGGCCCGCCCCAGCGCGTGCGCCTCGCCGCTGAAGTCCTCGCCCTTGGCGAGCTCCCGCAGGGCCAGCTCCCAGCCGTCCGAAGCGCCCTGCACGAAGGGCTGGAGCACTCCGAGGGTGTACGGCTCACCGGCCAGCTCCGCCCGCAGCCACCCGGTCGGCGCGGGTACCCGGGGGCAGCCCTCGCGGGCCAGCGCCAGCGGCAGCTCCAGGTCGGGGTTGACGCCGGGCACGACCCGGCGCAGGAGTTTCAGGATGAACGTATCTCCGTAGACGATCGACGAATTCGACTGCTCGGCGGTCATCACCCGGGCCACCAGACCCTCACGGATCTCCTGGTCGGGGTCCCGCTCGAAACACAGCCCGCCGATCCGGGTCCCGGAGCGGATCGCCTCCAGGAGCAGTTCGGCGGGCAGTGGGTCGTGGAGGGCGTCGTACGCGGTGCGGCCGGCGAGCGGGCCTTCCTCGACATGACCGATCAGCGCGGGCGCGAGCCGGGGCGGCAGCGCCTCGCGCACGCCTATGAGTAGCTGGTAGCAGTCGCCGGGGTGCGGCGGGGCGCCCACGGCGAGCGGCTGGTGGGCCCGGACCAGCAGGTGGTACAGGCCGAGCTTGGCGGTGGGCGGCAGCAGCTCGGTGACCGCCACCAGGGAGAACCCGGTGACCGGGCGGCCCTTGCCCGCGAACCAGCGCTGCCGTGGCAGCCACTCGCGCAGGAGTGGATCAAGCGAGGCGAGGAGGCCTGGACTTGTCGTGGCGGTACGGGTGACGGCTTCCGACATGGCGTGGCGTCCTTTCCCCGGGCTGGCTGGTCGGGGTGTTACTGATGCGTGCCCCGGGCGGGGCGGTGGAAACCGCCCCGCCGGAGTCCTCGTCGGCTAAGCGGCTTCTTTGCGGAGCCGGAACCAGTAGAACCCGTGCCCGCCGAGGGTCAGCAAGTACGGCAGATCACCGATGGCCGGGAACCGCACCCCGCCGAACAGCTCCACCGGGTGCCGTCCGTTGAAGGCGCTCAGGTCCAGTTCCGTCGGCTGCGCGAACCGGGAGAAGTTGTGGACGCACAGGACCAGGTCGTCCTCGTACTCCCGCAGGAAGGCCAGGACCGCCGGGTTGGAGGACGGCAGCTCGGTGTAGGAGCCGAGGCCGAACGCCGGGTTCTGCTTGCGGATCTCGATCATGCGGCGGGTCCAGTGCAGCAACGACGAGGGCGACGCCATCGACGCCTCGACGTTGGTGACCTGGTAACCGTGGACCGGGTCCATGATGGTCGGCAGGTACAGCCGCCCGGGGTCACAGGAGGAAAATCCCGCGTTACGGTCCGGTGTCCACTGCATCGGGGTGCGGACGGCGTCCCGGTCGCCGAGCCAGATGTTGTCGCCCATGCCGATCTCGTCGCCGTAGTAGAGGATCGGCGAGCCGGGCAGGGACAGCAGCAGGGCGGTGAACAGCTCGATCTGGTTGCGGTCGTTGTCGAGCAGGGGGGCGAGCCGGCGCCGGATGCCGATGTTGGCGCGCATCCGTGGGTCCTTGGCGTACTCGGCCCACATGTAGTCGCGCTCCTCGTCGGTGACCATCTCCAGGGTCAGCTCGTCGTGGTTGCGCAGGAAGATGCCCCACTGGCAGTTCTGCGGGATGGCCGGGGTCTTGGCGAGGATCTCCGAGACGGGGTAGCGGGACTCGCGGCGCACGGCCATGAAGATGCGGGGCATGACCGGGAAGTGGAAGGCCATGTGGCATTCGTCGCCGCCGGACTCGTAGTCGCCGAAGTAGTCGACGACGTCCTCCGGCCACTGGTTGGCCTCCGCCAGGATCACCGTGTCCGGGTAGGAGGCGTCGATCTCCTTGCGGACCCGCTTCAGGAACTCATGGGTTGCCGGAAGGTTCTCGCAGTTGGTGCCCTCCTGCTGGTACAGGTACGGCACGGCGTCGAGCCGGAAGCCGTCGATGCCCAGGTCCAGCCAGAACCGCAGTGCGGAGATCATCTCCTCCTGGACGGCCGGGTTCTCGTAGTTGAGGTCCGGCTGGTGGGAGAAGAACCGGTGCCAGAAGTACTGCTTGCGGACCGGGTCGAAGGTCCAGTTGGAGGCCTCGGTGTCGACGAAGATGATCCGCGCGTCCTGGAACTGCTTGTCGTCGTCCGCCCACACGTAGTAGTCGCCGTAGGGGCCGTCGGGGTCCTTGCGGGACTCCTGGAACCACGGGTGCTGGTCGCTGGTGTGGTTCATGACGAAGTCGATGATGACCCGCATGCCGCGCTGGTGGGCGGCGTCGACGAACTCCACGAAGTCGGCGAGGTCACCGAACTCCGGGAGGACGGCGGTGTAGTCCGAGACGTCGTAGCCGCCGTCCCTGAGCGGTGACTTGAAGAAGGGCGGCAGCCACAGGCAGTCGACGCCCAGCCACTGGAGGTAGTCGAGTTTGGCGGTCAGTCCCTTGAGGTCGCCGACGCCGTCGCCGTTGCTGTCCTGGAAGGAGCGGACGAGGACCTCGTAGAAGACGGCCCGCTTGAACCAGTCCGGGTCCCGGTCCTTGGCGGGGGTGTCCTCGAAGGTGTCGTGGACGGGCTCGTTGACGATCATGTTGTGGGTGACCCTCCGATCTGCGGGGTGGACGGTCGCAGGACGCCGCTGTGCTCACCCGGGGGGTGTCCCCCCGGCCCCCGGCCGACCACGAGGACGTGTGCCCCGCCGGGCTGAAGTCGCACGTAGTTCGCCCTGCCCCAGTGATAGGTCTCACCGGTGAGCTCGTCGCGCACCGGCACCGACTCGTGCCATTCCAGGCCGAGTTGCGGCATGTCCAACGAGACCGTGGCCTCCTGGGTGTGGTGCGGATCGAGGTTCACGACCACCAGAACCGTGTTCGAGCCGCTCCGCTTCGAGTACGCGATCACCTCGTCCTTGTCCGCGTGGTGGAAGTGGAGGTCGCGCAGCTGCCGTAGGGCCGGGTTGTCCCGCCTGATGGTGTTGAGCTGGGTGATCAGGGGGGCGAGGGTGTCGTCGGTGTCCCAGTCGCGGGCCTTGATCTGGTACTTCTCCGAGTCGAGGTACTCCTCGCTGCCCTCCCGCAGCGGGGTGTTCTCGGCGAGTTCGTAGCCGGAGTAGATGCCCCAGGTCGGCGAGAGGGTCGCCGCCAGCACCGCACGCAGCGCGAACGCGGGCCGGCCCCCGTGCTGGAGGAAGGCGTGCAGGATGTCGGGGGTGTTGGCGAAGAAGTTCGGCCGCATGTAGGAGGCCGCCTCACCGGACAGCTCCGTCAGGTA